>CAVTGK010000057.1:0-64211 GCA_963734095.1 uncultured Acidobacteriota bacterium | reverse complement strand
CGGCGCTCTGCTGTCGTAGATCGCGGGCGCCGTGCACCCAAAGATCCTTCCCGTTGCCGATCAGATTCGTCCTGGCCTGGGCTAAGAAGCCCCGGCACGGCACGCAGGCCCGTCGCGACGGTTTCGGCGTCACGTGCGGATAACGGGAACTGATGGCTCCAGAGTTCGACGGCACCGTACCACAAAAGGCCCTTCCCGCGCGGGCTGATCGCTCTCGCTCGGGAAGATCGTCACGTAGAACGCCGGGTTGTTGGCCCATGGGCGCAGGACGCGATGATCGAAATCGAGACCGTGCATTTCGGCGCGCACGATGTGGTAGTCGGCTTGCTGAGGGATGGGCCAGCCGCTGGGTTCGATGGCGGCGAGGCGCGATTGAAAGCCAGACAGCGCTTTGTGCTGCGCCGCCATCGCGCCCGCGGTGTAGTCGGGCACGCCGTTGACGAGTGTGGGGCGCTGGAAGGTCCGCCACTCGTTGAACAGCGTGACGAGATCCTCGTAGCGCGTGCTGCGTGCGGATTGTGGCGCGAGCCGGTCGCCCGGCGGCGGTGCGCCACAGGCGGTCGCCAACGCAAGAGTGCCAACGAGGGTCACAAGGCGGGAGCAGCTCCGCAGGCGAAGTCGCGTCATGGCGGACATCTTAATTAGGGAGCAGGGCATAGGGCACAGGGCGCAGGGACAGGGCACGGGGCGCAGGGCGCAGGGCGCAGGGCGCAGGCATGGTGCTCCCACGGCAGAATTGTAGTGTTGGGCGACTGGACGAACCGATGAAGAGGCTCCGTCGCTGAAGGAGGCCAGATGGATATCAAGAGAAGCGGCTCACAACCCTCCGGCATAGGACCCGCGGAGTGGTTCACCGGCAGTGTACGGATCGACCCTCTCTTCCAGGCCCCGGAACCGGCGCGTGTCGCCGGCGCGAGCGTCACGTTCGAGCCCGGCGCCCGGACCGCCTGGCACACTCACCCGTTGGGCCAGACCCTCATCGTCATCGCCGGCGCTGGCCGTGCCCAGCGCTTGGCAGGGCCAATCGAGGAGATCCGACCCGGGGACGTGATCTGGTTCCCGCCCGGTGAGAAGCATTGGCACGGCGCGTCGGCAACGACCGCCATGACGCACATCGCGATTCAGGAACAGCTCGGTGGCAAGGCGGTCGACTGGTTGGAGCAGGTCAGCGACGAACAGTACACCGCGCTATAAGCGGTGCAATGCGACTCGGCCAATCGTCCATCCCGTGTCGTACCATGATGAGCGATGAGCGTGCTGACGCCGTCTCTACCGGAAGAGATGCGAGCGCTCGTCAGCGACGAGCGCGAATGGCTGGCAAGCTGCAGCGCGCGCTCGCGCGTTCGACGCGACCGCCGCCGACAAGTCGGCGCTCGAGCGATCCATCGCGCAGCTCGATCGCCTGTTCCTCCTCGTCGTCATCGGCGAGTTCAACGCCGGCAAGAGCGCGTTCGTCAACGCGCTCGCCGGCGCGCGCGTGCTCGAGGAGGGCGCCACGCCGACGACGACGCGACTGCAGATCCTGCGCTACGGGGAGACACCCGGGCCGCTGTCGAGCGTCCGGCGGGATGTCGTCACCGCGCCCGTGCGCTCCTCCGCGATATCGACATCGTCGACACGCCGGGCACCAACGCGATCTTTCGCGAGCACGAGCGGCTCACCAACGAGTTCGTGCCGCAGGCCGATCTCGTGCTCTTCGTCACCTCCGCCGATCGGCCGTTCACCGAAAGCGAGCGCTCGTTCCTCGAAAACATCCGCAACTGGGGCAAGAAGATCGTCGTCGTGATCAACAAGATCGACGTCCTGGAGCGACCCGAGGATCGCGAGCAGGTAAGCGCTTCGTCGCCGAGCATGCGCAGGCGCTGCGGACACGAAGCCCGAAATCTTTCCGTGTCCTCGCGTCGCGCTCTGCGGCAGAAGATGGGCGAGCCGGTGGCGAGCCGGTCGCCGGCGATCGCTTCGACGATCTCGAACGCTACATCAGCTCGACTCTCGACCAGACGGAACGGCTGCGGCTCAAGCTTCTCAACCCGCTCGGCATCGGGGCTCGCCTGGCTCAGACGACCCGCCACGACGATTGACGGCCGGCTCGCGCTGCTGCGGGACGACTTGCAGACCATCGACGACATCGACCGGCAGCTCGAGGTCTATCGGACCGACCTCGTCGCGCGAGTTCGAGTTCCGGCTCTCGGAGGTCGACAACATCCTCCACCAGTTCGAGAACCGCGGCATGGCGTTCTTCGACGACACGCTGCGCATCGGCCGCATTCCGGATCTCCTGAACAAGGCGCGAATCCAGCGCGAGTTCGAGCGCGACGGTTGTGGCCGACGTGCCGCAGCAAATCGAGAAGCAGGTCCACGACGTCATCGACTGGATGGTCGCCAGCGAGCTGCGTCAGTGGCAGGCCGTCACCGAGCACGTCAACGCCGCCGCGCGCGCACGAGGGACGCGTCGTCGGCGGCGACGACGAACGGCTTTCAGTACGATCGCGCGCAGCTGATCAACACGGTCGGCCGCGCCGCCAACCGGCGGTGGACCGTACGATAGCGAGCGCGAAGCCTCGCCATGGCCGACGGCGTGCGCACCGCGGTCGCCGGCGCGGCGCTCGCGCAGGCCGGCGCCGTTTGGCCTCGGCGCACCCGTCACTGCCTCGCGACGACGACGGCCGCCGATGTGACCGGCATCATTGCAGCCGGCGCGATTGCGGTGCTCGGCATGTTCGTGATCCCGTCGAAGCGCGCGCAGGCCAAAGCGCAGCTGCGCGAAGCGCATCGCCGAATGCGGACGGAGTTGATGACCGACCTGCGCGCACAGTTCGAACGCGAAGTCGATCGCAGCGTGCTTGCCGTAGGACGCGGTCGCGCCCTACACGCGCTTCGTGCGCGCCGAGCACGAGAAACTGTCAACGCTCTCGCACGACATCGACGAGATTTCCGGTGCGCTCGAACGCCTGCGCAGCGAAGACGAGCGAGCTGAGGGGAGGGGGGGGGGGGGGGGGGGGGGGGAGGAGGGGGAGAAGGGGAGGGGAGAGGGGGGGGGGGAGGGGGGGGGGGAAGGGGAGGGGGGGGGGAGGGGTGGAGTGTAGAGTTTGCAGCAGCAGCGCGGGCACCATCGTAAGGCTCAATTCCGTCTGCATCGCCGAGATTGCCAATTCGACGTTACGGGGGGGAACGAAGACATGCATCGTGGAGCAGACGCCATGCGAAAACTCATCGTTTCGGAGTTCATCTCACTCGACGGCGTCATGCAGGCCCCGGGCGGACAAGACGAGGATCGCGACGGCGGGTTCGAGCACGGCGGCTGGACGCGCCGTACTGGCACGACGACATCGGCAAGGCCTTCATGGCGTTCATGCAGGATGCTGATGCCCTGCTGCTCGGCCGGCGCACGTACGTGATTCACGCCGAAGCCTTCGAGCCGATGCCGGCTCGGGATCCGTTCGGAGATGTCATGAACGCGCCGGCGAAGTACGTCGTGTCGAAGACGCTCGAGAAGCCGATCTGGCGCAACACGACGATCATCCGGGACAACGTGGTCGAGGCGGTCCGCGCTCAAGGCCGAGCCCGGCAAGAACATCATCACCGACGGTAGCAGCCAGCTCGTGCACACGCTGCTGGAGCACGATCTGGTCGACGAGCTCCACCTGCTCGTCTATCCGCTGGTGCTCGGAGAGGGCAAGCGCCTGTTCCCCGAGGGCGTACACACCCGTTCACCCTGAAGGAAGCGACGCCCTATCCGAGCGGCGTGGTGGGCCTGCACTACTCCGCCCAAAAATCAGGACTTGACCTGCCGCCCGCGCAAGGCGCATCTTGTCCGCGCGGGCTGCGCGCCATCTATGGGTGCGTCCGACAGGTGGGCCAAAAAGGGGGATCACATGGAGATCGATTGTCGAGCGTTTATTGCGAGCCTCGGTGGAACAGCCGCCGTCGCGCTGATGACCTCCGAGCAGAAGGCCGACGCGCTCGAGGACTACATGGAGGAGCCGCTCGACGAGTTGGTCCCGGCGCAGCAGCAGGGCGGCAGCACCCGCCGAAGTACCCCACGATGGCGGAGATCGAGGCCGCGACGCCAAGCGCACGGGTGTGCGGCGCGGCGCCGGCAACATCTTCAACGCCATCGGCCGCGACGGTCGCCGCGCGGCCCGCTGCCGAAGCTGTCCGACCGGCCGACGCTGCTCGAGTTCTTCGAGAAGCGCTTCGCGCCGGCCAATCACGTGCTGCAGAGCGCGACCCGCGCGCTCAAGACCGGCATGCCGGAAGAGATCATTCTCGCCTGCCTGATGCACGACACCGTGCACGCGCTGATGAAGGTCGATCACGGCTGGTGGGGCGCGCAGATTATCGAGCCGTACGTCTCGGAGAAGGTCGTCTTCGCCATTCGCCACCACCAGACGCTGCGCTTCTATCCCGACGAGAAATTCGGCTACGAATACCCGGAGAGCTACCTGCGGACTTTTGGCGAGGACTACAAGCCCGAGCCGTACCTCGAGCAGAACTACAAGATGGTCCGCAACCACAAGTGGTACGACGCTGCCTCGCCTCGTCACCGTCAACGATCTCTACTCGTTCGATCCCGAACGCCGAAGGTGTCGATCGATCCGTTCATCGACATCATCGGCCGCCACTTCAAGCAGCCGAAAGAAGGGCTCGGCTACGACAACAGCCCGACGGCGCACATGTGGCGGACGATGATGTTCCCGGATCGTCCGCTGTGAGTCAGGATCTCCTAGACTCAGGTCAGTGGCTCGGACCGGGCCTCTGGCGTTGCCAGCTGCCGGTTCCTTACTGAGGGGCGGCCTTGCATGTCGACGTGAGCCTGGCGTTGGCTGGCTGCGCGTTCGTGGCTGGTCGTAGACGCGTCGAGCGGTGCAATCCGCCCGCAGACCTACAAGGGGCTGGAAGTCGCGGTCGCCGGCGTGAGCGCGCGACCAACGTCAGCCTGACCGACTGCCCGGCCGGCGCCAACATCGTCCGCGGCGTCATCCGCCCGGGCGACACGAATGAGTTCGCCTCGGTGAAGGTCGACTTCAAGGTCCCGCCGGCGTTCAAGCCGGGCGCGGTACCGAGCCCGTCCTGCACGACGACTCCGGCAAGACCTACAACACGGCGCAGGCCTTTGGCGAGATCGCGGCCGACGCCGTCGTTCTCCTGCACCTTCTCGTTCCGCGTGCCGAAGGGCACCAAGCTGGCGCGACTGACAATCGACACGCTGTCCCTCGATTTGGGCAAGGCGATCCAGAAATAACGGGCCCGACGTCAGTCTCACTCAGGACTCGAGGGCTTCAACAGCGCCTCAGTTCATGCCACCGTGATCGGCATAACACCTTCGGTTGCCGTGTTGATCAGAAAACGCTCGCCGTCAGCGGTGACGTCGTATTGAGCGCCGGCGTTGATCCCTCCCCATCCCGTAATGCGGGTCTCCATGAGGACTCGGGGCTCGCCCATCGCGAAGCCGGAACTCGCGGCCTTGATGTCAACGGCAATCAACTTCTTGTCCGGCGCCACGTCGTACAGCTCACGGCCGTCGCGTCGCCAGAGCGGCTGGTACCCGCCATTCTTCGAGACCTGCCATCTGGCGCCAGTGACGGGCAACGGTTGAACCCACACCTCGTAGGTGCCAGCGTTTTCATTCGAGACATACGCTATCCACTTCCCATTCGGTGAGATGCGCCCGCTGCGCTCGTCGGCATTCGTCGCTGCAATCGAAACCGGATCTCCACCACTGACTGGCATGATCATCAGGTCGAAATTGGTTTTTGGATTCAGTCCGGAGTAGACGAGCCGCCCATCACGGGACCAATCCGAAGGCAGTTTGGGCAGCGGCGATCGAACCACCGCCGTGTCGCTGCCCGGTGTGCCAATCCTCTGGCGCATCAGGTTGGGCGCCCCCTCGCGCAGCGTCGCGAAGATCACTTCGTCGCTCACCGACGAGCAGATGGGCGACATGTCCACCAGCGGATGGAACGTGAGTCGCGTTGGATTCGAACCGGCGACATCCACCGCCCAGAGGTCCAGGTTGCCGGACGCAGGAGCTGACAAGTCATACACCACGCGTTTACCGTCGAACGTCAAGCAGAGCGTGTTGTAGTCGCCTGCAGGCATGGTGGTCTGTAGCCGTTTACCCCGACGGTCGAACCATACGAGTTCAGACGAGGGCTTCGACGCCTGGTAGGCCAGGACGCCATCGGCGGATACCGAAAACAGCGCTTGATAGGTGAACGCGTTGAACCCAACGTGGTCGGCGATCGCCACTGCTTGCCCGCTGAAGTCCAATGTCTGCTGGTCGAAAGGCTGTGCGACGATCGAGGTGTCGCGACGATACAGCAGGTGGCCGGATGCATAAACGGCTTGGCCCAACGAGTCACCGAGTACCTTTGTCTCCTCGGAGTCGAGCGAGGCGACACCGATGACCCGTTTGTCGCCCGGAATCTGATGCACATACAAATAGTGACGGCCATCCGCAGAAAGCTGGGATACATCCGGAAGCCCGTGAATCCGGCGGCAGCGCGAACGATTGTCGTTGGTCCGCCGTCCGCCGAAACACTCTGTGGAGGTGTCTGAGGCTGTGCGGAAAAAAGGATGATGTTGTCGCGGTTCCACGTGCCGCCTCGCGGCACCGGTGCCGGCGCAATCGCGCGCGGCGCGCCACCAGCAATCGAGATTGTTTTTAGCTGACCTTGCGCGAAGAATCCGAGCCTTTGGCTGTCGGGCGCCCAGAAGGGGTGAATCGCGTCATCGGTGTCAGTTAGGGCGCGCGGATCGAGCGCGTCTCGCCTGCGGACGTACCAGTCGGCTTCTACCGGATCGGTCGCTCGCGACGAAGGCTACGTTCTGGCCATCAGGGGAGATTTGCGGTGCCTCGCCAAAGGCCAGCGTCGTTGCTTCAGCCGGAAGAACGTACAGAAGATCGACAGCGCCCTTCGGAGGCGCGGCTCGCAGAATGAGAATGATCGCCGCAACGGCAATCGCCGCGAAGATCGCCGCCGTCGCCCATGCGATCGCTTCTCGCCACGTGCGTCGATGGACTGCCGGTGCGACCTCTGGCGGCGGGCCATCAGAGATGTCCCGCAATCGAAGCAGCACATCGTGCGCGGACGACCATCGGTCGTCCGGGTTCTTCGCAAGGCACACGTTTACGAGCCGGTCGAGCGCTGCTGGCAGGCCTGGCGTCACCTGTGCGATTGGAGGCGGCGATGTTTGGAGAATCGCGCCGATCAGGCTCGCCTGGCTCGCGCCCTCGAACGCGGGCCGTCCCGTCGCCATTTCGTAGATGAGGGCGCCGAAGGCAAAGACGTCGGTGCGCGCATCGACATCACGTCCTTCGACCTGTTCCGGAGCCATGTCCTGAAGCGTCCCAAGAATCTGTCCTTGCACCGTCACGTGGCCGGCCTCGGTCGCGCCGTCGATGATCGCCGTGCCCACCGGTTGCTGCTTGGCCAAGCCAAAGTCGAGCAGTTTGGCACCCGACGGTGTCAGCATGACGTTGGCAGGCTTGAGATCCCGATGAACGATGCCGCTTCGATGGGCCTTCTCGAGGGCGCCGGCGATCTGCGTCGAGTAGGCGAGAACGTCCGCGATCGGCATCGGTCCACTCTTCAACTGAGCGGCCAGCGACCGTCCTTCGAGCAACTCCATTACGAGGTACTGGATCCCGTTGTGATCGCCGACGTCGTGGAGCGTGCAGATATGGGGATGCGACAGCGCCGAGATGGCCTTTGCCTCTCGCTCGAACCGGCCGCGCCGCTCGGGGTCGCGCGACCACTCCGCAGGCAGCGTCTTGAGCGCGACGATACGATCGAGTCGGGTGTCGCGGGCCCGGTAGACCTCACCCATCCCGCCGGCCCCGAGGGGAGCAAGGATCTCGTATGGACCGAGACGCGCACCGGGAGTGAGTGCCATCCGGAGCGCATCATAGTTCAACGCCGCTCGCCAGTTCCCAGCGAGAGGCCCATGGGCCTGACGTCTTCGCGCGGGGCGTTCCAGGCGACGACGAACAATAGGGGTCCCACATCGCTCGCTTCTTATTGGCGATGCGACGTCGGCTCGCTTAGCTACCGACCGGCCATACGACCCAGCATGCCGACGACGTCATCGACAATGGAACCGTCACGATCAGAGTCGAGCATCGGCGTCAACATGCCAAGCAACGAATCTCTCTCCGACGCGCCCGACTGCCATAGGATTTGCCGATGCCATCATTCGCTTGCTCATCGCTCCCATGACCATCGCCGCGACGACGGGGAGCATGCTCTTCAGGACACTTTCTCCAATCCCCGTCGCGCCGCCGCGCGTGTCGCCACCTGACGGCTGACGTCTTTGCTTCCGAAGATGTGCCCCAGAATGCCGTTTCCGTCGGCGGTCGTATCAGCTCGACCCAGCACACCCGGGTCGTCGACATAGCGTTGGTGCTGCCCGCCTCCGAGTGCGGAAATCAGGCCCTCGAATCCTTGAGGGCTCGACATGTTGTTCTGAAACCCCGCAGCGAGCGCCGGCACCAGCGCCGATAACGCGGACGAGACCTGGCCTTCGTTCAGGCCGAATTGACGCCCGCGTTGCTGCGCGGCGCCGCTTCCCGTGATCCGAGGATTGCGTCGAGACTGTTCATATGTGCTCCTTGGTCCGAGCCGTTGGCGCGGCTCGCCGCTACGGCAGACACGCCTTGCCGTGTCTCTCAGTCCCATACGCCCTTCTCGACTGAAACCATCCGCTCAGCGACCGCAGTCGAACAGTCAAAGTCGCCGTGCTCTGAGGCCGCGACTATTACAGCCTTGTCGTACATCAGAACCCAAAGGTCATTCGACGGCTGAGTCTGACCAGCCCTACGGCGTGTGAGCGTCGGCGCCAGATCTATACTCCACAGACTTTGCACCGTGTCCCACTGGCTGTTTCACCTGCCTGTCGTCTGGATGACGGTGGTTTTTCTCGCCGCCACGTCCCTGGTCACGTGGGCGATTCATTTGGTGATCATGAGGCTGGCGACCGGCGATCGCCTTCGTGCGTTCAAGGGCATTTCGCCGGGGATCCTGCCACCGTTGGGAATCCTCTACGGTCTTTTGGTGGCGTTTCTGGCGACGCAGGTCTGGACCGACCAGCAGCGGGCACACGACGCGGTGGATCGCGAGGCGAGTGCTTTGAGAGCCGTCGTGCTCTTGAGCGCCCGATTTCCGGCGCCGACTGAGCAACAACTGCGCGCGCTCGTAGGTCGGCACATTCAAGAAGCCGCGACGGTGGAATGGCCGGCCATGGCGACCCAGAGTCTCGAGTTGAAGCAGCCACCGGCCGCGCTGGTCGAAGCGTTGGGCCTGGCTCTGGCGCTAACGCCGCAGCAGGAAGCACAGGCGCTCGCGCAGCGTGAAACGGTTCGCGCGTTGCAAGAGGCTCTCGATGCGCGACGACAGCGCATCATCATCAGTCGATCGACGATCAACTGGGTGAAGTGGTGGGGTCTGATTCTCGAAGCGATCCTGGCCTTGGTGGCCATCGCGTTGGTCCATAGCGACAATCGGTTCACTGCAAGTCTAGCGATGGGGACGTTCGCGACCGCCGCGGCATTGGCCGCTCTGATGGTCGCCTCACACGCCCGGCCGTTTAGTGGCGAGGTCTCGGTCGGTCCGGAAGTACTGCTGCAGGTGATGCCCGAGAATGGCGCGCCGGACGCCGGTCGCTAGGAGCGGACGCGCGCCTCGCCGACCAAACGCGTCTGCGACAATTCCCTGAACAGCGCGCCCAGGACAAGCCCAGGCACCGCAGGATGTTGACCCATCACATCGAAGAAATCCTCACGCTCAATCCGCAGCGCCCGTGTGCGGTGCACGATGCGCTGGCGGCGGCCCACGGGCACGCCAACGAGCGTCTCGTACAGTCCGACGACGTCGCCGGCACGGACCGTAATCGGCGCGATCCCGGCGGTGTCGGGTACCGCGAGCGTCATCTCACCTGACAGCAGGATGAAGATAGCCGGCGGGTCAGCCTGGCTGGAGACGACATGCCCCGGCTCCGCGACGAAGTCCCGCGCAATCCCCGCAAAGTGGAGCGCTTCCTCGGCTGAAACGTCGGTGAGCACCGGCAGGCGACGGAGAATGAACGACTTTTCCAGCAGCGATGTGCGCCGGTGTCGGTTGTCGGTGGCCTCTCAACGTGCTCACCAGGCGTGAGATGTTGCGGCGGCCAGGGGCCCCTCTCGAGAAGCGTCCGGAAGAGTCCCTCGACCAGCGTCGTGCTCTCGGACAGGAGCGTCCGCAACTCGTCATGGCTGATGAGCAGGACCACCGCCACGTCCGCCGCCGACACCTGTTCAGCCGCCGGCCGATTCTGAAGGAACTCCTCGAAGCCGATCGTCGCCGGCGCCATGAGCAGACGAGAGCGGCCGTCACCATTCGTGGCTTCCGCCTGCCCATCGAGCAGCACCTTCAGGCCCTCAGGTACGACGCCCACTCGACCGAGCACCTGCCGCGGCTCGTGGCGGTTCTGGCGTGCTGCACTCGCGAGGCGGAACAACTCGTCGACGGGGACGGAGGCGAATATCGGCAGCTGGCTCAGGCGCCCGGCGATGATGGCGGCGGGCAGCGGTTCGAGCCAGAGCTGCCGCACGCGCTCGATCGGCATACGCTGTTCGGCAAGCGCCCACGAGGCGGCCTCGAACACGACCCAGTCGCGCGGATCCCGATGGGCGAGTACGTGCTCGATATCCTGTTCGAGCGCCCACACCCTGTGGGCTCGCGCATGGTCGATGGCCAGTGAAGCCACCACCGGGTCGTCATCGTTGATCAACTGGAGCAAGGTCTCTTCTTCGTCACGCACCCTCGTGCGCAGCACGACATTCGCTCTGCGGACCTTTTCCTCGATGGGCGCGTCCTCCAGAACCGGCATGAGTCGCTTCCGCAATGCACCGTTCGAGCGTGTTGTCCAGGAACTCGAGCGACCGTGCGCGCGCACGCGAGTCGCCGTGTTCGAGGGCCCATCGTGCCGCGGCGATATCTGTCGAGGAATACAGGAAGCCAAGCAACCTGAATATGCGATCGACCGCTCGTTCCGTCTTTTCACCGAGAGCTCGAGTGAGCAATCCGTCCGGCGGCCGCTTCGCACCTTCAACGAGGTTGTAACGGAGCGAGAGATAGGTGAGCGATCGATAGCCTTCAGTCAGTGCGAGCTTCTCGACGGGCTCGCCAGGAACCGTCAGCGCAGGGCGATCTCGCCGCAGGCGCTCGATGGCCTCCACCACCTTGAAGCGCAGGAAGCCATCCTGTTCGGCAAGCGCTTCGACCAGCACGTCCATTGATTTCTGAGCCGGGATACGAGCCAGGGTCGCCGGGAGGTGGCGTCTCACCCAGATGTTCTCATCGGGATCGCGCAAGAAGTACGCGAGCGTGTCGATCACCGGTTCGCCGTAGCTCACGAGAATCTCGCGCGCGGTTGCTTTGTGCCGGCGATCGCGCAACAGTGCGACGAGCGGCGGCACGAACAGCACGTCGAACTCCCCTCGTGGCCTTCAGGCTCCGCAGCGCCTCGGCAGCAACCGCCGGGTCGGGATCACTGATGAGCGGCACCAGCAGGTAATGGAGGTGGGCGCCTCCAAACTGCCGAATAGCCGCCGCCAGCTCCCGCCGCGCGTCGGCAGCCTGGCGGCCGGCGTCGCCGCCAAGTCGCTGGAGCGCGCGTTCGCCCTCTAAACGATCGGTCTCGCGCCCCGTGCCCGCCAGCGCGAGCGCGGCCGTGACTACGATCCTCGGGTCAGGAGAGGAGAGCAACGGCCGGACCAGATCCGCAGCATCCAGATCCCGGATGTTTGTGAGCGCCGCGACCGCAGCGGCGCGTACCTCGCCATCCGGGTCGGCGAGCAACCGCTCGACGGTGACAGCCTGGCGGCGCGCGACTTCTGGGCGCACGGATCCCAACGCCATGAGCGCCCGCGTGCGCACCCGCGAGGACGGATGATTGAGGAGGAGGGGCGTGATGAGATTCCGCTTCTCCAGGGATTCGAGGAGATCGATGGCATTGAGCACTCGTCTGCTCGTCCGGATGGGCGAGCTCCTCGACGAGCATCTCGATCCCAGCGAGGTCCGCAACGGGCAACCGGACGTCGGACGGGACATCGTGACGCTCGAGGGTTTCGCGGAAAGCGCTCACGTACGCGCGTTTCGCTACGATGACCATCCCGATCCAGCCCGCCATGATGATGAGGCTGGCGTAGCTGACTTGCTGCCAGTTGAGCCCCAGGCCCCACGGGGCAATCAAGATCAGCACGACAAGACCCTGCAGCGCTCGCGCAAAGCGATCCGCGGTGACATCGACGAACGGCTTCGCCTTGTTCTTGATGGCGTCGGGCAGGGGCAGAAACAGGATCTCGCGCGAGGTCTTGTCCACGGTGTAGCGCAAGGACTTGTCCATGACGCGCGCGAACATCGGCGCCCAGAGCGCGGCGTTCAACAGGATGATCACGGCCATCACCCCGAAGCCGAGCGGCAGCAGCATCAAGGCAAACCCCACGCCGAGAAAGCGCTGGATCCGCGTGGTCAGGAACATCTGGATCAGGAACCCGATGCCCGACACGTAGACCTGCACCTGTCCAAGAACCGCCGTCATCGCGTCAATCTGATTGCGCCCCTTGAACGCCTCGGTGGCCATATTGAGCTGCTGATCCACGAGTCCGGCGCCGATCGAGGTCAGCCCGATGACGACGGCGATGATCTGGAGGTGCTTCGACTCGCGCAACATCCGCAGTGCTTGCTGTCCCCCGACTCCTTTCTCCTCGCCGGCCGTCTCGAGGCCCCTGAGATCGACACCGCGGGCCCGTGAAACGATCGCGATCACGACCAGCGTGCAGCAGCCGAGCACGACGGCGCTCACGAGCAGCAGATGGCGGCTGCCCAGTGTCTGCGCGAAGAAGGCGGGCAGGCTGCCGCCGACGAGCCCGCCAAGACTGGAGCCTGCACCGATGAATCCGAACAACCGCTTCGCTTGCCGGGGATCGAAAATGAGGTTCGCGAGAGTCCAGAACTGAGTGATGAGGAGGATCGCGTAGATCTGGCCGAACCAGTACAGTGCCGTCGCGACCCATCCCTGGAAGGCGCTTGTCTCGACCGGCCGCGCATCGGACGGCGTCGCCGGATCCGCGTAGAGCGTCCAGAAGAGCACGAGCAGTCCCACCATGACCGCTTGCGTGACCGGGATGATCCAGCGCCCGGGCATGAGCCTCCCAAGCTTGCTGTAAAACTGCATCAGCAGCGCAATCAGGACGATCGAGGCGAGCACCACGTAGGGCAGGTTCTCTGCCCCGTGCGCCGAGATGAACTTCGATCGCGTAATTGGCTGGACCATGTTGTAAGCCGTCATGGCCAGGAAGGAATAGGAGAACATCAGGAGGACGGCGCCACTCTCCTCCTGCCGGACTTCGACGAGGCGTCTGAGGAAGCGTTGCAGGATGTGACCCTCCCGAGCCCGAGTCTGCAGGTGCAGGGGCTACCCCAGCCGCTGCCTCACATGACAATACGTAAAACGAGGGTAGAAAGGGACAGCAAAGCACCGAAACAACGAAGGCATGGTCGTGCTGGTGAAGTGATCAGCCTTAAGTTTCGGCGCGGCGTGGGCCGCCGAAGAGGCCGCGGCCTTTCTCGATGTTTTCCCGACGATCGCGGGGATCCGGCGGGCTGGCGCCGACGAATTCGGCCGGCACGATGCCACGGCGTGACGAACTGGTAGCGCGACGATCGAACGCCTCCTTGATCGAGAAGCGAAGCGCGGCGGCGGCCGCTTCGTGACGACCCGGCTTGACACGTGTGGACGTGCGCACCGTCATGCTCGTCGCACCGAACGCGGTGATGCCATCGATCGCCGTATCCTCGAGGGGACGTCCGGGTTCTCGGCTCGTAAGCGCTCGCCGGCCTCCTTGAGAATCGAAAACACCCAGCGCAAGTCGGCATCGTAGACGACGTCCACGGGGACGACGGCCAGCGTGTAGTCTTTCGAATAGTTGATGACGTCCTTCACATCGCCATTCCGGATGATGTGGACGCGACCGTCAACGTCGCGAATCTTCGTGGTGCGGAACTCGATGGCCTCCACGACCCCCTTCCCGCTGCCGGCCTCGATCACATCTCCGACCAGGTAAGTGTTTTCGAACAGGATGAAAAAGCCCGAGACCACGTCGTTGATGAGCGACTGCGCGCCGAAGCCGACAACCAAGCCGAGGATGCCGGCTCCGGCGAGAAACGGCAACGGGTTGAATCCGAGGGACGCCAGAATCAGCACGGCCGTTCCGAAGTACACCGCATAGGTAAAACCGCTGCGGACGAGAGGCGCCATCGTCGAGCGGCGGCGGCGGGTCATCTCGTCGAGACCTTCCGCAGGCAGCAGCCGCCGACCGATCTCGAACCGGCCGAGTTCGATCACGACTCGGCTCAGGAAAAAGATCCCAATCGCCTGAATCAGCTTTGGTCCCCACACGGCCAGCCGGCCTACCGGACCAAGCTGCAGCAACGCCAGCGCTGCCAACGCAACCCACAATGCGTATTCCAGACAGGCGCGGAACGTCGGGACCAGTGGACGCAGGTGATCGTAGTAACGCAACCACCCGCGGTTCTGTGCATACCGATGGCTGAATCCATCGAGCGTATCGACGATGACCACCGACGACCGAATGACCAGGAGCCCCACCGCGATGACGATGTAGGCGCGGACGACCATCAATAGCCCATTACGCAGGATCTCCGGTAGCCCGAAAAGTCGAAGGGCGTACACACCCAGCAACATCCAGCCCGTGGCGACGATGGCTCGGTTGAGGCCCGAGAAGAGCACGTCGAGGCTACGGTCGTTGTCGTGGAGCTGATCCCATCTATTCAATTGGGCTTCGACGACGCGCAGCAGACGTCGTGTGGCGCGCGTGCCGACGACAACGCCGAAGGTCGCGGCAGCGAGTTTCAAGATCGCCAGCGCAAGGCCGATCCACATGTCCGCGCTGACCGCACCAAGCACGGCGATGGTATGGCTTGGCACGTTGACGCGACGGGCAACCAGCCAGCCGTTGTACGCGAGGATTCCGATGGCCAGGAGGATGGAGAGTGCAACCAGGACGGTGCGCACCCTCTTCCGGAGGGCGCGAATCGACTCGGGCGTCGATCCGTGCCGGAGCGTCGAGAGACGCCCGATCGCCCACATCGCAACGACGTACAGGCGCCAGTGACAGCCGCCAAGAACGCCAGCTCGATGCCGACAACCGAAAGTATCGCGACGAGGTCGCGGGCGCTCGACACACCCAAGACGCCGTTGGTGGACGCTGCGGGCATGAGTTTCTGGGCTGACGGATAACCCGTCAGCCCAGTCAGCAACTATTTCCGGGTCACACGCACGTCGATCCGGCGGTTGCGCTGCCGACCCTCGGCAGTATCGTTACCGGCCACCGGGTGCTGCTCCCCATACCCCTCGGACTCCAATCGTGTCCGTGGGATGCCGTTACTGGCGATTGCCGCGACCGTGTTATCCGCTCGTGCCTGCGACAGCTTCAGGTTCGCGGCCGGATCGCCGACGTTGTCCGTATAGCCACCCACCTTGACATTCACGTTCGGGTAGCAATTCATGATCGCGGCGATATTGCGCAGCTGCGCCTGAGAGCCTGGCAGCAGTGTGGCCGACGCGGTCTCGAATTCCAACCGGTCGAAGGTGAACCAGGTCGTGTCATCGACCCGGCGCCCTTTGTCGTCGATGAAGTCGATGAGTTTGGCCTCGACGCCGGTCTGAGCGACGTCGAGCTCCTGACCGCAGGTCAGCGTGCGCTTGACAAGGGCTGGTACAGCGGCCGCGGCAGGGCGTGCCGGACCTGGTGCCGACGTCACCGGTTGCTGGACCGTGCGCACAGGCTCGGCCGGCCGGGACGATCGCCACACCCAGAAGAGCAGTGGAAGCAGCAGCAAGGGAAGAACCCACTTGAGCCAGCCCAACCCGCCCTTCTCTTCTCGCTCGTACGCGCGCGCTGGCGCGCTCTGTACCCGCTCGTACGCGCGTGCGGGCTCGTCGACCCGTTCCCAGCTCGACACGCCGAGCACCTGTGCCAAGCCACTCGGTGCCACTCCTGCCAGATACGGTCCTTGGGCGCCGAGCAGGTTGGTGATCGAAGCGGCGTTGAGGCCGCCCGCAGCGCTCGCTTCTTTACCCACCAGGCCGGCGATGTACGACGTCGCCAGGGCGAGCAGCGACGACGATGCCTGCTTGCCGAGCCCACTCGTCGCGGCAATCGAATCCGTCAAGTTGGTCTGGCGCGGACCAAACAGCGATGACAACAGGTTCCCGCCTGACTTGATGAGATCAGCAGGCGCGGATCGCAGGAGACTGGCGATGTTTCCAAACGACTTCCCGTCGAAGCCGCCGCGTTGGAGCAAACCAAGGAGATCGGTGGCACCTTGAGGCGTCTGCGTTTTCTGGAAGAAACCGCCCACCACGGCGGGGATGGCGTAGCCGAGCGCCGTCTGCGTCTTGGCGGGCGTCTCGCCCAGGTAGGATGCGAGCTTCGAAATCACGTCGTCGGAAAACTCGTTCTGCAACTGAGCGATCAAATTCGCGGCCATCTGAAAGACTCCCTTCTCGTCTGTCCTGAGAACGTCGGCGCAAGGACCGGAGGAGCCAGTCCCTGCGCCTTGCGGTTCACTGAGAGACGGTCTACCGTGCGTTGCGCACGCTCTCCCACGCGTACTTCACGACCGCTTTGCTCTGATCCCACGTGCCGGGATTCTTCTCCTCCCAAATGCGTCGCGCATCGGACTCCACGGCTGTCCATGGGCTGCTCCGGAACGGTTCGCGGCTGGCCAGGCCGTGGCCAAAACGGAAAGTGGGCGCGAGACTCTCGAACGTCACGCCTTTGTCCGAGAGATGCTTCGCGTAGAAATTCTTGAATTCGTCCTTGTAGGCCTCGAACGGGCGCGCGGCCGGGATCTCTTCAACCTGGACATCCTGCCGACGCAGCGTCTCTTTGATGGTTTCGACCTTGTCGACGATGTCCTTGCCGAGCGAGACCTCTTCCACCACGCGGGCCGTCTTCTTGACCTGCGCGATCTCGTCCATTTCGACCATTTCGAACGAACGCGCTTTGAAGATGTCGGGGTCGATCTCGATCGCACGGCTGACAGGACGGCGTTGCACGCGCAGCGTCTCGTCCTTGAGCGTCACGTTCTTGGCCACCTCGCGTTCTGTGACGACGTTGTAGATGCGCATCCGGCCGCGCTCGACCTGCTGCTTGCCGACGGCCAGATCCTCTTCAATGACTTCGAGGACGTTGTCGTTCCTGGCGGCGTCCGTGAGCGCGATCTCCTTCGGCGGCGCGGCCGCTACCGCAGGGGTTTGCTTCGGAAGGTTGGGTGCGGTCACGGTCCGCGCAGCGGTGGAGGCCGTCGCGGCGGCGCTCGTGACAGCCGCGGCCACGTGTCCGACTCCAGCCGCGGCAACCGCGGGGACTTTCGCCGCGAGCTTGCCGGCGCGCTGCGCGATGTTGACCATCTCGAACGAACCCAGGATGCCGGCTGCACGCGCCACGGCCGTGTCGCCCACATTGGCCGTCACGATCGTGCCGCCGTCACGAACGCCTGCGAGGTAGATGTCGACGTCCGGCGTCGGAACCCAGCTGTGCATCCTCGCCAGCTTGGGTTCGTCGTCCCGATCGTCGTTGGTGAGAATGTCCAAGTCGGCTCGGGCATAGCCTTCCGCAAGGAGCTGGGAAAAGGCGCGCATGGCCTCGTCTTTCCGCTCGAACAATCCAATGACCGTCTTCATCGTGTTTCTCCTTGAATTGATGGCCCTAATCGAGGACCCACCCTGTCTGCGTGGACCGTTCAGCTGTCCTTCGGTCGCACGTCCTCTGCTTCCACACGTTCCACGTCGACGACCTCACGGCGGAGCAACACCGTTTCTGCGGTGCTCGTCGTCGTGCGGTGTTTGGCGACGCGCAGAACCTCACGCAACATCAACCGTTTTTCGACGACGACAACTTCTTCCAGCACGGGGATGATGAGTACGCCGTTCTCTTCGCGGACCTCGGGCGGTTTCCCTTCAACTAGTGTGTTGACTGGAACGTGCTCAACAACGACTTCTTCGTTCGTGACTGGGATATTGACGACCTCCTCGTGCGTCTCGACGCGCTTGTTGACGAGCACTTTGCCGCGCACCACTCGACGGGTTTCGACCTCGAGTTCCTCGGCAATAACAGGGATTACATGCTCATCTGTGACCTGGACGCTTTCGCGGGCGCTGGAAGTCTGGATGGACCGGGCCGGGATGAGGTAGGTGCCATCTTCCTGCTCCACAAGCTCGGTCACAGCGACGACAGCCCGGGCGCCGTCGTCGAATTGCAATGTCAGTCGCGGCGAGGGCTCGCCTGACAGATGCTCATCCACAATTCGGCCTCGTGTGCCGTCCTCACGGACGACCGTGGCGTTCTTCTGCAGACTTCCCAAGTTCATGTTTCCCTCCAGAAGTCAACGTCGAGGCAGGTGAAGTTGCAGACGCTCAGCTCGCGGATTGGCTACTACACAGCTGACCCTCCCCCGTTCGAGACGAGATCGGAGGATCTGTCCGCTGGTTGACTCGACTGCCCGATTGCAGCAGTCGAACGGAGTGTCAAATTGGCCGCGAGAATCGAGCTGCCGTTGTTGAGGTCGGCATCGTGTTCACCCCCGACTCATCTGTACGATGTCGAGGGCCGATGCAATCTTTCGTTCAACGCGGCGCGCCGTTCTCGGAATCAGCCACCGCCGGAATGTAGGACGCGCCTAGACATGACTGCAATTACACCAACGTGGTACAGAGACGTGGCACGGAGAGCAGTTCAGTGGCCACGATGCGTGTGGATTGCGTCCGCAGGAGAAACAGATGTCACACGCAAGAGCAGGTGAGGGCCAGACAGCACTGGTCACCGGGGCGAGCATGGGCATCGGTGTGGATCTCGCCGAGTGCCTCGCGCACGATGGATACAACTTGATCCTGAGCGCGCGCTCGGAGGCCGCCTTGAAACAGGTGGCGGACGGTCTGGCATCGAAGCACACAGATCGTGGCGACGCCCATCGCAACCGATTTGGGTGTTCCCGGTGGCGGCGAAAAGCTCGCAGCGGAGATCGCCCGGCGAGGGCTCGTTGTCGACGTTCTGGTGAATAACGCCGGCTATGGCGTCGCCGGCGCCTTTGACGGCTCCGACCGTACCAGCCAGCTGGGCATGATCGACCTGAACGACCGCGCGCTCGTGGAGCTGACGCATATCTACTGGTCGCGCATGCTGGCGAACCGCCGCGGCGGCGTTCTCAATGTGGCCTCCACCGCCGCATTCCAACCGGGTCCTCTGATGGCGACCTACTATGCATCCAAGGCGTTCGTGCTGTCGTTTTCGGAGGCCTTGTGGAAGGAAGCCGAAGGCACCGGCGTACACGTCTGCTGTCTGTGCCCTGGTCCGACGGCGAGCCACTTTCGCGAGCGAGCAGGCACCGGCAAGACGCGGCTGGCGCGCACGGGGACGCCGATGAAATCAGCCGCGGTGGCAGAACTGGGCTACCAGGCCTGGCGGAAGAACCACCGCGTGATCGTCACGGGTGTGAGAAATGCGGTCGTGGCAAGGCTAGTCCCGTTCCTGCCGAGGCGTACGGTCCTGGGTCTTGTTCACAACCTGCAGAGCCCGGCGTAATGGCCTCATCGCCCACGCCACGTCTCTGCAATTTTCTCCGTCAACCGCCGACGGCGGTGCTCGATGGACGGGTATCGGAGCCGCATCCATCGCCGAATCCGGGCCTTTCCAAACGCGTTGACCGCGAACGACCAGGCAATCAGTTGACAGTCGAGTGACGGTCGCCACTCACCGGCGTGGACTCGATCGAATTGCAGTGCGTCGTCATCCGCACGCGCGCCGACGAGTTGCGCCAGGCCCGTGAGCCCTGGCCGGCACGCCCAGCGAAAGTCGAATTCAGCGCCGGTCCATCCAAGACGAGCGACGTCGTCGGCAGTCAGCGGACGCGGGCCGACCGCACTCATGTCGCCGCGCAGGATGTTGACCAACTGCGGGATCTCATCGAGACCCGTGGCGCGAAGCCCACCTCCCACCCGCGTGACACGGCCGTCCCGCATCGACCGGAACTTGACCATTCGAAACGGTCGTCGCCGGTAGCCGAGCCGCTCTTGACGGAAGAACACGGGCGGGCCGTCATCGATGAGCACGGCCACCGCGACCGCGGCCATCACCGGCGCGAACACCGCCAAACCAGCCAGTGCGCCCACCACGTCGAACACTCGATGCGCTCTCGACATGTTTAACTTTATATCACAAAGTAGTTTGTTGTATGATGATGGCTGCCTCGGACTTCAGGAGCTCTCGAAAATGCGTTCCCGGCAACGCTTGCGCGCGAAGTTCATCCTGCCTGCCCTCACCGAAGCCACCAGCCCGTACTGGCGGCCGATCAAGTACTCGCTGTTCCCACCCCTCGGCCTGGCCACGCTCGCCGCCTACCTCCATCCAGACGACGAGGCCACGATCGTTGACGAGCATGTCGCGCCACTCCACGCGGGCGACCGTCCGGACCTGGTGGCTATTCAGGTCTATATCACCAATGCCCGGCGGGCCTATGCGCTGGCCGATCAGTACCGCGCCAAGGGAGTCTTCGTCGTCCTCGGCGGCCTGCACGTCACCGCACTTCCAGACGAGGCAGCGGCACACGCCGACGCCATATTCCTCGGCCCCGGCGAGCAAACGTTTCCGCAGTTTCTGGACGATTTCAAAGCCGGACGGCCTCTGACTCGCTACGTATCAACGTCCGGACGAACGCTCGATCGACTGCCACCGATTCGACGAGACCTGATCAGCCGCCGCTCGTATCTCGTGCCGAATTCAATCGTCGTCACGCGTGGCTGCCCGCAGCACTGCGACTTCTGCTACAAGGACGCCTTCTTCGACGGTGGGCGTTCCTTCTACACGCAGCGCGTGGACGACGCGCTCGCCGAGATCGACCGATTGCCGGGACGCCATTTGTACTTCCTCGACGATCACCTGTTTGGTGACCGGCGATTTGCAGCCGCCCTCTTCGAGGGCATGCGAGGCATGCGACGTCTCTTTCAGGGAGCGGCCACGGTCGATTCCGTCCTGCGCGGCGACCTGGTCGAGCGCGCCGCCGAAGCCGGGCTCCGCAGTCTTTTCGTCGGGTTCGAGACGCTGACGCCAAGTAATCTCGCTCAGAGCAACAAACGCCAAAACCTCGGCCGCGACTACGCCGCCGTCGCGAACCGGCTGCACGACCTCGGCATCATGATCAACGGCAGCTTTGTGTTCGGCATGGACGACGATGACGACACTGTGTTTCGGCGAACGGTGGACTGGGCAATTGAACACGGAATGACGACAGCGACCTTTCACATTCAGACGCCCTACCCTGGCACGCGACTCTTTGCTCGCACGGATGCAGCCGGCCGAATCCTGACACGCGATTGGGACCTGTATGACACCCGGCACGTCGTCTATCGCCCGGCGCGGCTCACGCCCGAAGCCTTGAAGCAGGGATACGACTGGGCCTATCGCGAGTTCTACCGCTGGTCGTCCATTGCGCGCGGATCGCTCTCGCACGGGTCGATCAAGCACCAGGTCAAACACTTCTTCTATGCGGCAGGCTGGAAGAAGTTCGAGCCGCTGTGGGACCTCGTGATTCGGGCGAAACAGCTCCCGAACATGACGCCGCTCCTCGAGGGCGTTCTGTCGAAGGTGACTGCTACACCTGATCCTGAAGGGCACAGGGTGCATAGGGCATAGCCTAAGGGCATAGGGCGAAGGGCACAGGGCTCGGGGCACGGAGGGTTCAGGGCTGTTTCCCTGCGCCCTGCGCCCTGTGCCCTATTACTGAGAGATCGTGCCCGCCCGCGTAATCGTGAACGCGAAGCCCGGCTCGTCGACCGGGGTCGTGGCGTTCTGCGCCAAGGGAACGTCGTTGGCGAGGACGTTGCTCGTCACGGCGCCGGTCGGGTTCTGGTCGCAGGAGTTCTGATCGTTGATGCGAAACGACACTCTGGTGTCCAGCGGCACATCCGTGAACGTGAGCTCATAGCGGGCTGGCGGCACGGGTGTCAACGCGATGCCGGCGAAGTCGCGCCAGCTGGGATGGATGTGGGTCGCGCCTACCCCGTTGACACACACTTGCGCGGACGGCGGCAGGTCGGTTCGACGTGTCGTCGATCCAAGAAATGCAAAACGGACCACCGCGGTCGTCGGATCCGGCAAGGGTGTGGGCGCGTGCGGCGGCTCCTCGTCGCACCCGAGGGACGCGATCGACAGCCAGGTCAACGCAACGACAACCCACCGCATCTCGTGAGCGTACTCTGACCGCTTCGCGATCGGCAAACTGAACCGCGTGGCGCGAGCGTCTCTTTTCGGCGGTTCGTGGGCGGAGCTTCGCTAGTCACCTCACGAGGTCGAGGAGCTGCTGCCGATTCGGGCCCGGGATCTGCATGGTGGCTTTCCCTTCAGGCGTTCTTGAGCGGCACGAAGGCCCTCGACAATGGCGGGCCGCCGGAGAATCTCCTGCACCGGCGTGATCGTTCCGACATATTCGAGCGCTGCTCGAAAGAGGTCTGGATCGGCGACGAGGTTCGTGAACAGCTCGCGGATCTCCCGCGCCAGAGGGTCGGCAGGCGGTGTCGGCGCCCGGCCGTCTCGCAGCGCGTCCATCTCGGCAAAGCGCGCCCGGTCGACGGCGATCTGCGCCCGATACCACGGAGCGATCTCGGCTTCGGTTCGCCGATCGAATTCCTCCACGAGGGCGTGCGGGTTGTCCGACGTCTCACGAAGAGTGTCTCGGAGCCGCAACGCGTGGAGAAAGCCGACCGTGAGGCCGCGTCCCGCCGACGGGTTGGTACAGGCCCACGCATCAGCGACGGCCACGAACCCGGTCGCCACCGGTCGCCCGTCGACAACGAACCGCCGGTAGCGATCGACAATGCCGCCCATGGCGAGGACGCCGGTGATGGGTTCGCCGTTGAGCCAGTGCGCATGAAGCGGGCAGGCGCGCATGGTGTTGGTCCATTTGTCTTCCAGGCGCAGGTTTTTCAGCGGCTGGTCGCCGGCCGCGGTGAAGATCGTGACTGACCACGTCCCGTTGTCACCGGGCAACGTGAGAAGCGAGATAGTTCCCAGATGCGTCAACCCGGGAGCCATCCGCGTCGGCTCCGTGCCAGTGAAATAGCGCGTGTAGTAGATGAAGCCGCTGTCGGCCTGCTCTTCGTACGGCGGCCGCGCGCCAAGCTCACGAAGCCACATGGAACTGCGAGATTGTCGCCCGGTCGCATCGATCACCAGGTCGGCACGCAGGCTTTCTTGATCCGTCGTCCGCACACCGACGACATGCGGCGTGCCGGTAATTACTTCAGGACCCGAGACCAAGCCCGTGACACGCACGCCGCGGCGAACGGTCACCTTCGACTCGGCATTGACGATGTTCGCGAACACCCACTCGGCCGCGGATCGCCGCGCCGTATAAGTCCACAGCTTGTCATCAATCGGGCGCGGCGATCGGTCCGAGAAAACCGGCGGCAACGGGTTGAGCAGGTCGTACCGGCTGGCACCGGCAGAACGAAGGGCGTCTTGTACGTCCGGGAGCTCCGCTTCGAGCAGCAGCCGCAGCCCGGGCATGAAATTGTGAGGCTGCCGAAACTGCGCAACGCCTTTTCGTGCCCACTGCGTCCATGCGGCTTGTGGCGACTCGGGTAGCGGATCGTCGTCGGCCTCGAGCACGGTGACGTCATGTCCGTCACGAGCCAAGAGAAGGGCCGTGCCGAGCCCGCAGATACCTGCACCAATGATGAGAACGGTCATGTAGACGTTTGTGCACCGCCGCGGCCAGGCGCGTCAAGCCAGACGCGTCGCGCGCACTGGGGATTACCGTTTACAAGCCCACGGTGGCGAGATGATGCGGCAGCATCCGACGCCACCACGGCCAGTCATGGTTGACGTCGTAGCCCCAGAGATCGAGATGGTGCGGAATGTCACGCTGGCGGAGCAGCGCGGAAAAGCGCCGCGACGAATCCGGAGCCTCCCATGCGCCTTGACCCGTCACGATCACGATGCGGGCGTGCTTCTGTAACAACTCGAGATAACGCCCGTTCAGTCCCGGCAGGTACGACACGGGATTGTTGAAGTAGGCGTCGTCATTCATGAACCCTTTCAGGTAGTCGGGCTCGAGATCGTAAAACCCACTCATGCCGATGAGTCCGCCGAACAGATCCGGCCGACGGAATAACGTGTTGGCGGCGTGGAAGCAGCCGAAGCTGGCGCCGGTCGTGATCGGACGTACATCGGGATTGCCGCACACGTGCCGCATGTAAGGAAGCACTTCCTCCTCGACATAGCGCGCGTAAAGCACCTGCCGACGAGCCTGTTCCTGCACTGGAACTTTTCGATCCATCCAGGCGTGCTGGTTGATGCTGTCGATCGAGAACAGGCGAATGCGCCCGGCGAAGATCGCCGGCTCGACCGACTTCACCAGAAAGAAGCGCTCGTTCTCGAGGAAATCAGCCGCCGCCGTTGGGAAAAGCAGCAGGGGGTGCCCGCGATCGCCGTAGGTGACGATCGGCATGTCGATACCGAGTAGCGGGCTGTGCCAGCCATCGATCCGGCGCGGGAGATGAGCGTCGACGTATGTCATTGGGCGGTGAGCGGAATTATATGGTCTGGTAACATGCGGCGGGCCCGACCGGTGGACGGGGCCTGTCAGTTTCCAGTTTCAGTTAACAGTTCAAAGGAGACGCACCCCCTTTGAACTGTAACTGGTAACTGATCACCCGCTTCATCCGGCCAGCGCACCTCGAGGTACCGCCCTCGCGGCCAGTGCCGCCGCTGCAGGTTGCTCAGGCGTATCATCCACACCGCCAACCTTCTGGCGCCAGGCCTCAGCGATACGCCGCACCCCGCGATCACCGCGCTCAAGCCAATGACCGCGGGCGTTACTCCGATCAGCGACGGAGAACGGCGCGGGCGGATAGAAAAGGCCCAGCGGTTGATGACCGAGCAGAAGGTCGGCGCCATCGTCATCGAGGGCGGCTCGAGCATGTTCTACTTCACCGGCACGCGGTGGGGCCTCAGCGAGCGGCCGTTCGTGGTCATCATTCCCGCCAAGGGCGACCTGGCCTATGTGACGCCGGGATTCGAGGAGTCACGAGCGCGTGAGATCACGAAGTTCACCGACGACATCCGCGTCTGGCAGGAGGATGAGAGCCCGTACAAGGTGATCGCGGGCGTGCTTCGCGATCGCGGAGTGGCAACAGGCGAGAGTCGCGCTCGACGAACGTCTCCGCTTTTTCGTCGCCGACGGTCTGCGCGCCGAGACGCCGACGGCCACCTACGTCCTGGGCATGCCAATCACCGCGGGCTGCCGGATGTTCAAGTCCGCGGCCGAGATCGCGCTCATGCAGCGCGCCAACGACATCACGATCGAAGCGTTCAAGGCCGCCCACCAGACGCTCCGCGAAGGCATGACCGAAGCCGACTTCCGCGGCAACATCGAGGCGGCGTTCCGCGCGCTCGGCGCCACCGGTTCGGCGCTCGTGCTGTTCGGTCAGTGGACCGCACTTCCTCACGGCACGGTGAATCCTCAGAAACTGAAGGAAGGGGATGTCGTCCTCTTCGATGGCGGCACGAGCATCGACGGCTACGCGTCGGACATCACGCGCACGACGGTTTTCGGAACACCCACGGCCAGGCAACGCGACGTGTGGGATCTGGAAAAGCGTGCGCAGTCGGCCGGGTTTGCCGCGGCGCAGATTGGCGCGCCCTGCGAGGCGGTCGACGCCGCGGCCCGCAAGGTCATCGTCGATGCGGGCTTTGGTCCTGATTACAAGACGCCGGGATTGCCGCACCGCACCGGGCACGGCATCGGGCTCGACGGGCACGAGTGGACCAACTTCGTGCGCGGCAACAAGACGCCGCTTGCACCGGGCATGTGCTTCAGCGACGAGCCGATGATCGCCATTCCAGGAGAGTTCGGGATCCGTCTCGAGGATTGCCTCTACATGACGGAAAAAGGTCCCGTCTTCTTCTCGCAGCAGAGCCCCGCGATCGACAAGCCGTTTGCGTAGATTGTGAGGCCCACGGTCTACGGTCTACGGTCAGGGCGCAGGGCGCAGGGCACAGGGCACAGGGCGCGAGGGCGCAGCGACTGGCGATTTACTGGCCAGGCACGTCGACGATCAACTCTGTGGAAGGCGAAGACGTGCCCGTGAAGTTCACTGCCGTCATTCGCACGAAGTAGCGGCCGGGTGGCACGTCGACGGAAATGACGTCGCGGAGCCGACGTCCACGTGTCCGAGGTCGCTTGCGCCGCTGCGGCTGCCGGCGTGGATGACGAAGCTCTGCGCGCCGGTGAGTGGGCGGCGAGGTTCCACGCAATCGTCACTTCGTTCGGCCGTTGACGACGGCGGGCTGCAGCGTTGGTGGCAGCGGTGCGAACGCGGCGCCGAGGGCAGTCGGCCCGGGCGACGTTCCATGATCGATCGTCCGCTGGCCGGTACGGAGGTCGAGCACCTGAAGCGCCGCGGCGTCGCCACGAGGTTGTCGAGGCGACGAACGCGCGCTCGCCATCCCAGGGCTGATCGCCATCCATGGCGGATCGTAGGACACCGCGATGCTCAGCGCGGTATGCGCGAGCGTCGCGAAGCCGTCCGAGGATATTCAGCGTACGAATTGATACGGGCCGTTCGCACCTTAATCGATGTGCTCGCGTGACGACAACGGCGTCGACGGCTGGGTGTGATGCTCACGATGCGGCAGAATCGGTGGAGCTCGGCGATCGGTGTCGGATGAGGCGTGGGCTCGGATGATCAGACGGTGCATCGCGCAGGACGAACCGTCCAGCGACAGTTCGGACGCGAAGCGCCAGGCTCCACGAAGGCCCGCGAGCCGCTCGGCATTGATGCAAAGCCGCCGTTCGACACATCGCTGCGAGCAACGACGCCCAGCGGCGCGCGCCGGGCCCGTGATTGATTCAACTGGCGCCTGATTGACAGAGCACCAGCGCCGCGAGCCATCGACTGTCAGTCCATTTCTCTGGGCGTGCCGATCCACGACTGCACACGGGTGCCGAAGGGCTCGCTGCATCGAGCCGTCGCAACGGCCGTCCGCCCGGTCACGGCCGTCACGGCAAGGCGCGCGGATGGGCGTGACGGCAAGAACTGCAAGCTCCAGCTGAGCGCTGAGCCCGCAGAGGCCGCGAGATCTCGTAGAGCGATGCAAGCCATCGGGATGAGCGCGGCGCAGCACAGAATGCGTGTGTGGTTCGGAGTCGCGGAAGCCAGTCGCGAGATCGCGTATCTCGAGAATGGCGTAGTCGCCGGGTAATGGAGTGGTGCGTAGCAGAAGGAACCGACCGTCGGATAGTAACACCGGCGTGCGTCCGTGAGGCCGACTCGCAGCTCAACGACTCCGGTCGCAAGGTTGACCACATCCAGTCACGGCCGTGGGAATGGACGGGGAGTAGCTCACCGCAACGCGTTGTGCCTCGGCCGCCGAGGAAGCCAGCAAGCTGGCACCGAATAGCACCACTCATCCACCAGCGGCGTTTGGTCATGGCGGGATGATAACCGACGGTTGGCCGCTCGCTTGGAAGTTGACCCAAGCCGCTCCTTCGATGTTCACTGCTGCACGATGACGATCCGGCTCATCGCGGCAGCGTTGACCGCGCTGGCTATCGCCCCCATGGTTCGCGCGCAGCCGCCCGCGACCGACGGTCCTGTCGGCCCCAGCCCCTACGACATCGTGCGCGGCTGGCAGCAGCCGTTTGCCGAGCACGGGTTCGCGTTCGGCGGCAACTCCGGCGTGTTCGCGGAATCGCCGGATCGCATCTTCATCGCGCAGCGGGGCGAGTTCCGTCTGCCCGACCCCATTCCTCCGGGGTTTGCCGGCTTCGCGGGCTCGATCATGATGAACGTCCTGACGGCCACCGATCGACGCGTGTGGCGCAACTGCCTCTACACCCTGGATGCGAACGGACGGGTGAAGGAACGCTGGACTCAGTGGGATCGGCTGTGCGAAGGCTCCGACGGTCCAGGACCACATCGACTGCGCATCAGCCCGTACGATCCCGATCGGCGGGTCTGGGTCGTCAACGAGACGTTCCATCAGATCTACGTGTTCTCGAACGACGGACGCTCGCTGCTGAAAACACTGGGCGAGAAGAACGTGCCCGGAGCCGACGGCAACGCACTTCGCACGTCCGCAGGACGTTGCCTTCCTGCCCGACGGCCGAATCCTCGTCGCGGATGGTCTCGACAATCATCGCGTGATGATCCTGGACCGCGATGCCAACTATCTCGCGGAGTTTGGCGGCCCCGGCAAAGATCCGGGACAGTTCAACGGCGTCCATGCCGTGGCCGTGGGACCGAACGGCCTCATCTTCGCGCTCGACCGCTCGGGCGGACGCATCAACGTGTTTCGCACGACCCCCGATCCGAAGAAGGTGGAGTTCGTGGCCGCCTGGCCCGGCTTCTCGCTGCCGCTGGATCTCATCGTCAACGACGATGCCGTGTGGATGACCGACCTCAAGCCGCTGCGATTCGTGAAGCTGGATTTCGACAGGCAACCGGCTCTACACCTGGCACGTGCCGAGCGATCTCCCGGACGGCTATCTCGAGGTGCACGCGTTCTCGGTGGACTCAGCGGGCAACCTCTATGGCGGGGACAATCAGTACGGGCGAACGCAGAAGTTCGTGCCGAAGCCCGGCGCCGATCCGAAGCTGCTGATTCGTCCGCCCTGGTTACGCGGCGCCAGTGATCGGTGGGCCAGTACAATTCCAGTTGTCAGTAACCGTTCGAAGACAACTTGTAACTTGTAACTACCCGTCTAAAAGACCTTGCGGCTCTCCAGGTTCTTTTCGATCTCCTGCCGGACCCGCATGATTGGCCGCATCTTCTTCTGTGAGGCCAGCGCCAACTGATCGTCAACGTGCTTTGAGCCCACGCGCGACCAATTGCCATAGCCAAGCAGCGCCTCCCCTTTCGGCGGACCGGTCTTCGAGAACTCGATCACGGCGTAGAAGGTGTCGCCGCTCTGAATCTGCGCCTTGCCGTCGACGAACGGGCCCACGCCGACCGTCCTGATACCACCCAACGAGCCTGGAATGCCGTTTCCTGGCAGATCCAGGGCGCCCTTGCGAAGGCGGATGACGTCGCCCCAGATCACGTGCATCGTGTCGTACTCATTCTCCAACCGACGAGCCTCGGTTTCGAGCAGGGCGGCGGCTTTCGCCGGATCCGCGAATCCACGCGGAGTGGTCAATGGCTGTCTCGGATCGGCAGGAACGGCGTATCCGCCGGCGTTCTGAAAGTTGTTGCCCGCGGCCTGAACGAACCGGAAGAACAGGAACGTGCCGTCGCTGGTCGTCTCCCCTTTGCGATCCCATTTGGCCAGGATCTCGGCGGCCTCCTTGGCCTTTGCACTACCGACTTGTCGAGCCGCGGCCACGAGGTCGTCGACGAAGTGATCCGCGATCTCGCTGTGCGTTGACAGCTTCATCGCCTTCAAGTCATCGAGCGAGATCTTTCCCGATTCTGACAACAGCCGAATGCTGCGTTGGGCCCGCTGGGTGAGCGACGGTGGCGGTGCAATGTAAGGCAGGAAGTTCTTCGGATCGATCGCCATCGGATAGACCGATGTCCACGGCGAGTCGTTGCAGTTCTGCACCCAGCCGGTCGGCGGATCGAGTGACTTGCGGGAGCTGGTCGAACGGCACGATCTTGTCGGTCGAGATGAGGTCCGACCGATCGCCGGGAATCACACCGTTCCAGGTACTGATGGTCGCCATGGGCGCGGACGGGCGGGGCCGCGTTGTACACGTACATGATGTGGCCGTCGCGATCCGCGTACATCGTGTGGAAAATTGGCAGTTGCTGCATGCGCATGGCGTTTCGCCATTCGTCGACGTTGCGGGCCAGACCCATCCGCCAGAACTGCTCGAACATCCGTGGACGATCCGCCGGCAACGACTCGCAGCGCCACCGTCACGCCACGCCGATCGGAGAACACCGGCCCGTGCACCGTGCGTCGAATCGTGAGTGGCTCGTCGCGAAGCGTGCCGTCCGCCTGCTTCACCTTGATGATCTGCTGCTCGACCTCGAAGCTCTTCGTCGCTCCGTCGAGGACGTAGCCGCCTTCTCGCAAGGTGAGCCGGTACACGTCGGCGCCGGTCGGGACCGTTGGTGGTCTGTGTCCAGCCGACGTACTCCGTGAACGTCTGACGAAGGACAGGAAACCCGACCCAGACGGCACCGTATGAAGTCACGCCCGGCGCGGTCAGTTGCACTTCGAAATAAGTGTCGTTGTCGCCCCACGGAAGGTGCGAGTTGCTCAAGCAGCATCGCATTTCCGGAGACGCTCTTCGACAGGCGCAATCGCCCAACCATTCGACCCGTGCGTCTCCACTTCCTCGCGCCGCATCCTGCCTCGCAACGTTGTTCTGGCTGGTGAGCCAGTCGTAGTGGATGATGCGCAAGCCGTGCGCGTACACATCCTCGGGTGTGAGCGGCAAGACCGCCTTCGCCGGTCGCACTCACCATGTTCGAGTGCTCGGTCGCCCACGCGTTCAGACCGGCACGCAAACGCCCGGATGAAGCGGGCAAACTCCGGCGTCTGCTGAGACGCCCACACCTTGGCCTTCTGCGGAATCCCCGTCGTCCTCACCCAGCGATCGCTGTCGAGATAGGCGTCGCCGTAGAACTCGGCGCCGCGGCCGCGCGCTTGGGCGTAGAGCCGCACCAGCAGCTCGGAATGCCCCTCCATTTGCGCGTAGCCGTAGGCGTGGAAAAGACTCGCGTGATCGGGAGCAAAAATGTGTGGGATCCCGTAGGTGTCCCAGAGGATTTCGGTGCCTTTCGCGGGCGCGGCGGCAAGGGTCGGGCCATTGGCACAGGTGAGCAGCGTCAGCCCCAGCAGTAGGGCCAGGCGCGAGCGACGCGTGAAACGTGGCTCGAGGTGTTTCATGGCGCCCACCATACACCCGTCGAACACTGCATAAAAGGGGACTGTCCCCTTTTATGCATTAGAATCCTCGCGCTCCCCAACTTCGCTTAACCGATCACCAGAGGTTCGCCATGTCGCGTTCCAACGTTCTCCTCCTGGTTTTCGTCCTCCTCTTCTCTCTCGGCATCGACGCACAGCAGCCCCCGGCGGCCACGATGGCCGAACGGACGCGTGGGCTCGAGCGGACTGACGGCTTCGTCCCGTTCTACTGGGATGCGGCGCGTGGGCGCGTGCTCTTCGAGATCCCGGTGTTCGGGCAGGACGTCCTCTATTACGTGTCGGCGGCCTCGGGGGCCGGGTCCGTCGAGATGCCCTTCGACCGCGGCATCCTGTCGAGCATCGTGATCCGATTCGAACGGTCCGGCGCGCGCGTGCTCGTCGTCGCGCAGAACCTCGACTATCGCGCCGTCGGCGGCCAGCGCCGCTCAGATCGAGAACGTCCGCGACTCGTTTGCCTCGTCTGTCCTGGCGGCGCTACCCGTTGAAGCGGACGAGGCGGGACGCGTGCTGGTCGACGCGAGCCCGCTGTTCATGCGCGATGCGGCGAACGTCGAGGGCCGCCTGCGCGCGCTCAACCAGGGCGCGTTCCGCTTCGACGCCGGGCGGAGCGGCTTCTACCCGGCGCGCATGAAGGCGTTCCCGCAGAACACGGAAATCGAGACGATCGCAACCTTTGCGGCCGACAATCCCGGGCTGCTGGTCAACAACGTGACGCCCGACGGCCGCGCCTTCACGCTCCGGATCCATCACTCGTTCCTGAAGGCGCCCGAAGGATACCGGCCGCGGCTGGCCGACCCCCGTATCGGCGTCAGCGCGCTCACGTTCCGCGATTATGCGAAGCCGTTCAACGAGGGGACCGAGGTCGGCTGGGTGACGCGGTGGCGACTCGAGAAGGTGAATCCGGGAGCGGCCATGAGCGAGCCGAAGACGCCGATCGTCTTCTACCTCGATCCTGGGATCCCCGAGCCGGTGCGCACGGCCATGCGCGAGGGCACCCTCTGGTGGAACAAGGCGTTCGAAGCGGCCGGGTACCGAAACGCCGTGCAGGTGAAGGATCCAACGCCGGACATGGATCCGATGGACATCCGTTATGCGTGGATCCTGTGGATCAACCGCGACGAGCGCGGCTTCTCGAGCGGCGGCACCTATCGCGACCCGCGGACCGGCGAGATTCTCGGATCGAAGACGCGAATGGACTCGCATCGAATCCGCACCATCGGCAACTACTGGGAGAGCTACACGCCCACCGATGCGGGCGCGGACTGTGCCATGTTCCTGCCGGTGCCCGACTACTTGCTGGAGATGGCGGCGCAACCGCGCGCGATGCCCGACGCGGAACGTGACATGGTGCTCTTGCAGGCAGAGCCTCCTCACCGCGCACGAGCTGGGGCACGCGCTCGGCTTCGGCCACAACTGGGCCTCGAGCCTCAACAATCGCGCGTCGGTGATGGAGTATCCGACGCCGCGGGTCAAGGTCGTCGGAAACCGGCTCGATCTGAGCGAGTCGTTTCAATCGTCCATCGGCGAGTACGACGCGTTGATGGCGCGCTACGCGTACACCGAGTTCTCGCCCGAGCGCGAAAAGGAGGGACTGGAGGCCATCATCCGGGACATGCGCGCGAAAGGCATCCTGTACGTTCCATCGACGGATCCGCGCTGGTCGTGGTACGACGATCGCGCCACGCCCAGCGAGTACCTGCGAGAGACGATGGCGGCGCGGAAGATCATGCTCGATCGGTATGGTCCGGCCATTCTCGGACCGGGTGAGCCCGTGGGCGCGTTGCGCGACATGCGGCTGTGGATGACCTATCTGCACCATCGCTGGGCCATCGAAGCGGGCCTGCGCTACGTCGGCGGCATGTTCCACAACATCGTCGTCAAGGGCGAGGCGCTGGCGCCGACCGAGATCGTTCCGGCTGCCGTTCAGCGCGAGGTGCTCGGCCTGCTGATGGACGCCGTCGAGCCCTCGAATCTGGTGCTGCCCGAGCCGCTGCTTGCGCAGCTCACGCCGCATCCCGGCGGCAACCTCGAAGACCTCTCCGAGCGACTACGCGTTCGATCATCTGAGAGCGGCACGCATCTTATCGGCGCTGGTGCTGGAGCCGCTCCTCGAGCCCGAACGGGCGGCGCGGCTGGTGTCGTTCGCCGATCGGCAGCCCGGATCGCTCGGCCTGCCCGAGGTGATGCAAGCGATGCTGACTCACACGTGGAAGGCGCCGCGCGACGCCGACGCTCGACACCGTTCGCTGCGGCGCGTGACCCAGCGAGTTGCGCTCGACTCGATGATGATCCTTGGCGCCCACGAGAACACGACGCCCGAGGCTCGCGCGTATGCCTTCGAGCAGATCGCTCGCCTGGGGAGCGAACTCGCGACACGGAAGGACGAGGACCCGCTCACCGATGCGCATTACCGCCAGGCCGAACGCGATATCGCGCGCTATCTTGACGATCCCAAGGCGAACGTGCCGCGTTCGGCATCGGTGGCGTGGGGCGGCCGTCCGCGGTCGCGGTATCCGCTGCATCCAGGGCCGCCGCTCGGAGGACGCTAGTGGCGTCATCAGTTGATTCGCTATCGCGCCACCGATCTTCCGGCTAAAGCCGGAAGCCACGAGTCTCAAACAAAATGGCGTGAGTCACAACAGTATCGCGTGGCTTCCGCCTTCAGGCGGAACGTTCGCAGCCTTCAGGCGGAAGTCCGAAGCGCGCCGGAGCCCTGCAGTCATTCGAGGCTGTTACAGGCCACAGAAAGGTCACTCATGTACACGCATCGTCGTTGTCCTGTTCGTTCTCATCCACGCGTCTACCGCCGGCGCTCAGCCGCGCTATTACCCGGAGCGCTTCGACTGGCAGCGGCGCACGCCCGATCAAGCGGGCATGAACCAGGCCGCGATCGACGAGGCCATCAAGTTCGCGATCGCCAACGAGAACCCAGCTCCGAAAGATCTGGCACTCGCTCACGCCACGAGCCTGGGCGCGGAGCCGTTCGATACTCCCATCGGGCCACACAAGATCCGCGCTGCCACCAACGGCGTCATCATCCGCAGCGGCTACTTGGTTGCGGAATGGGGCGACACCAAGGCCGTCGACATGACGTTCAGCGTGACCAAGACGTTTCTGTCGACGGTTGTCGGCCTTGCCTGGCAGAAAGGCCTGATTCGCGACGTCACCGATCGGGCGCGCGACTACATGCCGCCGGGCGTCGATCTCTTCGAGGATCCGCACAATCAGTCGATCACCTGGGAGCACCTCCTGCGTCAGACCAGCGACTGGAAAGGGACCTTGTGGGGCAAGCCTGATTGGGCGGACCGCCCGGAAGGAAAACCCGAGCAGTGGGCGAATCGAACGTTGCACGAACCTGGTACGCACTACAAATACAACGACGTGCGTGTCAACGTGCTCGCGCTTGCGGCGCTCCAGGTTCTTCGCCGGCCATTACCTGATCTGCTGCGAGAAGAGGTCATGGAACCCATCGGCGCGTCGAGCACCTGGCGTTGGCACGGCTACGACAACGCGTGGATCGACCTCGATGGCCGCAAGGTCCAGTCGATGACCGGCGGCGGCCATTGGGGTGGCGGAATGTTCATCAACGCCTGGGACATGGCGCGCTTCGGCTACTTGTTCCTTCGTAACGGCAAGTGGAAGGACAAGCAGGTTGTGTCCGAGAAGTGGATTGAGATGGCGAGGACACCGGGACGGGCGAACAACGAGTACGGCTACATGAACTGGTTTCTCAATACCGCTCGAAAGCCGTTGCCATCAGTACCCGAGTCGAGCGTCACGTTTCGCGGCAATGGTCAGAACATCATCTACATCGACTGGCAGAACGATCTCGTCGTCGTCGTCCGATGGATTGGTGGCGGTGGCGCGTTGAATGATTTTCTCGGCAAGGTCGTCGGCGCGATTCGTCCTGCGACGAGTCAGTAGCAACGTTGTTGACGTGAGCTAATGCCGGATGCCGCCCTTTGATTTTGCGCACTGGACGACGACGCTGACGGCGTTGTATCTGGCGATCACGGCCGCGTTGATTGCGATCCTCGGGAATGGCATTCCAGGCCGCGTCTGGCTGGTCGCGGTGCACCTGACACTCTCTGTATCGTTGCTGATCCTGAACCGCGCGAGGCCGTCGGCGGGAACCCTCCGCGTGATTCGCGACTGGCATCCATTGATGCTGTTTCCTCTCCTCTACAAGGAAGTGGAGGTGCTCGCGGCGGTTATTGGCGACTGGCGGTTGACCGCGGCGATTCCCGCCTGGGAGTCGGCGCTGTTCGGCGGGCAACCGAGCCTGTACCTGAGCGAACGGCTGGCGTTCGTGCCGCTGTCCGATACCTGCATTTCTGCTACCTGTCCTACGTGATCGTCATTCCATCGGTGACGGCGTACTGGTACGTCAGCGGACGGCGGGCGGCCTTCGGCGAGCTGCTCCTGATGCTCTCGACCGTGCTGTTCGGGAGCTACCTGTTCTTCATCCTGCTGCCGGTGGACAGCCCGTACTACCTGTCGCAGCGCCTGGGCCCGCCGCTCTCCGGCCACTTCTTCTTTGATCTCGTTCACCAGATGTCGGCGCGCGGCGGGGCGCGCGGCGGCGCGTTTCCCAGCGCGCACGTGTCGGGTGCAGTCGTCGTGAGCCTGGTCGCGTGGCGGCACCAGCGTCGGCTCGCGTACCTGCTCGTCCCAATCACCGGGAGTGTGATGATCGCCACCGTGTACGGCCGCTTCCACTACGTCCTCGACGCGCTCGCCGGCGCGGCCCTCGCGATCACCGTCGTGGTGGGGTATCGATTTCTTTTCGGCGTCGGGCCCGGTGAGAGGCAGTCAGCTTCTCTGTCGAACGCTTCGTTGGATCGGTCCGACGCAAGTGCCTCGATCACGTGATCGCGAGCAGATGAGAGGCATTCCCCTGCGTTGTCATAAAAGCTTGGATTCCCGGGACAGGCCAATTTTGACCCGGTTGCAACGATGCAGGATTACTCCTGTGCAGTCGCCAAGGGCGGGTTGGAGTTCTTGTAGCCGGACGCTTGCTGGTGCGGTGGTGATGCGTCAGCGGCGCGTTTCGAGGACGGATGCGAGCAGGTTCACGAGTTCCGCCGGATCGACCGGTTTGACGACGTAACGCAGGAATCCGGCTGCGAGCGCCCGTTCTCGATCCGACGCCCTGGCGTACGCCGTGATGGCGACGGCGGGCAGCGCCGTCGGTCTCCGAGGTTTTCATCGCGCGGATGCGCCGCAGGAGCGTGTAGCCGTCTTCGCCTGGAAGACCCAGATCCGCCAACAACAGGTCTGGCGTCGTGCCGCCCAGACAGTCGAGCGCTTCTCGGGTTGACGTGACGCTGATCACCTCGGCGCCGGCTGCGCCGAGCACGCTCGCGACGAGCTCGCGGGCATCGTCGTGATCCTCCACGACGAGCACCTTGCGCCCATGCAGGGCCTCTGACCGTGCCACGTCAAGCGACAGAGCGGGCGCCGCCGTCTCAGTCGGCGTCGAAACGTGGGTGCCGCGATCGAGCGGTAGCCAAATCGTGAACGTCGCACCGCGCCCCTCCCCCGGGCTGTCCGCCGCCACGGTTCCGCCGTGGAGCTCGACGATGTGCCGAACGATGGCGAGACCGAGACCCAATCCTCCGTGACCCCGCGTCGTCGACGAGTCGGCCTGACGAAAGCGATCGAACACGAACGGCAGCACGTCTGGTCGAATCCCGACACCGGTATCGGCAACCCGAATCTCGGCCCCACCGTTCACGCTCCGCAAACTGACAGTAATCACGTCGCCGACCCGCGTGAACTTGACCGCGTTCGAGAGGACGTTCCCGAACACTTGCTGTAAGCGGTGCAGGTCTGCACGGACGTCGGCGACATCGTGATCGAGATGTGCGTCGAGCCGAACCCCTTTCGCCTGTGTCGCCGGACGCACCGCGTCGATCGTTGCGCCGAGAACCTCCCGGATATTGAGAGACTCCATCGAAAGCGCCATCTTGCCAGTCATGATTCGCGAGACGTCGAGGACGTCTTCGATGAGCCGGATTTGCGCTTCGGCGTTGCGCTCGATGACTGCCACCGCGCGGGCCGTACCCTCGTCGAGCTGACGCATCCGGAGCATTCGCGCCCATCCGAAGACAACATTGAGCGGCGTCCGGAGCTCGTGCGACAGTGTGCTGAGAAACTCGTCCTTCAGCCGATTTGCTTCCTGCGCCTCACGGTAGAGCTGAATCCGGTCGAGCGCGAGACGGATCCGCCGTGCGAGGTCCTCGATAATCATTCTGCCGGAGCCGGCGAATCGACTGACAGAGGTGGCGCCCAGTAAGAGTGCCGACCTCAGCGCCTCCAGAGGGATGATTGCCGCGCTGCCGATCCCCAGCGCCCGCAGCAACGCTGCGGCCTCGCCTTGTCCGGCGACGCGAGTCGCGAGGTCGTCGGCGCTGTCGCTGAAGATCATCACCTGTCCCGTCGCAATGGCGCGCGCTATTAGACAATCCGCTGGCAGTGAAGCGGAAGTCACCGCGGCAAGGTCCGTCAGCAGGTGCACGCGCTCAGGGAAAAGATGGACGCCAGCCTGCGAGCGGATCGCCCCCTCCCCCGTCTGCTCGAAGACCATCGTCCAATCCGCTGCGACCGGTACGGGCAAAGTCCGCACCACGTCCAGGAGTTCCTCTAGTTTCACGACGGGCGCGAGCGCTTCGGACACCGCCGCCAAAAACGCCAGGGTATCTCGCTGCTCGATGAGGGCGCGCTCCCTCTGCTCCTCCGCGCGTTGGCGGTCGGCGATTTCCACGCGCAGGCGTTCGTTTGCCTGCTCGAGCGCGATTGTGCGCTCCTTCACACGTCGCTCGAGGTCGGCCTGTGCACCGCGCAGCGCGTGTTCGTTTTCCCGGAGCGTTCGCTCAGCGGCCGACACGCTCGGTGATATCGAGGGCGTGACCGAGAACGTACGCAGTACCTTCCGGGTCTTCGCAGAGCACGTTGCGGTACATCCACACGCGCGCGCGTCCGTTCCGCGCAATTACTCGCATCAACCCGGCGTCCTGCCCATGGTTTCGGATGCGGTGAAGGTAGTCGTCGAAGAGATGGCGAGTCTCGGGCGCGAGAAACGTGGCCAGGTTCAAACCGACGCCGTACTCGGGCTCATAGCCCAGAGAATGTGCGGCCGCCGGATTGATAGACAGCAGACGACCGTCCAAGTCGTGAGTGCAGATGAGACCCAAACTGTGTTCGACGAGGTTACGATACCGTCGCTCGCTCTCTTCGAACGCCTGTTTGGCCTGCTGCCAGGCCGCGGTCATCTCGTCGAGCCGATGCGGGCCTTCCTTAAACATGCGCTTCCCGTCGGATTGCTGTCGCAACTCTCCATCAACAGTCAGTGCGTTCAAGGCCAGCTCGTAGCATCCAACCCGGGCGGCCGTCGCGATCCTTGTGCGGGAATCCGAATTCCGCTGGAATGGTCGCCCGACGCGCTGGGACGACACCGCAAGGGACTTATTGTATGCGGACCACGCGGCCTGCTCGCGAGCATGCCCGCCCAATTCGATCCGCGGCTCGTCCCCATCCATCAGCACGGCTCCCGCTGGGACGTTCAAGTTTCAACGATTTGGCACCCTCGTTTCCGCTTCATGGTGGCCAGTGTCCTGCGCGGCTCGCACCATCATCGCCGCAATCCGCCGCAGCCCAGGCTCAGATTCGGTTCAAATCCCGAACTCGGCGTCCGCCCCACCGTTCCATTGACGATGGCGTCCGTGGTCGTTCTGTTGATGACCGGTGCGCCTTGCCGCCTACGTGCCCGCACGCCGGGTGTCTCGGCTCTATCCGGCACACGCGCTACGGCACGAATGAGTTGGAATGATGTCGCTAAGGAAATAGGTCCTGAGTAGTCGCCACCTGCCGCCGTAGGTGTCTACCTTCTCCCGCTGTCGGGCCGGCTTACCGCATCGAGGCATGGCTCAAGAATCTAAGCGGATCAAAGGGCGGATCTCTGGCCAGCATGCGCTCATATCCTTGATGAAGCAGCGGTGAGCGCGTGACAGAGAGTACGGCCGCAGCCGCGCAGATGGATGGGACGCCAGTGGAATGCCGGGATCTCCATCGCGAAGCGCGGATGGGCGGCGTGTCTTACTTCGCAACCCCCGTCGGAACGCGCGCCTTCAATTCTTCGAACCAGTTCTGCACGACGATGATCTCCTGTCGCGGCGCCCCCTCGTCGGCGCGCATCGATCGCTGGAAGTGGAACAGGAATCGCCCATCCGGCGCCACGTCGTAAGCTTCACTTGCCCCGGCCGGAATCTTCACGATGGGACTTGGCTGTCCCGCGATGAAGGTTGATCCCGGCTGCACTGGAACAGACATGAGCACGCCGGGCGTAGTCCACCGTCCACTCCGAACGGTAAAGAACAGCTCGCGCCCGTTGCGCGCCCACCGCGGTTCGGTCCCCGCCGTCGAGATCGGCCATTTTCTCTGATCGACCTCGGGAACTGCCGCACGTACACTTCAGCGCGCCCCGATTCGTCCGACTGGTACGCCAGCCAGCGGCCGTCGGGCGAAATGGCCGTGCCCTCTCCGAGTACGTCGTCTTGAGCAATGGCCGGGTCTCGACCGGCGGCCCGATCATGGCGATCGAGATGTGGTCCCCGGTCTTGGGCCGCGCGTTTCCAGCACCATCCGCGTCCATCGCGCGAAAATCTGGTGTCCTCAGCCCTCCATCTTTAACAGCCTGCGCCGGCCTCTACCATCGGCTGCCTGGAGAAGTCCTCGCTACCGCTGTCGTAACACACGCGTCGGCCGTCGGGGGTCCACACCGGGGACGTTGCCTGGCCCGTCTTCACAGACGGGTCACTGCGCCCCGAGTGACGTCACCCGCCCAGACCTCTGAGCCTTCGCCTCCGCCCAAGTCCAAGACGTCGTCCGAATAGATCGTCACCACGACGCGAGTCACGTCCGGCGACGCGCGCAACTCCGATGAGAGTATCCCGTAGTTCCGGGGAGGCAGTGCCGTACGCTCCTCTTGGCCGTCCCGACTGACCCAGAACAAGGAGCTGCATATAGGCTGCCATTGAGCCCTGAGCGATCGCGAACGTTCCCGAGGAAGACCAGGCCACATGCGACGTTCCGGTCGCTCTCGGAGTCTGAATCCCCTGCTGAACCGGCACGGGACCTCCGGTGACCATCAGCCGTTTCTCGTCAAACGGCACGGCGAAGATCGTCCCCGCGCGCGCGTACACGAGGTGGCCCGTCGGCAGCACGCGCGCGCCGTCTCCTTCAGCAGCACCGACAGCTTGCCGGGCCAGTTCGTGGACGAACGAGGCGTCGTCCCATTTGGCCTCGCGCATGCGCAACGTAAACAGCACGGCCCGCCCGCCCGCGACAAGCTGCGGACTCCGTGCTTGTTCCCCAGTTTTCTCGTTCAGGGTCACGAGCGGATTCGCAGCGCCTCCATTCTCAGGTATCTCGATGATGGCGGGCGGAGTCGGCTGGCCAAACAGGATGCGGCCGCCCTCCCATGTGGCTCCCAATGGGCTCTCGCCCTCCGACAAGAGCACGGGCGTTCCACCCATCACCGGAACTTTCTTCAATGTCTCCGCGTTAGAATAGAACGCCACCCACTGGCCGTCAGGTGAAAAGATTGGCTCGGTCGGATCGGAACCCTCGGTACTGGAATCGGCGCTGAGGTGAGCTCGTGCAGGTTGCGCAGGTAGAGGTGTTCGTTGGCGGTGTACACCAGTCTTGTGCCGTCGGGCGACAACGCCATCACCTTCCCGACCGTCCCCGTGAACTGCTGGCCCTCGGGCAGTGCCAATGTGAACCGTGAGACGACAGGCGGTGGCGGAGCTGTCGGGCCCAGCATCCACGCAACGGCGCCTCCAGCGATCGCCGCAGTGCCAGAAGGGCCACGCTCTGGCGCGGGAGGCGAACTTGCGTGCGCGGTGGGTCTGCCTGTGATTGGGTCGCGGCTGAGGCCGCCGCGTCAGTCCGGGCCGCAATCCACTCCAACTGCCGCATCAGATCGCGGACCGACTGCCATCGCCCGTCTGGATCCTTCGCCAGGCACCGTGCGACCAGCTCCGCGAGCAGCGGCGGTGTCAGCGGCTGCAGCGAAGTGACTGGCGGGGGATCCTGCTCCAGAATCGCGCCGATCACGCGTGCTTGACTCTTGCCCTCGAACGGCCGGCGTCCTGAGAGCATCTCGTACAGTACGACGCCGAACGCGAAGATGTCGGTGCGCCAATCGACGTGATTACCCTCGAGCTGCTCCGGCGACATGTAGTGCAGCGTCCCGAGGATGGTCCCCTCCCTCGTCAACGGCGAGCTCATCGTCGGCATCGAGAGCGTCGGCGAGGCTCACCATTCCGTGGCCGCGACCGCCATTCATTGCGGTGTCCGCGCCGGTGAGCCGCGCGAGCCCGAAATCCATCAGCTTCACCTGCACGCTCGACGCAGGCGTGCGGTCAGGCGAGCCCGCCCGCGCGGCTTTCGTCAGCATGATGTTGGTGGGCTTGAGATCACGATGGACGATGCCTTCGCGATGCGCGCCATCGAGGGCGCCCGCGATCTGGATGGCGACGGCCACGGCTTCGCCCACCGTCATCGGCGGGGTGGCGCTCGGAGTCGAGCGAGGCGGCTCGCGCGCGAGGCGGTCGGCCAGCGTTTCGCCCTCGAGGTACTCCATGACGAGAAAATCGAGGGGAGTGTCTTCGGCACTGGGCAGTTCCGAGGCGCTTGTTCCGTCAGTCGGCGGCAGCAGCGGCCGTTCACGGCCGATGTCGTGCAGCACGCAGATGTTGGCGTGGTTGAGTGACGAGATCGCCCGGGCCTCGCGCTCGAACCGCGTCCGCAGGGCCGGATCTTCGGTGCCGCCGGCCGTGATTACCTTGAGTGCGACGACACGGTCGAGGCGCGTATCGCGGGCCTGGTAGACCTCGCCCATGCCGCCTGATCCAATCAGAGCGAGGATCTGGTAGGCACCGAGGCGGGTGTTTGGAACGAGGCCCATCGGTTTGACGAATTATACTGACCAGGTCTCTGTTTCCGCGATCCGTCGCTGTCAAGCCTCACTTGGAGGTCTTATTGAGTGGTCGTCCCAGAGACCTTGGGCGCCACGAGAATCCGCTTGGGCCCTGTTCCTCGGGCGAACTGAATGTTCGTCAGACCTTGCGCGTGTTGATGTCGATCGCGGCCACCGCGTGCGAATCCCACAGGCTCACGAAGAGGACCTGACCGTCCGGCCTGACCGTGAACCAGTGCGGAAACTTGCCGACGCGAATCTGTGCGATCTCCTTGAGATCGCTCGTGCGGACGATTCGCACGAGATCGTTGACGCAATCGGTCACCCACAGCTCGGTCTCGTTCTTCACGAGCTGAAGCGCGTGCGTATAGGTGTTGAGGTAGGGCTTCGGCACTCCGTCAGGGAGCTGTGCCAGCTCCACGCGTTTCGTCACCGCACGCTTTTCTGGATCGACGACCACAAAGCCGATCAGGTGAGAGAGTGCGGTGTAGATGATCTTGCCGTCGTGAGTGGGCTCGAGCGGGCGTACGCCATCGCTCGTCGGGATTTGATGGAGTAGCGACTGCGTCGCTGGATCAAACACGGCGACCGCATTGCCGGTACTGTGCGCCGACATAGATGCGCGATCCGTCTGCCGACGTGTAAGCGTCGTGCGGTCCTTCGTTCATCGGGATTTTCTTCACGAGCTTCAACGGATCGAGCTGGATGATTGCAACCGAGTTCTCTCCGCGCATCGGCATGTAGGCGAAGCGCCCATCTTTGGTCAGCGTCATCTGGTTGGGATCTTTGCCCAATGGGATCTGGGCCTCGACCTTTCCCGAGCGGGCGTCGATCACCTGGAAGTTCCCGGTGCGGTCGCTCCCGATGTAAACCTTCGATCCATCAGAGGACGTCGCCAGGCCGTGCGGGCGCGGGTCGGTCGTGATGCGCCGGACTTCTTTGAACGTGTAGGCGTCGACTTCGACCAGTTGATCCGAGTCGCCGAGCGTGACCCAGAGGGTGACGCCGCGCTCCTGCGCACGGATCGCCAGACAACATGCAACAACAATCGCCGCAGCGCCGAGGCACCTTCGCATGGCGCTCGATCTTACGCCAGTGGCCACTCACCCCTTGGGTTTGGGGTCCTTCGGCTTCAAATCGAGCTTCGGATAGTACGGCTCGTCGAGCTTCTGGAATTTCTCCAGCCATTTTGGTCCGGCTTCACCGGGCGTGAAGCTCCAGTCCTGCCGGTGATAGTTCCAGTCGGTGGGATTCAGTTGTTGGGCACGCGCGAAGTACTTCTTCGCTCGCTCGACATCGCCTGCCTGCTGGAACCAAGCGGCCAGCGCAAAGCTCGCGTCGGCTTCCATCTCGGCCGGTGTGCGCGGCTTGACCCGTCGAGCAAACTCGTCGTCTGACAGCGCATAAATGCTTTGGTCTCCCCTGGCAACCCAGTCGCGGATGGCCGCCACGTATTCTTCGCCTTCAGTCACTAACGGCTTGCCCGCGAAGGTGCTCGTTCGACTGGTCGTCCATGCGGGCTCCCCAGGTCGTACGACGCGTCCTCGCTCGTCGATCCAGACGCCGGTGGGGACATTCGTGAATTGAAAGGCCGAACTCACGGCGTGGTTGGCGTCGATGAGCGTCGTGAAGGTCGCTTTGGCGGCGTCGTACCATTTTCCTGCTGCCGCTTCGCCGCCCGTATCCTGCGCCGCCGCGATGATCTCGAAGTTCGCGTTCTTGAGCTCGTCGTAGCAGTGTCTGCCAGCCTGGCAGATCAAGTCGGCATCCTCACCAGGAGGCCCACGTGACCAAGAGCACTTTCTTGCCGCGGAACTGCGACAAGCGAACGAGTCGGCCCGTCCGATCGGGCACCGAGACCTCGGGCGCGATGCGCGACTCGAGGAAGGAGCCACGGACGACGGGCATCTCGCCGAAGCTCCACACCCGGGCGGCGGGATCCGCAACCACGCTCTGCCCTGCTCGCCGCGCGAAAGCCGTGAGGTCGAACTGGTCACCTCGGATCATGGTCGACGGGACCGGGATGCAAACATCAGCGCGGCAGGCACCCTCCGGCTTCAGTTCGAATTCATTGATCCGGGGGAGATCACTCTTCAGGATCCATAGCGAGTCAGGAACGCCCCCGGGGTCCGGCCGGACGTCACTCAAGGTGACGGCGCGACCGTCGTACAGCACGGTAGCCCCGGGCGTCGGCTGACCCTCACGTAGCGCAGATGGCACCAACGCCGCAGCTCCAACCGCTTTCAAGAACTCTCGTCGCTCCACGCCCGACCTCGCCTCTGTTAAAGGGGACTGTCCCCATTTTATTGTTAACTAACTCGTCCCAGAAGATGAAGTCTCGACAAGCTTCACGCATTATCTGCGAGGTCTGTCGACGCCGCGTGCGAACAATCCGCCACGAATCAGCAGATTCTTCGACAACTGGTTAACCATATAAAGGGGACAGTCCCCGGATAATGACCACACTCAACGACATGCGGCGACTTGCGGTTCGTCGCAGTCTTTTCGACCCGACCACACTCGACCGCGCCCTCGATGCGCTGGGGTTTGTGCAAGCCGATCCCATCCGTGCGCCAGCCCGGGCGCAGGATCTGACGCTTCGCCCACGTGTCATCGGCTATCGCGCCGGCGATCTCGAGCGGCTCTACGCGAACCTGCCAATTGAAGAAGACGTCTTCATCAACTACGGGTTCGTGACTCGAACGCTGCAGGCCCTGATGCACCCGCGAACCGGCGCGTCGCTGCTGCCAACCGCAAGAAACAAGCGCGCACAGTCAGTGCTGGCGTTTGTCCGAGAGCGCGGCGCGGTGCACCCGCGCGAGGTGGACGCGCAGTTCGCTCATGGCACCGTCACCAACTATTGGGGCGGCTCCTCGAACGCGACGACGCACTTGCTTGATGCGATGCACTACAAGGGACTGCTCCGCGTCGTTCGTCGCGAAGGTGGTATCCGCATCTATGGCGCGCACGAGCATGGCCCCGGGCCGGTCGGCGCCGACGCTCGCCGGCATCACATCGACGCCATTGTCGACATCGTCGTTCGCAAGTACGCGCCATTACCCGCCGCGAGCCTGTCCAATGTTGTGGCACGTCTTCGCTACGCCGTCCCGCAGTGGCGGAGTGAACTGCCATCGGCGTTGCAGCGGGCGAAACGGCGACTTTCGCACGCTCGAATCGACGGCGTGGATTGGTATTGGCCATCCGGCGACGAACCACGACGCGACGCAGTACCTGAGGTCGTTCGCTTGCTGGCACCATTCGATCCGGTCGTGTGGGATAGGCGCCGCTTCGAGATGTTGTGGGGCTGGGCCTACCGTTTCGAAGCCTACACGCCAGTTCCAAAGCGTAAGCTCGGCTACTACGCCCTGCCGATGCTCTGGCGTGATCGTGTGGTGGGATGGGGGAATGTCGCGATGGCTGCCGACGGGCGTCAAAGCGGCGTTCGGCTATGTCGCGGGACACGCCCCGCGCAGCCGCGCATTCGCACTCCAACTGGAGGCGGAAGTGGAGCGCCTGCGAGCCTTCCTGGAGAGCGACCCGAATCCTCCAACCGCAGGCGGCCCAAAATCGCTGACTACTCTGTCCGTAGCGCTTGCACCGGATCGATGCGCGCGGCACGCAGGGCCGGTACCAACGCGGCCACCGCTCCAACGCCAACGATTGCAAGGCCGCTGATGACGTAGGTCACGAGATCGAGCGGCGGAACACCGAAGAGAAGACTCTGAAGCGATCGGCCAGCGACCGCAGCGCCCGCTAACCCGAGAGCGACCCCCAGCAGGACGACCTTCAACGCACCACCCACCACCAACCGGAAGGTCCCCGGGGCGTCGGCGCCGAGCGCCATTCGGACGCCGATCTCAGCGGTTCGCCGAGCGACGGAGTAGGTCACAACGCCGTAGACACCGACCGCAGCCAGCAGTGCAGCGCACAGGGCAAGCGACACGAGGAGCGTCATGTTGAACCGTGGCTGGGCGATGGATGCCGACACGAGATCTTCGATCTTCGAAACCTTGACGATCGGCAGCGCCGGATCGAGCGCCGCCAGCTCGCGCTTGACACCCTGCACGATCGCATCGGCCCCTTCCGTCGAGGCGATGACAATCTGCATCTCGGTGAGCGGAAACTGAAAATACGGCACGAACACTTCGGCCTGCGCATTGCCCTGAAGCCCATCGTGCTTGATGTCAGCGACGACGCCGACGATGTGCAGATCGCCGGCCATCGGCATCTTCACGCGCTGCCCGATGGGATCGACGGCGCTGAAGTACCGCTTGACGACCGACTCATTGACGATGGCGACCTTCGGACCGTTTTCTCGTCCATCGAACCGATCGAATGCGCGGCCTCTCTTCAGCCGGATCCCCATCGTCTGGAAGTAATCGCCAACGACCGCGCGATAGCGGGCACGGGGACGTTCGGTCGGCGATGTGGTCTCGAGCCCCTCGATCGTGAACGGCAGGTCGAACTGAACGCCGAGCGGACTCATCGGCAGGGCGGAGACCGCCGAGGCGCGCTCGACACCGGGGACGTCTTTGACTCGTTCGACGAGGGTGTCGAACAACTGGCGCTTCGAAGACGGATCGGGATAGCGGCTCGCCGGCAAGGCGATATGGGCCGCAATCACGTTCGATGTGCGGTAGCCCGGGTCCACCGATGTCAAACGGGCGAAGCTTCGAATCAGCAGACCCGCACTGACGAGCAACATCAGCGCGAGCGCAACCTCGGCGGCGACCATCATGTTGGAAAAGCGTCGAGTGGCGCGACTGGCGGTCGCTCCACGGCTGGCGTCCTGCAGGATCTCGAGCAGGTTGGGTCGCATGGCACGCCATGCCGGGACAAGACCGACGAGCAGCCCCGATGCGATGGTTGTGATGGCCGTGAACGCGAGCACCGGCAGATCGAGACCGATGCTGTAGGCGCGCGGCACGTTTGGCGGAATCAATGGACGTAACAGCACCGTCCCCCACCACGCCAGCAGCAGTCCGACAACCCCGCCGGCGAGCGTGAGCATGCTGCTCTCGACCAGCGATCGCCGAACCAGTGCCCAACGGCCAGCGCCGAATGCGGCGCACAGGGCGAACCCCTTGGCGGCGCTCGAGGATCGCGCGAGCAAGAGGTTCGCGATGTTGGCGCAGGCGATCACGAGGACCAGCACGACCGCGCCAAACAGCACCCACAGTGTTTCGCCGATCCGGCCAACGACCTGCTCGTGCGCGGGAACGAGCGTGACGCCCCACCCGGTGTTCGATTCAGGATTCTCGCGCGCGATCGCCGCGCTGATCGACGCCATCTCCTGTCGCGCCTGCTCGATCGTCACGCCGGGCGCCAATCGGCCCACTGCCTGATAGAGGCGATGCGGCCGTGACGCCAGCGCGCCCAGGTTGAGCGTGAGCGGCGACCACAACTCAACGTCGGGATCGCTCGCCGGAAATTGAAAGTCGCGAGGCATGACGCCCACGATCGTGTGCGAGGCATCGTCGAGTGCCATGACTCTGCCGAGAACGTTCGGATCTCCTCCGAAGCGGCGGACCCACGCGCCGTGACTCAACACCACCTGCCGCGAGTCGGTCCCGGGATTTTCCTCGGCGTCCGTGAACGTCCGACCCAGGAGCGGGGGCACGCTCAGCACTCGAAACAGCACGGGCGATACGTCGACGGTGATCAGTCGTTCGGCCTCGCCAGCGCCGGTCAGCGTGTAGCCGCGGTATCGAAAGATCCCAATGCTTGTGAAGGTGCGGGTCCGTGCGCGCCAATCCAGATGGGTCGCAGCCGCAACCTGTGAACGGTCGATTCCCTGCGATGCGTTGGTTTCCCAGATGCCGACCAGCTGCTCAGGCTCGCCATAGGCCAGCGGCCGGAGCAAAACGCCATTGAGGACGCTGAAGATCGTGGAATTGACGCCAATCGCCAGGCCCAGCGTCAACACGATGACGGCGGCAAATCCAGGATTAGTGGCGAGGAACCGCATGGCCTCGCGAATGTCGTTTTTCACGGCGCTCTTTTATACCTCGACGAGGTGGATAAAGGGGCTGTCCCCTTTATTCGCGTGACCACGCGTGTCATGCCTCGCTTCGCGGCCCACCCGATTGGTGGCGCGTCGAACTGCGACTCCCTCGGATCAGTCTCGGCGCCTCGCTCGGTGCGAAACCCGTCATGACCCTCGAGTTCGCCACGAAGGCTGATGATCTCCGGAAACGCGTCGGCTATCTCGATGACGCGCCCGACGTCGCCCTTGCTCGCGGCCGCGAGCAGATCGCTGAGACGGACGGCCACCGTCAGATCACCTTCGCTGTGGTTCCGTCGTCCGCGAGACTATTCTTGAGCGCCGTCCAACTTTCGAACCCGCGTTCGAGGGCCAGTGCATGCTGGATGTCTCGCAGCGGGCCCCGGGCAGGGCCTTGCGGATAGACGCGCTGCAGACGGGCGACGGCCGCAGGGTCACCGGTGCGCAGCTCTTTGAGCCAACGCTTCGCAGCCTTCCTCAGATTGTCGAGGGAACTCATGGACACCTTCCTTCCGTGTTTGCCTGATGTCCGCTTGAGTTCAGGCCGGAAGAAGGCTCAGGTTCTCCGTCCGAAACGACGTTGGGTGGGAGGACATCTCCCTTGCCGCGGACAGGAGGCGCCCCAATGCGCGCTGCCCGCAGTCTACAACGAGTAGAATCCTGCGGCACAACGCGCGACGCTGAGAGCGTCGCCAACCGGTAATTGGCCGTCGCGGTCAGTCTAAGGCGTTAGGACATGGGCGACGAAGCCGCGGATCTGATCGGTGGTCTCGCTGCACGGGTCGATGCCGGCGATGCAGTGGCCAAGGATGCCTTGTTCGCGGCGCTCTACGATGAGCTGCACCGGCTGGCACAGGCGCATGTCCATCGAAGTGCCGGACAGCCTCACCTAGGGGCCACCAGCCTGCTGCACGAAGCCTATCTCGATATCTCTCAGCGCAGCGCCGTCGCGTTTCCGGATCGGAATCGGTTCCTCGGATACGCCTCCCGCGCCATGCGCGGCTTGATCATCGACTACGTGCGTCAGCGCCGAGCTTTCAAGCGCGGTGGCGACCTGACTTTTGCGAGCCTGACTGACAACGACATCGATCCGACGCTGCCGTCACCGGATCTCGACGATCTCGATGAAGCCTTGAAGTCGCTCGCCACGTTCGATCCGCCGCTCGCGGAGTTGGTCGACCTGAAGTTCTTTTGCGGCTTCTCGTTTGGCGAGATTGCGGCCTTGCGCGGAATCTCCGAGCGGACCGTGCAACGCGATTGGGTCAAAGCCAAGCTGCTGCTGCATCATCTGCTGTCAGATTAGTTACGTTTCACCGCGTCCGTGTCCCGAGGGAATCATGGCGACACTCGATCCGGAACGTTGGGCGGCCGTAAGTCCTTACCTCGATCAAGTGCTCGAGCTGCCCGAAGCCGAGCGCGCGCCCTGGTTGGCTCACCTGCGCGATCGACTGCCAGGCATCGCTGCGGATCTCGACGTTCTTCTCGAGGAACACGCCGCAGTTTCGGACGAACACTTCCTGGAAGACAACCTACCCGCGCCGATCACCGCCCCTGCGCTCACCGGCCAGAAACTTGGACCGTACACGCTGAAATCGGCGATCGGGCACGGTGGCATGGGCAGCGTCTGGCTCGCCGAACGCAGCGACGGACGATTCGAGCGCCTGGCGGCGGTCAAGTTCCTCAACCTGGCGCTCGCCGAGCACGGGGAGACGCGATTCAGGACCGAAGGCCGAATTCTCGCGCGGTTGACGCATCCACAGATCGCACAGCTTCTCGACGCCGGCGTGTCGCCGGGTGGACAGCCATTCCTGGTGCTCGAGCACGTCGACGGCCAGCCGATCGACGAGTTCTGCAACACGCGCGCGCTCGATATTCAAGCGCGCATCGTTCTCTTCCTTGACGTCCTGGCGGCGGTCGCACACGCCCATGCGAACCTGGTCGTCCACCGCGACCTCAAGCCGTCGAACGTGCTGGTCACGAAAGAGGGGCAAGTCAAGCTGCTCGACTTCGGGATTGCCAAGCTTCTCGTCGATGAAACCGGCGGCGTGCCGCGTACGGGGGTGACGCGAGAGTTCGGCGCGGCGCTCACCCCCGAGTATGCGGCACCGGAACAGATCATGGGTGAAGCGGTCTCGACTGCGACCGATGTTTACGCGTTGGGCATCCTGCTCTTCGTGTTGTTGACGAAGCAACATCCGGCTGGCCAGAGCCTTCGCTCCCCTGCCGATCTCATGAAAGCCATCGTCGAGACCGATGCTCCACGCCCCTCGGATATCGTCAGCGATGCGCGGCTTCGGCGAATGCTGGTGGGAGATGTCGACACCATCGTCGGCAAGGCGCTCAAGAAGAAGCCGAGTGAGCGATATGCGTCGGTGACGGAGCTCGCCAACGACCTGCGGCGCTACCTGCGCCATGAGCCGATCAGCGCGAGGCCCGACACATTTGGCTATCGAGCGGCGAAGTTCGTGCGCCGGCACCGCTGGCCGGTGGCGACCGCAGCCCTTACCATTGCCGTGTTGTCGGCGGCGCTCTTCCTGGCAAATCGCGAGCGGCTCGCGGCCGAGCGCCGATTCGACCAACTGCGGCGGTTGTCGACGCAGGTGTTGGGCCTCGATGCCACGTTTCGGAGTCTTGCCGGTGCGACCAAGGCACGGGAAGCACTCGTCAGCGTCTCCTTGCAGTATCTCGAAGGCCTTGCCGCCGACGCCCAAGGCGACATCGAGCTCATGCACGAGGTCAGCGAGGGCTACTCCCGTGTCGGGCAGATTCAAGGCGTGCCGACCGAACTGAATCTGGGCAACCTCGCCAAGGCCGAGGAAACACTCGCGAAAGCCGAGGCCGTGTCCGAGGCGATCCTGACGGCGCACCCCAACGATCTCCGGGCAACTTACCGTATTGCTGCGATTGCCCACGATCGCATGATCGTCGCCGAAACCGAGCGGCGCAGCGAAGACGCATCGGATCATGCGCGAGTAGCCGTCGAGAAGATCGAAGCGTTCCTCGCCACGGGCCAGGGCACTCCAGAGCAACGCCACTACGCAGCCGTCCTGATTGGCAACGTTGCCTTGGCGAACATCAACATGCATCGCTACGAGGAGGGCATTCGTCTTGCGCAGCGTCAGCAAGTGTTGGCGAAGGCCGTCGAGAGACCGGAACGTTTGATCTCCACCTCCTGGAGCATGATCGCCAACGCGCGCCGTCTTCAGGGCGATCTCGAGTCAGCCTTGACCGCCATCCGCGAAGCCCGCAGCGCTCTGGATCGGATTACCTTCAGCAGCGAAACGGTTCGCATGCTGGACCGCTACCCCATCTTGCTGCGTGAAGGCTTCATCCTTGGCGAGGATCGCGGCATCAGCCTCGAACGGCCTGACGAAGCAGTCGTCCCTCTCAACGAGGCCTTCACCCTGACCGAGGAGGCCGCGAAGCGGGACTCTAATGACTCCACGAGCCGCAGTCGCGTCGGCACATCAAGTCGAGAACTAGGCGACATCCTGCGCTGGCGTCAGCCGGACCAGGCACTTGCGGTCTACGACACGGGACTCGTCGGCTTCGAGAGATTCCGAACAACGTCAGGGCTCAACGCGACCAGGCGCTCATTCTCGCCAATTCGAGCTACGCCTTACGTCGGCTGAAACGCGAAACGCGACGTCCGAACGCCGGCTGGGTGACGCTATCAAGATCCTCACCGCGACCAAGGACTACCCAGCCGAACGCGTTCCGCTCGACAGCCCGATCTACGCCGTCCTTCAAGCCAGCGCCGATCATCACGCCGACACCGGCAACACGAAGTTGGCGCTCCAGGAGTACGAGGCGCTCCTCGAGAAAGTGATGGCGGCCAAGCCGGCCGTGGACGACGACCTGCGCGAAGCCTACGGTCTGGCGCTCCTTTACAGGAGCCTCTCAACGTTGCAACGATCGGCGGGAACGCCGGAGAAAGCGAACGATCTCGAGGCCAGGCGCTTGAAGTTGTGGGCTGATTGGAACACCCGGCTACCCAACAACCCCTTCGTCACCCGACAGCTTCACGCCACCAGACGACTACCCCGTCCCGTCGGGCGATAGATTTGCCTCGGATTGCACGATTTTCGCGCCCATGACGGCCCGCGTGTCGTAATCCACGGCCCAAAGTCGATCTACCAGTTAGCCCCTGATTGCTCGCTGGAGGTTCGACATGAGGTCATCGACACGCTCCGTCGTCTGTGCCGGTTGCGGTCCGGTTCGCTTCTCGCCTGCTGGCTGATGGTTAGCGCCCTATCCGGCGTCAGGACAGACCGTCGCCGCAGCAGTCCGCTCCGATCACTTCGGGCGGATGTTCAACAATCTGCCGCCGTTCGCGCCGCAAAACGCCAAGGTTACCGAGGCGCTGATCGAACTCGGCAAGCCAGGCGGCCTTATGGACGCCAAGGACAACATGGCGGCGGGCCCAATCGCGCTGATTGTGGATCCGCTTCTGAATCTCAATAACCCAAACAACGACACGCACACGGCGGGCGTCACGTTCATGGGGCAGTTTCTCGACCATGACATGACATTCGACACCTCCTCTCGACTCGGCCAACCGGCGAACCCGAGAACGTCGCCGAACTCGCGACGCCCGTACTTCGATCTCGACTCCGTGTATGGCGACGGACCCGTCGGCTCGCCCCTGCTCTACGAGCCAGACGATCGCGCCAAGCTGCGAATCGAATCGAACGGTCCGTTCGAAGACCTGCCGCGCGACGTGAACGGCACGGCGGTCATCGCCGACCCGAGGAACGATGAGAACCTCGTCATCAGCGGTCTGCAGGCAGCATTCCTGCTCTTCCACAACCGCGTCGTCGATCTCGTGCGCGACGAGCATCCCGGCATGGGAGAACGAGGACGTGTTCCGAGCGGCGCGACGACTGACGACCTGGCATTACCAGTGGATCATTCTTCACGAGATCCTGCCAGCTTTCGTCGGGACGGCCATGGTGAATGACGTCCTCGCCAATGGGTGCCGCTTCTATCAACCCGAAAGCGGCGAAGCCTACATCCCGGTCGAGTTTCAGATGGCCTATCGCTTTGGGCACAGCATGGTGCGGCCCTCCTATCGGGCGAACTTCACAGGAAACGCCGGCGGCCAGTTCTTTGCGATGCTCTTCGAGAACCAGATCGGCAGCGGTGAACCGAGCGATCTGCGCGGGGGGTTCAGAAGTCCGCGGCGGTTCATCGGCTGGCAGACGTTCTTCAGGTTCCCGGGCTTCGAGCTGGACGTTCGTCCGAACAAGCGCCTCGATACCAAGCTCTCGACGCCCGTCTTTCGATCTTGCCGCTGGGCGCCATCGCATCAGGAACGCCTCCCACATCGCTGGCCGCGCGCAATCTTCTACGACACCTCACATGGAAGCTGCCTTCCGGGCAACAGATCGCCTCGGCCATGGGCGCGCCGGTGTTGAGGCGGCACAACTCGCGGATCTCGAGGCGATCTATCCACCGTTCGTCAACTCGACTCCGCTCTGGTTCTACGTGCTTGCGTGAGGCCGACATCCTTGGTGGTGGCGCACACCCTGGGACCGGTTGGCGGCCGCATCGTCGCTGAAGTCTTCATCGGATTGCTGCAGGCAGACCCGGATTCGTTCCTGAATCAGGATCCACCGTTCATCCCCACGCCTGGGTGAGATCGACCGGGCCATTTGCGATGATTGATTTCCTGCGCGTTCGCCGGCGTCTCACCAAAGCGCTGATGAAAGCACGCCTCCGCCGGCGTCGCAAGCACGCTTGTGTTAGCGTCTATCTCGACCGAAACGTCGAGGACGCTCATGAAACGAACGATGCTTGCACTGGCGGTCGCGTGTGCCGCCTTCGCTGTCAACGCCCAGGAGCCTGCGTCCACCGGAGACGCGCGAGGCGCAGGATCCATGGGCAACCGCGACATTCGCCGAGTTTCGACTTCGTGCAATCGGCCCCGCTGTGATGTCCGGTCGCATCAGTCACATCGCCATTCATCCCGAGAACAAGCAGACCTGGTATATCGGCGTGGCGTCGGGCGGCGTCTGGAAAACCACGAACGCCGGCATCACTTTCACACCTGTCTTTCAGAACGAGGGCAGCTACTCGATCGGCACGGTCGTCGTCGATCAGAAGCACCCGACCACCGTCTGGGTCGGCACCGGCGAAGCCAACAATCAGCGCAGCGTCGGCTATGGCGACGGCATCTATCGCAGCGATGACGCCGGCCGCACGTGGCGAAATCTCGGGCTGAAAACCTCCGAACACATCGGGCGCATCGTCATCGATCCGCGCGATTCGAATGTCGTGTTCGCGGCGGCCTATGGGCCTTTGTGGAGTGCGGGCGGAGAGCGCGGCCTTTACAAGACGACGGATGGCGGCGCCAACTGGAGCCGGGTGCTCGAGATCAGCGAGAACACCGGCATCAGCGACGTTGCGATCGATCCCACGAATCCGGACGTGATGCTGGCCGTCGCGCATCAGCGGCGCCGTCACACCTGGACGTTGATTCATGGCGGACCCGAAAGCGGACTGCACAAGTCGATGGACGGCGGCAAGACGTGGCGGCGAATTCGTGCCGGCCTTCCGACCGGCGACGTCGGACGCATCGTGATCTCGTTCTCGCCGGCCCAGAAAGGTCTCGTCTACGCAAAGGTCGAGTCGTCGGGACAACCGGTTGCCATCTACGCTTCACTCGACTCTGGCGACAGCTGGGAACGCCGCGGCAACGTGCAGGCGCAGCCGATGTACTACAAGAACATTCACGCCGACCCGAAGGATCCGGATCGGTTGTACGTGCCGAGCGTGCAGACGCAAATCTCGGAGGACGGCGGCCGCACCTTCACCCAGCTCGGCGAGCGCAACAAGCACGTCGATAACCACTACATCTGGATCGATCCTGACGACACCAATCATCTGCTGGAAGGGTGCGACGGCGGGCTGTACGAGAGCTGGGATCGCGGACGCCTCTGGCGTCACTTCACCAACCTCTCGATGACGCAGTTCTATAACGTCGAAGTCGACAACGCGTCACCCATCTACAACGTCTATGGTGGGACGCAGGACAACAGCACGCTGGGTGGTCCGTCGCGTTCGCGAACTCCGGATGGGGCGACCAACAACGACTGGTTCATCGTGACTGGCGGCGATGGCTTCGTCGCGCGTGTCGACCCGACGGATCCGAATATCGTCTACGCGCGAGTCGCAGTACGGCGGCATCGTTCGGCTCGATCGACGGACCAGCGAGCGCGTGAGCATTCGGCCGGTCGAAGGCAAGGACGAAGACGCCGCTTCGCTTCAACTGGGAATCACCCTTCGTGATCAGCCCGCACAACGCGTCGCGTCTGTACTTCGGCGCGAATCGTCTATTCCGGAGCGACGATCGCGGGAACAGCTGGCGCGCGGTGAGCCCCGATCTGACCCGTCAAACCGACCGCAATCTCCTGCCCGTAATGGGTCGCGTGTGGCCGCCAGAAGCGGTCGCCCAGCATCAGTCGACCGCGACCTGGGGCAACATCTCGGCGGTCAGCGAATCGCGCAAGCGCGAGGGCGTTGCTGTTCACCGGCACGGACGATGGCGTAGTGCAGTTCTCGCTCGATGGCGGCGCGAACTGGAGAAAGAGCGAGAACCCGCCCGGTCTTCCCGACTACGGATCGTACGGCGTCTACGTGCAGCGACTCCAGGCGTCGAAGATCGACGAGAACGTCGTCTACTCGCTGTACGAGAACACCAAGAACGGCGACTTCAAGCCGTACATCTACAAGAGCACCAACCGAGGCGGCAGCTGGACCTCAATTGCCGGAGACCTGCCGGCCAATGGCCCGGTGCTCGCCTTTGCGGAAGATCACGTCAACCCTAATCTGCTGTTCGTCGGCACGGAGTTCGGCCTGTTCTTCACCGTCGACGGCGGCAAGAAATGGATTCGCCTGCGCACGAACCTTCCGACAATCCCCGTGCGCGACCTGGCGATTCAGGAACGCGAGAACGATCTCGTGCTGGCGACGTTCGGCCGCGGCTTCTATGTGCTGGATGACTACTCACCACTGCGGCAACTCACCGCTGACGTCTTTCAAAAAGATGGACACATCTTTCCCGCCAAGTCGGCGGTGATCGAAGTTCCTGAGACTGGCAAGGCTCGTGGGTTCCAGGGCGAGCAGCACTGGATGGCCGAGAACCCGCCCGACGGCGCAGTGATTACGTACTGGATTCGCGAGTCGCCGCGAACGCGGCGTCAACGCCGGCAGGACGCAGCTCGAGCCGCAGATCAGAAGAAGGCGCCGCCGGCGTATCCCTCGCAAGCGGACATCACCGCTGAAGAGGATGAGGAAGCGCCGCAGACGTTCCTGACGATTAGCGATGCCGCCGGCAAAGTGGTTCGTCGCCTCGTCGTCCCTGGTGGTCGAGGGATTCACCGGTTTACATGGAACCTGCGCGGCGTGCCGGCGACGCTTCCTGGAGCCGGCGGGCCGGGAGGTGGAGGTGGTGGCGGCGGCGGTGGTGGACAAGGCGCTGGCGCCGGCGGACCGTTTGTTCCACCCGGGACCTATCGAGCGGCACTTTCGCGCCGGGCCGATGGCACCGTGACGGTGCTGGGTGAAGCTCAAACGATCACGGTCTCGGCAGATCCTGGCGTGACGCTAACGCCAGCGGCTCGCACAGCGGCAATCGAGTACCAGGACAAGGTCGCGAAGTTGCAGCGCACCTTCACCGGAGCGTTGGAACAAGCCAACAACATGAAAACGCGAACCACGGCCATTCGGCGTGCGATCGCGGACTCGACCGCCGACGCCGATGCGCTCGCCCAGGAAGGGAAAGGCGAGCACCGCGCCGAGCACCTCGCACTCGAACGGCGGGCCGAGGTCCGGGTTGGCCGCGTCGCAGATCCCCAGCACGCCGCCCATGTTGAGCAGGTGGATGACGTCGCCGGGCGCCAGCCGCTCGGGCAGGTGGCCGGCGTAGCCGAAGAGCGCCTGGCGGTGGCCGAGGGCGCCGGCGAGGACGTCGCCGCGCTTGCACCTGCGCCATGCGCCCGCTCGGCAGCTCGAGCTGGTTGTAGGTGCTCTTGTCGTTGCGCACCCGCACCGCGACGACCGTCCCCTCGCTGCAGGGGATCTCGGCGCCCAGCCGCACCTCGCGCTGGCAGCGCGCAGGCGCGCGTCACCGAGGAGATCTTGTCGAGGATGGACGGTGCGCATCTCAGGCGCCCTCGACGTCGGCGGCGCGCTCTTCCGGCGCGGCGCGTCTGCGCCTGGCGCCGTCCGGGCGTGGAGCATCCCGGGCAGGGCGGCGATGCGCGAGAAGCCGCGGGCGTCGGCGGCGGTCCACTCGCCGGCGGCCTCGCCGTAGACGCCGCGCGACGCGGCGAGCAGCGAGAAGGGCGAGCGACACCCCTTCGACGAACGACCTGCCCGGCGCGGAAGAGGAGCCGCACCTCGCCGGTCACCCGCTCCTGCGAGCGGAGGAGCAGCGCCTCGATGTCGCGGCAGACGGGTCGAGGTGCTGCCCCTCGTGCACCAGGTCGCCGTAGACGCGCGGCCACCGTCTCCTTGACGCGCAGCTGGCGGCCGGTGAGGGCCAGCTTCTCGAGCTCGCGGTGGGCGGTGAGCAGGACCTCCGCCGCCGGCGCCTCGAAGGCGACCCGGCCCTTGATGCCGAGGATCGTCTCGCCGAGGTGGATGCCGCGGCCGATGCCGTGCGGCGCCGCCAGCGCCTCCAGCCGCTCGATCAGCGCCACGGGCGCGAGCGGCTCGCCGTCGAGCGCCGCCGGCACGCCCGCGCTCGAAGGCGAGGCGGTGGCGCGCCGGCGGCGGCGGCGCGTCGAAGGCGCCGCGCGTCAGCACCCACGCCGCTTCGGGCAGCGGCTCGACGGAGTCGAGCGTCTCGCGCCCGCCGATCGTCACGCCCCAGAGGCCGCGGTTGACCGAGTAGGCGGCGCCGAACGGCGGCACGGGCAGGCCGCGCGCTTCGAGGTAAGCGACCTGCTCGGCGCGCGGGCGCGGCTGGTCGCGCACCGGCGCCAGCACCTCCAGGCCCGGGAGCGAGCGTGCGCAGCGCCACCTCGAAGCGCACCTGGTCGTTGCCCGCCGCCGTGCAGCCGTGGGCGACCGTGCGGCTGCCCAGCCGCGCCGCGGCGCGCGCCACCTCCTGCGCCTGCACCGCGCGCTCGGCGCCGACGCAGAGCGGGTAGACCTGCCCGCGCCGCACGTTGCCCATGATCAGGAAGCGGAGCACGCGGTCGAAGAACGCGTCCCGGGCGTCGACCAGGTGGTGGTCGGCGGCGCCGAGGGCGCGGGCGCGGGCGGCGAGGTCGGCGGCCGCCTCCGCGTCCAGACCGCCGGTGTCGACGGTCACCGTCACCACCGGCCGGCCGAGCGTCTCGCTCAGCCAGGGGATGCAGAAGGAAGTGTCGAGCCCGCCGGAGAAGGCGAGGAGGATCGGCTCGGTCATGGGTCACCTCGTGAGCAGACGTCGCAGGCGCTGCAGGAAGCGCTTCTGCTCGCGCGGCGCCGGCGGTGGCGACGAAGATGGTGTCGTCGCCCGCCACCGTGCCGACGACCTCCGGCCAGGCGGCGCGGTCGAGCGCCGAGGCCACCGGCTGCGCCGCGCCGACCGTGGTGACGACCACCGTCAGGTGCGGCCCGGCGGGCTTGGCGCCGCGCAGGAAGGTGGCGAGGCCGTCGAGCTCCGCGTCGCTCGGCCGGCGCCCTCGGCGGGCGGCGGCAGATAGCGGCCGGCGACGCGCGCCACGCCGAGGTCGCGGAGGTCGCGGCTGACGCTCGACTGCGTGGCCGGCAGGCCGCGCGCGTGCAGCAGCTCGACGAGCTCCTCCTGGCGCGCCACGCGCTCCGCCGTCAGGAGGGCGAGGATCTCCCGCTGGCGGCGGTGCGGAGCTCGGTGTCGGTCGGCATCGGCGCGGCATCAAAATGCGCATTCTAGTGCATAAATTCGGAGTGTCAAGGGGCGGGAGCGCCCGCGGCGGGCGCTAGCGGCGGCGGGAGGAGGACGCGGGCGGCTCGCTGTCGGCCGGAACGGGGAGTTGCTGCAGGACCTCCTGGAGTTGGCGCACCAGCTTGTGGAAGCCGCGCAGCACCTCGCCCGCCGTGTCGCGCGGAAGGTCCGAGACCGCGCTGCCGCCGGCCGGCTGGAGCGGGTAGGCGTCGCCCGACGTCGTGGCGGAGGGCGGCTCCGCGACGGCGGCACGCGCCGCCGCGGAGGCGCCGCTGTAACGCCCTTTCACGAGCGCGAGCGCCTCATGGAGGGCCAGCAGGTCGGAACCGAGAGCGCGCAGGATCTTGTCGAGCGTCTCGAGCGACGGCCGCTGCTTGCCGGTCTCGTAGGCGCAGAGCATCCCCTTGGTGATCCCGGCCGATTCGGCGACCTCGTACTGCTTCTTCCCCTGGCAGTCGCGCAGCCACCGAAGTGCCTTGCCCAGGTTCTCGAAGAGGTCCATCGAATCCCCGCCTCCCTGCCGATCCGCTTGCGGCGGCGGCTTTGACGGCAGACTTCATCCTATGGCGGTAATTAGGCGTAAGTCAAGCGGCGAAACGCCCATTTTTCGGGCTTTGATGGGCGCTTCTGCATAGCGTGTATGAGCAGATCGCCGATTTCGCAAACTGTCCCGTAGGCACGCTTTAGCCACACCCTTGGGTTGGAACGTCGGCGCACAACTCTCGGATTCAACGCTCTCGTCTTCACGCCGCGAACGCGCGGCTCTCGCGGGGTGGCCCCTGGGGCTGGGGTCACCCCCTTTTTTGTCTCAGTAGAGGTCGAGGACCAGGATGCGCGCTTCGAGCGGGCCGTTCCACACCGGGATGACGGCGGCGGGGCCGCAAGCCGATCCCTTTGCCGAGCCCCGGGCCGCCCGCCAGGACCGCCGCGCGCCAGCCGCGGAAGTCGCGCTTCAGGAGGTCGCCGAGCCGCCGCCACTGCTCGGCGTCGCCGCCCACCCGCTCGCCGTAGGGCGGGTTCACCACGACCAGGCCCGGCTCCGCCGGCCGGCGGGCGGTCAGAGTCGAAGGCGTCCCCCCGCGTGACCTCCGCCCGCTCCGCGAGCCCGGCGCCGCGCGAGGTTGGCTCGCGCGGCGCGCACCGCCTCGGCCGATCGGTCCCTGCCGAGCGAGCCGCAGCGTGTCGGCGCCCGGCGCCGGCAGCGGCTCGCGCCGGACCGCCGCGAAGGCGGCGGCGTCGAAGCTCGGCAGCCGCTCGAAGGCCCAGCCGCCGCCCGCCTCGGCGCGCAGCGCCGCCCGGCGGACGGCCGAGCGCGAGCCAGCCGGCCTCGACGAGCAGCGTCCCCGAGCCGCACATCGGGTCGACCACCGGCCCGCGGCCGTCCCAGCCGGAGGCCAGGACGCAGGCCGCGGCCAGCTTCTCGCGCACCGGCGCGGCGGTCGACCGCGCGATAGCCGCGGCGGTCGAGCGGCTCGCCCGAGGTGTCGAGGAGGAGGGTGGCGCGGTCGCGGTGGAGGCGCAGGCGGAGCGGCAGGTCGGGGCGCTCGCGGGCGACCTCCGAGCGCCGTCCCCAGCGCTGCCGCTGGCCGTCCACCAGGCCGTCCTTGACCTTGAGCGCCGCCCACTGCGGGTCGCGGATCGCCGAGGCGGCGGCGCTGGCGCGCACGGCGAGGCTGCGCGACGGGGTGGAGGAGGGCCGCCACGCTCGCGCCGCCAGGCGCGCGCGCGCCGGCGGCCAGCGCCTCGCCGTCCGGCGCCTCCCAGGCGGCGAGCTCGACGAGCACGCGGTTGGCGGTGCGCAGCCGCCAGTTGGCGCGCCAGCAGTCCTGCCAGCCGCCGCGGAAGGCCACCGCGCCCGGCTCGCGCACGGTCTCCCGCGCTCCGAGCGCCGCCAGCTCGCCTTCGAGCAGCTCCTCCAGACCGAGCCCGCAGGTGGCGACGAGGGCGAGCACGCGGGGGAGTGTAGAGTAGGGACATCCCATGGCACTCGCGAGCCCCCGAACCCTCTCACTCCCAGGCCCTCAACCACCTGCTCGGAAGCTGGCGCGAGACCGTGCGCGCCGGCGACGTCGACGCCATCACGCGCCGCATCAAGGACGACCTCGCCGGCCAGATCCAGCGCGAGGGGATGGACCTGCCGCCGAGCTACCGCGAGACCGACCCCGACCATTACGCCCGCCGCCTCCTCTACCGCGACCCCGAGCTGGCGCTGACCGCCGTCGTCATGGCCTGGGCGCCCAGCCAGGCGACGCCGCTCCACGACCACTCCGGCATCTGGTGCGTCGAGGGGGTGGTGGAAGGGGAGATGGAGGTCGTGCGCTACGAGCTGCTCGAGAGGAGCGCGGCGACCTCTGCCGCTTCGCCGAGGTGGAGCGGCTGCGCGCCAGACCGGCTCGGCGGGGGCGCTCATCCCGCCGCTCGAGTACCACGTCCTGCGCAACCCCGACCGACCGCACCGTCATCACCCTCCACGTCTACGGCGGCGAGATGGACCACTGCGGCGTCTTCGAGCCGCAGCCGGACGGGAGCTGGCGCCGCGAGGAGCAGTCGCCTCTCCTACCACGACTAGGCGCGCCGGCTCGACCCGCATGGCGGCGCCCGCGATCCTCCCCGGGAAGAGCCCGCGACCTCGTGGTCCGCCAGGAGGAGCCTTTCAACGCCGGGCCGCCGCTCGACCGCCTGCTGCGCGAGCCGATCACCTCCGCCGACCTCTTCTTCGTGCGCAACCACGCGCCGGTGCCGCGGATCGATCCGCAGCGCTTCCGCCTGACGATCGAGGGCCTGGTCGAGCGCGCCCTGTCGCTCACCGTCGAGGACCTGCGCCGCAACTTCTCCTGGGTGCAGATCGAGGCCACCCTGCAGTGCGCCGGCAACCGGCGCACCGAGCTGACGCCCGTCGCGCCGATCCCCGGCGAGCTGCCCTGGGGGAGCGAGGCGATCTCGAACGCCCGCTGGGCCGGCGCGCCGCTCGCCGAGGTGCTCGCCGAGGCCAGCGTCGCTCCCCGACGCGCGGCACGTCGGCTTCACCGGCCTCGACCGGGTCGAGCGGCTGGGGAGCCGCTTCGGCTTCGGCGGCTCGGTGCCGCTCGGCAAGGCGCTCGGCCCCGAGGTGCTGCTCGCCTACGAGATGAACGGCGAGCCGCTGCCGCCGGTGCACGGCGCGCCGCTGCGCGCCCTCGTGCCCGGCTACATCGGGGCGCGCAGCGTCAAATGGCTGTCGCGCATCGAGGTGCTGCGCGAGCCCTCCGAGAACTACTTCCAGACCCGCGCCTACCGCCTCTCGCCCGCCGACGTCGACGAGCCCGAGGCGATCGACTGGTCGCAGGCGGTGATGCTCGGCGAGCTGCCGGTCAACTCGGTGATCTGCGACCCGGCCGACGGCGACGAGGTCCCCGCCGGGCGGCTCACCGTCGCCGGCTGGGCGATGGCGGGCGGCGGCCGCACCGTCGAGCGGGTCGACCTCTCGGGCGACGGCGGCCTCTCCTGGGCGCGCTGCGAGGTCCTCCGCGGCGAGCGCTGGGCCTGGTGCCTCTGGGGCGGCGAGGTCGAGCTCGCGCCGGGCGCCACAGCGCTCGTCGTCCGCGCGCCTCGACTCGGCCGCGCAGCTCCAGCCCGAGCGCCTCGAGCGGTCTGGAACGCCAAGGGCTACGCCAACAACGCCTGGCACCGCATCGGCGTCACCGCCGTCTGAGCGCTCACCCTTCGGCGGGGCGCTACGGCGCGCCGTTGCCGGCGCTGTAGGGCTCGCGCAGGTGGACCGGCTCCTTGGTGACCTTGTGCAGCCGCAGGTTGAGCATCTCGACGAAGACCGAGAAGGCCATCGCGAAGTAGATGTAGCCCTTCGGGATGTGCTGGTCGAGCCCTCGGCGACCAGCGAGACGCCGATCAGCAGCAGGAAGCGAGAGCGCCAGCATCTTCACCGTCGGGTGGCGGTGGACGAAGTCGCTGATCGGGCCGGCGGCGAACAGCATCATGACGCCGACCGCGATGACGACGGCGGCGATCATCACGCCGACCTGGTCGACCATGCCGACGGCGGTGATGACCGAGTCGAGCGAGAAGACGATGTCGAGCAGCAGGATCTGGACGATGACGCTGGCGAACGAGGCGGCGACGCGGCGCGTTCGCGTGCCCCTCCTCGCCTTCCAGCTTGTCGTGGATCTCGTGCGTCGCCTTGTCGAGCAGGAACAGGCCGCCGACGAGGAGGATCAGGTCGCGGCCGGAGATCTCCTGCGCCGAAGACGGTGAAGAGCGGCTGCGTCAGCCGGATGATCCAGGCGATCGAGAGCAGCAGCAGGATGCGCATGACCATCGCCAGGCCGAGGCCGATGCGCCGCGCGCTCGTGCCTGCTGCTCCGGCGGCAGCTTCCCGGCGAGGATGGAGATGAAGATGATGTTGTCGATGCCGAGGACGATCTCCAGCGACCGTCAGCGTCAGCAGCGCGATCCAGACCTGCGGGTCGGAGACCCATTCCATCGGAGATCCCTCTTCTTCTGCCGTAGCTCGGTCCCCGGACGGGGGCGCGGCGGGAAGTGAATTCTACGGGCGGGGCACCTCGCTCATCAACCCCAGGAAGTTGTCCTCCGAGTCGCGGAAGAAGGCCAGCCAGAGGTCGTGGTCGGGGAGGCTCGCCACCTTGTGCGGCGTGCCCTCGAAGCGGACGCCGCGCCCGGCGAGCGCCGCGTGCGCGGCCTGGATGTCTGCCGACCTTGAAGTAGAGGATCGAGCCCGGGTGGTCGAACTCCGGCTTCTCGGCGCGGGGAGCATCAGCCGGATGCCGCCGCAGTCGAAGAAGGCCAGGGGCCCGGGCGCCGCGAAGAGGAAGCGCATCCCCAGGGCGTCGCGATAAAAGGCGGTGGCCCGCTCGACGTCGTGCGCGTTGACCGCGATCTGCCCGATCCGCTCCAGCCCGAACCCGCGCTGCCGTCGCCTCGCTGCCGTTCATGGTCGTCTCTCCTCTTGACATTGTTAGTTAGGCTAACTAAATTTAGGCCGTGAGACGGAAGAAGTCAAGCGCGGCGGCCGGGGAGAGAGAGCCGGAGCTGGCGCTCCGCCTGCACGCCGCGGCGATCCACCTGCTGCGGCGGCTGCGGCAGGAGGACGCGGCGCTGGGCATCTCGCCGGCGCGCGCCTCGGCGCTCTCGGTGCTCGCCTTCGGCGGCGCGCGCACGCTGGGCGAGCTGGCGGCGGCCGAGCAGGTGACGGCGCCGACGATGAGCCGGCTGGTGCGCGGCGCTGGAGGCGGACGGCCTGGTGGCGCGCGAGCCCGACCCCGCGGACGGCCGGGTGGTGCGCCTGCG
>CAVTGK010000056.1:0-4215 GCA_963734095.1 uncultured Acidobacteriota bacterium | reverse complement strand
TAGTGCGCAGCAACAACAAGAAGACGAAAGTGTGCTCGGAACAGACCAACAAGTAGGGTGACCGGCCCTGTGGCTTCCGCCTTCCGCCTTCGCGCGAAGCGCTTCGGCGGACCGCAGTAGCCTTGGCGGAGGCTGGTCAGGCGGAAGATCCCAGACCGTCGCGTGCGTCATAATCCGCGCATGGACGTCCGCCACCGCGCTCCGCGTTGCCTGATCACCGCGGCACTCCTGTTCGCCGTGGCACCGTCTGCGTCGAGACCGGAGGTTGCGGGCGCCGAACGCAGCGGGCATGCGCAGTCTCGCGCCGGGCCCTTTCTCCGCCACATCAGCGTGGTTTGGTCTGCCGCTGCCGCCGAAGCCCGGATCCAGGCCGGCGGTCGTGACCGGCACGCGTGGACCCAGACCGGTGACCGTGCCACCGGACGAACCCGCCCTCCCCGAACTTCAGGCAGCCGTGATTCGCGCCGATCTCGAGCAGATTGTGGGCATCGCGACGGAGAGCCAAAAAACGCGCGAGATCGGTTCGGGCCAGTTGTGGGGGCGGATCGCGGGGTTTCCTTCGGGCGCCAAGACCGCGAGGTGGGCAGCGGACGCCTTTCGCCGCGCGGGGATCACCGACGTCAAGCTGCAGCCGATCGCGCAGGACGCCAAGACCTCGTTCTGGCTGCCGCTTTCGTGGGAAGTGAGGATCCTGGGCGATCCGGCGTTCGGTGCGGGCAGCGGTGATGTCGTCCTCGATTCGGCGATGCCGCTGGCACCGTCAGAGATTGTCGGCGACACACTGACTGCGCCGCTGGTCTACGTCGGCAACGGCAGTCCCGCCGTCGTCGATCACCTGGATGTGACGGGCAAGATCGCCGTCCAGCTCGTGTCCTCAGGCGCACATGGTCTTCGAGCGCGACACCGTCGTGCCGCAGGCACAAGCGCTCATCAAGCGCGGGGCGGTCGCCGTGTTCAATGTCATGCGCCAGCCGGGCAACGAGCGGGCGCGCGACTTCAGCAACTGCGGAGGTCCCTGCGTCAACATCGGCGGCCACGACGGCCACTTTCTCGAGAACGTGCTGGAGAAGGCGGCGGCGCTGCGGATCGCAGAGAAGCTTCGTGCCACCGTCACCCTCAAAACCGAATCGCGACGTGACCTGAGGGCCGACAATGCCGTCGCCGTGATTGACGGCCGCGCATCGGACGATGTGATCGTCCTCAACGCGCATTATGACGGCTGGTTTGACGGCGCCGGCGACAACGGCGACGGGCTGGCCGTGCTCATGGCCCTGGCCCGGCACTTCGCCAAGCCGGAGCAGCGTCCGCGGCGCACGCTGGCGTTCGTGGCCAGTGCCGGGCATCACAGCCCCGGCATCAATGGGCCACGCGGGTTCGTCGACGCCAATCCCGCACTTGCGGCCAAGGCGGTGATGATGATCAACATCGAGCACGTGGCGCAGCGCAACTTCTCGCCTTCCCGCGACCGTCGCGCCCGACGGCTATCGCGAAGCCGATCGCCGATTCCGGCGAGGCGCCGATCACGGCGGGTATCACCAACGGCTCGCCATCTCTCGACCGCCTGATCGACGAGGGCGTGCTGCGTTACGGCGTGAACTTCGTCTCCGATCGCTCCCGCATGCAAAGCGGCGAAACCGGAGGCTACGCGGCGATCAAGGGGGCCAAACTCACCATCATGCAGGCGCCGCCGCTGTATCACACGACCGGCGAAACGCTCGCCGCGATCTCCACACCGGGCCTCGAACGTATTGCAAGGTTCTTCGCCTACTTCGTGAAAGAGGCCGACAAGCTTTCGACCGCTCAAATCAACCCGTGAACAAGGCGGCAGTGAGGCGGTGTCGCCCAGACGCCGGGTGCCGAGAGTTACTGGCGCGTCGTTGTCGGCGCGGCGACGTCGTTTGCCGTGATGAAGCGAACGAGGCCGTCGACGTACCTCTTTCGGTATGGTGCCCGGATAAACCGAGGTCAAGTGCTCTTTCCCGGGGAGCCGGATCATCTGGAAATTCTTCAGCTCACGCCATAACCGATGTGTGCGGGCATTGGGAGTGTCGAACTCTCCCACGATTGCCAGCACAGGAAAACCGATCGTCGTGAGGTCGAGTTCGGCCCGACCGGGACCGGGCCGGGCGCCGGGTTTGGGTCCGGTGAGTCCCTGCTTCTTCTGTTCTTCGTCCAACTTCGCGCGCTCGGCTTGTCGCTGCGTGTACAGCGCTCGAATCTTGGCAGTGTCCGGATCGCTCCCCGTGGCGTCTGGCGGGATCTTTGCCGCCAGTTCTTCGGGCTCACGGACGCCTGAGCCGCCAAAGGCCGCCGTAATTATCCGTTGGGGGACACGCGCCATGAGTTGCGCGAGAATCGCTCCCCCCATCGAGAAGCCATGGATGTGCGCGCGATCGATCTTCAGATGATCCATGAGCTCGATGACGTCGAGCGGCATGTCGCCGTCCCGCGGACCCTGGCTCAGCCCGTGCCCGCGCATGTTGGCCACGATCACGACGTGAGTTTTTGCGAGCGCCTGGGCGACGCCATTCTCGAGCCACGTTCGCGCCGAGCCGCCGGAACCATGAATGAGGATCACCGGCGACCCCGTCGTCCCGAGCCTCGCGTAGTGAAGCTTCATGCCGTCGGTGGTCGTAAAGTAGTGGTCCGTTACCGGTTGTGGTTGGACGTGGACCACGCCCGGCAGGCAGCCGAGCATCACGAGCACGAGCAGAGAATGGCGCATGGCGACCCCCCTGTGGCGCGCATTTTATCGCTTTCGTAGATGTCGAGTGCTACCTTGATCTGGCTTTTGAAAGGCAGTATTTCCCAATCACAACTTCCATCTGCAGGAATCAGTAGCTGACGCAGCGTCCGACAACCTGCCATGAACAAGATCGAGGCGCAAAGAATATTGCACGCTCAACTCCTGCCATGGCGGGAGCGATCCTATCGCGAGTTGCGCGGCGCTGTGGGCTAGTCTCGACGCTTCGAGGCGACCGGCGAAAGTGGGCGCTCGTATCAGGGCGATGTTCAGGTAGTGTGGGATCAGCGCAAGGCCGAAGACGACGATTCGGGTGATGGCGTCAATTGATGACGGAGGTTGGCGCGCATTGTGCCGCTGACTGAAGACTTCATCATCGCTCCTGACGGGACGTTCGTTGGCGAATAGGGCGGCCGCCGCAGTATCCAGATACCGGGCGCGAGGTCGACCACGATGAAAATCAGCGACGTTCAATTCTAGGGCCCAACGTCGCTATACTCACCCGCGTCACCGAACCCTTCCTACAAGGAGACCTTCGCATGTGCGACGAACACTACGAAGAGGACCTGGCGAACTACATGCGCTTTCCGCCGCTGACGCGGCGTCAGTTCGCCGCGGCGTCGGTCGGGGCCGGAGTCGCCGTGATGCTGCCGCGCGCGGCTGACGCGCAGGCCGTCAAGGAGTCGGACGTTGACGTCAAGACGCCTGACGGCGTGGCGGACTGCTACTTTGTGCACCCTGCCAGCGGCGCGACCGCAGGCGTGATCGTCTGGCCGGACATCCTGGGCCTGCGTCCCGCATTCCGGCAGATGGGGAAGCGGCTGGCCGAATCCGGCTACGCGGTGCTTGTCGTCAATCCGTTCTATCGACAGAAGAAAGCTCCGGTCGTGCCAGCGGGCGCGAGCTTCGCCGATCAGGCCACGCGCGACATCGTCATGCCGCTGGCCAAGGGGCTGAGCGCGACGACTCACGTGACCGACGCGAAAGCGTTTGTCGCGTTCCTCGACAGCCAGGCGGCGGTCGACAAGAAGCGAAAGATTGGCACGACGGGTTATTGCATGGGCGGGCCGATCGTGATGCGCACGGCAGCCGCCGTTCCCGATCGGATCGGCGCCGGCGCGTCGTTTCACGGCGGCGGGTTGGTCACCAAGGCGCCGGACAGCCCGCACCTTCTCGTCCCGACGATGAAGGCGCACTTCCTGTTCGCGGTCGCCGAAAACGACGACCAGCGCGAGCCGGACGCCAAGAACGTGCTGCGCGAGGACGTTCGCGAAAGCGAAGCTGCCGGCGGAAATCGAAGTCTATGCCGGCGCCGCGCATGGCTGGTGCCCGCCGGACTCCGCTGTCTACAACGAGAAGCAGGCGGAGCGTGCGTGGGCGCGCCTGCTCGCGCTGTTCAAGGCTTGGCGCGCTCGCGTAACGGCCGTGAACTCAGTGCGTCAGGCCATAAATCACGTAGTTGACGCCGAGCT
>CAVTGK010000055.1:0-165844 GCA_963734095.1 uncultured Acidobacteriota bacterium | reverse complement strand
GAAGACTTGCCGCTCACTCACCTGCAAGTAGGCTCCGCTTCTGCGCACCGTCGTCACGCTTCGCTGAACGACTCGCAGCGGCTCGCTCGACGCCGCAGGATTGCGTTCTGCGGTTTCTTCGATGGTCTGACTCCCGTCGCCCGTGACAGTTGTCACGCGGTTGACTCGCTGAGTCAGCGTGAGGCGACTCGCCTCTATCGACGGTTCGTAGGTTTCAATGACGACCCGTTCTTCGTCGTTGGTTCGAGCGCGGTGCGTCACGACCTCCTCGCTCACGGCCTCCCTTCCGTTCAGATCTCGATCACGGCGCGTGGTGACAGTCTCGGTGACTGTTCCGACGCTTTGCTCCGCCATCGCGGTTGTAGCCGCCAGCACGATCCAAGCCACACGGCCATGACACCACGTCGGCGGATCAACCGCTTGGTAGGCCGCCTTCTGATGACTCATCTCGCTCGATCACCTCGAGTCCTCCCTCTGCTGAACATCACGGTGTTGAACCTGGCCGCCGCCGGATCCGGCCTCGATTGGCTTCGACGGCAAGACCGAAGCCACCCCCGCTCAGTCCCACGAGCCGTATAACACGGCGTGCATCCCGTGCCGGACGTGCAGCGATGCGTGTGATCACGCATGGCGTGCGCTAACGCACGGACGGAATCACGGCGTTTCGCCCCGCAACCTCAAACTCGCAGGTTCGAAACGCTCCAGTGCGCCTTGCGCCGGTGGCGTGGATTTTGCGGTAACCCGGTACAGGCTGAAGGAGGCACGTCATGTCACAAGCGAGCGTTGGACTGGTTGTCGAGAAGCTGCTCACCGATGAGAACCTGCGCCTCCGATTTGCAATCGATCGGATGGAGACGATCGCCGAGCTGTGTTTGCGAGGCTTCGAGCTCACACGCGACGAGATCGACCTCTTTTGCGGGACCGATGCTCGTCTGTGGTTCCTCGTCGACCAGAGAGGCCTATGGCAGCAGTGAGCGACGCCGCGCGTCGTGCGGTGCCTGGACTCGGCCAGCCCTGGAGACACAGCACATGTCGATTTGCATTGATTCATGTGCGGCGCAGGAAACGATTGTCGTCACTACTCGCTCGAGCGTATACGAGCTGGTTGTTCTTCGCGGCGACCGAGGAGATGTGTTGGTGCGTGGCGGAAGGCATTTCACGGAGTTCAGGCATGTGCTATTTCTCGGTTCGATTGCAGACGACGGTTCGCTGGAACGTACACACAATCGACATTGGTGTCCGCATGATGTTTGTCTTTGGTGAACAGTTCGTCGTTACCTCGCCGGTCCAGTCGCTCTCACGCCACAGCGCCGGTGCCGCCTCACGGGAGTGTGCGCCAGCCCAGTGAACCCGGAGCTCCTCGGAAGTTGCGCAGCTCACTGACTGTTCTCACGCCGTCGTACGACACAGCCGCCTCCAGCGTTGTTCGCCGCCAGAATCGCAGCATCAGCACCCCGCCGCATGATCCGAATCTTGATGCCGGTGAGCATGCCGCGCGCCTGCCGCACGGCGTCTCTGCGGCTGAAGGCGGTAACCCACAAAGGCGACTGGGCGCGACATCCCGGGAATCGCGAGTCCAACGGAAGAGTAGCGGGGCCTCCGACGCTTTGGCCGTCGTGCTCGTTGTTGTTCGGCATCCGAGTCCTTCAGCGCAGCGACAGTGCAAGGTTGATCCGCGGCGAGGATTGTGCGCATCCGAAGTTTGTCCGTGTTCATCGTGCTGACTCGCGACTTGGGGGAATCCGACCACGCTTCAACACGCCCCGTTCGTGCGAAAACGCACGCACCGTCTGCCACCACGCAATGCCTGCAACGGACGCATGACATCGATGCGCCTGACCGCACGAGTGAATCTGGCGCGATTTAGGCCGTGTTTCTCGAAAAAGTGCCGGCCGGACGCATTGAGTGATTCGGTGCCGCGCGAAGGCATCACCTTTGCCCTTTGCGTGTAGCGAGCGCAGCGCGGTGATGCGCGTCGGTCACACACTCGCAAGGAGAAGGTCATGTCACGGAGGACGCTATGCGCACTGTTCGCGGTTCAGTTGTCAGACCGGTGCGCGCTGCCGCATTGCTCGCAGCTGCCACGATGTTCCTGGTGCCGCCGGGCGAGGCGATGGCCCAGGACACCAGGGCCGAAATCATCCGCCAGGAGCAGGCGGACAAGCTGCGCACGGTCACGCCGCCGGAGCTGAACGGCGCGGAGAAAATCGTGAACCGTCTCGAGGACTGGGGATGGCTCACTGGAGAGCCCCGCGGGGTATATCCGGTGCTCGACTCTGTCTATCCCGGCGGCGGGTTCGCCGCCGGCCTCGGCGCGCGGAAGCCGTTCGGCGACGACGGCGCGATCAGTGTGATCGGCGCCTATTCGATCAACAGCTTCTGGCGGGCGCAGACCGACGTGTCGCTGCCGTCCTTCGCGTCGAGCCGCGGACGGGTGTCGCTGACGGCACGCTACCTGGACGCGCCCGACGTGAAGTACTACGGCATCGGCCAGGACTCGGACAAGGACGACAAGACATTCTTCGGCTACACGCCGTTGGGAGGAGGCGGACGTCTCGACTTCGACGTCAGCCGGTATTTGTCCGTGGGCGGCGGCGTCAACTACATCGACATCGAAACCGATTCAGGCGCCACCGGGCCGTCGATCGAGGAACGGTTCTCACCAGCCGACAGCCCGGGCCTCGAGCTCGACCAGTTCAAGTACGTCAACAGCACCGCGCGGGCGGTCGTCGACTGGCGGCGGCAGCTGGGCTACGCGGGCTCGGGCGGGCTGTATCGGGTCCAGTTCGACGACTTCCGCGAGACGGACAACGACCAGGTACTCCTTCCGCTCGCTCGAGGCGGAGGTGACGCAGCTGATTCCGCTGATGCGGGCCAACTGGGTCATTGCGCTGCGGGGCCTCACCACCATCACGGACATCGACGATACCGAGGCCATTCCGTACTTCATGCTGCCGTCCCTCGGCGGGGGCAAGACCCTGCGGGGGTTTCCGGACTTCCGCTTCCGCGATCGCCATCGCCTGGTCATGAACGCGGAGCTGCGATGGACCCCCGCGCGCTTCCTCGACATGGCCGTCTTCTACGACGCCGGCAAGGTCGCGGCGCGGAAGGGCGATCTCGATTTCCGCGATCTGGAGGACTCGTACGGGATCGGCATGCGGATCATTGGTCTGAAGGGCTACGCGTTCAGGGTCGAAGTGGCGCACAGCCGGGAGCACAACGCGCGTCTCCTCGTCAGCGCCGGAGGAGCATTCTGATGATGAGCAACGCAAGCAGGAGACGTCAGGGGCTGGTCGCGCTGGGTGTGCCTTCGCCGTGGCGGCGACGGCGGGAGCGGGCGCGAACGGCCAGAAGTTCTATCCCGACGATCCGATCACGCGGATCGTCGACGCAGCGGACGCTTCGGGCGTGCAGGAGCGGGAGATCGATCTGGACGTACGACACGCTCGAGAACCTGTTCTCCTGGCCCGGCGACCAGACGCCGAACGTCCGCGCGCAGAACGTCAACACGATCGATGAAGTGCCGGACTCGACGTGGTTCACGAACCGGCTGGGGACCGTACCCGTCACGGTCGACGAACTCGTCAAGGGCCGGGGTCCGGCACCGGCCCGGCGCCGGGCGGCTGGACGGTGATTTCGGCCAAGAACGATGGCGTGATGCCGGGGTTCACCGTGCGCGATTCCGCAGGGCAGGTCTGGTTCGTCAAGTTCGATCCGCCAGGCTATCCTGCCATGGCGACCGGCACGGAGGTCCTCGTCGCCAGGCTCTTCTGGGGGCTGGGCTATCACGTGCCGGAGACGCACCTGGCGACGCTGCGGCCCGACGAATTGACGATTGACGAGCAGGCCCGCATCACGACCGCCCAGCGGCAAGCGGCGTCGCTTCAAGGAATCGGATATCCGGCTGCTGCTGCGCAGAGCGCACCGCGAGTCCGATGGATCGTACCGGGTCGTCGCCAGCAAGGCGCTCGAGGGGCGGCCCGTCGGCGGGTTCCGGTTCTACGGCACCCGGTCCGACGATCCCAACGATGTGATCCCGCACGAGCATCGTCGCGAGCTGCGGGGCTACGGGACCTTCTCGGCCTGGCTGAACCACGTCGACTCGAAATCAATCAACACGCTCGACACGGTCGTCGAGCAGGACGGGCAACAGGTCGTCCGTCATCACCTGCTGGATTTCGGATCGACGATCGGGAGCGCGGGGGTCTACCCGCGCGAGGCGTACGAAGGATGGGAGTACCTCGCGGAGGGCAAGAAGACGCTGGCCGGCATGCCGAGCCTCGGGCTCTACGTCAAGAACTGGCGGACGATCCCGCTGTATCGTGCGAAATCCGTCGGCGCCTTCCCCATCGACAACACGCAGTGGGACCCCGAGCGGTGGAAACCCCGCTACGCCAATTCCGCGTTCCGATCGGCGCGCATGGACGACAAGTTCTGGGCCGCGCGGCGGCTCCAGGCATTCACCGACGAGATGCTGAACACGCTCATCGGCGTCGGCCGGTTCAACGATCCGAAATCCGAGGAGATGCTCTCGAAGTTCCTGATCGAGCGCCGCAACGCGATTCTCCGTCGTTATCTTCCGGCTGTGAACCCCGTCGTCGACGTGCGCCTGTCGCCTTCGGGTACGTTGACGTTCCGGAACGCCGCGGTGGATGCCGACGTGGCGCACGCGCCCGCAGAGTACGTCGTGGTCTGGCAGCGGTTCGACAATGCGACCGGCACGACGACGAACCTCGGCGAGACCCGCGCGTCGGCGACGAGCGTCGACGCGCCGAAGGATCTGCCTGCGGCACCGAGCACGTATATCCGTGTCGAGATCTCCGCCAACGGCGGGCCGGAGAGCTGGACGGAACCCGCACACGCCTACTTCCGGCGCGAGGCGGCTGGCTGGACGCTGGTCGGCTTCGAGCGTGTGCCGGGCGGCAATCCGCCGGGAAGCAAGGGCGCCAGCCGCCGGACTAACTGACGCTAATGCGATGAGCGCGCGTGGGGCTCGGGCCCCACGCGCACCAAAAAGGAGACAAGATGTCACGAAAGATTGCGTACTGGGCAGCCACAGGTCTCGTGGGGATCGCGACGCTGTTCGCCGGCTTCAGCTATCTGACCACCGCCCCCGAGGCGGTCGAGAACTTCCGGCACGTGGGATATCCCCAGCAGTTGCGTGTCCTGCTCGGCATCGGGAAGCTGGCCGGAGCCATCGTGCTGCTCCTGCCACGGCTGCCAACCTTGAAGGAATGGGCCTATGCGGGCTTTACCTTCATGTGGATCGCGGCAGTCGTGGCGCACTATCTGGCGGGCGACGGGGCCTTGTCCTTGCTGCCCGTCGCGTTGCTCGGGTCGCTGGCGGTTTCGTACGTCACGCGCTCGGCGACTCGTGGCGGTTCCGCGAAGGCAATGCTCTAAGTACACGCGCGTGAGAGCGGTATTGCGCCGCCAATATCAATGACTGCTAGCGGCGAAGGCGCAACGCCCTAAGTCGTATGTCGGTCTATGGATCAAAAGAGCGTCGGCAACGCGATCATGCGACACTCGATCGCGGGGCCACGAATCTGGCTTTCGCATTTACAGCAACACCAGGAAGTCATTGTGGCAGGGTACGCACGCAGGGCGGCCGCGACTGATGCCGCAGCCAAGACGAGATTCGATCGGTGCGCGGAATTGGAGTGCCAGACGCACGGATTGCCTCGTCAGTCGTGGGCGGTGGGCTCAAGGAGTGGTTGCGGACCCTGGATCGAAATTGCGGGTCACGTTCGCTTTGCGAGCGCCAGGTGATGGCACCTGCGACTCGGGATTTTCGGCGCGCTATTGCTGAAACTCGCGGTCCTTCGAGAGGACGGAGTCCACGAGCTGATTCAACACGTGCTCGGTGGACTCGCCGCGGCGTAGTCGAACAGCGTCTCGTTGTTTTCACGGAACAGACGTGTGATGTATCGGACGTAGTGCTATGTTGCCCATCTCATTCAGCGGGGGTATGCGCCCAAGTCCATCGACCATACAGTTGATGTGCTGAGCGCGGTGCTCCGCACCGCAGTGAAGTGGGGACACCTCTCGGAGAACCCCACGCGTGGCGTCGAGATGCCGACGCTGAAGACGGTGCGACCAAAGTGGGCGCTGACCGTTACCAAGCCGCGAAGCTGCTCGAGCGGCTGTCGCCGTTGCCGCGCACGATGGTCGGTCTGGCCGTCGTGACAGGCTTACGACGGGGCGAACTGTTCGCCTTGCGATGGAAAGACCTCGACGAGTCCAGGCAAACGCTCACGGTCCGCGAAGCGGTGTACGACGGGACGTTCAGCACGCCCAAGACAGCGGCGGGTGTACAGGCGGGTGCCGCTGTCAGCGCTCGCACTGGACCTCATCGGGCAGTGGAAGCGCCACGCCTTGAGCACCGACTCGGATGCGCTGGTGTTCGCGACCAGGGCGGGGACGTCGATCTCACCGAACAACGGTGTTACGTCGTTCGATCTTCCCAGCGTGCAAGACACTTGGGTTGCCGAAGGCGACGTGGCTCACTTTTCGGCGGACCTACTCGTCGTGGTCACATGAGAACGGCGTGCCTGGAAAAGTCATTGCTCAACGGTAGCGTACGCGTGGACGGCCGGTCGTGTTCGGTCTGCGGCTCGCCAGCCATCGCTGCAAATTTGGAACACGCGAACGCCGACCACGACAGCTGCGCGGCATCGGCATTGGTGGCCACTGCGGATCCGCAGCGCTGGCGGTTGACGACGCGCAAAGTCGCGAGTTGGAAACGGCAGACGCACGACTATAACCGCCCTGGCGGAACCTCGGCGGAACCTCACCAAAAACCAAGGAGAAAACCACCGATGAAGAACCACCGACTCGCCGTTTGAGGGGTAGAATTCGAGCCGTCCATGCCTGTGTTCTCGCAGCGCTCCGAGCCGCGTGAGCTGGTCTTGACGCCGCGGGAGGAGCTGGTTGCCGGCGGGCCCGCGGAGCAGCTCGAACAGCAGATCCAAACCAGCTTCAAAGGCGGCGTCCATCGCATCGTCGTCGATCTGCGAGACGTACCGATGATCGACAGCGCCGGCGTGCGAGCGCTGGTGCGTGGCCACACGACATCAGAGCGGCTTGGCCGTCGTTTCTGCCTCGCGGGCGCGCATTCACGAGTCATCGACGTGCTGCGCCTTTCCAACCTGGATCAAGTGTTCACGATGTCCGATTCGGTACCGCTCGCGCGCACACGGCCGTGGCCGTGGTCGCAGATCGTGACCGTCGTGTTCGTGATCATCGTCGGCGCCGGCCTCGTGGTCACCGGGTACATGTGGCCACCGGGCGCGGTTATCGATCTGACCACCGGAGAAGGACGCGATCCGTTTGGCGTCGGCACCACGTCTCCAGCGGTCGGACCAAGCCCGCTCTATGAATTGGCCAAGCTGATCGTAGCTGCCGTCGTGGGGATGCTCGTGACGATCGTGCAGCGGCATTACCGTGCGGATCGGTCGCCCAACCCGACACTCGATCAGGCGCAGGTGCTGCTGTGCGTCTCGGGGGCGCTGATGATGATCATCATCGGCACCTCGCTGGTTCGCGCGTTCGGCATCGCTGGTGCGGCGAGCATCATTCGATTTCGGACGCCAGTCGACGACGCGCGCGATATCACCGTACTCTTCATCCTGATGGCGCTGGGAATGGCCGCCGGCCTTGGCGGTTTCGCCGTCGCCGGGCTCGGAACGCTGTTTTTGTGCGCGATGTTTCCCATTCTCAACCTGTTCGCCTCGGACCGGCCGCGACAGATGCTGGTCGCGGTTCAGGCCGAGGGCCGCAACTTCCCAGCCGACCACGTGCAGAAAGTCTTCGCCGTCAACCGCATCGTGTTCGAGCCGCGCGAGGTCGAGCAGAGCGAAGAGGCGACGGTTCGCTACCTGGCCACTCTGGCCCCGCATGATTCGCTCGAGGATCTGAGCAATCAGTTGATGGGCGGGGGCAAAACAGGGATCAAGAATGTTTCCTGGTCACTTCCCAAACGCGTCTGACGCGGTGGCCGACGCGTGTTCATCGGGCAGGGCGCTCGCCGCGAGGCGATGCTCGAGGTCATCGAGGGCGCACGTCAACGCCTCGTGCTGTCGTGTTTCGCTGTCGTTCGCTGGCCGGTGACCAGTTCCGAATCAGCGAGATAGTCGGTAGCGTCTCCGTGATCGGGACTGCGAAGAGAAATTTCGAGCCGTCACGAGTGACGTCCCGAGTCTCCTCCAGGCGAGGCAAACAGTTCGGCCGGGGATCCGGGAGCGAGAGTCGCCCCGGGGAGGATGCCCGCAGCCCTCATGATATTGCCCGCCGTGAAGTACAGCTCGCGGCTGTCGGCCCGCCACCTCGCAGTTAGGCCGACTTGCCGGGCAACGAGGTGTCGCGACCCGTCTCCTGTTGCAATCTCGTTGCAAACAAAAAAAGCCCGGTGATGGCCACCGGGCCGTAACTCTTTGATTCTATTGGTGCGCCCAGCACGACTCGAACGTGCGACCTCCTGGTTCGTAGCCAGACGCTCTATCCAACTGAGCTATGGGCGCGGACGTGATTGCGGGCCGATGGCCCACGGCCCGGCCTCGTCGACCGGACCGAAACTTCGATCCTAGCATAGCGAGCCGACCAAGCGCTCCGCCTCGTCTTCGTTGACGCCGCCCGGCGCGGGCACTCGGATAGCGACGACCTCTTCGCGCCGCGTTTCTCGATCCGAAAACCGGTCGCGGAGCGAAACGGTGTGGCGGCGGCCTGCCACCAGCGTTCAAACGAGCCAGCCGTCCAAACGATTGTTCACCGGCCTGCGGATCACGAAGCCGACGTCATCAACCCCGCGCCGAATAGCGGCGACGTGTCACGGCGTCGAAGGGGCGACTGACCGAACGAGCCCATGTCCCACCGGAAACATCCCAGGCAATGCGATCGGAAGCTTGCCGCCGATTGGAATCTCACCCGCGAACGCACGCACCGCGGATTCTTCGGCGACATCCGACAAGTCGTACGTCAGCAGCATCGCCGGCAGTTCGGGTACGGTCAGCGGCACGTAGGGGCTGCCGAAAAACGCCGCGACGAACGGCTGCTTCCGGCGACCGGACATCCGCGCCAGGTCCTGTAGGAGCGAAACGACCGGCGGCGCCAGGTCGAGACGATTGGTGCCAGACGCCACGCGGACGAAGATGCCGGCGACGATGGCATCGAAACGCGGCGCCATGGCACGAACCAGCGCGAGCTCGTTTGGCGTCGTGGCGTCGGACACCTCGATGGCCTGCAGGTCCTGCCATCGCGCACGCAGTGCCGGCAGCATCGCCCGACTTGGAGCCGCGATTCGCCATCCGCGCGGATAGTCCAACACCGACAGGAACAACACGCTGCTCGAGGGCGCCAGCTTGAGTGGCACGCTCTCGCGTTCGTCCTTGATCAGCGTCAGACTCCGCTCACTCACTTGACGCGCCACCGCCGCGTGCCGGCGAGTACCCGACCACGTCTGGCACGGCATCGAGCGAGATGACCCGCGCACGATGGAGGCCGAGTCGCGCCTTCGCGGCCAGGACGCGACGGACGGACGTCTCGAGACGCTCACGAGAAATTCGCCCCGATTCGACCGCGGCCTTGATGCCGCGGAACGCGTCCATCGTATTCGGCGAGTCGAGCACGACATCGACACCAGCAAGGACCGCTTTCACCGCATTGTCCCCAGACGACCCCATTTTGACGACGGCGTCCATGTTCATGGCATCGGTGTAGATCAGGCCGTCGAAACGCATCTGCTCGCGCAGCAGCCCGGTGATCACGGGCCGGCTGAAGGTTGCGGGACCTGCGGTCTTGTCGAGCGCGGGCAGTTCAATATGCGCGACCATCACGCCGGCTGCCGCGGCATCGATGCCCGCCTTGAACGGCGGCAGCTCCACCTGATCGAGGCGCTCGCGCGGATGTTGAATCACGGGCAGCCCGAGGTGTGAGTCGACCGCCGTGTCGCCGTGCCCCGGGAAATGCTTCAACGTGGCAAGCATGCCACCCTGCTGGATGCCGCGCACCCAGGCGGCGGCAAGAGCGCCAACCCGCGACGGATCCTCGCCGAACGATCGGATGTTGATGACGGGATTGCGCGCGTTGTTGTTGACGTCGGCGACGGGCGCGAAGTTGACGTGAACGCCAAGCGCACGACCTTCGAGGGCGGTGATCCGTCCCGCTTCGAGTGCCAGCTGCTCGTCGCCGATAGCGCCGAACGCCATCGCGCGCGGGAAGCGGGTGCCGCCATGGATGCGCATGCCCACGCCCCACTCGAAGTCGGCCGCGGTCAGCAGCGGCACGGTCGCAATCGACTGCAGACGATTGATCATCGAAGCCAACGCGAGCGGTTGACCGAGGATGAGGGGGCCGTAGGTGGGGTTCAACAGGACCTGCGGAACCGGCTCCTCACCGCCAAAGCCGATGATGCCGCCAACATGCGCCTGCCGGACGAGCGTCGCCAGCTGATCGTAGATGTCGGAGTCGGAGCTGGTATAGACGCCCGCAAACCGCGGCATCAGGAGCTGCCCGACCATCTGATCGGTCGTCAGCTTCTTCATCGTCGCATCGACCCATCGCTGTGCGTCACGATCGAGCGGCGACTGGGCCGCCGGAAGGGCCGCGAGGACGAGCAGCCAGATGACTAGTGGCGCACGCATCGCCGAATTGTAGCGGCCTTCCGGCCGCCAGTCTCCGGTCTCCAGTCCCGGTCCCCGGTCCCCGGTCTCCGGTCTCCGGTCTCCGGCACGAAGGTTCTCCCTCAGTTCCTCTGAACACCTCGTAGACAGCAACCCACTGAAGAGGGACTGAGAGAGAACCTCTCGTACCGGCAACCGGCAACCGGCAACCGGCAACCGAGACCTATAATCACGATCCAGTGTCGCAAGATCAGCACAAGTCGATGGCGCCGACGCAGGTGTCCTGTTACGTGCTGACCGTCAGCGACACGCGCACGCTTGAAACGGATACGAGTGGACGAGCGATTGCCGATCTCTTGGTCGCCGCCGGTCACAAGGTGGCCGGACGATCGATCGTCAAGGACGAGCCGGCGGATGTCGTGCGCGCGGTCTCAGAACAGCTCGATGCTGGTGATGTTCAAGTCATCGTCACCACTGGTGGAACCGGCGTGACGTCGCGTGACCGCACGTACGAAGCCATCGACGATTTGCTCGAGAAACGCCTCGATGGGTTTGGCGAGCTGTTCCGCATGTTGAGTTTTCAAGACATCGGACCGGCGGCGATGATGAGTCGCGCGACGGCCGGCCTGGCGCGTGGCAAGATCATCGTCTCGCTGCCTGGGTCCGAAGGGGCCGTACGGCTGGCCATGACGAAGCTGTTGATCCCGGAGTTGGGGCACTTGGTGCAGCAAGCTTCGCGGTGATTCTAGTGGTCCACGGCCCACGGTCCACGGTCACAGCCAAGCCTCAGAGACACAGAGTCACAGAGTGATACGAGCTGCAGAACAAGGTTCCAAACGTCATCCTTCTCTGAGTCTCGGAGTCTCTGTGGCTTGGGCTTGTTAGGTACGTCCTTGTGACCTTCGTGACCTTCGTGTTGTATTGAAGAGTCCTGGTCTGAGGTAAAAGGGATACATGTCCCAAGCCATGCGGCCGATTCGTGACACCATTTCGCTCGACGAAGCGCGCGTGCTGATCGACGGCGCCATCGCGAGCCTGCGCCGAACAGAGCGCGTGCCGCTCGTGCACGCGAACGGCCGCGTGCTGGCGGCAGACATCGTCGCGGATCGTGACGTGCCGCCCTTCGCACGCGCGGCGATGGACGGCTATGCGGTGGTTGCCGAGGACACGTTCGGCGCCAGCCGGCACGACCCCAAGACGCTTCGCGTGGTCGGCAAGGTCTACACGGGCGAGGTACCGACGGCAGGAGTGGGCGCCGGCGAGGCCGCCGAGATCGCGACCGGCGCACCAATGCCTGAGGGTGCCGACGCCGTCGTGATGGTCGAGGAAACCGAACGGAGCGGCGCCGACGTGCGCATCCTCACGCCCGTCTACCCACGTCAGAATGTCGGACGGCAAGGTGCCGACATCACCAGCGGTCAGACCGTTCTGGCCGCCGGTGATCCGCTCAACCCCAGTCGCATCGGGGCCCTCGCGGCTCTCGGGCTGATCGAGATCGAGGCGTTTGCCAAGCCATCGGTCGCGATTCTCTCGACTGGCAACGAAATCGTCGAGCCCGGCATGCCGCTCGCCCCGGGCCAGATCTACGACATCAATCGCTACACGCTCACCACGATCATCGCCGAACACGGTGGCCTGCCGGTCCCCTATCAAACGGCACACGACACGATCGACGATCTCGACCGCGCGATCGATCGATGTCTGGACGAGGACATGCTGGTTTTTTCGGGTGGAAGTTCGGTCGGCGAGCGCGACCTGATTCTCGACGTCATCGCCCGACGCGGCGAGATTCTTTTTCACGGTCTCGCGGTCAAGCCTGGCAAGCCGACGGCGTTCGGGCTGGTCAGCGGCAAGCCGGTATTTGGGCTGCCCGGTTATCCAACCTCCTGCCTCTCGAACGCGTATATCCTGCTCGTCCCCGCACTGCGGCGAATGGCGCACCTGCCGCCTCACCGGATTCGGACCGTGCAAGCGCCCGTGTCGCAACGCATCGTGTCAACCACCGGTCGGCACCAGTTCTACACCGTGCGCCTCGTCAACGGCGAGGCGCAGCCGGCGTTCAAAGCCTCTGGCGACATCACGTCGATGTCACAGGCCGATGGCTACATCGAAATTCCGGCGCAGACGGATATCGTCGAGAAGGGTGAGATGGTGGAGGTGAAGCTTTTCTAAGGTGCGTGGCACCAGCACTTAGGCACCTGAGGCACTCGAGGCACCCTTCAGAAGCCGATTCACCTCGACCCAGTTGACCACGTTCCACCAGGCACCCAGGTAGTCCGCGCGTCGATTCTGGTACTTCAGGTAGTAGGCGTGCTCCCAGACGTCCACGCCAAGGATGGCCTTCTTCCCGTCCATCAACGGATTGTCCTGATTCGGCGTGCTCGTGATCTCGAGCTTGCCGCCGCTTTCGACCAGCCAGGCCCAGCCGCTGCCAAACCTGCCCAACCCCGCGGCCTGGAACTGCTCCTTGAACTTGTCGAAGCTGCCGAACGAGGAGTTGATCGCATCCGCGACCGCCCCGCTTGGCGCGCCGCCGGCTTTGGGCGCCATCAGCTTCCAGAACAACGAATGATTCCAGTGCCCACCGCCGTTGTTGCGGACCGCCGTGCGAATGTCCTCGGGGACGCTGTTCACCGAGCGTATGAGATCGTCGAGGCTCTTGGCGTGCAGCTCGGGATGCTTGTCGAGCGCGCCATTGAGATTCGTGACGTATGTCTGATGATGCTTGCCGTGATGAATCTGCATGGTCTGCGCGTCGATGTGTGGTTCGAGCGCGTCTGGAGCGTAGGGCAGGGCGGGCAGCGCGTGGGCCATTGCGATCAGTCTCCTTAGTCAGTGGATCGACAGCATCCGGTCTAACGCGATCCTAGCCCATTTCTTCTGCTCATCCGGAACAGTGATGCGGTTGTGCACCTCGCCGTCCAGCAGACCTTCGAGCACCCACAACAAATGATTCGGCGACACGCGGAACATCGTCGAGCACAAGCATCCGATTTGATCGAGCGAGATCACCGTCTTGGCCGGCGCCACCTCTTCGGCAAGACGATGGACGAGGTGGATCTCGGTGCCCACAGCCCACGTGGTGCCTGGCGCGGCGTCGCGCACCGCTTTCAGGATGTACTCGGTCGAGCCGCTATCGTCGGCGGCGCGCAGGACGTCGAACGGCACCTCGGGATGCACGATGACGCGCACGCCGGGATACTGCTGACGGACGGCCTCGATCTGCTTGGCCGTGAAGCGCACATGAACCGAGCAGTGTCCCTTCCACAGAATCATGCGGGCGCGATCGAGCTCGCCTTTCGTGAGACCACCGAACGGCTGGTACGGATCCCAGACCACCATCTCGTCAAGTGGGACGCCCATCTTCCACGCCGTGTTGCGTCCCAGGTGCTGATCGGGCAGAAACAGGATCTTGTCGCGCTGCTGCCAGGCCCACTTCAACGTCGCTGCAGCGTTGGACGAAGTGCAAATCGTCCCGCCGCGCACGCCGACGAACGACTTAATCGCGGCAGCGGAATTGATGTACGTGACCGGTGTCACGCGTGAGGCCACACCCATCTGGTCGAGCTCTGCCCAACAGGTTTCCAGCTGATCCGGCGCGACCATGTCGGCCATCGAGCACCCGGCGGCCAGGTCGGGCAGGATCACCCGCTGATGCGGCAGCGCCAGGATGTCCGCGCTCTCGGCCATGAAGTGCACGCCACAAAAGACGATGTAGTCGGCGGCCGGATGTTTCGCGATCTCCCGAGACAGCTTGAACGAGTCACCGGTGTAGTCGGCGAACTTGATCACTTCGTCGCGCTGATAGTGGTGCCCGAGGATGACGAGTCGGTCGCCCAGCGCGGCGCGCGCCGCAGCGATGCGCAGCTCCATGTCCTCGTCCGAGAGACCGAGATAGGCGTCGGGCAGCGGCTGCCGTTCGTGCAGGCTTTGCTTTTCGACCTCGTTCAGCACGGGGAGAAAGGTTCCGGCCACGGTCCTGCCCTCGAGTGACTTTGTGAAACTTTTCGCAATCTCGGGACGCGAAAAAACCAAGCGCTGCGCCCCGGCTCGTCTCGCCGGATCAGCTCTTGGTCAACTTTGATTGTATCAAAGATTGCGCGGGTTGCCGGTTGCCAGTCGCACGGTTGGGGTTGCCGGTTGTGGGTTGCCAGTGCCGCGGTCCCACGCGCCACCAAGGTGACGGACGACATCGGACGCTTCGACGACGAGTCACGCTGATATCCGGTGGTTACCCCAGTCGCCCAGGCAGAGCACGCATGACAGTGCTTCGTCGAGAGGACGTGCAATCTAGGGGCGCGAGTTGGGACCCAGATCCGTATCGCATAACTAGCCCGCCGATCCTCTGATTCGTGCCGATGTGCATCCGTCACCTTCGCGACGCGCGCGCGCCCGGTACGGGTTCCCCCGCGACCGTCTACGCCACCACGGGTGGTTGCAGGCGCCCAGAGGAAACCAGCCAGCTCCCGCGCCACCGCGACCGCCACCTTCGGCGCCGGCTTGTGTTCCGCCAGCATCCGCGAAACCGTCGGCACAACCGCTGTTGCGCTTTGTCCGCGATCGCGATCACCCGAGCCGGTTGGCCCGTGCGTCGCGCTCTTGAGGCGCGCCCGACGCCCGGGCGATGCCGGTGTGCCAGCTCGCCTCCGGTACACGGTTGGGGTTGCCAGTTTCATGACGTCGGGATCTGAACGCCCCTTAGAATCTGGGGTCGATGCGATCTGTGATCATTCTGGCGGTTGTGCTCTTCTCATCATGCGCTGAGAGGCGGAATCCACCCATGCCCATGCTCCCTACGCCCGATGATGATCTTCACTCGCTCGTGCTGCGCACCGATTTCAGCAGCGACGCAACCTGGTCCGAGGTGTCATCGGCCATCGCGGCACCGCAGGGGGATTTCAGGGCGATGGTGACATTCGTGAATGACCGTCGGCATGAAGGGCTGTCGGTGGAATCGTTGCTGAGCATCGCAGGCAAGGGCTCCGATCAAACCTTCATCTTCGTGGTCGATCGCGAAACCATTACCCGAAGCGATCATCCGGTCCTGGTCGTCGATCTGTACGAACAGCCGGGGCGGACCTTCCGCGTCATTCCCGCGGCGATGTGGTCGGTGCAGAACAATCTTTCGCTTGCCAACATGGACTGGGAGGAATTCGCGGAATGGACCGACCCTGACGGCGTGTTCCGCCACTTCCCCGAGTAGCGGACACAGTCCACGGTCTACGGTCCACGGCCCACCGTTCAGCGGCTGTTAGCTGAGGGCTGCTTTGCACTGCTAACTGGAAACTGAAAACTTACCGTGGACCGTAGACCGGAGACCGTGGACCGTCAAGCGAAGCGTGCCTGAGGCGAAGCCGAAGGCACGCGTACCACGTTATAGAGCGTGTCGCGCTCGATCGGCTCGCGTCCGGCATCGCGAATGAGTGTCTCGATCTCGTGGGTCGAGAGCGCCGAGGGCGTCCGGGCGCCCGCCTGATGGTAAATCGTTTCTTCCTGCACGGTCCCGTCGAGATCATCGGCGCCGAACCACAGCGCGGTTTGTGAGACTTCGACCCCCGACGATATCCAGTACGCCTTGATGTGGTCGACGTTGTCGAGCAGCAACCGGCCCACCGCGTGCACGCGCAACGTATCGCTCGCCGAGGGCGGCGGCAGCTTGCGCATCTGATTGTTGTCGGGGTGAAACGCCAGCGGAATAAACGCCTGGATGCCCTGCGTGTCATCTTGCAGCGAACGGACCTGCAACATGTGATCGACGCGCTCCTCCATCGTCTCGATATGACCGTACAGCATCGTGACGTTGGTCCGCATTCCCAGATGATGAGCGGTGCGGTGGATGGTGAGATAGCGATCGCCGTCGCACTTGTCGTGACAGATCTTTCGCCGGACCCGCGGGGCAAAAATCTCGGCGCCGCCGCCAGGCAGCGAGTCGAGCCCGGCCTCGCGCAGCTCGACGAGGACGCGCTCGTCGGTCAGTCGATACAGATCCGCAAAGTACGCAATCTCGACGGCAGTGAAGCACTTCAAGTGCACGTCCGGACGAATGCTCTTCAGTCCGCGCAGCAGATCCTTGTAGTACTCGAACGGCAACTCGGGGTGAAGGCCGTTCACGATGTGGATCTCGGTGAGCGGTTCGTGAGCGCGCTGCCTCAGCTTGCCCAGCACCTGGTCAACGCTCATCGTGTGTGCGCCTTCGTCGGTCGGCTTCAGCCGGGCGAAGGCGCAAAACAGGCACGACGCCTCGCACACGTTGGTCGCTTCCAGGCGCAGGTTGTGATTGAAGTAGGTTCGCGCGCCGTGACGACGCTCCCGTTCGCGATTGGCGAGCCACCCGACGGCGAGGAGGTCGGGGGCATTGAACAACCGCACGCCATCATCAAACGAAAGGCGCTCGCGCCGCTCAATTTTCGCGGCGACGTCGTCCAGTCGCGCGGAGCGGAGTCGAGACGATGTCACGAGATGCCAAATACCTGCAAGCGGACCGTGCGGGGCGTGGACCATCGAGTTCGGCCATCAAAACGCGCTGCCACTGCCCGAGGACGACCTCGCCTCCGCTGATCTGCAGCGTGAGCGAATGGCCCAGCAACGTCGCACGCAGGTGCGCGTCAGCGTTCATGCGATCGCAGTCCGAGTGCTCCGGATCGTTGTGCATGTAGTAGCGATCGCGCGCCACGAGGTCCTCGAGAAACCGCTTGATATCGACGATCAGGGCCTTTTGCGACTCGTTGATGAAGAGCGCACACGTCGTGTGCATCGACCAGACCGTCACCAACCCTTCGCGGATCTTGAAGCGACGGACGTAGTCCATCAGTCGGTCGGTCAGGTCCACAACCTCGATGCGATCGTGGGATTCGAGAACGACATTCTCACCGTGGATGACGAGACCTCCTTCCGACACCGAGGCCACATGTTGTACGGGCGTTTCCCGCACGGTCACGGTCGAACTCTTGCTCATGCGGTCCTTTCGGCGAAGGCGTCGCGCCAGGTGGGCTGCTCGGCCGCGGCGGCAACGCCGACGGGCCTTCTCGAGAGCAGAATGGCGGCCACGAACGTCAATTGTAACGAACTTGTTATACTCATTGCCACAACCGACGCAAACCTGGGCAGCCAGGGAAGCTGGGTGCAAAGCCCACACGGTTTCGCCACTGTAAGCGAGGAGCGCTTCGTCCTGAATCGGTAGCCAAGGCAGGCCGACTGCCCGGGCTACCCGTCACTGTCGCACTCGGCGACGGGAAGACGCAAACGACGCGCAACGATCCGCGAGTCAGGAAACCTGCTGCACTGGGACGTCCCAACCGTCGCCACGGGCGACGACCGGCGCGAATGACGCCGGGGAGGACCTATGACCACAGCAGCCCTCTGGGCGCGCGCTCGCGCCTGTTCCCTTCACCTCATCATCGTCAGTGCCATGCTGGCGGGCAGTGCACCGCTCGCCGCGCAAACACGCGTGGAAGGACGTGTCAACGATCCGCAGGGACGACCCGTGGCCAACGCGACGGTGCTGGTGGTCGGTGCGACGACCGGCACGGTATCGTCGCAGTCGAACGAGTCCGGCCACTTCGTCGTCGAATCGCTTGCCTCCGGGCAATACGACTTCACCGCCTCGGCCCCCGGTCTTCTTGGAGAAGCGCGCGGCGTCACCATCAGCGACAAGCCGGCAACCGTCAACATCACGATGCGCGTCAGCGCGATCAGCGAAACCCTGGTGGTGTCAGCGTCGCAGATCGATCAGCCGCTGTCGCGCACGGCCGACAGCGTGACGGTGATTAGCGGACGAGAGTTGGAGTCGCGCCAGATCACCTCCCTTGGTGATGCGCTCAGCACCGTCCCCGGTTTCACTGTCGTACGCAGCGGCGGCCCCGGGACGCTCACCTCGTTGTTCCCTCGTGGAGGCGAGTCGGACTTCACGCTGGTCCTCATCGACGGAATCCGAGCCAACTCGTTTGGCGGCGGCCTCGACTTGTCGCAGGTGCCGCTCGCGGACGTCGATCGCATCGAGGTCGTGCGCGGGCCGCAAAGTGCGATTCATGGCGCCGATGCCATCGGCGGAGTCGTGCAAGTGATCACACGCAACGGCGGCAGCCCGACGGCGAGCGCGCGCATCGAGGGCGGCAGCCGCGCGACTCGACGCTTCGTCGGATCGACCACCGGCGAGCGCAACGGATGGCGCTGGCAGGGCGGCGGCGACTATTTCGCGGACGATGGCTACACCGGCACTGCGCCGGCGAGCGGCGAAACGGTTTCGAACGATGATGCCGAGGAGCAACAGGCCTGGGTCGGTGGCGGCTGGCGCGGCGAACGAGGCACCGACGTTCAAGGAACGTTCCGGTACGTCGACACCGAGCGCGGCGCGCCAGGGCCGTACGGATCGGATCCCGCGAACCGTTTTACCGGCGTCAATCGGATTGCGCGTGGCTTTACCGAACGGAACGCGGTCGGAGTGCGAGTGCTTCATCCATGGACCGGCCCGTCGAGCCGCATCCGGCAACGCGTCGAATTCGACGTCGCCGACTACGATTTGCGGTTCGTCAACGAGTTCGGACCATCCGAATCCGACACGCGTCGCGTCCACACGCGAGTGCAAACGGACGGCGTTGTCAACGCTGCCCTGGGTCTGTCAGGCGGAATCGAGTGGGTCTCCGAACGCGGCCGCAGCACGTTCATTACGTCGGATGGCAACGAGGTTCCCATCGACCGGCGAGTCTTCGGCACGTTCGGAGAAGCGCGCTGGGCGGTCCACGATCGCGTCGCGATCCAGGCCGGGCTGCGCGCCGAGTACATCACTCGCAAGGCGCTGGGAAGTGAGCCTTCAGGGTTCCCACCGCGCCCCACCTTCGAGGATGACTCCGTCGTTTCCGTGAATCCCAAGGTGTCGGTCTCATGGCTGCTGAGCCCGGGCGGTCCAGGCCAGAGTGCCAACGCCTGGACCCGCGTGCACGCCGCTGGCGGCACAGGGATTCGGCCGCCCGATGCGTTTGAGATTGCGTTCACCAACAATCCCGATCTGAAGCCGGAACGCAGTCGAAGTCTCGAGCTTGGCGTGACGCAGGCATTCGCCGGTGGCGCGATTTATCTCGATGCCACCGCGTTCTTCAATCAGTACGACGACCTGATCGTGACCGTTGGCTCGTTGCGTGATGTCAGCAGCTTCAGCTCGGACAACATCTCCAACGCCCGCGCACGCGGGCTGGAGACGTCAGCCGCCTGGCAGGCGACGAGTGGCCTGGGCGTGAAGGCCACCTACACCTTCCTCGACACGGAGATTCGTGCCGTTGACGGACTCGCTCAAGCGCCCTCGCCGTACCAAGTCGGCGACCGCCTGCTGCGACGGCCCACGCATCAGGGGTCGGTGGTTCTCGACTGGACGATGGGTCGCGCGACGGTGTTCGCGGCTCTGAACGCACGCGGCGAAACGCTCGATGCCGAACCGGCATTCGGTCCAAGCGGCGGACTTTACGAGAATCCCGGTCGGACGCTGGTGGACCTGGGTGGTGGTTACACGCTGGTCAGGGGACTCGAAGTCTTCGCTCGCGTCCTCAACCTGTTCGATAAAGACTACGAAGAGGTGTTGGGGTACCCGTCGCCTGGCCGGACGGCGTTTGCCGGGGTCCGTATTGCTGCGCGTCGATGACGTTTCGTTCGGATATCTGAAGGGGCCGGCGTCAGCCGGCCCCGCTCCAGGTACTCGACCATGTCAGCTTCGAAATCCGTCGGGGCGCCGTGGTCGGCATCATCGGGCCCAACGGCTCCGGCAAGACGACGCTCCTCCGCTTGTTGAGCGGCACTCGACGGCCGACTGCCGGGCAGGTGTGGCTCGACGGAACGCCACTGCCCCACTTGACCCGACGCGCCGTCGCACAACGTCTGGCAGTCGTGCCGCAAGAGACGCAGCTGGCCTTTGAGTACACCGTGCTGGAGATGGTCTTGATGGGCAGGCATCCACATCTGGGGCTGTTCGAGCTCGAGGGGCCCGAAGACTTCGCGATCGCTCGCGATGGACTCCGCGCCACGGGCACGTCAGCCCTCGAAGATCGCCGATTCAGCACACTCAGCGGCGGCGAGAAGCAGCGCGTGGTCATCGCCTCGGCGCTGGCCCAATCCTCCGAGATTCTGCTGCTCGACGAACCGACGGCCTCGCTCGATCTGGGCTATCAGCTCGAGGTCGCGGCGCTCGTCACGCGTCTCAATCGCGATCGAGGCGTGACGATCGTCGTCTCCACGCACGACTTGAATCTGGCGGCGGCAATCTGTCAGGAAATCGTGATGTTGCGCGCTGGACGTGTCATCGCCAGTGGACCGACCGCCGAAGTCCTGACGTCGGACAACATTCGGCAGTTGTACGACGTCGAAGCCGACGTGCAGACTCACGTGCCAACCGGTCATCTGGTCGTGGTGCCCGTCAATCGGCTGTCGCCGGCCTCTGGTCGCGGGTCGCCGATCGCCGGTCACGGTGGATCGGCACAATGAGCACGAGGGTCGGATCGCTGGCGGCACCGCTCCCAGACCCGCGAACCGTCCGGCGACGACTGGCCGTCATCGTTCCCGCGTTCGGACTCATCGCGGCACTCGTGCTGGTCGTCGCCCCGACGCTAGGGAGCACCCCCATCAGCCTGCGGCGAGCCTTTGATCCATCGATCCCGTGGGCCGACAACATCGACGCCCAGATCTTCTTCGTGGCCAGGCTTCCCCGCGTGCTCGCGGGCGCCCTGGTGGGATCCACGCTCGCGGCTGCGGGCGTCGTGATGCAAGCGCTGCTGCGAAACCCTCTTGCCACGCCCTTCACGCTCGGCGTGTCGGCGGCTGCCGCACTAGGCGCGATGAGCGCGATCGCACTCCATCTCGATCTCACGGCGCTCGGCGCCACTGCAATACCGGTGATGTGCTTCAGCGGCGCGATGCATCGGTACGGCGCTCGTCTATTTTCTGGCAACGCGTATGAGCGGTGGGCTTTCGACCAACGTGTTGTTGCTCGCCGGCGTCACGCTGAACACGCTGTTCTCGGCGCTGATCACGTTCGTTCAGTATCTCGTGGATGCCGCCGACTGGTATCGCACGGCTCGGTGGCTGCTCGGCAATCTCGATGTCAGCAGCTTCAACCCGATTCTCGCCGCCACACCACTGATCGGACTGTCGCTCGTGCTGTTCGCGATGCTGCCGCGCACGCTGAATCTCCTGACGCTCGGCGAGGACGTGGCGGGGTCACGAGGTGTCGACGTGGTGCGGGCTCAGCGGATTGCGTTTCTCAGCGCATCGTTGGCGACCGGCGCCGCTGTCTCGCTCGCGGGGCCGATTGGATTCATCGGTATCGTCGTGCCGCACCTGGTGCGGCTGCTCGTGGGGTCGGACCATCGCATCGTCCTGCCCGCAGCGACGTTCTTCGGCGCGGCGTTCCTCGTCATCTGCGACCTGATTGCCCGCACGGTCATGTCGCCCATCGAGCTTCCTGTCGGCATCGTGACAGCCATCATTGGCGGCCCGTTCTTTTTGTGGCTGCTGGTGAGGAAGCCGTGAAGGCACGGTCCACGGTCCACGGTCCAGCCGGTCGACGTGCTGGTCTGCTCAGGCGCCGCGGTCGTCGCGGCACCTCGCTCGTTTTCGCACTGCTCGTAACCGGCGCCGCTCAGCCGACGCCGACCCGCGTCATCTCGCTCGTTCCCGCCCTCACCGAGATGGTGTTTGCCATCGGCGCGGGCGACAGGGTCGTCGCCGTCAGCAGCTACGACGAGGACCCTCCACAAGTGCGCTCCCTGCCAAAGGTCGGGGCCCTCATCGATCCGGATGTGGAGCGCATCATCACGCTTCGTCCGGACCTGGTGCTGCTCTATGGCAGCCAGGCCGACCTGATGACGCAGCTGACGCGCGCGTCGATTCCATACTTCGAGTATCGACACAGTGGGCTGAGCGGCGTCACGGAGACCATTCGCCGGTTGGGCCAGCGTCTCGGTCACGCGACACAGGCAAACGCGCTGACCACCTCGATCGAATCGCGGTTGTCGGCGCTGCGGCAACGAACGGCGAAGCTCGAGAAGCCCCGCACGCTGCTGGTTTTCGGTCGAGAAAGTGGCTCGCTCCGAAGCATCTACGCCAGCGGCGGACGCGGCTTCCTCCACGACATGCTCGAAGCGGCGGGCGGCGTCAACGTGTTCGCGGATGTGCAGGCCGAGTCCGTGGAGGCCTCCACGGAGATGATTCTGACCCGGGCGCCGGCGGTGATCCTCGAGTTGCACTCGATGGACCAGCCGGCCGGACAGAGCTACGAGATCGACTCGTGGAAGCGCGCTGGCAAGTCTGCCAGCGGTTCGGACCAATCGAATCTACGTGCTCACCGGTAAATCGCTGGTCGTTCCTGGCCCGCGCGTCGCCGAAGGCGCCGAGCGCATGGCAGCCGTGCTGCACCCGGCGCGATGAAGATCCTCGTGAGCTGGTCGTCGGGCAAGGACTCGGCCTGGATGCTCCACACGCTGCAGCAGCGTCATCCTGACGCGGTTACTGGACTACTCACGACCGTCAACGAGGCGTTCGACCGGGTCGCGATGCACGCGGTGCGGCGCGAGCTGCTCGAGGCACAAGCCGTTGCCGCTGGATTGCCTCTTCACCTCGTCTACATTCCATGGCCGTGCTCGAATGCCGACTACGAAGCGCGCATGGGTGCGGCCGTTGCCGGCTTCGTTCGCGACGGTTTCACCCATGTCGCCTTTGGCGACCTCTTTCTCGAAGACGTTCGGCGCTATCGCGAGGACCGGCTCGCAGGCACCGGCCTGATCCCGCTTTTTCCGCTCTGGAAGACCACGCCGACGTCCACTCTGGCGCGCGAGATGATCACGGGCGGCTTGCGGGCCTACCTGACCTGCGTCGATCCCCGCAAGCTCGATCCGACGTTCGCCGGCCGCGCCTTCGACACGTCGCTGCTCGCGGATCTGCCGGCCACGGTCGACCCGTGTGGCGAGAACGGCGAGTTTCACTCGTTCGTCTGGGACGGCCCGATGTTCCGCCATCCGATCGCCGTCGCGGTGGGGGAAGTCGTGAGTCGCGATGGGTTTGTGTTTGCGGACATTCAGTGGGACCAACAAACACGCCTCAGAGACTCAGAGAGACACAGAGATGAGAAAACATCGCCACAAAATGTAGCCACGAAGAACACGAAGAGATCGATCTTCCGCCTGAAGGCGGAAGTGTACCTTGATTCTCAGTGACTTCGTGCCTTCGTGCCCTTCGTGGCTATCGTTTACCACCGTGTCTCTGAGTCTCTGTGTCTCTGAGGCCCGTACGTTAGAGCAATGTATCCACAACGAATCGTCTGCCTGACGGAAGAGACGACCGAGACGCTGTACCTGCTTGGTGAGGGCGACCGGGTGGTCGGGATCTCGGGCTACACGGTCCGCCCGCCCGAGGCGCGCCAGAAGCCCAAGGTGTCGTCGTTTCTTCACGCGCGCTACGAGAAGATCGAAGCCCTCGAGCCGGACCTGATCCTGGCGTTTTCCGATCTCCAGGCGGAAATCACCAACGAGCTGGTCCGGCGTGGCTACGCGGTGTTCACGTTCAACCAGCGGAGCGTCGGCGAAATCTTTCAAATGATTCGCGTGCTGGGCGCAATCGTTGGCGTCTCGGGCAAGGCCGACGCGCTGGCGAACGAGCTCCAAGCGGGCCTCGACGCGATCCGCAGGACCGCGGACACCTTCGCACGACGACCGCGAGTCTTCTTCGAAGAGTGGGACAACCCGCTCATCTCGGGCATCCAATGGGTCGAAGAGCTGATCGAAATCGCTGGTGGCGATCCCGTCTTCCCACAGCTACGGCAGGCACGACTGGCAAAAGATCGTGTGGTCACGAGCGATGCCGTGATCGCTGCGGCACCGGACGTGATCGTCGGTTCGTGGTGCGGCAAGCCGGTGCGCAAGGAACGGATCGTCGCAAGGCCCGGCTGGGATGTCATTCCGGCGGTTCGATACCGTCACATCTACGAGGTCAAATCCACCTATATCCTGCAGCCGGGCCCGGCGGCGTTGACCGAAGGCATCAGCGCCCTGCATCGGATCTTTGCCGGCTGGTCTCCAGCCCGTCGAGAAACACCTGCGGCGACGACGTGATGACACCTGTTGCCGCGGCGCGAGCGAACAGCAACTCGACTGCCCGGCGCCCCTCCCGGCCCAGGTCAATCGAGTAGTCGTTGACGTAGAGCTCGATTTGCCGCCGCATCACGTCCTCGCTCATCTCCTGGGCGTGATCGCGGACGAACGCGCGGCTCGCCTCGGGGTGCGCGAACGCATACTCCACGCTTCGCCGCATCACTCGATTCATCGTGTGCTGAACCTCGCGTGGCAGCGACCGTCTGATGGCGATGCCACCGAGAGGGATGGGGGCGCCGGTGGTTTCTTCCCAGAACTCGCCGAGGTCCACGATCTTACGCAGGCCTTTGGCCTCGTAGGTAAACCGATTCTCGTGAATGATGAGTCCGGCATCGAACCTCCCGTCGAGCACTGCGGCTTCAATCTCGGAGAACACCAGCTCCGTACGATTGCTGGCGGCGGGAAACGCCACCTGCAACAGGAAGTTGGCGGTCGTGTAAATGCCAGGGATTGCGATTCGTAATCGGCCGGCGGCCACCTCGTGCCGAGAGATTTCGCGCTTTGAGATCAGGAGCGGACCGCAGCCTCGCCCGAGTGCGCTGCCAGCGTCGAGCAGCACGAACTGGTCGGCACAATGAGCGAAGGCGTGAAAACTGAGCTTCGTGACGTCGATGTCGCCGCTGAAGGCACGACGGTTGAGCGTCTCCACATCGTCCAAAACGACGCGGAACTCCAGCCCCTCGAGGTCGATGCGGTGATGGACGATCGCATCGAATATGAAGCAGTCATTGGGACACGGCGAGAAGCCGAGTGAGAGCGTCATACGTGCTCGATGATGCGAAGCGCAATCGTCGTTGAGGTTATGAATGGCAAGGTCCATTCGCCAAGCCTTGCGATTGCGCCGTTCGACCATGTTCGAGATGGCGCGAACTTGAGCGTATGGCACCCCACTCAACGAACAGGCGTAGGCAAACGCCGCACCCTCCATACTTTCCACGTGAGGCCGAAGGCGATCTCTCACCGCGGCGATCGTCGGCTCGTGCCCATGGACCGTGTTCACCGTGATCCCGATGACGGACGGCAGTTCGCACAGTGCCACATTTTTGGGAGCGGCGTCGTTGACGATGACCGTCGTCCCGTCCAGACCAAGCACTTCGAACGGGACGAAATGGTCACCGTCTTCGGCGCCCAACTCCGAGAGTCGGTCGGCCGTCACGTGTACAACGGTCCCAGAGCCATTGCTGGGTCGAAGCTCCCGCACACGCCAAAGTTGAAGGCAAGTCGTAGCGCCTCGCCGTCAGCGCACGGGCGGTGTGGGCCGCGGTCGCGACCATGCCCACGCCAGTGATGAGCACGTCGAGATGATTGGTGCCGTGGCGCCCGGTCGTCAGGCGCGGAATCTCCGCCTCGGTGGCCGCCACGGCCAGAATGTGCATCAAGAAAGACTATGACAGCCCGTGGGCGGGGGCTAAATTTTGGGCCTTCAAGATTTCTAGTGCGCGCAACGCGGCGCCGCGACGCTGACGCCCTGCATCACCAACTGCTTGTATTCCTCCAGCTCCGCTTCGCATCGCTGCTTCTTGCTGCGATTCCACAGCTGCTGGGCCGCCCACACGGCCAGGTTCGAAAACGGAATGGGTGGCGAACGGAACTCTTCAGGGGTCAGGAAGTCGATTACTTCGCGGTGTGTCGGCGCACCATACGGCGACGGGCCGACGAGCGGATAGTCTTTGAGGAGGTCGATTTTCGGGGCCGTGCCGTACACCTCGACACGAAATTCGAGTCTCAACGGGGCGTCGCCGCGCTGTTCCCGCACTTCGGCCTCCCCCAGCTCGCGACGAATGCGGTCGAGCGACACGCCCATCTTCGAGGGATCCACGGGCGCCGCGGGCGGTCTTCGCCGGATCGGCTGGCGACTGTTGGGCTTGCGCCTGGAACGGCATCGCAAGCATGACCAACAGAACCGCCGCCGTGACCGCTGTCATAAGTTGTGCCCCCGGACCCCGACCGCACTTGTCTGCGGAAACTCGTGCGCAACTCTGGTTTGGACGCCCAGCCGTGCGCCGCGGCCGGCTACCAGAGTCCAAGCTGCAATTTCGCTGCCTCTGACATCATCTCCTTGCCCCACGGCGGATCCCACACGATTTCCACCTTGGCCTCGGAGACGCCGGGAACACCGGCCGCCTTTTGCTGCACTTCCACCGGCAGGCTCTGCGCTGCCGGACACGCTGGCGCGGTCAACGTCATGCGCACGCCGACACGACCATCTTTGTCGACCAGGACGTCATAGATGAGCCCCAGCTCGCGAATGTTGACAGGGATCTCGGGATCGAAGACGGTGCTCAGCACCTCGAGCACTTGTGGTCTGAGGTCAGCCATCTTGACCGGATCGGGCACGATATCGTCGATCGACTGACTCAGCTCGTTGGCCGGGCTGTCTTCTGGACGGTTTGAGATGTTCTGCACTGGAATGTAGTCGGACATGGAGGATTGATCGGGTTAGTTACAGTTACAAGTTACGAGTTACAAACGGTTCACGACGCACTTTGAACTTGTAACTTGTAACTTGTAACTCATTCTGTGCTGACAGGCCCCTCGCCTCCAGCGACGGCAGCCTTGAGCGTATGCCATGCGAGACTTGCGCACTTCACACGCGTAGGGAACTCGCGCACACCCGCCAGCACGGCCAGCTTACCGATCTCCGGCACCGCTGACTCTGGCGACGACGTCACCATCTCGTGAAAACGATCGAAGATCGCGCGGGCTTCTTCGACGGTCTTTCCTTTCACGGCGTCCGTCATCAGCGATGCCGACGCCTTCGAAATCGCACAGCCCGTGCCTTGGAACGACACATCGCCAATCCGGTCGCCATCCAGCCTGACGTAGAGCGTCAAACGATCGCCGCACAGCGGGTTGTAACCCTCCTGTGTACGACTGGCCCCTTCCATCGCACGAAAGTTTCGGGGGCGTCGATTGTGATCGAGGATGACCTCCTGATACAGATCCGTCAGCTCCGACATCAGCCGAACACCTGTCGGACGCGGTGGAGCGAAGTCACGAGGGCGTCCACGTCCTCTCTCGTGTTGTAAAGCGCGAGTGACGCTCGAACGGTCGCCGGCACACCAAAGCGGTCCATGACTGGCTGCGCACAGTGCTGGCCGGTGCGGACCGCAATGCCCTCGCGGTCGAGAATCGTCCCGACGTCATGCGGGTGAACGCCTTCCATCACGAACGACATTACGCCGGTCTTCTCGCGCGCTTCTCCGATCAACCGCGTCCCCGGGACTTCGCGAAGCCGTTCGGTGCCATAGGCGAGGACACTATCCTCGTGAGCGAGAGCCCCAGCGCGGTCGATGGCGCCGAGATAATCGACGGCGGCGCCCAAGCCAACGACGCCAGCAATGTTGGGCGTCCCGGCCTCGAACTTGTAGGGCACGGCGTTATACGTCGTCTTTTCGAACGTCACGGACGCGATCATGTCGCCGCCGCCGCGGTAGGGTGGCATCGCCTCGAGCAGCCCACGGCGCCCGTACAGGATGCCGGTGCCGGTCGGTCCAAACATCTTGTGGCTCGAGAACACGTAAAAGTCGCAATCGAGCGCCGTGACGTCCACGACCAGGTGCGGCACAGCCTGGGCGCCGTCAATCAGGACGGCCGCGCCGTACGCATGCGCTGCCTCGGTGATGGCGCGCACGGGGTTAATCGTGCCCAGCGCATTCGAGATGTGCCCGATCGCCACGATCTTCGTTCGCCGGGACAACATCGAGTGATAGGCGTCGAGGTCGATCTCCCCGCGTTCGTTGATCGGGGCCACCTTCAACGTGGCGCCCGTCTGCTCGCAGATGATCTGCCAGGGCACGATATTCGAATGGTGCTCGAGCCACGACAGCAGGACCTCGTCGCCAGGGCCGAGGATCATTCGCCCGTACGTTTGCGCCACGAGATTGATGCCGTCAGTCGTCCCCGTGGTCAGGACGATCGATTTCTCATCCGCGGCGTTGATGAAACGCGCGACCTTCGATCGTGTCCCCTCGTAGGCCTTGGTCGCGCGCTCGCTCAACAGATGCGTCGCGCGGTGAATGTTGGCGTTGTCGTGTCGATAGTAATCCTCCATCGCCCTGAGAACAGACGATGGCTTCTGGCTCGTGTTGGCGCTATCGAGGTAGACGAGCGGCTTGCCGTGAACGAGCTCCGAAAGAATCGGAAAGTCGGCACGGATCTTGTGGACATCAAAGACCTTGTCCGGTCCCTCATCCGCTTTGTCCAGCCGCGCAGCTTCTTTGATGACAGCCACTGCTTTGCTCACTTGAGGGACCCGGCTTCCGCCTCCGCTGAAGCTTCGGCGGACCGCCGTAGCCCTGGCGACGGCTGGTTAGCCGGGATTGCATGATCCGCGAGGTCCCGATCCAACTGTACGAACAGCTCTCGCTCGAGCTGATGCCGCAACGACTCGATGCTGATGCCTTCCAGCACTTCGCCCGCGTAGGCGTGGATCAGCATGTCTCGTGCGTCCTTCACGGTCAGGCCGCGGGCTCTCAGATAAAACAGCGCTTCTTCATCCAGCTGGCCAATCGCGGCACCATGCGTGCACTTCACGTCATCCGCAAAGATCTCGAGCTGCGGATTCGAGTTGATCATGGCTGCATCCGACAGTAACAGCGCGCGATTGGTCTGCTTGGCGTCGGTTTTTTGCGCATCCTCGCGCACGATGATCCGGCCGTTGAACACCGCGCGGGCGCGCCCGTCGAGAATGCCCTTATAGAGCTCGTGGCTCGTACAATGCGGGGTGGCATGGTCGATGGTCGTGTGGTTGTCCACCAGGCGCTCGCCGTCGACGAGATAGCACCCGTCAAGGGCGCAATGCGCGCCCTCGCCCCCCATCACCGCCATGACGTCGTTGCGGAGAAGCTTCCCGCCCAGAATCACGGTACGTGAGCGGAACGTCGAGCTGCGCTGCAGGTGCACGTGCAAAGCCGCGGTGTGATAGGCGGTGTCAGTCTCGCGCTGATCGGTGACGAGATCCAACGTCGCGTTCTCGCCCAGCGACACCTCGGTCACCACGTTTGTCCAGTGGCATTCGCCGGCCGCGCCCAGGAAGGTTTGGGCGACGCACACCTGACTGTTCGCACCCACGACAATCAGCGTCCGCGGATGGGCCATCGTCTTGCCGGCGCCCCCGTTGATCACGACCACGTGAATCGGGTGCTCGACGATCGTGTTTGCGGGGACGGCGATGAACGCGCCGTCCTCCAGGAACGCGATGTTCAGCGCCACGAAGGGCGCCTGCTCCCATGGGACCTGTCCAAGATGTGCCGCTTCGGGTGCGTCGCCGGCGAGATGGCGCGCCAGGCTTCCGGCAACGACGCCCACAGGAAGCGCGCGGACATCAGATAGCTCCGGCGCGAAGCGCCCGTTGAGAATGACGAGTCGCGCGGCGACCGAGGGAATGCTCACGCGCGACGCCAACTCCGACGCGTTCGTTGGCGCGGCTTCGCCGAGACGGAACGTCGTCTCTGCGATCGGGCCGACGTTGGTGAACCGCCACTCTTCCTGCCTCACCGTGGGAAAGCCCAGAGCGGCAAAACGCGCAGCGCCGCGAGCTCGCAGGTCGCGCAGCCACTGCGGCGCGGTGGCCCCGCGCCCCTGAGCGAATCGAGCCTGCTCGGCCAGCACCGCGTCGTGCCGTTCAGCAACTGACGTCATGCCTTGGCCCCTCGCCGCCGACGGCTCCAGCCACACGTAGCCCTTCTCTTCGAGCTCGAGCGCCAGCTCGCGACCGCCGGAACGGACCAACAGACCGTCGCTCAGCACGTGCACGTAGTCCGGCACGATGTAGTTCAACAACCGCTGGTAATGGGTCACGACGATGAACGATCGATCCGGAGCGCGCATCTCGTTGACGCCATTCGCCACGATCTTGAGCGCGTCGATATCGAGCCCCGAGTCGGTCTCGTCGAGAATCGCCAGCTTCGGCTCCAGAACGGCCATATGAAAGATCTCGTTACGCTTCTTCTCTCCTCCGGAAAAACCCTCGTTGACGGATCGTTGCAGCATCGCTTCGTCCACCTGCAGGAGCTTCGCCTTGGTACGAATGAATTGCATGAAGTCGATGGCGTCGAGCTCTTCGAGACCGAGCTGCTTCCGGCGGGCGTTCAACGCCGCCTTCAAGAAGTAGGCGTTGTTCACACCGGGGATTTCCACCGGGTACTGGAACGCCATGAAGAGGCCGTCACGGGCGCGCTCATCGGGTGACATCTCGAGCAGATCCTTCCCTTCGTAGAGGACCTCACCGCTCGTCACCTCGTAGCCCGGGTGACCGGACAGCGCGCGCGCGAGCGTGCTCTTGCCCGATCCGTTGGGCCCCATGATGGCGTGGACTTCGCCCTTCCCCACCGACAGACTCACTCCGCGGAGGATCTCTTTGTCCTCCGCACGTACTCTCAAGTTCCGGACTTCAAGCATCTTTACTCCCACTTAACAGGGCCTGTCCCCCGATGACGGGGCCTGTCCCCCGATGACATGGTCTGTCCCTTTCGGGAGGATGACCTAGCCGACCGAACCTTCGAGCGAGATACCCAGCAGTTTCTGCGCCTCGACGGCAAATTCCATCGGCAGCTCGCGAAACACTTCCTTGCAGAAGCCGCTGACGATCATGTTGATCGCGTCTTCCTTGGCGATGCCGCGCTGCTCGCAGTAGAACATCTGATCCTCGCCAATCTTCGATGTCGAGGCTTCGTGCTCGACGCTCGCCGATGTGTTCTTGATCTCCAGATACGGGAACGTGTGCGCGCCGCAGCGGTCGCCGATGAGGAGCGAGTCGCACTGCGAATAGTTTCGCGCCTTGGCAGCGTTCTTCCCGATTTTCACGGCACCTCGATACGTGTTCTGGCCCCGCCCGGCCGAAATCCCCTTCGACACGATCGTGCTGCGAGTGTTCTTCCCGAGATGAATCATCTTGGTGCCGGTGTCAGCCTGCTGATAGTTGTTGGTGACCGCCACCGAGTAGAACTCGCCCACCGAATCGTCACCCTGGAGGATGCAACTCGGGTACTTCCACGTAATGGCCGACCCAGTCTCCACCTGCGTCCACGTGATCTTCGAACGGCGTCCCTTGCACAGCCCTCGTTTGGTCACGAAGTTGTAGATGCCGCCCTTCCCCTGCTTGTCGCCCGGATACCAGTTCTGCACCGTCGAGTACTTGATGGTGGCGTTGTCGAGCGCCACCAGCTCCACGACGGCGGCGTGCAGCTGGTTCTCGTCGCGCTTCGGCGCCGTGCACCCCTCGAGATAGCTGACGGTCGCGCCCTCGTCACACACGATCAACGTCCGCTCGAACTGACCCGTGTCCTTCGCGTTGATGCGGAAGTAGGTGGACAGCTCCATCGGGCAACGAACGCCCTTCGGCACATAGACGAAGCTGCCGTCGCTGAAGACCGCCGAGTTCAGCGAGGCGAAGAAGTTGTCGGTGTGCGGGACGACCGATCCGAGATACTGCCGCACGAGATCGGGATGCTCCCTGACGGCCTCGGAGAAGGAGCAGAAGATGATTCCCAGCTTCGCCAGCTTCTCGCGGAACGTCGTCGCCACCGACACCGAGTCGAACACGGCGTCAACCGCGACCCCGGCGAGCAACTGCTGTTCGATGAGCGGAATCCCCAGCTTCTCGAAGGTCGCCCGAATCTCGGGATCGACTTCGTCCATGCTGTTCAGCTTCTTCTTCTCTTTGGGCGCGGCGTAGTAGCTGATGGCCTGGTAGTCGATCGGGTCGTACTTGACGTTCTGCCACGTCGGCTCGCGCATCTTCAGCCAGACGCGAAACGCCTTCAGCCGCCACTCCAGGAGCCACTCGGGCTCACCCTTCTTCTCCGAAATCAGACGGACGACGTCCTCGCTGAGCCCTTTCGGAACGATGTCCTGCTCAACATCGGTGACGAACCCGTACTTGTATTCCGTGTTCGCGAGTTGTTCGATGACCTCGGTGGAAGTACTCATGAATTCTCGATCCCTGTCAGTTACAAGTTACAAGTTACAAGTTCAAAGTTGCGTTCAGGCGTTGGAACTTGTAACTCGGAACTTGCAACTTGTCACTGCGCCGTCAGGCGCTAAAGCTCTCCCCGCACCCACACGTGGACTTCGCGTGGGGGTTTCGCAGCGTGAAATTCGTCGCCAACATGTTCTTCTCGTCGAAGTCCAGCACGGTGCCGTCGAGCAGCTTGAAGCTGCGTGGATCGACGAAGATCCTGGCACCGCCGGGACCTTCGAACGTCAGGTCGGTATCACGCGGCCTCTGATCCCAGGCGAAGACATAGCTGAAGCCCGAGCAGCCGCCAGCCTTGACGGCCACGCGCAATCCACCGCCTTCGATCTTGTTCTTCGCCAACTGGCGCGTGATGACGCGCGCCGCGCTCTCAGAGATCTCGATCATGCTTTCGTTCCCAGTCCTCAATCGCGCTCTTCGCGGCTTCGACGGCCAGCGCGGCAACGCTGGCCCGTTCGATGGGCAATTCCAGCTCGGCGACGACGGCCAACGACTCCATCCCGCGTGCGTCGTCGATGGTGGCGCCGAGCAGCCGTTCCGTGACCAGGCTGGCGCTCGCAATCGCCGCGCTGCAGCCAAACACCTTGAACACCGCCTCGCCGATCCGTCGGGTCGTCCGATCGACCCGAACCTGAATCCGCGTCATGCTTCCGCGCTCCAAAGTTCCCGCCTCGCCCGTTCCAACGTCCGGCGCGTCACGCGGCAACCACCCGACGTTCTTGGGGTCGCGCACGCGCTCGAGAACCGCCGGGGAGTAATTCATCACAGCCACCACCTCAAACGGGCGACATCGCCCGCAGCCGCGACACCACACCGGCCACGAGCATCACCGCTCGATCGATCTCGGCCTCTGTCGTCCAACGCCCCAAGCCAAAGCGCAACGATGCGAGCGCCAGCTCGGTCTTGTGTCCGAGCGCCTTCAACACATGCGAAGGCTCAGCCGCGGTGCACGCGGCGCCCGATGAAATCGCCACTTCGTCGCACAAGCTCACAAGCAACGCCTCGCCATCGACGCCTGGAAAGCTGACGTTCAGGTTTCCGGGCAACCGCGCGTCGAGGGTGCCATTCACGACAAGGTCACTCACCTCTCGCGCGAGGGCTGACAAAAGCCGCGACCGCAGCTCCGTCAGGCGATCGCCCTCGGCGGTCATCTGTTGGCTGGCCAGTGTGGCCGCCGCGCCGAAGCCCACGATTCCGGGAACATTCAGCGTGCCCGACCTCATACCGCGCTCGTGACCGCCGCCATCGACCTGAGCGGCGATCGAAACGCGTGGATTGCGCCGCCGAACATAGAGCGCCCCGACACCCTTGGGCCCGTACAGCTTGTGGGCCGTCAACGACGCGAGATCCACGCCGAGCGCCTCCACATCGAACGGCACCTTGCCGGCGGCCTGGACCGCATCCGTATGGAGGAGCGCGCCTTTCGCGTGCGCGATCCCGGCAATCTGCTTCAACGGCGCCAGCACGCCAATCTCGTTGTTTGCCGCCATCACGCTGACGGCCAGCGTCTTCCTGGTCACCGACGCGCCCAACGCGTCGAGATCCAACATTCCGTCACGATTGACCGCCAGCACCGTGGTGTGACACCCGAACGATTCGAGCCGCTTGCACGTGTCGAGGACCGACTTGTGTTCGGTCACGACCGTCACCACGTGATCGCGTTCCGCCGGTCGGACCTCTGCGAGACCCTTCAACGCCAGGTTGTTCGCCTCGGTCGCGCCGCTGGTGAAGACAATCTCCTTGGCATTGGCCCCGATCAGCCGAGCCACCGACGCTCGCGCCCCCTCCACCGCTTCGTTGGCGGTCCATCCCAGTCGATGTTGCCGGCTCGCGGCATTTCCAAACTGCTCGGTGAAATACGGCAACATGGCCGCAAGCACCGCCGGATCAACTGGAGTCGTCGCCTGGTAGTCGAGATAAATCACGTCAATGATCCGTGACGAACGTCATCCTCGAGACGGAATGAGTTTCAGGAGCAACCGGCGGCGGATCGAGTGCCAGATCCGCAACCGTTACGGTCGTGAGCGTTTCGAGAATCCGGCCTCGAATCTTCCACAGCGGGTCGCGAATGCTGCATTTCGAATACTGCTCGCACCGGTGGTCGTCCGGCGAGCAGGCCGTGACCGTGACCGGTCCATCGACTGCCTGAATCACGTCGGCCACCGAAATCGTGGTCGCCGGGCGTCCGAGCCGATAGCCACCGCGCGTCCCTTGCACCGACACGAGCAGCCGGGCCCGCACGAGCCGTTGAAGGACCTTCGCCAACAGTTCGAGCGGGATCTCGTACGACTCCGCGATTTCGCGGGCGCTCGACGACCCGCCCGACTCGTGCCGGCCGGCCAGGTGTTTCATCGACATCAGTGCGTAATCGGCCTTTTTTGACAGCCTGAGCATTTTCGTTCAGCTCGTGTTGAAATCCGACCTTCTAGGTCTTATTTTAGCACTCAATGGGGGATCGGCGCCCAGGCGTCGGTCCCACCGCTCGTCACAGGGGACAGGCCCCCGCGTGCGTGACCTTCGTGACAGTCAGTACTTGGGTTGGGACGGATCAACCTGATCAATCCAACCCAGAATCCCGCCCGAGAGATTTCGCACGTTCTTGAAGCCGATCGACCGCAAGAACCCCGTCGCCTTGGCGCTGCGCGTCCCTGACTTGCACTGGCACACGATGGCCGCGTTCAGGTCGAGCTCCTCATACCGTTGCGGCAGCTCACCCAGCGGGATCAGTTTCGACCCGGCGATGCGATTGATCTGGTACTCCTGCGGCTCCCGCACATCGACTATGACGATTGATTCGCCGCGATCGAGACGCTCTTTCAGCTCGCGTGGGGTGATGTCGTCGGTCGTCGTTCCAGCCACTGTGTCACTCTCCGATCGCGGCCCAACGCCGCAGAACTGCTCGTAGTCGATGAGCTCGGTCACGGTCGGGTGCGTGCCGCATACCGGGCAGTCTTCGTCTTTCCGAAGCTTCAGCTCGCGGAACTTCATGCGCAACGCATCGAAGATCAGAAAGCGGCCGATCAGCGGCTCGCCGCTGCCGAGGATCAACTTGATGGTCTCGGTGGCTTGAATCGTGCCGATGATGCCGGGCAGAACGCCGAGCACTCCGCCTTCGGCGCAGCTCGGCACGAGCCCGGGTGGAGGAGGCTCCGGATACAAGCACCGATAGCACGGGCCTTGCCTGGTTCCGAAGACCGAGGCTTGCCCTTCGAATCGGAAGATGCTGCCATACGCGTTCGGCTTGCCGAGCAGCACGCAGGCGTCGTTCACGAGATAGCGAGTCGGGAAATTATCGGTGCCGTCAAGGATGACGTCGTACGGCTCGAACAGCTGCAGCGCATTCTCGGAACTGAGCGCGGTCTCGTAGGGCTCGACGTGGACATTGGGATTGATCGCGAGGATCCGATCCTTTGCCGAGTCGAGCTTCGGGCGGCCAACGTCGTTGGTACCGTGCAACAACTGCCGCTGCAGGTTGCTCATGTCCACGACATCGAAGTCGACGATGCCGAGCGTGCCGACGCCGGCGGCCGCCAGATACATCGCCGCGGGAGATCCGAGCCCGCCAGCACCAATACACAAGACCTTAGCCGCTTTCAGCGCGCGCTGACCGTCCATCCCCACTTCGGGAAGAATGAGGTGACGGCTGTAGCGTCTGACCTCGTCTGCCGAGAGCTGCGGCAGTTCGCGCGTCGGAGTCTTCGACGGTGCGGCGGCCGTAGGTTGTCGGCCCTCGGCAATGGTTCCCGTCCCTCCGGCCACCGACGGGATGATGCTGACCGTGTCGCCAGCCTTGAGAGGAGTCCGATCTTTCTGCAGGTAGCGGATATCTTCGTCATTCACATACACGTTGACGAAGCTTCGCAGCTTGCCCTCCTCATTGAACAAGTGCTGCTTCAGGCCGGAGAAGCGGGCCGTGAGATTGGCGAGCACTTCGCTCACGGTCGCCCCTTCGAGTTCGACGACATCGAGCTTGTCGGTGTAAGGGCGCAGCGGGGTTGGGATATGAATCTTCACTGGCATGGTTCACTCTCAGCGTTCGGCGTTCACTTCGGTATTCACAGGCTCTTCATCGAACTGGGATCGGTCCTCGCGAAGACGCCACGAGCGCAATTCGCGCGGCTGGCCGTCCCGTACAGACACGATCACATAGGAGAAGAATGGCCAGGCGTGATCGAGGTCGTACTGAGATGGCTGGGCCGGATGGTCGGGATGCGAGTGATAAAAGCCCATCAACTCCCGGCCAGTTTCAGCGGCGCGTGCTTCCGCCGCACGATAATCGGACGGCCGCACGAGAAAGCGGCGCCTGGGTCCTTCTTCGGTGGTGTTGGGCAACGCAAACGACTCGGTGACAATCGCATCGCGGCCAATCAGCGCACCACAGCATTCGTTCGGATAGGTATCAGCGCCGTGATCCCGAATCGCAACCAGGATCTCGTCGCGCAAGGTGACGGCCATCACTCCGCCTCGTTCCAGAAGCTCTCCGACAGGTAGCGCTCACCGCCGTCGGGGAAGATCATCACGACGACCTTGACCGGGCTGACGCCCGCTCCCTGACTGAAGCCCGGTCGCTCGCGGTTGAGCAATTTCAGTGCTCCAGCCAGATTGGCGCCGCTCGAAATGCCGACCAGCAGTCCTTCTTCGGCGGCGAGCCGGCGCGTCATCGCGTGCGCCGCTTCAGTCGACACCCGCAGATCGACGTCGGCAAGCGACGGGTCATAGATCCCCGGCACGATCGCCGATTCCATGTGCTTGAGTCCCTCGAGACCGTGCAGCGGCGAATCGGGTTGCACCGATGCGAGCGTGATCGCCGGCCTCAACTCCCGGAGTCTTCGGCCTGTGCCGACGAACGTACCGCTCGTGCCAAGACCGGCGACGAAATGCGTGACGCGGCCTTCGGTCTGCTCCCAGATCTCCGGTCCTGTCGAGTCGTAATGCGCCAGCCAGTTGAATCGGTTGTTGTACTGGTCGGGATAGAACAGGCCGCCGGGATCCGCGGCGAATCGCCGTCGCGCTTCGCGAATGGCGCCATCCGACCCCTCGAGCGGATCAGTAAAGATCAGCTCCGGCCCATAGGCGCGCAGGATACGCCGACGCTCGGGAGTGATGTTCGACGGCACGCACAGCGTGACGCCATAGCCAAGAGCGGCGCCAATCATCGCGTAGGCGATACCCGTGTTGCCGGATGTCGCGTCGAGGATGCGTCGATCCCGGGTGAGTGTCCCAGCCTTCAGCCCCTCGCAAATCATGCGCGCGGCCGGGCGATCCTTCACGGATCCGCCAGGATTGAGCCACTCCGCTTTGGCATAGAGCTCGATGCCCGGAACGTCCCGCTCAATCCGGGTTAGCCGAAGGAGAGGCGTCTGGCCGATCGTGTCGAGGATGGAGCGACCCGCAGTCGCTTGAAGGGCGTCACACGACAGCGTCATAAATCCGACCTGAACGGTCCAATATATCACTTTCAGGGCCGCGCTACGCGCGGAAGGCCGCTTCGGGACGGCCGCTCTGCGCGGAACGGCAGAAGCCTTGCGAGCCGGAGGCGAGCGCCTTCCGCGAAGCGGTCTTCCGCCAGACTGAAGCCGAGCGGCTCTCCGGGAGCGAGCCCCTGCGCGGTAGATAGGCCTGCGAAAGAGCCCAAACACGTGACCGTTACCGACTATCAGCGAGCGCGGCGACATCTGATGCGGGTCGATCCCAGGCTCGCCACTCTGATCAAACAAGTTGGCCCGTGTGGCTTGCCAGACATTCCTCAAGCGCCGCCGTTCATGGCCCTGGCAGAAGCCATCGCGTCACAGCAATTGTCGACGAAAGCTGCCGACACGATTTTCGGACGGTTCTGCGGCCTGTTCGGTCCCGACGGCGTCCCCGAGCCCGTTCGCCTCTTGCAGTTCGATGACGAGACCATTCGTGGGGTGGGATTCAGCCGCGCCAAGGTCATGTTCTTGCGAGACCTGGCCTCGCGTGTCGTCGATCGGCGCCTCGACCTCGACACCTTGCACGAACGCGAAGACCTTCACGTCCTGGAGCAACTCACGGCCGTCAAAGGGATCGGCCCATGGACGGCCGAGATCTTTTTGATGTTCCGGCTGCGCCGCCCCGACGTGTTCCCAGCCGATGACCTTGGACTGGTCAAGGCCGCGCAGCGACTCTACCGCATGCGGCAGCGCCCTTCGAAGAAGCGACTCCTGCGAATGGCCGAAGCATGGCGGCCTTATCGATCCGTTGCGGCGTGGTATCTGTGGCGAAGTCTCTCGCTGCCCGACAATGGCAGGGAGCCGTCAATCAAGGCAACGAACGGTCGTCGCCAGCGACGTTCTACTTGATCGTGGCCGTGAGCACGACGGCCGCGCGAATTTCGATCTCGGCCGCCACGACCGGGGTCGGCGGTGCCGCCGCCTCGGCGACCGCACGCCCCATCATCACCGTTGAGGGCACTGGGTAAGGACGGCTGCCGGGCTCCTCGATCCGGAGCACGCGGTCGATCGTCCGTCCGGCGCCTGACGCGGCGGCTTCAGCGCGGGCACGCGCGTCGGCGGTTGCACGCTTCAACGCCTCACGCTCGAGCGAGTCGCGCTGTTTGACGTCGAACCGCACGCCATGCACATTGGTCACACCGCTTCCCACGGCGAGATCGATGATCTCGCCAACCCGAGAGACGTCGTCCACGCGCACCTCCACCATGTTGCGCGCGACGTAGCCCTTGGGAACCTGGCGACCGTTCACCCAGTCGGATTCGAGATCGAGCTGAACGGACAACGTCCTGATCGCGTCCTTGGCGAGGCCGGCACCCGACAGCTTTTGTTGGACAGCGCTCATCGCCGTGGCATTCTGCGCTTGCGCCTCTTTTGGATTCCGGTTGCGGCTCTCGGCCGCGAGCGTGACAAACGCCTGATCGGGCGCGGCGCGGACAAGGCCTTCGCCTGACACAACGACCACCGGCTCGCTGGGTGTGGAGGACGGCTGCTGGGCGTGGACGACCGAAGCGAAGCAGATGATCACGAGCACATGGCTCGCCCGAGTGATGAACTGATGCACAGCGTCCTCCGGTGGCCGGTCTAAGGACCAGCCGACCTATCCGACCTCATCCGAGTACGCGACGCGGAACCCGATGCTGTAGGCGTAGGTGTCGCTCGGCACCTTGTGCCGATGGGCACAACGCAGCTGGGCGACGTCATGTGTTACCCAAGACCCGCCGCGCACCACACGAAGTGCCGCCTCAGCCAACCCTCGAGGGTTGCGCATGATCCCGTCGCGGTAGGCGTCGGCGCGATACCAATCCGACACCCACTCCCACACATTACCGCTCATATCGTACAGCCCGAAGTCATTGGGCGAGTAACTGCCCACCGGACGCGTGCTCGCATGTTTCTTGAGGCTCGGGTCGGCAAGAAAGTTCGCGCGCGAAGGGTCGATGTCATCGCCCCATGGATAGCGCCGGCCTTCGAGACCACCGCGCGCGGCCCGTTCCCATTCCGCCTCGGTCGGCAAGCGAACGGGTAGACCGATCCGCGTCGACAGCCACGCGCTGTACGCGACGGCGTCACCAAATCCGATGAGCGTCACCGGGTGATTGGCCTTATCGACCGGCGGCACGTCGCCACGCCAGACGTAGTCGGCCGCAAGCTCGCGGAACGACGCCTCGTCGGCGGCGGTGACTACCCGCGGCAGCTCACGGACGCCGGGAGCCGGGTGGCCGGTGGCGCGAACAAACTCCGCGTACTGCTCGTGGGTAACCGCGTGAACAGAAAAATAGACAGCGTCGACGGAGACCGGGTGTACGGGACGCTCGTCCTCGTCACCGTCTTCCGATCCCATGTCGAACTCGCCTGCGGGGACACGAATGAACCGGGGGGCCAGTTCGTCGGCCATCAGCGCTCGTCAGGCGAAAGTATACTTGCCGGCCATGAAGCTGGAACAGTTCGCGATGGAACGCATGCAGTCCACGTGGGAAAACCTGGTGGACTTCAACTTGTCCGAAAGCGGCGTTCATCCGCTGACCCCCCGCGAGCTCCTGGCGCACGCCGACCTCGGCATCGTCCTCGACCAGCCGCTCGTCTACTCCCAGTCGAACGGGACCACGGCACTGCGGTCGCTGATCGCGCAGCAATATCCGGGCAGCACGGCCGACCACATCGAGGTCACCAATGGCGGGTCCGAGGCCAACTACATCGTGTCGTGGCGCCTGATCGAGCCTGGCGACGAGGTCGCGATGCTCGTGCCCAACTACATGCAGACGTGGGGACTGGTGCGCGCGTTCGGGGCCACGGTCAAGGAGTGGCCGCTGATTGAAGACCGCGAGGCTGGGCGATGGCGCCCCGATCTGGATGCGTTGTCGCGAGTCGTCTCGGACCGAACCCGGCTCATCATCATCTGCACGCCGAACAATCCCACTGGCGCCCGGTTGAAGCCCGAAGAGCTCGACGCGATTGGGCGCATCGCGGACCGGGTTGGCGCCTGGGTGCTGTCAGACGAGGTGTATCGCGGGGCCGAGCTCGATGGACACGAAACGGCGTCGATGTGGGGACGTGGCGAACGGGTCATCGTGACCAGCGGCCTGTCGAAAGCCTACGGGTTGCCCGGGCTTCGCATCGGCTGGATTGTCGCACCACCGCCCTTCGTCGCCTCGACATGGTCGTATCACGACTACACGACCATCGCGCCGGGCGCGCTCAGCGATCGACTGGCTCGAGTGGCGCTCGATCCGGCCCGTCGGCCCGCCCTCCTCGAACGGACGCGCGGCATCCTGCGATCGAATCTGCCGATCATCGAATCGTGGCTCCACGACCATGCGCCAACGTTCTCGTGGCTGGCCCCTGAAGCGGGGGCGATTGTGTACGTCCGCTACAACTATCCGATCAACTCGACCGAGCTCGTCACGCGGCTGCGGGATGAAAAGAGCGTCCTCATCGTTCCGGGCGACCACTTTGGCATGGACGGATACCTTCGGCTCGGTTTTGGCGAGCGGCCGGACTACTTGAAACAGGGACTCGAGCGGCTGCACCAGTTGCTCAGTGCCCTGCCCGCGCACGTGTCGACTACGTAGCGCGACCAGGCGGCTTGTGCCGCCTCGCCTAACTCAGCCTGAAGTCGGAAGCCACGAGGATCAATTCACAGGCTCTAAAGCCGGAAGCCACGAATCCCAACACAATATCGCGTGGCTTCCGCCTTCAGGCGGAAGTTCGGCGCGCTGGTCGCTACTGATCAGCTGTTACAGTCCGCTAGCACCATGCGCGATCCCGAAATAGCCCTCGCGCTCGTCGGGTTCGGCAACGTCGGGCGGCGATTTCTGCGGCTGCTCGACGAAGCAGCCGACCGGCTCGATTTCAACTGGCGGCTCGTCGCGATTGCCACGCGCCGCCATGGAAGCGTCGTCGAGCCCCAGGGAGTCGATCCCGCGGAGGCGCTTCAGGCCATTGACGACGGAGAATCGCTCGCGCGGCTGGACGACACACCGAGAGAAAGGAGCGGCATCGATGTCATTCGCCAGGTGACCGAGGCGCTCGCCGACGATGCCGCAGACGGTCGCCTGGCCGTGATAGAGACGACCGTCCTCGACATCGACGACGGCGAGCCTGCCACGGCGCACGTGCGGTCATCGCTCGAAGGCCGGGCGCACGTCGTGACCACCAACAAGGCGCCGGTGGCGTTTGCCTACGACGAGCTCGAAGGCCTGGCGGAGTCGGTCGATCGCGTCTTCTTGTTCGAAGGCGCGGTGATGGATGGCGTGCCGGTGTTCAACCTCGTTCGCGAGACGATGCCGGCCGTGTTCGTCAATGGCTTCCGCGGGGTCGTGAATACCACCTGCCAGTACATCCTGTCGCAAATGGAGCGTGGCGTGCCGCTCGATGCCGCCATCGCCGACATGCAGGCGCGCGGAATCACCGAAGCCGATCCCTCGCTCGACATTGACGGCTGGGACGCCGCCGCCAAGACGGCGGCGCTCGTCAACGTCCTCATGGGCGGCTCGATTACTCCGCACCAGGTGACGCGTTCCGGCATTCGCGACATTGACGAAGGTGAAGTCCGGGAGGCTCTTGCCCATGGCCGCCGAATCCGTCTGATTGCGTCGGCGACCCGGCACGGTGGACGGCTCGAAACACGCGTCGAGCCGGAATTGATCGATGCCAGCGATCCGTTGGCCGCCCTCGGCCCCTCGGAAAACGCGCTCTACCTGCACACCGACCTGCTCGGCGACATTGGCATCGTTCAGCGCACCAGCTCGGTCACCCAAACCGCGTACGCCATCGTGAGCGACCTCACGCGGATCAGTCGACGGCTTCGAGAGCTTTAGCCAGGGCTTTCGGGTCGAACCCCTTGATCGCCGTGTCCCCGATCACCGTGACCGGCACGGTGCGATATCCAAGAGCAATGAGATCGTCATACGCCTTCTCGTCTTCGTCGACGAGGCGAACCGTGAAGCTCTTCCCCGCTCGTGAAAGAAACTCTTTCACCATGTCGCAGGCGCGTCAGGCGTGGCCGCTGAAAACGACGATTGGCATTCACTACTAGAATAACGTGATGCCTGGACCGCTGTCGGGCACGACCGTGATCGACTTCACGCGCGTGCTCTCCGGACCGTACTGCACCATGGTGCTGGCGGACCTTGGGGCCCGCGTGATCAAGATTGAACACCCGGTGCGTGGCGACGACACGCGCCATTGGGGGCCGCCGTTTGTTGCGACTGAGAGTGCGTATTTCCTCAGCATCAACCGGAACAAGGAGAGCGTGACGCTCGATTTCAAGAAATCCGAGGGTCTGGCCGTTCTCGAGCGTCTGTTCGCCACGGCGGATGTGATGGTCGAGAACTTCAGGCCGGGAACGCTCGATGCCGCGGGCCTTGGCGCCGAAGCCCTCACGCAGCGCTTCTCACGACTGATCTACTGCTCGATTTCGGGGTACGGTCAGACCGGCCCTCGACGCGACGAGCCGGGCTACGACGCCGTCATGCAGGCCGAAGGCGGCTTGATGAGCATCACAGGCGAGCGCGACGGGCCGCCGTATCGTCTCGGCGTCGCCATCACCGACATCGTTTCCGGGCTGTTTGCCGCGCAAGGTGTACTCGCGGCGCTCGTCGCCCGCGCGACCACGGGGCGCGGGCAACGTGTCGATATCGGCATGCTCGATGCGACAGCGGCCCTTCTCACCTACCAGGCAGGCAACTACTTCGTCAGCGGCGAGGTGCCGGCACGAATGGGCAACCGGCACCCGACGATTACTCCTTACGAGTCGTTCGAAACGGCAGATGGCGACCTCGTGATCGCGGGCGGCAACGACGACATCTGGCGGCGCCTGTGCGGGGCGCTCGATCTCGACGGACTCTCGGACGATCCGCGCTTTCGGACGAACAAGGATCGGGTGGCAAACCGGGACGAGCTTCGTCCCATATTCGATCGGGTGCTGAAGACCCGCACGCGCGCCGAGTGGGTCGAACGACTGGCAAAAGTCGGTGTCCCGTGCGGATCGGTTCGAGAGATCAGCGAAGTGCTCGCCGATCCGCAAATCGTCGCTCGCCACATGATTGCGGAGGTCGACCACCCCACGGTGGGCCGCACCCGCGTGATTGGCTCTCCGCTGAAGCTGTCGGGTACGCCTCCCAGCGTGCGGACGGCGCCGCCGACGCTGGGACAACACACCGAGACAGTGTTGACCGAGCTCGGCTACGATCGCGCCGCGATTGCCAACCTCCGAGCCACAGCGGTGATTTGAGATGGCGGAGATCAGTCTTATTCGTAAGCGGCTCCGAACCGAGATTGACGCGGCCCGAAAGGCGGCCGCCGAGCGCCGTCAGCGCAGCGGCGAAGCCGAGCGCGCGTACGATTTCTTTCTCATGGGGATTGCAGTCCCCGTTTTTCGCCAGATTGCCAACGCGTTGCGATCGGAAAATCTCCAGTTCGAGGTGCAGACACCGTCGAACGGCGTGAGCCTCGTGTCGGACCGCAACCGGGACGCCATTGGGATCGAGCTCGATGCCAGCGTGGATCCGCCACAGCCGATGATCGTCAGCACTTACACGAGAGGCAGTCGAGTCGTTCGTCACGAGCGACCCGTCAAGGACCACGTGCCCATCGAGAGCATTACCGAAGACGATGTGATTGATCGCGTGATGGAGGAGATCAGGCCCTGGCTGGGGTGAAGACAGCCGCCCGCTGGAAACCGGTCGCCACGTGCAGGGTCATGAACCCAAAGAACAACGGGACGATCCGCACGTGCGCGAAGCCGCGCTCCCGAAGCAACGACGCGATCCCTTCGGCCCCGGGGTATCGTTTGATCGACTCTGGAATATAGCGATAGGTGTCGGGATCGCGATGCAGCACCCAGCCGAGCGCCGATCCCACGGCGGTCATGTAGGCTAGAAACACGTGGCGGACCAGCCGCTGACGTCGGGCGATTGAAGTCCAATGACAACAGACGGCCGCCAGGTTTCAGCACGCGAGCAATCTCGTCCAGCGCTGGCGCAAGTTCCGGCACATTGCGCAGACCGTAACCTGTCGTGACGACGTCGACGCTCGACGTTTCCAGCGGCAACGCCATCATGTCGGCGACGATGAATTGCAGACCGGCACCGTCCCCGTTTCTGCGTCGATCGCTCGCCTTGGCGCGCGCCAGCTCGATCATGCGTTTCGTCACGTCAAGGCCAATCACTCGTCCGCCACTCCGCGCGGCCTCGAACGCGATATCACCTGTGCCACAGGCGAGATCGACCACACGCTCGCCCGCGGCCAGCATCGCTTCGCGGACCAGCCGCCGTTTCCAGGACTTGTCGCGACCGAACGACAAGAAGACCGTGATGAAGTCGTATCGGTCCGCGATGGTGGCAAAGAGAGACCGCACGTACCGCCGCTTGTGCTCGTGCGAATCGAAAGCGGTGTTGAGTCTGGACATTCGGGGTCAGGTCACGAATCTTATCTGACCTCGACCACGCCTTTCATCAGCTCGGCGTGTGGACGACACAGGTATTCATATCGCCCTGGCTCGCTCGGAACAGTGAATGTGACGTCGGCGGTCTGACCGGCGCGAATCTGTGTCACCTCCACGAGCCACGCGGGAATCCGGAAGTTGTGCAGCAGTCCTGGCGCTTCGTTCTTCAGAACGAGTCGAACGTGCTCGCCCGCTTTGAACACAATCACCGGGTTCGGGACATTGGGCTCATCGGCGAGGACGAACGTCATGCCGCGCGCGATCACGACGACCTCGCGGGGAGATCCAGAGCGGCAGCCAGTCGCGAGGGCAAGCGACAGCGCTAGCAGCACTAATTTGCCGCACACGCCGTCTACCGCTTTCGCTTCACGGACACCTATCCGACGATGAGACCGGTGACGTACATCACCAGCACGCCTGCGGTGAGCCCGGCGACAACTGGAGCTTCACGAAGATAGCGGGTGAGACCGCTGGAAGCGGCAGTTTGACCGAGAATCTGGCGCGTCACCTGCGCGATGCCACCCACGCCGAGCGCCAGGAAGAAAACTGCCACGACCGGTGAGTAGACGAAGGCCCCGATCCATGCGCCGAGGATGGTTGGCACGCCGCCCACCAATCCGAGCTGAGCGAGCTGCCAGAGGCTTACTCGTTGGCCGTCACCCTGACGCGCCAACGGCGCCACAATCGCCAGCCCCTCGGTGGTGTTGTGGAGCGTGAAGCCGACGATCAGCAGCGTGCCAAGTGCCATCTCGCCCAGCGAAAACGCCGAGCCGATGGCGAGCCCCTCGCCAAAGTTGTGGAGGCCAATGCCGACGGCAATCAACAGCGCAAGAATCCAGCCGCTCGGCGTCCGAGCGACAAGCCCCACGTGCTCGCGGCGTTTCACCAACCAGGCACCAACGAAGTCGAGCGCGAGGTAGGCGCCGATCGCGCCAAAGATGAACAGGGCCGGCCCCTGAAGCGATCCAGGCACCATCGCCGCCGCTTCGAGTCCATCGTGCGCCGAGTCGACCAGCAGATAGGCGAGAAGGCCAATCGTCAACGCCATCAGGAACTGCAGTCCACTGCGTCCGATCTGCCGCATCAACGGATACCACAAGAGACCCAACGCGACAGGAATCACCCCGACATAGAGGCCGATCAGCGCGAAGACACCAAGGAACCGCGCGTTCGGACGAGGTGTTTCCAGAGCGACAGGGATCTGACGGTCGAACGTAGCGCCCGTCGAAGTGAGCAAGCGCACCACGTGCGCTTCGCCGCTGACCCAGGGATAAGGAATCGAGACGCGTGTCCTGCCCAGATGCGGCAGAGTCGTCCCACCCTCCGCCTCGAAGCTCCAGAACGCGTCGTCCACAATCGCCTGAGCGATGGTGACCTCGTCGGGTCCGTCGTTCAGGACCGTCAGAATGATGCGATTGGGCTCGAGCTCGACGCGTGTGATGGCAAGGCGTTCGACCGGCGGCGCGTCCGAACTCTGAAGCAGACTCGCGGGCCCGATTCCGACAATGAGCGCGAGCAGACCGCCAAGCAAGATCAGCGGAATCAGCGCAAGCAGCCAGACGCCGACGCCAGACCTGGAGCCCGCGACGCTCGTCGCGACCGCGCTCGAGGCTTCAGGACTCACGGCGCACTCCCTCGGCCCTGAAAAGCCCCATCCAACCGAGCTCCGCGAACTCGCTCTGATGCGCGTGGAACATGAAGTCCCCGGGATAGCGGAACGTCGTCTCCAGAATCGCGCGCTCACCCTGGCACAACGTGACCGTGTCGGTGTGATCACTCGGGGTCGTGCGCGTGCCCGGGCGATAGGCGTCGAAGAACATCCCGTGCAGGTGGAAGCTGTTGATGAGATCGAATTCGGTGATGTTGACGAGATAGATCCGCACAAGACGTCCGACCGTTACCTTGATCGGCTGGGCCATGTACGCGTGGGCCACGGTGTTGACCGCGTACACCTCGTTCTCGTTGTCGAAATTGGAGTCGAACCCGTTCATCATCATCACGAGCTCGTCGGCCGGCGGCCGACCGCCGCGCGGATCGATGATGAAGGTCCCGTACAGGCCCTTGTGAATGTGCCGCTTCAGCGGCACCGCGTGACAGTGATACAGGTGCAGGCCGGCCGGCTCGGCATCGAACTCGTAGGTAAAGGACTCGCCGGGGAGCACTTCGTGCTCGGGCAGCGAGCCGTCCATTTCCGGCGGATGCCAGCCGTGAAAGTGAATCGTGTGCGGGTGAGTGCCCTGATTGAGGAAGCGAACCCGGAGGCGATCCCCTTCGGTCGCGCGGATCGTAGGTCCCGGCACCTGGCCGTTGTAGGTCCAGGCGGGAAACCTTACGCCGGGTGCGATCTCGATCTCTCGATCAACCGCGTAGATCTCATACTCGCGGAGCATCGTCCCATCAGGACGCGCGGTCTCGCGATAGACGGCTGCGCTCGTCGGGGGGCAGGTGGTTGAAGTTCCAGCTCCGCAGGTATCGAACCGGATCGACGGCGATCGGTGCGACGCGTCCGACGGTCCCGAGCAGGTGACCGTGATGGCCCTGGTGCCCCTCATGAGGGATCTCGGCCGGTTGGCCGAGGGCCGCCCGGGTCCAGGCGGTGAGGCCGGTTACGAGCGACCCGAAACCGGCCGCATGGAGCCAGGAGCGACGGGAAAGTGTCATCGTTTAAGGTGCCTCGGGTGCCGCAGGTGCCGTCGGTGCCCACGTGCTCTCGGTGCCAATGTCTAGTCTCGGCGCCAGAGTGCGGCAGCTTCTGCGACTTCAGTGTCTTCCGCGGAACCGCGGATAATTTTGACTGGTCAAAATCTTACCCCGGACGCTCAAAACGTCAAATTTGGCCGGGGCGTCGGGTCAGGTCCCGAAAAACGACTTCTTCACAGTAGAATCCGCCAAAAGATTCCGATGGAAACCTCCGTGATGCCGTTTCTCATCGTCGTCGCCAGCCTCGCGGCATTGCAGTGGGGGAACCGCCGCTTGAATCGCGCTTAAGGCAAACCACGGAGTGCCTCATGACGCGGGTTAATCTCGGTGTGCTGCTCGGTCTCGTGATTGGGATCGTCGACGTGCTTCTGATGCTGCCGCTGGCCTTCCCTGATAAGCGAGCCGCATTGCTTGGCGCCTTCTGTTCGCGGTTCGCTCTTGGTTTTTTCGCGGCGACGGTAACGCTTCCACTGCCAGCGATTGCGTCCGGCATTCTCGTGGGCGTTCTCACGAGCTTGCCCGACGCGATCATCACCACGGCGTACGCGCCCATCCTCATCACCGGCATCGTGTTCGGCGCGATCGCCGGGTGGATCGTCGATCGCTGGGCAACGTAGCGAAGCTCCGCCTCAAACCTAAGAGCAGCGGGGCGGCCTGGTGACCCCCGAACGCTAAGGTAAGATGCCCTGAAGCATGCTGCCCTCGAGCACGGTCGAGAACTACCTGAAGGCGATCTTTCAGGGCGAGGCGCAGCTGACGCGCTCCCAGCGCCTCCTGCCGATGGGGCAACTGGCGACCGCGCTGGGAGTAGCCCCAGGCACAGCCACGACGATGGTCAAAGCGCTCGCGGAGTCGGGCCTGGTGGAGTATGAGCCCTATAACGGCGTCCGGCTCTCGCCCGCGGGTTCTCGCCTCGCGGCGTTGGTCCTGAGGCGACATCGCCTGATCGAGCTCTTTCTCGTGCAGGTTCTCGGCATGCGGTGGGACGAGGTGCACGATGATGCCGAGCAGCTCGAACACGTCGTGTCCGAACGCCTGATCGAACGGATCGACGAGCTGCTGGGCCACCCCGAAGTCGATCCCCATGGCGACCCAATCCCCAGCCGCGAAGGCGAGCTGGTGTCGCGCCCAGCTCGACACACTGCTCACGTGCCCGCTGAACACACCGGTCACCGTCACGCGCGTCACCGATCAGGACGCGGCCTTTCTTCGCTTCATCGAAGGCCATGAGCTGAAACCGGGACAATCGATCGAGGTCGAAGCGCGAGATGACGTGTCCGACAGCGTGCGGTTGAAGGGCAAGAACGATCAGCGGATCACGATCGGCATGCGAGCTGCGTCGAAGCTACTCGTTGAAGTCCGGTAACGGCGACGACATGCCGTCAGGTTCACAAACTCGCCTTAGACGTTGCGATAGCCAGGCGTGCGCCGAAGCCATCTTCGAAAACCATCACGGCTGACGCGCGCCCCCCGTGGCGCAGCAAGCGCTTTCGCACGCGTTGACCTCGCCTCTGCGTGTGTTCGTGCCCTTCGTGGCTACGTTTCCGTGTTCCGTGTTTCCGTCCTTGATTTCTGAGTGACCGAGAAACGCCAGCAGCGCCTGCACTGACACATCCGGCAAGGTCTCGAACCGGCGTCGCGTGGACAGCGCTTCCCCGGCGTGACTTCGAATCGCTTCGTCGATGGTGGCGGCGCGGCCGTCATGGAGGAGCGGTCGGCGAAGGCGCAGACCCCACAACGATGGCGTGCGAATCTCGTCCGGGCTGGCCGCCGCTTGCGGGATGCCATCGCCTGTCCCGATATCGTGGAGCAGGAGATCCGAGAAGAGCGCCACCACCTGGCGATCGAAGACTCGGTCTGCACTTGGACCCGTGACCAGGCTCGGCGTGTGGCACGCGGCGCAGCCGAGGGCAGAAAACAGGCGCTGGCCTTCCTGAACCGCCGGCGTCTGCGACTCGCGCGCGACCGGCGCCAGGAAGCGCATGAACGACGCGAAGTTGTCGATGCCTCGCCGCCGTGTCGCAGGGTCGATCAAGTCTTCGGGATCGGGTGTCGGATCGCAGTGGCGATATTGCTCGGCGCTCACGCCGAAGCCGAGCTCCTCACGGAACAGATCGTTCGTGATGCCCATCTCGTTGCGATAGGCGTCGGCTCCAAAGGTGAGCAGCGTGGCATGCTGCGCTTTCCACCCGAAGCGTCCAACGCGCGCGTCGCCGGTCTCGACGTCACGGATCACGGACGCCCGACCGCTCACGCCATCGCCGTCGCGATCATCTGGATCGGCAAGCGACAGGATCGTCGCGTCGGGAATTGCTTCGACCAGTCCGGCGCCAAAAAGCGGAATCGGAATCCGCCTCGCGATAATCACCGCCTCGGGCGGAATAATCACCTGGCATCCGTGGGTGGGAATCGAGAACAGTTGAAACAGCGTTTCGCCGTCGCGTGAAAGCGCGACCGGGCGTCCGGCCGAATCGCGGCCAGCCGCTCGAATTTCGGCAATCGTTCCGCCGCCGCCGACCGATGGCACGTTGTGACAGACGGCGCAGCTCGTGCCGTTGAAGGCTGGCCCCAGCCCTTCCTCGGAGGTTTCAACCTCGAGAAAATCGTCGAGGCCAAGCCGGAACTCCTCGAACTGGCTGCTCGTGATTCCCGCGAGCGGTTCGCCTACCCGGACAGACTGCGCGATGAGCGCGGATCGCGCCGCGAGAGACGCCGTCAGGACGAGTGCGGCGATGACAAGGGCTTTCATGGCTGATCGCTTGCCGCGCGCACCCTGATCGTGCCGCGCATGAAGCTGTGACCCGCGCCGCACATGCGCGAGCATTCGAACGTGTAGGTCCCGGGCGTCAGCGGTGCGAACCGAGCCGTGGCTTCGCCGCGTCCGCGCTTGGGAATGACGACCTCGACTGACTGTCCGAGGATGCGAAAGCCGTGAGCGGTGTCCTCGCTCCGGAGCCGGAATTCGATCTCTGTCCCCACATCAACCGACAGCTCGGACGGAAAAAACGCGAAGCGCTCGGCGGTCACGTTTACCACACGTGTCGATTGAGACACGCTCGCGAACGCGCGGTCGGACGGTGGCGCGGGAGACGCCCCGACCAGCATTGCCGCCGCGCCCACGACGGCGGCCGCGCGTGTGACTGAAGAACCCGCTCTCATTTGAAGCCTCATGCCTAGAACCACCAGCCCAAGCCGACATTCACGGTGCGCGGAGCACGACGCAGTGTGCTTTCACTCATCTGATGGGTGTAGTCGAACTTGATCGCTACGTCGGGATCGAGAAAGTAGCTGGCACCCACCACCCAGGCAGCCCGATCGAACTCGGGAATCGGCAGACGATCGTCCGGCATCTTGAACTGGGTGTCGAAGTTCTCGTAGCGGGCAAACACACCAACCTCGTGCCCGATGCTCGGCAGACCAAACAATCGACTCCCCTCGAGATAGAAACCCCTGAGTGCTCGCGCGATGTTGGGATCGACGCCAATCTGCAACGTCAACGCATCGTTGAGCCGGCCGGCGTCGGAAATGGTCACGTACGCAAACTGTCCGCGCGCTTCGAATCCGGCGCGCCGGTAGCGGCCATCGAACTCGATGACGCCGACCTTTGGATCGAGCCGTGGCACGTTGAAGCCCGCATCACCGCGCCAGCCGCTGATGCCGAGCGTCAGCGACCGGACACCGGTAAACTCGACTCGCCCAGTGAGCGCTGGATTTCGGATGTTGGCGCGACTCCCCTTTTGAATGCCGCCCCGGAGCCCTTCGTCGGCGGTGAATTCGGTCGCATCGAGCGGCGCCATGACGTACGCGCGGTAACTCCAGGCCGATCCGACCCGGCCGTGTACACCCGCTCCGGCCTCGAACCACGTCGTTGGAACGATGACGGTGTCGACGAAGGGCCGCTCGACGCCGTAGAACACCGGCGGCTCGTGACGCTCGTTGATGATGCCAACGGGCGTCAGGACCATTCCGCCGCGGAAGTTGAGCCACGGGCGCGTCAGCACATCGATGTACGCCTGTTCGAGCTCGATTTCGCCCGCCTCCTCGAGGCCTTCGACAAAGGCGTGTTCGAGCTCCAACTCGCCAACGAACCGCAGACGATCCGAGAAGCTGTGGCTGAAGAGCAGCACGAACCGATGGAAGTCCAACGTGGGATCGCCGTCCGCGCGGTCCACTGGCGCGTTGAGGTGCACCTCCATGTACCCGGAAATCGGTCCCGTTCGGGGCTGATCCGTCCCAGACGTCTGCGCGCCCGCCGGCGCTGACAGCACCAGCGACGCAGCAGCGGCGAGCCGAATCGCGTTTCGGATTCTCATTGATTGTGGTTTTGAATAGTCAAAACCACGCCGGAGAATACCCGAAAAGCGACCGGATGATCAAGCAAGCCGTCGGCGAGGCCCTCAGCCGACCGCCCTGATCACGGCTCACTGATCACCTGATTCACTGCAGCCAGGGGGATTGCCACTTGGCGCGGCCGGCCATCATCGGTCATCAAGCACAAGCGAGTGACCAACTTACGACCGAGCCAGGCGGCCGGCGGCGTCATGGGCTGAAAGGGCTGCGAAGGGGGCTGAGTAGAACCTGCAGTGTTCGCAGGCATACGGCCGTCACGCGGTGGACCACGTGAACCACTCCCGGATGCCGCACGTCGAGGCCGAGCATCTGCGCCGTCGCGTCACCGACGAGCATTCGCGTGAGGATCGGCGCCTCTGGCCGCAGCAGCGGCAGCTCGAGGATGTCTTTCTCCACCACTCTCAGCAAGCTGTCAGTCAACGGGCGCCCGCGCCACTCGGGCCGGCTTGTCGTGACTTGATTCGGGCGAACAATTCGATGGCGTCGGCCTCAGTGTGTGCCATCAGTTCTTCTTTGACTCCGAGCCCGAAACCGACGACGTTCCAACAGTGTAGAAACGCTTTGTACTCCGCGCTCGAGAGTTTCACACCGCAAGTCCGTAGTCCCCGTGGGATGACATGGCCGAACGTCAGGAGCGTGAACGCGAGGTCCTCCTGGTTGATTGGCATTCCATCGCGATCGATCTGCCAGTCCAATCCGTGCCGGTCGACGACATCGTTCACCGATCTCACGGCGCCTGGCACGAGGCCGGAAACTGCCTGGGAGGCGGCTGGTGTTGCTCCGGCCTGCAGGCGCTCAGGATCCGAAGCGGATTGCGGCGTGATCAGGCGGACTTTCTGCGTCTGCGCACGCCGAATCCGCTTGCTCGAGCCAGAGGCCCATACCGCCAACCATGCGCCGTTTGATGCAGCCGTCGTTTTGTACGCCGAGCTGACTGGTCAGGTCGAGGATGCGCACGCCAATCCGCATCGTGTAGCACTCAGGAAGGCTGGCACAGACGAGCGCCGTGAGACACACGCCGCCGTAGATGTTGAAGAGACGCTCGGCTACGCGAATCTTCTCAACACATGCCCATTTCGGCAGGGCCGATGTCTGCCGCAGAAACGTTCTGACTTCCTCGGGTACATCGGCGGGAATCTCATCATCGCGCACGAGACGGCCCATGAAGTCGTTCAATGCGCCGATATCTCCGCGATCGAACACTTCGCGGATCACGGCGTCGCCGAGCGGGTCGGCAAGCTGCCGCTGCTGCGTGAGAAATTCATCCGTCCAGAGTGCGGATGACATCACCACTTCTGCGTCAACACGTATAGACTACGGCCGCACTGAGTGAGAGAAGAGGCCACGGAGTCTCGAAGTCACGAAGATTGAAGGACGGATGAGAGCTGCATTTCTCTACAGCCTGTCGCATGATCTGACCCCGACACTCCAGGCCATTGGCGCGGTGATGTTCGGCGCATGGACGCTCGCATACGTCCAGATTCTCAGGGCTGGATTCAAAGAGAAGACGTACGGCGTGCCGCTCGCGTGCATCTTTCTCAACATCTCGTGGGAGTTCATCTTCTCCTTCAACCTGGTCACTACAAGTGAGGCAACCGTCCTCGTCTGGGGCAACCGTCTGTGGTTCCTGGCCGACTGCATCATCGTGACGCAAGCGTTCCTCTACGGACGACGGTGGCAAACCAACCCGTGGGTGCGTGAACACTTCCACACGATCTGCATCGCGGGGCTGTCGGCCAGCCTGATCGGGCTCTACAGCTTCGCGACGTATTTCAACGACATCTACGGCCTCGCCCTGTCCTTCCTGATCAATTTCGTCCTCAGCTTGCTGTTCATTCCGCTGCTGTTTTCACGGCCTCGCCTCGAGGGCCTGCCCCACGCTGCCGCGTGGAGCAAGATGGTCGGAAGCGTCGCCGGCGCGGTGTTCTGCTACATCTGGTGGCCAATGCAGTTCAGCGAGGCTGGCACGCTGCTTCGTGCACCTCACATCGCACAGCCCCCGAATTCGCATCTGCTCTACTTCTTGTACGCGAGTATCGCAATCCTTGATTTCACCTACATCTACCTGTACCGCCAGCGTTGGCGAGCGCTGCGAGCCGCGCCAGTGACGGGCGCTTACCAACCAATCGTGGCATGACCCAGCGCGCGCCGCTTGAGAAGATCGCCGCCGAAAATCTCGTAGTGCACATGGTTGAGTGCATTGGCGACCTCGAAGCCGATTTGCAGCGCGCTCGTCACCTGGTAGTTCGCCTGTAGATCTACGACGCCGTAGCCGGGCACCGGTCCGGCGTAGATACCTGAGACCCAGTCGAAGCCGTCGACCAGCCGCACGCGCGCGCCGACGTCGAATCGCGGCGTGACGTACGCGGCGCCGAGCGCGCCCTGTTGCGACGGAGTGTTGGGGGCCAACGGAACATCCGGCGCTTCGGACTTGATCGTGAAATCGAACCAACCGTAGCTGGCGTCAAAGCGCCAGGCATTGATTTGAGTCGACGCACTCAGTTCGATCCCTTGTGTGTCGGCTTCGCCGAAATTGGCCAGCGACAGAACCGCGAAAACGGGTGACCCGTCGGCCCGATTCGACATCGAGGCAAAGAGCGGCGGCGGCAAGGTTTGGGCGAGCGCGGTGGTCACGATCGCGGCAGCCGTCGGAGAGAGCGACGCTGGCGGCTGGTAGGGACCAAATGCTGGATTCAAGCGCCCGAGGCTCGTTCCCACCTGCGGCAAGAGTCCGCTCGTAAAGGTATTCACGTGGTTCCGGTAGTAGGTGGCCTGCACGAACGTGCGGTTGCGCACGACGACGCTGTAGCCGGCCTCGAAGCTGGTGATCTCTTCGACGTCCAGTTCCTCGTTCCCCACGGCCAACAGGGCACGCTGGCAAACCCAAGCGACGTGCCCCCCAGCACCGGCGACAACGCTTGTTCCAACGCGGACAGGTCCACCGGTGGTGCAATCGGCGCACGCAGCCGGCGCTCGGCGATCGTAGGCGCTTTGTAGGCCCGGCTGAATCCAAATCGCGCATGCTGCGCGGCCGCGAGGTCGTACACAACCGCCGCGCGTGGCGAGAACGTCGTCCGGCTGAGCGTGCTCGCATCGACCCGGAGCGCGACCGCCGTTTTCAGCCTGTCGGTCAGGCGGTAATCCATCTGACCGAATACAGCTCCGTTGTCGGCTGTCTCGGGCTGGTCGTAATTGGTCTGCACCCCTTGAGGGTCCGCCGAGTCGACTTTCTGCCGGCCGTAGGCCCCGCCACCGACCCAACGACCGCGACCTGCGGCAAACGTGCGATTGGTTTGCACGTCGACCTGGAAGTTCGTCGCGAACTGATAAGTGGGCTGACCCGCGGACAAGCCGATCTGGTCCTGGATGTCCGCGACCGTGTAGGCGGTCAGCACGTTCCAGCGAGGGGACTCATACGATGCGCGCAGCCAGGGGAAGGTCTGGTCGCTCGCTTGGTATCTTCCAAGGCTGGTCAGTGACACCTGACCCTCTTTCGCCATCGCACCGGCCTCGACGACGAGGCGGCGGCCGTTCGCAGCATTCCGGTCGAGGCGCACACCGCCGAAGGCGAGCGTGGCGTGATCGGTGATGAGGGGTACCACCTCCGTGGGTAACGTGCCTGGCGCATATTCGACGGACGAGACACGCGACAGGGCAAAGTCCCGGCTGCGCTGGTAGCCGCCGAGCACTCTCAGGTACCAGCCGCTCCCCAGTTCGGTGGCCAGCCGGGCATCGCCGCGAACGGTATCGAGCTCGCCGAACGTGAATCGCGCCCGCCCGCCGAGACTGTCTGCGGGCGCTTTGGTCTGAATGCTCAGCACGCCGTTGAGCGCACCCATGCCGTATAACGCGCCCCCGGGTCCTCGCACGAACTCGATCCGCTCGACTTCCCCGAGCCCGAACGCCAGCGACCCCCAATCGGTGTATCCCGTGACCTGCGGCATCGACGCATCGCGTCCATCGACTTCCGTGCGGACGCGCCGGTTGTTGAAGTCATTGAATCCGCGCGCGTTGACCGCGAAATCGTAGAGACCGCTCTGGGCAACTTGCACGCCGGGCGCAGCCGCGAGCAGCAGCGGCAGCTGGTTTCCCGTCGACTGTCGGCCGACGTCGACGGCATCCAGGGTTGTCACCGCTGCCGGCGCATCGGTAAGCGATTCCACCTGCCGCGAGGGTGCCCTGACAACCAGCATTTCGACGAACGACAAGGGCCAGTCGACCTGGGTCGTCACCCGGATCGATTGACCCTCAGTCACGACTGCCTTCTCCTCGACCGTGTAGCCGCCGAGTGACAGCACCAGCGTGTAGGTGCCGGGCCTCAGAGCGGCAAGCGTGTAGCGCCCGTCGCTGGACGTCCACTCGAGCGCGCCGGTCTCGCGCACGAGAACCATCACACCCGCCAGCGGCGCCCCATCTCGCTGTGTCACCTCGCCAGAAACGGCCGTTGGGGTTTGAGCCACAGCGTTGACGAGCGCGAACGAGAGCCACACCACGATCACCGCGATGCAGGTTCTCCACGTCATACCTTGGCTTGTGTCCACTTGGCAAATCCCGAAATCGCGGTCAGCGTCGGTATCCCCATCGCGAACACCGCAATGGCTCGCGTCGCCGGCGGTTCCCCGGCGACCGCGAAGAACACGCACCACAGCCCATACGCCGCAACCGGATAGGCGGCGGCAAGCGGGGGAATCGTCGCCGGAGTCGACTGACCCTGACGCTGCGTCAGACGAAACGTCACGGAAATCAGAAACGACGTCAGCATCCACCCGGCGAAACCTCGATACTGCTCACCGAAGTACGAGCCTGGGTTTTCCATGACCCACGCCCGGACGCGCGTCACCATGAACGGGTCGAGCGAAAGATCGTAGGCAGTCACCACCGCCGCGCCGATCAAGGACAACCACACGGCTTGCGCGACCCTGCCATGGACGATCGGCCGGTGCTCGACCATCAGATTCGCGATGATGAACGACAGGTAGACGATGACGTACCACGCCAGCGGGATGATGTACGGCACACCGAACACGTCCGGTCCAAACACCGCCGTGTAGTAGTACGGACCAAACGGGAACCCCGTGTGAACCGACAGCGTTTCGAAGAACAAACCGAAGGTGACGCCAATCGCCAGGAACCGCAGCGCCGCCGACCGCCCCATCACGTGCATGCAACTGACGAAGCAGAACGCCGCCATCGCCACGGTCACAACGATCCAGAACGCCGTTTCACCGCCGAGGAGGTAGTAGACGTGAGCCAGAACGGCGACGAGAAGGAGTGCCCCGCAGGCAATGAGCAAGGAACGGTCTCGAGGCGAGACGCTCACAACGTCCGGTGGCCCCCGCCCTCGATCAATTGAATCAGCTCCTGGAATCGCGTGTCCTCGCGCATCAGATCGAAGTGCGGTGCAATGGCGTAGGAACAGCAGTCCGTGGCCCGATCCTGGTACGCCTGGCGATACCAGCGAATCGCCTCGTCCAGATCACCCACGCCCTGGTGAACCAGTCCGATGCAGGTGCCGTTGACGTAGGTCGTCTGCCGGCGCGTCTCGAGTTCCCGCGCCACGGCCAACGCCTTGTCGCGGGCGCCGGCGCGCCCGTAGGCCCATCCGAGAAAACTTTCCAGCGTGGCGTCGCCTTGACCGTAGCGATGACCTTGCTCCAGCGTCGCGACGGCGTCCGAGTAGAGTCCGTTGCCAGCTTGAGCGAGTGCCAGCGACCAATACAACGAGGAGAACGACGGCTCCAACGCAATCGCCTTCGTGGCGTGTTCGATCGCCTCGTCGAACCGCCGCCCCATCGTCAGGACGTCAGACACACCGCGACTGATAATGGCGGAGACGGGATCCAGCTCGGTGGCCTGTCGCGCTTCCGCGATGGCTTCGTCGTACCGGCCGCGCAACCCGAGGTACGTGGCATAACACATCCGGGGCCAGCTGTCGCCGGGGGTCAGCTCCACGGCTCGCCGGTAGAACTCGTCGGCTTCGGCCCATTTCCAGTCATACCAGTGACGCGCCCACGCCATCCCGAGTTGTCCTTCGGCGAGCCGCGGGTTCAATTCGAGCGCACGCATCGCCGACTGAATGGCGATTGGCATCACATGGCGGGGCGGGGCCACCGAGAAAATCGCAAGCAGCATGTAGCCTTGAGCCGTCGCCGCATGCGCCTCGGCGTAATCCGGGTGCAACTCGAGCGCCTGCCGGAAGTACGTCATGCCATTCTCGAAGCCTTCTTTCGTGAGCTTGCGAATGGAGTAGCGACCCTTCAAATACAGGTTGTAGGCCTCGACGTTGCGGCTGGCGGTCGGTACGAGACTGCCGACGGAGCTTCCGGGCAACTCCACCTTCAGACGATCGACGATGGCCTGTGCGATTTCGTCCTGGACGGCGAACACGTCATCGAGCGACCGGTCGTAGCGCTGGGACCAGAGGTGAAACCCTTCGCTCACGTCCGTCAACTGCACGGTGATGCGTAAACGATTGCCCGAGCGCCGCACGCTGCCTTCGAGGACGTTGCGGACCTTGAGCCGACGCCCAATCTCGGTGATGTCCTGCGCGTTGCCCTTGAACTGAAACGCCGACGTGCGCGAAGCGACGCGGACGCCCTCGAGGGTCATGAGTGCGGCGATCAGTTCATCAGCCATCCCATCGCAGAAGTACTCCTGGTCACGATCAGGGCTGAGGTCGGCAAACGGGAGAACCGCGATCGACGGCGAATCGGTCGTTGGGATGCTCGCCGGCGGCGGCGTGGCCTCATCTGACGCAAGCGCGGCAAGGAGCGCCGCCGCCGATTCGAAGCGGCGAGCCGGGATCTTCTCCAGACACCTCGCGATGGCGGCCGCAAGCGCCGGCGGTACGTGTGCCGGCAAGGGCGACGGTCGATCGTGCAGGATGGCGCTGATCGTGTCCGCCGAGGTGCGGCGCGCGAATGGCGGACGGCCAGTCAGCAGCTCGCAGAGCACGGCGCCCGCGGCGAAGATATCGGCTCGGTGGTCGAGCACTTCGCCCCGCAGTTGCTCCGGCGCTGAATAGCCGACCGTACCTGAAAACGTGCCGTGCCCGGTTTGCAGCCGCGTTTCACCTTGCGGACCGGCGGCAACGACCAGCCTGGCAATGCCGAAGTCGAGCACTTTGAGCACGCCGTCGTTGGTCAGAAAGAGATTTGCCGGTTTGAGGTCGCAGTGAATCACGCCTTTGGCATGAGCCGCGGCCAGCGCGCTGAGGAATTGCCGTGCGTAGGCAGCCACGGTGGTGGGCGGCAACGGACCTGCCCGGAGAACGTCGGCCAGCGTTCGACCCTCGAGATACTCCATGACCAGGTATCCCAGGTCGCCGTGTTGCCCGACGTCGTACAGCGTGCAGATGTGCGGATGGTTGTTGGCCGCGACCGCGCGGGCCTCGCGTTCGATCAGCGGCAGACTGTTCGTCGACGCATGGGTGCCCACGTGCAGGACTTTGATCGCGACAAGGCGTCCGAGCCGCCGATCGGTTGCGCGATAGACCTCACCCATCCCTCCGGAGCCAAGGGGCGAGACAATTTCGTAAGGGCCGAGCGTTGCTCCGGGTGCGAGGGGCACAATCAGTCTTGTTGAGCTTGGAATTCTAACCTCATCAGGACACGACCGGCCAGCTTCTTCAGGATTCGGCCGGTTAGGCAGGCCAAGGTCGAAATCAGACAATCGAGCGACGTCTAACGATTGTAGGTCGCGAAAACCTTGACCTCGCCCGCCTTGTCGAACGAGATGACGTTGTAGGTCTGTGGCTTCTGACCGGCCACTTCCATTCCGGGCGAGCCCAGCGGCATTCCGGCGACGGCAAGGCCCTTGATGGCGGGACGCTCTTTCAACAGCCGCTTCACCTCGGGGGCAGGCACGTGACCTTCAACGACGTAGCCGCCGACGAGGACGGTGTGGCACGACTGCGCGGTGCGTGGAATGCCGTGCTTGGTCTTGAGCTCGTCGAGCGCCGCGTCCGGCATGTCCGTGACTTTCGCCGTAAAGCCGTGTTCACGGGCGTGATCGACCCATTTCGAGCAGCAGCCACAGGTCGGCGACTTGAAAACCTCGAGGGTTGGCGTTGATGATTGCGCGACGATGGTGACTGTGGCGAGCAAACACGCCGAAAAAGCAACGGCTACGAATCTCATGAATTCCTCGATTTTGATCTTACTGCAGACGGCAGTTTCTGCCGTGGCTTCCGGCGTCAGCCGGAAGATCATGCCCGCGCCCAACTTCCGCCTGAAGGCGGAAGCCACGAGAGGATAAATTCACAGGCTCTTAAGGCGGAAGCCACGGGGCCGAGGCGCGATCCGAGTCGCCGGTGCCGACGACGCTTTGAACTGGCAACTGGTAACTGGAACCGGCAACTGGTCAACGACATCGTCAGTGCTGCACCGCCGGTGAATAGGCGTCCGCGATCAGCAGGCGCGGTGGCGACCGGCCGTCGATGGCGAGCGTCCAGATTCCAGTCCCCTGCTCCGTCGCGTCGTGATAGGCGACGTGGTCACGATCGAGCCACTCGATCTGGTCGTCGATGCTGCGCGTGTGGCTGAGTGGCCGAGCGGACTTCGATACGATGTCGAACACCATTGCCTGCCAGAAGCCACGCTCCCCGACGCGCTGCTTGACGGCCAACTGCGCCTCGTCCGGAGAGAGCGCTTCGCTGGCCAGCCCTTCGGCAACGATCGTCAATCGACGTGTGCCCACCGATCCTGAGACGATGTACCAGTTGCTCGTCGTGCCCAGCGTCGCGTAAAAGCGATCGGGGTCTCGAGCGAACGCGACGCTGGAATAGTCGAGCGCAACACCGGAAGCTGGCTTGCCGGGCCCATCCACAACGAACTCTCGCAGCCTTGCGAGCACGTTGCCGTCGGGCAGATCAATCAGGATCGAATCGGTCGCGAGCCGCTCCTGGCCATCAGGCATCTGCTCCTCGCCGTACACCGTGATCGCCGCCCGTCGACCGTTCGGGGAAACACGCGCGCGGGTGGGAATGCCGGACAAGAGCAGGCGCTGGCCGCGCGTAAAGCTGCTGTCGAAGACGTAGGCCGCCTGTACCACCTGGTTGCCTTCCCGTTCCTCGACCAGGCAAAGACCGGTACCGCCGGCGTAGTGCACGCGAGCGCAACTCAGAGCCGTAAACGCGCGGGTGGCATCAGGCGTCACCGCCGACAGCATTGCAACCCGTCCGTACCGATCGGCGGGGGCCAGCGTTCGGAACATCACGAACGGCGGCGGCAATGTCCTGGGCGACGGCCTCGTTCATGGGGTGAGTGGACTCAGGGCGACGTCGCGAGCCAAACAGATGAAAGGCGGCGGCCCCGAGCAGACTCGCGATCACAAGAATCAGGGGCCAGCGTTTCACCGAGGGCTCGGCTGCGAATAGGCCGTCGGGTCAGCGACGCCGGCAGCGACAAACGCGTCTCGCCGTTCACGGCACTTGCTGCACTGCCCGCAGTGGAGTGGCAGCGCGCTGTCGGTCGGATTCATGCACGAGAGCGTCAACTCGAACGGCACGCCCAGGCGCGCCCCCAGTCGGATCACGTCGTCTTTATGGAGGTCAATCAGGGGCGTGACGACATCGACGGGATGGTCCAGGCCAAGCGAGAGCGCTTTGGCCATCGTCTTGAAGAATTCTGGCGTGGCATCGGGGAACGGATTGGCCGCGAGCGGTCCGAGCGCGATGCGATTGATCTTGCGCGACGCCGCGACGACACCTGCCTTGGTCAGGAGGACGAGATTTCTGCCCGCGAGATAGACGTCTTCCTCCGGCGTGTCGTATGCCGGCGGCGATCCTCGAACCGCCCAGTGAGTGGACGGGTAGACGTCACGCATGTTGAAGTCGAGGATCCCGAGATCTGCGATGTCTCCGCGAAATGCGGGCGAGGACAACAGGTGGTGCACCATGCGCAGTTCAGCGGCCTCCCAGGCCAGCCCAACGCGCACGTAGACGGGATGTACGCGGCTGTGCTGCGCCTCGAAGGCAACCAGCACCGCGCTGTCGAGGCCACCTGAGAGGAGCACGAGATTATCCACGGGTCCGGCGATAACAATACATCCCCGGAACATCCGCGGATACACTGAGGCACATGTATTCGGTCACGAAGAAAATCGACTTCTGTTACGGTCATCGCCTGCTCGATTACGACGGGATCTGCAAGCATCCGCACGGCCACAACGCGACGGCCGAAATCGAAGTGCGCACGGGAACCCTCGACAACCGGAACATGGTGTGCGACTTCAGCGACATCAAGCGAATCGTCAAGGGTTGGATTGATCGTGAGCTCGACCACCGGATGATCCTGCGTCACGACGATCCGCTGGTGAAGCCGCTCCAGCAGTTGAACGAGCCCGTGTTCATCGTGGACAGCAATCCGACCGTGGAGCGCATCGCGCGATTGATTTTCGATCACGCTCGCGAGCAGAAGCTGCCCGTGGTTAAAGTCACGGTGTGGGAGACGCCCACGTCGTTCGCGACGTATCAGGGTGAGGCGAGGTAAGTCAACCTCACATGCTCGTTATCTTCGACCTCGACGGCACGCTGATCGACTCGGTGACCGACCTGTCTCGCTCGGTGAGCGAACTGGTGACGAGCCTTGGCGGACGTCCGCTTTCGCAGGACGAAGTCGCCGGCATGGTTGGTGATGGCGCGGCCTTGCTCGTGAAGCGGGCGCTGAACGCCGCCGGCCTTCGGCCGAAGATGTCGGACGTGCTCGAGCGGTTTCTCGAGATCTACCGCCGCCGGCTGCTGGACACCACCGTCGCGTATCCAGGCATCGAAGAGGTGCTGCGGACGACGTCGCGTCGGGCGCGTATGGCGGTCCTGACGAACAAACCGCTGGCCCCGTCGATGCAAATTCTCGACGCGTTGGGCCTGTCGGTGTACTTCGAGTCAGTCGTGGGCGGCGACGGACCACACGGCCGCAAGCCGGACCCGGCGGGACTACGGGCGCTCGCGCATGACGACCGCGATGTGATCCTGGTCGGCGACTCGCCCATCGACTGGGCGACGGCTCGCGCCGCGGGGTGCGCGTTTGCGTGGGCACGATATGGCTTCAGCGCCGCACGGTTCGACGATGCTCCTCCGGAGACGCCGTACGTCTTGTCATCAACCGACCGATCTCATCGACGCTCTCGATCGGTTTGCGGCGATTCGCACCGGCGCGTGACGCTCAATCGAGTGATGGCGCTGTGTGGCGCTACCGCACTTCGCATGTCACCACCGCCGTCCGGCCACCTCTGTCCTTGAACCACGAGCGCAACTCGTGCACAAGGTCGAACTCGATGCGATAGGCACCGGGCTCCGGCAACTGGACGGGTACCTCGAACAATTGTGAGTCCTTGGGCGCCACGAAACTATCAATCGATGTTCGAGGATTATCAAACGCAACCATCCGGGGTCCGTCGCCGTCGAGTCGTTCGACGTGGTAGCTGATGGCCACTGGGTGCGGTCCACGGGTCGCCCAGGCCGCCGCGCTATTGTTCGTGACCCTGACTTGGAAGACTTGCGCCTGACCGGGCGTCACATACACGGCGGACGGTTCGGCGTCGAGCAGCGCCTGATAATAGTGCACGAAGCATCCGTCGGCATCCATCCTCAGCGGCTCGCGCCTGTCGATCTCAGCGTTATCGAGTTTCCGGTAGATGGCACTGAACGCATCACTCGTGGCGAAGGCAATCAGCGACAGGCCAGCCGCGACGAATGCATCATGCCACTCCGGAATGGTGTGGATGTTCTCGCTGATGCCGATTGCGCTCTGCGGGGCACCAAAGGCGTCCTCCTGTGCGGCGTTCTGAACGTACGGCTCAACGAAACCAAGCGTGCCGCCGGGCTTTAGAACGGCCGCGATGCGTTCAGCGATCGAGGTCAGCCGTTTCGAATGATGCAAGGCATTGAAGGCCGTGACGACGTCAAAGGACTTATCGACGAAGACGTCCTCGTGCATGTCGACGTTCATCCGGGCGTATTCAGGGTATTGCGTCTGATACAGCTCGCCGAGCACCAGATGGTCAGTGATATCCAGTGCTATACAGGTCAGGCCACGTGCCGCCAACCTGGCGGTAGACCAGGTCCCGTCGGCGCCGATATCCAATCCCAAGCCACGTGTCGGAAGCTGGCCGGCGATGAAGTCGAACTCCTTCGCGAAGCGTCCCACGTTAGCGAAGTAACCCGGGGTGGTGAAATGCGATGACCCATCACCGTACGGAAGGGACAAGTACGCGTTGAGGAGCGCGGTATCGGTCACGTCCACGCCCTGATACCGCTGCGTCCAGCCTCCGAGCTCGGGCACCAACTCGGTCGGTGCCACGGCGAGACGCTCGCGAACGGCGTCGACATGCTCAGCCAGCACATTGACCCAAAGAATGCCTCGCTCGAACCGATGCGAGCGAGCACATTCAACGCAAGTGACGGTCGCGGCCCGATCCGTTGTCTCAGTCAACCCGCCAATGCGACGTGGCACACGTCGGACACTTCAGAACGGGTAATACGATCGCAAGAGATGTCATCGAAGCAGGCCGACGACGCCGGAGGAATCAGCCCTCGATACGAATGGTGCCGTCGCCGGTTCGGACGCGCAGCGTGCGACCGCCGGAACCGAGCGTCGCCTTGAGCGTTCGACGCCGCTCCTCTCGATCGTCACCTTCGCGGCTCTCGTTCGTGACCGCCGGATGATTCGCGCGCACCGACCCATCGCGCGTCTCGGCATCCAGCTCGCCGTCAAATGCGCTCGGCAAGGTCAGCGTCACCGAGCCATCGGCGGTCTGAACATCCCAGTCCTCGGTCATCTTGGTGTCGGCGTCCACTCGCAGTCGAATGGTGCCATCAGCCGTCCGGGCCCGCAGAGCGGTCGGCTTGGCTTCGACGCCGATGCTGCCGTCCTCAGTCTCGAGATCGAGCTTGCCCTCGACGGCGTCGAGGCGAATCGATCCGTCGCCGGACCGCACGGACAGCTCGCCGGTCACCCGCGATGCCCGCACGCTGCCGTCGCTAGTGGTCAGCGCAACCTTGCCATTGACGTCCTCGACGGTAATCGACCCGTCGCCGCTCGATGCGGCCAACTGGCTGTTGCGCGGCACGGCCACACGAAGTCGAGCGGTCGGGCTGAAGTTGACGCCAATCTGGATGCCGTCGAAGTCGCGATTCCGAGGCTGGGTGACCTTGACAATGATGCGATCGCCCTGCTGTTCGGCGGAGATCGACCATCTCGTCGACCATCGACTGCTCCATCGCCCGCTTCTCGATCTCGACCTCGACCTCGTTGCGATCCCACGAATGCACTTCGATCGACCCGTCGAACGTCTCGAGCTGCACGTCTGGGCACGCCCGACACCTTGAAGGTCTTGGTCTCGCGCGAGACGATACCCTCGGAGTTCAGGTTGACCTCGCAGGCCGTCAGCGCGACAGCGGCCGCCACGAGCAACGCGCGTGAACCAACCCGGGCGAATTCGTGGACGCTCATGGCACTCCCCTAGCGAAGCTCCGCCTCAAATCGCCGCAAAACGAGCGGCTCCGCTTCGCTAGGGCCCTATTGGCTTGCCCCAGCTCGGGGTCCCCGCCGCGCGGACTGTGCGCGGTGGGGTGGTCTCCGCGGGGCGGGATGACGGCAGAATCCAACGGAGATCTAGACGTTTGGCCCCTCCCGGGTGTTCCGCCACAGCCGGCCGCGGAGATAGGTCTGGCGAACCCTCAGGGCCGAATCGAGCACCACGAGATCGGCGGTCTTGCCGACGGCAATCTGGCCGGCATCAGTCAATCCCACTTGCTCGGCAGGGGTCGTTGCGCACATGCGCGCCGCGTCCACCAAACTGACGCCGGCCTGCCCGACCAGCGACCGGAATGCCCCATCCATGGTGAGAATACTGCCCGCAAGCGTGCCGTCCTCGAGCTCGGCGCTGCGGTCTGTCACGAGGATGGAACGACCGCCGAGCCGGGTCCTCGACCCGCCCTGCAGACCCGAGCCCGCCGTGCCGTCCGTGATCGCGATGATTCCCGCCGCGCCCTTCGCACGGCAGGCGACCGTCAGCAGCGCGGGATGCACATGAAACCCATCGCAGATGATCTCCGCCCGCACCTGCTCCGATCGAAGCACAGCCCCCGGGACGCCGGGTGCGCGCTGCGTCATCGGCGTCATCCGGTTGAAGAGATGTGTGGCGTGCGAGACCCCAGCGTCGATGGCGGCCATCGCCGTCTCGTAGGTGGCGCCGGAATGACCAATCGACACGCGATGGCCAGCGGCCACGAGCTGGCGCACGAGGTCGATTCCGCCATCGAGCTCCGGTGCCAGCGTGATGATCCCCACTTGCTCGCGATGTGTGGCGACGACCGAAAGAATGTCTGCGCCGGTGAAGTTGGCCTGATCGTGATTGTGAACCTTGGAACCCTGGAACCCTGGAACCCTGGAACCTTGAAACGGTGGGAGACGCAAACATTCGCGGGGCTGAGCGCCGTTGTAGTCGGGATTGATGAAGTTGCTTTCGAGATGTGCCCGCAGATACACGAGCGTGACCTGCATGAGCCTCGCGTTGCGACGCGCTCACCGCCCGCGAGCATCACCGCAAGCGTCGCAGGGTCGCAGGCAATCGACGTCGGACAGAAAGCCGGTGACGCCATAGCGCGGCAGCCTGGCCGCGACTTCTGACGATGGCCTGCGGGCCATCCAACACGTCGAATCCCTCGACACCGTGCACGTGGACGTCGACGAAGCCGGGCACGACCAGCGACCCGGCGAGATCAACCCGAGTCGCGCCGGTTGGCGTCTCGATGACTTTCGGCTCGATCGCCGCAATGCGATCGTCGTCCAGCAGGAGGCTGGCGCCGGAGAGGACCTGATTGGGGAGAATGAGGTCTGCGCCAGCGAGCAGGATCATTGGCGCTGGAGTAACGCGGCACGAGCGCCTTCGACGCCGGCCGCCATCACGCGAGCCCCGCCCCGAATTCCGGGAACACCTGCAGCTTGGTCCCCTCGAGCGGCAGTGCGACGAGCTCGCCCGCCCCGACTCGAAAGATGTCGCGGTCGGCGCGCGTCAGCAAACGCTCGAGACCTCGCTGATTGGGCGCCGACAGCACCAACACCCCGGACGTCTCGAGCGGCGGAAACACCCGATCGTCGAGGTAGTCGCGATCCATCGTTATCAGGGTACGTCGCAGCCGCCGTGCCAATCGGTAGTGCTCGATGTCGGGGGCGCGGCGAAGGTCGTCGTGCTCCATCACGAAAAACACATCCCAGCCAAGCGACAGACGCATGAACGTCACCAGGCCCGCCGGCACGTTGGCATCGGCGTAGACACGTGGCCCAACGGTGCTTTCGTCGGCCAGCGGACCCAGCTCGGAGAAGAGCGTTCCCATAGGCTCCTTCACTCGCGTCCCACTAGTGTCCTAGCTCCGAGTGAGCACGGCCTTTCGCTTGCGACGGTTCGTTTTCTCTGGAGCCGTCGAGCGGGCTTTGACCGCTTCGGATTTGAGCGCGGCCACCAGCGCGCTGCGCTTGTGGACCAGGCCCTTGCGTTTCCTCCGTCCGTTCTTGTGACCGCAGGCGTACTCGCAGAACAAGGGAAACGCAATCGTCGAGTCCGCGTAGGTCACCACGGTATCGGGGAGGACGCCGGGATTGACCTTGCCCCAGCTCACGGCCTCGGACGGCGTCGCACCAGAGAGACCACCCCAGACGACTTGATCGGTGGTGATCTGGATGAAGTAGTCGTTGCCGCCCTTCGGAATGCCGTACACCTCCCACAGCGTGGGTTGCCCTTGCAAATAGAAGTTCTTGGGCGATCCGCCGCCGAGAATCACGCAGCCGTTCTTCTCGCCGGCCAGGATGATCGCGCAGATCTCGTTGACGTCCTGGTTGGGGTCCACCATCAACCGGCCGCCATGCATCAGCTCGTGAAAGGCGACGTTCATACCGATCGAGCTGTCCCCCGGCGACGAGGTGTAGATTGGCACGCCGTACTTCGCCGCGCTGGCGACGACCGAGTATTCCTCGCACCCTGGCCGTGCCGTTCTCAAGTGCTCGCCCAGCGCGTAGTGCAGCTCGGCGGTCGACACCGGACCATCGAGATCGGTCGCAATCAGAAAATCACGGATGAACGCGTCGGTGTCGAGCAGCACCTTCGCCGGAAACAATACGTCATAGATGCGAATGACGCCGTGCTCGTACAGCACGCGATCATCCAGAAACGGCGACCCGCGGTGCAAGGTGAAGTTCAGCGCGTAGTGCAAGTCGTGGTAGAGGTTGGCGCCCGTGCTGATCACGAAATCCACGAGCCCCCGCTCCATCATCTCGATGAAACAGCCGCCGAGGCCGGCTGGCGTCAACGCGCCCGCAATCGTCAATCCGATGGTGGTGTCCGGCGACTTCGCCAGCATCTTGTCCGTGTAGATTCGACAGGCTTCACCGAGCCGCGCCGCGTTGAACGCCTGGAACCCATCGTCTATCAGCCGGCGGATGTCGGCACTTCCGCGGGGGCGGTAATAGCGGATGGGCCTGCCGGACAGGAACGATTTCTGGGCTCTGTGAGAGGAACCGGGGGCTCGATGCGGCATAAACGACCGTTGTGCGGCTCGCCCAGCGAGCCTCGGCCAGCTAGAGTAGCATTTGCCCGTGACCGACCCCTGGATCCCCGTCGCGGTCGCGCTGGTCGTGATCGCCCTCTTGGTGGTGGCCTATTTCTGGTTCAAAGGTCGTCCGTTCGCCAAGGGGGAAATTTTTCGTGCAAGTCGGCTTTCGCGCGGTAACCGACTGTTTCCGACACAGGTCCTCATCACCCCCACCAGCGTGATTCACTTCACCCCCGAGTTCGTGGGACGCCGTGAGCAATCCATCCACATGGCGCATGTGGCATCCGTCAGCATTAATACGAACTTTCTGTTCTCTGATGTCATCATCGAGACGAGCGGCGGGGCGACTCCAGTGCGCTGTTACGGACATCGGAAGAGTGACGCAGCCCGGATGAAGGCCCTCATCGAACACCACCAAACCGTGTATTACCGCGCCCGAGGAACGGTCGAGTCGGCGCGCCCGGCGGGGTAATCCCACCCTGTCAGGGGCCGATAAACCGAAAGCCAGTGGACGACCTGACATTCGCTGCCCGTCGCGCAACGGGCGGGCTCGCCCTCACGACCAGACGATCTCGACGGACGGTTCCGCACGCTGGTGCAGTCGCCGTTGCGCGCGGGCATCCTTCGTTTTCTCGCCGCGCGTCCCAACGAGTCGTTCGACATCGAGGCGTTGATGCAGGCGTTCGGGCGCATGCGACTCGACGTCGAGAACTGCGTGGGCGAGTTGGTGGAATTCGGTGTGGTCCGACGCCAGGCTGGCGACCCACCGAAGTTCATCGCCGGGCGACCCGGCCAGGATCCGATGGCCCGTCTGCTCGACAAGTTCCTCGAGCGTCGGGCAGCCGTCGGTATCGAAGAGACCTCGCCGTCGGTGCAGCGCTTCCGCGAGATGATCGGCCGCGACGAGAAGATGGTCGCCATCTTCGAATGGATTCGTACCGCGGCCAAGTCCGATATCGCGGTGCTGATTCTCGGCCCGACTGGATCGGGCAAAGAGCTCGTCGCGCAGATGATTCACGAGCTGTCCCGACGCGGACAGGAACGCTTCCAGGCCGTCAACTGCGCCGCACTGCCCGACACCCTCTTCGAGTCCGAAATCTTCGGCTACGAAAAGGGCGCGTTCACCGGCGCTCACGATCGTAAGCCCGGCCGACTCGAGCTCGCCAACGGCGGCACTCTGCTGCTGGACGAAATCGGCGACCTGTCGCTGGTGGCGCAGGCCAAGCTGCTCCGGGTCCTCGAAGAACGAAAGTTCGAGCGACTGGGCGGCAATCGAGCCATTCACGTGGACTTTCGGCTGATCTCAGCGACCAACCGCCCGCTCGATCTCTTCGTGCGCGAAGGTCGCTTCCGCGAAGACCTCTACTACCGAATCAACGCGTTTGCCATTCGGCTGCCGTCGCTTCGCGAACGATCGGTGGACATTCCGGTGCTGGCGAATCGCTTCCTCGGTCGCTACTGCGCGTCGAACGGCCTGCCGCTCGACGCCAAGCAGTTCTCACGCGAGGCCGACGACCTGCTGATCTCGTATCACTGGCCAGGCAACATCCGGGAGCTCGAGAGTACCGTTTCGCGCGCCGCCTTGTCGGCGCCGGGGCGTGTCATTCGTGCTGCCGACATCGAGTTCCTGCACGGGCGGCTGCCGCAACCCGAATCCGAGCCTAGCAGCGGACTCTCCACCCTTCGCGAAGCCGAGCGCGTCCACATCACGCGTGTCCTCGAAGCCGTCGAATGGAACAAGCTCGAAGCCGCGAAGATCCTGGACATCAGTCGTGGAACGCTTTATCGGAAGATCGAGGAGTTCGGCCTCGAACCCGAGGGCGCTGCGCGAGCACGACGTGCACGACGCGCCGCCGGCTAGGCAACACACGCAAGACGGGGTGGGCTACAATGCGCGCACTGGCTCAGCGCTGCACAGCAGTCGTTGAAGTGCACTCAGCGGTCTTGTATAGGACATTAACGTAATGTATTGTCCAACGTTGACCGGTCTCTAGCCTGCCCCTCGGCTATGGGACACGCTTGGCCAAAGAGCCGACATCCCTCGTTGAGTAACCCGAATCGTGCCGACCCCCGGCCTGAGTCCATGAGGACGCTGCCCCTCGCGGCACGCCTCTACGTCGCGGCAATCATCGCGACCGGCGCCGTACTGCTCGTGCTGCTGACACCGCGGGCGAGATTCGACCAGCCGCTGCTGTTCGCGATCCTCCTCCTACTGTCGGTCATCAGCTCCGCCTTCAAGGTGAGCCTGCCGCTCGCCAAGAGCGGTTCGACGATGTCGGTTTCGTATGCCGTCGATTTTGCGTCGCTGATCCTGTTGGGCCCACACGAGACCATGTTGGTTGCGGTGGCGAGTGCGTGGAGCCAGTGCACATTCGGACTCAAGCGCCGGAACCCGCCCCATCGTGTGCTGTTCAGCATGTCGTGCCTGGCGATCACGGTGCAGGCCGCCGGCTATGCCTATACGGAACTGGGCGGGGTCGCAGGGGACTTGGGGCACGGCCTCGGCCTGATGGCGGGCCCGCTCGTTGGCGCGGCCACGGTGTATTTCGTGCTCAACACCCTGCTCATCGCGATCGCGATTGGGCTGTCTACGAAACAGACGGTCTTCAGGGTGTGGAATGAAAACTTCATCTGGAGCGCCCCCAGCTATTTCGTCGGCGCCGGCGTCGCTTTCGTCGCCAAGTGGGCAGTCCTCAGTTTCGGAATCTGGATCGCGCTCCTGCTCTGCGCGCCGCTGTATCTGACGTATCGCACCTACAAGCTGTATATCGGCCGAATCGACGACGAACGACGGCACGTGCAGGAAATGGCGGACCTCCATCTCGCGACGATCGAGGCGCTGGCGCTGGCGATCGACGCGAAAGAGCAGACCGCGCAGTCACACATTCGGCGCGTCCAGATGTTCGCGGCCGGCCTCGCGCAATCACTTGGCATGTCGGACAACGATATTCAGGGGGTCAAGACCGCCGCCCTTTTGCACGACATCGGCAAGCTGGCGGTGCCCGAACACATCCTGGCCAAGCCCGGACCGTTGACGCAGGAGGAGTTTCAAAAGATTCGGCTGCACCCGCAGGTCGGAGCAGAAATCATCAGCGCCGTGCCATTTCCGTATCCCGTCGCTCCCCTCATCCTGTGTCACCACGAGCGGTGGGACGGCAAGGGCTATCCCCAGGGGTTGAAAGGCGACGAGATTCCGCTCGGCGCGCGCATCCTGTCGGTCGTCGATTACTTCGACGCGCTGACCTCAGAGCGGCCGTATCACCGGCCCATGGCTCACGATGCGGCGCTCGCGCTGCTCCAACAGGAGTGCGGCAAGGCACTCGACCCGGACGTCGTTCAGCGATTCGTGACGATGTTGCCGCGTCTCAGTGAAGAGGCCGATCGGCTGGAGAACCCGCCGCCGCGGCGGCTCTCGATCGATGCCACTCCCGAGCTTGGTCGGCCCGCCGCCGGCTTCCAGCCCGAACGCAAAGTCACCACGGTCTTCGAAGATATCGCGCACGCGCATCGTGAGATTTACGCCCTCTACGAAATCGCCCAGACCATGGGCACCAGCCTGGGTGTCGCCGACACGATGGCCCTCATCGCCTCGAAACTGAGCAGCCTGGTGCCCTTCAGTTCGTGCGCGTTGTACCTCAGCGACGATCAAGAAGAGGTGTTGCATTGCCGGTTCGCCACGGGATACGAAGCTGACGCCATCAGCACGATGACTGTGCGCAGCGGCCAGGGGTTGACCGGATGGGTCGCGCGCAACCGACGGACGTTGGTGAATGCGCGGCCGAGCGCCGATTTCGAAGCGGCCGGGCTCACGGCACACGCCACCATCCTGCAATCGGCGCTCGTCGCCCCCCTGGTGTTCAACGATCGGTTCATCGGCACCCTTGCGGTCTACCACTCGCAGTCAGACTTTTACACCGACGACCATCGCCGCTTGCTGGATCGCGTCTCCGAACAGGCCGCGGCCGTCATTCACAACTCCATCGTCTTCGAGCAGACGCAGTCGGACTCACTCACGGATGCGCTCACGGGGCTGCCCAACACGCGCTACATGTTCATGCACTTGTCGCGCGAGCTGGCTCGTGCCGAACGATTGAAGAGCGAGGTCGCGCTGCTGGTGATGGACCTCGATAACTTCAAGGACATCAACGACAATCACGGCCACCACATCGGCGACCGGGTGCTGCGAGAGCTGGCGCCGGTGCTGCGCAACGCGATTCGGCCGTACGATATCTGCGTGCGGTACGCCGGCGACGAGTTCATCGTGGTGCTCTCGGGATGCGGCCAGGACGAAGCCGAGCGCAAGCGGGCAGACCTGCAGCGAACCGTGGACGAAGCCGTGTTCGAAGCGCGACCGGGCCGCCGGCTGCCCTTGGCCGTCAGCATCGGGGCGGCCATCTTCCCGCACGACGGCGAGACCTACGAGGCGCTGCTCGCCACGGCCGACAGTCGTATGTATCGAGACAAGTCACGCCGCAAGCAGCAGCAAGCTCGCGAGCAGAGCGCTGTGAGCGCCGACGAGCGGGCTGCCACCGTTCTGGCGACGGTGTCGATCGAGCCCACCGAGGTCGAGATTCAGCGGGCGGGCCGCGGAGTGCTGTGATCGGTGATCAGTCGATCAGTTATCAGTGGCCTGTGGTCAGTTTCTTCGAAAGAACCCGCAATTCGGTTGAGTGAGACGAAATGCAACTGAGCACCGAAGCACACGAAGGATTTGGTTGGATTGCTTCGTGGCCTTCGTGCTGGATTTGTTCTTTACTCAGGTGACTCTCGGAGTAGTTGGCGACGTGCCGCGTTTCGTCCTGCCGGTCCGCGAATCGATCAAAGCGACACCGCGCACGCGGATCATCACGCTCGACCTTGCTGGTCAGCCATTCTCATTCGCCGCGGGCCAGGCGGTCTACGCCGGGCTGGCCGAGGGAACGGTGCGGCGGCCGTACTCGATTGCTTCGTCGCCCAGCTACGCACGCACCACGGGCACGCTGGAACTGCTGGTCCAAATCGACGATCACGAAGGCCCTGACCCCCACCTCGAACGCGCGGTGCCGGGAACGCTCTTGCGAATCGACGGACCGATGGGGGCCTTTGGTCTTCCGGAGGAACTCGCTGAGCGGCATCTGCTGTTCATCGCCGGCGGGACGGGCATTGCGCCGCTGCGGTCGATGATGTGGGAAACGCTCGCCACTCGTGCCGACATCGACATCAGTCTCATCTACAGCGCACGCAGTCCCGAGGAATTTGCCTATCGCGATCAGCTGGCGGCTCTGGCGACCGACGGTCGAATCGAGTTGCGATTGACGATTACGCGAGATCCAGGAACGGACTGGACCGGCGGACGAGGCCGAGCCGACGAGGCCCTGATTCGGTCGATGTTGAAGTCGCCTGAAACGCGCTGCCTGATCTGCGGGCCACCGGCCTTGATCACGGACGCCGCCAAGACTCTCAGAAGTGCAGGCGTCCCCGATCGACTGATCGTCTCGGAACAACCAGTGATCAGTGATCAGTGATCAGGATCATGAGCCCGGCCACGGCAACCGATCACTGACCACTGAATTACATTCCTACGACGTGATAGCCGGCGTCGACCATCAACACCTCGCCGGTGACCGCGCGACCGGCATCGCTCAGCAGAAACAGCGCTGCGTCGGCGACCTCGCTCGTTTCGATGGTGCGGCGAAGCGGCGCACGCTCACGAACAATCCCGAGGATGGTCGAGAAGCCCCCGATACCGGCCGCGGCCAGGGTCTTGATCGGGCCCGCGGATATGGCATTGACCCGAATATTTTGCGGCCCGATCTCAGCCGCCAGATATCGCACGGTCGATTCGAGCGCCGCCTTGGCCACGCCCATCACGTTGTAGTTCGGAAACACGCGCGTGCTCCCGAGATACGTCAGCGTCACGACGCTCCCGCCCCCGCGCGTTTCCATCAAAGGACGTGCCCCGCGGGTCAGAGCAATCAGCGAGTAGGCACTGATGTCCAACGCGAGGGCAAAACCCTGGCGCGACGTCTGGATGAAGGGATTGGTGATGTCGTCGCGATTGGCAAATGCGACGCCGTGCACGAGAAAGTCGAGGCCGCCGTGTTCCTGCCGGATTCGTGAGAACACCGCCTCGATCTCCGCGTCGTTCTGCACATCGAGCGGAAGCACGAGAGGTCGTGGCGTCAGCGTTTCCGCCAGCTCGTTGACGTGCTCTTCAAACCGTCCCTGATAGGTCAGGACGAGGGTCGCGCCTTCGCGTGACGCGGCTTGCGCGATCGCCCACGAAAGCGAACGCTTGTTGGCGACCCCGACGACGAGGCCGACCTTTCCGGTGAGCTGCGACATGAAGGCGCGGCCTATCGCTTCTTGCCGCCGCGCCGCCGACGACCGCCCGAACCATGGGACCGCCCACCGTGCTGGGGCTGTCCTTGCCCGTGGCCCTGCCCTTGACCGCCGCGACCGAATCGCATCGGGCCTTGGTGTCCCTGCCCTTGCTGGTGTCCGCCTCTCCGACGACCACCCGGCCGCGCCCCACCGCGCCCGTTGTGCGGCTGACGAATCGTAAACTCGGGGAGAGCCCGCGTGGCTGTCGGTTGCCCTTCGGGCCGCGGCAACGTCGCACGGATTAACGACCGCCGGACTGGACCTTCGTCGCCCACAATCGGGTTCTCTTCACTGCCGTTGGCTGAGGGCTCAGGAGCGCTCGGTGCGGACGCCTGCGAAACAAACGACTCATCCGAAGCGGCCGGTGGATGTCCGTTGCTGCTTTCTGGAAGGTCAGGCTCGAAGTGATGGTCTGCAGGGGGAGAGGGATCCAGGCCTTCGTCGTGCTCGTCCGGGACGGGCTCGTTCGCGGGGTGCGCCAGGCGTGCCGGCTGTCCCTGGAGGCCTTCGAGCACCTGATTGAACAGGGCCGTCTGAGGACGACGTTTGCGCTGCGCCGGTATTTTGCCGTCCTTGAACTCGTGCTCGGCGTCGCAGACGCAACAGCGCGTTTGTTTGATGTTGTCTTCGATCATCGCCACGACGGCGTGATCAGTGATACGGCGTTCGCGCGGACAGTAGTCGTCCACGACGTCGCCGGGCCGAAACCGGCGTTGCTGCATGCACTCCCCCGAAATACCGAAGTCCGTCAGATCACTGTGCGGGAGGGAAAACGGGCACGGCTCACGTTGGGCCGAGCGCCATCCGGGCGCAAAACCTCGAGTTCGGATCAAACTCTGGACGAGAGGTCGACTAAGTGTAGCAACGAGTCGCCCGCTCGGCAACCCCCTCCATCGCCCGGCGGATCGGAGCCAGATCCAGAGCCTCCCCCCCTTTAGGGGGAGCTTCGCTCGTGAGACCCCAGCCACCGGCGGGTTTCCGCCAGCGCGTTCCGAACCGCCTCGGGGCTCGTGGACTGGGGGGTCTTGCGAGCGGCCACAGACGCTTCTGGCGTGACCGCGTCGAGCACATCAGCCGCGAAGTGGGGGCTGTAGGCCTGCCATTCGTCGAGTCGCAGCTGGCCAAAGTCCTGCTGCTTCGCCAGCAAGTCCCTCACGATGCCGCCCACGATTTCGTGTGCCTGGCGAAAGGGTACTCCGCGCGCCACCAGGTAGTCGGCGACGTCCGTTGCCAGGAGCAAACCCGATGCCGCGACTCGCGTGCGTTCTGGCCGGAGCGTGAGGTGTGCGAGAACCGCGCGAGCGGCCACGAGTGACACGTGTAAGGTGTCCTCGCAGTCGAACACCGGCTCTTTGTCTTCCTGAAGGTCCTTGTTGTATCCGGTCGGCAGACCTTTCATGGTGATGAGCAAACCGGCGAGATGTCCAATGGATCGGCCGGCCTTCCCTCGCACCAGCTCCAACGGATCCGGGTTCTTCTTCTGCGGCATCATGCTGCTGCCGGTCGCTGACCGATCGGCCAGCTCGAAAAACCCGAACTCGTCGCTCGTCATCAAGATGAAGTCTTCGGCGAGACGACTGAGGTGAACCATCGCCAGCGAGCACGCAAAGACGAAAGTCGCGGCAAAATCACGATCCGATGACGCATCGATGCTGTTGAGCACGACTCGGCTGAAGCCCAGGCGTGCAGCGAGCGCGTGGACGTCGATCGCGTAGCCCGTCCCCGCGATGGCACCAGAGCCGAGCGGCAGCGCATCGGCCTCGGCGGCCGCCGCCGCCAGCCGATCGTGATCTCGCCGGAGTGCCGCTGCGTGACTGAGGAGATAGTGCGCGACGAGCACCGGCATGGCTCGCCGCAGGTGCGTGTACGAGGGCATGAGGGAACTGCCGGCGCGCTCCGCCTGATCCGCAAGCGTCACGATCAACTCGCGAATCCTCACTTGGAGGCTCGGGATCCGGCGTCGCACATACAGCCGCAAGTCGAGTGACACCTGCTCGTTTCTGGAGCGGCCGGTGTGGAGTCGCCGGCCGGCGTCTCCGATCCGCAGAACCAGTTGGCGCTCGACGAAGCTGTGCACATCCTCGTCATCGCCGTTGACCCAGGAGGGGTCCCGGCGCCCCTGCTCGAGAATCGCGGTCAGGCCGTCACGAATCTGGTGCGCATCCTCCCTGCTCAACGCCCCGCACGCCGCAAGCGCCTCCGCCCACGCGAGGCTGCCGATCACATCGTCTTCAAACAGCCGTCGATCGAACGGGAACGACACGCCAAAGTCAAACGCGTCGGGATCGGGGGTCGACGTGAATCGACCAGACCATAAATGCTGACTCATTCAGCGCACCGCTGCGGCCGTCGCGATGGTGCAGCAGCCCTCCCCGATTTCGAAGGTCACTTCGGTAGATTCTCGGCCTTCAAGACGTCTGGCAGCACCGCCAAGCTCGCGATAGGCCGCCGAGAGAATCTCCAGCGCGGAGCGCCCCGAGATGGTCTCGATGCTTTCAAGCAGCTCGGTCAAGGTCATGTGAATGCCGTTGATCGCGACCGGGACCCCCGATTCGAAGCCGATCCCCAACCGTGCCGGGGCCAGGGTCTGACCTCGTGCCTCCACGCCTCGGTTGGACGGAATCGCGACCGGCAGCATCGCTCGGCCTTCCTCGAGCGCCGCAATGGACTGAAGCGCGCGGTCCACGAATGCGGCAGCCAGCGTCGCGAACGTGCGGTTCTGATTCGCACCCGCCGGGCCCGCGTCGCGTGCTGCCGGGAGGATGACCTCGCGCGCGAATTCCTCACGGACATCGAGCGCATGGCATCGCGTGGCACCCGCGGCCAGCGCGGCTTCTTTCATGCCGCCAAGCGATTCGCCCGCTCCCAGGTCGAACGCGACGGCAACGACGTCGGTAGCCGCACGCTGCTTGGCTGCGGCGATGGCCGTCAACGAACCCAAGTCGCCAAAACAGGCGACGACAAGACGAGTGGTCATCTTCTTCTCACGGAAACACGGAGACACGGAGACACGGAAACTGAAGCACCTTAACTACGCTTCTGACGCCAGATGTTCCAGCGTATTGCGCGTCACCTGTGCCCCTCGCGAATCGCGGCAGACGACGAGAATCGTGTCATCGCCGGCGATGGTGCCAATCACCTCGGTGAGTTTGGCCCGATCGATCGCCAAGCCGAGAAGCTGCGCCTGCCCGGGTCCGGTCTTGACGACCACCAATTGCTGCGCCACGTCGAGGGCGAGCAGAAACTCCCCGAGCGCGCGTGACAGGCTCAGGACCGCCGCCGCCGTCGAGCCTCCATCCGGCACGCCGGCCGCTTGATAGGCGCCGTCGGAGGCGCGTTTCACCAGCCCCAGTTCCTTGATGTCGCGCGACAGCGTGGCCTGCGTCACGACAAAACCCAGCGAGGCCAGGTGGTGGCGAAGCTCTTCCTGACTGTGGACGGGCCCGCGGTCGATGACCTGCCGAATGGCGGACAGCCGGCGTGTCTTCATATCTATGCGTGATTAAGCATCAGTATACAGCAGCTATCGGCTGTACAGAAGAAGAACGCATTGACATCGTGCCGCATGGAAATGTATAAGTATTCTTTCCTATGTATAGAGTTGCAGTCGTCGGGGCCACGGGGTACGCCGGACAGGAGCTGGTCCGCCTGCTGGCACGGCATCCGGCGACCACGCTGACAGTCGCGACGGGATCGCAGGCCACCAGTGCGCCGCGACGACTGCCGGCGCTGGCGCGCGTCTGGGATGGCGAGGTGCTGCCACTCGATCTCGACAAAGTGATCCGTGACGCCGACGTCGCCTTCCTCGCATTGCCGGAAGCCGCGTCCGCAGAACTTGCGCCGAAACTGCTGACGGCTGGACTGCGCGTCGTGGATTTGTCGGGCGCGTTTCGGTTGCGGACCGCAGACGCGCGCGCGCGATGGTATCCGGCAACCACCGCCATGCCAGGCGGCGTGGTGTATGGCCTCACCGAGTTCGAGCACGAAACGATTCGATCGGCACGACTGGTCTCGAATCCGGGCTGCTATCCGACGGCTTCGCTGCTCGCGCTGTTCCGCTGTCGCGCGCCGGTTTGATCGCGCCGGCGACCGACGTCATCGTCGATGCGAAATCTGGTCTATCCGGCGCGGGCAAGGCGCCAACCGATCGGACGCATTTCTCGGAGAACCACGGCAGCGTGGCGGCGTATGGCGTGTTCGGTCATCGTCATACGCCCGAGATGGAGCAGGCGCTCGATCGTCCGGTGACTTTCGTCCCGCACCTCGTGCCGCTGGATCGAGGCCTCCTGTCGTCGAACTACGTGCGGCTGGTCGAGGGTACGACCAGCGCGCAGATCGCGGGGACGTTCGAGCAGGCGTACTCGGCGGCGCCATTTGTCCGATTGACGGGAACCGACCTGCCCGAGATCAAACATGTCGCGTGGACGAACTTCTGCGATATCGGCTGGCGGGTGGACGAGGCAACGGGGCGGGCGGTCGTGGTGTCGGTGATCGACAACCTGATCAAAGGTGCAGCCGGTTCAGCGATCCAGAACTTCAATGTGATGGTGGGCATCGACGAATGCGCGGGGTTAAGGTGAGTCGCGCGGTTCTAAACGGAGGTTCGTTACGGAGGTTCTTTGACGAAGGTTCACAAGCGAACCAGCGTGACGAACCAGCTCCAAGAACCATCGTGAAGAACCCTCGTGAAGAACCATCGTGAAGAACCGTCGTCGAACCGTCGTAAAGAACCACCGTCGAGAACCATCGTCGAGAACCGTCGTTCTCAAACTCGGCGGCGAGCTGCTCGAGGATCGAGCACGAATGACGGCCGTCGCCCGGCTGATCGCACGAGCGGCAACGAAACAGCCGCTCGTGGTCGTCCACGGTGGTGGCAAGGAGATCGACGCCGCGCTCGCTCAGGCGTCAATCCCCAAACGGCAGGTTGACGGCCTGAGAATCACGGACGAGGCCACGCTGCAGGTCGTCGTCGCCGTGCTCGCGGGATCGATCAACACGCGGCTGGTGGCAGCGGTCAACGCCGCTGGCGGCCGTGCGGTCGGCCTGACGGGTGCGGACGCCGGCGTGGGGATGGTCAAGCCGGCGAAACCACACCGGACGACAACCGGCGAGTTGGTCGATCTCGGGTTGGTCGGCGATCCGCTGGCCACGCCGGGCGCTCCGCTTCTTGACGCGCTGTGCGCGGGTGGATTCATCCCCGTGATCGCCTGCATTGGCGCGTCGCGAGATGGACGGCTGTTCAACGTCAACGCCGATACGCTGGCCGGCAACCTGGCGTCGCGTCTTGACGCTCGCCGCCTCGTGATCGCCGGTGGCACGGCCGGCGTCTTGGACAACGAAGGACGAACGATTGCGAGATTGGACGCGAGCGGGATCGAGCGGCTGGTAAAAGGCGGAACGGCGACGGCAGGAATGATCGCGAAGTTGAGGGCGAGCCGCCAGGCGATCACGAGCGGTGTGGATGTGGCAATTGCGGATGGGCGCCGGCCCGCGCGGTTGGGTGCTTTGGTCGAAGGGGTTGCCGGCATCAAGGGTCCGTGGACACGGCGGCGAGAGACTGGCGCAACAGGCGCCGCTAGCTTGCACACTTGTAACTTTCGGAGTGAGTCTGAGATGACGCGAATCGAGTTGGAACAGGTCAAGAATCTGGAAGCGGCGCACGTGCTGCAGACCTATAAGCGTGCGTCGGTCGTATTCGTTCGTGGCGACGGCTGCCGCATTTTCGATGCCGCGGGCAAGCCGTACCTCGACTTCATTTCCGGGATCGGGGTGGTCGTGCTCGGCCACGCGCACCCAGGGCTCGCTGAAGCGATCGCGCTGCAAGCGCGTACGCTCATCCAGACCTCGAATCTGTACCTACCATCCCCTTCAGGGCGAGCTCGCGGCTCGATTGGCGGCGCTGTCCGGTCTGCAGAGGGCCTTTTTCTGTAACAGCGGCGCCGAAGCCGTGGAAGCCTGCCTGAAGTTCGCTCGTCGCTACTGGTTCAGTAAAGGAGACAAGGATCGGACGCAGTTCGTGTCGCTGCAGCATGGCTTTTCCGGTCGGACGCTGGGAGCCTTGTCGGTCACCTCAAACCCGCAGTACCGCCAGCCATTCGAACCGCTGATCCCTGGGGTCACGTTCGTGTCGCCCACCGATCCGGTGGCTCTCGACGCGGCTGTGACGGAACAGACCGCGGCCATCATCGCGGAGCCAATTCAGGGTGAGGGAGGCGTGCGTCCGCTTTCGTCAGAGTTCGCGGCGGCGATCGAGCGGGCCTGCGAACGGACCGGTACGCTGCTGATTGCAGACGAGGTCCAATGTGGACTTGGCCGCACCGGCGAACCGTTCTATTCCCCGGTCCTCGGTCTCACGCCGGATCTCATGTCGATCGGCAAAGCGCTCGGTTCGGGTGTCCCGATCGGCGCCGCACTCGTGTCCGAGCCGGTGGCGTCACAGATCTTCGCTGGGGACCATGGCAGCACGTACGGCGGCAATCTTCTCTCGACTCGTGCCGGCCTTTATGTGCTCGAACAGCTGACCGGCACGGCCGAAGCCGTGCCCTACGTCCCTCCAGCCGGGTTGATTGGGCACATCCGCGAAATGTCGTCGGTGTTCGAGCACGCTCTCAATCGGCTGGCCGCCGAACACGACATCATCGCGTCGGCTCGCGGCGTTGGTGTCATGCGTGCCCTGGAACTGACCGGCGATGCCGCTCCAGTCGTCGAAGGCGCCCTGAAAGCTGGACTGCTGGTCAATCGCACGGCGGAACGCGTGGTTCGACTCCTGCCCCCGCTCAACGTGACGAAAGCGGAGATCGACGAAGCTGCGTCGATCCTGGACGGCGTGCTGTCGACCGTGCGGGCAGAGGTGACGACATGAACGCTGCGCTTGTGACGTCATCCACCGTTGCCTCGCCGCCGCGACGACGCCTACAGGCGGCACGCACGTCGGCTGCCGTCACCTATCGCTCGGGCGCGCCATCGGATGCGCAAACTCTCCATGACCTGATTCAGGCCAACTTGGAAGAGGGTCACCTGCTGCCGCGTCCGCTCGATGAGCTTTCCGCCCACGCGCAACGGTTTGTCGTCGCCCGTCGGCGCGGTCGCGTGGTTGGGTGCGCGGAGCTGGCGCCGCTCGGCGCGCGCGTGGCCGAGGTCCGCTCGCTGGTGGTCGATCGGAGCGCTCGCGCCCATGGCATCGGACGGGCCCTGCTCACCGAGTTGCAGCGACGTGCCCGTCTCGAAGGCTTCGAAACGCTGTGCGCTTTCACACATGACGCGGGCTACTTCGTGCGGCGGGGTTACTCGATCGTGCCCCACGCGTGGGTGCCCGAGAAGATTGCCCTCGACTGCCAGGGGTGCCCCAAGTTCCGGCGATGTGGTCAGCACGCGGTGGTGCTGCCGTTAATCGAACGGAACGAGCAGCCGCGCGGGAGCTTCGTACCGCTCGCTTCGCTTCGTGGTTGACCATGACGACGCTTCGTGCCCCTGCGGTATCAGCAATTGACGGCGGCATCACTGCGCCCCGAGGGTTTCGCGCGTCCGGAATCGCATGCGGCATCAAGGCCAGCGGCCGCCCTGATTTGTCGGTGATCGCAGCCGCTCGCCCGGTGTCCACAGCCGCCATCTTCACCGTCAACCAGGCCAAAGCGGCACCCGTGTTGGTGTCACAGCGACACCTGCAGTCAACCGCCGGTGTTGTGCAGGCGATCGTCACGAACAGCGGCTGCGCCAACGCCTGCACAGGCCCGCAGGGCGCATCGGACGCCGAGGAAATGGCCGCGCTCACCGCCAAGGCGCTCGGGTGTTCGCCATCCCGCGTGCTGGTTGCTTCGACTGGCGTGATCGGCGTCAACCTTCGCATGGAGGCGTTGCGATCGGGCATTCCGACGGCAGTCGCAGCCCTCTCCATCGAGGGGCACGCGCCCGCCGCCGACGCCATCATGACCACGGATCCTTTCCCCAAGTCGTACGCGGTCGAAGTTACGACTGCGCATGGGACGTTCCGCGTCGGAGGAATGTGCAAGGGTTCAGGGATGATCGAGCCCCGCATGGCCACCATGCTCGGCTATCTGACGACGGATGCGCTGGTCGAACCGTCCACGTTGCACCGCGCACTGGTCGACGCCTCTCAATCGACCTTCAACGCGATCACGGTCGACGGCGAGAGTTCGACCAACGACTGCGTGTTCGCGATGGCGAGTGGCGAAAGCGGCGTCCGCATCGACGAGAAGAACTACGCCTCGCTGGTGGAGGGACTTCGAGCAGTGGCGCTCGCGCTGTCGCTTGGCATTGTCAGGGGCGGCGAGGGCGCGACCAAGCTGATTGCGATCACGGTGAGCGGCGCGGCCTCGACCGAGGAGGCGTGGACCGCCGCGCGAACGATCGCGAACTCGCCGCTGGTCAAGACGGCCGTGCACGGAGGCGATCCCAATTGGGGGCGGTTGATCGCCGCTGCCGGACGATCGGGCGTGACCTTTTCACTGGCGAACGCCAAGGTCCGCATCGGATCGCTCGAGCTATTCAGCAATGGGCGCCCCCACGACGAACTCGCCCCGCAGGCGGCAGACTACCTCCAGGGCAAGACCCTGGACATCGAAGTCGACGTGGGCGCGGGGGGCAGCGGACGCGCGACGATGTACACCTGCGACCTGTCGGCTGAATACGTACGGATCAACGCGGAGTATCGGACGTAATCGGTGGCCGGTGGCCAGTGATCAGGATTATGCGCTTCTTGGAACTGAAGACAGGCAACCACAAACTTACTGGCTACGGGCCACTGGCACTGAACACTGACTGACCACTGGCCACAGGCAACTGGACACTGAAAATGGGCGCTTCCATGAGGACACTCGATGCCGACGTGCCTCGAGTTCGCTGCAAGGACTTTCTCTCGGTGCTCGACTTCAACCACGAGGAGCTGCGCTTGACGCTGGACCTCGCGTCGCGGCTCAAACGCGAGCGCCCGATGGGCCTGCGCGCTCCGACCGCGCACGCCCTCGACGGTCGGCATATCGGCCTCCTGTTCGAGAAGCCCTCCCTGCGGACGCGTGTGACGTTCACGATCGGGGTTCGCGAGCTGGGAGGCGACATGGTCGAGATCCCGGCTGACGTGATGCACGCCGATCGCGAGCCGATTCACGATGTAGCTCGTAACCTCGAGCGTTGGGTCGACGCCGTCGTCATTCGAACGTTCAGCCAGGATCGTCTCGAGCAGATCGGCCGCACCACAACTCGCCTGCACGTGATCAATGCACTGTCCGACGAACAGCATCCCTGCCAGGCGCTCGCGGACATCCAGACGCTCATGGAACTCTGGGGCACCCTGAAGGGTCGGACGGTGGCGTTCGTTGGGGACGGCAACAACGTGGCGACCTCGATGCTGCATGCTGCCGTGATGCTGGGGGCGTCGGTGCGCGTGGCCACTCCCAAGGGCTATGAACTGCCCAACGAGGCGGTGGTCGACGCCGCCCGCGTTGCCAGCGAGGGCGCGGAGGTAGTGCAGTTCACCGACCCCAGGAAGGCCGTCGAGGGGGCAGACGCGGTCTACACCGACGTTTGGACCTCGATGGGACAGGAAGTCGAGTACGCGGAGCGGAAGAAGATCTTCTCGCGGTACCAGGTCAACGACACGCTGATGGCGCGCGCCAAGCCCGACGCCGTCTTCATGCACTGCTTGCCCGCGCACCGCGGCGAGGAGGTCACGGATGAAGTGATCGAATCGCCCGCGTCGGTCGTCTTCACGCAGGCCGAGAACCGCCTGCATGCCCAGAAAGCGCTGCTGCTCGTGCTTGTGGCCAATTGACAACCCTAAGCAGACTGCCTCGCCGGGCTGCGACGCAGCAACGCCGCCCGCTCGAGAGCGGCCCCGACGTGCGGCAGGATATTGTCTTCGCCGATGTGCTCGACGAACTCCGCACGATGGAGCATCGCGCTCGGCTGCTCAGGAGCCCCACACAACAGCAGTATGCGGCCCGAGCCCTTCAAGCGCTCCGCAAGGGTCTCGAGCGCATGAAGGCCGGTGGCATCGATGGCGGTCATGTTACGCAGTCGCAATACGACGATCGGTTTGAATCGTGACAGGTCGGCGGTGACCTCCGCGAGCTTGTCCGTGGTCCCGAACAGAAACGGGCCATGAATCCGGAGAATCGAAACGTAGTCGGGCACCGTCTTGTCCTGCAGAATGTGAGGACGGCCACGCTCGATGTAGTCCTCGCTGACGAGTGAAACGGTGGTGGTTTCCGAGACGCGATAGATGTAGAGGAGCGCCGCCAAAGCCATTCCGACCTCGACGGCCATCGTGAGATCGGCCAGCACCGTCAAGGCAAACGTAATCAGCCAGACCGAGACGTCGGCGAAGTCGAGCTTGAGGATTTCCGGGATCTCTCGCCACTCTCCCATGTTCTTCGCGACGACGAACAGCACAGCGGCCAGCGTGGCCATCGGAACGAATTGCGCCAGCGGCGCCAGGGCCAGAACCACGATCAGAAGCGTCGCCGCATGCGCAATGCCCGCCACGGGGGTGCGTGCGCCCGAGCGATAGTTGGTGGCTGTCCGGGCAATCGCGCCGGTAACCGGAATTCCACCGACGAGTGGAACCGCGACGTTGGCCACCCCCTGCGCCAGCAATTCGGCATTCGAGTTGTGTCGGTCGCCGCTCATCTCATCAGCCACGACGGCTGACAGCAGGCTCTCGACCGCTGCGAGAATCGCCACGGTAAGCGCCGATGGCAACAACGGCAGGATCAAGTCGGCACGGAACTGAGGGACGTGCCACTCGGGGAGCGTGGATGGAATACCGCCGAATCGTGTACCCACGGTTTCGATCGGCAGGTTGAACAGACCCACAACAGCAGTCGCGAGAAACAAGGCCACGATCTGGCCAGGCACCCTTCGTAAGATGCGTGGGCTGACGATGATCACGGCCAGCGATATGATGCCGACCGCGACCGTGAGACCGTCGATGGTGGCGATCGCCGAGACGTAGGCGGCCATGCGAGCGATGAACTCGCTCGGGACCGCACTCATCTCGAGGCCGAGAAAGTCCTTGACCTGGGTCGAGATGATGAGCACGGCGATGCCATTCGTGAAGCCGATGACGATCGGACGCGGGATGAACTTCACCGCCATACCCAAGCCACTCAGGGCCAGAAACAGCAGGATGACCCCGGCCATCATGGTGACCATGAACAAGCCGGACATGCCATGTTGAGCGATGATGCCGGCGACCACGACGACAAACGCGCCCGTTGGGCCGCCGATCTGGATGTTCGAGCCGCCAAGGAATGAAACGATGAAACCGCCGACGATGGCGGTGTAGATCCCGGCTTGCGGCGTGGTTCCCGACGCGATGCCGAAGGCCATCGCAAGCGGTAACGCGACCAGGCCAACCGTCAGGCCGGCGATCAGATCGTGATACAGGTCGTCGGCGCGGTAGCGAGCGAGCCGTTCAAGGAGCCGCGGCGTCCAGCGCTTCCAGTGGACGGTCACTGCGGGGTGGTCGTGAGGGGTGCGTCAGCGGATTTGACGGCGCCGCCGACGATTCGACGAGCGCGTATGAGCGTTTGAATCTCGTCCGGCCTGGCATTCTCGAAGTACAAGCGCTGACGGCCGTCGGCATCTTCGGAGATCGACGCCGGCATCGAGCTGGCGACCACGGTCCATCCAGCGGGAAGGACCACGCTGTTCCGTGGACGGCCAAAGGCGCGATCCCACACGAGCTCCTCGCCATCGAGCAGGTAGCGACCGGGATCGGTATAGGTTTCCGCGATGCGTAAGCGAGTCGATTGGCCCGACTGCACGGCCGGGAACGAGATCACGACCACCTCGGTGTCGGCTTGGACGGGTTCGCCCGGATCCAGTCCCCGCTTCTTGATCTCGTCGCCCTTCAATGTCTCGACCTTCAACGCCTCGCCGGTATCGAGGATCTTCGCCGACGGATTCGACACCCGGCTGCCAGCGCGGACCACGTTGAAGTAATGCCTGGTACCGGGTCGTGACTCGGTATAGTCGTGATACAGGCTGAAGGAGTGCGTCGTCGGATCGTTCAGGAAGTAGACGATTTCGCGATCCTGGTGCGCTCGTTCGTCAAGCCTCGCCTCCTGTGATGCAAGGCTCGTCGAGGCGGCAGGGCCTCGACTACTTGGGAGCACCGGCTTGAACGCGGCAAGACCGGGCTTTGCGCGGATGACGAGTGGCGCCGCCGCCGGCCCGGGGTTCATGAAGCTCACTTGCACCCGACCATCGTTGGTGGCCATCACTTGTGAGGGAACGTTACAGCTCACGAGTCGATACCCCGCGGGGAGCACGATGGCGTTCCGCCGAATGCCCAGCGACCGATCGAAGACGATGGCGTCGCCCTCCCGGTGATAGCTCTTGGCGTCCTTGTACGTTTTGTCGATGAGCAGGCGAACCTCACCGCCGTCGGGAACCGGGCGCGACAGATGCACCTTGATGTATTCGGTTTCGAGATCCGCGGTGGGATGGCCGGCTTCTCGTGCCTGTTTGCCACTGACGACCTCCCACTTGAGTGGCTGTCCGGTCGCAAGATCAACGACGCGTTCGTCGGTGGCAACGCTGCCAGGCCGGATGGCGTTGTAGAAGAAGCGTGCGCCCGCCGTGGTCGCAGTCACCTCGTAGTAGATCCTGAACTGCGCCGTGTCGGGCGCGAGCAGTTCGTAGCGCGTGTAGTCGTCTTCCTGGGTCTGTCGCGGCGCCGACTGTGCGGCCGCATCCGCCGCGACGGTCAGGGTGGCGATGAGAATGAGGAACGAGCGCATAAGACAAACCCTTACGGATGCGAAACGTTGGACGTCAGGTTCTGGACGGTGGTTCTACACGCTGGTTCTCAACGGTCGTTCTACAACGGTTCTACACAGAGGTTCTGAACCATCGTCGAGAACCATCGTCAAGAACCATCGTACGAGAACCATCGTCGAACCGTTGAGAACCGTCGTTGAGAACCTTCGTCCAGAACCGACGGATAGAACGTCTATAAGGCCGTCGAGTATACCGCCTGCACGCGCAAACCTTGGTGGCGGTACACTCGCATCTGTGGCCGAATTGATCGGACTGGTCCTTTTTCTACTCCTCGTGCTCTTTGCGGTCCTTCCGATTCTGACCTTCCTGCGAATCGTGCGGGTCAGTCACGAGTTGGAAGAGTTGACGGCTCGCGTCGCACGGCTGGAACAGCGGCCCCCGCTGCCGGCGCCACAGCCAGCGGCCGTGCCCCCTGAGCCAATCGACCGTCCGACTCCACCGCCCGCACCGGTACCCATCTGCCGCAGTCGTTGGCTCACGCTTACCTGACCAACCCGCCCCACCCAACGTACTGGCCCCAGCCGACCAACCTGTCGCACCCGACCGCACCTGCGCACCTGTCGCACCCGTCGCACCTGTCGCACCCGACCTCGAGACCCGCATCGGTGGACGCGGTCTGCTGTACATCGGCGTCCTGGTCCTACTTCTCGGCGTGAGCTTCTTCCTGAAATACGCCTTTGACAACGAGTGGATCGACGAACGGGGTCGTGTCGTGCTCGGCGCGCTGTCAGGCGTGGGGCTGGTGCTCGGCGGTTTGCGCCTCGCACGGAGCGGTCTGCAAGTTTTCGGGCAGGCGCTGACCGGAACAGGACTGGCGATTCTCTACATGGTCGTTTACTCGGCCCTCAACTTCTATGGATTGATCAGCGCCAACACGGCATTCGTGGCGATGGTTGGCACCACGATCGGCGCCGCGTGGATTGCCGATCGACAGCGCTCTCAGGCACTGGCGGTCATCGCCGTCGGCGGCGGCTTCCTGACGCCGTTCCTCGTCGGCGGGTCGGAAAACGCCCAACTCACGCTGTTCAGCTACGATGCGCTTCTCGTCCTTGGGACGCTGTGGCTGACCATCCGTCATCGGTGGCTTGGCCTCAACGCGTTGAGCTACGTGTTCACCGTGATCACGGTCGGCGGGTGGGCGATCGCGCACTACTCGAACGACCAATGGCTGCGCACGCTGCTCTTCCTCACCCTGTTCTGCGTGCTCTTCCTGATCATCTTGCGCGTGATCGTGGGGGCATTGGGCTGGACGGCGAAACTGGCCGCCCTGCTACTCTCGACGGCACCCCTGCTCTATCACGCGGCCGCAGTTGTCATCACGGCCAACCATCCACCGGCGATCCATGTCTATCTGATCGTTTTCACGGTGGCCGGGCTGTGGCTCACGGCCGAACCACATCGGCCATGGTTGCGATTTCTCGTCCTGCTCGGAGCTTTTGCGCCGATGTTTGGCACGCTCGTATTGCCGGCCGGCCTCTCGTGGATTACGCCCAACACCGTCACGATTCTTGCGGTGGCGGCGCTTCATGCGGTGGCGATCATCGATCGCATCGTGCGGCAGGAACAGGCCCTCGCCACTCCGGATCTGATCTCGCTGCACCTTACCGGCCTGGGCCTGTTTGCACTCCTCTACGAGGCGCTTCGGCCCGCCTATCCGAACTTCCGTGGCGGTCTGGCGGCTCTCGTGGCCCTCGGCGCCATCGCGTTGTGGCAGTGGCTCCAGACGCGGGATCGCGTGGCGTCGCTCAACGCGGCCGCGCTCGCCTTCACCCTTGCTGCGCTGGGTGTGGCCGTCCAGTTCGACGGGCCTGCCGTCGTCATCGGATGGGCGGCCGAGGGGGCGGCGGCGGTGTGGATGGGGCTGCGTGCGCCCAACGTCACGTTTCAGTACGGTGGGTTGTTGTTGTGGGGCCTCGCGGTCCTGGAGCTGGCCGACGGGTATTCACTAACGCCAGCCGGCTTTGTGGCCCTCTTCAACCTGCGCACGTTCACGACCCTTTTCGTCGTCGTTCTTGGCTACGCGATGGCGCGCTTGTTCAATCGCTACGCGCCTGCGAGCGGTGGCCGCACAAGAGCGGCGCTGCACGTCGTCGCGACCGTGCTGACTCTGGCGTGGATTACGGCAGAGATCCAATCGTATTGGGAGGTTCGGGAGCAGACAGCGCCAGCGCACCTTTACGAACAAATGATGCTGTCGTTGGCATGGGCCGCATACGGCGCGGTGCTCGTGGTCGTTGGCATGCAACGCGATCACGCGCTGACGCGATATCTCGGCATCGCGGTCATCGCGGTCACCTCGGTCAAAGTCTTCTTCTACGACTCTGTGGGAGCTCGGCGGAATCTACCGAGTCATTGGGTTCATCGTCTTCGGTGTGCTGCTCGTGCTCGTCTCCTACTTGTATCAGCAAAGGCGGAACGTCCCCATTCAGTCGCCACCGCCACCACCGCCGCCGTCACCCCCGCAGCCGCCGGCATCGCCTGCGCTGCAGTCCGAGGAGCCGCCATCCATATAGACAGGAAACAAGGCGCCGTCACTACCACCGGTCGCAGCCCGGCGCCCAGGATGACGACGCATCCCGGAGGTCGCGATCATCAGAATCAACCCGGCGGCGAAGAGCGCCATCATCAAGACCACGAGAGCGGTCATGGGTTCCTCCGTGAGTTAGACTCGTTCAGCACTCGAAGAGATCCTAGCGCCCTGATGTGTCGCGGGCGTTTCCCGCTAACTTGATGAGCCGCATAGACCTGAACGCTGATTTGGGCGAGTCGTTCGGACCATGGCCCATGGGCACGGACGAAGCGCTGATGGCGAGCATCAGCTCGGCCAACGTGGCGTGCGGCTTTCATGCCGGTGACCCCAGCGTCATGCGCCGGACGGTGGCGCTCGCCAAATCGAATGGCGTTGCCGTCGGCGCGCATCCGGGATTTCCCGATCTCGTCGGCTTTGGTCGTCGAGACCTGTCGGCCTCGCCGGTCGAAGTCACCGACATGGTCCTCTATCAGGTCGCCGCTCTTGCCGGCGTTGCCGCATCTCAGGGTGTCCGGCTGCAGCACGTCAAAGCGCACGGCGCGTTGTACAACATGGCGGTTCGGAGCCGGGCGCTCGCCGATGCGATTGCCAATGGCACAGCGGCTTTTGATCGATCGCTGATTCTCTTTGGCCTGTCCGGCTCCGAGCTGCTCAGCGCTGGCGAGCGAGCCGGATTGCGCGTCGCGGCCGAGGTGTTTGCGGATCGCGCCTATGAATCTGACGGCACGTTGGTGCCCCGGACTCGATCTGGCAGCGTGATTCACGACCCCAACGAGGTCGTCTCACGCGCGATCCGAATGGTCCGCGATCGCGCGGTCGTGGCCATTGACGGATCGCTGGTGCAGCTGCAGGCCGATACGATTTGTGTGCATGGCGATACGCCGGGTGCGGCCGATCTGGCCCGCCAGGTCCGACGGGGGTTGGAGGCCGCTGGCATCGCCGTGGGACCGCTACTAACGAATTTGTAAGCGCGAGCACAAAAGGCGAGGCTCGACTCGCCCGTGGATTTCCGAAAACACACGAGTTTCGGCCAAAAAGCTTGCGGCACAAACCTTGGATTAAGGAGCGGCGTCGCCAGTCTGTTGTTCACGGCAAGGTGCCGTGAATGCTGGGGGGAGCCAGGCTGGCGGCGATTCTCTGCAGGGGCGGCGATGTCCGACGGGGCATCGCCGCTTTTGCTTTTGGGGGAGAAAACCTGTCGCTGATCGTTACCGGTTGCCGGTTGCCGGTTACCGGTTGCCGTTACGTTACCGGTTGCCAGGCGCCAGTTGCCGGTTGATACCGGTTTTGATCTGAGAAACTGGCAGCTGAGAAACTGACGACCAGCCCGGCCACCGACACGACCACCGATTAGACTCCCGCACCCTCCGGATACTGCAAGGCCAGCCGCAACTCTTTGGCGAGTGCATCGACCGTCGTACCCTGACGCTTCCACGCGCCGTCCGTTTCGAAGCGCAGCGCGCCAATACGACGTCCCCACGGCGCGATCACGCGGCCAATCGCGCGATAGTCGGTCCGATCGGCATGCTGCTGATCGATCCGCTGGATCACGTCGGGCGCAACGCGGATGAAGGCACGCAACGCGGTAGCGGACTTGACGGAATACTTGCGTCCGTTCCAAGCCGACTCGAACAGCGTGGCAATCTGCTTCAAGTAGTTGACGAAGAACTTCTTGGACTCTTCGCGGAAGTCGGCCGCTTTCCGCGATCCGCCCAACGCATCCTCGTCGGCAAACAGCTTCTTCAACTCTTGGGCCAGCGGCGCCTGTGCCACCCGTCCCCGTCCGACGCCCAGCAGCTTGATCTCGCCGTAGAGCGGCGACTCCTCGCGATCATTGAGCGCGCGGACGACGTCGTGTGCCGCCGCGAGCGACTCGTCGCGGTACAGCTGCCGACCTGAGAGCGACACCAGGTGCGAAGAGTTCAGCCGCGTGTGCTTCGCATTGATGGTGACGAACATTTGAACGACGTGATCTTCTGGCAGTCGATCGAAAATGATCGCGGGCACCGTAAACTGTTCGTCCGCGAAGTTCTCGATGTCGGCATGCAGCGCCAGCAAGCGGTGCTGGCCGTCGATGGCTCTGAGAACGCCTTCGCGCTCCGGGACCTTGAGCCGCCCGACCATGCTCCCCGCCTCGATTGGTTCGAAGGACAGCTTCTCGTCGGCCGAGATGATGACTGCGCCGGGGATGGAGGGCAAATCGCGCGCCTGTCGGCACTGTTCGTAATACTGAACGAGCTCTTCGATCTTCCGCCGGATGATGTGACGTTGATACGCCTTCTCGCTGGAGGCAATCCGTCGCTCCAGGAGGTCCCATTTGATCTTGGACTGGGTCGGCTGCTTCTTGCCGCCGCGAACCGGCGCCTGAGCTTGCTCACCGTAGCTCAGAACTTCGAACCGGACCAGTTTGTCTATGTCGTTTGCGGTAAGTGAGGCCTGATAGAATTGCACCCCAAACTGCTGCATCCGAATCGCGGCAACGCTGATCATAAGAGTCCGGCGGATTCTATCGACGCGCCTCCGGCCGCTCAATGGTTTTTTGGCCAGTTTCGCGGCGCTCGGGACTCGACCGGCACCGACCAACAGCAGTCATCTCATTGACAAACAAGGGGTTATGATGGTCACGCGCTTCGCTACGCTGGTTGCGCTCTCGTTGCTGATCGAGGCGTCTTCACTCCAAGCTCAGCAGGCGCGGCGCTCGGCCGAGAACTCAGCGGTCGAGCTCAACGATGCGGAATTTGCCTCCCTCGTCCAGCAGTGGACGACCAAACCTGAGTTCATGAGCCCGCTTGTGGATCATCTGCCCAAGCGCGCCGGGGTGCCCACACCCAAGGATGTTCTCGGCTACTACGTCGGCGCACCGAACAAGCTCACCTACACCGCGGGCCAGCAGCGTTTCTTCGCGGCACTCGAGAAAGCATTGCCCGGTCGCGTCAAGACGATGAGCGCGGGCAAGAGTGAGGAGGGTCGCGACATCCAAGTGGTCTTCATCAGCTCCGAAACCAATCTCAAGAGCCTCGAGACCAACCGTCAGAACATGAAGCGCCTCGCAGACCCGCGCGGTCTCAGCGCTGCGGATGCGGCCAAATTGATCGCGTCGACCAAACCGCACTATCACGTGACTGCCGGTCTGCACAGCGCGGAAACGTCACCGCCCGAGAGCGTGATCGAGCTCGGATATCGGCTGGCGGTTTCCGAAGAGCCTTACATCCAGCAGATTCGCAATAACGTCATTGTGTCGATCGCACCGACGACTGATCTCGACGGACGGGATCGCGCGGTGGATTGGTACTACGCCTACAAGATCGACGAGCTGCCGCAGGGCGGCGAGAACTATGGCGGACCGCCGTACTGGGGCAAGTACGTCTTCCACGACAACAATCGCGACATCAACTACGGCGTCGATTCGCTGCGCGCGCATCTCAACTGGTATTTACAGTGGGTCCCGCCCATCTGGCACGACCTGCACGAGGCGCAGACGCTGCTCTACACCTTCAGCGGGCAGCCGCCACAGAATGCGAACCTGGATCCGATTCTGTACACCGAGCTGCCGTTCTTCGCGACCTACGAGGTCAACAAGCTCACGTCCTTCGGGATGCCGGGCGTGTGGCATTTCGGTTTCGTAGACACGTGGTCCCCCGGGTATCTCGGGTTTGCTGCCAGCAATCACAACGGCATGCTCCGCATGTACGAGATCTTCAACCAGGGCGGCGCCAACACGAAGAAGGCTCGCATCCAAGGGGGACAAACGACGCGCGAGTGGTATCGGCCCAACCCCGCGCCGGTCGGTGAAATCGACTGGTCGATTCGAAATTCCGTGAACTATGCCGTGTCGGGCGTGCTCACCGCGCTCGAACTGACGTCGAAGTTCCCGCAAATGGTGGTTGAGAACTTTTACAAGAAATCAATCAACTCGCTTCAGGCGGGTCAAACGAAGGCCCCGTATGCGTTCGTGATTCCGTCCGGACAGAAGGATCAGACGCAGGTCGATCGCGTCGTCAACCTCCTTCGTCGCCAGGCGATCGAAGTCCATCGCGTCCATGCCGAAACCAAGTCGGGCAACGACACCTTCGGCGCCGGCTCCTACATCGTGAAACTGAATCAGCCGTACGGGCGGCTCGCCAAGACGCTGCTCGAAAAGCAGACGTATCCCGATGCCAACTTGCGCACCTACGACGACAGCGCCTGGACGATGGGACTCGCGAGCAATATCGACGTGAAGACGATCGACGACAAGGCGATTCTCGACGCGCCGTCGCAACTTCTCAACGCGGACGTGGAGACGAGAGGCAGGGTGACAGGAACGGGTGACGTGTATGTGGTCAGCCACAACGGATCGCTCAACCTGATCACCCTCAGGTTCCGCCTCAAGGACCTGCCATTCAAAGCAGCGCGCAGCGTCCTCAAGTCGGATGCCGCGGAGTTTCCGGCCGGATCGCTCGTTGTCGCGGCGCCCGGGACGCAGGGGGCGCGAGTCCGCAAGGAGATCGAATCGCTCGGCCTCGTCGCGACGGCGATGGCAACCGCTCCGTCCGGCGAGACGGTCGAGGCGGACTTGCCGCGCGTCGCCATCTATACGACTTGGGCCAATACCGAGAAAGTTGGCTGGGTGCGATTGGCCTTTGATCGCTGGGAAGTGCCGTTCGATCTCATACACAAAGACCACGTCAAGTCAGGCGCGAACCTGCGGGGCAAGTACGACGTGATCGTCGTGCCGCATCAGACGCAGGGCGGCAAAGCGTTGGTGTTCGAGCAACCGAAGCTGTCGAAGCCGCTGCCGTACAAGAAGAACGACAAGTTCAAGTCACTGGGGTTCTATGCCGAGACCAACGATGTGCGGGGAGGCATGGGAATCGAGGGGGTCGCGGAATTCGAAAAGTTCGTCAACGAAGGCGGGCTGCTCGTGACCTTTGGTGTCGCGAGCTTCTTCCCCGCCGAATTCGGGCTGGCTCGAGGCGTTGACGCGCAGCGGCCGACTGGAAACTGGTATGCGCCGGGTCCTTACGTCCAGAGTGAGATCCAGCAGGCCGATCATCCGGTGGTGTTCGGCTACTCGGGCAAGACCCTGCCGGTTCGCTGGGCTGACGGCCCCATCCTTCAGGCGGGCGTCAATCCAGAGCTCGCACCATTCGTAGGGTCCACCCCGGATCGCACGAGTGTCATTGCCCGGTTCCAGGGTGGGGATCCCGGCATCCTGAGCGGCCTGATGCGGGGCGCCGATCAAATCCGAAATCGCCCGATGGTGGTCGACGCACCTGCCGGCAAGGGTCGCATCCTGATGTTCGCGAACAACCCGATCTACCGGTGGCAGACGTTTGGTGAGCACGGCATGGTGTTCAACGCCCTGCTGTTCCACAACGACTTTCCGGCGCCAACGGCGAAGAAGGAGACGACGCAACCGTAGGACTCGCGAGCGAGTCCTACCGAATCACCAACAACCTGTAGTTTGCCGGATGCAGAAACTGGATCCCGTGCTCCATCAGGATGGCATCGTCTTCGATCGGGATACGGAGCTTCTTGCCGCCCCATTCGGCGATCGGCGTGTACGCAAAGTACTCGAACGCGAACATGTGCTGCAGGTGCAGCGTGAACGTCCGCTGCAGCGGCTGCCAGGTCGTCAGTGACGGGCCAATGTCGTGGCCGGTGTTCCCGACCGGATGGAAGCCGTACACGACGTCGGTCTTGTCGTCGGCGTTGGGGCGGTTGAACTCGATCACCCCGTAGCCGGCGCCGCGGAGTGCATCGTCCATCGCCTTCATGGTCTCGTCGGCTCGCACACCCGGCTTGATGGCTTTCTTGAGCACGTCCCGAACTGCGAGCGCTCGATCGAAGGCGCTCTGGATGCTCTTGGGCGGCACGATCTCGCCAGGCTTCAACACATAGGCGACCCGCTTCACGTCGGTGCCGAAGTTCATCAACTGGACACCCCAGTCGATCATCATCACGTCGCCAGATTGAATGATGCGCGCGTTTGACGTCGCGGCAATCCCTTCGGGGCCGGTGATATAAACCGACGGCATGTCGAACTCGGATCCCAGCCCGCGCTCGAGGAGGCGATCCTGCATCCACCACGCGACTTGCTCGAGCGTGGTTTTGCCGGGCGTGATGACCTCGTTCGACAACGCGCGCTCGGCGAGTTGAATCGCGACGCCGGCGGCTTCGCCAAACGCGACAATCTCGGCGGCCACGCGCTTCGAACGGAATTCGGACACCAGCGCTTCAGCACTCACCAAGCGAGAGGCATAGGGCTCGCCCAACGTCTTCACGAGATGCTGGTGCATCGTGTAGGACAGGCCGTCGGCCGGGCCGATCTCGTGCGACATGTTGACGCCAATCCGCTTCGGGTTGCGTTCCTTGACGAAGGCTTGAAGGGTTGAGGCTGCGGCCACCAGATCGTAGGCGCCGGACTGCTCCAGCAGGTAGCCGCTCGGCCCGAGCGCCGCGCGCTCGATCCGATCCCGTCCACGATCGGTGAACACGTAATAGCCGATCCCGGAAACATAGCCGCGGCCCAAATCCTCCCAGAGCGGGTCGTAGTGGTTCTCCTTGACGGCAACAATCCACATGTCGATGCCGGCGTGACGCATCGCGAGCGGCAGGATCTGATCGAACTTGTCGAGGCGAATCTGGCGCTGCATCTCCCAGCGGCGGCGGGCTTCCTGGCCGGACGCGGGCAGCGCGCTCAGGAGCACAAGGAGAACGCACGACAACACACGGGTCATGGCCATCGCCTTCCTGGTCCCTCTCTTCGAGTCACTTCGGCAGAGCCGCCGGCCAGTTCACGACGACTTGGATCGGTGCGCCACGGTCGCCGGGATCAACCGTGTTCACGAGGAAACGCTGTCCGTCTGCCGAGACCTGGTAGTGAGTTCGCACGTCGGTGAGACCAGTCACCCGCGTCTGGAACAGCGGCGACGGGATCCCTGGCTCGAAGGTCGTGCCACCTTTGATCGGCACGGCCATGAGCTTGTGATCCAGCGCGAGAAAGAACAGCTCACTGCCATCGGCGCGCCACTGGGGGTCGGCGCCGCCATTGGTGGAGATCAGCCATTTTTGAGTGAGAGCCGGGAAATCCTGAACGTAGACTTGCGGGCGGCCCGACTCGTCTGACGTATAGGCGATCCAGCGACCATCGTGGGAGAGTTGCGCCTGTTCCTCATTGAACTGCGACTGCAGCACCGGCTTGGGCGTGCGCGGCTCGGCCAGGTGACAGGAGCAGCGTGTCGATGCGATTGGGACCGATTGACTGATAGAGAATCGTGCCGACCATCCGGCATCCATTGCGTCGGCGTATTCGATGCGCCATTCGCGAGCAGCAGGGTTGCGCCGCCGGTTCCGCTCACGGCGACGACGCCGATATCCTGAACGCCGTTGCGGAAGGCGATGCGCGAGCCGTCCGGGGCCCAGCCGGGCAACAATGCGCAGGGCCGCTCGTCAGCCGCGCGGCGGTGCCGCGCACGAGGTCGCGGACCCAGATGGCCCCGTTCATCGCGACCGCGAGCTTTCGTCCGTCGGGTGACAACCGCGGCACGGTGTAGTCCCCCGGCTCGCCGATCGTCGCCTCGAACGCACCGCTTCGCGTGAACCAATTCAACGTGTCCTGCCGACTGCCACGAAATAGCACGGTATGCAATGGCCCCGCGATCTGAGAACGAGTAGCCGCCGTGGCCACCTTCGTCGACGACGACATTCTGCCGCAGGGCGCGACGCTCCCCGGATAGCTCGCGACGATCGGGATCGAACGCTTGGATAAACAGCGTCCCCAGCAGTGACGCTCCGCCCCCGATGGCACCGCTCTGAAACGCGAGCCAACGCGGCGGAACAAACTGGGCCCGCAAGGTCGAGGCCATCACCGTTGTTGTCGCCGCCGAATCCAACGAGCCGATCGGCACCGCACTCAACTCGGGCTTCGCGCTTCGCGCCAGGTACAGAAAATGCCGGCCATCCGGCAGAAAACTGGGGAATCGATGCGAGTAGTGCTCCTGCGCTTTGTCCAGCGTTGTGACGGCAGAGGGCACACCACCCGACGGCCGAGACACGATGGAGCGGCAGCCCGGCAGCGGGCGAGAAGACGATGACGTCGTCTCGATTCCAGGTGCCGCCGAGACCGAACGGGGCATCGCAGAACATTCCGAGGTGCACCGCCGCCGAAGATCGAGACGCTGAATTTTGCCGTCGGCAAAGAAGGCTATCGACCGATCGTCAGGCAGACCAGAACGGCAGGAACCCATTGTCCGTGCCTGACAGCAGTTCGATCGCCGCTGAGTCGAGCCGCCGCAGCCACAGACGCCGGACGCCATCGGTTCCAATCGCGGGAATGATGATGCGCGGACCCGTCGTGTGAGAGCGCTGGCGTCATGTCGATGATGCCCAGCCCGGCGACTTGAAACGTCGTGCCGTGCCGGCGGCGGAAATTTCGAATTGAATCGCGGCTGGCGGCATCCGGATGCGTCGCGCCAGCAGCCAGACCGCGGCGGTCGCGCGGCCAATCCAACTCAGGCTCGCAATCGCCGCCATCCACCAGCGTCGCTCGCGCCGCCGCAAGTGGTGCCGCCCTCGACAGTCGCTGTGGGCGCCAGCGGCTGCGTCGCAATCCAGCGAAGCTGCAGCAGCACGTCGTGCATCGACGTCCAGCGCTCATTCGGATCCTTGGCGAGACTGCCGCGACACCAGATGATCGAGGACCGGAGGCGTGACCGGCTGAAGCGACGATACCGGACGTCGGTTCGCTGGTCAGGATCGACGCGATCAGGCTGGCCTGACTCGCGCCGCGAAACGCGGGGGTCCCGGTCAGCATTTCGTGCAACACCGCACCAAATGCGAAGACGTCGACCCGGTGATCGGTTTCCTTTCCTTCCAGCTGCTCAGGCGCCATGTATTGCAGCGTGCCGAGAATCGTTCCCTCACCGGTCAATACCCCGACCGTCGGTGACGCGGGCAATCCGGGAGTCATCGGCGCGGTCGACTTTGCCAGCCCGAAGTCGAGCAGCTTCACGAGTGGCGGCGACGAAGCACTCGCCGAACGGACGAGGAAGACATTCGAGGGCTTGAGGTCACGGTGCACGATACCTGCGCGATGCGCGCGATCCAGCGCCTCGGCGATCTGGATCGCGATCTGCAAGGCTGGGCCGAGCGCCAGGGGACCGCGTCCCAGTCGCTGCATGAGGGTCTCGCCGTCGAGGAACTCCATCACCAGGAACCCGACGCCGTCGGCCGAGCCCACGTCGTGCAGGGTGCAGATGTTGGGATGATTGAGCTGCGAGATCGCACGTGCCTCGCGCTCGAATCGCTCGCGCAGCGCCGCGTTGGCCGCCAGGTGCGACGGGAGCACCTTCAAGGCGACGATTCGGTCCAGCCGAGTATCCCGGGCTCGGTACACCTCGCCCATGCCCCCCGCGCCCGCGGGGGCGAGGACTTCGTAGGGGCCGAAGCGCGTGCCAATTTCGAGCGCCATGGCAGGACGCGATTATAGGCTCGCGTTCCGCCCGCCCGACAGGTCTCAGATGACCTGGGTCGGAGTCACATCAATCGTGTTGCTGGCGTCGGCCTCGAGATACTTGCGCAGCAACGCCGCGTTCCGTGAATTGGACCGAAACCACATGTCGGCGACGTCACCGACGCCTGGCAAGGCTCCGATCAACAGGTCCAGGAGCACGTTGCCGAGCATCTGCGCGATGATCTCGCGCGGGATGCCGTACTTCAGGCTCCTTGCGATCAGCGACACGGAAACCGCAGCGGCCACGGCATCGCCGACCACTGGAAACAACCCGAGCAGCGCATCGAGACCGACCGGCCCGATGATCGGCAGATTGACCGCGGAGTCCATCAAGCGAGCCGTCTGTTCGATCGATCGCGCGAACTCGCGGCGCGCCTCCTCTTCTGAGAGACCCTGGGCGGCCGCGTACTTACCAAAATGCGTGAACCGTCCGGCCGCGGCTCGTGCCGCGCGCTCGGTTTGCTGGCCGACTGTTGTCGTCGCGGCACGGTTGGCGGCCTGTGCCAGCACACGGCCCATCTGGTTCGCCACCCGATCCGAGGCGTGGTCGAAGAGCCGGCGCAGGACGAAGTAGCCGATCGCGCCCGCCGCCGCCAGCAGGATCAGGGCGCCACCCAAGGCGGCGAGAAAGTCCATGAATTCCATGGCTAAAGACAAGCTGAGTGACGAGCGCCGCGCGCACAAACCGTAGAATGTTCGACGCCAAAAATGACCTCCCCGTTCGCCACCCCTCGTGCCGACGGCCTCTCGGCATCGGCGGGCGGCTTGCTCATCGTGGCACTGACGAGCGTGACCGCCCTCGCGGCGACCGCCGACAACCCGATCGACTACAACACCGCGCGTTTGAATCGCAAACTGATTGCGACACGTGCGGCGGGGCCGATCGAGCTGGACGGTAGACTCGACGAACCGTCGTGGCTCACGGCCCCCGTCGCCAAGAACTTCATCCAGAACGACCCGCGCGAAGGTGAACCGGCGACGTTCGACACCGAGGTCAAACTGCTCTACGACGACGACTCGTTGTTCATCGGCGTGTTCGCCAAAGACGATCGACCGGACGAGATCATCATCAACGAGTTGCGCAAGGACTTCAACACCGGCACCAGCGACAATTTTCAGATCGTGATCGACACGTTCCACGACGAGCGCAACGGCTATCAGTTCGCCGTGAATCCCGCCGGTGCGAAATGGGACTCGCAGATGTCCAACGAGGGCCGCGACCAGAACAGCAACTGGGACGGCGTGTGGGACGTCCGGGCGCGCGTCGGCGAAGACGGGTGGTATGCCGAAATCCGGATTCCGTTCCGCACGCTGAAGTTTGGTCAGGAATCGCTCCAGACCTGGGGCATCAATTTTCAACGCCGACTACGCCGGTTGAACGAGAACAGCTATTGGTCGCCGGTGCAGCGGATCTATGGCTTGTCGCGGGTGTCGATGGCGGGCACGGTCGAAGGTCTCCAGGGCTTGCGGCCGGGCAACAATCTGCGTGTCAAGCCATACGCGCTGGCCAGTTCGAGCCGAGTTGGAACGGCTGACAACGACGGCGACTTCGAAGCGGGCCTGGACGTGAAGTACGGCGTGACGTCGGGTCTGACGTGGGACTTCACCGTCAACACCGATTTCTCCCAGGTCGAAGCCGACGAGCAACAGATCAACCTCACCCGGTTCAGTCTGTTTTTCCCGGAGAAGCGCGACTTCTTCCTCGAGAACTCGGGCATTTATCAGTTTGGCGTGGTCGGTCGGGCGGTGGCGGGAGGGGGTGGCGGCGGACGGCAGAACCCGTCACAGGACATGATCCTGTTCTTCAGCCGCCAGATTGGCTTGTCGGAAAGCGGAAGCGCCATTCCGATTCTTGGCGGCACGCGCCTGACCGGCCGGGCCGGCGGTTACTCGATGGGCGCATTGAACATCCAGCAGCGAGAAGAAGGGCCTGACGCCTTCGGCCAACTTCACGGCTTTGCGTTTACGTCGTGATGTATTCGCCGCGTCAGACATCGGCGTGATGTTTCTCAACAAAGAGGTGAGCGGACCACATTTCAACCGTGTGTTTGGCGCCGACGCCAACTTTCGCTTCTTCCAGCGTCTCGATGTCAACTTCGCAGGGGCCAAGACGTCTTCGCCGGAGGAAGGGGTCGAAGAACAGGGCGAGGACTGGTACTCGAAGTCGAGCTTCAACTACCGGTCGAACCGGCTCGAAGTCCGCGGCGGCTACCAGACAATCGGCGAGCGCTTCAACAATGAAATGGGATTCGTGCCCCGGCGTGGCGTCGACAACGGCGAGTTGCACGTCGGGTGCACGCTTTCGGCCCAACTGGTCCTGGACGCGTGGCTGGCTGCGTGAGACGTATCCGCATTGGCAGGTCGAAAACTTCACCACCCGAGGGGGCGGCCTCGAGTCGCGCTACATGGACTGGCACTGGCCCTTGACCTTCCACAACAGCTCGTTCGTCGAGGTCGGGATCAATCCCAATATCGAGGTCATCACCAGCCCGTTCACGATCAACAGCCGCCGCAACATTCAAGTCCTGCCCGGCCGCTATGAGTTCAACGAGTACTTCCTGCTGGCGAACTCAAACGCCGCCGCGCCCCTCGCCTTCAACACCCGGTATTCCGTCGGTGAGTTCTACGATGGCTACCGCCATGGCTATACGGTCGGCACGACCGTGCGTGCAAACGAGCACTTCAACGTCTCGGGCACGGTTCAATTCAACGACATCGATCTACCGCAGGGCGCTTTCACGACGACGCTGGTCACCGGCCGCGTGAACTATTTTTTCAACACCAAGGTGTTTCTGAACGCGCTCCTGCAATACAACAGCGATGCGCGGCAATGGAGCTCGAACGTGCGCTTCAACGTGATTCACCGACCCCTCAGCGATATCTTCCTCGTCTACAACGAGCGTCGTGAATCGCGAACAGGCGACTTGCTCGACCGGGCGCTCGTGGCGAAGGTGACGTATCTGATCGCATTCTGACGGACTGGCGACAGTGCCAGTGCCAGTTGCCGAAGATCAGTCCTACCGAAGCACCGGCGCCAGGATTCGAAATGGCCCGCGCAAGTCGTAGCGTTCCAGCCAGCGGTTCTTGAGGAGCACGAGGCCGTACAACAAAAGCGACATCGCCGCCGTCGCCGCCACCGATGCCCAGAGCGGCAGGGTGCCCTTCAAGGGTTCCGCGATGACGCCGTACACCATCTCGACGTGAATCCAATAGACGAATAACGACGAGCGCCCCAGCGTCACGAGCGGCTGCAGCCAGCCGGGTGGGAGCAGTCGTTCGACGACCCACGCCACTGGAAGACCCAGCGCCACGATGCCCAGGCGAATGAAGAAAAACGTCGGTGAATCGTGCCAGAACGACGCGTTCGCAAACAACGCGGGCTGAAACGACGCCGTCCACGCGAGCCACGCCCCTGTCACCGCCACAAGCGCAACCGCAATCTGCAACCCAATCGTGCGGCGCGCCGCCGTCTTGGTGGCATCCACCAGCTCGCCGACGAGCGCACCTCCAAACACGAAGCCTGCCCACGGGAACAACGGAAACGCCGCATAGGGTCCGGCCGGACGGATGTAGGCCTCGATCGGATCCGGGAGCGGCGACAGCCAACCGACCGACCGCACGAGCGGCGTCAGCATGGTGATGCTCGTGGTCGCGAGGGCAAGGGTCGTGAGTCGCACTCGGCGATCGGGCGACAATTGCCACAGATACGAGGCCGCGACGATGGCCAGGCCCATCGTGTTGAGCATGTCCACCTTGAAGACGTTCATCAGGGGAGCAAAGCCAAGGACCTGCGCCTGGACGCGAAACACCAGGCCAAGCGCGAAGATCTCCCAGCCGCGGCGACGCGCGAGCGCGGCACCGCTCTGCAAGCTGCCTTCTCGGCGAGCCTTGGCAGCGGCCGACATCGCGGTGGCGACCCCCGCGAGAAACAAGAAGCTCGTCGAAGCCAGCCCGCCGATGAAGAGCAGTGCGAAGTACGGTTCTGATTGTTTGGCGGCGAGACTGGTCCACGAGTCGGTCACGTGCGTCAGGACCATCCCGATGACGGCCACGCCGCGCAGCCAGTCCAGATACAGGAGGCGGTCCGAGGAACGGCCGGTCGTCAGGCCTCAACCTCGTGCGACGTCAGGAGCTCGATGTCGCTGCGCATCGAGTGCCACACCGAACAGGTACCTTGTCGTGCGAGAGCGTGATCGCGCGCTCGATCGCCGGTGTCGGGTACTGCGCCGCGAAGCGCGAAGCGCAGCGTGACGCGCAGCACACGCCGGGGCGGATCGGGCGCACGCTCGGCAACCAGGTCGGCTCTCAAGGCCTGCAACGGGTGGCGCCCCTTGACGAGGATGTCGACGACATCAGCCGCCATGCAGGCGGCCAGGCTGACCGCGAGCGCTTCGACCGGAGACGGGCCGGCCGCACTATCCCCATCCAACGTGACGCTTCCTCCGCCCGTCGTCGCAACAAAGCGAAGGTCACCTTGCCACGCCAGTGACGTGGCCACGGTCGGATTGGACATGGTTAAGGGTACTACTGAGCGCCGAAAACTCGATCACTCAACTGAATCCGCCAAGCTAGCCAAAGTCCATTGCCAGGCAAGCCCGATAATGCTATTTTCTTAGCATTAGCGAGACACGGATATGGCACACAGCTCAGATCCCCTGTCCCGTCGAGAACGACAGATCATGGACATCGTCTACGCGCGTGGGCAGGCGACGGCGGCTGACGTCACCGCGGCCCTGGTTGATCCGCCCAGCTATTCGGCGGTACGCGCGTTGCTGCGAATCCTCGAGCAGAAGGGCCATCTCCGGCATCAGCAGGAGGGTCCGCGGTATGTGTTCTATCCGATCGTGTCGCGCGACCGCGCCAGGCGCTCAGCGTTGAAGAACCTGGTCAGGACGTTCTTCGACGGCTCGTCGGCACAGGCGGCCGCGGCCCTGATCGATCAGTCACAGCTTTCAGACGAGGACTTCCAACGGCTCTCCGAGGCGATCGACAAGGCGAGGAAGGAAGGGCGTTGATGGTTGACTTCGCAGTTCGTCCCGCGCTCATCCTCGGGGTTGCCTGGCTGCTCGCCCGGTGCCTGTCGCGAGCGACACCCGCGACCCGTCACCTGGTGTGGCACACCGCCGTGATCGCTTCGCTCGCAGCCCCACTCCTCGCGCCGTTGACCCCGAAATTCGAGGTGGCGTCCCTGCCGCAGAGTCGGGTGACTTTGATCACAAACGAAGTCGTCCTCGGCACCTCAGGCACCCCCGGCACCTCAGGCACCCCCGGCACCTCAGGCACTCCCGGCACCTCACGCACCTTTGGCACCCGCACTATCGGCACCCCAGGCACCCTCGGCACCTTAGGCACCCTAGCCCTATTAGCCTGGCTGGCTGGCATGCTGATCGTCGCCGCATGGTTCGCCATCGGAAGGCTCCAGACGGCCCTTGCCTCACGGCGCGCCGTTCCAGCGCCACCTGAATGGTGCCTCGAGGTCAAGGCGCTGTGCGAGAAGTTGCGGATCGAGGGCGTCGTGGACGTTCGCGTGCTGCCCCGCATGTGCAGTCCAATCGTCGCCGGACTGACGCGCACCATCGTGCTGTTACCGGCAACGGCGCTCCACTGGGATGCGGAGCGTCGCCGCAACGTGCTGCTTCATGAGCTCGCCCACGTGCGTCGCGGGGATCTCCGGGTGCAAGCACTCGCCCAGGTTGCGTGCACCGCCTACTGGTTCAACCCGTTGGCCTGGGTGGCCGCCTCGCATCTTCGATCCGAACGAGAACGTGCTTGTGACGACGAGGTTCTGCGCTCTGGCGCGCGACCATCATCCTACGCCCAGCATCTGCTGGAGATTGCCAAGGGGCTGCAGACGTCTCACCTGCCATCGGCGGCCCTGGCGATGTCGCGGCCGACCGAATTGGAGGGTCGCCTGATCGCCGTACTCTCCACACGTGACCGCACGCCAGCCCACTGGACTCGCTGGGTCGTGACGCTGGGACTCAGCATCGCGGCAATCGCGCTCGTCGGCGCCACGCCGGCACGACCAACGACACCGGCTTCGGCGGCTGCCCTGCCGCGCTCGAGGTGGCTGGTCGAGCAGGACGTTCCGACACCGGCCGAACGCATGGAAGCGCGTAAGACGGCTCACTCCGCTGCGGCGACGCTCGAGACGTCTCCTGATCCTCAGATTCGCGAAAACGCCGTGATGCGAATCGCGGCATCGAACGCAGACAACTCCATCAAGGCGCTGGATCGAGCGCTCGCGGATTCAAGCCAGGATGTGCGCGAGAAGGCAGCGCTGGCACTCGCACTGATGTCTACGCCCGACGTCATTCCGAGCCTTCTCGGCGCGCTCTCGGATCCCGATGCGCAAGTCCGCGAGAAGGCGGCGATCGGTCTGGCGCTGCGCCACGACACGCGCGTAACCGATGCGCTGCTGAAGGCGCTCGACGACCCTGACTCGCAGGTGCGGGAGAAAGTCGTGATAGCGCTCGGGACGTCCGGTGATCCTCGAGCAAGAGCCGCGCTCGATCGGGCACTCAGCGATTCCGATGCGCAAGTCCGCGAGAAGGCCGCCACCGGGCTCCTCGTCCTCGATGGCGTGAGACCGACGACGCAGCAGGCAAACGCTCTTCGTGATGGCTTGCGAGGGCTGCTCGGCGCTGTGCTCGGTAGCGCGAGCGCGGTCCGCTGAATCCTGCCGTCCGTTGAGCGCGCCATTGGCGCGCTCATATACTTGGGGGGCATGTCTGACCGCCCACGTGTGTCGAAGTCTCGCCGATCGTTTCTCAAGTCGCTCCCAACCGCTTTCGTCGCGGGTACCGCAATCACCGGCAGCGGTGCCGCACCGTTGCTGCCCGCCGATCAATCGGTCCAGGCGCCTGACGTCGTCACGAGCGATGCGCTGGGTGTGGCGCAGGAGCTGGTTGGCTTGGGGTTGCCGCCGGCCGAGCGCGAGAGCGCGCGTCCCCTCGTCGTGCGCAATCGCGAGAACTATGAGTTGATTCGTCGGGTGAACATCCCGTCGGAAACCGAGCCGGCCTTCAGTTTTCGCCCGCCCCGACCAAATGGAAACGGTCAGTCGCGAGCTAGTGGCGTGCGCGCTGCGACTCCGGTGGCCCCACGCAGGCATGCTCGCTCCCGGCCAGTATCAATCGGAGATCTCGCGTTCGAGTCGGTCGCCACGATTGCCTCGCTGATCGCCTCGCGTCGGATCTCGTCGACCGAACTGACGACGATGTACCTGGAGCGATTGAAGCGTCACGATTCCACGTTGCACTGCGTGGTGACGCTGACCGAGGAACTCGCGCTCGCGCAGGCGGCCGAGGCCGATGCCGAGATTCGCGCGGGCAAGTATCGTGGCCCTCTGCACGGAATTCCGTACGGCATCAAGGACTTGTTTGCAGCGAAGGGTGTTCTGACCACGTGGGGCGCCAAACCATACGCGAACCAGGTCTTCGACTACGATGCGACGGCGGTGACGCGAATGCGTGAGGCGGGCGCCGTGCTCGTTGTCAAGCTCTCAACTGGCGAGTTGGCGATCGGCGATTTGTGGTTCCGCGCCCGGACTCGCAATCCATGGAATCCCGAACGAGGATCAAACGGATCATCCGCGGGGCCAGCCTCTGCGACCTCGGCTGGTTTGGTTGGATTCGCCATCGGAACCGAGACGGGCGGCTCCATCGTTTCGCCTGCCAGTGCGTGTGGCGTCGTCGGGTTGCGCCCAACCTACGGCCGCATCAGTCGACATGGATGCATGACGCTGCGCTGGACGCTTGACAAGGTCGGACCGCTGACACGGTCCGTCGTTGACGCGGGCCTCGTGCTCGAAGCGCTCCATGGGCCCGATGGCAAGGACGAGACCGTTGCCGACGTGCCCTTCAGATCGAGTATGTCGCGAGACGTGCGGGGCCTGCGCATTGGCTTCGTCGCGAGCGAAATCCACGGCAGCGACAGCGACGAGCGTCAGACGGCAGCCGCCCGACGACCGTTATATGAAGCGGCGATGGACCTGTACCGCAAGGCGGGAGCAACGCTCGTGCCGGTGACGTATCCCGAGCTGCCAGCGTCAGCCATCTACGGCATTCTGAACGCCGAGGCAGGGGCGATGTTCGATGAGCTGGTACGGACGGGAGCGATCAACGACCTGGCTGACAAGGGGCCCAACGGCCGCGCCAATCAGCTTCGCGCGTCGCGCTTCATTCCTGCGGTCGAGTACATCAGAGCACAACGGGTCCGAACGCTGCTGCTCCAGCGAATGAACGCCCTATTCGAGACCGTCGATATTCTGCTGGCGCCGTCGCACAGCGACAGCGTGACGATGACCAACCTCACGGGTCATCCAGCCGTCGTGATGCCGGCCGGTTTTGTCGATGACCTGCCGATTGGGGTGATGCTGACCGGGAAGCTGTGGGACGAGGCGACGATTCTGCGCGCGGCAGCCGTCTTCGAATCGGGCACCGACTGGCACAAGCGCCATCCGGCACTCTAGTTTTCGGCCCAGTCTCGCGGAAAACGTTTATCCCGGTGCACAGACAGCATGCGAGAATCATCCCGGCGTCCGAGGACGACAGATCTCTTTCGAGCGCGCGGCGCGCTTCTGCGATGCCCTGCTCGAGGTCCCCGCGGGCTCACTGCAAATAGAAGCACGCTTCCCAGTTGCGTACCAGCACGTAACTCGGCCTGAGCTCCAAGGCTCGCTCGAACTCCTGCTTCGCCATCGCACGTTGTTTTCGAGCAGTAAGTCGCGCACGCCAGCGCGGCGTGTCCTGCTGCGGAGGTGCGATCCAGCTCTATTACCGTGTAGCGGCCCCGATCGCCTGCGGTTTCGTCTCAGTGCCTGATATGTACCCTGTGATCGCCAGCCCGCTGCACGCGTCGCCACGCCGTCCCAGGCGAGCGTATAGTTGGATCTATCTCTACCGCCTTCCGTAATTATCTATCGCCGCCGTTATGCTCGTGCCTCGCCTTCCGAGCAGCGCGTTCCCTTCAAGTAGAGCTGTACTCCTCGACGTTCGTCGTGCCCTGTTCTACCAGCCTATCCTCCTTGCCACCGCCAGAGTCACCTGCAGTCGCTCGGCGATCACCTTCGCGATCTCATCCTGTACGTCGCAGATGTCCTTCAGCTCACAGTCGTACCGCTCTGACCACAGTTGAAAGCCATCGCCACGTCGCTCAGCTGCACGTGATGCGCACGCGATCCCCGGCTCGCCTCAGGCTGCCAGCAGCACCGTCGTCACGTTCAGCTTCTACCGATTATCCGCAGATCCTCGCCCTTGCCCTTGAACGAGAACGCCGACATTCGCGCTGCGACCCTCAAGCCTTTGAGCGGCTTTAGGGCGTTCAGTATCTCTTCAGCGATGCCGTCGCAGAACCAGTCCTGGTCCTTCGCGGCGCTCATGTCAGTGAAGAGCAACACCGCGATCTACTCCACTCGTTCCACCAGCCTCTGAGCGATGTGTTGCGCCTACGGCCTGAGCGCTCAAGCAGCTCCCGATTCCCACGCCCGGCGTTGCGCCTTCTATTCAGCCACTATCTCAGTCGCTGTCTGGATGCGTCGCGCGGGTGCTTCTCTAGACACCGTTCTATGAGACGCTAGACGCGTGAGGTATGTCAGGCGCCGTTCCTCAATCGCTGTCGGTGATCCTTCAGTATGTACGACATCCGCGTCGGCCACTAATCACCGCGAAACGGCCGCTTACCCGTTACCAGTCGTACAGTATGACGCCGAGTTTAAAGAGGTCGTTGCTATGATCGAACTGTTTGGCTTCGATCTATTCGGGCGTCATGTTCGGCGCCGTTCCGACGATGTCTCCGGCTTGGGCGAGCCCAAGATGTCAGTCGTCCTCCGCGCATACGCGTCGTGTCAACCGCTCGCGACCAGCCGAGTCGAGTATCTTCCCACGTCCTTCTTCCGTCATCATCACGTTCGCGCGTTTCAAATCTCGTAGATGATGTCCTTCCGATGACCCACCTAAGTGCGTCTGCCAGGGAGCTTGCGATGTCGAGTAACCTTGCTATCGACTTGAACGACCGAACGGAGGCTGCGATGCTTCGCCACCATCTCGGCCGACAGGAGCTTGCTCAAGTAGACCTTCGACTCCGCGTTGTCCCCGGGATGGCGCTCGTATTTGACGACATCGAACTTCAGCTGGGTCAGCGTGCTCCGCATGCCGTAATAGCGGTTTTTCGTCTTGGCGACGACTTCGTGGAAGCCGCGCCCCACAGCCCACACTTCGGACTCTTCGGTGAGGGCGCGAAAGTGTCCTTGTCCTCGCCAATCCCGGCGCGTGGCGCCGAGCCATGAATAGAGCACACGCCGGCCATCAAAGCGAATGGTCCCTTTCAATCGATCGACGAGGTCACGCAGTTTGGGAATGGACTCGCTTGCGAACACTTCGTGGACGACCTTGTACGACACGGGCACCAGGATGCCGGGGTCGTCTGGCAGCGGCGCTTCGGCCATCAGCACCAGCGATTCGCGGCCACTGAGTCGATCGATGACCTCGGCGGCGGTCTTTCGACGTGGGAACTCGCCGAAAAACTCTTCGATGTATTGAATCTCGAGGGCGCCGGTTTCAACCGGATATTGCTTGATGAGGTATTCCACGCGACCCGTGAATTATAGTGGCGCACGATGAATCGTGAAGGAGCGACCGATGACGAAGCAGCTGAACCCCGCGCCGAGCAAGCCAGGCTGAAAGAGACGCGGGACGGCACTGCGGATTGGAAGAAGTGGGGTCCCTATCTGAGCGAGAGACAGTGGGGCACGGTCCGAGAGGACTACAGCGAAAACGGCAATGCGTGGGACTACTTTACCCATGACCAGGCCCGGTCGCGCGCTTACCGATGGGGCGAGGATGGTCTGGCCGGCGTGTCCGACAGCCACCAGATGCTGTGCTTCGCCGTCGCGCTGTGGAACGGCCGGGATCCGATCTTGAAGGAGCGGCTCTTCGGGCTGACCAACAGCGAGGGCAATCACGGCGAGGACGTCAAGGAGTATTACTTTTACCTCGACAGCACGCCGACGCACTCGTACATGAAGTACCTCTACAAGTACCCGCAGGCGGCCTACCCGTATGGGGACCTGATTGAAACCAACAGACGGCGTGACAGACAGGCTCTGGAGTACGAGCTGCTCGACACGGGCATTTTCGATGGAGACCGCTACTTCGACGTGTTCGTCGAGTACGCCAAGGCTGGTCCGGAAGACTTGCTGATCAAAATCAGCGTGTCGAATCGCGGACCCGAGGCGGCGGCCGTGCACGTGCTGCCGACGCTCTGGTTTCGCAACACCTGGTCGTGGGCAGCCGGTGGCCCCAGACCCGTGCTCGAGCGGCGGGAGCATCCTGACGCCGGCGTGATTGCCGCGCATCATGCCGATGCGCTGTTCCAGGAGACGCTCCAAGACTATTACCTCTACTGTGAGGGCGAGCCAGCGCTGTTGTTCACCGAGAACGAGACGAACAACGAACGGCTCTTTGGCGGAAACAACGCCTCGCCATACGTCAAGGACGGCATCAACGACTGCCTGGTGCACGGAAAAATGGATGCGGTCAACCCTGCCGGCCGCGGGACCAAAGCATCAGCGCAATATCCGATCACGGTCGGCGCAGGTGACACGCGAACGGTGCGACTGCGGTTGACGCGGGCCGCTCCCGGACAGGTGGGCAGACCGTTTCAGCAGTTCGATGACGTCCTTGGCGAACGTCTGCGAGAGGCTGATGATTTCTATCACGGCATTACCCCGCCCGCCGTGAGAGCCGACCCGGATCGCGCGCGGGTGATGCGTCAGGCGCTGGCCGGCATGCTCTGGACCAAGCAGTACTTCCATTACGACCTCGCCACCTGGCTGAAGGAACATCACGTGGGACCCGGCTCACCGCCCGCGCTCCGCCAACGCGTGCGCAACGCGGATTGGTTCCACATGCTGAACGACGACATCATCTCCATGCCCGACAAGTGGGAGTACCCGTGGTATGCCGCCTGGGATCTCGCCTTCCACATGTTGCCCCTCGCCATGGTCGATTCGGATTTCGTCAAGACGCAGTTGGACCTCATGCTGCGGAACGACTATCTCCATCCGAACGGGCAGATGCCAGCCTACGAATGGAATTTCAGCGATGTCAATCCCCCCGTGCACGCCTTTGCCACGATGCAGGTCTATCTGCACGACAAGGAGGCCAACCAGGGGAAGGGGGACTACGCGTTCCTGGCATATGCCTTCGCGAAGCTCCTCGTGAACTTCACGTGGTGGGTCAATCGGAAAGACCGGTACGGCAACAACGTGTTCGAGGGGGGCTTTCTCGGACTCGACAACATCGGCGTGTTCGACAGGAGCGCCCCGCTCCCCACCGGCGGGAGCCTGGAGCAGGCCGATGGCACAGCCTGGATGGCATTCTTCAGTCAGCAGATGATGCGCATCGCGATCGAGCTGGCGTTGAACAACTCCGCCTACGAGGAGTTCGTCACCAAGTTCTTCGAGCACACGATGTGGATCGCCTCGGCGATGGACCGAGTCGGCGAGAACCACGATGAGATGTGGGATGAGGAAGACGGATTCTTCTACGACGTGCTGCGTCTGCCCGACGGCTCCGCCACGCGGTTGAAGGTCCGATCCATGGTGGGCTTGCTGCCGCTGGCGGCGGTCTCGGTCTTCGAAGAAGACATCCTCGAGCGGCTGCCCACGTTCGCCAAGAACGCCAGGTTGTTCCTCCAGCGCAACCCGGAGCTGGCGGCGAACCTGCACATGCCGGCGACGCCCGGCGTCGCGGGCCGCCGCCTGATCTCGACGGTGAACGAGACGAAGCTGCGCCGCATCCTGGCGCGGATGCTCGACGAGCAGGAGTTCTTCGGCCCGCACGGCATCCGGGCGTTGTCGCGCTACCACCTGGAGCATCCGTATGTGTTCCATCACCGCGGCCAGGAGTTCCGAGTCTCGTATCTGCCCGGCGACTCGGACAGCGGCATGTTCGGCGGCAACTCCAACTGGCGCGGGCCCGTGTGGATGCCCGTCAACCTGATGCTTTATTCGTCTCTCCTGCGCCTGGCCGCCTATTACGGCGACGCGTTCACCGTCGAGTGCCCGACCGGCTCCGGCAGACAGATGCCGCTGTTCGACGTGGCGCACGAATTAGCCGAAAGGCTGACTGGCACGTTCCTGCGCGACAGCGCCGGACGGCGGCCAGTCTATGGCGGCACCGAGAAGTTCCAGACCGATCCGCACTGGCGTGACCACCTCCTGTTCTACGAGTACTTCCATGGCGACAACGGGGCCGGCATCGGCGCCAGCCACCAGACCGGATGGACGGGCGCTATTGCGCGCATCATCCAGCTCGATGGCTCGGTGACGAAGGAGACACTGTACAGGCCCGGGGCCCAAGAGCGATTGGTGAGGAGCGACGCGGGCGAGACCGAGGCGGTTTAGACGAGCGAGTCAATAAGCGCCCAAGTCCTCGAGCTGAGTCGCCAGAAACCGGCGTTCGGGCGCCGATCGCACCAGGGCGAGCGCGTCGCGGTAGTAGGCGGCAGCGCGATCCGTCTCACCGGCTTCCCGCCACAGCTCGGCGAGGACCGCCGGCAGCAGATGATACGTGGCGAGTGCGGGATGCGCGGCGACGATGTTCGATCTCTGCGATCGCCGCGCGTGGCCCGTCGACGCTGCGAGCGCGCTATCGCGGCGTTGAGTGACTACGATCGGAGATCCGGTCAGCGCGCTAAGGGCCTGTGTAGCACTCCAGGATTCTCGGCCAGTCGGTCTCCTGCCAGTTACGAGCGACCGCATGACACGCCGCGATCTCGGCCTCGAATGGTATCGGCGACACGTCCTCACCCGACGCGGCGCGGTCGAGCGCCTCCAGCCCGTCGCGCACGAGCACGCCATCCCACTTGGTGCGATCCTGGTCGCGTATCAGAAAGAGATCGCCCTCAGAACTGACCCGCGCCGCGAATCGCGCCATGTGCAAGAGGATGAGGGCGCGAAGGGCCCAAGCGCGTGGAGTGGAGGTTGCGGGATGACTGGTGACGAGGGCCGTCAGACGAACGGCTTCGCCAGCGATGTCCTCGCGAAGCAGTGTATCGCCGGCCGTGGCGGCGTACCCTTCGTTGAACATCAGATACAGGCTTTCGAGAACCGAGTCGAGTCGGATCGCCAACTCCTCGGCACTCGGGGTGCCGAATGCCACGTCGTGATCCCGCAACACGCGTTTGGCTCGAACCAGTCGCTGCTGGATGGCGCTTTCGTGGGCTAAGAAAGGCACGTGCGATCTCACCGACCCCGAACCCACCAACGAGCTTCAGGGTCAACGCCACCCGGGACTCGCGAGGGATCGCCGGATGGCAGGTGAGAAACATCATGCCGAGTTGGTCGTCATCGAGCGGCGGCATCTCGCCTTCCAGCAGCGCCTCCGCGGGCACGGCCGACGCCCGGTCTTCGTACGATTCGCGGACCACGACCTCTTTGTCGGCGACGACTCGCTGATGGCGCAAGCGGTCCAAGGCACGATTGCGGGCCACTCGAAACAGCCAGGCCGCCGGGTCGTCCGGAACGCCGCGAAAGGGCCACTGCTGAAGGGCCGTCAGCATGGCGTCCTGAACCGCTTCTTCGGCGAGTGCGAGGTGCCTGCCCCCAAGCGCGCGGGTCAGCGTCGCAACCATCTGTGATGCCTGCTGGCGAAAGAGGTGCTCGATGAGGGAATCGATCGACATGGGGGGCGCCTAACTGCAAGTCCGTACCAGTCACGTACTGGGCCACAGAGTCACCGAGACACAGAGATTACTTCCAACTCTGTGGCTCTGTGATCTCTGTGGCTTGCACGTGAACAGACCTGCCGCCTAACCCGTTGGCTGAACCTCCCGAATCTCGATGCTGCCAAAATCGAGATGCGGGCAGTCCTGGCACAACCTCACAACCTCGTCATAGTCTTTCGCTTCGAGCACGAACAACCCGCCAATCACCTCTCGCGCTTCGGCGTACGGCCCGTCGGTCACGGTCGACGACCCTGGCTTGCCTCGCATGGTGCGCCCCCGACCGTCCACGAGTTTGTGTCCCTCGACCTTCCGTCCGCCACTCTGGACCCGCTGTCGCCACGCGATGTAACGCTGGATGATCGCCTGCATGTCGGCGGGGTTCATGTCGGGCGGGAACGAGCTGGATTCGTGCAGTAGCAAAACGTAGTTGGGCATGTCAGACCTCGTATGGTGAGCGCATCAGTCGCGCCTCAACCGGTATGACGATCGAGTCCGCGCGGATTCGACATACCACGGTGGGAAGTTACAAGTTACAAGTTACAAGTTACAAACTGCGGCGCCTTTCGGCGCCGCAACGCGTCATCAACTTCAAAACTCAGAACTCAACTTTGAACTTGTAACTTGTAACTTGTAACTAACCGTCAGTATTCCATGCCCTTCACGTTCCCGTCATCGTCCACGTCCAGCTTCTGCGCCTGGGGCGTCTTCCCGAGGCCCGGCATCAGCATCATGCTGCCGGCAATCGCGACCACGAACCCGGCGCCAGCCGACAGCGAGGCGTCGGTAATGTTGAGGGTCCAGCCCGACGGAGCGCCCATCACCTTTGGATCGTCGCTAAACGAATACTGCGTCTTCGCGATGCACACCGGGAGCTTGCCGTAGCCGAGGTCGTCGAACTGCTGAAGCCGGGTTTTCGCCGCTGGTTTGATCGAGACGCCTTCGGCGCCGTACACCTTCGTTGCGATCTCCAGTGATCTTGTCTTCGAGCGGCAGTGCCGACATCGTAAAGGGGCTTCACCTCGTCGGGGTTGGACGCTGACGGCGGCCGCGACGACCCGGTCCGCAAGATCGGTCATCCCATCACCGCCCTTCGCGTAGCCTTCGGAAATCGCCGCCTCTACACCGAGCGACGAGGCAGTAAGCTCGCACGCGCTCGAGGTCTTCCGTCGGAGTCGCTCGGGAAACCGGTTGAGCGCAACGACCGCAGGAACACCCCAGCGCCAAGGTTGGCGAGGTGACGCTGCAGGTTGGGAAAGCCGCGCTCGACAGGACCCGTGCCGTCGACCGATCCGCCCTGCGCCCGCAAGCGCTTTCAGTGTCACGATCACCACGGCCACCGACGGGACGTGACCGCACATCGGCATCACGATATCGAAGAACTTCTCGGCGCCCAGATCCGCAGCAAACCCGGTTTCGTTGACGACGTAGTCGGCCAGGTGAAGTCCCATGCGCTGAGCGAGCACGCTGCTGGTGCCGTGAGCGATGTTGGCGAACGGGCCGCAGTGAACGATCGCCGGCGCGCCCTCGGTGGTCTGCACCAGATTGGGCAACAACGCATCGTTGAGCAGCACCATCATCGGCCCGACCGCCTTCAGGTCCGCTGCGCGCACGGGCTTGCCCTGCGGTCGTGAATCCGATGACAATCTCGCCCAGATCGGCGACGGAGATCGGCCCGGCTCTCGGACAGCGCCAGAATCGCCATGATTTCCGACGCCGCCGTAATGACGAATCCAGTCTCGCGCGCAGGGCCGTTAGTCCGGCCACCGAGCCCGGTCGCGATCTGGCGCAGGGCGCGATCGTTCATGTCCATGGCCCGCGGCCACAGTATCTCCTTCGGGTCGAGCCGAGCTCGTTGCCGAAATGGAAGTGCGTGTCGATCAGCGCCGCGAGAAGGTTGTGGGCCGACGTGATGGCGTGGAAGTCGCCGTTGAAGTGCAGGTTGATCTTGTCGAGCGGCGTGCAGCGACGCCTTCCCGCCGCCGGTTGCGCCGCCCTTCTGACCGAACACGGGTCCGAGCGAAGGCTCACGCAGCGCGGCCACGGCCGTGTGTCCACGTTTCACGAGTCCCTGGGTCAGCCCAATGGTGGTGACGGTCTTCCCTTCACCGCTGGTCGTCGGCGTGATGGCGGTGATCAGCACGAGCTTGCCGCGTGGCTTCTCGAAGCGATCGAGCAGGTCGAGGCGAATCTTGGCCGTATACTTTCCATACGGTTCGAGGACGCTCTCGGGTATGCCCAGGCGCTCTGCAACCGTGGTGATAGGTAGAGGCGACACAGGTCCGGCATTGTAGCCGACGGGTCGATCGAACCTTTTTCGCGCGCCTGCCGTCCTATTACCAAGATTCTCTAGGTATTGATGGTCGAGGTATCTCATCAACCGGAGGGCTCACGACCATGCCGCGAAACCCGGCCGATTTCCTGCCCGGAACACTCGAATCGCTCATCCTGAAGACGCTCACGCGGGGCGCCGATGCACGGCTATGGCGTCGCGCGGTGGATCGAGGACGTCACCGATCAGGCCCTGGCCGTCGAAGAGGGCTCGCTGTATCCCGCGCTCTATCGCATGGAAAAACGTGGGTGGATCGATGCGGAGTGGGGCATTTCCGAGCTCGGCCGCCGCGCCAAGTTCTACCGCCTGACCCGCAAAGGACGTCAACAGTTGGCCAGCGACACCGAGGCGTGGGCGACCTTCGCACAAGCCGTCAACAAGGTTCTGGTGACGTCATGAAGATCCGGCAACGACTTACGCTCGCTGCTCTGGCGCGTTCCGGTTGAGGTCGAAGTCCGCGACGAGCTCGCGCATCACGTCGATCTGCGGACGCAGGAGCTCATCGATCGCGGGATGGATTCCGACACCGCGCATCGGGAGGCCGTCCGCCGCTTCGGAAACGTCGATCGCATGCACTCGCAACTCACCGCGATCGGCCACCGGCGCGATCGGGCCATTGCTCGACGCGAATGGTTGGACGAACTGAGGCAGGACGTCGTCTTTGCGTTGCGTCAGTGCCGGCTGCATCCCGGCTTTACCGCAGCAGCGGTGCTCACGCTGGCGCTCGGAATCGGCGCCACGACAGCCATCTTCAGCGTCGTGAACGCCGTCGTCCTGCGGCCCTACCCGTTCGATCAACCGGATCGCGTGCTTCTGCGTCTACACCAACTGGCGTGGCCAGAGGGGCAGCGTGTCCGGTCGGCAACTACAACTACATCCGGAACCAGCGTCACGACGTTCGGATCAGCTCGCGGCTGGCTTTTACGGCAGCTTCAACCTGTCGGACGAGGGCACAGCCCGAGCGAATCCTAGGGATGCGCACGACGTGCCAACTTCGACGATGTGTTCGGTGTGCCGCCGTTGCATGGCCGGTTCTATCACAGAGACCGAGGATCGTGCCGGGCCGAGAGCAAGTGGTCGTCTTGACGTCACAGTTCTGGGAGCGACGCTTCGGCGGCGATCCGAACATTGTGGGCCGGTCGATTCGATTGAACGGGCTGCCCTACCAGGTCGTTGGGATCATGCCTCCGCTCATTCGACGCGTTCGCCGATACGGCAGAGCTTCTCGTCCCCGCGGCGTTCACGGCCGAGCGCCTGGCGATGTATGACGAGCACTTTCTGGACCTGTACGGGCGGCGCCGCGCCGACGTGACGTCTCGCGCAGGTCAACGAAGAGCTCGCCCGAGTCGGCCGAAATCTCTCGCGAGACCATCCCAAGTTCAACGTCGAGCGCGAGATCGCGGCGCAGCTGTTGTCGGATTTCGTGATCGGCGACTTCCGGACACGACTCTTTGTGCTGCTGGCGGCGGTTGCGCTGGTTCTGCTCATCGCGTGCGCCAATGTCGCCAACCTGCTGTTGGCGCGGCTCGCGGCGCGATCACGCGAGCTGGCCATTCGCGCGGCCATCGGTGCCGGTCGCGCCCGCATCGTTCGCCAGGTGCTGACCGAAAGCCTGGTGCTCGCCGGCATCGGCGGCATCGCCGGCGTGCTGCTCGCCTGGTGGCTGTTACCGATCCTGGTGGCGAACGCCCCGACGGGTGTTCCCCGCCTGGAAACCGCGACGCTCGATCTCACGGTCGTCCTTGCGGCCGTTGGAATGGTGCTGGGAAGCGCGGCACTCGTCGGACTGCTACCCGCGCTGCAGACCGTGCGCGGGCGCGAGCTTCGCGACGAGCTCGGCGATGGCAAAGGCGCCACGAGCGGAACGGTGCGACCGTGGGTCCGCCAAACGCTCATCGCCTCTCAGGCAGCGCTCGTGCTGATCGTGCTGGCCGGCGCCGCACTGCTCGTGCGAAGCGGCATCAATCTTCAGGCAGTGCCGATTGGATTCGATACGTCGGGAGTGCTCAGCGCGCGGGTTGCGCTGCCGGCCGCGCAGTATGGCAGCCCGCGTCCAGGCCCGCACGGCGTTCATGACCATCCTCGAGCGGTTGTCGGCGGCGCCCGGCGTCGAAGTCGCTGCCCTCGACTCGCAGCCTCCACTGCTCGGGAGCGGAAGTTCGAATGGTTTGATCCCCGAAGGACGGCCGCTCGACATGTCGAGCATCATCAACAGCCAATCGCACTTCGTGACGCCCGACTACTTCCGCGCGCTCCGTATCCCGTTGAAGGCGGGAAGAGCGTTCACACCGCAGGACGTCCGCAGCGCCCCGCTGGTCATGGTGATCAACGAAACGCTCGCACGCGAAGCATTCGAAGGACAGGACCCGATCGGCAAGCGGATCACGTGCTGCGAGAGCGGGCCCGACGGTCCGATGTGGAAAACCGTCGTGGGTGTCGTCGCTGATGTGCGATCTCGCGGTCCGGCGCAACCGCCGCGTCCGGAGTTCTATCTGCCCATCATGCAGATTCCCGACGTGGCGTGGACGTGGATCGGTCGCACGATGAACGTGATGGCTCGGAGTTCTGGCGGCGATCCGTCGCTGCTCACTGGCGGACTGCGTCAAGCCGTCCGCGATCTCGATCCGACGTTGCCGGTCTACGCCATTCGAACGATGGACGAAGGGCTTCGGCAGACGGTGGCGCAAGCGACGTTCAACATGATGTTGATGACGGTGCTGGGGATCACCGGACTGGTCCTGGCTGGTCTGGGAATCTACAGCGTGATCGCGTGGCTCGTTGCCCAGCGCACCAAAGAAATCGGTCTCCGCATGGCGCTGGGCGCGTCAGCTGGCGACGTTGTCCGCCAGGTCGCGGTCCATGGCCTCAAGCCGGTGACATTTGGGCTGATCGTCGGGCTGTTCGCAGCGCTGCTGACCGGCCGACTGCTCCAGGGCCAACTGTTTGAAGTCAGCGCACGGGATCCGATCGCGCTGGGAGCGGTGGTGGTGCTGATGCTGGTCGTGGCGGTGCTCGCTGGAGTCATTCCCGCGGCTCGCGCCGCGCGGATCGACCCAGCGTCAGGGTCAGATCTTGCATTGATCGATTGGGTGATTCCCCACCATCACACAATCACCGAGCGTCCAGTAATCACCCCCTGCACCCGAAGCCAGTGTTCGTCCCATCGTTCGGCCGGATTGGCGGCCAACCAGGCGCGTGACGCCGCGAACTTGGGCACCGAGCTCAGGTCGCCGGCGGCGAGCGCGAGCAGGACCGCCGAGAGCTCGCCGGGATCTCGAAAGGTCACCCCTTCTCGCCCCGGCGTAATGGCCTCACTCAGCACGGGTGCGTAGTCATACGCGCAAACAGGCACCGCGACGCCTCGAAAGTCGGACAGCTTCATCGGCAGGTCGAGACCAGACGACGACTGGTGCAGGCACAGGCCGGCATCGGCCATGCCGACGAGCACGGGGTAGTCGTTGGGTTCGAACCAGGCCGTGCGGACGGCAAGGCGTTTGAAGTTGCGTCGACTGAGTCGTCGCTCGAAGTCGGTCTTCAGCTGTCCCCGGCCTGTCAGCAGCACGGCGAGGTCGGGCGATTGCCCATCGCTCGCGCCGTGCGCCGCAACTCTCGCCCGCTCGGCACGCTCGAGTGCTTCGAGCAGCAGGTCGAAGTCCTCGTCGGGAGTCCAACTTGTCGGGCACACGACGAGGGGGATGCGGCGCGGGCCGAGATGATGATCGTGCGCCAGCCGCTGCCACAACTCGTTGCTGACTTCGAGCGGAGATTTCGCGAGAAACGAGGCCGGGCGATCGGAAAGGACGGTGGCGTCGATCTTCCACTCGCGGTGCAGCCAGTCAGCCAACGCCTTGGAAACGGCTAGATGGCCATCCGCACGCCGTCCCCAGCGACGCTCGCTGCGGGCCAAGGCACGAACCGCCCGATGATGCTCGCCCAGTGGCACCGCGAGGATCGTGTGCGACAGGTTGTGCCAATCGACCACGAGCCGCGCGCCTCGCATCCGCGAAACCAGCCACGACACCGCGAGCGTGGGCGTCGATGGCGGGTTCTGAACAAGAATGACGTCGGGTTTGGGCAACCGCATCAGCGTGGCGAGCAGCCGGCTGGCCTGCATCGACGCGCGCGCGGCCGACATCCAGACGAACCGTCGTGGACCATGAGAATGGCGCGACGCAAACGCCCGATCGCCAAGGCGATGGGACCTCAGGCGCGACTCCCTGGTGAGCGCCGTGTGAAGGGGCGCCCCTTCGAGCCCCACGAGATCCACCTCGCTTCCGTTGACGGCGAGCGCAAGCGCGTGGTACTGCATTCGGGGACTGCGTCCGAGATCTCCGAGCACGACGACTGCAGTTCGCATGACCGTTTATCTAGCCCTGATCCTCGCCGGCAGCGTCTTCGCCCTGCTGCTGACACCTGTCGTGACACGAACGTCCGAGGCGCTCGGGCTTGTAGACGCGCCAGGCGGACGGAAGGTTCATTCGACGTCCGTTCCTCGAGTGGGTGGCGTCGCAATCGTCCTGGCGGCGGCCGCGGCCTTGAGCCCTCTGATCCTGGCTGGCCCCACGCTCGGCGTCGTGACGCCGCCGTTTGCGCCTTTGACGTCGATCCTTCTCGGAACCCTCCTGGTCTTCGCGGTGGGCCTCATCGACGACTTCCGGCCGGTCCGGGCGCGGCTCAAGATCGTCGTGCAGATAGCTGCAGCCCTGCTGGTCATGACGTCGGGGTTGCTCATCGAACGTTTGACGGTCGTCGGGCACACTTGGCAGCTTGGCGTGTTGAGCTGGCCAGTTACGCTCGCCTGGATTGTCGGACTGACCAATGCCTTCAACCTGATTGACGGTATAGACGGTCTGGCGGCCGGAATCGCTGTCATCGCCGGAGCGACCTGTGCCGCAATCCTTGTCGGCCGCGGACACGTCGCCGAAGCGATGCTGCTCTGCGCTCTAGTGGGGGCGGCGCTCGGCTTTCTCGCCTTCAACTTCGCGCCCGCCTCCATTTTCCTCGGCGATGGGGGCAGCCTGGTCTTCGGCTTCGTGTTGGCGACGACGGCGATTACCGGGTGGCAGAAGGGGGCCACGGCCCTGGCGGCGGGCGTGCCGATCTTGATCTTCGCGCTGCCGTTGGCCGACACGCTGAGCGCCCTCGTTCGCCGCACACGGCGCCCGTCCTCACTGGGCCGAAGCGCGCTCGTCGGAGTGCTCTGGCAAATCACGGAGCCGGATCGGCAGCACATTCACCATCGCCTGGTCGCCCTGGGATGGTCGACTCGGAACACGGTGCTGGTGTTGTACGGTGTCACGCTCGTGCTATCACTTGTTGCCTTCATGACTGCGCGATTCGACTGATATGCGGCGTGTATTGCTGGTGCAGCCGTCGCTGCAGCCGCCGGGTGGCGGCAACGGCGTCGCAGCGTGGATGCTGCAGGCATTGGCGGTGACCATCACGTCACTGTCCTCTCGTGGCGACCAGTCGACGTGGACTCGATCAATCGGTTCTTTGGAACGGCGCTTCGTCCATCGGACTTCGACTCGATCGTGGTTCCACGGCAGTGGTCGTACGTCCCGGACCACCTCCCGGTCCCGGCGGCGCTGATTCGCTCCGGCCTGCTGATGCGATTTACCCGGCGCCTGATCGATCGATTCGACGTGCTCGTGGGAGTGCACAACGAAACCGATTACGGGCGTCGTGGCATTCAATATGTCCATTATCCGAGCTACCTCCGGCCGCGGCCGGCCGTGGACCTGCGTTGGTATCACCATCCGGAGTGGGTGCTCTCCACCTACTACTCAATCGCAGATCGCCTTGCCGACTTCTCGGTCGAGCGGATGAAGTCGAACGTGACGCTCGCCAACTCGGACTGGACGGCTGGCCTCTTGCGGCAGTCGCTTGGCATCACCGCTCGAACCCTGTATCCACCTGTCGTCGGACTCGAGGGTGAAGCCCCATGGAACGAGCGGCGGGCGGCCTTCCTTGCGATCGGGCGAATCTCGCCTGAGAAGGAGTACGAACGCCTCATCCGTATCCTGGCCAAAGTTCGAGAATCCAACCCGGATGTCACGCTGACCATCCTCGGAACGTGGGATCGCCACGTGCGGCGCTACTACGAGAAGCTTCGACGCCTGGCAGCAGAGGCCGGACCGTGGGTTGAGTTTCGACATGACCTTTCGCGCGACGCCGTGAACAGCCTGATGGCGCGAACGCGCTACGGCATCCACGGCATGCGTGAAGAGCATTTCGGCATGGCGCCAGCGGAGATGGTTCGGGCCGGCATGGTCGTATGGGTCCCGAACGGTGGCGGACAGGTGGAGATTGTCGGAAATGATCCACAGCTCGTGTTCGGGTCCGACGAGCAGGCGATCGATCAGATCGTGCGAGTGCTCGGCAACTCAGACGAACAGCGACGCTTGCGAGACGCCTTGCGCCAGAGAGGACAGCGATTCAGCACCGAGCGCTTCGTGACAGAAGTACAGGAAGTGGTCGCGGCCTTTCGTGAGTAGTGGCATGTATCGGTTGAGTCAGTATCGCGCGTCGGATCTTCCGGCTAAAGCCGGAAGCCACGAGTGACAAGGAAGCCACGAGTGACAAGTAATCTCGCGTGGTTCCAGTACTCGCGTGGCTTCCAAGTTCTCTCGCGTGGCTTCCGCCTTCAGGCGGAAGTCAGGTGCGACACGTCTACCGCGTTGGGGCCATTGTCCTGAACACCGGATTTCCAAGCAGCTCGTTGTAGGTGCCGGTCGCGGCGACGCGACCTTGTTGCAGCAGGATCAGGCGGTCGCAGTTCTCGACGGTCGAGAGGCGATGGGCAATCACGATCAAGGTGCGTGTGCCATGGAGTGATGCAATCGCCGAAGTCACCTCACGCTCGGTTTGATTGTCGAGTGCCGCAGTCGCTTCGTCGAACACCAGCACCGGCGGATTGGCATAGAGAGCACGCGCAATGGCGACTCGCTGCCGTTGCCCGCCGGAAAGCCGCGTGCCATTCTCCCCGAGCGGCGTGTCGAGTCCTTGCGGCAGTTGGCGAACGACCTCGTCGAGTTGGGCCAGGGACACGGCCTTGGCCAGGCGCTGCTCATCGATCGATGAGTCTGTCAGTCCAAACGCGATGTTGCGGCGCACGGTATCGTCGAGCACGTAGGGATCCTGGGGCACGTAGCCGACGAGCCGCTGCCATCCTCGCTCTCGGCCCGCCAGATTGGAACCATCGACCAGCACGTGCCCGCTCGTCGGCCTCAGGAGCCCGAGCAGGATATCGACGAGCGTCGACTTTCCAGACCCGGTCTCGCCCACAATCCCCAACGACTCACCCATCCGCACCGTCATGTTGACGTGGCTGAGTGCCGGTGGTGCGCCATCCTCGTACGAGAACGTCACGTCATCGCACGCCAAAGACTGCGTGAACTCGACGACCGGTTCGGGGACGCCGGCGCGCGGCCCGGGTGCTCGCAAAGCGTTGAAGTTGGCGATTGCACCAGAGATGAAGGCCCGCGCCTCGCGCGCATACCCCGCATTGAGCATGATTCGATTCACCGATGGCACGACCCGGAAGCCAACGTAGGCAAACAGGGCCAGGATGGCAACGGTGTCGCTACCGGATGCGCCGCGCATGGTCACGAGCAACACAATTCCGAGCATCGACACGATGAGGACTGTTTCGATCCCGAGCCTGAGCGCATGAGCAAACATCGAACGCCGCTGCTTGACACGTGCCAGTGCGCGGCGTGTCGAACGCAGGCGAGCTTCGAAAAACGCCTCGCGCCCCGCAATCTTCACCTCCTTGACAGCCCCCAGACTCTGCTGCAGAACGTGCAGCTGCCGCTCCTCGAGCGCCTTCTGCTCCGCACCGGCACGGGTCCACACGCGCCGGGTCGTGATCAGTGGAATGGCAGCGACCGCGAGGACAACGGCGACGGCGATGAGCGTTCGGGCAGGCGCGGTCAGGACGAGCACGGCGGCGAGCGCGGCGATGGTCGCGACCTCTGTCGTGATGTTCAACAGCGACGCGAGGAACAACTGATAGGCCACCTCGGTCGATCGCGCGATCTCCTGGATGAGCTGCGAAGAGCGTCGCTTCAGATGGAACGGATACTCGGCGGCGAGGAAGCGCGAGAACAGTCGATCCGCGGCTCGTGTGGTCGACGCCGCAATCGTCGACTCCTTGACCCATTCGGCCCAGGAGACGTAGAGCCCTCGCAGCACGTAAAACAGCGCCACACCAGTGGTGATCACCGCCAGCACGGCGGTGGGGTTGTCGGTGGGCCACGCCTGCCAGACCTGCGACGCAATGGGGGTGATGCGGACGCGGTGCGGCTCGACGACCAGCCGCAAGAGGCCGAAGACGGCAATGGCGGCAACGGCTTCGAGCACGGCCGCCACGCCCAAGATTGGGACCAGCAGCGCCCAGCGGAAACGCAGACGGCCGTCGATCCAGCTCAAGACCGCGCGCAGGTCGTTTACCACGCCATTAAAATACAGCCATGACGCAGCGTCGCCTTCTCAGCATCTCACTGGTCGCGTGGGCCGTCTTCGCCGGGGGCGTCGTCTGCGCCCAGGACAACGCCGCCGACACCAAGCGCCTCATCGAAGCCCTCGGTTTGGTGCCCGGAAGCGTGGCTGGCGGAGGTTGGCGCCGGCAATGGGGACCTGACGATTGCTCTGGCCCAACACGTGGGCGCCTCGGGCCGGGTGTTGACCAGCGAACTCGGAGCTGAGCGCGTACAGCGGCTCCGAGCGGCGGTCGAAAAGAGTGGCGCCTCCAACGTTCAGGTCATCGAAGGTCACGAAACCAGAGCCAACCTGCCGGATGGCTGTTGCGACGCCATCTTCATGCGCAATGTTTACCATCACTTTGGCGATCCGCCGGCGATGCACGCGAGCTTCATTCGCGCGCTGAAGCCGGGGGGCCGCATCGCGATTATCGATTTTGCGCCGCGAAAGGGCGACACGGCAGCTCCTGGTAAACGTGGTGAAGACCCCAGCCACGGCGTGAGCGAGACCGTCGTTGCTCAGGAATTGAAAGCCGCGGGTTTCAACGTCGTTTCGGAGCATGTGGGATCACTGCCGGAAAGGCCAGAGCCGGACAGTGCGAAGCGCTGGTTCATGGTCGTCGCGGAGAAGCCGAAGCCCTGAGCGTTCGTAGTCACCTTCAAGGCTGAGTGCTTTCGTCGTCACGCGGCGAGGCCGCTGGCGTGCCGACACCGACTTGATAATCAACGTGCCCTTCTTCTTCGCGGGAATCGGCGGGTCGGCAATCGACAGCGCCTCTTTCATCAGTTCCTTCACGGCCGGCTGATCGAGATCGTCCGCCGACTTCAGCACGATGTGACGCACCTGTCGGCCGCTTCCTCGCAGAAGGCGGGTCGGGTCCGCGAGCTGGACCCCCTCGAAGAAGAACAGACTGACCCAGCGCGGGAACACCGCGATCGAAAAGACTGCCTCGGAGCTCTTCTCGGACGGCCCGAAGCCGATCGCCAGCGCATTGTAGTTGTCGTAGACCATCTGCGTCGCGCCCGGCAGGCGTTGCGCCATCTTGCGAACTGCCGCGCGAGCGACGGCGGCGACGGCTGGGTCGAACTTGGCGATGAAGGTCGCGAGTTGACGCTCTGCGGACAGTCCAAGGGTCATTGGATCGCGGCTTGAACGAGCGCCTTGAACTTCTGCCGAATGCCGTCGGGATTGGCGGGCGAACTCTGCGTCATCAGCATGGTGACCATCCGCCTGCGCCGGATCGACCCAGAAGATCGTGCCGGCGGTGCCGTCCCAGCCCGTACTCGCCCCACAGCGGTCGACGCAGGATCCATGACCGACGTTGACGTTGGCGAGTCCCCAGCCCATCGAACCGCCGCGCGCTTTGAGGACGGCTCTGACAGACCGTTCGCCGGTCATCCGTTCGACCGTCTCTGGCTTCAACACGCGCGCGCCATCGAGCTCGCCCCTGTTGAGCAGCATCTGCGCTGAAGCGGAGATAGTCCGGCACGGTCGACACGAGCCCCACGGCGCCTTCGAGCAGCGCCGGCCGCTCGGTGAACGGCACCGCTTCAAGTCTCGGTCGCCGCCAGACCACCGCGTCTGGTCGGGCGCGTAAACGGTCGCCAGCCGTGCGCGACGATCGGCGCCGACAGTAAAGACCGTGTCGACCATCTTCAACGGCCTGAAGACGCGCTCGTCGAGGAACGCGTCGAACGGCTTGCCCGACCAGACCTCCACGAGACGCCCGAGCACGGTCGTTGCCTCGCTGTAGCGGAATCGCGTCCCGGGGTCCTCCATCAGCGGCGCGCGCACGATGTTCTCGATGAACTTCGTCATCGGCATCGCGCGCGACCGAACCTGCGCGGTGCGATACAGCTCAGATGTTCGGTGACTGAGGCCTGAGGTGTGCAGCAGCAGATCCTCGATGGTGATGCCGCGCGTTGGCGGCCGTGGAACCGCGCCGGGCGCACTGACGACCCGAACCTGACTGAACTCGGGGATGTACTTCGAGACCGGATCATCGAGCCGGAAGCGCCCCTCTTCGAAGCAGCATCATGGCCGCGACTGCCGTAACCGGCTTGGTCATCGAGTAGATCCGGAACAGCGACCGCATCGTCATCGGCGCACGCGACGCGAGATCCTGCACGCCGACGGCTTCGAGGTACGCGAGCTTGCCGTCTCGGGCGACGGCGGCCACGGCACCGGCGATCTTTCCCTCGGCGACGAACTGGTTGAGGAGGCCGGTGGCTTCGCGTAATCGTTCCGCAGAGAGCCCTGCGACTGCCGTCACCGAGCGCGCGAGACTCGCGCCGCCGACGGTCGCCGTCAACACGTATTCGTTCCGGATGATGCGGGGGCCCTGCTCTTCCGGAAGAACTTCCGTCCGAACACGCAGGGTCGAGCCGTCGCGCGTGTAGATCCGTTCGATCCGCGCCTGCTTGTCGTTGTCGGTGCCGTACGGCCAAGCCGCATCTCCGTGCTGCCCCGCCCGGGGCTACGGCGCGTGGACACGACCCGCCAGTCTTCCTTGCCGAAGCGCACCGTGTCGGCCGGACCAACGGACACGATCGTCGGCTCTCCTGCGGCCGGGGCGCCGTTTGGATCGACGGACGAGAGTTGGTACCGCAATTTTCGCCGACGCGTGCGACATCGAGCGTGGCCTTGATCGTGTTGCGCGACTTGTTGTCACGCTGATCGAGGTAAGTGAGCGTCCCTTGCCAGTTGCCGACGAGGAAGTCGAGCGCGTTCGCCGACAGGGGAGGGGGCGGCGGCGGCGCTGGCTTTTGCGTGGCGGCGCCCACGAAGGTCCAGCCGCACAACAACGACACAAGCCCGAGGAACCGCACCGACGTCATCGTTTCTCCTTCGCCAATTGCCGATTACCGAGGCCCACGCAGCATCCGTTGCACGCTCTGGAGCACCTCGGGCCACACCGCGGACGTTGGGTCAATGAATACGAAGTGGCCCGCGTCCGCGAGGACCGTCGTCCGCACCTCATCCCCCACGCGCTTGGCCGCCGCCTCGTACGGACCGGCGAGCTTCGCGAACATTCGCCCCGCGAAGACCTCCTGGGGCAGGCCTGTCGGCAACAGTTCTATGGGCGACCCGTCGCGGTACCGATCGGGTCGCTCCTCGGGTGCCCCTCCCATCAACTGAGTGATCACAGGTACGCCACAGATCGGTTGTTGAAGAGGAATCATGGCCTTCAGGTCGGCAGGCCCGTCGAGATTCACAACGCCCGACAAGCGGAGTGCGTTCTGCGTGTAGAGGTCGCTACCCTTTTGAATCTTGTGCCGCACGCCGAGCCAGGTCGCGAAATGGCCCCCCGCCGAATGGCCAATAGCGATTACTCGCGTCAGATCGAGTTGATGTTCGGAGGCAATAGTGCGCAAGAAGTCGGCCGCCTGACCGATGTCAAGGAAAGACCCTGGCCAACCGCCGCCCTCGTTGCCCAAGCGGCGATATTCAACGTTCCACGTCGCGATCCCTGCGTTAGTTAGCGCGGCGGCCAGCGGCCGCATGTTGTCGAGCGCGACGGCTCGCTCGTCCATATTCCCGAGTTTTGCCAGCCAACACCCGCCGTGTACCACGATTGCGACCGGATGCGGCGGCTGGGTATTCGGGAGACGCAGCTCAGCAAACTGCAGGGCTCCGTAGGCATATGCGATGCGCTGGGCTCCTGGCGCAACCGCCTCGTTTGCGAGGTCCAACGGTCCTCGGCTTTGCGCCGCGGAGTTACAGCCTAGGAGCGCGAGCAGGAGGAGGAGTCTCAGGACCATCGTGGCCGAATGATACCGCTCACCCCCGGTCCCGGTACCTTTCGAGCAGAACCCTGGTGAAGAACCCTCGTGAAGAACGTTCCCAGAACCTCCGTCGGAGAACCTTCGTGAAGAACCTTCTCGTGAAGCTATGATCCGTTGAGTCCAGGAGGAACCATGAAGTTTGCGCGCATGCTGCTGGTCGTCATGGCGGTGTCGGCCACGGCATTCGTCCCCATGCTCGGCCAGGAGCAGGAGACCTCAGGAAACCGCACTCCAGAAGGGCTTATCCTGAAGACGAGCGAGACGATCGAGTTCACGACCGACGAGGCGACCTGGCCCTCCCTCGATGTATCGCCTGACGGACGCACGATCATCTTCGAGGTCCTGGGCGATCTCTACACGCTCCCTATAGAGGGCGGGCAGGCAACCCGGATCATGGGCGGCTTGTCGTTCGAGAGCCAGCCCACCTATTCGCCCGACGGCAAGACCATCGCCTTCCTGACCGATCGGACGGGCGTCGAGAATCTCTGGATCGCCGATGCCGATGGATCGAATCCCCGCGCCCTCAGCAAAGACACGCGCACCAACGACCGTCCGCAGATCATGCTGTCGCCCGCCTGGACCCCCGACGGCCAATACATCGTCGTGTCGAAGTCGCGGCCACCAGAGCCCGGAACCTTTGGCCTCTTCATGTATCACCGCGACGGGGGCACCGGCGTTCGGATTGGTCCGGCGCCGCCGCCGCAGCCGGGACCCGATGCGCAGGGACCGCCGCCGCCGCCACCGACGAACAAGATGGGAGCGGTCGTCTCGCCCGACGGCCGCTTCATCTATTACACGCAGCGCAATGGCACCTTCACCTACAACGCGCAATTCCCGCTCTGGCAGGTCTATCGCCACGACCGCGAGACCGGCGACGCTTCGCAGATCACCAACGCGCGCGGTTCTGCCCTGCGGCCGGCAATTTCGCCCGACGGCAAGTGGCTCGTCTACGGCACGCGTCACAAGACTCAAACGGGCCTTCGTGTGCGCAACCTCGACACCGGCGCAGAGCGGTGGCTCGCCTATCCGGTGACGAGCGACGATCAGGAATCACGCGCGACCCGCGACACGCTTCCGCGTTACGACTTCATGCCCGATGGCAACTCGCTCGTCGTGCCGGTCGGCGGCAAGATCCATCGCATCGATGTCGCCAGCGGTGAATCGCGGGTGATCCCGTTCTCTGTGAACGTCAGAGCGGAAATCGCACCGCGCGTGTACACGCCTGTGCGGATGGAGGACGGCCCGAGCGTCCGCGCCCGCCTCATCCGCTGGCCCACGCGTCTCGCCGGATGGCAAGCGCCTCGTGTTCGGCGCGATGAATCGCCTCTACATCATGGACTTGCCGTCGCGGCACGCCGCGGTTGCTAACGTCGAGCACTTCAGGCACCCCCGGCACCCCAAGCACTCAAGGCACCAGCACCCCAGGCACCTCCGGCACCCGAGGCACCACAGGCACCTTAAGTGAAGGCGAATTCATGCCGACGTGGTCGCCGGATGGTCAATCCATCGCTTACGTGACGTGGACGACGGCGGGCGGTCACATCAAGCGCGTACCCGCGGCCGGTGGTGCCCCTCAAACGTTGACCACGGCCGAAGGCTACTACCTCGATCCCGCCTACACACCCGACGGCAGCCGCATCGTCTTCATCCGCGGCGCCGCGGCGGATCAGCTCTACTCGATCCTGCTCGACTCGCCAGCACCAGACGACGAGCCTGACGCGCCGGGAGAGATCTGCGGCGTGAATCCGCCCAATACGCTCGAACTGCGCTCGATGCCATCGACCGGCGGCGAGACGACATTCATTGCCTCGTCGCAGGGCGGACGGTCCCGCACTTCGTGCGGAACGATTCGAAGCGGGTTTACCTGGCAGGAAACCGTGGCCTCCAGTCGATCACGATGGATGGATTCGATCGACGCACGCACTTCCGTGTGACCGGCATCGGCCCCGGAAACAATCCGCCCACCGCGAGCGAAATTCGCATTTCGCCGGACGGAACTCGCGCGTTCGTCAGCCTGCAGGATCGCCACTTCCTCGTCACGCGTTCCGATGGCTGGTCGCGAAACGGTCGACGTTCGCATCACCGGCCGCGGCGACAACGCCGCGGTGCCGGTCAAGCGCATGTCGGCCGAAGGCGGCCACTATCTCCAGTGGGCAGCCGACGGTAAGACGGTCACCTGGGCGTGGGGCGCGCAGTTCTTCCAGCAACCCGTCGATGCCAACGAACCGCAGAAAACCGAGGTCGTCGTCGAGTTGCCGCGCACCAGGGCGAAAGGCTCGGTGCTCCTGTCCGGCGCGCGAATCATCACGATGAAAGGCGACGAAGTGCTGCCCGCCGGTGACGTCCTCGTGACCGATAACCGCATCGTAGGCGTCGGCAAACGAGGAGCCTCAAAGCGCCGGCCGGCACGCGCACGATCAATGTCTCGGGCAAAACGATCATGCCCGGCCTGGTCGATGCGCACTCGCACATGTGGGCGCCACGCGGCCTTCATCAGACGGAGGTCTGGCAGTACCTGGCCAACCTCGCCTACGGCGTCACGACGACGCGCGACCCGCAGACGTCAACGCCTGATGTCTTTGCGTATGCCGACATGGTGGACGCCGGCATGATGCCAGGCCCACGCGTTTACGCCACGGGGCCGGGAGTGTTCTCCGGGTCCGGCATCGACAGCCGCGAGGCCGCGTTCAACTTCATCAAGCGCTATCGCGACGCGTATCGAACCAACACCATCAAGCAGTATGTCGCCGGCGACCGCCTCGTCCGCCAGTGGATCATCGAGGCGTGCAAGGAGTACGGGATTACCGCGACCATCGAAGGCTCACTCGATCTCAAGCTGAACCTGACGCAGATGGCCGACGGCTATTCGGGGCAGGAGCACAGCCTCCCGATCATGCCGCTCTACAAAGATGTCGTGGAGTTCGTGGCGCGCACGAAGACGTTTTACACCCCGACCATTCTCGTCGCGTATGGTGCACCTTGGAGCGAGAATTTCTACTTCCAAAGCGAGAACGTGGTCGCGGATCAGAAGTTGAAGCGCTGGGTGCCGTGGGAGTTGCTCGACAACATGGTGCGGCGACGCGCGCAGTGGTTCCTTCCGGAGGAATATGGTCACGCGGCGATCGCCAAAGGGGTTGCCGACATCGTCCGCGCCGGCGGCAAAGCCGGTCTCGGCAGTCACGGGCAGTTGCAGGGGCTCGGCGCGCACTGGGAGACGTGGAACCTGCAGTCGGGCGGTTTGACGCCGCACGAAACGCTCAGGGTGGTCACGCTCTTCGGAGCGGAAGCCATCGGCCTGCAGCAGGATGTGGGGTCGCTCGAAACGGGCAAGATGGCGGACCTGATCGTGCTCGATCAGCAACCCGCTCGAGAACATCAAGAACACGAACTCGATCCGCTACGTGATGAAGAACGGCGAGCTCTACGAGGGCGACACGCTCAACATGATCTGGCCGGAGCAGAAGCCGCTGCCGAAACAGTTCTGGTGGGACACGGAACCGAAGGGGCCTGCGCGGCCCACGACCACCCAACAGTGATCAGTGATCAGTGATCAGTGATCAGTGATCGGTGCGCAGCGAAACTCTATTTGTGAAGATCGAGTATCTTGCCGACCACGCTGACGCCATTCCAACACTTGCTCAATGGCACCACGATGAATGGCAAGCGGTCACTCCACATCTCACGGTCGCGGACCGGATCGCGGGGTTTCGGGCCCGGATGCGGCGGCTGGAAGTGCCAACCGGCTTCGTGGCCCTGATCGATAGAGTCGTCGCAGGAATGGCCTGCCTGGTTGCGCACGACATGGAGACGCGTCCAGAGCTGTCACCGTGGCTGGCAACGGTGCTGGTCGCACCCCAGTACCGTGGCCGAGGCATTGGGTCGGCGCTCTCGCAGCGCGTCGTTGCGGAAGGGCGTGCCCTCGCTTTTCCGAGGATGTATCTCGTTACGTTCGACAAGGCGAGCTTTTACGCACGACTCGGGTGGCACAACCTGGAGCAGACGGAATACCTCGGGCTTCCCGCGACGATCATGGTTCACGCGCTTCTACGTAAGGCAGTCCGACGCTAATCGACGCCGCGCCGGGAAATACTGCGCAATTCTTACCCCAGGTAATTCTTCCGAAACTCAGGTGTTGACCGGATTCCAACGAGTCTCAGCCGGGTGTTACCTTGAGCATGGCCCGGATGAGGCAGCCTCCCCCCATGCACCCGTCGACGCATCGCAACCTGTTCACCTTGCTCTGTGTTCCCGACCATGCTCATCGGTCTTGCGGTCGCGATGGACGCCCGCGAGCCAGCGAGCCTACACGCGCTCCAGGAGCTGGTGAACAGCCTCAAGGCACAGCTCGGCATTGACGCGATCGTCTCCGCCGCGATCGTGCCTACCAACCCACTGCTCGTATCCGTGCACCGTGTCGACGGCGGCCCGGCCACGTTTCAGATGGCGTTTGAGGAGCGATTTCTGACTGGGTTGGACGAGGACGACCTCAAGGCGATCATCGCCCACGAGCTCGGTCACGTCTGGATCTTCACGCACCATCCGTATCTGCAGACCGAGCGTCTTGCCAACACGGTAGCGATGCGTGCCGTGCCGCGCGAAAGCCTCGAACGGGTCTACAGTAAACTATGGGAACGCGACGGAACCAAACGGGACCTGGCGCGCTTCCTTGGCCCACAGTAGACGTCAACGCGCTCGCCGCCCCACTGAGCCGCCGAAGTCCTCGCGACGTAGTTCAGGTATCTTGCTCATGACTACCTTCGCACTGGTCGTCTTTCTCGCTGCTTTACACGCGGAGACACAAGAGACGAGACCCGTGCCTGCGGACTCGGTCGAGATTGGCGCGCGTGGGTGCCTGAAGGGCCGCGTCTTCACCGCGACGCCGCGGCCAGAGGACGAGGGCGTGATACTCGGACCCGATGTGACCGGTCGCAACTTTCGCGTCTCAGGGCCCAAGGCCGTTTTGGATCAGGTGAAGAATACAACGGGAACCTGGTCGAGGTCATAGGCCTCGTCAAGAAATCCGACGTCGCCAGATCAGGCCCGGGCAGCGGGTCAGGCGTCACGATGACCGCGCCGCGGACAGACCCGACGAGCATGAGCGCCGGCACCATGCCTACGGGCGGCCTTCCCGTTATGGACCTGACGTCGATCCGCTACCTGTCAGACGCCTGTCCAATCAAGTAGTGCCGGCGCCGCTTTCGCGGCACGTCCACCACTTCGCCGCCAACACGCGTTCACGTCGTGATTTGCTTCCAGTTCTTCACCAGATACTCCGCCGTGCGCCACGCCAGCGCCTGAACCGTCAGCGTCGGGTTGCGCGCGCCGCTCGTGCCCATCACCGACCCGCCGAGAACGCCGAGGTTGGGCACTTCGTGCGAGAACCCCCAGCGATTGACGACGTTGGTCTCGGGATTGTCGCCCATTCGCGTGCCGCCATAGGCGTGCGTGCTCGGCCCCATCGTCCCAAGCCCACCGCGCTGGACCTCGATGGCGCCAGCCGCCCGGTACCACTGCTCCACCTTGTCCTGGACGAACGACGAGATGCTTCGCTCGTTGTCCTTGTAGTCGGCCGTGATGCGGCACACCGGAAAACCCAGCGGGTCCTTCACCTCGGGATCGAGATCGAGGTAATTGTCTTCGTACGGCAACGTGGTCTTCTGCAGGTACGCCGTGTTGGTACGATCGGCGTTCTCCTTGATGAACGCCTTCCACTGCGATCCCCAGCCCGGCGTACGGCCGAACGTATTCATGTTCGCCGCGGCGATCGGACGCCGATCGGAGTAGATCCACAGGTTGCCACCGCCGATGAAATCGAGGCTCGCGTGGTCGAAATTGTCGTCCGCGAAATCGTCGACGGCAACACCTTGCGCGGGCAGGCCGTACCAATTGTTGACGTTCCAGGGAAACAGCGCCGTCACACCGCCGCCTTGGGCATGGCTGAAGTAGTGCCGCCCAACCTGGCCATGATTGTTCGACAGGCCATTGGGAAATGCTTTTGATTTCGACAGCAGCAACAAGCGGCTGTTTTCGTAGGTGTAGCCGGCCAGCAGCACCGCCTTCGCGGGCTGCACGAATTCTTGTCCATCAGTGACGTAGGTCACTCCCGTCACACGGCCCTGCGCATCAGCGTCGATGGAGATCACGTGGGCGCGGGTCACGACCTTGAATCGTCCGGTTCGCTGCGCTCGGGGAATCGTCGTGATGTTCGGCCCGTTCTTGGCATCGACGTGGCAGCCACCCTTGTTGCAGAAGCCGTGATACATGCACGCCGAGCGATTCTGATATCGACGCGAGTTGATCGCGGCCGGCCCTGGGAAAGGATGCCAGCGCAGCGAGCGAGCCGCGTCGGACATGCGATCCAGGAACCCGGTGCTGCGCAGCGGCGGCATCGGATATTCGCGGCGACGTGCTCCTTCGAACTTGTTCCCGCGCGGATCGATTGTCCCCTTGACGTTCCCCGCCTGCCCGGACACCCCGATCTCGTACTCAACCTTGTCGTAGTAGGGCTCGAGCTCCTCGAGGCCAAACGGCCAATCCTCGACCGTTGAGCCCTTCGGAATTCGAGAGGCGCCGTATCGTCGCGTGGTTTCGCTGACGACCTTGAAGTCCCAGGGGTTGAGCCGCCAGCTCTGCGCCCAGTAGTGAAGCGTCGTCCCGCCGACCGCGTTCATCATCGGGTGGCTCGCGCCTCTCGTCGTCGGCGACGAGGCGTTGACACGATGCGTGGGCACTTCACGATTGCACTTCTGGACAGCCTGCGGCCAGTCGCGCACGTTGTTGCGAATTTCGTCGGGGGCGAAGTCACGACGCGTCAGCCACGTGCCCGCTTCGAGGCCGATGACGTCGATTCCGGCTTCGGCGATTGGCAACGCGGCGACGCCACCGGCTGCGCCCAACCCAATGATCACGACTTCCGTCGCCTTCAGCCTAGTCGCCACGGCTTGGGCCCTCCGTCGTCTGCGCGCGAGCTGTGGCCTTGGTGAACATACTGTGGTCGTACGCGGACTGATGCGTCGGCGTCAGCGTGACGCCAAACCGCTGATCGTCAGCCGACACAACCGTTCGGACTCCGGGGTAACCCAAGAGATCCCAGCCAATGAAATTGGCATTGCCGCCGTAGTACGGATCGCCGAACGTCCCTTGCAGCGTGTGCGTTCGCATCATCGCGAAGAAGGCCGCGGAACTTCCCGCAAAGCCAGCTCCAGATCCCGTGGCCGCACCGGTCTCGACATCGATGAGGACCGAGTCCTGATCGATGGGCGATAACGCCGTAAACGGCGCCGCTCGCGACAATCGCGAATAGCGATCGAGGGCGGCCAACCCCACCCGATACGCTTCTCGCGACCCGGCCAGGGCGCCGGCGAGCGCACGGTCGATGTAGCGAGCTGCCTGTGCCTCAGTGGCGCCCGGACCATTCGTGTCCGTCGGAATGAGACGTGCGACGACGGCATCCAGCAGATCGGCTTCGGCTGCCGTCAGAGCCTGCAGCGGCTCGCGCGTGCGTACGCGCCGCTTGAATTGGCTCAGCACCAGGGACTCTCGTTTCCCAGGCGACACTCACCCATCCAACCAGCTTCAGCCAGTCGCGGCGTGTGAGCACCGTTCGTTACTCCTGTGGCGGCGGAGTTCGTTCGTACGTCGCGACAAGCTGCCCTTGACCGATGATGTGCCCCTTCATCGCTTCGAGCAGCTGCGTCTTGTTGAGTCCCGGTTGGACGTCGAGCGCGGTATCCAGTGCGTAGACGATGAAGTGGTACTTGTGGACGACACCTGGCTTGGGCGGCGCAGGTCCGCGCCAGATCGGACGCCGGAATCCCGAGATCCCCTGAATGGTTCCGGTGAGCTCCTTCGGCATTGGCGTGGCCGCATCGATGGGAAGGCCTTCGGGTAACCCGGTCGCGGTCGGTGGAATCTTGTAGAGCACCCAGTGCACAAACGGCTGCGGCGTCGGGGCGACCGGATCTTCGCAGATGAGCGCCAGCTCCTTGGTGCCCGCGGGGAGGTTGCTCCACGAGATCGGCGGCGAGACGTTCTTGCCGTCCGCCGTGTAGTCCTTGGGCATCGGTTGCCCTTCCTTGAGAACGGAGCTGGTGACCGTAATCTTCTGAGGCTCAGCCTGCATCGCCATGACACCTAGGACTGTGGCGTTGAGCACTGTTATGGCTACCACTATCGCTCGTCTCATCCATCCCTCCTATCGATGCTGCCTCAACGCGCGTTATTCATGGCACTTGAACCTTCAGCTCCGCCGCATAGAGTCGGGTGCGGTCGCGCGTCTCGCGCTCCCCATTTGAGCAGAACTGCGAGGTCCTTTTCCATCGGCTCCCCGGAATACCTGATTGCCGTTGACAGTGACCGTCACCGGCTGCGTGAAATCGATCGCGTCCGGAGACAGGAGCAAGGTGAACTGCCTGACGCCCCGGCTCGTGGCGACGAACGAATTGCCGCTGCGGGAGATATCGACGCGACCCGACGGACGTTTGTGTTCGAAGACGTCAACGGTTTCGAAACTCGCATCGCTGGAGCCGGACCCGAGGCGATCGATGAGCAACCAATCGGCTCGATTGAAGCGATCGGTCTGTTCGGTTTCCCACGACACTTTCTCCGGATATGCCGGACGCGGCCTTTGCTTGACGAACTGCTCGAAGAGGCCTCGCTCGTACTGCCACCAACTGGTGTCGTGCCCGGCCGTTGCCTGCGGTCTGAACACCAGTGAGACGCCCAGCGACTTGAAGACCTCGACGTGTGTCGCAACGTGGTCGGCGGGATACAGTGGATCGCGCCCGCCGTTGACAATGTAGAAAGGCCGGTTGACGAGATTGTTCGCGTACAGCTCTCCGTCGACCCGAAGAGACGGGTTGCCAAGCACCTTGATGCTGCCGTTGAGCGGCAGGAATGCGGACCACACCGTGGGGTCGCGCATGGCCATATAGTAGATTCCCGTCCCGCCGTCAGAGATCCCAGTCAGATAAATGCGTGATTCGTCCACGTTGTAGCGGCGCTTGAGGCGATCGACCACGCGCAGGATGTTGTCCACCTGGTGCGCGTGCCACCACGCCGCGTCGCTGGAGCCGCTTGGGAACACATAGATCTGCGGCTCGCCGGGAATCCGATTCTCCTGCCGACGGCGCGACAGGTTAGGTGCACCACCTCCACCGCCAGAGGGCTCATCGCCTTCGAGGTTTCCTCCTCCAGCGATGGTGGCCTGCGACCGGCGCATCACGCCGCCGTGGAGCTGAACCCGCAGTGACCACGCGCGGCTGGGCGTGTATTCGGCCGGCACGTCGACCACGTTTTCGAAGAGGACTCCCGCCCCTGCCGGAAAGCGCATCGAAAACGCCCCGGTCTGCTCTTTGCCATACGTCCGGCCCGCCTTGAGTCGCCCGTAGACCGCGTCGAAATCCGCACCAGCCTTGATGATTCGTTCCGCCGCACGTTCCGCGCCCCGGCTATCGTCAGCTTTCCAGAAATCGGCGAAGGCTCGATCAAGGGCTGATGGTTGCTGGGCCGTGATCGGCGAGAGGCTCAGACAGAAAAGTAACCCGACAAGATGAACACGAAGTCTGAATGGATCACGGACACGCCTCAGAGGCTCAGAGGCACAGACCAACAGTTGTGGTGCCGAAATCTTCTTGATCCATTCAACTCTGTGCCTCTGTGTCTCTGAGGCTTGTTTCGTGTGACGTCTCATTGCTCGTCCTCACGAAGTTGCGGTAACTCACCTTCAAGAAATCTCCCCAGCTCGCTCGTCGAAAACTGCAACCCGACATAGAACGGCCCGAACTCGGCGAACTTTGCGCTCGCCTCGTCGAACCGCATCTCGTAAATCAGCTTCTTGAACGTCACCGGGTCGTCCGCAAACAGATCGACACCCCATTCCCAGTCGTCGAAGCCGATCGATCCCGAGATGATCTGCGTGACCCGTTCGGAGTACTCGCGGCCTACTTTACCGTGCTCCAGCATCATCTCGGCGCGGCGCTCGAAAGGCTCCATGTACCAGTTCGCGACCTCGCCGCGGCGCTTGTTCATCGGGTAGAAACAGACGTGACGAGTCGGCGGAATCGGGCCGAAGAGGCGACTCGACACCCGCTGGCGCTGCCGCTCCATTTCCGCCTCGAACGCGTCGTTGTAGGCGTCGGTATCGTGAACCAGGCCTTGCTCCGCCAACTGGCGGTGCAGTTTTGCCGTCATTTCGTACATCCCAAGCTCGACGATCGAGACGTACGAAGCCGTGGGCTCGAGGTACGCGTGCAGCTTGGTGCGCGACCACGCCAGTTGGGTGCGTCCCAGCTCGTCGAATGATCGCCGAAAGGCAATCACCATCAGGTCGCCCTTATGACCCAGCAGCTGCACCAGGGTCGTCGCGCCCTCGGACGACTCGGACAGCGTGTCTCGAAGAGCCCGACACGCTTCAATCGCCATCTGCTCGCGATCACTGGGATGCGACTGCCCAAGGCGCCCCCAATCGACGCGGTACATCAGGTGCAGGACACTCCAGCCTTCATGCGTCTCGGGAACGAACGGGTTGTGCACCTTGCGATTTTAGTGCGCCCACGGTCTACGGCCTACGGTCTAGAAGGTATGAACTTGCCGAGGACCGTGGACCGTGGACGTGGGCCGAGGACCGTGGGCCGGCAGCCGTGCGACCGCAGCACCGCTAAGTCATCGTCTTGATCTTCGCGAGCAGCTCGGCCCGAGGATACCAGCGACCCCGCACCATGGTGCCGGTCTGCCTCGCGAAGTTGGCCACATCGGTCAGCGGATTGGCGTCGACCAGCACCAGGTCGGCGATCTTGCCGACCTCGACACCTCCAGCCTCCTTCTCCCGATTGAAGAAGCGCGCGACGTTCCGCGAGCCGGTCACATAAACCTGGTACGGCGTCAGCCCCGACCTCACCATCGCACCCATCTCGTTGTGGATCGAGAAGCCCGGCACCGAGAACGTCTGGATCGCGTCGGACCCCATCGCGATGTCGACCCCAGCATCGTGCAGGGCCTTGAGCAACTTGCGACGCTCGGCCATGAATCGTTCGTTCGTTTCCTTGCTGAAGCCCGGCTGCGTGGTGAAACTTTGGCGTTGTTTGACCCAGCCGTCCACGATCTGCGTCGGGATGTACTCCACACCCGGAGAGGCGCGCATCTGATCTGGCGTGGCGGGGCTCATGAAGATCTCGAGCAGGCCCTGCGTCGGCACGATCCACACACCGGCCTTTTTCGTCTCAGCCACCGCCCGCTTGAGTCGCTCCGGATCCAGCTGAGGTGTGAGATTGGCGCCGAAGAACCCGGCGTCCTTGAGATCGACGGGCGCGCCGGGTCGCACGGCATATTCGAAGTACCCGTCAATGTGATCGATTGAGTGATACTTCGCGGACAACGCGCGCTCCAGCCCAACGTCGGCGGGCACGTGACCCGAGAACGCGAATCCCGAGCTTGTTGGCCGTCGCCGCCATGGCATCGAACGCCGCCCGCGGGACTCCAGGGTGCACCTTGAGCAGGTCGTAGCCCGCGGCCTTCTGGTCCTGCACCATCTTGGTCGCAACCTCGGGCGAGGTCGCGGTGTTGCCATTGAAACTCGGGCCAGAGGTGTAGATCGTCGGACCCAGCAGCTCACCCTTTGCGACCGCGGCTCTCAGCGGCAAGTGCCGCGGATCGCCGAGCATCCCGCGAATCGTCGTGACGCCATTGGCCACGAACAGCGCGAGGACGCGATGCATCAGCTCATCGGGTGCTTTCCCACCAGGAATGTGCGCGTGCATCTCGGCCATGCCAGGCATCAGAAACTTGCCGCGGCCATCGATGCGGGTCGCACCGTCTGGCACTGTGGTGTCGGCGCTGCGACCCATCGCGACGATGCGATCACCACGGACGACGACGGTTTGATCGCTCAGCGAGCGATCGCGATCCATCGGTATGACCGTGACGTTGGTGAACGCGATAGCTGGTGGCGTCTGCGTCGCCGGCTGGGCCGTTAGCGCAACGATCGCGACGAAGAGAACGAGGGCAAATCTCGACATGTGCGAAGTCTACTCTTGGATGCCGGTTGGGACGAGTAACGGGACAGACCTATCGCTCATCAGTTGTCGATGCCGCCCATTCGCTCCGCCAACCGGGTATCGGCACCCCAACGCGCAAAGTCCGCGCGTCGGGGACCCCGCCCCGCACGCCGGTAAAACGCTGCTCCGGCGTCTCGTCCCTGTCCGAACACGTGGGGACCCCCATCCCTACGCGGTGATACTCGCCTGCGCAGCGTTTTACGTGATCGTGACGGCGTGCTCCACACGGTTTGCTCCCGCGAACGGGCGACATCGATTCTGATATCGGCAACGGTTGATGCCGCTCCCAGTCGCGGCGTGCTGACGGTGCTGTGATGCGACGCCTTGTGGAGACGGCCGATGCAGACCGCTGTCCGCGCGAGAAGGCTCTGGGGACCCGCGAGCAGGGGTCCCCGGCGCTCCACAAGCCATGCGCTGGGGCTCGCGTCACCCGGCCCGCGGCAGCCCTCGCAGCGCGGACGGCCGTCGGACCCGGCGTCGCAGCGCAGCATCGTTAGCACGCCGCGATTGCGACCAGGCACGCTACGCCTCTAACAGAGCGAGAAACTCGGCCAACGCCATCGCTGTCGCACCCCACACTTTCTCGCCGTCAATCGCGAAATAGGGCCACTCCATCTCGTAGCTCTTGCCCTCGTGCTCGCGAATCCGCATCTCGCGCTTGACGATCGACGGATCGCGAAGGACGTCGAGCGGGACCTCGAGAATGCGCGCGACCTCCCAGTCATCGATGTGAAACGCCGGACGCTCGTCGACAATCCCGATCACTGGATGCAGCGCGAAGCCGCTGACTGGAATGTGAAGCGGCGTCAACTGACCGAGCACCCGCACGGCGGCTGGGACGAGCCCGATCTCCTCGCTGGCTTCGCGCAGCGCCGCCGTCTCGAACGATTCGCTGGGATCAACCGACCCGCCCGGAAACGACACCTGGCCGCTGTGCTTGCTCAAGCCCGATCCGCGCACCGTCAGCAGCACATGCGCCGCGCGAGCGCCCGATCCATCGGCGTGCGGATACACCAGGAGAAGGGCAGCGCCATCGCGCAGCCCTTCCGGCATGCGATAGGGATCCCAACCGACCCGCGGCCGAGGCGCAAGTCGTAGTTGCGCCTCGACACCTGGCAGTGGTCGGGCGAGCGCCTCGAGAAGGCGCGTCTCAATCTCCTGCAGCACCAACGCTATTGATTATCGTTCGTGGTGCCCGCATCCAGACGTCCCAGCTGCGCGGCGGTGACCGCCGTGGACGGCCCGTGAAACATCCCGTTGAACAGCAGCTTGAACGTCGCTCGCGGCTGCGTTCGGAAATCGATCTGGCTCGCGTAGGTCACCACGTATCCCTTTCCAACGCGGAACGAAACCACGTTGGCCTGATCCTTCAGATATTCCTCACCAAGCAGCCAACCGCTTTGAAGGATGTTCTGTCGCGGATACCGCGCGGCGACTTGTGATTCGATCCCGAATCCCGGCCGCAGGCGGTACGCCTGATCGCTTTCGAAGAAGATTGGCCACGCAGCCGGCATGCCCCACGCCACGGGATGGTTCGGATCGAACTCGTTCTGCAGAAGCGATCCCGGGCAATAGAACAGATTCTCAGGCTCCGCGACCCGATCACGAAGCACCTGCATCAGTTGCGCCGGGCTGCTGAAGGCATCGCGCAGCGCGCGGTCGACGGCATTCGGCGTCGCGGACTCCTTGGCGGCGGCGTCTGAGCGCCAGGTCCAAAGCGCGGCGGCGCTTCGGGCAGCGCCTTTTCGATCGGCAGATCGAGCAATTCGCGTGCGGTCTCAACCGCCGTACCAATCGCGAGCAGCGTGCCGCCGTTCTCCACGAACGACTTGAGACGCCCCCATCCTTCCTCACCGACACCGGCGGCCCACGCCCACTCCGCCGGGTCGTTGCGCTTCTGATCGAGGCCAGACACGATGCGCTGCTTCGAGGTGCCCGAGGGGAGGAGGATCACATCGTACTTGGCCGACAGATCCTGGAAGTCCTGTGCGGCAACCACGCGGTGATTGATCCCGTACTGCTCGAGCATCCACATCAGCCAGCCGCCCGGCATGTTGTTGGCGCCGCGATAGAGACCCACGCGCGTGTTGGGCTTCAGCCTGAAGCCATCAACTGCTGGCGTCCGATCGGCCGCGTGCACGGCAATCCCCAGTTGTTTGGTCGCAGTCTCGAGGATCTTCTGGGCGGCCGGAATCGGCGGCACCACAAACGTCCCAGGGGCGTAGGTTTGACCTCCTGATTCAAAACCTTTGGCGGTTCGGAACGTCGGGACGTTGGCCTTCTGAAGCTCCGCGACGACTTTGAATGTCCCATACGACTCGGGACCGATCAAATAGGCGCCTTTCGCACGCGCCGGCGCGGGTGCGGCGACCGGTGCCACGCTCTTGAGCAGCTCGAGCTGCGCCTCGAACGGACCGTCGATCGGATCGACCGTGACGCCCATCAGCATCCACAGCGTGTGCCCGGTGACGTCGTAGGGCGGCTCTGGCGGTCCACCCGGGAACAGCCGCAGGTCTGGATACACCTGTTTCTCGAGCATCGTCTTGGCAAACGCGCCGTATGGCTGCGCGGTCTTGATCACCCACGAACCCGGGGCGTACTCCTTGCCGTTCGCGAAGAACGAGGTCGTCGCGCGATGGATCTCCACCTCGCCAAGCTTCAGGATCTCGAGCATCTCGTAGGTGGCAAAGGGATCGCGCTGCGTGGCCGGCACGACGAAGGCGAATGGACCTTTATCGAAGTTCACCCAGTCGCGGTGCACGCGATAGAAGTTGTAAAGCCATTCGCGGCCATACTTCGCGACGTGCGAGATGCCGGCCAGCGCCGCCGTCACGCCGTAATCAACCTGCTGCCCCAGCGTCCACGTGTCCTTCGAGTAAGGGACGGGGAAATTCCAGCGGGGCTCCTGCGGGCCTATCGGTCGGCCCTTCTGCGGATTCACAAACGGATCGGCCAGGCTGCCGCTCGCGATCTCGGTCAGGATGCGCGGCTGGCCGTGGTAGACCATGTACTGACGCGCGGGGGACCACATGTTGTACCTGCTGGTTCCAAGCCACGCCCTCCTTGCCCTCGGCGAGCAACGCCGACGCCATCGCTTGCCCGACCGTTGCCTGACCGAGCTGCAAAACCGGGTGCATGTTGACGTCGAACGGATCCGTGAAAGGCGGGACGAAGATGCGAGAGCCCGCGGCGCCCTGCTGATGCATGTCGTGGGTGATGATCGGCTTGAACTTGTTCTGCACCAGCTCGATGTTCATGCGCGTTTCCTTCTGCGTGAACATGAACCAGTCACGATTGTCGTCGTGCCCGACGTACTTGTGATAGAGGTCGGGGTAGACGCGACCAAACGCCGTGCCCTTGGTCTTATACCAATGGTCAATCACCAGGTGCTGACCGTCGGGATTCTGCGACGGCACGAGCAGCACGACCGAATTGTCGAGAATCTCGCGGACGAACGGCGAGCTTTCGGTGGCCAGCCGATGGACGATGTGCGTGATGGCCTGTCCGTTTGAAACCTCGGTCGAGTGAATCGTCGCGTAGAGCAGATAGAACGGCTTGCCCTCCGCGGCGAGCGCCTGCGCCTGGGCGTCGGTCAGGCCGCGCGGGTCGGCCAGGCGTCGATTGATTTCGACGAGACGATCGAATCGCGCCAGATTCTGCGGCGAGCTGATTCGCAGCAGCGCATACGAATTCCCCATCGTCGTCTTTCCGAGCTCCTCGTACTTGACGCGATCGGTGGACTTCGCCAGCAACTGGAAATACTCGAGCACTTTCGGATAGCGGGCCAGTTCGCCGTCGGTTCCTGGTCTGAATCCAAAGAACTGCTCGGGTGTCGGGACTTGCTGCGCGACCGCAGGACGGCCAGTGCGTGCGAGGGCCGAAACGAACGTCACAGCAGGTGAGGGCAATGGAACGAGACTTCGCGCGCATCCGCCGATCGGTAAGCCTCGAACGTTGGACCTGGAAACCTGTAGTCAGGCTTCCTAGTGAGCGGCACGAACCGCACCGGCAGCCTTCCTTCCTCGCGCATGCCGTCAGCGGTTTTCGTCATGACAAGCAACTCCTGGTTCTCCTTGCCAACCGGGATCACCAGACGCCCACCCTGTTTGAGCTGATCGACCAAAGGCTGCGGCACATGATCGGGCGCAGCCGTGACCATCACGGCATCGAACGGCGCGTGCTCGGGCCAGCCCGCGTATCCATCGCCAGCGCGCACGTGAACGTTCTGGTATCCCAGCTCCTTCAGCAAGCGCGTTGAACGCTCGGCGAGCTGCGGCACGATCTCGATGGTGTAGACCTCGCGAGCAAGCTCGCCGAGCACGGCTGCCTGGTATCCGGACCCAGTGCCAATCTCGAGAACTCTATCCGTCGGCCTCACCTTCATCGCCTCGGTCATGAACGCCACGATGTAGGGCTGCGAAATGGTCTGACCAAGGCCGATGCTGATGGGAGTGTCGGCGTAGGCGTACTCGATGTCGCCCTCGAGAACAAAGCGGTGGCGCTGCACCTTCTCCATCGCGGTCAGCACGCGCTGGATCGCGTGATGCCGCGAGCGCGAATTTGCGTGGCGACCATATCGCGGCGGCGAGCGGTCAGGAGCTTTTCGCGTTCGGCGCCTTGGGCGGATGAGGCTTCTTCAGAGGGTCCGGCCGCGCACGCCAGACAGCCGAACAGGAACAGGGCTCCACACCCGAGCATCCAATCGGGCATAGAACGATCGTAACCCCTGTTGGGCCGGCGACGTGCAGCAATCCACTCCCCGCGGAGCCGCCTGGGCTCGAGGCGGAGCTTCGCACTAGGGCTGACGGCGGACGCGCGAAAACCGCGGGCCGCGAATCGCGAGGTCGATGACGTCGGAAACGGTCAGGTTCTGGTAGCCGTCCGCCTGCAGGTCCTTGATGAACTGCGCATCGACTCGGTGGATGCGCATCCGGATCAGCTGATCGATCGTCGCCGTGCTGTAGCCGACCGAATGAATCTCCTTGATGAATGCCGGCGTGACGCGGTGAATCCGCATCTTCACCAGCTCGTCGGAATCCATGCCACCGTAACCCAGTTGCTTGTACGCATCGATATCCGCAGCTGAGACATTGTGGATCTTCATCTTCACCAGGTCTTCGGCGGCAATGTTCGTATAGCCGCGTTCGGCCAACGCATTCACAAACTCTGGCGTGACCTTGTGAATGCGAAACCTGACGATTTGCTCGCGATCGACCGCCTTGTAACCAAGCTTCGCCATCGCCTGGATGAATTCCGGCGTCACCCGATGAATGCGGAAGCGAACCAGATCATCGGTCGACAGCCCCTTGAATCCTGCCGCCTCCATGGCACGGATGAATTCCGGCGTCGCACCGTGAATGCGCATCCGTACCAGTTCGTCACTCAGCAATCCACGATATCCAAGCGTCGCCAATTCGCGAATCATCTCGGGCGTCACACGATGGATGCGCATCCTGACCAGATCGTCGAACGGCAACCCTTTGTAGCCGGCCTCAACCAACCCGCGCACATACGCTGGCGTGACGTCGACGACGGCGAGACGCACGAGATCGGTGGGAGACAAGATCGCGATAGCCCAGGGTTCCCATCCCGGACACGAACGTCGGGTTCGCACTGAAGGTGTAGGTGCCGGCCCCGCGGCCGCGATCGAAAGACCCTTGAAAGCTGAAGGTTCCGGCTTCGCGTCGCCAGGTAAACCGGATGTCGGTGGCGGAGCCCGACTGGACGGCTGGTGGCAGCCCTTCGAGCTCGGCCACGGGGACACCGAACCCCCAATTGTCGCTCCCGTCGCTTGATCGCAGGTTGATCTGCACGCGTGGGCCATCGTCTCCAAACCAGCCATGGCGGGCGTCGGTCGTCCATTCACCGCGGGCGGTCACCGGCGCCGGCGCCTGGGCGGCGACCCCGGCGGCCAGCATCGAGGCGATCATGAGCGCGGCAACGGCATGAATCGGGCGAATCATCGCAGCTCTCCCCTTTCGGGCGCATTGGATGGGCGGCCGCCCGCCAGGGTTGGAAGAGGCAAAGAACCTTCATCAATTCGATGACACGAACTCGCTTGCCGGCTGGGACGCGAAGCCCGATGATCCGCAAATGGACCCTCGATATCCGGTTGGAAAATTCTCTGCCGAGAGCACCGTCACGCCCGAAAAACGGAAGGCCTGGATTGCGCAGCTCGACGCGCTGCCGCGCGATCTCGAGCAGGCGATCGCCTCGCTCCCGGCTCAAAGGCTGGACACCCCGTACCGTGAAGGCGGATGGACCGTCCGGCAGGTCGTGCACCACCTGGCCGACAGTCATCTCAACGCGTACACACGAATCAAGCTGGCACTGACCGAGGACATGCCGGTCATCAAGACGTACGAGGAACAGATCTGGGCGGAGCTGCCTGATGGAAAAAGCGCCGACCCGAGCTTTTCTCTTGGCATCCTCAAGGGCGTGCATCAACGTTTGACGATCCTGCTGGACGCGCTCTCACCGGAACAGTTCGCCCGTCCCGCACAGCATCCTTCGTGGGGGCCGATCACGGTGGATTGGTTGCTGCAGATGTACGCGTGGCACTGTCGGCACCATCTGGGACACATCGGTTTGGTGAAAGAGAGCACTCGGGTCGCTACCTAGACAAAAGCCTCAGAGACTCAGAGGCACAGAGAAAACGTAACCACGAAGTCACGAAGTCACGAAGAAGGACAAGGGAAGACAACGGATTCATAATGGCTTCGTGTTCTTCGTGATCATATGAAAGAATGGCCGTTACCACTCGTTCCGTTCCTTCCGAGAGGAGGAGCCCCTAGTGGCGCTTATCCGTCGATTACACAAAGCTCTCCAGGCCGCATATGCAGCGAACGCTACCCGACCATCGGGCGCGGATCGCGGCGCTGGTACGTCGCTGACCGACCGCGGCCGTGGCCGTGGAGCGCGAGTGGGACCGACGTGCAAGTGGTTCGCTCGATCACGTGCGCGCGCAGCGCCGCAGGTCGTGGTGGTCGATGCGGCGCGACCCCCTTGGCAGCCGCGGCGCACGCCGGCGGCCAGCGTCGGCGCGATCGTCGCCGCCCGGCAGGAGCGCTTGACCGCCTGGGCCATCGCCGTCCGGCTGCGGATCCCGCGGTCGACGTTGTCGCGCTATTCGCATCAGCTTGGTGCGCAATCGGCTGCCGGCGCTCACGCCGCCCGCGCCCGTCACGCGGCATGAGCGTGCGCGCGACGGATGTGGCTAGTCCATCTCGCTATCAAGCCGCTCGTCCGCACTCTGCGGGTCGGCCACCGGATTCACGGCGACCGGCGCCCCACGGTGGCGGGCGCCGGCTGGGAATTCGTCCACGTGGCCGTCGATGATTCCCGGCGCGACGTCCTCCGTCGACGATCCTCGCGGACCAGATTGGCGCCATCGAGGCCGCTTTCCATCCTGCGCCCTGGCCATTCCGTGGTTCGCGCGTCGCGGCGCCCGCGTCCTACGGGGCCATCACGGACAACCGGGTCGGCGTGGCTGCGCTGGCGGTTTCAGAAGACGGCCCATGACGCGGCGGCGATGCGGTCGGCCGCGGGCGCCACCGTATCGCAGTCAAACGAACGGTGAAAGCGGAACGCGTTATCCAGGCGCTCGCGCGCGCGCTGTGCAAAATCTATCGGACGTGGCCGCGGGCAGATCCTGGCGACCTCGAGAAGGCATGACACCGCTCCATCTCTGAGGATTCCCCCGTCGCTACAATCTATGAGCGGGCTGTACAGCCGCTCTAATGAGTGAAACGTCAACAATCGCCGGGCCGGTTTCCGAAGCATCGTGACCAGTGATCAGGACGGCGTCAGCAATCGGGCTCACGCGCGAGGGGCCCGGATCGGCGAATACGCCGAGGCCCCGCGCGCGCTCGATGAAGGTGCTAGTGTGATTCTTCGTGCAATCGGACTTGAATCGGTACGGCCCTTTCAGAGATGCCCTTCGTGGCTACGTTTTTGTCGCCATCTTTCTGTGTCTCTGTGTCTCTGTGTCTCTGAGGCCTGTACGTTACTGGCCACTGGCCACCGGCCACTGAGTTACGTCCAGGCTCGGAAGTGCGCGCTGCGGGCCTCGAGGATCTCGCCGATCGTGATCGCGGCGTGGATGAGACCGACGTGTGTATAGGCCTGAGGAAAATTGCCGAGCAGTCTCCCGGTCTGAGGCTCCAGATCCTCGGAGAAGAGTCCCAGCGGATTGGCGTGACCGAGCAGGCGATTGAACAGCGAGACGGCGTTCTCGACCTCGCCCATCATCGCCAGCGCTTCGACCCACCAGAACGAGCAGATCGTGAACGCGCTGGTGGTGGCGCCGAAATCGTCAGGATGGCGGTACCGCAGCATCAGCCCGTTCTCGACCAGCATGCGTTCGTAGGCGCGGACCGTTGAGACGAAACGCGGGTCGGTCGGATCCACGATTCCCAGCGTTGGCAGCAGCAGATTCGATGCGTCGGGATGGTGACCGTTGAGCGACTGCGTAAAGTACCCAGGTCCTGGTTGTAGGCCCCCTCCAGGATGCGCTGGCGCTCGGCATCAGCCCACCATCGCCAGTGCTCGGCGCGCTCGGGCAGCATGAACATTTCGGCGAGTTGTGCACCGCGGTGCGCTGCGACCCAGCACATCACCTTCGAGAAGGTGTAGTGCCTCGGCATCGTGCGGTACTCCCAGAGTCCCGTATCTTCGAGCGCGGAACACTCGACCGCTTCGGTCACCAATCGATCGATGAGGCTTATGACCGATCGATCTTCGTACACGACGCGAGGGTCCGTGATGATGGTCTCGAGGCAGAGAATCAGCTCGCCCATCAGATCGTGCTGGTTCTGCGTGTAGGCGTCGTTGCCGACTCGGACCGGCCCCACGCCTTCGAATCCCTTGAGGTGGGGCAACAGCTCTTCGACGAGGTCGCGCTCGCCGCCGATGCCATAGAGCGGCTGCAACGGTCCGGCGTCCCCGACGTCGCGCAGAAACCGGACGAACGCCTCACCCTCGCCGAAATGGCTCAGGCGTCGGAGCGCTTCGACGACAAATGCCGCGTCGCGCAGCCAGCAAAAGCGGTAGTCCCAGGTGCGGACGGAGTCGAGCGACTCGGGAATGCTCGTCGTCGCAGCCGCGATGATCGCGCCTGTGTCGCTGAAAATGTGGAGCTTCAAGCAGAGCGCCGACCGCAACACGGCTTCGGGGGCGAACGTCGGCAAGCCCGTCGTCTTGGCCCACTGCCGCCAGCCGGCGACCGTCAGTTCGAGCGAGCGTTCGACGGCGGCACCCGAATCGACCTCGGTCGGCCGCCCGCCGCTCAGCACGAAATAGACCGGGCGGTCGATGCGAACGGGAAATCCGGTCTCGATGTAATCGGCCGGAATATTCGAGCGCAGGAAGAGGCGCGTCGGGCCGCCGCGAATCTCGAGGCCGGCACCCATCGGCACGAACTCGGGCCGCACCCGACCGTAGTCGGGGGCGGGACGAAACCGGATGCGGACACGGGGCACGCCTGCGAGGGGCCGGATGAGGCGATGAATCTCGAGCGGCGCCTCGACCCCGAGCCCGGCGGGGATTCGCGGGGCAAAGTCATAGACCTCGAATCGCCCATCGACGGTATCGACCTCGGTGCGCAACACGTTGGTGTTGCGTGCGTACGCCATCACCGTACGCATGCCCTCGGCTTCGAACGCGAACGAGCCACCCTTCTCGTCGTCCAGGATGCGGGCGAACACCGACGGGCTGTCGAAGCGCGGCATGCAGAGCCAGTCGATGCTCGTATCCGGATTGACCAAGGCGAGCACACGGCCGTTGCCGATCACACCATGGTTCAACAGCATCAGACGGTCTCGGCCATTCCGCTGGCCATGCGGAGTATGCCGGCGGCCCAGTCGTACACGGTCTCGCTCTTCACGCGAGCGTGTAGCGCCCGCATGCGGCGGGTCTGTTGATCAGGGGGCATCGACAACGCGATGTGGAGCGCGTCGGCGAATTCGTCAACGGCGAATGGATTCACCAGAACCGCCTCGTGCAACTCGCGAGCCGCGCCCGTGAAGTTGGACAGCACCAGGACGCCCCGGTGATCGGTGCGTGCGGCGATGAATTCCTTCGCCACGAGGTTCATGCCGTCGTGCAACGACGAGACCACACAGACGTCCGCGGCGCGATACATGGTCGCAATATCGTCAGGTTCGCGATGCTCGCGGATGTAAATGACCGGACGCCACCCGTCGGTACCAAACGTGTTGTTGACCGACGCGACGGTCTCGTCCACTTCCTGACTGAGCGCCTTGTATCGCGACAGTTGATCGCGGCTCGGCGCCCCGACCTGAAGAAACACCACCCGCTCTTGCCACTCGGGATGGCGCTTCAGCATGCGCTCGAAGGCGCGGATACGGTCGGGAATGCCTTTGGTGTAGTCCAGCCGATCGATCCCGAAGATGATGCGCTCGTTGCCGAGCCCCAGCGTGCGGCGGAGCGCGCGCGATCCCTCCTGCCCATCGGCGGCTGATGTCGGCGCCCACAAATCAGGATCGATGCTGATCGGATAGGGCCGCACGAGCGTCGAGTGCCCGCCGCGAACGACCGCGAACCGCTCGTAATCCACGCGCGCCTCCAGCGTCCGCTCCACGGTCGCGAGAAAGTTGTTGCAGTGGTACTGGATGTGAAACGACAACAGGTCGTTGCCGAGCAACCCGTGGAGGATTTCTTCGCCCCATGGGCACACCCGAAACGCCTCGGGGTTCGGCCACGGGATGTGCCAGAACTGGCAGACGATGATGTCGCGTCGCGCGTCTTTGAGAAAGCGCGGCAACAGGGCGAAATGGTAATCCTGAACGAAGACAATCGCCGGACGATCACCAATCTCCTCCAGGACGGTCTCCGCAAATCGGCGATTGACCTGGCTGTAGGCCTCCCAATCGCTTTCGTTGAACTCAGGGCGGGCGTAGGCAATGTGACAGAGCGGCCAGATCGCGCTGTTCGACAGCCCGTAGTAGTAGCCGTTTTCCTCTTCCTCGCTCAGCCAGACCCGTCGAAGCGTGTATTTCGGGCGATCGGGCGGGACTCGAACACGCCCCTGGGCGTCGGTGACTTCGCGATCAGCCGGGCCGCTGCCATGCGCCACCCATGTCCCGCCCCAGGCGCGCATCACGGGGTCGAGGGCCGTCACCAGCCCGCTGGCGGGGCGAATCCACGTCACCTCTTCCTTGGCTTGTCGGCGACGGCCCCACAACCGCGCCCAGAAACCGCGCGGCTGCTCGCGCGTCCGCCGCAAATGCACGTACGGCTCGCGATTGGCGACCACGACCAGTTGGGTGTTCTTCAGGCTATCGCCGAGCGCGGCCACCAGCTCTGCCGATGTCATGTCCCTGTCATTATCGTTCGCGGGTCAGCCACGCCAGCAGCGCGTTCACCTCCGCAGTACTGCCGAGCTGGTAGGTAGCCGCACTCTCGCGCGACCCGACGAGGACACTGATCCCCTGTTCGATCGCGCTAAACGCATCCTCGTCGGTCACATCGTCGCCGACGAACACGACCCAGCTGACATCGCCTGTCCGCTCCTCGACGTCACGCGCAATCCAGCGGGTGGCATCGCCCTTGTGACAGGCGACGTTGGGCAGAAACTCGAGGACGAGATTCCCGGTGAGGCGACGGAGGCGACCGCTGATGACCCATTCGGCGGCCTGTTCATCGGCGAGTACCAACGCCTGTTCACGACGGCTCGCCTCGACACCGCGGACATGCACCGCGACGCTCGCATGTTTGTCCTCGAGAATGAGGCCCGGCACCTGACCCCGCACGCCCTCGAGTCGCTCATTGAGCTGGCGGACATCCTCCCGAGCGACCTCGAGGTCCGGGTGCTGCCAGCGCCGCGGGCCCACCTCGATCTCCATGCCGTGAAGCCCCGCCAGATAGACCCGTGATGTCAGCTGCGTGCGCGTTCGCAGGTCGGCAACGCGGCGGCCGCTGACGATGCCCATCGAAATGTCGGGCCGATCGGCCAGGCGGCACAGGAGTTCTCTGGTTCGCTTGGATGGTCGGGGAATCGTTGGATCGGTGTGAAAGTCAGCGAGCGTGCCGTCGTAATCGGAGAGAAAGATGAGCCGCGTGCCGGCCGGGCGGCCGGCAATCGCGTGCTGAACGTCAGCGAGCATGCACCTCAAAGGTACTTCGCCGCTGCACGACGCGACAACCAGAGCCGCTGCCGTGCCTCGGCCTCGCGGGCGTCGTTGCCCTCAAACCGCCTGGCTGCCGATGCGGCGCGCGACTCGTATCGACCCGATTGTGACGCTGCGGGCGGAATAGGTGGAGGGCACAGGGCGCAGGGCCCAGGGCCCAGGGCCCAGGAAGGGATCAGGGAAAACGGAGGGCGCAGGGGAACGCTGTGCTTCGGTGATTCCCGCGCTTCCGCGTTTCCGTGACGCGTGGATCTCCTCCCTGCTCCCTGCTCCCTGCACCCTGTGCCCGTGCCCTGTGCCCTGTGCCCTGTGCCCTGTGCCCTGCACCCTGTGCCCATGCCCTGTGCCCTATGTCACCCAAGCAGCACCCGGACCGCCAGTCCCAGCAGGGCAACCCCCGTCAGGGCTTCGAGCAGCCTTCGAGCGACCGGCGGGCGGAACAGACGCTGCAATCGATCGAGGCCGACCGCCCAGAGACTGTGACAGCCAAACGCCATCGTGATGTGAATGGCCGCCAGCCCCGCGAAGTACCAGCGCGTCGAACCGGGCGGCAGAAAGATCGGTACGACAACGAGGTAGAACGTCGCGATCGCAGGATTCAACAGGTTGACCGCGAACCCTTGCCGAAAGCCGATGGATCGCGACTGCCATTCGGGCTGTCGACCATGTCGCGTGGCAGTCGAGGACATCAGACGAATCCCACCGTCCTCAAAGCGTGCGACCCGATACAGGCTGAGTACCCAAGCCACGCGAGAAACAACGCACCACCAACGCGGAGCATCATCATCGCGATCGGCCATCGGGCGAAAACCAGTGCCAGCCCGAGACCGGCGGCCGTCGCATGCGTCGTGTTGCCAACCGCGGCGCCTGCTGCGGCCGCGATCCCTGCGGCCGACCCGCCACCCAACGTGTTCCGCACGACGACGGCCGTCGTGGAGCCGGGTGTGACGACGAGGACGAAGGTGAATGTGATGTAAGCGACGAGCAGCGGATCCACGTTCCGAGACGATACTGGAATCGAAGCCAGGGCAGCAGTGGCTCATTGGGAATGACAACGTTAGCCACGAAGGGCACGAGACACGAAGAATTTCTACAGGATCCTGTCTCCTGACTTCGTGACTTCGCGGCTTTCGTGGCTAGCGTTTCCGTGTTTCTGTGGTTCCCTGCCTTATCGATTACTGTTGCGCCGAGAGTTCTTTCTCGTCGAGCATCGTATCCGCCGCCACCCACGACGCGTCGAACTCGGCCTTCACTTTCGCTGCCTCCGCGGTCTTCCGCTGACGCTCGAGTGATTTCCAGAGTCCAAAGAGCGCCCGCGGGTTCTTTCGATTCTTTTCGAGATCCGCGCGATACACCTTCTCGGCCTCCGCCGCATTGCCGGTGCGCATCAGCGCCGCGCCAAGGCGCTCGCGCGTGGGGAAGAGCCAGTCGGGCGGTTCGCCGTAGCCCACCTTGTCTTCCGCGCCCATCGCCAACCGCCAGGCCGCCACCGCGGCGCACCACCTCCCTTGGCGTCCGCGATGCGCGCGGCGAGATCGAGGCGGGCGACATCGAGCAGGATGTGCGCGGATTCACCGTGCTGTACATCACGTCTTTGGGCACGCGCGCAGCGGCCGACTCGAGTGCCGCGAGCTCCTTCGCAGCTTCGTCCGCCTGCCTTTGCCGGCGAATGCGGCTCCACGTGTGATGATAGAGCGCTGACTGAAGGTCGCGGCCCGCCGGCGGCGCCGGTTGCGCCAAGACCTCGTCCCACCGGGCGAACCGCACGAGGGCGAGCACCTCCTGCAGGGCGAAAGGCTGCAGCATGGCCATCTCGCCCGCCATGGGCGCCACGAGATTCGCCATCTTGACGCCGGCCGTGCGCGCTTGCGCGAAGTTCCCGGCATACATCGCGGCCGAGGATTCGAACTGCACATTGTGCCCGTAGTACATCGATGGATAAAAGCCCTTCGCGCCCGTGGCCTTCACGTACTTCTCGTCCATGGCCGCGGCCACGGCATTGGTGCTGCGGCGGCCGCGCGTAGTCGCCGGTGCGAATCCAGATGTGCGACGGCATGTGCACCAGATGACCGGCGGCCGGCACGAGCGTCTCGAGCCGCTTCGCGCTGCGACACCCCGCGTTCCGGCGTCCGCGACGCTTCGACCGCATGAATGTGATAGTGATTGGCGCCCGGATGGTCGGGTTGCGCGCCATCACCCTTTCGCAGGGTGGCGACGATCTCTTCGGTGCCAGGTTCGGGCTTGCCATCAAACGTATAGAGCTTCCAGGGCCGCAGGTTCATCATGCTTTCGGCGTAGAGCGTCGCGGCATCGAGATCGTCTGGAAAGCGCTTCGAGACCTCGCCCATAGCAGCCGAGTAGGCCTGCCTCACGCGCTGGCTGCTGACCATCGTTCGGCGTGGCCACGTAGCGCTTGGCAAGCGCATCGATGAAGGCCCGCTCGACGTCGCTGCCGTTGGCAGCTCGCGCCTGCGCGTGGGTCAGATGTTGTACGCCTGCTGCAGCCGGTCGGGCGTCGCCGTGTCGTTGTAATTCGTGCCGAGCGCCAGCGACATCCCCCAATGCGGCATCGGTGCTTTCGCATCGAGCGCGGCGGCGCGTTCGAACGAGCGAAACGCCTCTTCATGATTGAAGCCGTACAACAGGGTCAGGCCTTCGTCGAAAAACTTCCGCGCCTCGGGGTTGCTGGTGGTGATGGGTCGTTGATACTCACCAAGATTTCCAAGCAGCGTCGTGCGTGCAACGGGCGCACCGTGCCCACCGTGGCCCGAGGGGTCCGATGCAGAGGCGTTCCCGGCGGGTGCAGGAGCTTGCCGATTACAACCGGCCATGGCGATTCCGACGAGGACGAGCAGCGACACCAGCAGGCGCATTGAGGGACCTCCTTCAACCAGTGATCGGCGATTAGTGATCGGTGATGGGGAGCCACCGAGCAAGCAGAAAAAGCACAGTCTCTGCACCCAGAATCAAACTCGAAGCCGTTAGATGCGCGACCTGCGCTGCAGGTGTCAGCGATCCGTACGCCATGCTGATTCCCACGACAATCTGCAGGACGACCAGGGCGCCCGTCATCTTGGCCGCCCGCACCAGCGCTAGCTCGTGACCGTGTCGTTTCAGCACAGTGAAGGTCACCACGAGGGTCAGTCCCAGGACGATCACTGCGACGTCCCGGTGCCAAAGGTCAAAGGCTCCCACGGTCGCGAGAGCGTTCGACCGCGGCGTGCCTTGTGTAAGCGCCTCATCGACCCTTCCGCGAACCTGCGCGCCTAGCGTCACCTGGCCCAGCGTCAAAAGCATGAGCCCCAGCGTGGACCACGCCAACCCGCGGCGCACGTCGCGCGGGGTGGGCGGCACTTCCGCAAAGAAGGCGTAGACGGTCGCATAGAGCAGAAGCGAAACGATGATCAGGGCGACGATCAGATGGACGGTGACGATCCACGGCGCCAATTCCTGTTCAACCACGACACCGCCCAGCCATCCCTGAAAACCGACGAGGAAAAAGGCTGCAAGCGTCGACCACAGGATGCGCGGCGTGTGGCGGTGGTGACGCCACGCAGACAGCACGGTCGCAAAAATCAACAACCCGACGATGACGCCGAGCAGACGGTTCAAATACTCGGTCCACATGAGCGTCGCGTTGAACTGCGACGGATCGAAGCCGGCTGGCAGGTGATCGGCAGACGCGGGAGGGATCCAGGCACCGAAACACCGCGGCCAGTCGGGACAGCCAAGGCCGGCCCCCGACGCGCGCACCAAGCCACCCACGAAGATCAACAGATAGGTGACGCCCGTCGTCGCGAGCGCAAGCTTCTGGAAGGAAGTCAATCGGTCCACGGTCTACAACGGCCTACGGTCTACAGTCTACGGTTCATTGAAACGGTTCGACCAACCGTGGGCCGTAGGGCTGTGGGCCGCAGGTTGTCGGCTACGGCTATCGGCTGGAGGCTGTAGGCCGTAGACCGTGGACCGTAGACCGAAGGCGCGTACCATAAGCATAGTGGCCACCACTGCGCGAAAGCTTCGACGTCGTCACGGTCAACTGCAGTCGGTGATGCGCGCGCTGCGGTATCGCCTCGTCATTCCCGTCGTTCGAAGCCCCCATCCGCCAGAATTCACGGCGGGAGGCGTCGCGAACGGTGTGTTTTGGGCGCTGACGCCCTCGGTCGGCATCCAGAGCGTGGCGATTCTCGCCACATGGTTCATCGCCCGGACCGCGCTGCAGAGAGATTCAAGCCTGCTTCAGGCATTCATCTGGGCATGGATCAACAACCCGCTGACAATGATCCCCATGTATTACGCCTTTTACGTGACCGGCTTGTGGCTGCTCGGGCAGGGCGGAGAATCGGAAGGCTATGCCGCCTTTGCATCGGTGTGGGACGCGAGCAGCAACGTGCCTTGGTTCGATCGACTGGCAAGCCTCGGCCGCGCGATCGGCGTGCCCACCGCGCTAGGCTCCATCCCCTACGCCGTCGTTGGGGGGATTGTGAGCTACCACTGGGCCTTACGCGTAGTCCGGCGTCGAAAGGAGCGGACGACGCAAGGTGCCTAGTGTGTGCCGGGAGTGCCGCGAGTGCTGAACTGCCTGAAAGTGCAATGAAACGAATATTGGCTTGAATTTTTAACTAAATATAGTTAATATCATTTTGCTATTTGTTTAGTTCAGATGCGAATGCTCAATAGCTCAACTCGATGGCTCGACCACCTGACTGACGAGGACCTGGTTTTTGTCCGGCGCCTGGTGCTGGCGTCCGGGTCGCTCAAGCAGCTGGCTGCGGATTACGGCATCAGTTATCCAACGGTGCGGCTTCGGCTCGATCGACTGATCGCCAAAATCACGATCGTCGAGAGTCAAGAGATCAACTCGGAATTCGAACGCGTGCTTCGGGCTCAGCACGCCGAGGGGAAAGTCGATGCAGAAACGCTCAAGACCCTGCTCGCGGCGTATCGGAGCGAGATCGAGCGCTCGGGGAGCGCTTCTCGCTCTGCTTAGTCTCGCGGTCGCCACGCCGGCGCTGGCGCAGGAGCTGCGATGGGAGGACTTACAGCGGCAGGGCCGTATTACTGCCGGGACGGTCTTGCCCCCTGACGCGCTCAAAGTGGAGGGCACGCGCGACGGATCGCCAGTCACGGTTCTCACCATCGACCGGCCGACGCTCAAGGGTCCACGTTACGCCCTGACCGGCCACGTGCGTTACGACGGCGTCGAGGGAACCGGCTATCTCGAGCTGTGGAATTACTTTCCCAATGGTGGGCAGTACTTCTCGAGGACGCTCGCTGAGGCTGGACCGATGATGAAGCTGCACGGCACCGCCGGCTGGCGACCGTTTACGCTGCCTTTCGACGCAACTGGCGCCTCGCCCCCGACCCCGACCCGACTTGTCTTGAATGTGGTTCTTCCGGCCGGCGGTGTGGTCTACCTCGGTCCTCTGCGACTGACTGACGCCTGGGGTGGACAAGAGCCTGCCGAGGGAATCGCCACGTCTCCGCAGGCGGCACCCGCAAATTTTCTTGGCGGCATTGCCGGCGCCTTGGTCGGCGGCGTCGGCGCGCTGATTGGCGTCCTGACGGCGATGGGACGCGCGCGGCGTGTCGTCACAGTTGCGGCCGCGGCGTTGATTGTCGGTGGCACGCTGGCATTCCTGGCGGGCATCGTGGCAGTCACACGCTCGCAACCGTCGGCCGTGTCGTATCCCCTTCTGCTCGTTGGGTTCATCGCCACCGTCGTGCCACTCAGCTCGATGTCCGCCATTCGGCGGCGCTACCAGGAAATCGAACTTCGCGCGATGCGCGCCCGCGACCTCGGCTGAAGTCAGTTCCGTTTGACGTCCGGCGAGCGGTGACGTCGCGTCGCTGAGGCTCGGCAGCTTGAAACATTCCCCGCCCACTCGCAGTCCAACCGCCACATGTCCCTCGCATCGGACTTCCGCCACGCGTTTCGTCTGCTGGCGAGGAGCCCGATCTTCACAATCACCGCCGTTCTCTCGCTCTGCTGCTTCGGCCCCGAGCCGGCGTGACCGACGCTCGTGGACATCGGACGGACAACGAACGGCAATGGTTTCGACAACTCGGGTATCCGCTGTTCGTCACCCTGCGGGAGCGGACCACGATGCTCGAAGGCATGTCCGCGCACCGATTCGCGTCCGAAGTGATGAGCCTTGGTGATGCCGAATCGTCGGAACGAATGTTTGCGGCTGCTCGTTGCCTCGTTGGTGCCGGCCAATCGGTCAGCGCACATGGACCCGATGCGGGCGGAATGGCGACGAGGACTCGGCGCTTGCGCCTCGTGGGACTCGGTCAGCTAATTGCTGAATGGCCCACGAAGCGAGCCAAAGGCGACCGAGTCCTTTACCGCACCTCGAAGATCCGCACCCACGGAGACTCGGTCGGTTGCTGTTCGGCCGTTCGAACGTCGTGCCGGAGGTGGAGCGATCGCAAGGCAACGACTGGCACGGCGGCCTGCCACGGATCGAGCCCCACAATCACCGCCCGCTCGGTGCCGGCTGCCGCGACGGCGGCCGCGAGCGCTTCCTCGTAGGTCGCGTAGGTACGCTGCGCGATTACCTCACGAAAGCTGACGCCGCTGCCGTCGACACGATCGGCTACGGATAGCACGGTCGTGGCATTCGAAGGCGTTGCTGCCGCCCCGCCGAGCGCCACGAGCCGAAACGCCATGCTCTGGTAATAGGCACCGTGAAACACCCACATCGGCACCCACCCGCTCTGGTCTCGTCGGTAGTAGACCTCGTAGTAGAGCGAGTGTGTCGCGCCTGCCCAGTCGAGAACGCTCTGAAAGCGCCCCATGATCGTTCGCTCAGCAGTCATCCGGAACGGTAGCTCCCAGTCGGAGAGCACGAACCGGACGGCCTCTTCGTGCAGGAAACCCACGGCCCGTCCTTCATCGGTTTCGGCATAGAACCGTGCTGAGTTGAAGGCACGCTCCTGCGTTGGGTTCGAAACGGGCACACGACGAGCCCGCTGGATCAGCCAATAGCCCTGATCCCACCAATTCATCACCGTGTAGTCGGGGCGCGGCGCTGCATCGCGCGGATAGCGCGCATGGTATACTCAGGTCCGACTCCAAGGGATTCGGCAAACGGCAAGGGTGTCTCGCGCTCCAACCACGCCATCGCGTCCCGCCAGTGGCCCGCGAAGCTGGCGGATCGAGGCATCAGGAGAACCGATGGCGCCAGGTTCGGTGCAAACATTCCGCCGGCCACCACGACCGCCGCGAGCTCACGCGAGGCCGGAATCCTGCGGGCATGACCCCAGTCGAGGATCTGATTGGCGAGCCAGCCACCGAGCAACGCACACGCGGTGACGAGGTAATAGCCGAAGCGATTCTGCCCAATCGTCGCCATGAAGGTCGCGACGCCGTACACCCAGAGCAGCAGGAGGCCGGCATCGCGAGTGCGCCAGAGTCGGGGCACGAGCAGAACGATGGCGGCCAGCCCTACGTAGAACCCGCTGCGGAAAAACAGCCATGGCTGCCGCCACGTCCACTCGCCAGGGTAGAGGAACAGCGGACGGGCTTCGAGCACGCCCATTCGTGCGGGATCCGGCGACAGTCGGCCGACGTCGATCGCGATCTGTCTGACGAGTTCCGGCGCCAGCGCCCACGCCGACAGTCCCCCGACCGCTACGGCAGCCACCATGGTGAAGGCCGCGATGTTGCGAGCGCCTCGGCCGATGACCTTCCCGGCGAGCACGCCAATCAGTGCGATTCCGACCAGGCCCAGCAACCCTACGATCTGGCTTCCATAACGATGCATCCGAGGATCCTGAAAGAGGATGACGAGCACGAGCGCCGCGAGCGCACCGGCTCCTACAACCCAGGACACGCGGACTGAGTCGTGACCGAACGCGACCACAAGGGCAAGCCACGCACCGATGATGGCCAGGAAGAACGCGCCGCTGCTCCAAGTGAGCAAATAAAGGCCGAGCGGTAAGCCTAGAGTCAGTGCTGATCCGACCAGGGTCCCTCGGCTCGATTGGAGCGAGTGCACAATCGCCAGCAGTGTCGCCACCACGAGCAGGGCCTCGAGTGCGTGGTGATCGACGAACCCGAGCATGGTTCGATCCGATGAAATGACCAGGGAGACGGCGAGGAGCGCGGCGCCGAGCAGCGCCGCGCGCGGCCCAAACAGGCGCCGGCCCAGCAGCCACAAAAGCAGAACGGTCAGCGCACCATACAGTGGCGGGGCAAACGCAGCCACGCGTTCGACTTCTTCCGTCGTCACGTCTCGACCGAAGAACAGCACGGTCGCTGTCGCCGTCAAGGCGTCGAACAGCGGCGCGATCGCAACGAACTGACCACCCGGTGCGGCGAAGGGATCCAACGTCACTCGCCACGGGTAGTTCCGCACTTGATTTTCAACGAGTCGGACGTGATACCACGCGTCGGTCTCGAGGAAGTTGATGGTCGCGCCGTCGAAGACGGCATTCCAGGCCGGATAGGTCCGCACGACGAACGCGAGCAGAACGATGGCGGCCACGGCGAGCCAGTCGCGACGCATCGGGCCGCGAGCGTAGCACGACGCGGTGGACCCTCCATGTGTCGCGGTTCCGTGGCTCCCTATCTTCCGCCTGAAGCCGGAAGCCACGCGGTCGATTGATTCGCCTTCAGACTCCTGTGGCTTCCGCCTTCTGGCGGAAGATCCCAGCGGACAGCTGGCAGCCGGAAACCGGCGACCGGAAGCCTTCTATTCGGCGCGCAGCGCCGAACACGGATCCGTCTTGGCCGCAACCCAGGCGGGTGGCTCGCGGCGATGAGCGCGACGAGTGCGACGACCGTGATCACGGATACCAACGTCGCTACATCGTTCGGCGCGACCCCGTAGAGCAGATCTCGCAGGACCGCGCTCACTGCAAGCGCCCCGATCAGGCCGAGCACACTACCAACGGTTGTCAGGAGCAATCCTTCTGATGCGACGCTCCGCAGTATTCTGGCAGACGAGGCACCCAGCGCCATGCGCACACCAAACTCCTGCGTCCTCTGTGACGTCAGGTAGGCGAGCGTTCCATACAGACCGACGGCGGCGAGCAACAACGCGGCACCCGCGAAGCCTACGAGGACGAGCATGGTGAATCGCGTGTCTCCAATCGAGCGGTCGACGTAAGACTGCATCGGCCGAATGTCATAGACCGGTCGCCGGGTTCCGAGCGATTCGACGGCCCGCTTGATCGCCGGAGCAATGGTGGCGGCTGACTCGCGAGTCCTGACGACAAGCGCCATCTCGATGGTCTGGAAGTGATACGGGACGAACATATGTGGCATCCCGTCGTCTCGCACCTTGGTGACGCGTACCGGGTTCGTCACCCCGATGACTTTGAGTGAGACGAATGACCGTCCGCGGCTCACCCCGAGTCGTTGACCGATGGCGCCACTGGGCCAGAGTTGGTTGGCCATGCGTTCATCGATGATGACGACCGGCCGTTCGTTGACGAGGTCGTCCATCGTGAAATCGCGGCCAGCACGCAGTCGGGTATGTGTGATGCCGAGGTAACCGGGAAACACGCTCTGAAATGTCGTCCGTGAGGTGAACGGCTGAGGATCCGTGATGTGCCCATATGTACGCGTGAAACTGTAGCCATCGAACGGCATGGGTCCACCGGCGGCCACGGCTTCAACGCCCGGGATCTGCGCGACGCGATCGAATGCGTCCCGGTGCAGGGCGAGTAACTGTTTCTGGTCCGAGAACGCACGACGGCTCACGGCGACCTTGCCGGTGACAAGCCCGGAGGGATCTAACCCGATCGGGGCATTCTCGAGGTTCACAAACGTCCGCAGCATCAGGCCAGCCGCCACGAGCGGCACGATCGACAGCGCGACTTCTGCAATCACCAGTGCGCGCTGGAGCCGTCGCGCACCAGAGCGTTGAACACTGGATCGACCAGTTTGCAGTGGTTCCAACTCGGACTTGCCCGCGGTGTTCGCAACTGGCAACAGTCCGCACAGCAGGCTGACGAGAATCGACACACCGGCCGTGAAAAGCGCCACGGTGCCATTGAGCGTAATCTGAGACTGTCGGGGCAGATGTACAGGCCGCATCCACTCGATCAGCGAGACGCCAACGTATGCGAGCGCAAAGCCGACCGAGGCACCTACCAGGACGAGGATCGTCGTTTCAGTAGTGAGTTGGCGGATCAATCGGCCACGCCCCGCTCCGAGTGCACGACGAACGGCCATTTCGGGTGCCCGCACACGCGCGCGCGCGAGCATCAGGTTGCCCACGTTGACGCACCCAATTAGCAGGACGAAGCCTACGGCACCCGCCAAAACCAGCAGCGCTGGCCGCACCTGCGCGGTCAGCTGGTCTTGCAGAGGCCTGACAAAAATTCGAAGCGGTCCCTCGACGTAGTCGCGCGCATAGTCGGCCGTCAGTCGCGCTGATAGAACATCGAGCCTTGCCTGAGCCTCTTCGACCGGAACGCCGGGTTTGAGTCGCGCAACGGTCGCCTGTCCACGCGAACGCCGATCCTTGTCGACCGGGCGCGGGAACCAGACATCGACGACCTCTGGCAACGTCGCGCTCGGCGGCATGAAGACTCTGAAGTCGGGCCGAAGTACGCCGACGACGCGGACATTGAGATTGTTGATGTCGACGTGGCGTCCGATGATGCTGGGGTCGCCGCCTACATCCGCTGCCACAGGTCGTGGCTGATCACGACCGTGCTGACAAAGCCCTCCTTGTCGAAGGCCGGCTCGTCGGGACCAAGCGACTGGTCGGCATCGTTGATGCGGCCCAGCGTCAGCGGCTCCGCGCCGAACGCGATCAGGACGTCGTCGTGTGCGCTGGCCGCGCCAACTCGTTCCATCTGCTCGCCGACTCGGACATGGGCGTCAATGCTAATGACCGTCCCTACCTGGTCGAAGAGCCGTGGCTCTAATCGCAGGTCGTGAATTTCGGCATTCGAGATTCCCGCGGAGATCTCACCTCGCACGTCGGCATCCACGAAGACGAGGCGATCAGCGTCGGCATACGGAAGCTGCTGCCAGAGAACGGCGTGGATGACGCTGAAGACGGTCGCGTTGGCGCCGATGACCAGGGCGAGCGTCGCGATTACGACTGCGGAGAATCCCGGCGCTCGCGCGAGCATGCGCACGCCGTTCGCATGTCCCGTAGCAGGATCTCGAAGCCCCACCCGATGCGCCGATCCCGGACGCGCTCCTTCACTTGGTCGATGCCACCGATCTCGACCAGGGCCGCACGTCGCGCCGCGTCAGGCGAGACGCCCTGGGCGGCATAGTGCGCGGTCCGCTCGTCGACGAAGGACCTCAGCTCATCGTCTAGATCGCGGTCGAGGTCGGCGGATCGAAAGATCGATCGACAAAAACTGACGACTCTCGGCACAATCGGCATCACTATTCTCCATTTAACAGGGCCTGTCCCCCGATGACGGGGACAGGCCCTGTCATCGGGGGACAGGTTCTGTCATCGGGGGACAGGCCCTGTAAAGAGCGTGTTAAGAGCGTTCGAGGACTTGCGACATGGCGGCGACGACGCGACGCCACGTCGCCTTCTCCACGCTCAACTGACGACGACCGGCGGCGGTGAGGACGTACAACTTCACCCGGCGCTTCTCCGCCGATTCGGTCCACTCGCCCGCGATCCAGCCTTCCTGTTCCAGCCGATGGAGCGCCGGAAACAACGACCCCGCCTTCACCTGAAACGTGCCCCGGGTCATCTGCTCGATGCGCTCGGCGATCGCCGCACCATGCAACGGCTGCAGTTCGAGCGTGCGCAACACCAGGAGATCGAGCGTGCCTTTCACGAGTTCCGTTCGCGTGCTCATCGATATAGATATCCTATATCGAACTTTTATATCACACGTGGACGTCACTGATCGCCGACCGTTAGGGCCGACTTGCGCTCGCCCCGAGCCGCCC
>CAVTGK010000054.1:0-16422 GCA_963734095.1 uncultured Acidobacteriota bacterium | reverse complement strand
TGACACGACCGGGTGGCCGTGTCCGGGCGCTACGAGATCGGGTTCGCCTCTTCCCGTGCCCGCCTGCGACTGGCGAACATCCAGAATCCGTAGGCTGCGGTGACCAGTGTTGCCGTCGCGACCACGGTGGTTGCGGCGAGGTCGGCCCACGCGATCGGCGCGAACGCCCAGAAGGCAGCGTGGAGCAGACCCGCGATTGCCATGGCCCATCCGCCGACACGAAGGGCCGATTGAGACCATGGAGTGTGACAAGCCGCGAGGCCAGACGCGCTCGCACGCTTCGGAATGTAGTTGCCGTAGACGGCGAGCACGAGTCCAATCACGACCTGCGTCGCACGACGACTGCTTTCCGCGTCGACGATGCCAGCAGCCTCGAGATACCGCGCCGCCAACGCGGTGGCTACAAAGCCGCACGCCACTGCTAGTCCGACTGTTATTTCTCTCATCGCGCCATCCTCCTCCGTAATGCCGGCATCGCTCGGACGGGTCGGTCAGCCGGGCTTCCCAATTTGAACGCGCGCGCGAAGCCCAACACCGCATCCTCGAGGACCGACAGGTTCAGGCGGTAAATCAGGGTCTTCCCGGCCTTTTCGGCATCGATCAAGTTCGCCGCACGCAGGACAGCGAAGTGCGCCGACATGGTGGGCTTGGAGACCGGAAAGTGGCTGGCCAGCTCGCCAGCCGTCATCGGACGTTTCCGCAACAGTTCGAGGACGCGCCGCCTGGTGGGATCCGCGAGCGCCTTGAAGACGTGCACCACGAGATGATAATTAGCTAAATATCTAATTGTGTCAAGTACGAGGGTTTCGCTTGAAGTTTTCCAGGGAGAGCGGGCGTGTTGCTACGTGCGATTGAGCGAATATCGCATCACGGACGCATGCGGCCCGCCCTTCACACGCTCGAGTTGGTAGACGTCGCCGCTGGGGCCACTCGAGGCGGCCTGCAGACGGGCGATCTCGGCGTGATCATCCGAACCGAGCGCCAGCGTGCTTGCCTGAACGACCTGATCCAGGTGGCGCGCATGACGCGCGCCGACGATGACGCCCGAGACGCCGGCTTGATCGAGCACCCAGCGGATGGCGACCGCGCCGATGCCCACGCCATGACGAGTGGCCACCGCGTTCAAGCCGGCCAGGAGATTCTGGAAGCGATCCCATCCACCGAACTCGTCGATGATCAGCCGGTACTTCACCAGCGATCGATTCTCGAGCGGCGGCGAAGGATCCGGCGACCCCAGATAACGGTTGGACAGAAACCCGCCGGCGAGTGCGCCATAACAGAGAAGGCCGATGCCATGATCGCGCGCAGAGTGCGGCCATCCCTTCGGCTGGCCGCCGGTCCAAGACCGAATACTGCACCTGGTGCGAGACGATCGGGATGCCGGCAGCGATGATCTCCCGGAGGCGTCGTTGATCGAAATTGGTCAACCCGAGATGCCGGATCTTGCCGGCGCGCCGCATGTCGTCGAGCCAGGCGGCCGCTTCCACATAGCCCGGCACGTCAAAGTCCCACCAATGAAGTTGCGCGAGATCGAGGCTGTCCACGCCGAGACGTGTCAATGAGCGCTCGATGCCGCGCGTGACATCGGCGCGCGAGTGTGTTGGCAACTGGTCGAGGTCGGGCACGTACTTGGTGTGCACCTGCACGGGATCGGCGCCGCTTGCGGAACGTCGCTTCAACCACCCGCCGATCAGTGACTCCACGCCGGTGTAGATGTCCGCGCAGTCGAAGGTCGTGATGCCGGCATCCACGAACCGATCCATGTCGGCAAACGCATCGGCCGGATCGATCGCGCCATGACCGCCAGCCAGCTGCCATCCGCCCTTCAGCAGGCACGAGATGGTGTACCCAGGCGCGAGCCGCACGCGGGGCAGAACGCTCATCGTTCCGGCGGCAACGGGACCGCGGTCACATCGCGATGGCGAAACGTGCGGGTGCCGATGCGGGTGATACGAAATCGCGCACCGCAGTTGGGGTCGGGGCACGCGATATCGGCATCGGTGGTCATCCAGTCGTTTGCGTGCGTGCGTCGCTGTTTCGCGGGAAGGATGGGCAGGAGCGCCGACAGCGCGTAGATGGAAAAGGGCTGGCCTGGCGGGAGCGTCAGGTTCTCGCCGCGCACCTCCAGCCAGTCGCCGGCCCGATGACCGCAGACCATTGGCCGATCCGTGGCCACCACCTCGACCCGCAGATCGTAAAGCTCGAACGCGTCGTCACGATCGATCATGACGGCTCCTTGCGAGGATCGCGGACGTACTATAGCGTCACGGCGTGACGCTCGTAGCGATGCTGCTCGGCGCGTTGGCGGCGAGCGGCCTGCTGCTGATCATCCGCTGGGTGACGGCGGCAAAACCCGCGCTGCCGGATCAGAGCGGCTCGACTCCTACCGCCCTTCAGCTTCTCATTGGATTCGTCACCAACTTCTTCGACACCCTCGGCATCGGCTCGTTCGCACCAACGACCGCGATCTTTCGCCTCCTCCGGATCGTGCCCGATGAGTTGATTCCTGGGACACTGGTCGTTGGTCACGCGTTACCGGTCGTGACCCAGGCGCTGTTCTTCGTCAGCGCCGTCGCCGTCGATCCCCGGCAGATGACAGCGCTCATCGTCGCGTGCGTGGCCGGGGGATGGTTGGGCGCCGGGGTCGTCGCGTCGCTGTCGCGCCGCGCGGTGCAGCTCGGGATGGGTTGCGCCCTGCTTGATCGCGGCCGCCTTCATGCTGCTCGGCATGCTCGGGTGGTTCCCGGCGGGCGGCTCTGCCCTCGCACTTACACCGCGAGCATTCGCCTTCGCGCTCGTGATCAATTTCATCCTTGGGGGACTGGTGACGCTCGGCATCGGCAACTACGCGCCGAGCCTGATCATGTTCAGCCTGCTCGGGATGGATCCGAGAGCCGCGTTTCCCATCATGATGGGTTCGGGTGCGTTCGTCGCGACGATCGCTGGAGTTCGCTTCATCGGCGCAGGGCGACTTCATTGGCGCGCGGCCCTTGGGCTGACCGCCGGAGGAATCCCCGGAGTGATCATTGCGGCGTGGCTCGTCCAGTCGCTCCCGCTCGACGCGCTGCGCTGGCTCGTCCTCGTGGTCGTTGCCTATGCGGCGGTGACGCTCTTGCGAGCCGGGCTGCGAGGCGGTGCGTCAGAGGCCGACTCGCCAAATACCTCGAGGGAGGGCAGGCGCTGAGCTGAGCTCGTGGATGCTAGACTCGCGATCAGCGAGAAGGCTGTGTCACACGGTCGAGATGTTCGCATTGTCCTTTTGATTCTGGCGCTGTTGCCTGCAGCTCCTGCAGGCGGCCAGACTCCTACGCTCGCCGAAGTCATGCGGCGTGTCCACGAATACGTCACCGTTTACGAGGACCACCAGCTTTCGACAGTCATCGCGCGCGAACGCTACCATCAACAGCTGCTCGCCGCCGACGCGACGATCAAGGCCGAACGGACCATGCTGTCGGACTACGTGCTCATCCAGCTTCCCAACGAGGACTGGGTGGCGCTGCGTGATGTGTATGAGATGGACGGAGTGGCGGTCGGCGATCGCACCGCACGGCTCAAGACCTTGTTTGCTGGACCGCGTAGGCAACTGAGCGAACGGGCGATAAAGATGGCGAAAGAGAGCGCCCGATTCAATCTGGGCGACCTCTACTATCGCACCATGAACCTGCCGACGTTCGCGCTTCGCATGCTGCGGCCAGCGGAGCGGAAGCGAATCGTCTTCAGCAAGACGGGTGAGGAGCAGGTTGATAACACGATGACCTGGGTCGTAGCTTTTCAAGAGACCAAAGGTCCCACGTTCAGCGCAATGCCGGATGGCGACGACATTCCGGCTCACGGAAGGTTCTGGGTCGATCCAACGACCGGCGTCGTCGCTCGATCAGAGATGATTCTCGGTGGTACTGAAGGCCTGCCGGCTCGCGCCACCATCACGGTGACATACCAGCTCGAACCCTCGCTTGGCTTCCGACTCCCGGTTGAAATGCGCGAGAACTACGACAATCCTGGGCGCAAGGGCGATGACGTCGTCACCGCCCTTGCCACCTATTCGGACTTCCGCCGCTTTGATTGGCGGACACTCACCAAAGGGATCGAGCGTTTCTGAGGGTCCGTTACTTGATTGCGACGACAACGAGATCCACGGGCTTGCCGCCCGTGTTGTGCGTCTCGTGACCCGTGCCGCGGCCGATGAACTGCACGTCGCCGCGCGCCCACGTCGTCTTCGCGGGTTTGCCATCGATCGCGACCGAAATCTGGGCAGGCGCGAGACTCGATCACCACCTGGTCGTAGTCATGCTTCGTCCCGGCCGGCTCATTGAACTTTGCGTCAGCAGTCGTTCGAGTGGCTCGACCGCGCGGGCCTTCGGCCAGCACCTTCATCGACAGGCCCTCCCGGGCTGAGGGAATCACCGCCTTGCCCGGCGCCGCTCCCTTGAACTCGACCAGGATGGCATCGATCCGGTCGTGCCGACATTGGCGGGGCTGTGGGTGGCGGCAGGCGTGTAGATGGCCCATCCGCGGGCAGGTCCTGGGTTTCGGACTTGCCATCGGCCATGGTGAATTGAACTTTCGAGGCAGTGAGTGGAACCACAATCGCGTCGGGGTGCTGATGCATCGGGCTCTTGCCCCCGGCAGCGTAGTCAATCCTCAAGACTCGCACACTCGCGTTCTCGAGAATCACTTTGTAATGAGAGGAATCCACCTTCACCGGGTCCTGCGCAAGCGCCGAACCGGACCACGACAGAACGAGCGAGAACACAAACAGGGCCTTCAACGCTTTCATGCAGGCTCCTCTCGAGCTAGACCTTAGACGGACTGTGAAGGCGGGAGTATGTGCTACCTCAGCCGTATGGTCAACGCCAAAACAGGAAAATCCGGGACAGCGCCTTGGGCTTGGCTCCCCCCGAACAAGTCGTAGACCCTCTACGTCTAAGCCGTAGACCGTCTACAACTATGGCCAAGACTTCGGACGACCGCCGCCTCGAATTGCTTCAGGGCACCCTCGACATGCTTATTCTCCGGACCCTCCTGTGGGGGCCCCAGCACGGCCATGGCATCGGCCAGGCGATTCGCTCGCAATCAGAGGACCTGCTGAGGGTCGAAACCGGCTCCCTCTACCCCGCGCTGCACCGCCTCGAAAAACATGGCTGGCTGAAATCCGAGTGGGGTGTGAGCGAGGCCAATCAGCGCGCGAAGTATTACCAGCTCACCGCCGCTGGCAAGGCTCAACTGTCGCGCGAGCAGGATCGCTGGTCGCAACTCGTGCACGCGATCGGCCGCATCATGAATCCGGCGGCGGCAAGCAAGGAGTAGCCGTTGCGCCCCGATGAACGCGACCTCGACGAGGAAATCCGCGGCCATCTCGCTATCAGCATCAAGGAACGGATCGATCGCGGCGAGGATCCCGAATCCGCTCGTCTGGCCGCGCTGAGAGAGTTTGGCTACATCCCGCACGCGCGCGAATCGATGCGGCGCGTCTGGTACAGCCGCTGGTATGACGCGGCCGAGGCCCTGGGGCAGGACTTGCGCGTCGGCCTGCGCTCGCTCCTGCGTGCCAAAGGGCTGGCCGCCACCGTGGTCGTGACGCTCGCCCTCGGCATCGGCGCCAACGCCGCGATCTTCAGCGTCGTCCGCGGCGTGCTCCTTCGCCCGTTGGTCAATCGCGGCGAGGATCGCCTGATCTACATCCGCCAGAGCAATCCGGGGACTGTCGAGAACATGACGTTCTCGGTTCCCGAGATCGACGACTTCCGATCGCGTGCGACAACGATCGGCGCTTTTGGCGAGTTCTCGACGATCGAATTCACGATGATCGGCTTCGGCGAGCCCCGCGTCGTGCAGGCCGGTGTGGTCAACGGCGCGTTTTTCGAAGTGATGGGCCTCAGGCCCTTGCTTGGCCGTCTCCTCGACCACGTCTGATGATGGCCCGAACGCCGCCGGTGTGGCGGTGCTGACGCATCGCTTCTGGGCCACGGCGCTGAATAGCGATCCGACCGTGATCGGAAAAAGCATTGGCCTCGGTCAACGTTCGGCGATCGTGATCGGAGTGCTCGAACCGTCCGTGCCGTACCCGGCCGATACCGAGATCATCGCGAATATGGTGACGAGTCCCCATCATATGGGCGCGTTGATGGTCACTCAGCGCACGCATCGGATGACGGAGCTATTCGGCCGTTTGACACCGGAAGCCACGGTTGAATCAGCGCGTGCCGAGTTGAGCGCGATTCACACTGCCATCGTGCGCGAGCACGCCGCATCGTACTCAAAAACGGCAAATGTCCAACTGGCGATCACGCCGCTCCGCGACCAGATCACAGCACCCGCGCGGACGGTTCTGCTCGTGCTGCTGGCTGCGGCCGGCATCGTGTTCGTGATTGCCTGCTCGAATGTTGCGAATTTGATTCTGGCGCGATCGGTACGTCGAGAAGGCGAGCTGGCCGTTCGCGCCGCTCTTGGCGCCGGCCAGGGTGCCCTGCGGCGCACCCTTCTCGCCGAAAGTCTCGTCCTCTGTGGCGCCGGCGCGATTTTAGGCGTACTGCTCGCGCGTCCGCTTGTTTCAGTGGTGGCGCAATTCGCAGCGCGCTTCTCGGTACGCGCGCTCGAGGTCACCGTCGATCCCAGCTTGTTGTGGGTCGGCGCCGGCCTAGCGATGGCTGCGGCCATACTGCTGGCGTACGTCCCACGGCTTCCGTCGACACACGCCCCGGCGGGATTTGGGCTGGCCAGCAGCAGCGTGCGGATCACGCCTGGCACCAACCGCCGCCTGCGCCTGTTCGCGACGGCCCAGATTGCGTTTTCGTTCGTTCTGCTCGCCGGTGCCAGCACGCTGGTGGCTGCGGTGATCGCGCTCCAGACGGCGAACACCGGATACGAAATGCGGCGCGTGCTGGCCATCGATCTCCCGTCGCAATTGGCAGACCTTTCCAAAGACGGGATCACGTTTTATCAGGAGGTATCGCGGAGGATCGCGGAACTGCCAGGTGTCGAGAGCGTCGCGCTCAGCAACTTCGTGCCTTGGCGCGACGCTGGCGGCATCTGGAGTGACGGCGTCCCGTTTGCCGTGGAGGGATATACGCCGGCGAATGGGGAAGAGGATCCGCGTGCGCGATTGAGAGTCGTCACGCCCGGGTTCTTCGGGGCCCTTGGCGTACCGATTCTGTCGGGGCGGGACTTCACGGCGGACGATCGTCGCGGCAGCGACCGTGTCGCGATTGTGAGTCACGCCGTGGCGCAGCGACTGTTTCCCAACGCCGACGCGCTCAATCGAAAGATCTGGTGGACCGATCCGAACTTTGGCAAGCCGCAGCCGCTCCGCATCGTTGGTGTCGTGGCCAACATGGACGATGTGAAGATCCAGCGCGAGCCGGCGCTGGCGATCTATCAACCCTATCAACAGTTTGGCCTCGCAGGGCGGTTGTTCGTGCGGGCCGCAGGCGACCCCTATGACCTCGTGCAGCCGGTCAGCCGAGTCGTTCGCGAGATGTCAGCAACCCAGCCCGTGGAACGTGCCGCGACCCTCGAGGACATTCGCGCAGACGTGCTCGCGCCGGAGCGACTCAATGCATTCGTGCTCGCTGGCTTCGCTGGCGTCGCGCTGCTGATTGCCGTCGTGGGCGTCGCCGGTGTGTTGGCGTTCGGTGTCAGCGCGCGCACACGTGAGTTTGGCGTGCGACTGGCGATCGGATCGACTCCGCGCCACTTGCTCTTCCGCGTGGCGGCGGAAGGCGCGTCGATCGTCGTGATTGGTCTCCTTGCCGGCGTCGCCGGCGGGTATGCGTTCGCTGCCGTGGCCGCCGCCTCTTTCGAAAATGTCCAGTTGCCTGGCGCCTGGCCTCTCGTTGGTGCCGCGGCCGTTCTCGTCAGCGCCGCCGTCATCGCGTCGATGATGCCTGCCGTCCGCGCCTCGCGAGTGGACGTGCTGCAGGCCCTCAGATCCGAGTAGGCGCATGACAACCGCAAGGCCTCGTCACGGTTCTGCCGGCGTCACATCCTGGCGGGCGTGCTCGCGCTCGTGTTCGGCTATGTCGCGCTGTCTGCGCCGAAGGGGGCATCGGTGCACCGCAAGAGCGGGATGCTGTTCGTCTTTGCGATGGTCACGCGTCCTCAGTGGTGCGTTGATGGAGGCCCTGACGAAATCGTTGACATCGGTCAATGTGTTGCGGGATCGCTGATTCTATCTGTGATCACCGCGCGCCTCAGGGTCCGGCGCCCTCGAGGGATGCTTGGACTGATCGCACCGCCCTGTTCGGTGCGTGGCGTAAGTGTCCTCGCATTCACAGCCGGCTTTGATCTTTTGAATAGTGGCAGGCCAGATGGTTCCGAGCTTCTCCTGGCTCTTCGACTGCTGGCAGCATGGTGCCGGTCGCATGGTGGCCAGGCTATAGGGACCTCTTCGTATCGATCTTCCTCGTGCGCATGTGTTTTCGATCCTGCTAGCGCGCCGCTCGTTTTCTGGCGGTCCGACCAACTGGTTCGCCAGTGTCCCATCCCTGTCTTGCAGGCGATTGCCGTCCTGCTGCCGATCGCAGTCATGTTCGTATTGGCTGTGCGCTCGTCCGCAGCAGACGAACTCTCATAGCCTCGTTGGCCTCAGGACATCTCGAGCCACAGCGCTAGCGCCTGACCGCGCAATTCGTGGAGCCCTGTAAGCGATGAACATCACGCAATCCGGCAATACAACGTCTCGCAAGCCTCTTCGGCTATGGCCCGCCGTGGTCGCCGCGCTGCTGCTCCTGCTGGTCAGATTTGTCCTCCCTGTGGTCGCGCCACAGGCGGAATTCTTCGGAGTGGACGCCCAGATAGTCGCGATACTTGGCGGACTCGTCGGAGCGATCGTGATCCTTGTGTGGTGGTTGTTCTTCAGCCGAGCGCGTTGGTCCGAACGGCTGATCGCCATCGGCCTCATGATCGTGGCGATCGTCGTGACCCGGCCCTTCACCCACATCTCGATTCAGAACGGGATGATGGGCAATATGTTCGCGATCTACGCCGTCCCTCCAACTCTGGGCCTCGCGTTTGCCGTCTGGGCGTTTGCCAGCCGTCGCCTCTCTGAAGGCCTTAGGCGCGCGGCGATGGTCGTCGCCATTCTGATCGGTTGCGGAGTGTGGACGCTTGCACGGACGAATGGCATTCATGGCGGGGTTGCGGATCTCGAATGGCGATGGACGCCGACCGCCGAAGAACGGCTGTTGGCCGAAGACGCCGACGTGCCCGCTGCGCTCCCAGCTACTCCCGCACTACTGGCAAGCGCCCCAACCGGTGCCAACCCGTCAGCGCTCCCGGCTCCGACCGCAGCCGTAACCTCCAAGGAACCGGGAGCAGCCACTGCTGGAGCCCACTCACCTGCAACCCCGGAAGCTCCGGCAGCACCCAAGACGGCATCGGCGGATCCGTCAGCCCCTGGTAGAAAAGCCGAGTGGCCCGGTTTCCGCGGGCCCGCGCGCGACGGCGTCATTCACGGCGTGCGGATCAACAGCGACTGGTCCACATCGCCGCCCGTCGAGATCTGGCGCCGGCCGATCGGACCTGGCTGGTCATCCTTTGCGGTTGATGGCGACCTGCTCTACACACAAGAGCAGCGCGGTGACGACGAGATCGTCGCCTGCTACAAGGTGTCAACTGGCGAGCCGGTGTGGAGACACCGGGACGCGGTCCGTTTCTGGGAATCGAATGGGGGCGCCGGACCGCGTGGGACACCGACCGTCAGCAACGGTCGCGTGTACAGCCTTGGGGCAACCGGAATGGTGAACGCGCTCGACGCCGCCAACGGCGCCGTCCTATGGTCGCGTAATGCAGCAACCGACACCGGCGTCGAGGTCCCGGGTTGGGGATTCGCAGGCTCACCTTTGGTGATCGACGAGGTGGTGATCGTCGCTCTGAGCGGCCAGCTCGTTGGCTACGATACCCGCACCGGTGATCCGAAGTGGTTCGGTCCAAAGGGCGGAGCGGGTTACAGCTCGCCACATCACCTGACGATCGACGGAGTCGACCAGGTCCTCTTGCTGAGGGGAAGCCGCACGATCAGCGTCGCGCCTGCTGACGGTACGCTGCTCTGGGAGCACGTCTGGGAAGTCGGCTCGAGCATCGTTCAGCCGGCTTTAGCCCCGGACGGCGACGTGCTGATCACCGTCGGCAACGCCATGAGCGGGCTCGGCATCCGCCGGATCTCGGTCGCGAAGGGACCTTCTGGTTGGAGCGTCGAAGATCGGTGGACGTCGCGAGGGTTGAAGCCGTACTTCAATGACTTCGTCGTTCACAAGGGCCATGCCTTCGGCTTCGACGGCAGCATTCTCGCCTCCATCGACCTCGCGGACGGGACGCGAAAATGGAAGGGCGGACGCTACGGCAATGGTCAGCTGATCCTGCTACCCGACCAGGACGCGCTCCTGGTCCTGTCAGAGGACGGAGAGCTGGTACTGGTGGGAGCGACGCCGGAAAGGTTCATCGAAGTCGCACGGTTCCCCGCGCTCAATGCCAAGACCTGGAACCACCCGGTGCTGGTCGGCGACCTCTTGCTGGTTCGCAACGGTGAGGAGATGGCCGCGTTCCGTCTGTCCCTCGCGGGTCACTGACGCGGTTGCAGGTTACGTCCTGTCCGCTCAGGCCCGCTGTCGGGATCTCGCACGCTAACGAGCGTGCATCGTTACTGCCCGCAAGGGAACCAGCAGCCGGTACCTGACCGGAGCGCCGTCTTTCGTGGCCGGCTGGAACTCCCACGATTTAACGACCGCTAGTGCCGAGGTGAGCTGTAGGTAGTCACCCAGGTTTTGAGGCGCGTTGACGCCCGTGACGGAATATGCCCTTCCCTGCTCGTCGACGACCACGGCGATGTGCACGGCATCAAGGCGATCCCCCGGGGATGGCGCCGGCAAGCCCGCGACGAGCCGAGGAAGAACTGGAATCGGTGGGGTCACGTCGGTGTCACGTGCGCTATAGGTCACCGACCTTGCGATCCCGTTGCTGACCGAGCTCGATCGCGTCGGGGCGTTCTTGACGGGTTCTGTCGGCGGTGGCGAGATCGCGGTGCCGACACCGTGACCGCCTCGGATGACGTCGGTGGTTCCACGGACAGGCGGCGCGTCTCGTTCACCACTCTCCGTGAGCTGCGGAGCAGTTGACGGGAGATCAGCGTTCGGACGCGGGATTGGAGGAGCCGAGACCACTGGCGATTCGCCGCGGGCGACGGACTGACGGGGCGGCGAGGGCGCTGGCCGTTGGATTTTCGCGACGACTGGAGAGGGTGCAGTAGGCACAGGCGATTCAGGGTGGAGGCCTGACAAAGAAGCGATAGACAGCGCAGGCCGGTCGGCGAGGGCCACGCTCCACGTATGCAGGCCGGCCGTCACCGGAGCGATTGGTCGCGCGTCCAGTAATGGCGCAGTCTCAACTGCGATGATGTTGTCCTCTGTGGACAATCGACTCATCAGCAACCCTGCAGCGATGCCCCCCATCAGGATTGCGACGACGAACCCCGTGGCTGCTATCCATTTGGGTTGCCACCCCAATCGGATGGGCGACGTGGTTTTCGATTCGAAGGACGAGAGACTCGAAGTCGTGTTCGAGACATCGGTCGCCAGCGTAGTGACATTGCCTTTCTGCCACCGGTCGTACACCGCTTGAATGAGTTCCCTCCCGTCGGGTTGTTCAAATGCGGCCAACGCCTCAGACAGTTCGCCCAGAGTTCCGAACCCAGGCGGCGACGCGAGCGCCTTGGAGATGATTTTCTTCTCGAGCGATGAACGAGCAGCGCTGGGCACGATGTCCGACAAGATTCTCCCAACCGACTGAATCGCGGTCGGATCGTCGCCCGGATGGTCAACGCTCACACCGAGGCGGCTTGCCGGATCAATGAAAACCGTTTCAGTGGTCACTGGCGGGACCAGGCTCACCTCGTCATCAGGGTTCATGCGCTGGCGGCGTTGAGCCGTCACCAGGGCGAGGCATAAAGCCTGGCCGATTGAGACGGCTTCGGCGGCACTGCAGTGAATTCGATCGCGCTTCAGGGTCGCCAATGAAACCGGCGTACGGTCGGAAATGGTGAGAAGCCCCGATTGCGAACGATTGGGCTCGGCGTTCTCCGAAACGAAGGATTCGAGCTCCGACTCGTCACGGGCGCTTGTCGTCCGGCCAGGTGATTCTGACAAAGGTGTAATCGAACCAACCGAAATTGTCATGGCTCAAGTGACTGCGCGAGCAAATGTTTGGCCATGGCGATGGTGACTACGGCGCGTCACGGTTGCAAAGAACGGCGCGTGTCTTCATACCCCGCTGCCCATGGAGGACGGAGCCTTTGCAATCCCGTGTAGGGCGTTCTTGCCGGGATCACCGCGCTGACCCTGCCGATGGCCACCGCGAACTCGTTGGCGACATGGTGCTGACTGCATTCCGGCTGCCACATGCGGGTTGCTGACGGAGGAAAGTCGAAGGAGCTGTTCACTCAGAACGTGGCTTTGAATCGAGACTGCCTCGTCCCAGAGTCGAAGTACAGACGTAATCCGGTGGCGTTGCTGTGGCCTCCACAGAAGCTGCCGCTGCCATTGGTGCCGATCCTGGTCAACACTGCAATGGACAGAACATCATCGGACCCATTGAACGCTGATGGCGTCGTCGGGCCGAAACTCACCAGAGCCTCCTTTGCAAGTGTGGGGTTCCGCGTGATGCCTTGCAGGCAGTACGTCTCGCCTGCTCCGATGAGCGTTGAGCCATTCTTCGTCACCTCCACGCGAAGGTCGAACCTCGTCCCGATGTCGTCAGTGTTCTTGAGGCCAAGCCAGACATGCGCGTCTTCGAGAGCTCTCAACAGGCCTTTTGAGAGTGACGGGCTCGCGGTCCAGGTTCCGACCGCTTTCCACTGATTGCCGCCGCTGAAGTTCACGGCGTGGGAGTCCTTGTATTTGAACGTGGGCCCAGTGGGCGCGCTGGTAGTCAGGAGCAGTGTGGGCGGGTTCGCGATTTCTCCCACACCAGCAAAGTAAAGTGTTTGCGTCGTCGGCGGAAACTTGAGATACGCCACTGGCATATCGTGGTCCGACGAGCGCTCGGGCCGGGTGGCGTCTCCTACGAACAACGCACTCTCCGGGAAATCGGCGTTTCCGCGGGCGATGGCGTAGCGCTGCACGAGCGGAAGTGCGGCCGAATTTACCAGCATGTGATCGAGGACCTGTGGCGTCCCCTGAAAAATGAAGCTGTACCGCTGATCGGCTGGCAGCAGATGGGTGAGATTTGTGAAGTTCGGTTCAACCAGATCCGGGCTCTGATCGACGACAAGCTGGTCGTCCGGTGTCGGCGCTCCCTCGAGGATCGCGATCGGATCAGTGTAGCCGTCGTTGAACTGAAACGCGTTGTAGTCACCGATCGAGATGATCGGAATCCCCGGATTGTCGATCTGCAGCTCCTGCAACAGGCTCGCGATCGACTCTGCCTGCGCAGTGCGTTTGGCGCGGACACGCACGCCCTCGCCGGTGACCAGTTCGATATCGATGAACGACCGCGTGTGGTTGACAACGACGATCACCGGGCGCGGGTTCAGGCCATTCGGATCCACAGTCGCACGCAGCACGAGTGGCGGTCGATCGTGGAGAGTCTCGTCCTCCCCGTTGACCGGATTGATGAAGGTCTCAGACGCGCGTTCCTGCGAGACTGCGTCGATTCGAACACGGGATGTCTTCACCAGGAACCCGACATTCTGCGTGCCGCCCGCCGGCGCCGGGATGAGGCGGGCCTCGTAAGCCGGATTGGGCTCGTTTGCCGCCTGCGCGTCTGCATTCACCTGCGCGGCCAGCGCCTGCAGGGTCGGCCAGATCGAGAATCTCGATGTGCCCGATCACATCCGGTGAGCGCATCAGCTGGCGGATGCGCGAGCGCGGCCTTCTTGCGCTGTGTCTCGCTGTTCGCGAAGTTCTCGATGTTGAAGCCACGCCACGGTGAATTCATTGAGCGCCGGAATCGGCACCGGCACCCCGCTCATGTTGCTCGTCGCAGCCGGCGGCGTTTCAGGCAGGATCTTGTATTCGCCGAATGTGAAGTCGAGCGGCCCCGTAACACCTGTGAACGTGACGTTCGACGTAACCGATATCACGAGTGCACCGAGCAGGCCGTCGCTGTCGATGACGATCCGCTCGGGATTCTCATCGAAGCGCGGGATGCAGCAGTCGGGTACTCCTGACGTCGGATCCGGAGGCACCTCGTTCAGGACGCTGATCCCAGGCTCTCGCATCGGACGCGCCACCCCGGTGAGCACCGCGGCGGTTTCGCCGAATTCGTTGGTCGGCGCCGACCGCCGTCAGCGATGCCGCTTGCATGCGCATCCCCTCGAACCGCTCCAGCTGCGTAGGCGTTCCGTTCGGATCGAGAATCGTGGTCGTGAGCATGATCGGCGCGGGAAGAGTGCCGGCGGAGGGCAGGCCAATATCGCCGGGCAGTGAGCTCTCCAGCTGCGTAAGACTGAAGAACTCGCCCACGGTCCCGCCAACAGAGACCAGGTTGCCAGGAATCACGGCGGGCTGAGCCGACGTGAACACAAAGACTCCCTGCGACGTCGACGGATCGCCATCCTCGGAGCCGTCCGGTGTCTGCAGGAAGAAGCCGTTCGTCTTCACGCCCGTCACGACTCCGCTGGTCAGGACGTACGCGTCCAGGAGCGGCGACGTCGGCCCGCCGCCCTGGATCTCGTGAATCTCCGCCGGCATGGGCGTGCAGCTCCGAAGAGGCGCCGCCGAGTTGCGTGGCACGGGGTTGCCGATGGAGAAGTCGACGTCGTTGTTGTCCGAATCGAAACAGCCGGCTCGTTTCCGGAGCGCTGCCGTCGTGTTGCTCGTCACCGGCGTCGGCCCTGTTCCTTCGTGGCACGTCGTGCCGCCGTAGCCGACCAGATCCTTGCGCGTGCTAGCCGCAGGGCACGCGCCGGAAAAAGCGGCCGTGGAATCGCGGAGGGCCACCTTGCCCGCCCCGGCCGCCATGGCGATCGTCCCCGTCGCGTCAGGAGTGGGAAGCGGCGTGGAACCACCAGTGCCAGCGGCTTCCTGGACCAAGTAGTAGCCGCCTGGAGCGATCGAACCGCTGAGGGGCGTGACACTCCACGTGCCGGTGCCGGTCGCAGACGTGTATTGCACGGACCAGCCGCTTAGACTGACGACGGATGTCCCGCGATTGAAGAGCTCGATGAAATCGTTCGTGAGTGTTGCCCCGAGATTCCCACCACCACCGTACACCTGACTGATGACCACCTCCGACACAACTGGCGGCGCCGGATCATCGTTGGCGATGGTTCCGTGGCCCTGTCCGTCTACGACGATTGCGCCGTTGACATTGCTGAGCGTGACCAAGAACTCCTCGTCGAACTCGAAGGTCGAATCGCCGTTGACGACGACGGTGAACGTGTAGCTGTCGCTGCCTACAGGGATCTGCGCGCCTGTCACAGCCTGCATCAGGTAGTCGCCGTCAGCCGCGGTTGCCGGATGCGCCCCGGTTCCGTCCGCGGTAGCGATGTCGAAGGTCACACCCGTATGCGAGCCCGTCACAGTGACCGTGAAGGCGGCGTTGACCGTACCGACGTCACCTTCGGTCACGTCCACGTCGTCGATCGTGATCGTGGGACCCGATACGCCTGTGAAGGTCTGCTCGGTGTTCACCGCCGCTGAGGTGTTGGCAATTGGTCCATTCCACGTGAAATCGCTGTAGGTCGTTCCGGTGCCCATCAGCTGGAGCGACAGGCCGACTGCCTCACTACCGTTTTCGCTGACACCGATATCAGTGCTCAGCATCCCTGACGCCGGACCGTTGGTGGCGGTGAACGTGCCCTCGTAGCTCAGAAACTGGATGACCGTCGTCCCCTGAACCAGGGCCACACCGTCCGGTGAGCCGTTCTGGATGCCATTGACGGGATACGAGAGGCTGACCGTGCCGAAGCCGTTCTGCAGGTTCGGGATTATTCCCGAGAGCGCATCGGTGTCATCGGCGGCGCCACCGCTCCCGTTGTACAAGAACGATCGAGTAGCCGGTGAGATCGGTGCCCGCCGGTCCGGCAATCTCTATGAACTCGCCGGCATCTGTGCCGGTGTTGTCGTAGTGAATCTCGTTGATGAAGACGGTCGGCTGCGCCAGCATGCGGCTGCCGGTTGCCGCACAGACCAATGCCAACACCAAGCATCGCGTCGGAATTCGAGTCATGGTTCCCGCAGTCGTCCGAGCTGGATTGGGAAGCGAGCAACTAGTACGGCGCTGATTTTAGAGAGAGATTGCGTCGGATGTAATCAGATGTGTGTAAATTCGGCGAGTCTAAGCGGCCCCTCGCTGACAATGGATGAGCTCGCGATCCAAACAGTCATCACCTGCGGCCGGTCCACCAACGTCAAAGTCCCAGGCGCGCCAGTTGTCCGATCTGCAGGGCTTTAGATCGTCCGGCTAGAATTTCAAGGATACGCTGAGGCC
>CAVTGK010000053.1:0-90892 GCA_963734095.1 uncultured Acidobacteriota bacterium | reverse complement strand
ATCAGCCGCCGCCAGTCGAGCAGGGGACCGCAAAGGAGCAACAGGGCCAGACACAACACCACCGCTTCGGCGGCCAGCACGCGGGTTCGCCAGCCCGCGCGAGCCCTTTTCGATGTCAGCCACGGGGACATCAATGGCCGCCAGGGGCTCGCCGGCCGGCGTTCTCAGGACAATTGCGTTGGCGACTGCATCGGCCGCGCCTTCGAATCCCGCCCGCAAGGGCACGGGTACGACCGAGGTTTCGACGATGAGCCCGCTGTGCGCCTGCGCCGATCCCGCCGTCCTCGGCAAAGGCGCTTCCGCAACGAGTGTCGCGAGGCGCCGCTCCGGGGTGCGCGGGTCGTTCAGTGGTGAGACGCGAGTGAGCCGGACACCGAGGGGGCTCGGAGCCAGAAACAGCGCATCCGGTCCCACAAGCCGCACGATCGGGAGGTCGGTGGCCGGTCGCCCGGTCCAGGCAATCGGACGCGCTTCTGGCCCATAAACCGTGATTGCCAGATTGGACGAGCCCGCGGTGGCTGCCGCGAGCCGGTCGAACAGCTGCCGCGTCGCCGCCGTGTCTCTCGCACTGGCGGCGCCGATGACCGCGGGGTCGTTGCGCAACCGTGAGGCGATTGCCTCCAGCTCCCCATTGAGACTGCCAAATTGCCCGCGAACATCGGATTCAATCCGCTGGCGAGCGGCCGCCGAATCGCGTCCAAACCGGGAACGCTCGCCGAGGACGCCGACAATCCCACCACCAGGGCGCAGATGACGCCGCCCACCATGACCCTGCCGGCGGCGCGGCGAACGAAGTGCGGGATCGACATCGACTCCCTGTCATTGTCGCGTACAATAAAGTGTTCCGTCGGGCCGCAACGCCGGCCGCTCCTCCTGTCACAACGTCCTTGGCCGTCTGCGCTGATACGCTCCCCTGGAGCGCCGTGTCGCTGAAGGACTGTCTCAAGCGCGGCGCCCTCATCGTTGCCGCCAACTGGCACGTCGTCGTCGTCCAGTTCGTTGCCGACGCGCTGTTCAAGACACTGCTCGCAGTGCCAGTCGTCGGCGGGGTGTTTCTTGCGGTCCTCCTGATCGGCGGGAACCCCAGCGACCTGCTTCGCGCTTCCCGTTGCTCAAATCGTTCCTTCCATGGCCTCGGTGCTGCTCGCGCAGCCCCTGGCGTTGGCGGCGTTCGTCTTCGCCATCGCTCTCGTCGTCATGGGTGGATCGTTGTTGATGTTTCTGGTCAAAGGAGGCACGGTTACGGTGCTGGTCGCGGCCGAGCGATCGGCTGGTGCCATCGAACATCCACCGCTCCGTCTTCCAGCGTTCAGGCGGGCGACCCGGTTTCACTCGAGCGGTTCAGCGGCGGGGCGTCGCATCTCTTTCCGCGATACCTCACGCTGGGGCTCTGGCTGATGGTGATTTACCTGATCTCGACGGTTGTCTCGCTGGCGCTGGTCTTCGATCCTGAGACCACTGACCACTGGAAGCTGGCGGCCGCAATCGCTTCGCTGTTCCTGGTGGCGTGGATAACGGTCGTGAACTTCCTCTACCTGCTCTGTCAGATCGTGATGGCAGCCGACGACATCGGCGTGCGTGACGCCAGTACGCGGATCGTGCGTTTGATCCGGACGGCACCACGGGCGGTCGCCGAGATCTTTGGTGCCACGGTGGGTCTCGCGCTGCTGACGACGGCAGCCTCGATTCTCGCGACGGCGGCGCTTGGCTTGATCGCGTTCGTTCCGCTCGTCGGTCTCGCCGCACTCCCGCTCCAACTGATCGCCTGGCTCATGCGCGGCATCGTGTTCCAGTACATCGGCCTCACGTCACTGGTCGCCTACCTTCGCGTCTATCGCAATATGCGCGAAGGCATCCCGCAGCCACAGAGCACGGTCAGCCGAATTGACCGGACGGCGTAGCTTCGGTGCTCGCAGAAATTGCGTGACTGGGTGATTGGGGGATTGGGTTATTGCATTGGGTGATTGGATGATTGAGTAATTTTATTGAGTGATTGGGTGATTGGGGTTGCTGCTTAACAGCTTTTAGCCGCCTGCTGCAGGAATCCACCGAGTTACTCAAGATCTTTGCCGCCTCGAAGCAGACGTCGATCCGAAACCAGGCTCAACGGCTGAGGGAGCCATCAGGTCGCCAATCGCGCAATCGCTGAATCACCCAATCGCCATCACCCAGTGCAATCACCCAATCACGCAATCGCCCAATCACCCAATCACCCAATCACCCAATGTCAGTGAGCCCCCTTCACCCGCAATCCCGGTAATTCGGCGAGCCGCGCAGGCGGCGGTTCGAACCGGGGGGCGAATCCCTGAAGCGCGCCCTCGCGGCTCATCGAGACCAGTCGCGGGGCCGTGGGGCGGGCCGATTCGCGGATGAACGGTAGCCCACCAAGCTCGCCGACGGCGCGAATCGTGAAGGCTGGTTCGCCAGTGGACGCGTTGAAGACGTCGATGTTGGTCGTGACGAGCGGCACCAGCACCACGTTCTGAATGCGCAGCGGTCCACCCGACGGCCGCGATGCCAGCCGTTGCAGCCAGCGCAAGTTCCCCGTCCGACGATCGAGCGCGCGAACGATATTGTCGAACGCGGTGAAGTAGATGCAATCGTCATCGGCAACAGGGGCGCCTGTCACGTCGGCTCCCGCCTTCTGACTCCAGCGGACGCTGCCACGCGACATCGAAACGCTATGGAGCTTGTTCGCCCGCGTCCCGACGACGAGCTGATCGTTGAGGGCCAGCAAGCCTGTCACCTCTTCACCGAGTGCCAAGGTCCACACAGTGGCGCCGGAGTTGAGTTCAGCGACACAACACGACCGTCACGGAGCGCTCCGTAAAGGCGGTCAGCCGACGCGGATGGCACGACGGCAAGCGGGGAAGTCAGCGACACACGCCAGACGATGCGGCCATCCTGGCCATGAATGGCGAGAAGCTCTCCGGCGTCCGTGCATGCGAACAGAAAGCCCGCGTCCCATGCGAGCGGCGAGGCGAGTGGTCCCGGCAACGGCGTCCGCCACTGCGTTTGACCCGTGCGCTGATCGAGCGCCGTGACGACCCCTTCGCCGGCAGCAAAGACCAGGCCGTCGCCGGTTGCCGGCGTTGACGTCATGGCGAGCGCCACCTTCCATCGCACGACGCCTTGATCGAGATCGACGGCCAACAGATCGCCGCCTTTCAGCGGCACATAGCTGGTGTCCTGGTCGTATCCAGCGGGCGCGACGGGCGCCGTGTCGAACGACACCGTCCAGCGCGGATCGAGCGCCAGGATTTGTTCTGATACGCCTTGCGATGTGTCGTCGGGCGACGCCGCGACGATCTGGACAATCATCGCGAGCGCCACGGACCAACCGACGTGCTTTGGTCGATTGCCCCTATATGTTGTGGTGCGATCCGTCGCCACACGCTTATAATAGCGGTTCCTACAGACTCGGAACTCCCGGTGACCTGGTGCATCAGACCATTCTCGTTCTCGATTTCGGCTCGCAGTTCACGCAACTGATTGCGCGCCGCTTGCGCGAGCTGTCGGTCTACTCCGAGATCTTGCCGTTCAACACGCCGGTCGATGTGATCCGCGCGAAGCGCCCGGTCGGGCTCATCTTGTCGGGCGGTCCCAAAAGCGTCTCGGAGAGCGACGCGCCGAATGCGATCCGCGGGTGCTTCGACTGGGGTTGCCCACGCTTGGCATCTGCTACGGCATGCAGTTGATGACCGACATGCTCGGTGGACAAGTGGCGCCGTCTCCGCATCGTGAGTTCGGGTTTGCGGCCGTTACCGTTGCGGGCGGCACGCGCCTCGCCTGTTTCGGGAACTGCCGGCCGACCTGCGGGTCTGGGCGAGCCACGGCGATTTCGTAGCCGCCGCCCCGCCGGGATTCTCGGTCGTGGCAACGAGCGCCAACGCGCCGGTGGCCGCGATGGAAGCGCCGGATCGTGGCTACTACGCGCTTCTGTTCCATCCGGAAGTCGCGCACACCGAACGCGGCAAAGAGATCCTGCGCAACTTCGCGTTCGACGTCTGCGGATGCACCGGCGACTGGACGATTGCCTCGTTCATCGACGAGTCGATCGGCCGGATCCGTGCTCAGGTAGGTGACGGTCGCGTGGTGTGCGCGTTGTCGGGCGGAGTCGACTCGACCGTGGCCGCGACCCTCATTCATCGCGCGATTGGCGATCACCTGCAGTGCATCTTCGTGGACAACGGGCTCTTGCGCCTCAACGAAGCCAACCAGGTCGTTGAGCGTTACAAGCGGTTGCGGTTGCCGGTGCACTTTGTCGACGCGTCGAACGAATTCCTGGCGCGGCTCGACGGTGTGACCGATCCCGAGGCCGAAGCGCAAGATCATCGGCGCGACCTTTATCGATGTTTTCGAGGCCGAGGCGCACAAGCTCGGTCGCTTCGACTATCTGGCACAAGGGACCTTGTATCCGGACGTGATCGAGTCGGTCTCCGTCCGCGGGCCGTCGGCGGTGATCAAGAGCCACCATAACGTTGGCGGCCTGCCCGAGCGCATGCGCTTCACGCTGGTCGAACCGCTGCGCGAGCTTTTCAAGGACGAAGTGCGAGCCGTCGGCCGAGACCTCGGCCTCGATCGCGAGTTTCTCATCCGGCAGCCGTTTCCAGGACCTGGCCTCGCGGTTCGGATTCTCGGCGCTCTCACGCGCGACCGCCTCGATCTGCTTGCGTCGGGCCGACGCCATCATTGCCGAGGAAATGCGCCGCACGGGCTGGTACGAGCGCGTCTGGCAAAGCTTTGCGGTGCTCCTGCCGGTTCAGAGCGTTGGTGTCATGGGCGACGCTCGCACCTATGAGTTCACCGTCGCGATTCGCGCGGTCGAAAGCCTGGACGGCATGACCGCCGACTGGGCCCGGCTCCCGCACGACCTGCTCGCCACCATCTCCTCGCGCATCGTCAACGAGGTCAAGGGAATCAACCGGGTGGTCTACGACATCTCCTCGAAGCCGCCGTCGACGATTGAATGGGAATAGGGTGACATGTTCGGAGTCAGTTCAAAGTTACAAGTTACAAGTTCAAATGCGATCAGACGGCTTGAGCCGAGTGCGGATCGCTGCACGTAGCAGGGAGTCGCCCGTTTGAACTTGTAACTTGTAACTTGTAACTTGCCTCCGACCTGACGTGAAGCCGATGAGCGACTTCGTCCACCTCCACCTCCACACCGAGTACTCGCTGCTCGACGGCGCCTGTCGGATCGAGGAGCTGCTCGACCAGGCGGCGCGGCTGAACATGCCGGCGCTGGCGGTGACGGAACACGGCAACATGTTTTCGGCGGTCGTGTTTCATGACGCCGCGCGAAAGCGCGGCATCAAGCCGATTCTGGGATGCGAGGTGTACGTCGCCCCGGGCAGCCGACTCGACAAGAGCGGCACCATCGGCGAAACGGCCAACCATCTCGTGCTGCTGGCCGAGACCCGCGAGGGATTCAAGAACCTCATCAAGCTCGTGTCTTCCGGCTACACCGACGGCTTCTACTACAAGCCGCGCATCGACAAAGACCTGCTCGCGGCGCACAGCCAGGGCTTGATCGGTCTCAGCAGCTGCCTGAAAGGTGAAGTGGCATCGGAAATTCGCGGCGAGCAGGGCAAGCGCGCGATGGCCGCCGCCGCCACGTATCGCGACATCCTCGGCGATGGCAACTTCTTCCTTGAAATGCAGTTTCAAGGACTGGACGAACAGCGCGTGGTCAACACGGGCCTGGTGCCGATTGCTCGCGACCTCGGCCTGCCGCTGGTGTGCACCAACGATGTGCACTATCTGAAGCAGGACGATCACAAGCCGCACGACATCCTGCTGTGCATCGGCACCGGCAAATCGGTTCACGACGAGCAGCGCTTGCGCTATCACGGCGACCAGTTCTACTTGAAGAGCGCCGAGGAGATGGCCGGGATCTTCAAGGACTACCCGGAAGCGCTCGCCAATACGGTGAGGATTGCCGAGCGGGTGGACGTCGAAATTCCCGGAGGTCAGAACCACCTCCCGCGGTTCGAGGTCCCGGCAGGCTTTTCGGTCGACGAGTACTTCGAGCACGTCACGCGCCAGGGATTTGCCGAGCGTGCGATCCGGCTGCGTGCACTGGCCGACGAAGGTAAGCTGCGACACTCGATCAGCGATTACGAACAGCGCCTCGTGTACGAGATCGAGATGATCAAGCGCATGGGGTACCCAGGCTATTTCCTGATCGTCTGGGACTTCATTCGCTACGCACGCGAGCAGGGCATTCCGGTCGGGCCCGGCCGTGGTTCGGCGGCTGGCAGCCTGGTCGCGTGGGCGCTGCGGATCACGGACGTCGACCCGCTGCACTACGACCTCATCTTCGAGCGCTTCCTCAATCCCGAACGGGTCTCACTGCCGGATATCGATGTCGACTTTTGCGAGCGTCGACGCAGCGAAGTGATCGACTACGTCACGCGGCGGTATGGCCGCGAGAACGTTTCGCAGATCATTACCTTCGGCACCATGAAGGCCAAGGCGGTCGTGCGCGATGTTGGGCGCGCGATGGATATGCCGTATGCGGATGTCGATCGCATCGCCAAGCAGATTCCACCGGCCCTCGACATGACGCTCGAGAAAGCCTTGCGCGAGAACCCGGCGCTGCGCCAGATGCAGGAACAGGATCCGCGCGTCAAAGACCTGCTGGCGATGGGAAAGCGCCTCGAGGGCATGTCGCGGAACGCCGGTGTCCACGCCGCGGGCGTCGTCATCGCACCGGGCCCGATCACGGACTACGCGCCGCTCTTCAAGAGCAATCGCGACGAAATTACGACCCAATGGGCGATGAAGGAGGTCGAGCGGGTCGGCTTGCTCAAGATGGACTTCCTCGGCCTGAGCACGCTCACGCTGATTCGCGATGCGCTCGGCGAAATCAAGCGAACCGAAGGCGTCGATCTCGACATCGATGCAATCCCGCTGGACGACCCACGGACCTATCAATTGTTCGTCGAGGGGCAGACCTACGGGATTTTCCAGTTCGAGAGCTCGGGCATGCGCGAGATCTTGCGCAAGGCCAAGCCACAGCGGCTCGACGATCTGATCGCCATGAACGCCCTCTACCGCCCCGGGCCGCTCAAGTCGGGGATGGTGGACGACTTCATCGCGCGCAAGGCCGGTCGCAGCGAGGTCAAGTACGAACTGGCGCAACTCAAGCCGATTCTCGCCGACACCTACGGCGTCATTGCTTACCAGGAGCAAGTGATGCGGATCGCGTCGGTGCTGGCGGGGTTCAGCCTCGGCCAGTCGGACGTGCTTCGCAAGGCGATGGGGAAGAAAGATCCCAAGGTCATGGCCAAGCAGCGTGCGGCCTTCATTGCGGGCGCCAAAGCCAATGGGATCAGCGAGACCAAGGCGACCAAGATCTTCGACCTGATGGAGTACTTCGCCGGGTACGGGTTCAACAAGTCGCACTCGACGGCTTACGCCTACCTTGCGTATCAGACCGCCTACCTCAAGGCGAACTATCCCCGCCACTTTGCGGCGGCGCTGCTGACCATCGAAGCTGCCAACACCGACAAGCTGGCCCTCTACATCGGCGAGTGTCGCGAGCGCGGCATTCCAGTGCTGCCGCCGGACATCAACGAAAGTCACTTGCACTTCACCGTCGTGCCCGAAGGCGTCCGGTTCGGCCTGACGGCGATCAAGGGGCTCGGCGAGGGCGCCATCCGCTCGATTCTCGACGTGCGGGCCGCCCTCGGCTCCATTACATCGCTGCACCAGCTCTGCGAAGCGCTCGACCTCCGCCTCGTCAACAAGCGCGTCCTCGAAGCGCTCGTCAAGTCGGGGGCCTGCGACACGCTCGTGCCGGCGGGTGTGCCGCTCACGCTCGGTCGGGCGCGACTGTTTGCCGCTGTTGACAGTGCGATCGAGCACGGTGCGCGCACGCAGCGCGATCGCGAACAAGGACAAGCCGACCTGTTCGGCGGCGATGGCGCCGACAGCGGGCTGACGCTGATTCGGCTGCCCGAGACGGCCGCCTGGACCGAGATTGAGCTGCTCGGACACGAAAAGGACGCGCTCGGTCTCTACCTGAGCGGTCACCCGCTCGATCGCTTCGCCGAGGCGCTCCGCGCCTTCGATGCGCGGACGGTCGGCGATCTTGTCCTCGCGGATCTGCCCCCCTCGACCGACGGGGCGCCGGGCCGCCTGATTATCGAGGACGTCCACGTCGGCGGAATCATCTCGGCGTTTCGGCCCCTCAAGACCAAAAAGGGTGACCGGATGGGTGTCTTCACCCTCGAAGACGCCCAGGGATCGCTCGAAGTCGTGGCGTTTCCGGAAACCTATGCGCGATTTGCCCCCCTCATCGAGAACGGCACACTGGTTGCGGTCCGCGGACGGTTCGAACGCGATGAGGAATCGTCACGCATGCAAGCGACCGAGATCTTTCCGCTCGACAGCCTGCGAGAAAAGCTCTCGAGGGCCGTGCGCATCCATTTGAACGGCGACTGCACGCGACAGAAGCTCGAAGCGCTGTGGGACCTGCTCTCGGCCAATCGCGGCGACCGACCGGTCGCGATCGAGCTCGAGATCGACGGGTGCGGCAAGAAACTCAGAGTCAGCGCCGATGTCACACCGCAGATCCGCGTCCGACCCAGTGCCCAGCTCCTCGATGCCGTGGAGCAGTTGTGCGGGGCCGGCTCGGTCACCCTGAGATAGCCCATGCCCGAACTGTTGGAGTTCGAAGAGCCGATCGGCATCCTCCTCAAGGAAATCGAAGCGGTGTCGATGCTGCCCGAAACCGAGCAGCGTCGTCAGGACATCGAACGCCTCGAACAGCGCATCACGGCCATCCGCGGCGAGTTGTACGCTCGATTGACACCCTGGCAACGGGTGCTGGTCGCCCGGCATCCGTCGCGACCGACGACCCTCGACTACATCGAGAAGCTGTTTACCGATTTCGTCGAGATTCGCGGAGACCGCCGGTTCGCCGACGACCACGCCATGGTGTGCGGCATGGCCCGCTACAAGGAGCGAGAAGTTCTGGTGGTCGGTCACCAGAAGGGAAGCGACACGAAACAGAAGATCTACCGGAACTTCGGCTACGCGCGCCCGGAGGGTACCGCAAAGCGCTTCGCGCCCTGCAACTGGCCGAGAAATTCAGCCGCGCCATCATCTGCTTCATCGACACGCCGGCCGCGTACCCGGGCATCGAGTCCGAGGAGAGGGGCGTCGCCGAAGCGATCGCCCTCAACCTTCGCGAGATGGCAATGATCCCCGTCCCCATCATCGTCGTCGTGCACGGCGAGGGCGGAAGCGGCGGCGCGCTGGGGATTGCGGTCGGCGATCACATCCTGATGCACGAGTTTGCCATCTACAGCGTGATCCCGCCCGAGGGCTGCGCCGCCATTCTGTGGAGGGATTCCAGTCGCAAAGTCGAAGCGGCGGAGGCGTTGAAGCTGACGGCGCCAGACCTGCTGGCGCTTGGCGTCATCGATGAGATCGTGAAAGAGCCCATCGGCGGCGCCCACACCGATCCGGACGGCGCCGCACGGTTGCTCGACGACGCCCTCGCGCGCGCGCTCGCGCAGGCGACGGCGCTGGACGAAGAAACCCGGTTGGAACAGCGCTACCAGAAGTTTCGCAAGATGGGATCGGTCGGGACGGTGGAGGAATGAGATCACGCCAGTTTCAGTTACCAGTTACCAGTTCAAAGGAGATACGTCTTTCTTTGAACTGACAACTGGTAACTGGCAACTTCAGAAAGGCCCCGATGAGGGCCCCTCTGATTTGGCAGCCTCACCAGTGTGACGATGAGCGCGTCGGCGCGCTGGCGCGCGAGCTGGGCGTGTCGCCGGTGGCGGCGCAGGCTTCTTGCCATTCGCGGGTTGGACGAGGTCGATGCCGCCGCGCGTTTCCTCAAGCCATCGCTGGACCATTTGCTCGATCCGATGGGCCTCGCCGACATGGGGCCGCACGTCGAACGCCTGCTGCGGGCGATTGCGCAGCGCGAACGCATCGCGGTGCATGGGGACTACGACGTCGACGGCATCACCTCGACGGTCATTTTGCGACGTGCGCTCGAGCTGCTCGGCGGCGACGTGATTCATTTCATCCCGGAGCGCCTGCGCGACGGCTACGGGCTTCAGCCGGCGGCCATCGAGCGGCTGCATGCCGAAGGCGTCCACGTCGTCGTTTCGGTCGATTGCGGGATCCGCGGCGCCGAGGCGGCACGTCGCGCCCGTGAGCTCGGCGTCGACCTGATCATCACCGACCACCACGAGCCCGACCGAGCCTTGCCCAGACGCGTATGCCGTCGTCAACCCCAAGCGTCACGATTGCAGCTACGCCGACAAGCACCTGGCTGGCGTCGGCGTCGCGCTGAAGCTCGTGCAGGCGTTGTGCACGCGCTCGGGAAAGACGGCGTGGCTGCCCGCGTTCGTCAAGATCGCGGCGATCGGCACGCTCGCCGACGTGGTGCCGCTGGTCGGTGAGAATCGCGTGATCGCCAAGCTGGGCTTGCAGCTCCTGTCCAAGGGGCCGCACAAGGTCGGCTTACGAGCACTGCTCGACGTCGCCGGGCTGACCGGCAAACAGATTGACAGCTATCACATCGCCTTCATGCTCGCGCCGCGTGTCAACGCCGCCGGGCGCATGAGCACACCGGACATTGCCACCCGCCTGCTCCTGGCCGCCGACGAAACGATGGCTGACGAGGCGCGCGGCCTGGCCGAACAGCTCGAAACCGAGAACACGCGACGGCGGCAGGAAGAGCAGGACATCGTGGCCAAGGCGCGCAAGGTCATCGAGACCGATCCGGACGTCGGCTCGCGAACGGTGCTGGTGGTCGCGGGCGAGGGCTGGCACCGCGGCGTGATCGGCATCGTGGCATCGAAAATCGTCGATGCGTTCTATCGCCCGACGATTGTGCTGTCGATCGACGACGGGCTCGCGCATGGCTCGTGCCGCAGCATTCCGGGCTTCGACATGCTCGCCGCGCTCGAGTCCTGTGCGCCGATGCTGCTGCGGTTTGGGGGGCACAAACAAGCCGCCGGCCTTCAGATCGAGGCGGCGCGGATCAAGGAGTTCAGGCAGGCGATCAACGGATGGGGCGACGAGCGGCTCGCGCCCGATGACCTGCGGCCGCGGCTCTGGCTTGATGGTCCGTTGTCGTTCGCGCACATCAACAGTCAAGTCAGTGAAGAACTGGGCGCGCTCGCGCCGTTCGGGCCGGGAAATCCCAAGCCGGTGTTCCACACGAGCGCCGTGCAGATCGTCGACGGACCACGAAAGCTGAAGGACCGTCACCTCAAGATGGCGTTTCGTCAGAACCAACGGACTTTCCGCGCCATCGCCTGGAACGCCGCCGAACGCGAAGCGCTGCTGGCCGAAAAGAAGGACGGCGTCGAGCTCGCGTTCTCGCTCGAGAAGCAACGATTTTCAAGGGGAGTCGTACCTCGAACTCAGAGTCGAAGACTTTCGCTAATCACGAAATCACCCAATCCAATCACCCAATCACTCAATCACCCAATCGCCCAATACAATCGCCCACTTACCCAATCACCCAGTCACCCGATTCCCTTATTGGTACAATCAATGAATGGCACGCTGGCAAAAGCGCGCCCGCGCCGGCCTTGGGGTCTTCGCGGTCACCTTTGCGGTCGTCCTCTGGCTGATGATGGGCGAACGCCAGGGCCCTGCACCGCCGCCTGCCATCGAACGGCTCGATCCTAAATCAGCCACCGAGATCAAGGGCGGCAACGCCGTCCAGGTGAAGGGCGCGAAGCAGGACATTCGCGTCGAGTTCGCCAGCCAGGTCTTGTATACCGACGGGCGCACGAAGTACACCGAGCTTCAAAGCGTTTGTCGACGACCGTGGCGGACGCTCGTTCGAGATTACCGGGAATGAAGCGTGGGTTGGTAAGGACCTCAGCACCTACGACGTGACCGGCAACGTTCAGTTGAAGACCTCCGATGGGTTGACGGCGACCACGCAGGCTGCGTCGTTTGCCGAGGCTGACGGCATGCTCAAAGGCGCTGGTCCAGTGCAGTTTCAGCGCGACCCGCACGACTGGATCGGGCGTTGGTTTCACTTACGATCGCACGCTCGATCGGCTGTGGCTGCTCGACAAGGCCGTCATTCAAGTGGCGCCGACCTCAGACGCTGGAGGCATGAAGGTCACGTCGGGCACCGCCGGCTACTCTCGTGCCGAACGCTACATGCGCTTCGAACGCGGAATGCGCATGGAGCGCGACGGGCAAGTGATTGAGGCCGACGCACTCCACCGTCTTCCTGCTCAAGGAACGCGATGAGCCCGAAGCGCTCGAATTGCGCGGCAATTCGCGCATCACCGGGATCCGGCGGCAGCGGCTCGGTGCAAGCGATGCAAGCTGCCGACATCAACCTCCGTTACGGACCCGACGGCCGGGCACTGGAGAGCGCGATCCTGATGCGCCAGGCGAGCATTCAGCTCGCACGTCCGGATGGATCGGCCGGGCAAACCCTCGCGGCCGAGTTCATCGATACGGGCCTCGCGCCGGACGGCGCGGTCACTCGGCTGTTGGGTCGCGACAACGTGCAGGTGACCATTCCAGCGGCCGCTGATGCCGCCGCTCGCGTGGTCAAAGCGCCGCTCGTCAATGCCGTTGGTGAGGCTGGCCGCGGCCTCACGGGCATGACGTTCGAGAACGGCGTCGAATATCGCGAGGAGGCGTCAAAGGGCAGCAGTGGCCGGAGCGCCCGTGCCAAAACGCTCAAAGCGGTCCTCGCCGCCGACGGCGGGATCGATCAGGCAGATTTCAGCGACGGATTCCGTTTCGAGGATGGGAAGCTGGTCGCAACCAGTACCGACGGCGGCGTATCACATTGTCAAAAGCGCATTGGCGCTCCGCAGTCCGGCGGCAGCCACGGCACCCCATGTCGAGGACGACCGTGTGAGCCTGAATGCCCGCATCATCGATGTGACGCTGTCGCCACGGCAGCTGAGCGCATCCGGCAAGGTCTCGGCGCAATTCAGCGCCGGCCGCCGCGAGGGCGAGCGCGGGACGACACTCCTGAGCGACAAGGAGCCGGTCGCTGGTCAACTCCGAGACGTTCACGTTCGACGAGACCAGCGGCAACGGGTCGTACACCGGCGGCGCCGTCCTGTGGCAGGAACAGAGCGCGACCCTCATCCGCGCCGATTCCATCGCGATGAACGAAAAGATTGGCACCCTCACTGCGACCGGCAAGGTCGTGACCACGCTTGCCCATCGCTGGCACGACGAGATGAAGCCTCGAAAGGCACGTCGCTGGCGCAAGCGGGCGAGTTCCGCTTCGACGATGTGAAGCGGATGGCGGTCTTCACCAAGCAGGCCCAGTTCGAAGGAGTGCAGGGCAACCTGCGCGCCGATCGCATCGAGCTCCTGCTGGCACCCAAAGACAACACGCTCGAGCGACTGCAGGGCAGAGGATCGGTCACCGCTGTCGTCGAAACGCGGCACGCGACCGGGCAGAGCCTGACCTACCATCCGGCACGAAGAGAAGTACGTGCTGGCCGGCGCGCCGGTACGGCTGATCCGCAGGGTGCCAGGAATCCACCGGCCGCACTTTGACCTTCTACAGAGCGTCCGATAACATCCTCGTCGACGGCAACCAAGAGATGCGCGTGCAGACTCGGGGCGGCTCGAAGTGCCCGGATGCCCAGCCCTGATGCCGACCCTCCGAACAGACGATCTCACCAAGTCTTACGGCGGTCGCACGGTCGTACGAGGCGTGAGCCTCGACGTCTCATCCGGCGAAGTCGTCGGCCTGCTCGGCCCCAATGGCGCGGGAAAGACCACCACGTTCTACATGACCGTCGGCCTGACGTCGCCCGATCGCGGCCGCGTCATTCTCGACGATCACGATGTCACCGACGATGCGATGTACGTTCGCGCGCGAAAGGGCATCGGCTACTTGCCGCAGGAGCCGTCGATCTTTCGCGGCCTCACGGTGGAGCAAAACATCGTCGCGATTCTCGAGACGCTCAACCTCACCGCCGCCGAGCGGCGCGAGCGCGCGCGCGATCTGCTGGCCGAGCTCAATCTCTCGTCGCTCGCGTCGGCGCCTGCGTACACGCTCTCGGGTGGCGAGCGGCGGCGCGCCGAAATCACGCGCGCGCTCGTGATGTCGCCGCGCTTCATCCTGCTCGACGAGCCCTTCGCGGGCATCGACCCCATCGCGGTCACCGATATTCAGAAGATCATTTTTCACTTGAAGGCACGCGGCATTGGCGTGCTCGTCACCGATCACAACGTGCGTGAAACCCTGCGCATTACTGACCGTGCCTACATCGTGAACGACGGCGTGATCTTTCGGAATGGCACGCCCAGATCAGCTAGCCGCAGACGAGGATGTGCGGCGGATTTATCTGGGGACCGACTTCCGTCTGGACTAAGATGGAGTTGGCACGGCTCATGCGCTGCCACGATTGACGAGCGATTCGTAGACGGAAATGGCGATCCAGCAGAAGCTGCAAACCCGACTGGCGCAGAAGCTGATCCTGACGCCATCGCTGCAGCAAGCCATCAAGCTTCTGCCGATGTCGACTCTGGAACTCGCGGACTTGCTGAACCAGGAGGTCGTGGAAAACCCTCTGCTCGAAGAGGTTCCGACCGAGGATCTCCAGGCCGCCGAACCGCAGACGCCGGAAAAAGACGAAGCGCCCGCCCAACAGAAAACCGACACGTGGGACGACCAGGACTACGAGTACTTCTTCGGCGAGTACCTCGATGACGGCTATCGTCCGCGCGCCCCGCAGGAGGTCAAGGAGCTGCCGCCGATCGAGAACACCCTCTCGACCAGTGGCTCATTGGGCGATCACCTCAGCTGGCAGCTTTCGTCAAAAACAGACGATGACGAGCTGATGCGGGAGATCGGAGAGGCCATCATCGGCAACCTGGACGATGACGGCTACCTCGTCGCGTCGGTGGACGAACTCGCGGCGATGGGCCCGTGGCCGATCGAGGAGGTTGAACGCGCGCTGCAACTGATGCAGGCGCTTCGATCCGATTGGCGTCTGCGCGCGCGACCTCCAGGAATGCCTCACGCTGCAGCTTCGGCATCTCGGGCTGGAGGGAACGCCCACCGAGCGCATCGTGACCGAGCATCTGCGGCTGCTCCAGAACCATCAGATCCCGGAGCTTGCCAAGAAGCTCGGCGTGACCATCGACGAGCTGAAGCAGCACATCGAGATCATCAAGCACCTCGATCCGAAGCCGGGAAGCCGCTACAACCCGAAGCAGTCGCAGTACGTCATTCCTGACGTCTACATCGTCAAAGTCGAGGATCAGTATGTGGCGGTCCTAAACGAGGAAGGCCTGCCGCAATTGCGGATCAGCCCGACCTACCGCCGGCTGCTGGACAAGGGCGCGGAGAACAGCGACGAAACGCGGGCGTACGTCAAGGACAAGTTCCGATCGGCGCTGTGGCTCATCAAGTCGGTGGAGCAGCGCCAGAAGACCATCCACAAAGTCGCCAGCAGCATCATCAATTTCCAGCGCGACTTTCTCGATCACGGCATCGAGCACCTGCGCCCGCTCGTCCTGCGCGATGTCGCCAACGACATCGGCATGCACGAGTCCACGGTCAGCCGCGTCGTGACGAACAAGTACATGCACACGCCGCAAGGTGTGTTCGAGATGAAGTACTTTCTTCCACAGCGGCATCAGCAGCTCGTACGGCGATGCCGTGTCGTCGGTCACGATCAAACAGCGCATCCGCAAGATCATCGAGGCGGAGGATCCCAAGAAGCCGCTCTCGGATTCGAAGATCGTCAACATCTTGCAGCGCGAAGGGCTGATGCTGGCGCGGCGGACGATAGCGAAGTATCGCGAAGAGCTGAAGATTCCGACCTCCAATCAGCGGAAGGTGCTGTTCTAGGACACGGCCTCCCGCGGGCGCGTGACATCTCGATGCGTGTTGAACTGACCGGCCGTCGCCTCACGATTTCCCCGGGCCTGCGCAATCTCATCGATCGAAAGCTCGGCAAGGTCCGGCGGGTGCTGAACGACGCGGGCGTGTCCGCGGCGGTCGTCGTGACCAAGGAAAAGGTCAATAACGTGGTCGAGATCACGCTGCATGCGCGGGGCGAGCGGTTCCTGCATGCCGCGGCCAAGGCCACCAGTTGGGAAACCGCGATGACCACCGTCGTCGCCAAGGTGATGCACCAGACGGAAAAGGTGAAAGGGAAGTGGCAGGAACGCAAGCGGCGAGGCGAGGCGGCGCGATCGGTGAAGGTCCCTCGGGCGGCCCGGAAAGCCGTCTCACGCAAGGCCGCCCCGGTGACCGGCGGCGTGCCGGCCAGCGAGCGTCGGTCACTCGAACGGGCAACGACCACGTCACGCGGTGCCAGCCGACGCGCGCCCCGCGTGCGGCGTTAAACTACGCGCCGGTCTAATGTCGACAGTTCCGGCCGTGACCGTCGGCGGTCTGCTGGAGTCCCGCCCCGAATCCGTTGGCCTCCCCCTCGAGCTGTTGGCGGGGGGCCGCGGTCTTGAGCGACGGATCACCAATCCCTACATCCAGAAGACTGGACTCGCGCTCGCCGGGTTCCACGAGTATCTCCACCCCGGGCGGGTGCTGATCTACGGCGAAAGCGAGGTGCGCTATCTCGAGGGCCTCGAACCGAGCGGCGCGTCAGCGCGCCTTGGGACAATCGTTTGCGACCGAAGTGCCGTGCGTGCTGATTACCGGCGGACTCGAAGCGCCGAACGATCTGGTCCAAGAGGCCGACCGCGCCGGCGTGCCCCTGCTGAGCACACGAGTGGGCACGGCGACCGCCATCGGCAAGCTGAGCGCCCTGCTCGAGGATCGCCTCGCGGTCCGCGAGGTCATCCACGGCGTCCTCCTCGATATTCTCGGCCTTGGCGTTCTCATGATGGGCGAGAGCGGGATCGGGAAGAGCGAGTGCGCGCTCGACCTCATCGTCCGCGGCCACCGGTTGGTCGCCGACGACACCGTCGAGATTCGGCTGCGCGCGGCATCGATTATCGTCGGCAGTTGTCCCGAGCTCACGCGGCACCACATGGAAGTGCGTGGAATTGGCGTGATCAATCTTCGCGATCTCTTTGGCGTGGCCTCGACGCGGGCGTCGAAGCGTGTGGAGCTGGTGGTTCAGCTCGAGCGCTGGGACCCACATCGCGAGTACGACCGGCTTGGTCTCGACGATGCGTATTTCGAGCTCCTCGGCTTGCGCGTTCCACTGATTCGGATGCCGGTTGCACCGGGGCGCAACCTGGCCATCCTCGTGGAAGTCGCCGCGCGCAATCAGTTGCTTCGGACGCGTGGCCTCAACGCCGCGCGCGACCTCGCGGCGCGTCTGGACGCCCGCCTGCGTCAGGAGGCCGGGGCGCCGCCGCTGGACGACCCGGACGAGGATATCGATCCGGGAGGGACGCTGTGAGCGCGGCCCCGCGAAGCCGCAAGCGCCCGCCAGTGCGGCGGCGCGGTGCGCGAGCAAAGGCCGACGCCAACTTTCTCGTCATCACCGGTCTGTCGGGGGCCGGCAAGTCGCACGCGATCCGCGCGCTCGAGGATCTCGGGTTCTACTGCGTCGACAATCTGCCGACGCCACTGATCCCGGTATTGGCCGATCTGTCGCTCCACGAAGAGGCCGACAACCCCAAGGTTGCCGTCGTCGTCGACGTGCGGGAGCGCAGCTTCGTGCGCGAGTTCCCCCAAGCGTGGCGGCGGTTACGCGCCACCGCCGGCCTGCATCCGATGCTCGTTTTCCTCGAGGCGACGGACGCCACCCTGTTGCGCCGATTCAGCGAAACGCGGCGGCCGCATCCGCTCTCCCCTGATCGTCCGGTGGCCGATGCGGTCAGCAAGGAACGGCAGGTCCTAGCGCCAATCCGCGCAATGGCCGACAAGATCGTCGACACCTCCGATCTCACCGTGCACGAGCTACGGGAAGTGTTTCGTGGCATGGTACAGGCTCGTCACCAGCGTGCGCCACTGATCCTGACCTTGCAAAGCTTTGGCTTCAAACACGGCGTGCCACTCGATGCGGACCTTGTGTTCGACTGCCGCTTTTTGCCCAATCCTCATTTCGTCGCCGGCCTTCGATCGAAGACCGGTCGCGACAAAGCCGTCGCGACCTACATGCGACGCTATCCCGCGACCCGGGAATTCACGCAGCGCCTGGCGGGTTTTCTGCGCTACCTGGTGCCGCACTACATCGCCGAAGGAAAGTCGTACTTGACCGTGGCGATTGGCTGCACCGGTGGGCGCCATCGATCGGTCTATCTGGCGGAGCTCCTCAAGAAGGAGCTGGGCGCTTTGAAGGGCATCACCACCCGCGCCCGCCACCGCGACCTCACGAGGGACGTGTCATGACACGTGCGGAGGAGCACCGCCGATGATTGGCGTGGTGGTCGTCACCCATGGGCAACTGGCTATCGAGCTGTTGAACGCCGCCGAGGCCATCGTCGGCGATTTGCCAACGTTCACAGCGGTCTCGATCGGGTGGCACGAAGACGTTCAGGACGCCCGAGAAGAAATCGCCGCGGCCATCGCGCGCGTGCAGGGGCCTGAAGGCGTCCTGGTCGCGACCGATATGTTTGGCGGTACCCCCGCCAATCTCGGAATCACATTTCTCGAGCCCGACAAGGTGGAGGTGGTTACCGGCGTCAACCTGCCCATGCTGATCAAGGCCGCCAATCTGCGGGAGCAGCAGGACCTGACCGAGGTCGCGCGATCGCTGCGCGAGCATGGCCGCAACGCGATTTGGGTGGCATCGGATCTGTTGAAGGGCACCACGCCGCCGTAGACATCTGCCAAGGCCATCATCATGACGAGGGCGCTATCGAAGCGCAGCTTTGCTGGGTTTTGAACGTGACCAGCTGTGACGTGACCATTCGCAATCGCCTGGGGCTGCACGCGCGGGCCGCAGCGAAATTCGTGCACCTTGCCACGCGCTTTCGCGCACACATCCACGTGTCGCGCGACGGGCGCGTCATGGACGGGAAAAGCATCATGGGCATCCTGCTGCTCGCGGCGGCGTGCGGTTCGACGATTACGATCGCCGCCGACGGCACCGACGAAGAGGAAGCCCTCACCGCGCTGTGCCAGCTCGTGGACAGCGGCTTTGGAGAGGACACGTGGAACGCTTGAACGGAATCGGCGTCTCGCCGGGCATCGCAATCGGCCGGGCGGTAATCCTGACGTTGAGAACAGAAGCCATTCGGTTTCCGATCTCCCCGGATCGGGTCGATCGCGAAGTCGCCACGTTGCACGCCGCGCGGCAGCAGTCGCGGCAGCAACTGCAGGACATTCGCGATCGGGTGCAGGTCGCCCGGGGCGCGGAACTGGCCGCCATTTTCGACGCGCAGATCCTGATGCTCGACGATGCGCTGTTCGTGGGGCGGGCGGAGGAGATTATCCGGAGCGAGCGGGTGAACGCCGGATGGGCGGTCTATCGCGCCTACGAAGAGCTCGGAACCGTGTTTGCCAGCGTCGAAGACGAGTACTTGCGCGAGCGCGAGAACGATGTCGCCGACGTCGCTGGTCGCCTTCGCATGAATCTCCGTCACGGCGCGCGTGGCGCTCGCGACCTCCTGAGCGAGCTCGATGGACCCTCGGTTCTCATCGCCGACGAACTGACCGCGTCGCTCGCCGCTCAACTCGACTGGACGCGCATTCAGGGTTTTGCCGTCGACGCCGGCAGCCGCACCTATCACACTGCCATCCTCGCCCGCTCGCTGAAAGTGCCTGCGGTGGTGGGGTTGCATGACGCCTCGCAGCGCATCGGCGCTGGCACTCCCGTCATCCTCAACGGAGCGACCGGCGAGCTCGTGGCCAGTCCCTCGCCAGAGGCCATTGACGAAGCGCGTCGGCATGCGGCTCGGCCTTCCGTCGCGGCCACGTCGAGGCGAGAAGGCAGCGTCGTCAGGGATCCTGTACGCACGACCGATGGTGTCGACGTGCGGCTGCAAGCGAACATCGAACTGCTCGAGGACCTGGAGTTGCTGGATGCGCACGGAGCCCAAGGCGTTGGCCTCTATCGGTCCGAGTTCATCTTGTCCGGGCGCTCGCTGGCCAGCGCGACCGAGGACGCGCAGTATGCCCTCTACACTCGCCTGATTGAGCAAGTCGCGCCTCAACCCGTCACCATCCGGACTTTCGATCTCGACGAGCGGCAGCTGGGGCTGCGCGGACCGGAGCGGCGGCGCGGGCGACCCGGATTGCGAGGGCTCCGGCTCGGGCTCGCACGCCCGGAGATTCTGTCGACGCAGCTACGCGCACTTGTCCGGGCCGGGACGCGGGGCCGCCTGCGCATCATGTTTCCCTTCGTGACCGGTATCGAGGAAGTGAGGGAGGCGAAGGCGATCCTGGCGGAGGTCTGTGCCGACTTGGCGCTTCCGGCACCGGCAGTTGGCGCGATGGTCGAGGTTCCGGCGGCGGCGCTCGCCGCCGACCTGCTGGCTCCCGAGGTGGACTTCCTCACCATCGGGACCAACGATCTGATTCAGTATTGCCTCGCCGTCGATCGCACCGATGATCGCGTCTCGGCCTTCTACGAGCCGCTGCACCCGGCCGTGCTACGACTGATCCGCCTGGTCCGGCGCGCGGCCTCCCGCCGAATGATCCCGGTGTCGTTGTGTGGAGAAATGGCGTCCGATCCGGCCCTGCTGGGCCTGCTGATTGGGCTGGGCCTCACCGACTTCAGCATGACACCGGCCGCGATTCCAATGGCCCAGGACGCCGTTCGCAACCTCAATGCGGCCCGGGCTCGTACGATGGCCAGTCATGCGCTGACGCTGGCCACCGCTGAGGAGATCGAGAAATTCCTGTTCGACTCGCTGGAGCTGACCGTGACACCTCGTGGCGAACGTTGACGATCCGTTCACCCGTGTAGCTTCCGCCTCAAGGCGGAAGCCACGGAAGCACGGAAGCCCCGGAAACATAGAAGCCCCGTGTAGCTTCCGCCTTCAGGCGGAAGTACGGAAGGCTGACACAGGCATACGGAGGACACGGACGTGCATCGCGTCGATAAGCCGTGGGGGTACGAGTTGTGGTGGGCGAGGACCGACCGTTACGTCGGCAAGCTGATTCACGTCAACCAGGGCCACGCGCTCAGCCTGCAATATCACGAGAAGAAGGACGAGACGATCCTGGTGTGGAAAGGCCGGATCCTCTTCGAGACCCACGATGCGGCCGGCAAGCTCGTAGGCCGCGAGATGGGCCCTGGTGAGGCCGTCCACGTCACACCGCCGACCGTCCATCGCATGACGGCCATCGAGGACACCGACATTTTCGAAGTCTCAACGCCAGAAGTGGAAGACGTCGTCCGGCTCGAGGACCGCTACGGCAGAATCGAATAATCAGTGATCAGTGATCAGTGACAGTGATCAGTTCGATCGAGTGATCGGTGATCGGTGACCCAACTGATCACCGACCACTGATCACTGATCACTGGCTAAGAAGGGGATGTCGTCGTCGGTGATCGGCGCCGGTTCCTTCAAGGGATCGGTGTAGGCGCCCTCGCCACGATCTGAGCGCTCTCCGCCGGCGCCGCGACCGCCGCCCAGCAGCACCAGGCGATCAGCTTTGACCTCGGTGGTGTAGTGCTTCTGGCCGTCCTTCTCCCAGCTTCGTGTCTGGAGACGACCTTCGACGTAGATCTGTTTGCCTTTCGTCAGGTACGGCTGCAACGACTCGGCCGTCTTCCCCCACAGCACAATCCGATGCCACTCGGTCTGTTCGTGCTTCTCACCGTCCTTCGACGTCCAGTTTTCAGTGGTGGCGATGCTGAAGCTCGCGACCGCGGCCCCGCCCGGCGTGTAACGCACTTCGGCGTCCCGCCCGAGATTGCCCACCAGAATCACCTTGTTTACACTGCCCATGGCTCGACGCTACCTTTCTTGACCTCGATGGGAACAGTGTAACGTGCCTAAGTTCTCAGTTGCCAGTCCAATTCAGAGTTCTTGCAACTGTAACGGTACTGCCAACCGCGCAACTAGGCACCTGGCACCTGTTGCTTAGCCCTTCCCCTTGTTCAGCCGATCGAGCGCCTGCTTTGCCAGGCGAGCGGCATCGCTGTCTGGAAAGTTCTTCAACACTGCCTCGAACGACTCGCGCGCGCGCTCCATCTGCTTGAGGTTCTCGAACGCCAATCCTCGCTTGTAGTACGCAGGGGCGACCGATTGGCCGCGCGGATAGAGCGTGATGACCTGGGTGTAGGCCTGGATGGCCTCCTGGTGCTTACCGCTCGAGTAGTTGCACTCGCCGATGTACAACTGGGCCTCGTCGGCCAACTCGCTCTTGGGGAACGTCCGGAGGTAGGTGTCGAAACCGCTGACGCACAGGTCCCACTGACCAGACGTGTAGTCGGCCCACGCCGTGTCGTACAGGCGCTGTGGTGACACCCCGGGACCGAGTGGAGTGGGTGGCGGAGGTGGCGGCGTGGTCTGCGAAGGCCCCGGGACTCCCGTTCCCGGGCTTCCGGGTGCTGGCGAAGGCGGGGCGTCAGGATTGGCTGACCCATCGGGCACGGCCGGCGCGGGAGGCGGATATTGGGGAATCGAAAGCCGAAGCGCCTCAACCTCCTGCGAGAGTGAGGCAATACGGACGTTGGTTTCGTCCACGCGCTCGCGCACCACGCGCAAGTCGGTGGCAAACTGATCGACCTTCAGATTCGAATCCGCAAAGCCCTTCCGGTTGGCGTTGGCCTGATCGTCGAGCCGCGCATTGAGCGCCTTCAACGTGTCGCCAAGTTGGGTCAACACGACCTGCAACTGCTGGTTCTGTTCCTGCAGCATGCGGATGTCGGCCATCATCTGCATCTCGCGGCGATTCTGCGCGTTTGCGATCGCGGGCGCCGACACCACGAGGGCCGCGGCAAGGCCGAGCAGTACTCTCTTCATACCAATCATTATCCTCCCCATCGCGACGCGCTCCGATGCTGGCCGTGCGTTATCTCGCGGTAATGACGAAGTGGGCGCGACGGTTCTTGCTCCACGCACCTTCCTGATGTCCGGGATCGAAGGGGAATTCCTTGCCGTAGCTCACCGTGCGAACTCGATTGGCGCCGATCCCGAGCGAGACGAGATAGTCGCGGGCGGCCAAGGCCCGGCGCTCGCCGAGCGCCAGGTTGTATTCCGCTGACCCTCGCTCGTCGCAGTGCCCTTCGATCGTGATTTGCCACGTCGCGTACTTTTTCAATACGCCCGCGTTCTGCTGGAGGATCGCCTGCGCGTCGCCGAGGAGTTCCGCACTGTCGAGCAGGAAGAAGACCGGCTTGAGAGGCGAGTCGCGGTTGAGATCGTCGAGCGGCTTGGAACCCAGCGCGTCGTCGGCGAGCGGCTCGGGCGGTACCGGGATCGGCTCGTTCACCGCCTGCGGGGGCGGCGGAGGAGTCGCTCCGGCGCTGGGCGGAGGCGGCGCAGGACGTGGGATCGGGGTCGGTTTCTTCGCACAGGCTGCGATTGCGACCGTCAGAACCAGCGCCAATGTGAGGAGCGTTCGTCGGTGATTCATCGTGACTGTCCCCTCGATCGTCGTGTTAATTCTTACTTCGGCGGCTCGGGCCCACGCGACCAGTTCGGCATCTCGTTCTTGCCCTCGCGCGTGAGCTGGCGGATGTTCCGACCATCTCGATCCACCGTAAAGATTTGGCTATTACCAGCCCGTGTGGACATGAACGCCAGATGGCGTCCATTGGGCGCCCAGGTCGGACTCTCATTACTGCCTTCCCCAAAGGTGAGTTGCCGGGTTTCGCCAGCCGCAAGGTTCAGGACTTTGATGTCGTAGCCTGGGCCCGTGCGAGCCGTATACGCGACTTCGTTGAACGGTGCGGGTGACCACGTCGGTCGATCCGAGTTCTCCCGACTGAGTTGGCGCAAGCCCAGACCGTCGGTGCCCATGACGTAAACGCACGGCACCCCACTGCGATCCGAGACGAAGGCGATCTGCGTCCCAGTCGGTGACCAGGTCGGCGACGTATCGATGTTGGGGTGATTGGTCAAACGACGCGACCCCGATCCGTCGCGATTCGCGATGTAGATCTCGGAATTGCCATCACGATTGGTCGTGAACGCGACTTGCGACCCATCGGGAGAAAACGCCGGCAGCCAGTTCTGGTTGTTCGCGGTCCCCTTGAGCGGCACCGACATCGTGCCTTGATAGATGTTCGAGATGTAGACGTCGGGGAACCCGCTCCGGTACGACGTGTAGGCAATCGAGCGGGCGTCGGGCGACCAGGACGGCGTGATGTTGAGCGCCCGATTCACGGTCACGCGGCGAGGACTCGCGCCGTCGTAATCCATGATGTACACCTCTTTGACATCACGGTTCTCGACCGTGCCGGCGACGCGCTCGCGGTTGCGGTCCGATGTGAACGTCAGCTTGGTTCGTGCGACGCCTTGGAGCGACCGCTGCGAGTCGTGGATCTCGTCGGCGATCGTGTGGGCATAGACACGCGGGTTGGCTGAGGCGCCGCTGTATTCGCGGGCATACACCTGCTGGCGGCTCGCGACGCGATAGAGCCGCATCTCGACCTTCACGGTGTTGCCGGCCTTCTGCACGTGCCGACCACCAGGCCGTCGGCGCCGAGCTCACGCCATTGGTCGAACGGCGGCTCGCCGATCGACGCTTGCCACCGGGATCGACTTGTATGTGTCGCGCGGAATCATGTAGAACTCGCGTTCGTAGTCGAGGTCGTTCCACAGCACTTCACTGATCGTGCGCGCGATGTCCTGCGTCTCGCGATCGGTGGACAGCGCGAGAAAGTCGGGAACCGCCAGCCGCGGCGGCGTGCCTGGATCGAGCCCCCTGATCGTCGCTCGGTGATCCCGCCTGACGGCGTCTGATTGGCTGGGGTCGGTGGCTGCGGCGTCTGGAGCAAACGCCGCCGACCGAGCCGCCAACAATGACGACCGAGCAAACAGTTGAAGTGCTTGATGATTCATTGGCGCTGATACTCGAAGACGAGATGCACCGTCAAGCGACGGTTCGGTGAAGGCATCGGGCAGCGGCGGAAGCTTCTTCGTCAAGAGCAGTGGCACGGTTGGACAGGAGATCGAGCGCCGGGTAGCCGCTGGGCTTCTCGAGCTGCACGGCTGTCAGCGTGCCGTCGCGCTGAATCGTGAACTTCACCGATGTTGGTCCCCGCCGCCTGCTGCCTGTAATCCCAGTTGCGTCGAATCAGCTCGAGCATCGTGACGATGTAGTCAGGGCAACAGAAGTTGGCGGTATCGAGATACGAGCCAGTGCCCCCGCCGCCTGCCGACAGACCGAAGCCTTGACCACGGGCAGTCGATTCCGCCGACGGCGCAGAACCCTTGCGCACTTCCTCTCCCTTGGTCGGGGTGCGGCTCCGCGGATCTTTGGCCTCGTTTCGGACCTTCGCTTCCGCCTTCTTCGGCGCGTCCTTCTTGGGCTCGATCATCTCGGGTTCACGAGCCGCCGGCGGCCGGATCGGTTCGATCACCTTCTTGGCATCGATGGGAACCGCTTCCTGGATTGGCCGACCACCTGAGGTCGTCATGCCACCAGCACGGGGTCCCGGATTGCCGCTCAGGCTGATCGTCATGATGTTCTCGGGCTCATCGGCCGTGCGACTGCCGAACCACGTCGATGGCGCGAGAAACACGACGGCGATGAGAACGAGATGGGCCAGGACCGATGCGGTGAGCATCGACTGCAGACCATCCACTTCCTGCTTGCGAACCGCGACGATCTGGGTCACCGCATCCATCAGCGTTTCTGCTCGAGCGCCACAATGCCAACGCGCTCGATTCCACCTTCGCGCAGCCGCCCAATGACGTCCAACAGCTCCTGCACCTGCACGGCGCTGTCACCACGCAGAAAGACTTCTTTCTGATCCTCGTTCAGCATGGCCTGCCGAATGCGTTCGGCCACGAAGTCGATGGACACCGCCTCGTCATCGAGAAACACTTTGCGGTCTTTGCGAAAGCTCAAAGGCACTGTGACGTACAAGCGCTCCTCCGAGAGGCGCTGCGCTCGCCGTGTCTGAGGAAGGTTGACCTCGACGCCACGCTGAAGCATGGGTGCAGCCACCATGAAGATGATGAGCAGCACGAGCATCACGTCGACGAGCGGGATCACGTTGATCTCCGACAGCGTCGTCGACACGCGCCGGCCGCGGCGACCGCGCCCGCCAATTTGATCGGAGGCTTGTGGCTGTACCTTGGGCATGATCTAGGTGAAGTTCCGCTCCGCGATGTTGAGGAATTCGAGCGCGAAGTCGTCCATCTCGGACGCGTAGGTTTTCACCTTGGTGGAGAAGTGGTTGTAGAAATAGACGGCTGGAATGGCGGCGAACAAGCCGATCGCGGTGGCCATCAAGGCGTCCGCGATGCCGGGGCCGACCACCGACAGGTCTGTGGATCCCTGAGCGCCAATGCTCTGGAACGACATCATGATTCCCCACACCGTGCCGAACAGCCCGATGAACGGCGTGATGCTCGCCACCGTCGCCAGGAAGGGCAGGCGCTTTTCCAGTTTGTTGACCTCGACCGACGAGGCTCGCAGCAATGCCCGGTCCACGGCCGCCAGGCTTTTCAAGGTTGGACGCGCCGCGGCCGTGTCGGGACTGCCACCCGGCGACTGACGCAACTGGAGGGTCAATTCGGCGTAGCCGGCCTGGAACATACCGACCAGGGGGCTGCCGTCGAGCGACTTGCAGACCGACTGCACCTCCGAAAACTTGGTGCTCTGGTGAAAAACGTTGAGAAACGTCGCCGATTGCCGCTCGAGCCGGCGAAAGGCGAACGTCTTGTAGAGGACAATGCCCCAGGACACGATCGAAAACAGGAGGAGGATGACAAGAACGGCCTTCGAGACCGGGCTGGCATCAAGAATGAGATCGATTACGGTTCCCGAGGTGTCACTAGGCGCAGCACTGCCTTCAACCTGCTGCAGTGCCAGGACCAACCATCCAGGCGTCGGCAACAAAGCCTCCGATGTCGTTTCGGTTGTTTGGTAGGCGCTGCTGGGATAGCGCGGATGTGTGCAACGGTAGCACACGCCGTGAAATACTGTCAAACCTTTGATTCGATGGACTTTCCGCGTTTGGCACCCGGCCGCTCGCGGAACGCCGGCACATCGTGATTCGATACCTCGCAATTCGCAACCTGGCGGTCATCGAGTCGGTCGCCGTCGAATTTGAACCGTCGTTCAACATCTTGACCGGTGAGACCGGCGCTGGCAAATCCATCCTCGTCGAAGCCGTCGGCCTTCTCCTTGGCGGACGAGCCTCGCAAGATCTGATCCGCACCGGGGCCGAACTGGCGACGGTCGAAGCGATTTTCGAAACGGACGGTGCCGAGATCGTGGTCCGCCGCGAAGTCACCGCGCAAGGACGAAGCCGGGCCTTCATCAACGGAGCCCTGGCAACCGCACAGGCACTCAAGGACCTCTCGAATCGGTTGGTCGAACTGCACGGGCAGCACGAACACCAGCAGCTGCTCGATTCAAGTCATCACCTGAACGTGCTCGACGACTGGGCGGGCCTTCATGAACTCCGCGCTGACGTCGAGTCGGCCTATCGAGTCGTTCACGACCTGCGGGCGCAACTTGATCGCCTCCGGATGGACGATCGCGAAAGAACGGCACGACTCGAGCTCGTGGAGTTCCAGTTGGGGGAGTTGACCAAGGCGAACGCCCAGAGCGGCGAGGACGAAGCGCTCGCGGAGCGACGGCAAGTCCTGCGGAGTGCGGCCACGATTCAGCGCCTCTGTGCCGAGAGCTACGCGGAGCTCTATGACGCTGAAAGCTCGGTGCTCAGCGGCCTGGGCCACGTGTGGAAGCGGCTCGCCGAACTCGCGGCGATTGACAGCCGCTTCGCGGTCTACCTCGGCCAGCGCGACGCGATCAAGGCACAGCTCGAGGATCTGGCGACCCTGCTGCGCGACTATGGTGACATGGTCGATATGTCGCCGGGAGCGCTCGAACACGTTGAGGAACGCCTGGCGCTGCTGGAGCGAATCAAACGCAAGTACGGGCCGACACTGGACGAGGTGATCGAGCGTCAGCGCGCCCTGGCGGCCGAGCATGCGTCGTTGACCGGCGGCGAGGCGAATGCCGAAGTGGTTGAGGAGGAACTTCGGCGCGCGACGACCAGATACCTCGACCAGGCGCGCACGTTGTCGACGGCTCGGCGTGGCGCAGCGGGGAAGTTCGAAGCCGCGCTGAAGGCGGAGCTCAGTGACTTGGCGATGGAGCGTACCCGCTTCGAGATCAGGCTGACGACTGGAGAGTCTGAAGAGCAGTGGACCGAGCGGGGGCTCGACACGGGTGAGTTCTTTCTGTCGCCCAATCCCGGCGAGGAGCTGCGACCGCTGGCGCGCATCGTCTCGGGCGGTGAGCTGTCGCGCGTCATGCTCGGGCTCAAGACCTTGAGCGTCGCCGATCACCCGGACAAGACGCTGATCTTCGACGAGGTCGATGCGGGCATCGGGGGGCGCGTGGCCACGGTGGTCGGCGAAAAGCTGCGCCGCCTCGGTGAGACCTTCCAGGTGCTCTGCATCACCCACCTGCCGCAGATTGCCGCCGCCGGCGACACGCACTTTGCGATTGAAAAGCAGGTGCGCGGCTCGCGTACCATGACCTCTGTCGCGAGACTGGACGAAGCCTCGCGCATCGACGAAATTGGGCGCATGATGGGAGGAGCCGATGTCGGCGACCAGGCTCGGGCGACCGCCCGCGAATTGCTGGACGCCCGTCGCGGCAGGCCGGCGGGGAGGCAGGCGAAAGGCGAAAGCGGTCGGGGGCGAAAGCGAAAGTAGCCGCCGTCGATATACAACCGCTGCATAACTATTCGAACCATGAAGTATTTCATCGAAACCTACGGCTGTCAGATGAACGTCCACGACTCCGAGCGGATGGCGGGGCTCCTGGACGCATCGGGCTACGAACGCGCCGAGCACGATGGGGACGCCGACCTGGTGGTCATCAACACCTGCAGTGTGCGCGAAAAAGCCGAGGACAAGCTCTATACCCGACTGGGCGATCTCAAAGGGCTCCGTCGGGCGACCGGGCACGCGCCGATTGTGGCCGTCGCCGGGTGCGTGGCACAGCAGGAGGGCAGTCGACTGCTCGAGCGCTCGCCGCTCATCGACGTGGTCATGGGCACGCAGCGCGTGAAGATGTTGCCGATGCTCGTGGCCGAGGCCCGCGCCCGCCGCGAGGGCGAGCGCCCGGGCTTTGACTCGGGCTCATCGGCTCGCACGGGGGGCCTCCAGGCGATCGTCGACACGGCGACGCCCTATGACGAGCCGTCGTTCCCACTCGGACTGACCCGACACGCCGATCCGGTGAAGGCGTACGTGACCATCATCGAAGGCTGCAACGACTTCTGCGCCTTCTGCGTCGTGCCGTACACGCGCGGCCACGAGCGGATGCGAGCCAAGGCCGAAATTGTCGCCGACGTCCGCGCGGCGGTCGCCAGCGGTCGCCCCGAAGTGCAGTTACTCGGACAGATCGTGAATCACTACCAGGCGCCCGACGATCCCGCCTGCGACTTTGCGGGGCTCCTGGAAGCGGTCAACGCCGTCCCTGGGGTTCGGCGGATTCGTTTTGCGAGCCCGCATCCGCGGCATGCCTCCGATCGGCTCATCGCCGCGGTGCGGAATCTGCCGGCGGTCTGCAAGCACCTGCACCTGCCCGTCCAGTCCGGCGCGACCACCGTCCTGGCTCGAATGCGCCGGCGGCACACGCGCGAGCAGTATCTGGCGCTCGTCGATCGGGTCCGCGACGCCGTTCCGGAGATCCAGTTGTCGACCGATATGATCGTCGGATTCCCAGGCGAGACGGAGGCCGAGTTCGACGAAACCCTCTCGCTGGTCGAGCGGGTGCGCTTTCACAGCATCTTCTCGTTCAAGTACTCGGAGCGGCCCAATACGCTCGCGTCCCGGCGGCTCCCGGACGATGTGCCGGAGGACACGAAGACGCGACGGATTCGCGGGCTCCAGATGCTTCAGCGCCGTATTCAGCTCGAGCTGCACGAGCGCGCGGTCGGCGAGCGGGTCGAGGTGCTCGTCGATGCTCGCAGCCGGCGTCGCGACTGGGAGCTGTCCGGACGGACGACCGGCAACACCGTCGTCAATTTCCCGGGGCCGGCCTCGTGGGTCGGGCAGTTCGTGAACGTGACCATTCGTCGTGCCGGACCCAACAGTCTGTGGGGCGAGCCGGTCCGAGCGATTGACGGTCTGGCGATGCACGCCTGACCCGCTTCCGTGACGAGGTTCTCCGTGGAGTCACCAACCCCCCAACCCGACCGGGGCAGCTTGATCGAGATGACCATCAAGGGACTGATGGTCGATCCGATCACCAACATGCCGATCATCATCCTGCGCGATCGGGACGGGCAGCGCGTGCTCCCGATCTGGGTGGGCGTCTTCGAGGCGAACGCGATCGCCTTGCAGATTGAAAACATCCAGACGCCACGCCCGATGACTCACGACCTGCTCCGCAACATCATCCAGGATCTGCAGGCGACGGTGGAGAAGGTGGTCGTGTGCGATCTCAGGGACAACACGTTCTACGCCCTGATTCATCTGCAGACGTCGGGCGGCCCGGTCGCGATCGACGCCCGGCCGAGCGACGCGATTGCCCTGGCCTTGCGCACCCGCGCCCCAATCCTGGTCGACGAGCACGTCATCGACAACGCCAAAACCGTGGACTTCACCAACGACAAGCAGGATGCGGACCGGCTGCAGCAGTGGCTGGAGTCGCTCGATCCGGATGAGCTCGGGAAATACAAGATGTAAGCCGTCGGCCGGCCGACAATTTCTCTAAGCTGCACATCTTCAGACAGTTAGCGCATGGCGGCGTGCGTAATTCTGCCGCCGCCTGCACACCTTTTCTTGACCTTCGCCCCCGCACCCCCTACAATCGCTGCGGTTCGCCCGGCCCGAATGATTCTCGCGATTGCCAATCAAAAAGGGGGCGTCGGCAAGACGACCACCGCCATCAATCTGGCCGCTGCGCTGGCCATGCGAAAGCGCCGAACGCTGCTGATCGATCTCGATCCCCAAGCCAATAGCAGCATGTCGTTCGTGGATCTGCAAGCCGTCGGCTCGCAGCATGTACGACGTGTTCGTCGAACCGGCCGTCACGCTGCGTGACGTCGTCCTGCCGACGCCGCACGAGTATCTGTCGGTGGCGCCGGCGCGCATTGCGCTCGCCAAACTCGAGGCGCGGATGACGGGGGAGCTCGATGCGCCGTTCCGCCTCAAAGACCAGCTGCATGAGATCCTCGACCAGTACCGAGGCGGTCGTGATCGATTGTCCGCCCGCCCTGGGCCTCCTGACCGTCAACGCCCTGGTGGCCGCCACGCACTTGCTCATTCCGATTCAGTCGTCGTACTTCGCGCTCGAGGGCACCGACGACCTGCTCGAAACGATCGAGAAAGTGCGCCTCCGACCCAATCCCGAGCTCCGGATCCTGGGCGTCGTCATCACCATGCACGACCGCCGGACCGCCCTCGGACGAGACATCCGCGCCCAGATCCGCAAGGTCTTCGGCGACAAGGTCTTCAAGACCGTGATCAGCAAGAGCGTCCGGCTGGAGGAGAGCCCGGCCTACCGCGAGTCGATTTTCACGTTTGCGCCGGACTCCAGCGGCGCCAGCGAGTACTACAGCTTGTGCGAGGAGGTCATGGACCGTGCCTAAGCGTGGATTGCCCGAAACGTTGCGGATGCGGCACGACGCCCATTACGTCGAAACACTGGCGTCCTCGGCCGCGACGCCGGTCGGCCGGATGGTGCCGATCGACCTCGTCGACCCGAACCCTGACCAGCCCCGGCAAGCCATGGGCGACCTGTCCGAGCTCATCGCGTCGGTCGCCGAAAAGGGGATTATCGAGCCGCTGGTGGTTCGCCAGCGCGGCCCCCGGTATCAGATTGTCGCCGGCGAGCGCCGCTACCATGCCGCCGTCCAATCCGGCATCCATGAGCTTCCCGTGGTCGTTCGCGACGTCGACGAAACCGAGATGCTTGAAATCGCGCTCGTGGAGAACCTCCAGCGCAAGGACTTGACCCCGTTCGAGGAGTCCGAAGCCCTCCAGAGCCTGGCCCAGCGCTGCGGCTATACCCATGAAGACCTCGCCAAGCGGCTCGGCAAGTCGCGCACGGCCATCACCGAATCGCTTACCCTGACCGGCATGCCGGCCGAGGTGCGGAAGGTCTGCCGGCTCGCGGGCATCCAGAACAAGTCCGTGCTGTTGCAGATTGTGCGGCAAGGGGAGCCGCAGAAAATGCTCGCCCTGGTGGAAAAAATTGCTGCCCAGGGCGGCGTCACCCGCGAACAGGTCCGCAAGGAAACACAGAAGCCCAAACCCGGCCGCCCGAAGGCCTACACGTTCAGCTTCCGCCCCCAGAACAAGGCCTTCAATCTCCGGCTCAACTTTGCCAAGAAGACCGCCTCGAAGGAGGACGTGATCGCCGCGCTCGAGAGCATCCTCGAGGAACTGCGGAAGGCTAGCCGATGAGCGAAGGTCGGCAGTTCTGGGAGGTACGGGTTCTGCGACGAAGGTTCTTCACAGCGTCACGGAGGTTCGCACGCGGTCTTCACGGGGGTTCTCACGGGTGGTTCTGCACCGAGGGTTCACGACGACCTCCTCGTGCTGAGAACCGTCGAGCCGTCGAGAACTGCAGACCTCGTCAGACAGAACCCCGTGAAGAACCCCGTCAGCCGCGAACCCGCAATCCGATCGTTAGTTAACATAATATGTATTATCAGACCCACGGTAAAAGGCTCGGAAACCCCGCGCGTGAGTCTCGCCGTGTGCGACTGCGAGCCGCCTTAGACCCGCCAGTGAATGGCGTTCAGGTGCCGCGACGGGATTTCGAGTTCAATCGCGCCGCTCGACGGGTGCTGCTCGACCACGCGCCGCTCGGCATCCAGGACGAGCAGCGTCGCGTGCAGTGGTATCGCCGGCCTGTCGCCGGAGCGCGGCAAACGGCACCTCCACGTGCACACCATCGACAAGCGTCCAGCGGGGCCCGTCACCAGGGGCTGGGCAGGATCTCCAGCCGAAGCGGGACCGCCCCGTCAACCAGCAGGTCGAACCCAAACCGGCCATCGGCGACGCCGGCCCGAAGCTCGGCGCCCTCCAATCGAAGAAACAACCGACTCCGATCCACCGCCAGAAGCAGCCGTTCCACCAGCCCTCCCGACGCCCGGTGCATGGAGCCAGCCGGGCGGTCAAAGGACGCGGCACCGCACCAGTCGGCGAAGCTGGGTGGGCCATCGAGCCTCGGAGTCATCAGGCGGGCAGGCCGCTTGGGCAGCTGGGAAACCGAGCTCCGGGCGCTGGAGATGTTGGTCAGGTAGAGCTCGGTTGGCACCTCCTCCCCCAGGGCCTGATAGACGTTGCGGAGATGCCGACGAAAGAGCTCGTCGAACTCGGCGTCGTGGTCCGAGGAATGGTCGTCGCCGTACCACCAGAACCAGTCACTGCCCTCGGCAATCAGCAGCTCCTCCCAGGCGACCGCCCGACGCTCGGGTGAGGTCGCCACCGCGGCGGTCGAAGGCGGCGCGCGCGGCGGCGAGTTGGGCCCAAGCCCGATGGTCGTCGCGATGTCCGGCCCAGATGTAGAAGTCGCTGTTGATCCACGACCCCGGAAAAATGCTCGAGAGTCGCCGCGCGGGACCGTTCGCCGCTTCGGACATCGTGACCGTGTCGATGTCGAGTGCCGCCTGCAACTGCCCGTACAGGGCGCGAAGAAACGGGCGTCCGCCCTCGGGATAGTGTTCCCAGGCGTTCTCGCCGTCGAGGATGATGTTCACGGTCGCGACTTCCCCCTCGGTCCGACGCCCGGGCGCGCTGGCGAAACGGCGACCCGCGTCCCGAACTCGCCCGACGAAGTCGCGCGCGGCAGCGTCCGCTTCCCACGACTGATAGACGAACCCGATGCGGTCCGACAACTCGTGGTCGCGAAACACGCACCGCAGACTCCGTCCGTCGGGGCCAACCTCGTACGGGTGGTACAGCGCATCGGCTGAGAGCGGCCGCTCGAGAGACTTCGCCAGGATGTCCTGGTCCGTCGCGGTCCAGCCGAATCCTTCTTGCCGCAGGAGGCCGATGACATCATCGGAGAGCGCCCCCTCCGAAGGCCAGACGCCTCGCGGCGCGGCGCCGAACACCTGTTGGTGCAACGCGCGGGCGCGCCTCAACTGCTCCAGCGCATCCCCTGGACGCGCGAAGAGCCGCTCCGGCATCGCGGTCTGCGGATGCGACGCGCCGGTGCACGTCGGAATCGCAAAGCAATGGCAGGATCGGGTGATAGAGCGGCGACGTCGACAACTCGATTCTGACCGCGTCGCTGCGATCGCCCGGTACATCGGAAGCGTGGCTTGGAGCAGCTCCAACTCCACGGCGCGCAGCACACGCTTGTCGTGCTCCGCATAGTCTCGCCCTTGGCCGATCAGCGCTCGCAGCCGCGGATCGCGTGCCAGCCAATCGGGGTCCATCCAGGCGAGCTTGTGCCAGACCTGCAAATCACGGACGTCCCCGGTTGTCCACGAGGCTCGGTGCGTGCGTCGCCCGTAGAGCTCGAAATACCGCGGGTACGGCCGAATCATTCGATCGACCGGGGCATGGAACCCGTTGACGATCAGAAACTCCTGCTCCGTCGCGCTCAAGCTGGCGGCGTCCGACCAGGCCGATCGCCAGATGACGGTCGTTGGCCCGGTCCTCCGCGAATGCTTGAATCTGCAGCACCAGTGAGGGCACCAGGTTGAAGGTCACGCGAACCTCGGGAAACTCCTCGCAGCAGCGCCGCCATCCCCCAGTAGTCCTTGATGGCGTGCAGTCGGACCCACGGCAACAGGTGCTCGTGGCTCGCGAGATCTTCGTAGAACGGCTGGTGCATGTGCCACAGGATGGCGACCTGAGTCATCTGATGTCCTGGCTCGATGACGATTGTCCGCTCACATTCCCCCGATACGTTCCATTGGATAATGAGAACACTTCCCGTGCGACTCCTCGACCGCTACATCGTCCGCGAGATCCTGCCTCCGTTTGCCATCGCGCTGGTCGTCTTCACGTTTGTTCTCATCATTCCCTTCATCATCGAGCTGGCCGAGGAGCTGATCGCCAAGGGGGTGGCGTGGCCGGTCATCCTGCGCCTGATGCTCACGTTGGTGCCTGCGTCTCTCGGGTTGGCCATCCCCATGGCGCTGCTGCTCGGCATCCTCGTCGCCTTTGGACGACTGTCGAGCGATCGCGAAGTCGTGGTGCTGATGGCGTGCGGGGTCAGCCCCTTTCGACTGCTTCGGCCGGTGATGATCCTGGCGCTGTTCGCGGCGGCCGGCGATGTCTATGTGTTGGCTCGCGCCATTCCGGATGCCAACCAGGCCCACCGTGAAATCACCTTGGGGATCGTGGCCGACCGCGCCGAGGGCCAGGTTCGCGCCCGCGAGTTTTTCGATGACTTCCCCAATACCGTCCTCTACGTCCGTGAGATCCCGCTCGAAGGCGGATGGCAGGACGTCTTCGCCGCGGACATGAAAGACGCCGCGCAACCGATCGTCTACGTCGCGCGACGCGGGCGCATGCTGATCGATCGCCAGGCTCGCACCATCGAGATGGTGCTCGAGGACGGCGCCCAGCACACCACGAAAGCCAGCGACCCGGCGACCTACGAAATGGTCCGATTCGACCAGGTCATCGTGTCGCTGGATCCACAGAGCGTTTTTCAGAACACTTGCCGCGCGGCTATCGCGAGATGACCATCCCCGAGCTCCGCTCGAGCATTCGCGAACTGCAGCACAACAACCTGCCGTTTCATAATCCGGTCATGGAGATCCACAAGAAGTTCTCCATTCCGTTTGCCTGCATCGTGTTCACGCTGGTCGGGGTTGGTCTGGGCGTCAGCAATCGCAAAGACGGCAAGCTCGCCAGCTTCGTTCTCGGCATCGCGGTGATCTTCACCTACTACGTGATCATGTTCACCTCGGAAGCGATGACCAAGGGCGCTCTGATGCCGGCATCGCTCGCCATGTGGGTGCCGAATGTCCTGCTCGGCGCCGCCGGCATCGCGTTGCTCCTCTCTCGGGCGCGTGGCGTCGATCAATCGCTTCGCTTTCGGCTGCCGTCGTGGTGGGCGCGCACCGAATCGGACGGGCCCTCGGCGCCTTCGGGTAAAGACCTAACCCATACGACCGCGGCGACGCGGACGGCCGGTCCGGTGGTCGTGATCAGAATCCCGCAATTCGAACTGCCCCGCCCGAACCTGATTGATCTGTACATCGCGCGTACCTACCTGCGCACGCTGACGCTCTCGGTCGTGGGTCTCATGGGCTTGTTCTACATTTCCACGTTCCTCGACAAGTCGGACAAGCTGTTCAAGGGTCAGGTCACCCTCGGCACGCTCCTCGCCTACTTGTGGTGGGAAACGCCGCAGTTTCTCTACTACATCATCGCCATCGCCGTGCTGCTGTCGGCGATCGCCACCATCGGGCTGCTGACGAAGAACAGCGAGATCATCGTCATGCGCGCCTGTGGCATCAGCATCTACCGGACCGCGGTCCCTCTGCTGGCGTTCGCCATCGGCGCCAGCAGCGTTCTGCTCGCGTTCGAGGAACGAATCCTCGCCTTCACGAATCGTCGCGCCGACTATCTTGAATCACATCATCAGGGGCGGGCTGCCCGAGACCTTCGATGTGGTCAATCGCAAATGGGTCGCCGGGCCGCAATGGTGAGATCTACCACTTCCAGCTGTTCGATCCCCGGCGCAGCGAGTTGACGGCGTTGTCCGTCTTTCGCTTCGATCCGACGACGCACGAAATGGTTCAGCGCCTCTACGCGTCGCGAGCCACCTATTTGCCGCGCTTGACCGACGATGAAGCGGCATGGGAGACGAAGGGGGGCTGGGTTCGCGACTTCGTGAACGGCGACGTGACCCAGCTATGCGCCGTTCGAGACCAGCCGGGCGCCCATCGAACCCGCAGACTATTTCAGCACCGAAGAGCCCGCGCCGGATCGCATGACCTTCGCGCAGCTTCGGCGCTACATCAACGAGCTCGAGGCCAGTGGCTACACCGTGCTCGAGCACAAGGTGGCGTTGCACCAGAAATTCGCGTTTCCGCTGGTCACGCTCATCATGACGCTCATCGCGGTGCCGTTTGCGCTCACGACCGGCAAGCGTGGCGCCCTGTACGGAATCGGTGTCGGCATCGCGCTGGCGCTCGTGTACTGGACCGCCATCAGTGTGTTTGCCGCATTCGGATCAGGCGGGCTGATTCCACCCGCCCTCGCGGCGTGGGCGCCCAACTTGCTGTTCGGGGCGTCGGCCGCCTACCTTCTGCTGACCGTTCGAACGTGATGCCCCTGACGTCTGCGCCGGCATCCCCGCCGGGACGCGGTGGGGGATCGCTTCTCCGCCTCCTGTTCGGGATTGTGCTGTTTCTCGTGGCGCTCGTGACCGCCGTCTTCGGCTTCCTACGACTGATCGCCGTCCTCGACAGCGGTGGCTATGGCACCCCGCCGATGCGGACCGCGCTGGCCATTCTCGGCGCTGCCGGCGCATGCCTGGCCGGGGCCATCGCGACGTTGATTTGGGACGTTGCGAAACGGTACGAACGCTGAAACAGGTGCGACAGGTGCTGGGGTGCGACGGGTGCGACACGGTGCGGTGCGGTGCACGGGTGCGGTGGTGCACCAGGTGCGATGCGTGCCCAGGTGCGACGGTGCACAAGTGCGTCAGGTGTACAGGGACAACTCGGTGCTCTCGTGCCGCAGCTTCAGGCGTGCACGGCACCGCACCTGTGCCCACCTGTCACGCACCTGTGCACCGCACCTGTGCACCGCACCGCATCCCGTCCGCACCTGTCGCACCTGTTTTCACCTCGCCAGCCAGAGATCGGGAATCCAGATCGCGCCGGAGGCGCCGGGGCGTGAGTTGAGCGTATCAACGACCAGAAGGACCGAGTCGATCTGGTGCGACGGCAGTTGGCCCGCGTGTCCGGAACCCATGGCTCGAAACTCCGCAAACGGCAGGTCCAACCCGCGCAGCGCCGAATCCAGATAGAACGTCCTCCCCCACCGCAGGCCGTGATCGTCCGATCGCAGCTGCGCCCAGACTCGGCGTGGCGAATCGCTCATTGCCCGCACTTGCAGGCGGTCGTAATGCGCGAGCCGTCCGCGCTCGACCGGAAACCTGAGGGCGGCGTATTGGTTTCGGCGCTCGCCGTCCGCCACGCTGAATCGCCATTCGAGCGCCGGTGTTCCATCGCTCAACCTGCCTGGGTGAAGTGCGCTCTTCGAGTCGGGACTGGCTTCGGCCCGCCAGGTCACCGTCGCGAGCGGCGCGCGATCAGTGGCGGGCGGCTGCTGGACTGGCATCGCGGCTGCTCGATGCATCTCCCGCAAGCCGACGTAAATCGGATTGGTCAAGAGCCATGGCACGTCGGATCGGCGGTCGCGCGCCGCAAGATACGCTTCGAAGTGATAGGCGCCGGTTTCGTTTCCGACGTCGAGCTTCAGCGAGTCACTCTGTGTTTCGATACAAGACCGTTCCGTTGCGCAGAACCGCGAGCGTGGTGCCGGGAGGCGCCGCGATTCTCGCCTCGAGCGTCACGGGCCCCATCGGATCGAGATACTCGCCGATGCGGACGATAGCGCCGCCGTTCCACGCCCGCGCCTCGAACGCAGAAAAACGCGCGTGTCCATCGATCGACGAAAACATCCTGCCCTCGCGAATGCCACTGACGATCGCTGCGGCGTCCCTCGTCGCGTCTCCCGTCAGCGGCGCGTCGAGCACGACGTGATTCATGAAGGCTTCGAACGACACTTGGTAGGGCGGCACGCGCGCGACGATGCGATCCTCATACGGATCGGTGGCTGGTCCGAACCCCAGTCGCGCGTGCGCGTCCGCTGCCGCCATCGCGGGCACTCGCCGTTTCGCGGTGCGCCTTGCTCCACTGTTGCAGCACCGCCGCCGGGCGATCGAGCAGCGCGGCCAGCGTTTCGACTGGCCTCCTCGGGTAGGCGAAGAGCACGCGACCGAGCGACCCCCAGACCTCGTCACGCCACTCGCTATCGGCGTTGAGCCACTCGATGCCATCCACGGGCGCTTGCCAGTCGCGCCACTGCAGTTCCGGCTTCGGCGACCCGGGGTGGGCGGCAAAGCCAAACCCTCCGAGCCGGGTCACGTCTTCGACCACATCGCGAGCGTCACCAGCCAAGGGGAACGGTGCGGTTTCGAGGCCAACGACCGCATAGTGGCCTCCGTCGGTGCTGATCTCCACACCGTCGATGCACAAAACGCCTGATCGATACCGCGGCGGGTCGGGGGAACGAGTGCCGTCGCCGTGATCGGTGAGGATCACGAAGTGGAGGCCGGCCGCAGCCGCGGCGGCTGCGATCTCGTCAAGTGTGCCGGTGCCGTCCGATCGTGCCGAGTGCACATGAAAGGCGCCCTTGCCGGTCGCCCATGTGGGCCCGAACGTTGTCGAAGCGGCGGGCGGTCGCGCTGGCGGCGTCAGCAGCACCATCAACGCGGCGATGCCACCGACCAGCGCGAGAAAAAGGAACCCGAAGAGGCGCGTCACTGGTCAGGTGTCATGCACGAGGATGATAGCGATCGTACAGCGCACGCATCCGGGCATCGAGGATGTGCGTGTAGATTTGCGTGGTCGACACGTCCGCGTGCCCCAGCATCATCTGGATCGATCGCAGGTCGGCACCGCGCTCCAGCAAATGGGTTGCGAACGAGTGGCGCAGCACATGCGGGCTGATCTGACGCGCAAAGCCCAACCTGGCGCCGTAGCCCTTGAGGATCTTCCAGAAGCCGACGCGCGTGATCCCAGGCCCTCCGCCGCGCGCGTTGACGAACAGACGCGGCGACGATCGTCGTCCCAGCAGCGCCGGTCGCCCTTCCCGTAGGTACCTCGTCACCCACTGCGCGGCTTCGTCGCCGATTGGAACGAGGCGCTGCTTGCGTCCCTTGCCCAGCGTCGTGAGATAGCCGGCATCGAGGTGCAGATCCTGCGGCCGGAGCTGCACGAGCTCCGAGACTCGCAGGCCGGTTGCATAAAGCACCTCGATGAGTGCGCGGTCACGGAGCCCGCGCGGCGTTGTGACGTCCGGCGTATTCAGCAATCGATCGACGTCCTCAATCGAGAGGAATTTGGGGAGCACCTTCCACGTGCGCGGCGCCTGCAGGTCAACAGCCGGGTTGTCCTTGACGTGCCCATGAAGGGCGAGAAAGCGGTAGAACCCGCGAACACACGCGACCGCTCGAGCGACTGAGCGTGGCGACCGTCCCTCTCCCATCAGCGTTCTCACGAATGCTTCCAGATCCGCTCGTGTCAGCCGCTCGACTGGGCGCGCGGCCTGCGCCGCATGGCGGCCGAGCTCCACCAGATCGCGCCCATATCCCTCCAAGGTGTGCTCGGACACCCGGCGTTCGTACCGAAGATGGGCCAGGTAGTCGTCGATGCGTGCGCTCACCCTGCCAGCTTACAACGCCGCCTCATGCTAATATCGCGGTTTGCCCTGACCCTGCTGCTCCATCCCATTGAGCGCAGAGGTAGCAGTCCTTGGAGCACCGTTAGATGCCCACGCGTTCGAAGTGGCAGTCCCTTCCCACCGAAGCTATCAACCCTGCCACTCTCGCCATCGACAAGCTTCCGGCCAGCGGCATCGTCGACCTGATGATTGCCGAAGACCGCAAGATGCTCGCAGCCGTCCAACGCGAACGTGACCGCATCGCGTTGGGCGCCGACATCATCGCCAAAGCGCTGCGTTTGAATGGCCGCGTCGTGTTTGTCGGCGCGGGCACGAGTGGACGCCTGGGTGTGCTCGAATCCGCCGAGATGCCACCGACCTTCGGCACGGACGCCGAGATGGTTCAGGCCATCATGGCCGGTGGCAAAGGCGCGATTCTGAAGGCCAAGGAAGGGGCCGAAGACAATTACGAGGAGGGCGCCCGCCAGGTCAGCCGCCTGCAGCCGACCAAACGCGACGTCGTGATTGGCGTGTCGGCGAGTGGTATGACGTCGTTCGTGCGTGGGGCGTTGACCATGTCCCGGCAAGCCGGTGCGCGAATCATCTTCGTGACCTGCGACCCGCGAACGGAGCTGCAAACCTTCGTCGACCTGACGATTGCTCCCGCCGTCGGACCTGAAATCATCGCCGGCTCGACGCGTCTCAAAGCCGGCACCGCCACCAAGCTCGTGCTCAACATGCTGACCACGGCGGCGATGATTCTCACGGGTAAGACCTACGGCAACCTGATGGTCGACGTGCAGACCAACTCCGACAAGCTCCGCGATCGCGCTCGCCGCATCCTTCAGATGGTCACGGGCCTCGAAGGCGACGAAATCGACAAGTTGCTGAAGAAGGCCAACTGGAACGTGAAGGTGGCGATCGTGATGCAGAAGACCGGTCTCCCCCACGGGAAGGCGGTCGCCCGCCTGCGAAAAGCGAAGGATCAAATTCGAGACGCCATTGGCGAGGACATCGAACCTCGACTTCGTCAGCTCATGGGAGAGTAGCAAGCGCCTCAGCCAGCGGCTCGTCGATCATCATCGTCACTTGCGGGTGAAGCGTCAAAAACGAGGCTGGTACCTGCGTCGTCACTCCGCCGGTGAGCACGGCGTGGACGGCCTCGGCTTTCGACTCCCCTGTCCCCATCAACACGATGCCGCGCGCCTGGAGAATCGTTGCCATCCCCATGGTGAGGGCCTCACGTGGAACGCTGTCGACTTCGCCGCCAAACCACAGGGTATTGCTGGCGCGCGTGAGCGGGTCGAGCGTCGCCTTGTGCGTCCGTGCCACGAGGGCATCGGAAGGCTCATTGAAACCGACATGGCCGTTGGCGCCAATACCCAGAATCATGACATCGATGCCACCCGCGTCAGCGATCGCCCGTTCGTAGCGCGCGCACTCTCTCTCGACGTCGGCGGCGCGGCCATCGAGAAAGCCGATGTGCTCATCACGCAGATTGACGTGATCGAAGAACCTGGCGTGCATGAAGCTTCGATAGCTCCCGGCATCGCCCGTCCCCAGGCCGACAAACTCATCGAGGTTGAAGGTTCTGACGTTCGCCCAATCGACATGTTCGAGCCGAGTCAGTCGTACCAGCTCGTTGTACAGAGCAATTGGCGTACGTCCAGTCGGCAGGGCCAGCACGACGGAGGGATGACGACGAACGATCTCGATGATGCGTCGGCCCAGCGCCGCGGCCAGATCGAGCTCCGACGCGAACGTTTCAGGAGTCACGCCGTGGTGGGAGTGCTCGTCTCGAGGTACGGCGGTATCCGCATCTCGCCGTGGGCTGCTCGGAGCGCCAGGTGCAGTGCACCGACCGCCGGCTCGATCTCGAGTCGCGCCGCGGTTGCGCGGGGCGCAACCTCGGCCAGACGCGTGACGACCGCTTCCGTCAGCCACGGCACCAATCGAAACATGCTCCCCGCCAGCACGATGCGGAAGGCCAACCCGCGCATTTGCAGGCGCTCAATCACCGACGCAGCGGCGCGCACCAGTTCATCGGCCGCGGCGTTCATGATCTCAGCGGCGACGAGATCGCCCTCCGCGCGCGCACGTTCGACCACCGGCCCCAGCGCGGTGACAGCCTGCCGTTGCAACCCTCGGTCGTAGACCTCGTGGACCAGCCCTTCGACCTTCGTGAGCTGCAAGTGCTCCAGGACCAGCGGTGCCAGACGTGTCGGCGACCCGCGGCCATCGGTCGAGCGCACGACGGCATTGAGCGCCTGTTGGCCGATCCAGTATCCCGAGCCTTCGTCGCCAAGCACATAACCCCAGCCGCCCGACCGAGCCGCAAAACCATCCTGGTTGACGCCGTAGGCGATGGAGCCCGTGCCCGCGATCAACACCACTCCGGGATCGTCGCCGGTGCCAGCCACCAGCGCAATGAGGGCGTCGTTGACGACCAGCGCATTGGTGCGAAAGCCGAGGCGTCGCATGATGCCGCGGACGATGATGTCGTCGTCCTCACGATCAACACCGGCGATGCCGAGACACACGGCCGTCGGAATGATCGATCGATTGCCGACGGCGGTCTCGATGACCGCGTGCAGGACTTTCTCGACCTCGAGCTCACCGTGCGCCTGAAGGTTGGCGCCGCCGCCGCGGCCTTCGCCGACGATGCGGCCCTCGCCGTCAGCGAAGTAACAGACCGTCTTCGTGCCTCCGGCATCGATGCCGAGCACATACATGCTCACAGCTTATGTTAGATTCTCGACTTTGATGCCCCTTGAACACGCTGGCGCCAGGCATGTGGTGGCGGTGTGTCTGGCGCTCCTCACCAGTCTCGACCGTGATGCGGCGGCTACCAAGGATGCCGACCATTCAGCAGAAGTGCGCGCCCTCTGGGTGACTCGAAGCACACTCGTCACGCCGGAATCCATTGCGCGCATGGTCAGTGCCGCACAAAGCGGCGGCTTCAACACCATCGTGATGCAGGTGCGCGGCCGAGGCGACGCGTACTATCGCAGCTCGTTCGAGCCTCGCCCGGCCGAGCTCGCGCTCCGGCCCAGCTTTGATCCGCTGGCGGAAACCATTACCCTCGCGCATCGCGAAGGTCTGCAGGTCCACGCGTGGGTCGCCGTGAACCTGGTTTCGAGTGCGGTGGACCTTCCCACGTCGCCGCAACACATCATCCATCGACAACCGGACTGGTTGATGGTGCCCAAAGCGCTGGCGCGAGGGCTGAATCGGCTCGACCCGAGAAGCCCCGAGTACGTTGCGCGTCTGGCTCGCTGGACTCGCTCACGGCCAACCGAGGTCGAAGGCCTCTACGCGTCACCTATCCATCCCTGGGCTGCTTCCCACGTGACGGCAATCATCACTGAGCTGGCCACGAACTACGAACTGGATGGCGTTCATCTCGACTACGTGAGATTTCCCAACGAGGAGTTCGACTACAGCAAGACGGCGATTCAGCAATTCAAGCGCGCGATTCTGCCCGAGTTGAGCGCGGCTGATAGACGACGGGCCGATGCGCAAGAACGGGTGGATCCAATCGCCTATCCCGAGCTGTTTCGTGATCAGTGGACCTCCTTTCGGCGGTCACGGCTCACCGCCGTTGGTGACGAGTGTTCGCGCGGCCGTCAAGGCGGTGCGACCGACCATCGTGCTCAGCGCCGCCGTGGTCCCGGAGCACACGCACGCGAGCGATTCGCGATTACAGGACTGGCGCACGTGGCTCGATCAATCGCTCGTGGACGTCGTGTGCCCGATGGCGTACACGCCGGATGTCGCGGTGTTCGAGCGCCAAATCAGCGAAGCCCAGGACCTGGCGGCGGGTCGTGGCGTGTGGGCGGGCATCGGCGCATATCGATTGAGTGCCTCTGGCACGCTCCAACACATTGCGGCCGCACGTCGACTGAAGACGGCAGGGGTCATTCTCTTCTCGTACGACTCACTCGTCTCTCCTCCGAACAGCATCGAGTCGCTCGCTGAGCTTGGTCGCGCTGCCTTTGGCGCCGGCTCGCAGTAGCCCTGATGCAGTTGTCCTGGCCCGACTATCTGGTGATTGGGGGCTACCTGACCGCCATCATCATGTTCGGGTCGTGGTTCGCTCGCTTCCAGAAGACGACGCGTGATTACTTCTTGACCGACCGCAGCGTGCCCTGGTGGGCCGTGTGCTTCACCATTGTCGCGACCGAAACGAGCACCCTGACCTTCATCGGCATCCCGGCAGCCACCTACGCCGGCAACATGACCTTTCTGCAGTTGGCGATCGGCTATGTCATCGGCCGAGTGATCGTCAGCCTGCTGTTCATCCCGGCTTACTTCCGCGGCGATTTGTTCACGTCGTACGAGTTGCTTCAACGGCGTTTCGGCAGCCGCGTGAAGACCCTTTCGGCCGGCATCTTCCTGATTACGCGGTCGCTCGCCGACGGCGTGCGATTGTTTGCGACGGCGCTGGTCATCGCCGTGGTTACCGGCGTGCCGGTGCCCTGGGTGGTGCTCGTGCTGGGCGCCGCGATGATTGTGTACACCGTGCGCGGCGGCGTATCGGCGGTGATCTGGACCGACGTTGTCCAGATGTTCGTGTATATCGCCGGAGCGGCGGCGGTCGCGGTGGTCGTTGCTCAATCGCATTCCCGGCGGCTGGACGACCGTGCTCAACGCGGGGGCCGCCGCCGGCAAGTTCGTGGTGTTCGACCTCGCATTCGACTTCAGTCGACCCTATACGCTGTGGGCCGGGCTGCTCGGCGGTGTCGCGCTGACGCTGGCGACCCACGGCACCGACCAATTTCTGGTGCAACGCCTGCTGTCGGCACGCAGCGCGCACGAGGCCGCACGCGGCCTGATTCTCAGTGGCTTCATCGTCTTCGCGCAGTTCGTCGTGTTCCTGATGATTGGCGTCATGTTGTTCGTCTACTACCAGCAGACATCCGCTGCCCCGGCCCCTCACGCGCACTGACGAGATTCTCCCGATCTTCGTCGTCAGTTCGCTCACCCACGGCCTGGCGGGCTTCATCGTCGCGGCAATTGTGGCCGCGGCATTGTCGCCGTCGCTCAACGCCATGGCCTCGACGACGGTGAACGATTTCTATCTGCGCTACGTCAATCCGGCGGCGGATCAGGCCACGCAGATGCGGGTGTCTCGTCAGGCAACCGTTGGCTGGGGCCTCGTTCAGCTTGCTCATTGCCCTCGGCGCCCAGTGGATGGATCGGTCGGTGCTGGACGCTGGTCTGGCGGTGCTGTCCTTCGCCTCGGGCGCCGTCCTCGGGGCCTTCCTGCTCGGCACGTTGATGCCGCGCATCCGCGAGCGTGAGGTCGTGATCGGGATGATCGCCGGGCCTTGCGACGATGACTGCGGTTTGGGGCTGGACCAGCGTCGCGTTCACGTGGTACGTGTTCATCGGCGCGATGACCACGTGCGTGGTTGCCTGGCTGTTTTCACGGTTCGCCAGCGCCAACGAACGAGAGGTCCCGGCGTGATCGGCGGATCGAGAGCCACGCAGGTGTTGAGATCCGCCCGCGATAGAGGCGCGTTCTCTGCCGTCGTCGCTGAAGTCGGCAGCTCGAGCGCGCCCTGCTGGACGTTCGCCGACGGTCACGCTTACCGATGACCCATCGTCTGCGCCAGTCACTGACGCCACGATCTTCGATCTCGCGTCGCTCACGAAAGTCCTGGCCACCACAACCCTTGCCACTGGTCATGTCGTTTCCGGTCGCCTGGAGCTCGACTCTCCTCTCGCGGCCGTGATTGCCGAGTGGAAGGGATCGGACCGCATCGGCGTGACCGTTCGCGACTGCCTCGAGCACTGCTCGGGCCTTCCGGCTCATCGCCCGTACTTCCGGACGATCAGCGGCCGTGCCGCCTACCAGGAAGCGATCGCTGGTGAGCCGTTGGAATACGCGCCCCGAACACGCGACGCTGTACAGCGACCTGGACTTCATCCTGCTCGGATTCGTCATCGAAGACGTCGGCGGTGCGACACTCGCAGACCAGTTTGATGGCTGGCGACGTGACGGCGGTCTGCATCAAGATTTGACGTATGTTCCCGGTGCCGCCCTTCGGCGACGAGTCGCCGGAACGGGGCACGATCCGTGGCGGGATCGCACGCTCCAGGGCGAAGTGCATGACCAGAACGCCGCGGCGCTGGATGGGGTCGCGGGGCATGCGGGATTGTTTGGAACTGCAGCGGCTGTGGGCGAGATCGCGCGCTGGTGGTTGACGCATCTCCCCCAGACTGTCGCACGTTTGTTCACCGCTCGACCGTTCCGGAAAGCTCGCGGGCACTCGGCTGGGACACGATGCTGCCCACGTCGTCGTGCGGAGGGCGACTCTCCGATCGCGCATTCGGCCACACGGGCTTTACTGGCACGTCGCTGTGGATCGACCCGACGCACGATCTCTACGCCGTGCTGCTCACGAACTTCGTTCAGCGACGCCGACGATCGGGCGGTGATCCGCGACATCCGTCGCGCGTTTCACGATGCCGTCATGATCGATCTGGGGCTGTGAGTCACAGATGCTGACCACGCTCGACTGGGCGTTTATCGTTGCCTACTTCGTCGCGTCGGCGGCCATCGGGCTTTGGTATGCGGATCGCGGCGGTCGAAGCGTCAACGACTTCTTCCTGACGGGTCGCAACCTGCCCTGGTGGCTGGCCGGCACGTCGATGGTGGCGACGACGTTTGCGGCCGACACGCCACTGGCGGTCGCCGGACTCGTCGCGCGCGATGGCATCGCCGGCAACTGGATCTGGTGGAGCGCGGCATTCGGCAGCATGCTCACCGTGTTCTTCTTCGCGCGACTGTGGCGGCGCGCCGGCATTCTCACCGACGTCGAGTTTGCCGAGCTGCGCTACAGCGGCCGGCCCGCGGCCATCCTCCGCGGATTTCGCGCGCTCTATCTGGGCCTGCCGATCAACTGCGTGATCATGGGCTGGGTCAACCTCGCGATGGCGAAGATTCTGGCCATCACGCTCGGGTGGGATCGAGCTCACGGCCGTGTTCGTCAGCCTGGCAATCACCGGCATTTACAGCGCCATCTCCGGGCTCTGGGGCGTCGTCGTCACCGACTTCTTTCAGTTCATCTTCGCGATGACCGGCATCGATCGCGCTGGCGTGGTTTGCGCTGCAGCTGCCCGAGATCGGCGGTCTGAGCAGGACTCGTCGGAGAAAGTTCCGCCAGGCACGCTGCAGTTCGTCCCGTCATTCGGCGGCGTCGGACCTGCTGACGCCGCCACCATGGTGGGTCTGCCGCTCGCCACGCTTCCTGACCTACGTGTGCGTGCAGTGGTGGGCGAGCTGGTATCCGGGGCAGGAACCGGCGGCGGCGGATACGTCGCGCAGCGGATGATGTCGGCCAAGGACGAACGGCATTCGCTGCTCGCGACGCTCTGGTTCACGGTCGCGCACTACTGCGTGCGACCGTGGCCCTGGATCTCGTCGGTCTCGTCTCGCTCGTGCTGTATCCGAACATCACCGACAAAGAAGCGGGCTACGTGATGGTCATGCGCGATCACCTGCCGCCCGGCTGGCGCGGGTTTCTGCTCGCCGCGTTCTTCGCCGCCTACATGTCGACGATCTCGACGCAACTCAATTGGGGCACGTCGTACATCATCAACGACTTCTATCGCCGATTCGTCAAGCGAGACGGCGACGAGCGGCACTACGTGTGGATCTCGCGTATCGCGACGCTCGTGCTGATGGTGCTGAGCGCGATCGTCACGTTCTATCTCGAGAGCATTCGCCAGGCGTGGGAGTTCGTGCTCGAATCCGGAGCGGGCATCGGCCTGGTCCTGATCCTGCGGTGGTACTGGTGGCGAATCAATGCCTGGTCCGAGATCGCGGCGATGGTTGCGGCTGCCGCCGGGTACGCCGCGTTGAAGCTGTTGACGCCGCTCGTGTTTCCGTACACCCTGCTCGCCGTCGTCGCATGGACGACCGTCTGCTGGCTGACCGTCACGCTGCTGACCGCTCCGGAGCCCGAGGCACATCTGGTGGCCTTCTATCGGCGCGTACGCACCCGACGGGCCCGGCTGGTCACGGATCGCCGCGCTGGCGGGAGGTCCACCACCAGCGCCACTCAGCGGACTCCTTGTCGATTGGCTTGCCGGCGTGATCCTCGTCTACGCCACGCTCTTTGGTCTTGGCAGCCTGCTCCTCGGCAGCCTTGTCGCGGCGCTCGCCTATTTCGCCGCCGCGGCCGCTTCCCTTCTCGTTATTTCACGCGACCTGACCCGTCGCGGCTGGCAGTCGGTGACCGGCTAACGCATTTCAACCTGCGTCTAAGAAACTGGCGGGGTTACGGCTGCCCCTTCGGTGGGTTTCCGGGCCCGAATACAGGCTTGGAACCAGGTGGTGGCTGCTGACCAAAGGGCGATCCCGGCGGGCCAAAGGGCGGACTCTGCGGATTGTTGACAGGCGGCTTCGTGCCAGGTGGCATGTTCTTGAACGGTCCACCGGGATTCGGCGGTTGGCCTGGACCCTGTTGACTGCCGCCGGGCAACCCGGGCTGCTGCGTGCTGGCGACGTGAATGAAGGCCCACTCGTTGTATTTCGTGCGGCCGTTGTAGATCTTGATCGACTTGTCACCGCTCTTTGAGACAACACCTTGTATTCCAATGAACGGTTGATTCCCGCCCGCGGGAGATCCGCCCTGGAATGTGATGCCGCCGGGCCCAGAGCCCGGTTTGCCAGGCGGCGTCGAGGGGTTCTTGTTCGGTTGCGGGTTCTTGTTCGGAGCGCTTACCACCGGGATTCTGTGGATTGCCAGGCTGATTCGGGCCTCCCCCGGCCGGAATCATTTGAAAGTCTTCGTTGGTGATGGGGTCTTTGTACTTCTTGCGGAGAAACTTTTGCTCGACCAGCATGTCAACGTTCGGCGGATACGTGTTGGCGTACTTGCGTTGAAAGAGCCCGATCGCGCGCGCGTATTGTTGTCCGCGCCAAATCAGCTCCGCCTCGCGTTCACGTTTGTTGAATGTCGTCCAGACCGGCAGGGCCATGCTCATCAGCACAGCCATCACACTGAGGCCTACGAGCAGCGCCGCCATCGCGTAGCCCGCTTCAGCGGCGCCCGAGGGACGGTTGCCTTGACCTAACCCCATGCAGATACTATACTTACGGCCTTCATCAGTGTCACGTACCTCCGCGATTGCCGCCTTGGCTGCAGCCATTGTCCTCGCCTCCGCGTGCGACAAAGTGCCGTTGCTGGCCCCCGTCGAATCCACAGTCACGCTCTCGGTTAATACGACGACGCTGCCAATCAACGGGACGGCGGAACTGATTGCGACGGTGATTGAGCCGGCGGGTACACCGGTCCACAACGGAACGCTCGTCACGTTTACGTCCTCGGTCGGCATCGTCGAACCAAGAGACGCGCGCACGGAGGGCTGGAACCGCACGAGCGACGTTCCGAGCCGGCACGCAATCGGCCACAGCGGTCATCAACGCGTTCTCCGGCTCTGCTCGCGCGGAACCGGTCGAGGTGCTCGTGGGCGGCGCGGCGGCCACTACGGTGTCTGTTCGTGCCGAACCCTCTACTGTCCCCAGCACCGGAGGGACGGTTCAAATCATCGCCATCGTCATCGATGTCAGCGGCAACCCCTTGCCTGGCGCTCCGGTTGTTTTTTCCGCCGACAACGGCTCACTATCAGCCACGTCTATCCTGAGTGACGCCAACGGCGAGGCGCGGACCAGCCTGACGACCACGCGGGAAACAGTCGTGACGGCGCGGGTCGCGGCCATGACCGGAACGGTCACCGTGCGAGCCATCAATCCGCCCGCAGTCACCATCACGACTAGCGCAAATCCCATCGTTGGGGCGCCCGTGACGTTTACCATCGCGGCACCCGCGACTGGCAACGTCATTACACAGGCTGTCATCGACTTCGGCGACGGCTCACCGACCGAATCGCTGGGCGTCATTCCGCCGGGCGGGTCTGCTGCCACGGTACACCGCTACCAACGGGCCGACGCGTACGTTGTCCGCGTCACGTCTACCGACTCGTCGGGGATTCAGGGCACCTCGACCACCGTCGTCAACGTTACGCGGGCAACCCCCACCTTGACCATGTCGGTGAGTCCGCTCACTCCTGCCCCGACCGTGGGCACGACCTTGACGGTGACCGTCACGATCTCCAATCCCCAAGCGATACCTGTTCGATCGCTGGTGGTGACGTTTGGAGACGGCACGCAGTCGTCGCTGGCCACGCCGCAGACCGGTTTCGTCTCGACTCAGAAAGCGTACAGTGCGGCGGGAACGTATCGGATACGAGCCGAGCTGACCGATGCCAACGGCGGAATCAGCAGCGCCGAACAATCAGTCACCGTCGGATCCTGAGCCTGACCCCGGATTACCACTCGGCGTATTTCGAGCCATCGAGTGGCGAAACAGCCTCGGATCCGCTCCTCACGTTGACGATGCCGGCGATCGCCGCGGGATTGTTGGCATCGTTCTCGGACTGTTCCACGTTCCAGGTCTCAGCAGAGTCGGTCATCGGATCCTTCGGGATCTCGCGAAGGTATCCCTCCGAAACGAGATCCTCGAGCCCCTGTGGATACTGATTCCTGTCGGCGTAGAACTGGTCGATCGCGTCACGCATCCGGAAGAGATCTTCCTTGAGCACTGCCTCGCGGGCCCGATGCACGCTGTTGGTGTAGGTCGCCATACCGACGCTCGCGAGAATGACGACCAGTGTCACGACAATCATCACCTCGATGAGCGTGAAGCCTCGCGCTGATGATGTTCTCAGCATTGCCCTTTGCTCCCTGTGCCCTGCGCCCTGCGCCCTGTGCCCTGTGCCCTGTTCTACCAATCTCGATACTTCGAGCCGTCGAGCGCCGTGCCGCCTGACTTGCTGTAGACGTCGAATACGTTCTGCCCACCCCAGCTCGACGTGTCGGGCTTGTCCTGGTAGGCGCGCAGGCCCCATTCGTCGGATCCGGTCATCGGATCGATTGGAACGCGGCGGAGAAACTTCAGCTTCCGTCCCGTCGCATCGTTGGCGACGCTGACTCCATCGACCAGCGTGTCGAGCGTCGGCGGATACCCCTCGGCGCCAACCTTCAGCTCGGTGGGCGGAATCATCTGCGCATCGGCGGCATCCTTGTACTTGTCGATTGCGGTCCGCATCTCCCGCAATACGCGCCGCAGCTCCGATTCCTTCTGGCGAGTGATGGCGACCTTCGCCAGCGGTTGCACGGCTGACGCGAGGATCAAGACGATGGTGATGACAATGAGCAGCTCGACAAACGTGTAGCCGCTGGCAGCGCCGTGTGCATTACGTGTTCGAGCAATGACGTCCCGCAGGCGACCAATCGACATGACCACTTCCGTTTTACTTCACTATCACCGCCGACGGAGCAAACTGCAAGGCGGCGCCACCACCGCCCACGACGCTGCCGACGCCCGTCATCGTGACGGCGGCCTGTCCGGCGGCGACGGGTTCGAACAGCACCGCGGCCAACAGTCCTGAACCGACGGCCCCGGTCAGATCACCCGGTCGCGTAATGGCAATATCGATTCTCCCCGCCGCGGCGTCCACCTGCTGCGTAAACGCGGGTGTAATGCCACCCTGCCGCATGAACGTGCCTTCCTGCACGCTGCGAACGCGCAGAACGGCAGGGTTGTACGAAATCGAAATCGAAATTGTCGATAGTCGCGAGGCGCCGACGATCGACACCGGCACGGTGTAGGGCCCGGCGCCGACGCGCATCTCGGGGGCAGCGCCGAGCGTGACCCGCGCAACGCCTGGCGCCGACGGGGGCTGCGCCACCGGCGCGAAAGGAGGCAGGCGGAGCCGGTGCGACCGGTTCCGGCGCGGCTGGCGGCGGAACCGGTGCTGGCTGGCGCCCCGTCTCAGTCGGCGGCGGCAGTTGCGCCGGCGGCTTCGACGGCAATCCCGGCATCGGCGAGGCACCCGGCGGAGGCGGTGGCACCGCGGGAGGAGGCTCGCCGGCAGGAGGATTGATCAGCGGCGGCGGGCCTCCACCCAGCGACAAGTTGCTCTGCGGACCGATGTAGATCGGCGACAGATCGGTCGCGGTCAACTCGTGAGACCGAACGATCCGCGGCGTCAGCAGCATCACGATATCCGTCTGGCGAACCGTGGTGTCGTTGTTGCCGAACAACTGCTGAATCACCGGCATGCGCAGGAGACCCGGAAAGCCTGTCAGCGATCGCCGCTCGTCTTCGCGTAACAGTCCGGCCAGCAGGTTGGATTCGCCGTCACGAAGCCGCAACCGGGTGGCCACCTTCCGCGAATTGAAGGCCGGCAACGCCTGGCCCGCGATAATCACGTCCCCGCCCCGCGCGCTGTTCTCCAGCGTGAGATCGAGCATGATGTCGCCTTCGTAGGTCACGCGCGGCGTCATCTCGACAATGATGCCGATCGTGCGGTACCCGAATGACGTCAGCGGGCTGGTGGCCGCGCCCCCCGTCGCCAGCGGCTGGAACGTCGTCGTCGGAATCGGCACCTCCTCGCCGAGATTCAGCGAGACCTTTTGCCCCTCGCTGCCGCGTAGCTGCGGCTTGGCCAACACCTTGGTGCGCGAGTCGCTTTCGAGGAAGCGAATCAACGCGCTCGGCACGGCGAGGTAAAAGTCGGCCGCGCTGATGCCCTGGCTGATGGTGTTCAGGTTGAACGACGGGGTTTGGTCGGTCGGCGCCACTTCCGGCGAAAAGAACATATTGATCGCATAAGCGCTCAAGTTGAGGCCGTACTGCTTCGCGCGTTCACGACTGATCTCCAGGATCTGCACGTCGATGATCACCTCGGCGCGCGGCTTGTCGTTGGCCTCCAGCATCCGCTCGATGATGTTCATCACCGGGGCCGACGCCCGCACCGTCAGGGTGTTGGCGGTCTTGTTCGGCGAGAACGTTGGCGCGACCGGCATGCCGGCGATGCGAATGATCGAGGTGAGCAGCTGGTTCATTTCCTGCGCGTCGGCGTGCGACAGGAAGAAGGTACGGACGACCTGGTCCTCGAACTGCGCTCGCTTGGCCGCGGTGTCGTTGATGACCAGAATGGTGCGCTCGTTCAGCACCTTGTAGAACATCTGATTGGTGATCATCAGACGCTGCAGCACGCCCTCGAGCGTGCCACCATCTTCGTTGATCGTGACCGGTCGGTCCGTGAAATCACGATCGAAGATGACGTTGATACCGGTCGACTCCCCGATGAAGTTCAGGACGTCGCGGGCGTTGGCGTTGTTGAACCGTACGGGCCCAAGCGGCGAGGTGGGATTGAGCAGCGGCTCGGCAGGAGTCTTGCGGGCTTCTTCACGCAGCTTCTCGATCTGCGGTCGTGGACGCGCGGCCTCAACCTGTTCTCGAATGGTCCGCTCGAGCTCGGCCGCCTTGGCAGCAACGTTTCGATTCGAGGGATCGAGGTCCGACGAACGCCGGTATTCGCGGAGCGCTTCCTCGAGACGTCCCTCGTCCTCCGCCTTCTTGGCGCGATCCGCGTGCATCGCGGCAGCCGCGAAGGTCGCGCGCTCGTACTCGACCTTGTACTCCGCGCGGTCCGGATCGTCCTGCAGCGCCTGGCGGTAGGACCTCGACCGCCGCATCCCAATCGCCGGCCCGCGCGGCCGCCATCCCTCTCGAATAGGCGCGGCTCACAGCGCACGCGGCCAGGACCATCGTGAGGCTCACGATGACTGACAGCGCGACGACCCGCTTGGCAGCGAAGATTGTCACCATGATGGCTTTGGCAGATGTCTCGTCATGTGGCGTGTCATTGTCCCGTCAAGCGAATCGTCTGGCGCCCGCGTCCGTCGAGGTACGCCATCTCGATCGACTCCGTTCCGATCTTCAAGATTCGGTACCGTCCGTCGATCTCCTGTCCTTCGACGCCGTAGAGCGGGCGCCGGCCGTCGCTCAGCACGGCGATCTTCATGCCATCGACCTTCTCGACCAGCCCGATGAACTTCAACGAAATCGGCGGCGGCGGGGGCGGTCCCGTCGGCACGACCGGCGTTTCCGACGTGAGCGGAGTTGGGGCCGGTCGGCGATGGGGGTGGCGCAGGCAACACCTTGGGTTCGAACCGAAAGGGATTGCGTCCCGTATCCGCCGGGCCCAGTCGTTTCCGCTCGAGCTCCTCCAGATTGACCTTGGCTGCGTCGAGCGCGCTCGCTTGCGCGCCGGCGCTGGCGCTGGCGCTGGCGGGCGTTCGCGCTGGCTGCGCGCGGCGGTTCGGCGCAGGCGACGTCACGTCACCCATCGAACGCACCACCAGCAGAGCGACGAGGGCTGCCGACAGGCCGCCGCCGAGCAGCAGCGTTCGACGCTCAACGGCCACTGGTCCTCGCTCTCGCCTTGATTGCGCGGTCGCTTCGATAGTAGGTCGTGAGATTGAGATCGAGCGACAACGCGCTATTGCCCCCTGTACTTTCCTGAATCACGACATTGTCGATCACGACGAAGTCGGCGGAGGTCTCGAGCGTATAAATGAACGCTCGGATGTCGTCCCATGATCCCGAGAGCGTCATCGTCACGGTCTGCCGCTCCAGGCTGGAATCGTCAATGGTCTCTTCCTCGGTGGCGCCGCGCTGGTACTGGACGCGGTGCTCCCGCGCGCGTTGCTGCGGCTTCAAGTGGGTGATGCGACGAGCCGCGGTGGCGTCCGTGGGCAGCACCTCTCGATAGAAGGTCTCCAGATCGGCCGTTGCCCGCGTCTTCCCGTCGCGAAACGCTTCTGCCTGTTTGAACTCCGCCTCGGCTGCCGCTTCGGCCCGCTGTGCCGCCGCCGCGCGCGTGTCGTTGCTGGCGGCGCGTTGGGCCAGCGGAAGCACGACGGCGACGAGCACGATCGAATTGATCGCCAGAACGGCGGCCAGGGGGAGCAGCGCGCTGCGATGCTCGCGCAGCACGCGTGAAAGTGGCACGCCGCCGCCGCCGAAGATCGCCTTCATCGCGACCCTCCCGTCGGAGGCGGCGCGCTCGAGGCGCCGATGGTCGGCGGGGCTTTCTGAGACTCAGACGTCGCCGGCGACGACTTGGCCGCTCGTTCGGGGTGGTAATAGCCCTGGATCACCGACCGCAAGGTGCCGTCTTCTTCGCGATCGTCCTGGCGCGGCAGCATCCCGCTGAAGGCTCTCGTCTCTTCCATCTGATCGATGAAGAGTGCCAGATCTTCGACCCGTCGCGAGTAGACGGTGGCGACAATCAACATCCGCCCTTCGTTGTCCACCTGCGGCTGCACCGCCCCCACCCGAACGTCTGCCGGCAAGGTCTCTTCGAGGCGGTTGAACAACTCGGTCCACGAGAAGGCCCGCCGCTCGATCAACAGGTTGGCCTCCCGAGCCGACGCCTGAATCAGTGCGGCATCGCTGGAATCGAGTGTCTCGCGGGTTTTTCGCGCGCGTTCGCGCAGGGCGTTGGCGCGCGCCTCGGACGCCTCGGCGCGCGCGGCCAGTTCCGCATTGCGACCATTGAGCGTCACGATGCGCGCCATATTGAACAGCGTCAGGGCAGCGACCAGCGCGACGCCGACGCCAAGCGCCACTCGCACGGCCTGGTCGTTGTAAAAGGGCCGAGTCGCGAGATTGCTTCGCAACATGCTCACGCCACCCGTCGCTCGCGCACGAGAATCCCGACCAGCGGCGCCAGGGCATCAAGAACGCCGGGCGAGGCACCGATTCGATCCAGCAACGCGGCCGATGTTCGGGGGTCGACCGGCTCGACCGCGATCCCAAGACGCTCCTCCAGGCTGAGCGCCAACGCATCCTCCTCGCCCGGCATGGCTGCCCACCCCGTCAGGAGCACGCGCGAGAAGCCGGCCCCCTTCAGGCGATCTTCGTAGTACATCGCCGTTTGATGCACGACGTCTGCGAGTGTGCCCTCGGTTTCTTCGTCGCGGTGGCGAAAGAAGATGAGATCGCGATCTCGCATCACGGTCAGCGTCGTGTATGTCGGCGTGGCATGCACCAGCAGCCAGTCCCCGACTGGCGGGCTGCTCCCGGCGATCACGCTGTTGATCGCACTGAACGTCGCCAGATCCACCAGTCCCGCATGCAAGCCGGCACGACTGCAGGCTTCCTCGTATTGCATCACGATGTCCGTACGCGTCAGCGTCACGACGAACTCCTGACTGCCGTCACTGGCGCGCGCGCCTGGACTGAAGCTCACGATCGCCTGATCGACCGGGAATGGCGCGGTCTTGCGGATCTGCCAGCGCACGAGTTCCGCCAGATCGGCTGCCTTGGCCGGAATCTTCTCGAAACGAACCAACGACACCTTCGCAATCGTGTCGGGGACGACGAGAGCGGCCCGGCGCGCGCGCCCACCGAGTCGTTCGACGACCTTCGCGATGGCTCGCCCCACGAGCGGAACATCGTTGATGTTCGGCGTCGCTAACGCGGGCACGACCACGCCCTCTGGCAGCGGCTCCACGGTGTGCGCCGCAATCGTGGCGTCCCGACCTCGCCAGGTGAGCCGTGCGCCAGACACGAGCCCCGCTTCAACCTCGATGGCAAGATCCGGGGGCGACGGTTGCAGCAGGCGTGGCGTACTCATTCGACAAAGGTGACCTTGTTCACCTCGCGCAGCGTGGTGGAGCCCTCGAGCACGCGCTCGACGGCCGACTCGCGCAGGAACCGCATGCCCTGATCCTTCGCCGCCCGCTTCACCTCCGAGATCGGCCGCCGCTCGAGGATCATCTCGCGAATGTGATCCGTCAGATCGAGTAATTCGCAAATCGCCATGCGGCCCTTGTAGCCGGTGCCGCTGCACTCGATACAGCCGGCGCCTTCGTAGAAGGTGTGGCGGCGCTCGAGCTCGGGGTCCATGGCCGATTCGACGAGTTGATCGGCGGAAACGGACGCCGGCCGCTTGCAGGCGTCGCAAATGCGCCGGACCAACCGTTGCGCCATGACGCAGTTCAGCGCCGAGATGAACTGATACGGCTCGACGCCCATGTTGAGGAAGCGCCCCAGCACGTCGAAGACATTGTTGGCATGGACGGTGGTGAAGACCAGGTGACCCGTGAGCGCCGACTGGATGGCAATCTGCGCGGTCTCCGGGTCTCGAATCTCGCCGACCATGATCTTGTCGGGGTCGTGCCGCAGGATGGACCGCAGGCCACGCGCAAACGTCAGCCCCTTCTTTTCGTTGATGGGAATCTGCGTGATCCCCTTCAACTGATACTCGACCGGATCCTCGATGGTGACGATCTTGTCCTCGATCGACTTGATCTCCGCCAGCGCCGCGTACAGGGTCGTCGTTTTGCCGCTGCCGGTCGGCCCGGTCACCAGCACCATCCCGTACGGCTCGCGGATGTATTTCCGGAAGCGACGCAGCTCCAAGTCGGGAAACCCGAGAATCTCCAACCGCAGCTCGGTGAACTGCTCGCTGATCGACTGCTTGTCCAGAATCCGGATGACCGAGTCCTCGCCGTGCGCACTCGGCATGATGGACACGCGAAAGTCGATCGTCTTGCCCGGCACGCGCAGCTTGAAGCGACCATCCTGAGGCACGCGCTTTTCGGCGATGTCGAGCTCTGCCATTACCTTGATGCGCGAGATGATCGAGCTGTGAAATCGCTTGGCGATCGGCCGCATCGCCGACTGGAGCACACCATCGATTCGGTATTTGACGTAGACGCCGTCGTCCTGAGTCTCGACATGAATGTCGCTCGCACGGCGCTGGATCGCCGTGTAGATGGTCGAGTCGACGAGCCGGATGATGGGGCTGATGTCGCTCGTGAGACGTTCGACGGTCAGGTTGTCTTCCCCCGCCTCGTCTTCCTTGAGCAGCTGGATCTGAAACTCTTCGGTGGCTTCGTCGAGGACCCGTTGCGAGCTTTCGCTCTTCTTCAGAATCGACTCAATCGCCGTGCGGGCGCCGACCATCACGCGAACCGGAGTCCCCAGCAGAACCCGCAGCTCGTCGATCATCGGGAGGTCGGTCGGATCGGACACGACGATCACGATGGCCTTCCCGTCGCGTCGATACGGGACGAACCCATAGCGCAACATCAAATCGGCCGGAATCGATCGAAACAGCTCCTGATCGATCCGGAAACGATTCATGTCGAGAAACTCAATCCGGTAGCGGTCCGCCAGCCGGCGGGCGTGTGCCTCTTCGGCGGTCCGCTCTTCCGCGCTCACTTCGCGGACGCGCTCGTCGACGATGTGTGACGGGTCGAGCGGTTCCTCGTCGGGACTAGGGTGCAGCATCACGCTCCAATAACCGCAGTCATCTCGAACAGCGGCAGATACAGCGCCAGGACGATCACGGCGATGACGAGGCCCATGATGATGAGCAGCGCCGGCTCAATCACGGTCACGAACCGGCTGACCTCGGTCTCGATCTCCTCGTCGTAGAAGTCCGCCAGACTGTTCAACATCTCCTGCAAGGCACCAGTGGATTCGCCCACTTCGATCATCTTGATGGCGACATCCGGGACGACCTGACGCTCCAACAACGACGCTGCAAAACCCTGTCCCTCACGGACCCGCTGGGCGACGATGGCCATCTCCCGCCCCATATGACGGTTCCCGGTCGAACGCGACGCGATCTCCAGCGCGTTGACGAGCGGGATGCCGCCGCCGAGCAGCGTGGCCAGCGTACGTGCGAGCTGGGAGGTCGAAAACTTGTGGACCGCTTTCCCGATGTAAGGCAGCTTGAAGATTGCGCGATCGAATCGCGCGCCCTGTCCCGGCTGTTGAATCCAGGTGTAGAAGGCGGCGATCGCGCCCAGCACGCCGATGGTCAGCAGCAGCAGATTGCCGCGAATGAAGTCCGACAGCGCCACGATCATTCGCGTGGACCACGGCAGCTGGGCGTCGAAGCTGCTGTAGAAGTCCGCGAACGTCGGCACCACCTTGATCGCGATGATGCCGACCAGCACGACCGCCAGCGTGATCAGAATCACCGGATAGACCATCGCCGAGATGGTCTTCTTCCGAACCGTGTCGATGACCTTGGCGTAGGCCACAAACCGTCGCAACACGGCATCGAGGTTGCCGGCGCGCTCGCCCGCCATCAGCGACGCGGTATAGACGCTGGGGAACAGCTCGCCGTGGGCTTGAAACGCTTCGGAGAGCGCCGTGCCGGCGCGCACTTTTTCGTGCACATCATCCAGGACCGATTTGAACACCGGGTTCGACAGGCGCGTGCGCAGAATGTCGAGCGACTGCACGAGCGGCATGCCGGCCTTGAGGAGCGTGGCCAGCTCCTGGTTGAACACCAGGAACTCGTGACGCGCGATGGTCGGGCGCCGCTGACCGAAGGAAATGCCGCCGAGGCCGAGGCTCCCGCGAGGGCGCAGAGCGAGGACGTGTAGTCCTTTCTCCTCGAGCTCCCGGCGAAGGTGCGCTTCGCTCTGCGCGACGTACACCCCCTCGACGACCTCGCCGGTCACGGTCCCGAGTCGGCAGCGAAATTCCATCTAAAGGCTTGTCCTAATGGACATTATCGGCCCGATTATACGAGATGACCGGGCCGGTTTGGCCCCGGCCCGACTCTGTGATTAGACCGCGAGGGACCCCGAACGGTCGCCTGGCAGCTAGCGCCGAAAGGCGGCGAGGACTCTTTTGACGTAGTGCTGTGTCTCTGGAAACGGCGGGATACCGCGATACTTGCGAACCACTGCGGGGCCAGCGTTGTAAGCGGCGATTGCCTGCGACAGGTTGAATCGGGTCAGCAGGAACTTGAGATATTGGACACCCGCCTCCAAGTTGGCCTGAGGGTCCAAGAGATTGCGCACGCCAAATTCTGCGGCCGTGGAGGGCAGGACCTGCATCAACCCGCGGGCACCCATGCCCGAGATCGCCCTTGGCTCGTAGTTGGATTCCACCTGCACCACGGCATGCACCAGTGCCGGGTCGACACCGTGCTTCTGTGAAACCGATTCGATGAGCTCAGCGTACGGACGCCCATCGACCACCGCATGGGAGGCTTCCGCGGCGGCCGCGACCGTTTCATCGACGTCCGGCACTTCATCCGACACGACGCGGGCAATGATGGATTTATCGAAGATGGCTTGACCGCCGCCCCGCAGCGTGACCGTCATGACGTCGCCGCTAATCTGGTAATCCTTGACCGACATCGAGCGGCCGTTCGCGAAAAAGATCCGCTCGGCACTTAGCTGACTTGCAGATCCCACGATGATGGCCGACAGCAAAAGGCTGAAGTACATCCTTTTGTTCCGTGCCTCTCTCATTCCCACCTCCTTGATGACGTTGATGCCGATGATGCGTGCGCCTACGAGGTCGGCTGCACAAACGCGTGAAACACCCGCACGCCAAGCTCGCGCGTGTCGGTGCTCTTGCTGCCGGCCTCGAGCGCCGGCACGATGGTTCGGTTGGCGATCAGCTTGACCTCGACCATGTCGCTGGAACCCATTTGGGAAGCCGTCAGCTGAAATTTCCGCACGGGCGCGTCGTCGGCCGCCACGGGTACGGTCGCAATCGACTGATCCCCGAGCCTCAGCTCCACCTCGCTGGCTGCGCCAGCCGCTCCGCTCGGGTTGTCCATCTGAATGATCAAGGTTGCGTCGCGCTTGGGGTTCCTGAAAGCGACGGTCGCTTCCTTTCTCGTCCACTTCCACTCCACCGAGGGATTCTCCGGAGCGATCTCCGCCGGGTGCCAGCCGTCCTTGTAAATCAGGTACACGTTCTCCGTGACTGGCAGCAGCTCGAACTGAGTCACTTGGTATGACCGATCGCCCCGGTCCGTGTTGGCCAGCTTCAGCCGCTGGTTGCTCGCGCGGTCGTATAACCCCACGATGACTTTCGCAGGGCCCACATACGGGTACATGGGCACGAACATCGTTCGGGTGTATTCAATCGTGTTCCCGGCCTTCCATCCGGTCGTTGGCGTCGCGGGCTCGTGGTCGTCCGTCCACATCAGTTCTTCGTCGGCATCCACGACGTGCACGAACACCCGATAGGCAGACGCTGGCGGTTCGGATACCTTGAACCGATAGGTGAGGTCCACCGGACTGCCCTGAGGGACGCGATCCCGCTCGAGTGCGACTTCTGCGTGCGCAGCGGCTGGGCTGGTGTCTTCCGCCTCACTGCACGAGCTCGAGGCGCACACCAACCCCACCAAGCAAAGGCTGAACAGCCCGCCTGTTCTGACGCTTCGTTGCATGATTGAACGACCCATAATATCATCCGGGTCAACAAGATGGAAGCTCAGCGGGATGCGCTCGGAATGGTCGAAACTCGTGGGTTTATCGGCTCGGTCGAGGCGGCGGACGCGATGGTCAAGGCTGCCAATGTCACGCTGGTGGGAACCGAGTACATCGGCGCGGGATATGTCACCGTGCTCATACGTGGCGACGTCGGTGCCGTCAAAGCGGCCACCGACGCTGGCGCCGCCGCGGCTCGCCGCGTTGGCGAGCTCATCTCGGTCCACGTGATTCCACGCCCTCACGCCGAAGTCGAACGCGTGCTTCCGAAGCCGTAAGCCGGGTCCGTGGCCACCACTGCTCCAGCGCACACCGACCGCGATCTCGCCTCAATCAGCGAAGCCAGGCACCTTGCCCGCAAGGCCAAAGAGGCGCAGCTCGTCTTCGCGGAGTTCTCGCAGACCCAGGTCGACGGCATCGTGGATGCCATGGCGGCGGCCGTCACGGCTCACGCCGAGTCGCTGGCTCGTCTAGCGGTCGAGGAAACCACCTTCGGTGTTGTCGCGGACAAGGTTCAGAAGAATCTCTTTGGGTCGAAGGATGTGTACGAGTTCATCCGGCCGATGAAGACGGTTGGCGTCATCAACCGCATCTCCGACAAGAAGATTATCGAAATTGCTGAACCGTTTGGCGTGGTGGCGGCGATTGTGCCCTCGACCAACCCAACGTCAACCGCCATCTACAAGATCCTCATCAGCATCAAGGCCCGTTGCGCAATCGTGATCAGCCCTCATCCGTCGGCGGCGCGATGCATCACCCGCACCGCTGAAATCATGGCGGACGCGGCGCGAAGAGCAGGGCTGCCTGACGGCGGCATTGGATGGCTCACGACCGTGACGCTCGAGGGCACGCAGGAGCTGATGAAGCAGCGGGAGATCGCCGTGATTCTGGCGACCGGTGGGATGGGACTTGTTCGCGCCGCGTATAGCGCCGGAAAGCCCGCGTACGGAGTGGGCCCTGGCAACGCCCCTTGCTACATCGAGCAGTCAGCCGATCTGGCAAAGGCCGCTGAGGACATCATCACCGGCAAGGCGTTCGACAACGGCGTGCTCTGTTCGTCCCCCAATTCGGTGGTCGTGGATCGATCGGTGGAACCCGAGGTGCGCCGGGAGTTTCTCACCCGCGGAGGATACTTCCTGTCGGCCGCGGAGTCCGACGTTCTGGCCAAAGCGCTCGTAACGCCGCAACGGCTGCCGAATCCGGGTCTCGTCGGGAAATCCGCGATGGTGATCGCGGAAAAGGTCGGCTTGAAGGTCCCCAACGGCACTCGCGCCCTCATCGCCGAGTTGAAAGGTGTCGGGCGTGACTATCCGCTCTCGATCGAAAAGCTCTGCCCGGTGCTCTCGTACTACATCGTGCAGGACTGGCGCGAGGGCTGCGAACGGTGCAAGGAGATCCTTCGCTACGGAGGCATGGGTCACACGATGTCGATCCACTCGCGCAACGAACAGGTGATCCTGGAGTTCGGTCTGCACAAGCCAGCCTTCCGGATCGTCGTCAACACGCCGACGACGCACGGCTCCATCGGTTTGAGCACCGGGCTCGACCCGGCCATGACGCTCGGCTGCGGCGGGTTTGGGGGGAACATTACGTCCGACAACATCTCGCCCAGGCATCTGCTCAACATCAAGCGGGTGGCCTACGAGACGCGGCCGGTTACAAAAGCGGGTGCCTCGGGTGCCGGCTGCGTGCCTCGGGTGCTGGTGCCGAGGTGCTTTGAGTCCAAAGGTGCCTCAGTGCTCCGCCAAAGCGCATCTCCGCAGAACCGACGCGAGCCGATCTCGGCCGACAGTCTCACTCGACGAATCGATTCGTTTCTGGCGTCCCGCGGTATCGCGGGAGCACCTTCGGCACCTGTGGCACCTCAGGCACCACCGGCACCGCAGGCACCTTCCGCACCCGCACCTTCGGCACCCAGGCACCCTCGGCACCGCAGGCACCTTGGCCCTTCGTCTGCGAAGACGATGTGCGCAGCGCCGTGAAAGCGGGGACGAAGATTGTGATCGGCGAGAAAACGATCGTGACGCCTGCCGCACGAGATGCGGGCGAGGCGGCCAAGGTTTTTACGTGGCAGTCTTACCGATCCTGACCGACTGGCTGCAATCGTCGGAAACCCTACAGGAAATCGGTCACCAGACCGAGACGACAAGAGAACAGAAAACACGCTAAGCGTCTCGGAATCAACCAATTGACGGTCATCAACTTGAATGATACCCTCCGGTGTCCCCTCCCCGGGAAGATGCCGAACCGCGTAGGTTGCTTCGCTCTCACAGCGGTACTGTGTCTTAGCGTTGCGTGTTCTTCGGGACGCGGGCGAGTGGCTGTCGTTGCGCCTCCTGCGGCTGAAGCGCAGCTACCGGCGGCGCCACCACCGACGACACCGCCGGTTGATCCGATTCTTGAATTGCTGGCCGCTGCCGATCGGCAGTTCGAAGAAGGCCGCAAGGAACTGACCCTTGGCCACCTCGCAGGCGCGAAGTCGCATTTCAATAAAGCGCTCGAGGTGTTGCTCGAATCGTCTGAGGGCGCACGTTCCGACACGCGCGTCCGTGAACACTTTGACCGGCTGGTCGATCGCATTGCCGCGCTCGAGCTGACCGCTCTGGCCACGGGCGACGGTTTCACCGAGCAGGTCGCCGAACCGGCCTCGATTGACGAGCTCCTCACGTTCGATACCACGCCGCCAACGGCGAGTACCGCCGAAAACGTCGAGGCCGACCTTCAGGAAACCTCTCACGACATTCCGATCCCGCTGAACGACCGCGTCCTCCGCTACGTGGAACTGTTCCAGGGCCGCCTTCGCGAGTTCCTGGCCAGCGGATTGTCGCGTGGCGCGCAGTACTTGCCAATGATCCAGGATGTGTTTCGAGCGGAAGGTCTGCCCCTCGATTTGGCCTTTGTGCCGCTGGTCGAAAGCGCCTTCAAGCCGACGGCCCTCTCGCGCGCGAAGGCCAAGGGCGTCTGGCAGTTCATGCCGGGGACCGGGGTCGAAAACGGGCTTCGTCAGGACTGGTACATCGACGAGCGTTCGGATCCGGAAAAGGCCACTCTCGCCGCGGCCAAATACCTGAAGACGCTAAACGGCATCTTTGACGACTGGCACCTTGCGCTCGCGTCGTACAACGGTGGCCCGGGCCGGGTCACGCGCGCGATGAAACGCAGCCGTCGTGACGACTTCTGGAGCCTGACGACGAATTCCCGGTATTTGCCGCGCGAGACCAGGGATTACGTCCCGATGATTCTCGCTGCGGTCATCATCGCCAAGAATCCCACCAAATACGGGTTCGACATCGTTCCGACGTCGGCGCCCGAAACCGAAACCGTCACCGTGCCGCCCGCCGTCGATCTTCGGCGCATCGCCGAATGGGCTGCCATTCCGGTCGACGAGCTGCAGAGGCTCAACCCCGAACTGCGTCGCTGGACGACCCCCATCCGGGCGAGTTACGAGTTGGCGCTTCCCGAGGGCACCGCGGTGGTAGTCAAGGAGCGACTGTCGGCAGCAAGCCCGAACGAGCTCAACGCGTTGCAGTGGCATACGGTCAAGCGCGGAGAGACGCTGTCCACGATCGCACGCAAGCTTCGAGTCAACCGAACCGATTTGGCCGCGGCCAACTACCTGCGGACGGCGTCCAAGGTCATCGCCGGTCAACGACTGCTCATTCCGCGGATGCCGTCAGCGGCGCTACTGGCTCGCGCCGGAGGCGGATCCAACGCCGACGTCGCATCGGGCGGCGGAGAGACACCAGCGGTCTTCGAAGACCCGGATCCGGAAGACGTGCCGCGGATTGTGCACCGCGTGAGGGCTGGCGAAACGTTGTTTTCGATCGCTCGCAAATACCAGACGACGGTGGCGCACTTGAAAGAATCGAACAAATTGCGCAGTTCCACGCTCCGGGTCGGCACGCGGCTCGTCGTCCAGGGCGGGCGATCCAGCGTGAATCAGCAGCAGTAGCAAGCCGAGAGCTGAGCCAGACGCTGCAGCCCTCCGCGCAGCATTCTGCCGGCGCGGCCCTACTCCCACCGGGCAATTCCCGCAACACCCGGTTAGTCATCTGTAGCCGTCCTTTCGCCCGCTCAACGACTTAGGGTTCCGCAGCCGGGAGCACCGCGTCTTGCACGACCCTCGCCATGCTGGCACGCCTGGAGAGTGCAGCGGTGTTCGGTGTGGACTCACACCCGGTACACGTCGAGGTCGATGTCGGACTCGGACTGCCGTTCTTCCGGATGGTGGGCCTGCCGGATACAAGCGTCCGCGAGAGCCGAGACCGCGTGCGCGCGGCCATCCGAAACTCCGGCTTCGAGTTTCCGACACACCGAATCACCATCAATCTGGCGCCCGCCGATGTGCGGAAGGCTGGCTCTTCGTTCGACCTGCCCATCGCGCTCGGCATTCTCTCCGCCGAAGGCGTCCTCACGTCGCGCGGGCTACAGAACGTCGTCTTGGTCGGCGAGCTGTCGCTCGATGGCTCCATCCACGGCGTACGAGGAGTCTTGCCCATCGCAGCGGCTGCGCGGAAGCGAGGGGCGGCCGCGCTCCTCTTGCCCGCGCCCAACGTGGCCGAGGCGGCGGTCGTTGCGGGGTTGCGCCTGCTGCCTGTACGCACGCTGGCCGAAGCGGTAGCGATTCTGAAGCGGCCCTCGACGGAATGGCCCGAGCCGACCGGATTGGAGGGCCGCACGCAGCATCCGGCGGCAGCGGACACCTTGCTCGACCTGTCCGACCTTCGCGGGCAGTCGTTCGCGCGGCGGGCGCTGGAAGTTGCGGCCGCCGGTGGTCACAACCTGCTGATGGTCGGTCCCCCGGGCGCCGGCAAAACTATGCTCGCCCGACGGCTTCCGGGAGTCTTGCCTCCCCTGTCCTTCGATGAAGCGTTGGAGTGCACGGCCATTCATTCGGTTGCAGGCACTTTGACCGCCGGCGGCGGCTTGCTCGTGGACCGCCCCTTTCGCGCACCCCATCACACGATCTCGGATGTCGCCCTGGTGGGCGGCGGCGCCAATCCTCGGCCGGGCGAGATCAGCCTCGCCCATCATGGCGTGCTCTTCCTGGATGAAATGCCGGAGTTCAGTCGCCATGTGCTCAACGTCCTGCGTCAACCGCTCGAGGAGGGACGTATCGCGATCGCGCGAGCGGCTCGTACCGTCAGCTTCCCGGCTCGATTTGTCCTCGTTGCGGCGATGAATCCCTGTCCCTGTGGGTATCGCGGTGACCCGAAACGTGCCTGCCGGTGCACGCCGCAGCAGGTCGCTGCCTATCGCGGACGGTTGTCGGGCCCGCTCTTGGATCGAATCGACCTGATCGTCGATGTCGAACCGGTCGCCATCGGCGACCTGATTGGCGACCGGGTGGGTGAATCGTCGGCTGCTGTGCGATCCCGGGTGTCGGCCGCTCGCGAGCGTCAGATCACACGGCCCGGTCGCTCCGGCTGCCTGAATGCGACCCTGCATGGTCGTGCGTTCGAGCGCACGTGTGCGTTGAGCGACGCCGGGCAGCGCCTGCTGGCGCGGTCCGCGGAGCGTCTTCAGCTCTCCGCTCGCGGATTCCACCGCGTCCTCAAGGTCGCCCGCACGGTGGCAGACCTTGCCGGAGCAGGCGCCATCGCGCCGGATCATCTGGCAGAAGCGCTCCAGTATCGTGTGATCGAGTGATCGTATTCGTTCGTAGCGGCGGGTCTTTAGACCCGCCGACGCGCAAAGACCTGCCGACGCCGCAAACGATCAAATAGCGAAAGGTTGCACGGATTGGCGGACCTGCTGTTGAGCCCGTGCTATAGTTTCCACTTCCGAAGACTAAAGGTCGAACTTCCGCGAGATTGATGTTTTGAGGCGATACACGATTGTCCTCGCCGATCGACGTACGGGCGTCGTTCGTCGGTTCACGGTGCCGTTCTGGCCGGCATTAGGAACCGTCGCGGGCGTCCTGGCGCTACCGGTGTTGATTGGAACCGGCGCTGCGCTCAAGGCGAAGGGCGAGGTTTCGCAGCTTTACGCCACCGCGTCGGCCCTTGAAATCGAGAACGCGAATTACCGCGTCGCGACCGAGGCGCTGTCCGGCCAGATCCAAGGATTGCAGGAGGCCATCGGCGAGCTGGGTGCCAAAGCCGCTTTGGACCCCACGCTGCACGCGGCGATGAACAAGCTGCCGGCCGTCGTGAAGAACCAGGCGATGGGCGGCGCCACGCCGACATCCGCCGCGCCGCAAATGGGAACGCTCCCGGCGCTGCAGTCGCCGGAGAACACGTTCGGCCTCCTCCGCGAGGTTCTGCAAGGCCTGGAAAGCCGCCTGAGCACGGTGCGGTCGGACGTCGACAAGCGCAATGCGCTGGCGGCCTCGACGCCATCGATTTGGCCGGCACATGGCTGGCTCTCGTCGACGGTCGGGACCAGACGCGATCCGATTCACGGCGGCCGAGACTTTCACGAAGGCCTCGACATTTCAGCCGATCGCGGGAACCCGGTGTATGCCACGGCAGATGGCACCATCACGTCAGCGGGGCACGAGAGCGGCTACGGCAATCTGATTGTCATCGAGCACGAATACGGCCTCGAGACCCGCTACGGGCACCTGTCGAAGTTCCTGGCCCCGAACGGCGCCAAGGTCAAGCGAGGCGACATCATCGGCCTCGTCGGCTCGACGGGCCGCTCGACCGGCTCACACCTCCACTACGAAGTCCGCGTCAACGGCCGCCTCCTGAACCCGCTCCAACTCCTGTCGAACTACCGGCGCTGAGATCTCGTTCGCAGGTTCCAGGGTTCCAAAGTTCCAAGGTTCCAAAGTCAGAGTTCAGGGTTTACGGTTCTAAGGTTCAGGGTTCCAGCGCGCCACTGAGGCTTTCAAGCTCCAAGGTCACACGGTTCGAAGGTCTGAACCCTGGAACCTTGGAACCTTGGAACCTTGGAACCGTGGAACCCTTATAATGTCGGGTTAACCATAGCCACGAGCACTCGTCATGCTAGGTCAGCTTCTCGCCAAGGTTATTGGCACTCAGAACGATCGTGAGCTCAAGCGGCTGGCACCGCTGGTGTCGAGCATCAACGAGCTCGAGTCGGGAATCGAGTCGCTGTCCGATTCCCAGCTTCGCGCAAAGACCGCGGAATTCAAGGAGCGTCTCGCCGGCGGCGCGTCCCTGGACGACCTGCTGCCCGAAGCCTTCGCCGTCGTCCGCGAAGCCGGTCGCCGGGCGCTCAACATGCGGCACTACGACGTCCAGCTGATTGGCGGCATGGTGCTGCACAGCGGAAAAATCGCCGAGATGAAGACGGGCGAAGGCAAGACCCTCGTCGCGACGCTGCCGGCGTATCTCAACGCGCTCGCCGGCAAAGGCGTTCACGTCGTGACGGTGAACGATTACCTGGCCCGACGCGACTCGGAATGGATGGGCCGAATCTATCGGTTCCTGGGGATGTCGGTCGGCGTCATCCAGCACGAGCTGACCGACGCCCAACGACAGGTCGCTTACGCTGCGGATATCACCTACGGCACCAACAACGAGTTCGGTTTCGACTACCTGCGCGACAACATGAAGTTCGAGCTGGCCAGCATGGTCCAACGCGGCCATCACTTCGCCATCGTCGACGAGGTGGACTCGATTCTGATTGACGAAGCTCGAACGCCGCTCATCATTTCGGGACCCGCTGAAGTTTCAACGGATCTGTATTACGAAGTCGACAAGATCATTCCCAAGCTGAAGAAAGGCGAGGTCCATCAGGGTCAGGTCAAGGCCGAAGACCGCGACCGTCTCGAGGCATCGGGCGACTACACGGTTGACGAGAAGCACAAGACCGTGACCCTCACCGAAGCCGGCATGGCCAAGGCCGAGCAGATGCTGGCGCATCGCATGGAAGCCGGGTGGTCTCTACGACCCGGCGAACATGCCGCTGCTCCACCACGTGCAGCAGGCGCTTACGCGCGCACGTGCACTATCGCCTTGACGTCGAATACATGATCAAGGATGGCCAGGTCGTCATCGTGGACGAGTTCACGGGCCGCTTGATGCCTGGCCGCCGGTGGAGCGACGGTCTCCACCAGGCGGTCGAAGCCAAAGAGGGCGTCAAGATCGAACGCGAGAATCAGACGCTCGCCACCATCACGTTCCAGAACTATTTCCGCAAGTACAAGAAGCTCGCCGGCATGACCGGTACCGCGGAGACCGAGGCGCCAGAGTTCGGCAAGATCTACAGCCTCGACGTCAACGTGATTCCCACCAATCGCCCGCTCCGCCGCGTCGAGGAGCCGGATCTCGTCTACCGCACCGAGGCTGAAAAATGGACGGCGATCGTCGAAGACATCATCGCCAAGCAGGAAGAGAGCCGTCCCGTGCTGGTCGGCACGGTCTCGATTGAAAAGTCAGAACGGCTGTCGGGCATGCTCCGGCGCAAGGGCATCAAGCACATCGTTCTGAACGCGAAGTACCACGCGCAAGAAGCCGAAATCGTCGCTCAGGCCGGGTCGCAAAGGCGCCATCACCATCGCGACCAACATGGCCGGCCGCGGCACCGACATCCTGCTCGGCGGCAACGCCGAGCACATGGCTCGCCAGCAAGCGCTCAACGAAGGCGTCGCCGAAAAGCTTCCGCGCGGAGAAGAAAAGTTTGTCGACGATGACGAGTTCGTCTACTTCTTCATGGTCGATACGTTCTATCGCGTCAAGCGAAGCGACTGGGACCGCATCTACGGACACTTCAAGGCCCAGTGCGCAGCCGAGCACGAGGACGTCGTGGCGCTCAGCGGTCTCCACATCCTCGGCACCGAGCGTCACGAAGCGCGCCGCATCGATCATCAGCTTCGAGGACGCGCCGGCCGTCAGGGCGACCCTGGCTCCTCCCGCTTCTACTTGTCGCTCGAAGACGACCTCATGCGCATCTTCGGCACCGATCGCGTCTCAGGCCTCATGCAGAAGCTCGGGATGGAAGAAAACGTCCCGATCGAGCACGGCATGGTGACGCGGGCAATCGAGCGGGCGCAAAAGCAGGTCGAGGCGCAGAACTTCTCGGTCCGCAAACACCTCCTCGAATATGACGATGTGATGAACAAGCAGCGTGAGAGTGTGTACACGCTGCGGCGGGAGATTCTCGAGGGCTAGATTCATCTCAGCGAAGAGGAGCTGAGCGACACCCGCGGCTACGTCATGGCCACCGCCGAAGAGATCCTGCAGGACAAAGTCGATCAGTTACGCCGGCAAGGATACCGACGAGGACGCATGGGACCTCGACGCGCTGAAGCGCGATCTGACGCAGACCTTCGGACTGACCGAGACGCGACTTCGAGGAGGTGGGCCTCCAGAATCGGAGCACCGAAGAGCTGCAGGACATGCTGTGGGAGCGGGTGAAGGCGAAGTACGAGGAGAAAGAGAAGATCGTTCCCAGCGACCTGATGCGCCGCGTCGAGCGCGACTTGATGCTCCAGATCGTTGATGGGCAGTGGAAGGATCACCTCTACTCGCTCGACCACCTCAAGGAAGGGATCGGCCTTCGCGGCTACGGTCAGCGCGATCCGCTGGTCGAGTACAAAAAGGAAAGCTTCCAGCTCTTTCAGGACATGCGGCGACGCATCGAGGAAGAGGTCGTTCGCTATCTCTGGTGGCTCCGGCCGGTCGAAGGCGAGGCCGAGCAGGCGGTGGCGCCAGTGCGGTCACGGCCAGCTCCGCGCGCGACCGCAGCAGCTGCGCTACAACGATCCCAGTGCCGTCGCAAGCGCCGGCGTTCGCGAGCGGCGCGCGGCGGCCAGAGCCGGCGGTGCGGCGGTCGCCAACGGTGCGGCCGAGGCCGGCGCGTGTCGGCGGAGACGATGCGCCGATGAAGACGGTGCGACGCGAAGAGCCCAAGATTGGACGAAACGACCCCTGCTGGTGCGGCAGCGGCAAGAAATTCAAGAAATGCCATGGGGCGTAGACAGTACCCGATAGTCTCACGGTCCAGTCGCAGTCCACAGGCGGCACGGCAACTTCTGAATTGAAAACTGTCAACCGTAGGCCGTAGACCGTGACGTGGCCTTATAATCCGTGATGGCCCACACGAAGTTCGAACTCCCCACCCAGCTCTCTCTCGACGCCGGTCTGCGGACCGCGCTGACCTTCGACGACATCCTACTGGTGCCGCGGCATTCAACCGTCGTCCCGGCGCAGGTCGATGTCAGCACGCGACTCACGCGCAACATCGCCCTCAACGTCCCGCTCTCAGCGCCGCCATGGACACGGTCACCGAGTCGGAGATGGCCATCGCGATGGCCCAGCACGGCGGACTGGGCGTCATTCACAAGAATCTGTCGATCGAGGACCAGGCATCGGAAGTGGACCGCGTCAAGCGCTCGGAAAGCGGCATGATCGTCAATCCGATCACGCTGTCGCCCACGCGCAGGATCCGTGAAGCCCTCGACCTGATGAGCAAATACCGCATTTCTGGGGTCCCGATTACGGAGGACGGCAGCAAGGAAGGGCGGCTCGTCGGGATCCTGACCAATCGCGATCTGCGGTTCGAGACCAATGTCGATCGACCGGTCTCGGATGTGATGACCAAGAGCAACCTGATCACCGTGCCGGTTGGCACCACGCTCGACGAAGCCAAGGAAATCCTGCACCAGAAGAAGGTCGAGAAGCTCCTCGTCGTCGATCACGATTTCCGGTTGAAGGGCCTCATCACGGTCAAGGACATCCAAAAGGCCATCAAGTATCCCAACGCCTGCAAGGATTCGCTGGGGCGCCTCCGCGTCGGCGCCGCGGTCGGCATCGCGCGCGACACGCTCGAGCGTGCGCACGCCCTGGTCGCGGCCCACGTCGATGTGCTGGTGATCGACACCGCACACGGACATTCGCAGGGCGTGCTGGACATGGTCCAGGGCCTCCGACGCGCCTTCAAGGAGGTCGAGATCGTCGCCGGGAACGTGGCCACGGCGGAAGCCACCGAGGCCCTGATCGATCGCGGCGTCGACGCCGTCAAGGTTGGCATCGGCGCGGGATCGATCTGCACGACTCGCATCGTGGCCGGCATCGGCGTCCCCATGATTTCCGCGATTCATGAATGCGCCGCTGCGGCGGCACGTCATGAAGTGCCCGTGATCGCGGATGGTGGCATTCGCAATTCCGGGCGACGTCGTGAAGGCGCTTGCCGTGGGCGCCAGCTCGGTCATGCTGGGCAATGTCTTCGCCGGCACCGACGAAAGCCCGGGGGAGCTGATCCTCTATCAGGGCCGAACCTTCAAGGAATACCGCGGGATGGGTTCCATCGGCGCGATGCGCCGCGGCAGCCGCGATCGGTATTTTCAGGACGACTTCGAGCTCGAGAGCGGCACCGGCCCGGCCGGCAAGGGCGTCGCGGAAAAGCTCGTGCCCGAAGGCATCGAAGGCCGCGTCCAGCACAAGGGCAGCGTCGCCATGGTGATCCATCAGATGGTTGGCGGCCTTCGAGCGGGAATGGGGTATTGCGGTGCGCCCACCATTCCGGTCCTGCAGCGGGAAGCCCAGATGATTCGCATCACGCCTGCTGGCTTCCGCGAAAGCCACGTGCACGATGTGACGATCACGAAGGAAGCGCCGAACTACCGATCGGAATAGTTACAAGTTACAAGTTACAAGTTCAAAGCCGCAGGGCGGACGCCTGACGTGTGAGCACCCCGCGCCGCTAACTCCCCAAACGCCCTTCGCCGACTTCACGCAAGCGCTCTGGGGGCGGTGGCCTCGCGGCGGAACGTAGCGCGGCGGGGACAGCCACGTGTCCCGGCCGGATGACATGATCCCGCCCCGACGCCTTCATAATGACATTCATCCCAAGTTTCCGCGCACTTCGGCCCTGGCACCCGCCGTGCTATCGGGGCGGCGTCAACACCGCTTCGTCACGTGGGGCCCGAATGAAGACTCATTACAGTTGGTCAGCCCTGTTCGCGTTGTGCATCACCGCCCGAGCGGTTGCGCAAACGGGTACGGTCGCTGGCCTCGTGATCGACGATCGCACGGACCAACCGATCAAAGGCGTGTCGGTCTACGTGGAAAACCAGGCGAGCGTGGCCGAGACGGACGCCGCCGGCCGCTTTAGCCTGGTGGTGCCTCAGGGGCGACAGACGATCGTCGCGTCGGTGATCGGGTATGCGCTGCTGCGCACCGATGTCGAGGTCGCGGCTGCGCCCCTGGACATGACGATCCGGCTGTCGGAAGGTGCGGGTGCCTATGCCGAGCGTGTGACCGTATCGGGTTCGCTGCAAGGCGAGTCCGACTCGGTTCCCGGAGGCACATCGCTTTACGGCCGCGAGCTCGAAACCTTGAAAGGCGCGGTTCTCGATGATCCGCTGCGTGCGATACAGACGTTGCCGTCGGCGACGGCAACCGACGATTTCTATAGTGAGTTTGCCGTTCGCGGCAACCCGTTTCGCCACGTCGGCCTGGTGGTCGATGGGATTCCAACGCGGTATCTGATGCACACGGTCAATGGCATCACCGACGGCGGGTCCATCGCGATGATCAACAGCGAGACGCTCGAGAGCGTCTCTTTGCTCCCGGGCAGCTATCCGCAGCGCACCGGCCGCCAATTGGGCGCCGAGATCGACCTCGCGACCCGGGAAGGCAGGCGCGACGAATTTCACGGACGCGCAGGCCTGAGTGGCACGAGCGCGACTTTCCTTGGTGAAGGGCCGATTGCCCACGAAAAGGGATCGTGGCTTCTCTCGGTCCGGCGGAGTTATCTCGACTACCTGATCGAGCGGATCGATCCCGAGGCTGGATTCGCGTTCGGCTTCGTCGATGCGCAGGCGAAGGCGACGTACGACTTCAACCCCCGGCATCAGGTCTCGATCACGACGCTCATGGGCCGCGCGAAATTCGAGGAGGGCGATCCAGGCATCGGCGTGAACGAGATCCGGACCGGCATCAGCCGTGCGTGGCTGACGTCGCTGTCGTGGCGGTACCTTCCGGGCCCGCGCTTCGCGGTCACGCAGCGTCTGTATTCGACCGGCTTGCGGTTTGACAACGACAATCGCGACGGCGCGACGATCGACACCGCGCGGTCCACCGAGCTCGGGTGGCGGGCCGACGCCTCGTTTTCGCCGATGACGCGCGTGGTGATCGAATTCGGCGGCGACGCGCAAGCGGCTCGACGGGAGAAGTACCCTCCTGCGACAGTTGTCGCCGACGAGCAGCCAGGTTGTGCTGAACAACTACGACGAACGCGCGGCAGCCGGCTCGGCGTACGGCCAGGTTCGGATCGGTCCTGGCTCGCGACTTGACCGTGACGCCTGGCACACGCGTCGACCACTGGGCGCTGACGGGATCAACGACCGCCTCGCCGTGGGTCAATGCGGAGTCTACGGCTTTCAACGCACACGCGACTGCGCGGTGGCACCGGCATCTATCGACAGTTTCCCGATCTCGAGGCGGTTTACGGCATCCACGGCGGCGGCCGAGGCTTGCAGCCGGAACGCGCGCTGCACGTTGATGCGGGGGTCGAGCACACGCTGCCTCGCCAGACGCGCCTCCTCTTCAACGTCTACACGCGTCACGAGAGAGACGTGCTGTGGACGCCCGGCTCCGAGACGCGGCTCACGCCGACCGGCACGATCAGCCCAGGCTCGTTCAACGCTCCCTGGGTCAATGCTCTGCGGGGCGAGGCGCGTGGCGCCGAAATCGTCGTGCGGCGCGACGCGACTGATGGGTTTTCCGGCTGGGCAGGATATGCCTTTGGTCGCCTGCGGTATACGGATACCCGGACCGGTGAGAGCTTCTGGGCGGATGCGGACCAGCGGCACACGCTTACGCTGTATGGGAACTATCGTCTGTCGAGCCGCGCCAGTGTGAGCGTGAGGTACAGATACGGCTCGAACTATCCGGTGATCGGGTACATCGGGGAACCGTCGGCTTCGCTGGGCCAGAACCCGGTTGAAGATGGCCGTCCGCTCTTCTTCGAGCTCACGGACCAGCGCAATACGTTGCGACTGCCCGCGTATTCACGCCTGGACGTCCGCGCGGATCGTGCATTCAACTGGTCGGGCCGTCGAATCGTGTTGTTCGTCGACGTCGCGAACGTGTTGAATCGCACGAACGTGCGCAACGCCAGCTATTTCGTAGACCGCGCCGGACGGGTCTTCGACACGATGGAGTCGCTCATGCCGATCGTTCCGTCGGGTGGTTTCGTGATCGAGTTCTGAGGTGCGTTGACGGCCGTGACGTCGCGAATCTAGTGCGGGTAACCTTTGAGCCTTGGCGTTCTGGGCTTCCACTCGGGTAGGGAAGCGTATTTATCACCAATGGGCATCTTGACCTTTGGCAGACTCTGGGCGTCGAGTACCTCGTCCTCCTGGATGACATCATTGATGAAAAGCAGATACGCCGTCAGCGCGTACACCTCATCGGCGGTGAGCGTTCCCTCTCTATTGAGGGGCATCGCGCGATTGATGTAATCCCAGACCGTGGTCGCGAACGGCGCGCGAAGCGGCAGGATTCGTCCCCGTGCCCAAAGCTCAACGTCCGGGCCGGATTTGCTTTTCAGAATGGGAGCCTTGCCGTCGATGGCTGTCGCCCCGTGGCATCCCGCGCACCCCTTCGCGCGATAGACCTGCGCGCCCTCTCTGACAGTGCCGCGTCCTGGCGGAAGTTCCTCTCCGGTAGGACCGATGGAGATGTCCCAAGCACGGATTTCCTCTGCGCTGGGCGTGCGGCCCACACCGTACGTGGGCGACTGCGCCAGCGCGGAGACCCCCATGAGCAACACCAACGGGAGAACCCTAAGCGTTCCCATTGTGCACGCTCCCATCGCTCGCGATCCTCCAAGGTTGGATGGTGTTGTCCAGCCCAGGCACTCTGTATGACGGATCCAGGGGCACGTTCCAGAACTTGGCGACCTGTGCGCGCGACGGCTGAACCTGACCCAGTTCGTCCGTGCAGCGCGAAAGGAGCTCGGTCTCTTGTCCGTCCCAATTCCAGTGATAGCTGAAACGGGTATGGGCCATACGCTGTGGCGTCCCCTTGATCTCAGCGTTGTTCCAGTGCTTGCCGGCGTCGGTGGACACCTCCACCTGCTTGATGGCGCCGCCACCGGACCAGGCCAGGCCGCTGATCTCGTAGAAACCCTTACCGGGTAGTTGTTGTTCGCCAGAAGGGAACGTAATGACCGATTTGGGCCCGATCTGGTAGTCCAACGCCGCGACTTTGGCGTCCTGATCGAGATGGCCGAAGTCGTTGTAGTTCATGTAGTACCGATCGACGATCTTGATTCGCCGCAGCCACTTGGTGTGAAAGATTCCTTCGAAGCCGGGGACCATCAGCCGCAGCGGAAATCCGTTCTGAGGCCGCACGGCCTCGCCGTTCATGCCGTAGGCGACGATGCAGTCGTCCATTGCCTTGGCAATCGGCATGCTCGACGCGCCCTTCACTTCCTCCGCGCCTTCCGCGACGAACCACGTCGCGCTGCCTTTCAGGCCGCACTCCTTGAGCAACGTCGAAAGGAGCACGCCGGACCATTCGGCGCAACTGGTCATTCCATGCGTTTCCTGGACCGTCTTCGCCCTCCGCGACGACCGATTCCCCGCGCACTCGATGAAATGAAGGCGGGTCACGGAAGGAAGGCGCTTCAGGTCTTCCATGGTGAAGGTCAGCGGACGGTCCACCATGCCGTGGATCATCAGACGATGCTCCCGGGGATCGATGTCCGGTAAGAAGGAACCACGGGTCGTCGCATAGTAGTGGAGCGAGGACGGCGTGATCACCCCCACCGAATCCTGGAGCGGCGTCGCCACGTGAAACGTGAGCCCCCAGTTATCGGGCGACGGCCTGCCGCCGTGGGGTATGCGTACCGAGGTGACGTGAGGTGAGCGCGCGCCGTAGGCGATCTGATCCTTGCCTTCCTTGATCATCTGCGGCGACGCGTGCGAATGGTCGCTCGCGGGTGATTGGCCGCTCGCGGGCGCTACGGCTCCCAAGGTGAAGCCACCGGCCAACGCGGCGCCGCTTTTTAGGAAGTCCCTTCGAGCCGGTCGTTTCGCACGCATGGGTTTCTCCTTCGCAGATGAGCTACCAGGAAATCGCTTCCCAGCCGACGAAAGTATACGCCCGTCACGGCTCTCCGCCGGACGTCTTCCCGTTGTGGACAAATGCCGTCAGACGCGCGGCCAGGTACGGGAAGAACGGGTTGGACGAGACCCGCATCAGCGTCTCCAGCGGAACCGTCAGCACCGCGCGCTCGCCTCTCGGACTGAGGGTGCCCAGCCGCACCGCCGTCGGACGACGAGGGCAGCGGGTTCCGGCCATACAAGTCGTCATCGAGCGTGAAGGGCAGGGCGATGTGTGCGAGCGAGAACATCTCGGGCGGCCAGGCGAGCCCGAGCGGCCGCGTGACGATCTCCGTCGCGTTTGGATGGATCGAGCGCTCCACCACCTCGAGCGAATCCTGATTCGCGTTGGTGACGAGCGAGCGCGCATAGCGTCGCGGCGACCTGTCGGTGAGGCGCGACAGGATCGTGGCGACCGCCGGGTCGATGAACGGCTCCATCCCCGACAACCGGTTGATGTCGAAGAGCACGAGCTCCGATCCGTTGCTCTCGAGCTGATCGAAGAGCGCGTGCACGACCGCGGCGGTGCTGACCGTGGCGTCCACGACCGATTGGAACGCGAGCACCGGCGGCAGCTCCTTCAGGCGGCCGGCTTTGCCGAGGCGAAGGATCTGGGCCTGCAAGTCGGTCGTCAACCGCCACGACTGCAAGCCGGCGTTCGCAGGAAACGAGTTGTACTTGAAGGGGTTGTACTCGGGTATGACGTCGAGCCATCGGGCCTTCTCGAAATATGGGATCGGACCGAGGAGGCTGATGACGCGTGCCAGCCACGCAAATGGCGCGACGCCGATCATCGGCGAGATCAGTGCGAGGCGCGTCGATGGCAAATCCTCGCCGCGCTCGACCTCTTCCAGCGCGTATTTCAGCACGAGCGCACCGCCGTTCGAGTAGCCGACGAGCACCAGCGGCTTGCCGGGACCGATCCGTTCCCGCACGTGGCGGACGCCGAGACGGACGGTGGCGAGCCAGTCCTCCCAGACAGCGGTGGTGAGCGCCGGCCGGCACGGTGCCGTGCCCGGGCATCCGCAGCGCCAGACCGTAATAACCGCCCGCCTTTAATGTTTCTCCGACGGACCGCATGCTGTACGGCGAGTCGGTGAGACCGTGAACCAGAAGGGCCCCGCCAGCAATCTCGCCGGTCGGCACAATCTCGTACGTGCGGTTACGATCCGGACCCATCCGCGAGGGATGCGATCGGCTGCGGCTGTCGTAGCGGTTGGCCGGCGGCAACGCCGATCCGGCGGACGTGCGCTCGATCCGATCGTGCACGTCCCGGAAAATGGTCTCTTCCCGCCGCAGGTAATCCGCGAGGGTTGCAGACTCGAGATCCGACGCCCTCGCGTCTGCCGGCACGTAGCGGTGCCATGTTTCGAGATCCGGCAGGCGCCGCCGCGCGTCAACGGCGCCGCCGATAACCACGGTTGCGAATATGAGCACCGCGGCCCAGAAGGCCCTGACGAGCCAGCGTTTCACCAGTGACAGGTTACCGCATGCCGACGACGTTGACGGTGCGCCGCTCTTCGAGGATGAAAATAAGATGGTCGCGACCATGCGACACCTGTTCATCTGCACGCTGCTTTGTCTTCCGCCGATACCAGTCCTCGCTCAAACCACGCTTCACTCCCTCAGCCGGCCCAAGCCAAGGGTTCGGATTCCTGACTGGGAAAATCGGCTGATGGCCGACGACCCGAAGGTCCGGGCAATCGCCGAAGCCGCCTTGGTCCAAGGGGCGGGGCGTTCGCTGCCTTTGCTGAAACGATTCCTCAACCGTGGCAATGAAGACCTGCATCTGGTTACTTTTGAAATCATCCGCCGGATCGGTCCGCCGGCCATTCCGCTGCTGGTGGACCTGCTTCGTGATGAACGGGTCTCCATTCGGCGCAGCGCCGTTGATCCCTTGATTGACCTGGCGCCCTATACAGAAGGGATTCAACCGGCGTTGAGACGGGCCCTGAGAGACGAGGATGCCGTGGTCGCGGGCGATGCCGCACGTGCCTTGGGCGCTTTGGGCCAGCGGGCCAGTCCGTCGGTACGCGCTCTAGTCACGGCTCTCTCGCACGAGGACCCACACGTCCGCATCTACGCGGCAGAGGCCTTGGCGTCCATCGGTCCGAAGGCGGGCCTGGCGACCAAGGACCTCGCCAGAGCGGTGAGCGATCCGATTCCCGGCGTGCGATGGGCGGCGTGTGAGGCCCTCGCAAGCATCGGCCCAGCTGCGCACTCCGCTGTGCCGCAGTTGATCGAAGCTCTGACGGATGAATTCCTCTATGTGCGCATCTTCGCGGCCGGGGCGCTGGGAAGCATCGGGCCGAAGGCACAGACGGCCCGGGACGCGCTGAGAGCGGCTGCCAACGATCCCACACTGCGTGACGAAGCTGAGTGGGCGTTGAATCGAATCGCTGGCATCGAGTCTGGAGAGCCTGCCGTCTCACCCCATGCGCCCGCGCCTTACCTCGCGCCCCAACCCCAGACGGACGTGGCTCAAACGGGCAATCCTCCGGTTGACTGGGATACGACCACCGGGCGGAACATCGTCTGGAGCGTCGCGTTGGGAAACGAGACGTTTGGCCGTCCCGTGGTTGCCGGCGATGCGGTCTATGTGGGTACCGACAACGAAAGGCCAATGAACCCCGCCTTTCAGGAAGAGTCCGGCGTGCTCATGGCCTTTCGGGCGACGGATGGCGCGTTCCTGTGGCAGGACGTGGCCCCGCGAGTGGAGCGCGGCCTGCGGGAGTTCCTGCTGCCTTCGACGACGAGTGCGCCGTATGTGGAAGGGAACCGCTTGTACTATGTCACTGCCGAGTGCCAACTCCGTTGTCTCGACACGCAGGGTTTCCGCGATGGCGAGAACAGTGGTCCGTATCAGGAAGAGGTCTTCCAAGACCACGCTGCGGCCGACATCGCCTGGGAGTTGGACATGTGCTCTCGCCTGGGTGTCTTTCCGCATGAATCCTCCAACAGCGAAGTGTTGCCCGTGGGTGATCTGCTGATGGTCAGTACTTCCAATGGCCAGAATGAAGGCCATACGCGCGTCCCAACGCCGCGCGCCCCAAGTCTGATCGCCGTGGACAAGCACTCGGGCCAAGTGGTCTGGCGCGCCATCGGGCCGGGCGGGCAGGTGCTGCATGGCCAGTGGTCCAGCCCGGTGGCGGCCAACGTCAACGGGCGCATGCAGGTGCTCTTCGGCGGAGGAGATGGCTGGCTGCGCGCCTACGACGCGGCGTCGGGTCACGAAGTCTGGCGATTTGACGGCAACCCGAAAGACGCCCGCTGGCTTCCGCGCCCCGGCGTCCTTTCGCGCAGCTCGATCATTGCTTCACCGGTCTTCGCCGACGGCCGCGTCTTCATTGCGATGGGGCAGGATCCTCTGCACGGCAACGGACCTTCGTTGATTCATGCGATCAGTCCCAATGGCCAGGGAGACGTCACGAAGAGCAGAGCGCTCTGGACTTCGCGCGAGGTCGGCCGCGTGGTGGGAACGCCGATCGCAAAGGACGGTCTGCTATACGTGGGGGACGTGGGCGGAACGATTCATTGTCTCGACGCGGCAACCGGCGCTCACCTCTGGAAGCACGAGACGAACGAGGCCATCTGGGGATGTCTGCTGCTGGCCGGCGACCGGCTTTACGTTGGGAACGTTGAAGGCAGCATGACCGTTCTTCGTGCCGGACGGCGAAAGGAATTGCTGGCGCAGATCGAGATGGATGCGCCGCTCTATTCGCGTCCGGCGCTCGTCGGCGATGCGCTTTATCTGGCCACGGCGCGCCGGTTGCACCTCATCGCGGCAAAGCCTTGATCCTAAAGAGCGGCAGTTAACACAGCGCGGGCAAGCCCCACCGACAGACCCGCGGCGATCCCGTGAAATGCATTTGCTAGAATCACGGCCGCCACGCGGACAAATGCTTTTCAACAGTATTCCTTTTCTCTACTTTTTCCTGCCCATCACCTATTTCGTTTTCTGGCGTCTCCGCTCGCGCTCCTCGCGCTACATCTGGCTGGCTCTCACCGGCTACGTCTTCTATGGCTTCTGGGACTACCGCTTTTGCGCCCTGATGGCGCTCTCGACCGTCATCAGCTACGTCGCCGGGCTGGCGATGTTGAGGTGGCCAACGGGTACGGCCAGAAAACTGTGCCTCTGGTTGCCGATTACGCTGGACTTGTCATTGCTCGGATTTTTCAAGTACGCGGACTTCACATTGTCGTCGATGCGAGGTGTCGCCGAGTGGCTTGACTATGGACTCAACCTGCCATCGCTCGACATCATCCTGCCGGTCGGAATTTCGTTCTATACGTTTCACACCATCACCTACATCGTCGACAGCTATCGTGGCGTGATCACGCCAACGCGGAACCTGTTCGAGTTTTTGGCGTACGTCTCCCTCTTTCCGCAGCTCATCGCCGGCCCGATCGTGCGGTTTCGACAAATCGAAGCCGACCTCGATAATGTCGACGAAGCCGTACAGCGCCGCGACCTCGAGACGGGATGGTCGTTCTTCGCTATCGGGCTGTTCAAGAAGGTTCTGATAGCGGACTCGATTGCCGCCGTTATCGATCCCGCCCTGGTGACTCCAGCGTCTCTGTCGACGCTCGACGCGTGGCTGGCCGCGATCGGGTACAGCTATCAGCTCTATTTCGATTTCTCCGGCTACAGCGACATGGCGGTCGGCCTCGGATTGATGCTTGGCCTTCGACTGCCGCAGAACTTCAACTCTCCGTACAAGGCGGAAGGACCGGCGGATTTCTGGCGGCGATGGCACATTTCGCTATCGACCGTCCTTCGCGACTACCTCTATATCCCTCTGGGGGGCAATCGGAAAGGCGTCGTGCGAACCCATGCGAATCTCATCACGACGATGCTGCTCGGTGGACTCTGGCACGGAGCTTCGTGGACCTTCGTCGCCTGGGGTGGCTATCACGGCGGCTTGCTGGCGCTCGAGCGCGCGTTCGGGGACCTGTGGGGGCATGTCCCACGACCTCTACGCCAGATAGCCACGTTTGTCCTGGTGGTGATTGGGTGGGTGCTCTTCAGGTCCCCGAGTTTCGGTGCCGCAGCGGACTGGCTCAGCCGGATGTTCATGCCACACTTCGGCAGTCAGATCGTCACCTCTCCGATGCTGCCGGCGAGCCTGTTCGTCGCTGCGATCGTGGCGCACGCGCTGCCCAACACCTTCGAAATCCGGCACCGCTGGAACGCCGCAATGGTGTCTGGATTCGCGGTCCTGTTCATGCTGGTGCTCGCGACGCTGCACTCGGGTCAGGCATCGCCGTTCCTCTACTTCCAGTTCTAGTATGCCGAGACCCGCGCTCAAGGTCGTCCTGCCGCTGATTCTGGCGTTCACGTTTGTGGCCGACGGTGTGACCCGTGCGCTTCCCGTGGGGTTCTTCAGCTTCCGGGCCTGGGAAGCGCTCACCGTCAACGCCCCGGCGGACGCCCCGTTCGAGCCGTCGGCGCGGTACGACTCGACGCGGTCGTCCGGGGATCTCGCGAACATGGGGAACGTCCGACGGATGCGTCTCCACCGGCGCGAGACGTTCACGACCGACGCTTACGGCTTTCGGAATCCCCCAGGGCTGGCGGAGAGTGGCACTACCTCCGTGCTCCTCATCGGCGATTCCTTTGCGGCTGGTTCCGGCGTCTCCGACGAACTGACCCTGGCCGGGCAACTCGCCGCAACGTGGGGACTACCAACCTACTCCGTTGCCCCGAGACTGCCGCGCGCCAGCTCGCTCGAGACGCTCGCGCGCATGTTGAGGATGAGGCCGGGAAGCTGGGTGGTTCACCAGCAAACTTACCTCTACAACGAGTCACACGCCTGGGTCCTCGAGCCGACCAGGCATCCCCCGGTGTTGCCGATCGCGCGCTTCCGGCGGTCGTTCGAGACCGACCTCCGTCCCATCCGGATTCTCGTCGAGCAGGCGCGGAAGACATTCCAGGACGGCGTGCTGTTCCCGAATCCGTTCAGCCCGGCCGTACGGCTTGCGCGTCTTCAGAACGGGGATGAGATGCTCTTCATCGCAGGCGAGGACGTCGCGGACGGGATCGCACCCGACACCACGGCAGCGATTGCCGAGTCGGTGCGGTATGCCAAAGGGCTCAGCGAAACCGCATCTCGGCTTGGCCTGAAGTACCTCGCGGTGCTCGTGCCCGTGAAAATGGCGGTGTACCGACACTTGCTCGATCCGCCCATGACCGACACACCGCGTGTCCCGGCGATCACGGCCGAAACAGAACGGCAGCTCCTTGCCGAGGGGATCCGCGTCGTAAACCTGTTCGGGCCTCTCGCGTCCCTAGCCACAGAGAGTGCCGCGGATCATCAGTACGTGTTCTGGCGCGATGATACCCACTGGAACCCCCTTGGCATCTCGGTGGCAGCGCGAGCCATTGCGGAGGCGATTGGCGAGGAGCGCACCCGTGGGGACGATAGGAAACCTTAGGGCCGTTCGCAGGTCATAATGAATGCAGCCGCGGCGTTCTGCCCGTGCTGACGAGGTGGTGCTATGAACATGGCTGCGACACGCACTACTGCTTTCGCTTTTCTGATGGCCGCCTCGCTCGCCGCGTGCGGAGGCACCTCGAGCGGCCCCGTGATGGAACACACGATCGGCCTTGTCTATTTCGGGCCGGATGAATCCGCCGACATTGCATGAGGGGCCTCTTCGACCGCCTGAAGGAGCAGGGCATCGAGGAGCAGGTCAACCTGGAGGTCCGCCGGTCGCACGCCCAGGGGGAGTTCGCCAACATCCCGCTGCTGATTCAGAACTACGACAGTTCCGACGTCGACGTGATTGTCGCCTTGACGACGCCGGTGCTCACTGCCGCGGCGTCCGTGGCCCGGTCCAAGCCGGTCGTGTTCACCTTCGTGTACGACCCGATGGCGGCCGGCGTAGGCAAGAGCCGGACGGATCATCTGCCGCACGTCACCGGTGTCAGTTCGTTCCCGCCGGTCGAGGACACGATCGACACGATCCAGCGGCTCGTGCCCGGCGTCCGCGCGGTCGGAACGCTCTACAACAGCTCCGAAGCCAACTCGGTCAAGGTGGTGGGCGTGGCGCGCGGCATCTTCAAGCAGCGCGGCATCCAGCTGCAGGAGATTGCCATCACCGGGACAAGCGAGATTTTTCAGGCGGCGCAGGTGCTGACCCAGCGCGGCGTGCAGGCCCTGTGGGTGACCGGAGACAATACGGCGTTTCAGGGCTTCGACGCGATCGTGCGAGCGGCGCGCGACGCGAAGCTTCCCCTCATCATCAACGACCCCGAGTTCGTGCAGCGGGGCGCGCTGATCGCTGTCGGCATCGGCTGGCATGAAAGCTGCGGAGCGGCGTCGAAGGTCCTCGCGCGTGTGCTGCGCGGTGAGCAGCCGCGCAACATCCCGTTCGAGGAAGTCGCGGTCAAGAAGCTGGTGCTCAACCAGGAGGTCGCCAAGACGCTCGGGATTACGTTCCCGCCCGACATCGTGGAGGCCGCTTCTCGATAATCCGGACGGTCCCTCGAACGGTTGAACGTCGCTGCATCAGACATAGAGCCGCTCGAGCATCTCGGCGGCCGATTCATCGAGCTGCTCCGCGCGGCGGACCTCCTCGAAGCGATGCAGCAGGTCGTCGGCACGCAGCCGCTGTTTCTCTGCGCCGCGAAAATCGTGGATCACCTGGCCCCGGTGCATCATCACGAGCCGGTCCCCGAGGTGTGTCGCCTGCTGCATCGAGTGCGTCACCATCAGCGTGGTGAGCTTCTCGCGGGCGATGATCTCTTCGCTCAACTGGATGACCTGATCGGCGCTTCTGGGATCCAGTGCCGCCGTGTGTTCGTCGAGCAGCAGCAGCTTCGGCTTGAGCCACGACGCCATCAGCAGCGTGAGTGCCTGACGCTGGCCGCCCGAGAGCGTCCCGATTGGGTTCTCGAGGCGCCCTTCGAGACCCATGTTCAGCCGGCGCACGCGCTCGCGGAATTCGAGCAGCGTCGAGCGCCTGAGCGCCCAGCCCAGGCCGCGACGGCAGCCCCGGCGCGCGGCCAATGCGAGGTTCTCTGCGATCGACATGGAGGGCGCGGTTCCGCTGAAAGGGTTCTGAAAGACGCGGCCGATGAGGGCCGCCCGGCGATGCTCCGGCCAGGTCGTCACGTCGACGCCGTCGAGTATCAGCGTCCCCGCGTCGACCGGGAATCCACCCGCCACTGCATTCAACAACGTCGACTTACCGGAGCCGTTCGTGCCGATGACGACGACGAACGAGCCCTCGTCGATCGAGAGATCGACCCCGCGAAGCGCACGGACTTCGTTCGGCGTCCCGCCGTTGAACGTCTTGAAGGCGCCCCGGATCTGCAGCATCGCTTCAGACCTCGACCGGGCTGGGGCGTCGCTGCATGCGCCTGAGGAACGACGGCAGGACGAGTGCGAGGAAAACGAACCCGGCTGTCACGAGCTTCAAATCGTTCGGGTCAAGTCCGCCGCGCAGGGCAACCGCCACGATCAGACGAAACAGCACCGAGCCCATCACCGCTCCCGTGATGAGAAAGCCGAGCGCGCGTACGCCAACCAGCGCCTCGCCGATGATGATGCTGGCGAGTCCCCACACCACCATGCCGATGCCCATCTGCACGTCGGCAAACCCCTGGTACTGCGCAAGCAGCCCTCCAGAAAAAGCGATCAACCCGTTCGACAGTGCAAGCCCGAGTACGATCATGTTGTCGACGTTGACGCCGAGCGCCCGGATCATCTGGGCGTTGTCCCCTGCCGCCTGCATGGCCGTGCCGATGTTGGTCCGGAAGAACAGATACAGAGCTACGCTGATGGCGACGGCGACGGCGAAGGCCAGCGCCATACTGCAGCGTCTCGCGCGCTCACGTCCCATCCAAGGACCTGCACGCTCGATGTGCCGAGCGCCCGGAGCGCCGCCGACTCGGCGATCGTCACCAGGGTCCGCTCGGAAAGCAGCGGCACGTTGCTTTTACCCATGATGCGCAGGTTCACGGAGTACAGAGCCGTCATGACCAGGATGCCGGACAACAGGCCGTTGATTTTGAATCTGGTGTGCAGGACGCCCGTTGTCGTTCCCGCGGCGGCGCCGGCCGCGAACGCTGCCGCCAGCGCGGCCAGCGGATGTAGCCCCGCGAGAATCAGCACCGCCGTGACCGCTGCACCGAGCGTGATCGAACCGTCGGCGGTAATGTCGGGAAAGTCGAAGATCCTGAAGCTGATGAACACGCCGAGCGCGAGCAGCGACAGAATCAATCCGATGGTGAAGGCGCCGATCAGCAGCAACATAGAAGTGGTTTCCGCTCGCGCATGACCGCGTCAGGCCACCAGCCCGCCCTCGCCGGCGATGGGCCCATCCAGCAGGCCCCCCTGACGAACTCGCTTTCCCCGGAGCCGGCTATCGCGCGGTCGTCGTACAACAGGTGGAGAACGCCCAGCAGCTGCTCCGACTCGAACAGTCCTGTGACGGTCTCTCCGAGATCGATGACCCCCTTTGTACCGGACGAAAGCGAAACGCCGCCGCATGGAAGTGGCCGGCATGATCCGGTCCGATCGGTCGCAGCTGCCCGCGCGCGTGCGCCGGCCCTCCACTGTCGCGTGTGGCGACGCCAGCGGCCAACACGACACTACGCGTAAACGCCCGCTCGGTAGTAAAGGTCAGACGACTCCGCAGGCCCGGATGAGCGAAGAACCCCCCGCCGTCGATTCGCTCCGTCGGGGATCGTCGAAGCGCAGCACCCACCAGTCCCCCCGCTTCGGCGACCATCACCACGCCAAGCGCGTTGCACGGCACGGCCTCGAAGCAGCCGGCGATTAGACGGGACAGGCCGGCCATTCCGCCGGGCTGAAGCGTTTCGAACCGCACCAGGTGGGAGAACCTGCCCTCACACGCGAGGCAGTACAGCACGCGGATATCGGCCCCAAGATTACCCGCTGCGATCAGGTAATCGGCCACGTTGGTTCCATCGCCGGGTTGGTAGGCCGTGGCGCCGGCAACCGACAGCATTTCGCCGAATCGCGAGCGGCAATCGGCGAAGCTCTCGCCAAACGCTCCCACTCCCACTGCAAACGTGGGCATCGCCTTTTCGAAACTGCTGCAATGCTCTGCGCCGAACGTGCCGCCAGCCAACGGCTCAGGGCTGCCCACCGTTCGGCAGATCAGCGTTGCGCCCGCGTCGACACCGAACACCTCGAATCCCACATCGAGGTGGTCGAACCGTCTACGGAACCTGTCAGCGGTGCCGCCACCGCCGGCTGATCGCCGGACGCCACGAGGAACTCGTCGAGACGTGTGATCTGCAGCACCGTCATCACTGAGGCCGATGGATTCACGAGCTGGAACGTGCCGTTGATTCGTCCGAGCTCTTTGTGGAACCGCATCAGCACGCGGATGCCTGCCGAGGTCAGAAAGCTCACCTGCGAACAGTCGATCCTGAGGTGGTGATTGCCGTCCTGGAGCACCTCGGTCAGTGCGGTCTCGAGGTGGTCGGACCAGTACCGTCGAGCCGGCCCGCCAGCTCCAATACCATGACGTCACCGGTACGTCGCCGGGTGATGTCCACGCGTCTACCTGCCGACAATCTTGCGGGGCTCGGCGGCGATCGTGCGTGCAACGGGGACCTTTCGGTGAGTCCCTTGTTCATCGACAAGGACCGTTGCTTCGGCAGCGACGTCGGTCGACACCCGCCACGTTTCCTCGAGCCCCTCGAGCACGGTGGTGTTGATGGCGAGGTACGCCGGAACGATGTCCATCACGTCGCGAATTGGAATCTGCGCGATGTCTTGCCCGCTCAGCACGTCGGCCACGAGGAGTCCCCCCTGGCGTCCGACCTGATAGAAATCGGGTCCGACATCGAACAACGTTCCGCGATCCGGAGCGCCCGGCAGGATGGTGAAGACGGGAACGCCCGCGCGCCGGGCAGCCCCGATGACCGATGCGATGGCGGCGATGACGGTGTTGTCGCCACCCACCCAGATCGCCTGCGCGCTCCTCGCGATGAGCGAACCGATGGCTTCGTTGACGGCGCTCGTATTGTCGACATTGGCTTCGAGCAGCGTCAGATTCATCTGCTTCGCAGCCTCGCGCGCCTTAATCACGAACGCGAGCGAGTTCGACTCGGCGGGATTCCATGCGACCCCGATGCGCGCGAGCGTGGGCAGCATCCGGCGCGCGAGCTGGAACGCCCGATCGACGGGCGGAAAGATCCCTTGTCCCACGAGGTGAGGGGGATGCTTGCGCGGCTCGGCGCGGTCGAGGCCGATACCCGACGCAAAAGGATCGGCCACCAGCATAAACACGTGGCGCACCTTGCCGTCACGATTGTTGTTCGCCACGGCCTGCATCGACGGTGTGCTGGATGTGATCACCAGGTCGTAGGCGCCGCCGGTGATCTGTCGGGCGATCGTAATACCAGTAGGCATGTCGCCCTGCGCATTGAACCGGTCGATCTTCAGGCGCTCGCCGTCACGGAACCCGCGCTCCGCCAAGGCGTCCATCGTGCCGCGGAGCCCCTCGTCGAGGATGACGCTGTCTGCGTGCTGGAGAATCGCGACACGGAGCACGGACGACTCCGATCTCACACGGCCGCTGCGGTCGGAGAACAGCAGAACCGACGAGGTCAGCGCGATCAGAGCGAGGCCGATCGAGACGCCTGACTACGTCCAGCATGTGTCAGACAATGCGTGAGTCTCGTTCGGGTGATGGCCGACTGTCAAACGGCAGCGTAGCCTGACACGCCGTGAGGGGTATCGCAACCGGAGTTGCACGGAGGCAACCTCATCCGCGGCGAGGGGTTCAGCAGCGCCTCGACCTGACGTTCGAGGCCGATCCGCGAGTCCGCGTCGTGAACCGAGGGCCTGAACATGATTCGGCCTTGCTGATCGATCAGCAGGGCTTCCGGTGTGCCGGTCACGCCGAACTGCTGTTCGGCCCACTCCCAGTCGGACTCGACCGGGACGAACGTGATGCCCATGGCCTTGAGCAGCGGCAGCACGGATTTGCGCTGCGTCGGCTCGCAGTTGATCGCCAACACCGCGAGCCCGCGGCTCGCGAATTTCTCGAGCACGTGCTGCAGGTGAGGAAACTCCTCACGGCAGCCTGGTCAACCAGGGAACCAGAACGCGAGCAGGACCACGCGCCCGCGGTAATCGGCGAGTTTCACGAGCGAGCCATCACGCGCGGACGGCAACTCGAACGCCGGGGCGACTTTGGCCTTGCATCGCGCAGCCCCCAGATATCGGCGTCGACCTCGCGCGGTGTCTTGCCGAGCGTCGTCCCGTATTTCAGCAGGGCCGCGTCGGTGCGAGCGTCCGGCAGCGCCACGGCGCTATCGAGCAGCGTCGCATACGCCTGATCGACGTGGCCCGAGCCCGCCGCGGCTTCGGCCTTGAACAGGGTCCACGTCATGCCGTGGCTGCCCGACGGCCGCGGCGTCTTCTCGAGGAGGTCCAGCGCCTCCGCGAACCGCGCCTCGGCCACGAGCGACTGCGCGCGCACCATCGCTTCCTGCACCGTGACACGAGTCTACCAGGTCCTGTTCGTCGGCAGCGCCTTGGCCATCTCCTGGGCGAGCAGCAACGCCTCGGACGGTGTGGTGAGCTCACCGTACAACCGTACATCGCAGACGCCGAATAGTCGAAGCGATCGAAGGGATAGTTCGCGCGCAGCCGATCGTAGTAGCGCGGCGCTCGGGATTCGACGATGCGCCGGCGAGGTTATAGAGGGCCTGGGCGGCGAATGGACTCGTGGGGAACTTGTCGACCACCCGCAGCGCAGCTCGCGGAACCGCGCCGGATCGCTTGTCCTCTGTGCGTATCCGTATTGCAGCAGGTACCTCGGATCGTCCGGATTGCTGTCCACGGCCGTCTTCAAGTACTCCCGCTGGGCGGTCCACTCGCCGCGCTGATCGGCATTCTTGGCCAGCAGGAAATACGCCCGCGCGAACGCCGGATCGATCGCGATCGCTTTCCTGAAGAAACGTCGGCCTTGTCTGCCTCCGGCGACAGGAAACCGAGCGCCCACTGATACACCGCGCGCGCCGGCTGCTCGCGCGCCCAGCGCTCGTACTCCTGCAGGCGCCACGGTCGGCGTCCGGCTCTGCGGCATTTTCTGCCGCTGCGTGATTTCGATGTAGCGCTGGTGGGCGTCGACGAAGTCGGGATCGGCGTCGATCGCCTTCGAAATGCAGCGGCCGCGTCGGCAACTTGCCGGCGCTGGCGGCGGTGTCACCCTCGGCGAAGAGGGCTTGGCGCGGGCGTCCCGTTGCTCTCGCTCGCGGCCAGCTTCGTGTGCGGCCACAGCCATCCGGCCAGCAGCACGACCGCGAATACACCTGTTCGTGTGCGACGCATCAAGCTCCTCACACCAGAAAAAAAGGATACTACCCG
>CAVTGK010000052.1:0-31863 GCA_963734095.1 uncultured Acidobacteriota bacterium | reverse complement strand
CACGCATCGCTGGCGTGATCGAGGCGAACTGCGTCGCCGGGCCATCGAGATCACCGTGGTCTTTGCCGCCTTGCTCGCGACCGTGGGCGCGTTTCGAATCTGGTGGGGAGGCTCGGCGTCACCCGGACGCCCCTTGACCTCGGGGCTGTTGCTGCTGGCGCTTCCAATCGCGATGGCCTTCCGATCGGCACCCGCCGGCGGCACGCGACGGGCCGCTCAGCACCTGCTGCTCTGGCTCAGCGTCGGCATCGCCGTCCTGGCGCTCACGGCGCAACAGGGATTCCTCATCAGCAACGGCCGCGACGGGACGTCCTCGCTGCTGGAGTATCTCTCGCCGCGCTGGCCGGCCTGGACACTCGTCCCTTCGTTCATTCATCACGAAGCGCCAACCGCACTGCTCCACTCGTTGGCGTGGTTGGCACTGGCTGCTGGGGCGGCGATCATCGTGGCGCGACCACGAACGATTCGACCAGGCGCGGCATCTTTGATCGCGATCGCCACTTGCTTCGGTGCTCTCGTGACGGCGGCGATCGCCATCCCTCGACTGCCCGCGTCACCTCCATGGCCTGACATCGACATCCGCGCACGGCCTCGTCTCCCCATGCTGGACGCATTCGACAGCGTCGTGCGTCCAGTGGGCGTCGAGTATTCGCCTCTTCGGGTCGTGTCGGCCGGCGAGGTATCGACGCACGCGAGTCTGCAGGTCGAACCAGGCTGGCGCAGCGACGCGCAACCCATTCGCGTCTTGCACAATGGGCGTTTTTCAGTGCCGGCGGGACGCTACCGCATCGACGTCGAGTGGAGTGGAGCGCGGTCGAATGAAACCATCGCGTTGCAGATGGGCCGCATCGGCGACGCGTGGCGCACGTGGCCGGTCGAACCCCGCCCCGGTGAACGCTGGACCACAGAGTTCGACGTTCCGATGGACGCGAGCTTCATCGGCCTTCGCGGTTCCCCCGAGCTCGAACGGCATGTCAAGCTCATCTCCATCACGCCCCTCACCATCGTCGATTCGTCGCGACGACCGAAGCTGCCGATCGTGGTCGGCGCGGCGGAGTTTGGATCGACGACGGTCTTCTATCACGACGAACAGGCGTTTCCGGAGCGCACCGGCTTTTGGGTTCAGGGCGAGCGAGCGACGCTCGTCACGGTTCAACATGACAACGCGGCCGCCCCGGTGACGTTGCGAGTGCATAGCGGCCTGATCGACAACCGTCTCCATGTCGCCACCACCGGCTGGCAGACGACGCTGGCGCTCGATCGTGAACAGCCCGATGTGATTGAGATCCCAAGCGGTGGTCGAAGAGTGGTCACGATGCAGCTCTCGGCCGATAAGGCCTTCGTTCCCAAGGAGGTCATTCCGTCCTCCGTGGACTCGCGTCCTCTGGGGGTGTGGATCGAGGTCACCACACCATGAAGGATCTTCGACGCGAATATGAGAGCCGCACGTTGGATCTGGACGGGACCGACCCGAATCCGATCGCACAGTTCCGCGTCTGGTTCGCCGACGCGCTGGCGGCTCAAATCATCGATGCGAACGCGATGAGCCTTGCGACCGTGTCGGCGACGGGCGAACCCAGCGTGCGGACTGTCCTGCTCAAGGACCTCGACGACGAGGGCTTCGTGTTTTTCACGCATTACACCAGCCCCAAGGGACAAGACCTTGCGCACAATCCACGCGCCAGCCTGTTGTTCTTTTGGGCCGCGCTCGAACGGCAAGTGCGCGTCACCGGCGCAGTCTTGCAGGTCGCGCGCGCGGTGTCGGAGGAGTACTTCGCCTCACGCCCCCTCGAGAGCCAATGGGCGGCCTGGGCCGCGCCGCAAAGCTCCGTGCTGGCAGATCGCCAGATCGCTCGAGCGGCAATTCGACGCCGTTCGACGACGCTTCGAAGGTCAGCCGGTCCCGTGCCCGCCGGACTGGGGCGGCTATCGTGTGACCGCCGAGCAGATGGAGTTCTGGCAGGGCCGCCCTGGCCGGCTGCACGATCGCATCCTGTACCAACGCGACGCGGATGGGTCGTGGAGGAGAGCGCGGCTGGCGCCATAAGGCCTCGGCCGCTTTCAGCGGCCTCGGAGGGCGGCTCGCTTAGAACTCGCCGAAGGCCGACTTCGTCGGATCGCCGCCTCCCGGCGGAAGGGCTCCTCTCGCCGAGCACAGCGAGGCGGCCCTCGGCATCGAGCGAAGCGAGTGCCGCCGTCCGCGCGAGTGAAGCGAGCGCGGCCTTCCCGCGCGCGAGAGCGCGCGAGCCTAGTACGTGAGCGTTCCCTCCGCCACCAGAACCGCCTGCCCCCCGACCTGCACTCGCGAGATCTTGCGGGACGCATCGGCCGCAATCGCAATGTGAATGCGACTCGCACGTCCCATCGCGACCCCTTGCCAACTGATCATCTGCGTCGCGGCCTCGCCTTGTACGACGCCGTGGCTCACGAGATAGCATCCCAGCGGGCCGCAAGCGCTGCCGGTGGCCGGATCTTCAGCGATGCCCAGACCGCCGGCAAACATTCGACTGTAAGCAGTCACTCCAGGCTCGGTTGGCTCGAGCGTGAAGACGTACACGCCGACGTGATCAACGGCAAACGCGCTCCGGAGGCGGCCTAACGCAGCGACATCAGGATGCGCAGTGTCAACGGCGGCGCGCGTGTCGACAGGAAGAAGGATGTAGGGCACGCCGCACGAGACCTCCTCCATCGGCAATTTGGCACGTGAGACGGCGGCCGGATCGACTCCCACCGCTCGCCCGACCTCGTCAACGCTGACGAGCGGCGTCCGGACGTCGGGCAGCGGTTGATCCATCCGAGCGAACGACAAGTCCTTTCCGGAGAAGGTCAGCTCCACTCGGGTCGGTCCAACGCCCAAGCCGAACACAAAGTGGTCGCGTCGGTTGGTGATGACGCCCATGTGGGCGAGGGCGAAGGTGCTGCCAATTGTCGGATGACCAGCCATTGGCAATTCCACGCCGGGCGTGAAGATACGCATGCGAACGTCGGTATCAGGCCGCTCGGCCGGCAGGATAAATGTGCTCTCCGAGAAGTTCATCTCGCGCGCGATTGTCTGCATGGTCTTCGGGTCGAGCTCGCGAGCGTCGAGAAACACGGCGAGCTGATTCCCTTCGAATCGCTGATTGGTAAAGACATCCAACTGCAGATATTCGAGGCGTGGCATCCAATGATCCTAGCGAAGCTTCGCCCGAAATCCCGATGAAAGAATCTCGTCGCGACGCTGCGCTTCGCTAATGGCTATCTTCTTTTGCCCCGCTCCGCGGGGCGGCAAATCCAAGGCCCATGACCGACCGTACGGCGCTGTGCGCGTGCGTTGTTCTCATCGGCGAAAGTCGTTATGCTTCGCGGGACATGGTCCGCACTACTTTTCTTCGCCGCTTCGTCACTTGTCTCCTCACGCTGGGCCCGGGCACGCTGGTGCTCCAGGCACAAGGCATCTCAAATCAGGACCTGCTTGGCGGGTTGACCAACCCGGCGCGATGGTTGACGTATTCGGGTGACTATTCGGGTCGTCGCCACAGTCCGTTGACGCAAATCACGACCGACAACGCTGGACAGCTTGCGGCGCAATGGACATTTCAGACTGGAGTCGCCGGCAAGTTCGAAGCGACGCCGATTGTGGTTGACGGTGTGCTGTATGTCGGCGGGCCGTTGAACAACGCCTGGGCGATTGATGGCCGGACCGGCCGCCAAGTCTGGCGGTATCAGCGGCCGGTGCCGGATGGCGTTCGTGCCTGCTGCGGCATGGTCAATCGCGGTCTTGCCATCTACGGCGATCGCGTCTTCATGGCGACACTCGATGCCTATCTGGTCGCTCTCGATATCAAGACCGGCAAAGTGGTGTGGGAAACGCCAATCGCTGACTACAAGATGGGCTACGCGAGCACTGGCGCCCCGCTCATCGTGAAGGACAAGATCATCACGGGCATTGCCGGTGGCGAGTTCGCCATCCGAGGCTTCCTCGACGCCTACGACGTCAACACCGGCAAGCTGGTGTGGCGCTTCTGGACGGTGCCGGCGCCGGGCGAGCCAGGCAGCGAGACGTGGCCCCAAGAAGTCAATTCGTGGGAGCGAGGTGGCGCCCCGACGTGGCTGTCGGGTAGCTACGATCCAGAGCTGAATCTCGTCTACTGGGGCACCGGCAATCCGAACCCCGATTTCTTCGGCGACGATCGCAAGGGCGACAACCTTTACTCGGGCTCGCTCATCGCGCTCGACGCGGACAGCGGCACGTTGAAGTGGCACTACCAATTCACACCGCACGACCTGCATGACTGGGATGCCAATCAGATTCCGGTCCTGGCCGATCTGACCGTGAGCGGCACGCCGCTGAAGGCTGTAATCGTGGCGAATCGGAACGGGTTTCTGTACATCCTGGATCGTGCCACCGGCGCCTTCGTTCAAGCCAAGCCGTTCGTTCACCAGACGTGGGCGTCCGGCATCGGCGCCGATGGCCGCCCCATTGAATTGCCAGATCAACGACCGACCGCCACAGGCACGCTGACGTGTCCGGACCTCTTTGGCGGCACGAACTTCATGTCACCGTCGTTCGACCCCGCGAGCAACCTGCTGTTCGTGTCGGCGCGTGAGACATGCCAGATCTACTTCGCCGAGGCGCCCCCGGCGGGCTATAAGGCTGGCGACCGCACCATGGGCGGGCGAATCGCACGCGCCCCCGACGTGACGCCGTACGGCGCGTTGCGCGCGATCGATCCCATTTCGGGCGAACGCAAATGGGAGATCAAGCACCCGACACCCTCGTGGGCAGGTGTGCTGTCGACGGCAGGCGGCGTGGTGTTCACCGGAGACAACGAAGGGTTCGTGGTCGTGGCCGACTCGAAGTCCGGCCAGGAGCTCTGGCGCTACCAGACCGGGGCTCCGATCTACGCCCCCCCCACGACCTACATGATCGATGGGCGTCAGTACGTCGTGATGCCGGCCGGCATGACGCTGACCGCCTTTGCGGTCCCGATGACGAAAGCCACCCGATAGCGACGCGCGCGCCGTGGTACAGTCCGGACCTTGATTTCGTCCGCCTTTGCTGGCGCGACGGCGAAACCGCCGGCGTCCGCGGAGGCGAATCGCCTGGAGGAAAATCGCATGGTCTCTCGCCGCCCTGGACAGGTTGGGCTCGCCGCCCTGCTCGTGGCCCTCACGGTCAGCCTCACCGAGAGCGTCGACGGTCAGTCGCCGCGCCCGGCACCGGCAGCCACTGCCGCCACTGACCCGTTCGCGGGTTTGAGCTTCCGCAACATCGGCCCGGCAACGATGGGCGGCCGCGTGGACGACCTCGCGGTGCTGGAATCGAACCCGGCCGTGTTTTACGTGGGCACCGCCACCGGTGGGCTGTGGAAGACCACCAACATGGGCATCACCTGGGAGGTGCTCTTCGACGATCTCGACGACGCCGTTTCGATTGGCGACATCGCGATTGCGAAAGACGATGCCAACCTGGTGTGGGTCGGCACCGGCGAAAACAACAATCGCCAGAGCGGCTCCTGGGGGAACGGGGTCTACAAGTCGACCGATGGCGGCAAGACGTGGAAGCACATGGGGCTTCGCGATTCGAAGCACATCGCACGCATCATCGTGGACCCCGTCGATCACGACGTCGTGTATGTCGCCGCACTCGGCAGCCTCTGGGGCGCCGGGAAGGAGCGCGGCGTGTTCAAGTCAACCGATGGCGGCTTGACGTGGACCAACGTGCTCTTCGTGGACGAGGATACCGGCGCGACCGAACTGGTGCAGGACCCCTCGAACAACAAGGTGCTGTACGCCGCCACCTACCAACGTCGTCGCGCGACCTGGGGCTTCAACGGTGGCGGCCCTGGCAGCGGTATCCACAAGTCGAGCGACGCCGGCCGCACGTGGACCAAGCTCACCAACGGCATTCCATCCGGGCCGCTTGGACGCATCGGGATGGACGTCTATCGTGCCAATCCGAACATCGTGTATGCACGTATCGAGCACCAGGGCGAGAGCGGCACCTATCGCTCAGACGATGGCGGACTGAGCTGGCGGAAGATGTCGAACGTCAACCCACGACCGATGTACTTCAGCCAGATCCGGATCGACCCGACCAACGACCTCCGCATTTACGTGCTCGGCGTGCAGATTCACATCTCGGACGACGGGGGGAAGACGTTCATCGAGAACGGCGCGCTGCACTCCGATCATCACGCGATGTGGATCAACCCCGCCAACCCCAACCACATCATCGACGGCACGGACGGTGGGATCGGCATCAGCTGGGACAAAGGCAAGAACTGGGAAGGCATCTACAACATGGACCTGGGGCAGTACTACCACGTCGGGTACGACATGGAGACGCCCTACAACCTGTGCGGAGGTCTACAGGACAACTACACCTGGTGCGGACCAAGCGCTGTGCGCAGCCGCAATGGCATCGTCAACGACGACTGGTTCCAGATTCAGGGAGGCGACGGCTTCGAGGCGCTCGTCGATCCCAACGATTCGCGAACGATCTACGCCGAATCGCAGGACGGCAACATCGTTCGCGTCGATCGGATCACCAACGAACGCAAGACCATCAGGCCGCTCCCGGGTCGCGGTGAGCCGACCTTGCGCTGGAACTGGAACACCGCAATCCACATCTCACCGCACAACTCCTCCACGATCTATGCCGGCGCGAACAAGGTCTTCCGATCGACCGACCGCGGTCAGTCGTGGCAGGCCATCAGCGAAGATCTGACACAGAACGTCGACCGCGAGACGCTTTCGTTGATGGGCGTCACGGCCAAGGAGTTCACCATCGCGAAGCACGATGGCGTGCAGTCCTACGGCAACCTGGTGCAACTGGTCGAATCGCCGAAGCAAGCGGGCATCATCTACGCCGGCTCCGACGATGGCGTGGTCCACATGACTCGCGACAACGGCAAGTCGTGGACGAACCTGAATTCGCGATTCCCCAACATGCCCAAGAACTCGTACGTGTCGGGGATCGTGGCGTCCGCGCACGACGCGAACACGGTCTACGTCGCGTTCGACAATCACACCAACGACGACTACAACAACTACGTCTATGCCAGCGTCGACGGCGGCAACAACTTCCGGTCGATCAGCGAGGGCCTGCCCAAAGGCCAGGTGGTGATGACGGTTGCGGAAGACCCCAAGAACCCGGCCGTGCTCTACGCGGGGACCGAGTTCGGGTTGTTCGTGTCAACCGATCGCGGCGGCAGCTGGAACCGGATTCGCTCGGGGCTGCCGACGGTGCCGATTCACGAGATCGTGTTTCACCCGCGAGACAACGACATGATTCTCGGCACGCACGGGCGCAGCATCTGGATTCTGGACGACGCGACACCGATTCAACAGTCGGCCGAGGCGATGCGCAGCGACGCGTTTCTATTCGACATGCGTCCGGCGGTGCAATACAACCCCGCCAACGATCGCGGCTTCGTCACCGACAAACCGTTCCGCGGCAAGAACCCGACCTTTGGCGCTCCGATCAGCTACTACCTCAAGGGACCGGCCAAAGCCGTCGCCCTTCGCATCCGCGATGCGGCGGGCAATCAAGTTCGCGAGATCACGGGCAACGATCTACGTGACGCGCGCAACGCCGGGATCAATCGGGTGTATTGGGATCTGCGATACCAGCCGCTGGTCAACCCGCCGAATCTTCCGGCGCCGCCGCAGGGAGGCGGCGGAGGTGGCGGCGGTGGCTTCGGCGGCGGCGGCAACAACGGACCGTTCGTGTTGCCGGGTGAGTATCGAGTCACGCTGGTCGTCGATGGACGCGACATTGCGACCAAGCCCGTACGCGTGGCTGGTGACGCCGCCGTGCAGATGACCGATGCGGATCGCAAGACCTGGCACGACACCGCGCTGGCCCTTCATCGCTTACAGGAACAAGCCAACGAAGCGGCTGATGCCGTGGCCCAACTCGGCACGCAGTACCAGGCGCTGGAGGGCTTGCTGAAGATTGCCGCGAGTCCGTCAGCCGATTCCAAAAGCGCGGTCGAGGGCGCCGGCAAACAGTTGGCCGACCTTCGCCGACAGTTGGGAGTACCAGCGCCGGGTCAACCGGCCGCGCCCGCGGCGGCGGTGGTGGTGGCGGCGGCTTCGGCGGCCAGCAGCAACAAAACGTGCGGGGCCAGATCGGGCAGACCAAGGGTCAGATCATGAACTCGCACTCGTTGCCCAGCGAACAGCAACTTCGCGTCCTGACCGACGGGCGCGGCGACCTGGCCAAGGCCATCCAGGAAACCAATGCGCTCATCACGTCGATGCCGAACCTCTTCGACAAGATCGGAGCGAGTGGGCTCAAGCCGGCGGCGTTGAAACCAGTACGCACGATCACGACGAATTAAGGTCCGGAGTTCGGCGGTGCCATGGGTTCCAGGTTCAGTGCAGTGCAAGGTTCACGCGCACCTGTGCATCTTCGCACTTGGCGGAACCGCGAGCCGTGACTCGCCCTACCCGACCGACTTGATGACGAGTCGATAGACTCCGACCGGCGGCGAGCCGCTGGTGCTTCTCCAGCACAATCCGATTGAAGCCTCGTCGCCAGACGTGAATGTCGTGCGATCCCGAGGACCACACGGCCGGTGCAGCGGGTTCGGGAGACCCGGTCCCGAGCTTCACGCCGTTGACGAACACGGTCACGCCTGCGGCCGACGGAGGGTCCACCAGCCGCGCTCGCCATTCGATTTGCAGGTCGATAGGCACGTTCCCTGCGGGATCGAGCGGCGCTGCAAGCTCGGCGGTCGCGCCGTCAATCCAGCGCAGCTCTCCCCATTCGTCGCCCGCGCGTGGCCCCCAGCCGTCCATCACGTACTTGTTGGAGCTCGCGTCGAAGACAATCTCGAGTGACGGACGCAACGGCTCCGGCCCGAGCAGGTCGTAGCGTTCAATCGGCAAGCCGTTGCGCCAGCCGAACCACGCGTTGGCGGGAAACGCGAATGGATAGAAGAACGGTGACCGCGTGGCCAGCTCACCCTGCTGCCGAACGATCTGACCGAAGCTCACCACCTCGCCCGCGCGCAGCATGCCGATGCGGTACTGCGCGACCAGGAGTTGGTTCCACGCCACGAATCCGAGAGCGACCAGGCCGACAGCGACCAGCGGACGGCGAGCCAAGGCTTCGATCGCGAGCGCAAGCCCGGGCGCCAACAGCACCATACAACTCACGAACCGACGTCCGCCAAACGACCAGCCCGCCGCCCAATCGGTGGTCGATCCGTTGAGAAGCGCCATCAGAAACAGAATCGTCAGCGCCGTCACCGACCACCATCGTCGTCTTGCGAAGTACGCGGCGGTGCCGATCGTCGCGATGTAGGCCACGGGCGACCACGACAGGAATCCGTGCCAGGACGACCAGAGGGTGTCCGGCCATCGATTGCGAAGGATATTGAGATAGCCCTCTTCGCCCGTCACCACGAAGCTCTCGCGGCTGAGCACGATCCAAGTATGAACAGCCTGAACCACCAGAAAGACCAAAGCGCCAAGCAGCGCCCACGCGGCAAGGCGAGCGGCAGCCGCGAGGCGATCGCGCATCGATTCGGGCCGGACCAGAAGGAGCACGGCCGGAACGAGCGCGAACAGCGCCTCTTGCGGGCGTGACAGGAAGGCGGCGCCGAGCAACGCGCCAAGGACGCTGGCCCGCCCGGGCGTGATGGTTGGAGACGTCCAGCGCACGGCGCAGATGACGAAAAGGGCCACGAAGCCAAACGATGCGGCGTGCGTCATCGAGGGTTCGTAAACCATGTACCAGACCAGCGGCGTGGCGCCGAACGTCAGGAGCGTCGCGCCAAAGGCCACACCTGCGCCGAATTCCTGCCGGAGGTGCCGGTGGAGGACGACAAGGCCCGTAGCGCCTGCTGCAAACGACGCCACGAGCGCGGCACGCACATACGGCAGCGTCAGGCCTAGCGCGGCGGGATTCTCGGGTGCGGACCACAGCCCCACCGCTCGCCCGAGCGCGTCGACGGCTGCCACCGCGAGGTATCCCGGAAGCCAGAGAAACATCGGTCCAATCGGTACGACGTAGGACGGTCGCGCCGGTTGTCCGAGAAACGCGAGCTCACTCGTCAAGTCGAAGTCACGATCGAAAATCAGACTTCGCAACTGAGAGAAATAGACGACTCCGTCAGTAGTGATGCCGTGCGTGTCCTCGAACTGGACGCCAAGCGCCACGAGCAGGATTGCCGCCAGCGCGTGCATGTCGGCCGTGCGAGCGACGAATGACCGCCATGATTCGAGTCGACTACTTCGACCGAGCCACGATCCGAGGACGAGCAGCGGCGCGCCGGAGAACGTCACGATCCACGCCGACGGACGGGGCGGAAGGCTCAGCAGCCATCCGATCCAGAGAAGAGCGAGGAGGGCAATCAACCCGAGACGGGCGGATGGCTCCACTGCGCGCTCCGGCGCTTGAGGCTCAGCGAATCTCATAGACGTCGAGGTCAAATGACCGGTCGCTGCCTTCTAGTTCGAAGCACACGTCATTGCGGCCTGGGTTGACGGCCGATGAAACGTCGAAGAGTGTCTCGCTGATCGCTGTTTCGGCGGTTGTGCGGCTCACCCTCGATTGCGCAGCGACGGCGACGCCGTTCACGAACAGGGCCGTCACTCGATGAGGCCCCGCTTCGCGACTGCTGACGATCAGACCAAGCCGTTCGCGTTCCCGGACTTCGACCACGCCCCTCAAGGTGAGACGCTGGTCGAGCCATCCCGCGAACGGGATCAAGTCATACACGGTCATCCGAGGCGCGACGCGTGCCGGAATCTGCACCGGTCGCCAGTCGGCGCCATTGCCCGCAGTACAGGCTGCATGTATTTGCGCCGTGTGTCGCGACTGTCCAGGACTGGTCCTGGACCATTGGTTGATACATCCAGATACCGTACGGTCCAACGTCCAGTGTCGGGGCCGACTGCGGGCGAAGAGGGTAATCCTTTCCTGCCAGGATGAAGTGCGGCGAAGGCCCGTCCGACGAGCGGTTGGTTTCCGAGCCGCGCATGGAAAGGAGATAGCCTCGGTCCTCGCGAAGCTGAGCGTATCCTGCCCCATGCGCACGCCTCTCCAGGTCGCTCAGGGTCAAGCCGAGCCTGGACGCCAAGGCCGCGGCAAGCGCACGCTTGGCTTCGAGGGTCATGGTGCTCAAGTGCGTCGCAGGTCCCGCCGGACGATCGAGCTGGACGTCATTGGTCGTCCGCAGCTCCCCGGCGGTTCGCGCGCGCGCGACGAAATTGTGGAGATACCACACCTGCGAGATGACCAACCCCGCGAGCACGGCACTCACGCCAGCCATCGTTGCTAAGCGAACGGACCGGTACTGGCTCACCGCGCGAGCGGACAGCAGTTGATCAACCAGCACGCCAATCAGGATGAACTGCACAGGGTACGCGACGTCTGCGTAGTACCACAGGACTCCGGGCGGATTCAGTGGAACCAGTAACAGCGGGAGCGCGAACCAAAGACCAGTGATCATGTACGCCGCGCGTCGGGGCCCTACGAGTGCGCGAACGAGAGAAATCGCGAACCCTATGAGGCACACTCCGAGCTCAAAGACCTGCAACTGGTTGAATCTCTCGAGCCAGCGAAGATCGGTCGGGGGCAGAAACGGCCGGGCCATCTCCGCCGGAAGGAGGAAGGGTGCGGTGAGAACGCGCATCGCCACCTGTGATGACCAGCCGTGACCCACGCGACCGACCCAATCGCTGACACTTCGAAATCCTGAGTATCCCTGTTGCGCTTCGTGAACCAGATACGGTGCATACAGCATCAGCGCGCCAACGCCGCCAACAACCAGCGGCCGCCAACCGAGCGGCGGGCGATGGAACAGAACCGCCGCGATCATCACTGGAACGAAGATCAGACTGCTCAAATGAAGGTTCAGGAGAACAAAGAGCAAGAACAGCGTCGGCGCCAGACGCCAGGCTTCGCGCCGCGAGACATACCGCCACAGGCTGAGCATGAAGGCCAGCGAGAACACCGGCATGACCCCGGGATTCCAAAGCGTGAGCCCACTGATTACGGTCATCGGGAAGGTTGCGTAAAGCAGAGCGGCAGTCGCGCCCACGGTCCCGTTGAACATCTCCGCGCCGAGGCGAAAGGCCAAATAGACGGCCAGGACACTAAGCAGCGCGCTGAAGCCGAAGGCGACGATGGGATCGCGGCTGACCGCGTACGGAATCGCGATCAGATAGTAGTAGAGCGGCCCGGAGACGCTGATCGTGCTCACGGCCGACTGCGGGCCCGCCGGCGGAAACGATCGGCCCTCGACGATAGCGGTCGCCGTAACGGCGTCGCGCACTTGGTCGACCATGAACCAGCCGACGCCGACCCCGGTAAAGCGCACCCACGCCGCCAGCGCAAGTGCGACGACCAGCCCGGCCACCTGCCGTGGACGGCCACTTCGTGGAGGGCCGGCCTTCGGCCGGACGGCCGCTCGGCTTCGCCTCGCGGAGGGGGCGCATTTAACGAATGCGGACGTCGCCGCGGCCGCGCGCTTCGAACAGTCCTTCGGCCGCCACGGTGATTGAAGGAGCGCGATCCTCGCGCCACGGGTCCGACTGCTCGACGACCACGTGCACGGCATGAGCGGCTCCGGCCGGGGTGCGCCCCACTGCCGTAAAACTCGCCCAGCCAGGTGCGGTCTGGATGATTCCAAACTCCCGCGCGGTGAGAACGACATCGGTGCCCTTGGCAATCCGCAGCAGCCCCGTCGCGCGACGGGCACCTTGACGCGCTGCGACATCAATCGACACGTTGAACGACGTCGGATCGTCAGCACCACTGATCGCGCCATTGGCAGCGACCACATGCTGACCGAACGACGGCATCGGCCGGCTCGGCATGTACCTCGCACGACGCATCACCTGACCGCCACGCTCGCCGGTCACCTTGCCGTCGTGCAGTGCGACGACTCCATTGATGACAACGTAACGGATGCCTTCGGAGAGTAGTGTTGGTTCCTCGTAGGTGGCGCGATCGATCACAGTCGCTGGATCGAAGACGCTCACATCAGCCACCATGCCGACCGCGATCGCGCCCCGATCGGTCATTCCGATCGTCACCGCGGGAAGCAGCGTCATCTTTCGCACGGCGTCCTGCCACGTGAGGGCCTTCGATTCGCGGACATACCGGCCCAGCACGCGCGGATACGTGCCGTAGTTGCGCGGGTGGCCGCCGCGCGGCGGGAGCGAGGCGCCGCAGTCGCAGGCGATGGAGCTGGTGGGGTGTTGGAGGATCTTGATGAGGTCCTGCTCCACGCCAAACCGAAGGATCGCGCCTTGGTTCTCGGTTTCGAGCAGCCTGACGACCGCTTCTCCTGCGCCGACGTTGAGCTCCTTCATCACGTCGGCCAGCTCTCGTCCAGTGCCGGGAAGAAACACGCCTGCGGGCCGCCGAATCGCGCGGTCATGGCCTCTTCCACTTCCGTCACGATGCGGCTACGCGTGCCGGCATCCTTGAAGCGCTCGAGCATCTGTTCGCGGCCGCCATCCTGCGCCCACCCCGGCACCAGCAGCGCTCCGAGGCCCGTCTGCCCCGCCAGATACGGATACACGTCAGCGGCAGTGTAGTTCCCTCGGTTGGTCGCGTCCCGCATCAGCGCGAGCGTCGTCGTCGCACTGCCCTGCTCATGTCCTTGCACTTTCATGTGCGTGACCACCGGCACCAGCCCAGCGCGCGCGCCAATGCCGATCGTCTCGGCAACGCCAGCGCGGGAGCTGTACTTGGTTTCGGGCCTCACCCGATCGTGGTTCGTGAAGTTGGTCCGATATGGCTGCGCCGCCTTGACAACCTCCACGACCTCCTCGGCGGTCGCGTAGTACGCAGGCTTGTAGTCCAGACCGGCTGACACGCCCCACGCACCGCGATCGAGATTGCTGGTCATGATGTCGCGCATGTGTCCGATGTCCTCGGGGGACGGCCGGCGGTCGAGGTCGCCGACGACACTCGACCAGGCGCTGTTGAACCCGATGTATGCGCCGATGTTGACGGCCAGACCGCCGCTTGCGGCCTCGGCGAGCTGCGCCGCGATGTCGGTGCGACCGCCGCCGTCGGGGTTCAGCAGCTCGGTCGTCACACCTTGCGTCAACATGTTCTCGGCCGTCGCGAGCGCGGCCGGAGACGCATGGCTGTGGAGATTGATAAAGCCGGGCGCGACGTACAATCCGGTGGCGTTGATTTCGCGCTTGGAACTCAGTCCCGACAGGTCGCCGATTCGCACGATGTGACGACCAGCGATGGCGACGTCAGCCTTGAACGGCGCGGCTCCCGTCCCATCGATGACAGTCCCGTGCCGGATGATCAGATCGAACGCATCGCTACTCGCGACCTGTCCCGACGCCCCTGTTTGCATCGTCAGGCAGATCATCGCGACCATCGCCGTCGTCATCTTCATCACGTTGCCACTCCTGACGCCGCGAGGCTTCCTGCACATAACGTCGCGCGGGATCGTACATGTTCAACCAATCGCTGGTCGTGCCCAGGCCGCCGTAGCTGCCGCGACGCTGGCGATAGTAGATCCAGCCTCGGTTTTCCGCATGCACGAGGCCGTAATGAAGCACCAGAAGACTCAGACCGGCAAGCACTGCATAGGCTACGGTCGGCATGGCGTCGCGCAGCCCGCGCGTCAGCACCCAGACCGCCCAGGCAACTGGCGCGAGAACCAGGCCGGCCATGAACCAGCGAGAAAGGCGATGCACGCAGACGATTCTATGCTGGTGGCGTGTACCAGTTAACTCGCTATCGCGCCGATCTTCCGGCTAAAGCCGGAAGCCACGAGTCACAAAGGAGTCAAAACAGTATCGCGTGGCTTCCGCCTTCAGGCGGAAGTCGGAAGCGCGCCGGATCAGTGGGAATTCAGCTGTTACAAGCCACTAGTGTCGCGAGTCGACTTCTTGCATCAACCAGGTGTCGTTGAGTTTACTTGTCGGCGCGAAGAGGACGGTCGGCAGACGCGGGAGCGTCGGGCGCGGAAGCTGGCGTCTCTCGGTTTCGCAGCAGCCATCCCACGACACCGAGCGCGGTGAGGCCAACGATTCCACGCTGCAAGAATCGACGGCCGTTCGATACGGTCTCGTCGGGAGTGATCAACTGTCGGTAGACGTCAGCGTCCTGAGACGTGCTCTGGCGAGGGCGACGACGACTCTCCGCCGCCGGCACCCATCGAGTCATGTACGTGAAGGTTTCGGAGCCGCAGATCGGGCACTGTTGATGCTCATGGACTTCCTCACAGTCGAGGCACAGCCGGGCGGTCCGTAGCTCCATGGCTAAATGGTATCTCACGGAGCCACTCGGCGAAGAGTTCCGGATCCTCCCAGTGAGGGCTGTGCCCAAGGCCGTCGAGAATCGTGACCGAGGCGCGTGGAATCAGCGCGGCGAGTGCTTCTTGTTCGCGCCGGGTGAATATCGCATCTTCCGCGCCACCAATCACGTAGGTTGGGCAACGAAGCGGCTCCTCCGATGGTTCGTCGGCCAGCAACCCCGAGAGTGCCGCCTTCCAGACGCGAGCCGGTACCTTGAGGCTCTCCACGATCAGTCGCTCCAGGAACGGTGCCGGCAGCGTACGGAACGTGGTGCTCAGTTGAAACTCGCGAACGAACGCCGGATCGATCGGATCCGTGAAACGCTCGACCTGGCGGGCAAGCGACCGCACGACGTCATTCCTCGGTGTCGCTGCCGATCCAATCAGGACCAGCGTGTCGACACGATCGCGGCCGAGCTCGGCGGTGCGCCGCGCGACGAAGCTCCCCATCGAGTGCCCCACGATCGTGGCGCTCGGCAGGTGCAAGTCGTCCATCAGTGTCACGACATCCATCGCGAGGTCGGTCATGCTGTAACCGGTGGCCGGTTTATCCGATTCGCCAAATCCCCGCAGATCGGGCACGACAATTCTGAGGTCGGGAGGCAGCAGCGGCAGCACGCCGCTGAAAGAGAACCCCGAATCCGGAAAGCCGTGCAGCATGACAAACGCAGGGCCGTGCTGCGGTCCTTGCTGCATCACGTGAAGTCGAACGCCACTAGACAGCCGCATCCCTGCCTCCTTGATCGACATGGATCGAGGATAGTCATCAGTAGCGCAATGATCCTGAGGGAGAAGTGAGGAAGTGGTCAGCTTTGGGTAACTAGCTCAACCAAGGGCCTCAACGAGGTTTCTGCGCCTCTGGGGCCGAGCCGAGGGAGCTCGAAGCGCCTCATCCGTTGCACGGGTTAGCTCATCAGTGCACGTTACTGCCGGATTTTGAAGGACAACAATTACGAACCTGTAATTCTCGTGCAAAATTGTTAGCGAACGGCGGTAAAGTCTCAATCCCGCCGTCCTGGGTCATTCGACCTCATCAGTCGGCGGACACTTCATGAGGGACTATCCCCGCCTCTTGGACAATCGCCGGACGCCACTCGACCCTGAGGTCAGCGTTGATTACGGGCTCGAGGCGTTCGACTCCGAAGAGTCGAACGCGCTTGAATTTTCGACAGGGTTGGCGCCTGTTGTCCCACCGGCACCGCCCACGGAGAACGCATCACCCGTAGCCGCGGAACCTCCCGTCGTGCCCACGCGACTGGTTGCTCCGTCCGCGCCCGCGCTTTCGGAGTGGATGCCCGCGGTTACGGACGTACCTGACTGGGAACCTTTGGTCGCGGCGCTGGCGGCCAAATTGAGGGCAAGCGAACCAAGAGTTGCACCGGTGGACTTGCCTCAGGCGAGCATCGCCTCACTGTCAATCGATGACGCCGAAACTGCTCAGCCGAGCGTCGAGACATCGTCGGCACTCGCGCTCTTGATTGGGTGGTTTGTTGCGATCTCGATCGCCGCTCTTGCCTTCATGGCAGAAGGGCCGCCGCTGATACCGACGGTGAAGTCCGCTCTCTCAAGACCCGCGGCGCCGCCGGCACCGCCGGCACCGATTGTTCAAACGCATCGGACGGAGGACGTCCACCTGCCCTCCCCGAAAGCGACAAAGCCGCGGAAGGCGCGATAGTCAGTTGCCGCTGGGGTCGCCGACCGTCTCGTAATTTCGAATCCTCGCTTGCTCAATCGGGAGCAGCGCCGCGCGAATCTGGCCCGCAATCTCAGCCGACAGCTCGCGTTCGATCGAGAGAATGTCGCTCAGGACCCGGTCGTAAGTTCCTGTCCATAGATGGTGGTCGCGCGCACCGTCAATCAGTTGGACGCTCACTCGCAGTTGATCCCCGACCCTGACCAGCGCGCCTTCGACGATGACGTCTGCACCAAGCTCGTCCGCAATTTGTGGCAACGACTTGTTGGATCCGTCATACGCGCGAACGGAGGTGCGCGAGATCACATGGAGTCGCTTGATCTGCGCGAGATCCGCGATCAGCGCCTGAGTCATCCCTTGGGCGAGAAAATCCTGGTTCGCATCTCCGGAATGGTTCGCCAGCGGCAATACTGCGATCGTCACATGCCTCGAATCTCGAACAATGGCCGGCCGGAACGACCGAGTCAGTGTCAGTTCCCACGTCAACTGCTGCTGCTGTTGCGTCGACTGCTGCTGCAGAGCCGGCTGGCGTGGGCTGAATGAATGTCAGGAAGAGGAGGATGCTGGCAACCGCACCAATCACCTGCGCGACGATGCGCCCGATGAACGAAATCCAGGAACCGCGCACTTTCCGCTTTTTGTTGCCGCCAGTGCCATCCAGCAGCAGGGGATCCGTGGTCGACATGGTCTTGCTCCTTCTCCGCCTTTCGCAATCTCTCGCGCTTCTCAATCTCCGCTCTTCTCGACTTCGTAAGGAGTAGACGAACGGCGCGGGGGAATTAGCCTTCTCCTTTGTGTGGAGGTTTTATGGTTTCAACACTTCAAAGTTCCGAGAGTTCCAAGAGTTCCAAAGTTCTAGGGTTCCAAGGTTCGAAAGGTTGTCGTCCTCGACGGGCGACAGTTTGTGGCCCAAAATCGCCTTCGCCTCCCCCGGACAGCAAATTGCGGGCCTCCTCTTTCTTGTTCCCCCAAAGTTCCAAGGTTCCAAGGTTCCAAGGTTCCAAAGTTCAGGGACCGACGACAGTGACGGTCGCTGAGCGCCGACTTGTGGCACTGTATCAGTGATGTTCGCCTGCGCCGCGACGCTTCCGGCTCTTGGCCGGAAGCCACGTCGTCCTCATACAGGCGTATCGCGTCACGCATGTCGATCGTGATGGCTGCTGCGCGCCGCCTAGTGGCGCGAATCAGATGTCGCATCGCGCCGCCGATCTTCGGCGAAAGCCGGAAGCCACGAGTCACGAACAGTAGTACTGCTGACCAAGCTTCGAGCTAGCTCATCGAGTAGAATCGCGACGCCGCATGACTGCTGAGGTTGCCCGCGACCTCCTCATCTCGCGTTACCGTCGCGCTCGTCCGAGCCGTTGACCGCCAATGATCCTGCCGACGACGCCTGACCAATCGGGTTGAGTCGCTCGACATCTTACGAGGCATGGCGCTCCTCGGGATGTTCATCGTCCATTTTCATGTGAAGACACTCGAGTCCTCCGGGTTCGACGAACTGATTCGCACGCTCATTTGGCGGCTGGTCGAGACGAAGTCGCACGGGACGTTCGCGCTGCTCTTCGGCGCGGGGTTCGCAATCCAGCTCAAACGCGCGGAGGAACGTGGTGGCCCCTTCGCGAGCCTCTATCTTCGCCGACTTGCCGTGCTCGCCCTCTTCGGCTTCGCTGCCCACGCCTTCTTCGGCTTCAACGTGCTCCTCGGGTATGCGGTTTGGGGCGTGGCGCTGCTCGGTCTCCGCAACTGGTCGACGCGCGCGTTGCTGATAACCGCCGTCGCATCGGCTGCGTCCGTTGCCCTATACCGGCTCGTCGGTGATTCGCTGTTACTCAGCGCCGGACCGGACGGTGCTGCCGCTGCCGAGCAGGCGCGACGAGCCGTGTTCGTCGATGTGAACGATGTGCTCTCGGCTGCCGAAGCGCAGGGCAGCTATCGCGTTCTGCTCGCGGCGCGCCTGAGACACATGGCATGGTTCTACAGTCAGCCGTTCTTCGTCATGCCGAGCGTGACGCTGACGCTGTTCATTGCAGGCTTTCTGCTGGTTCGGCATCACGTTTTTGAAGATCCTGCCTCGCACCGCCGCCTGCTTGGCGGGATGGCGACGTTCGGCTTCGTCTCGTGGCTGATGGCCAACTGGCTCCTGGGCTTTCCGCTGTTCGGTCTTCTCCGCGATCAGTGGCTGACCTTCTCGTACGTCGCGGGCGCGCTTGTGCTCCTGGCCTATGCCCCCGGCCTGGTCCGACACCTACACCCGGTCGCGGCGGCCGGTCGAATGGCTTTGACGAATTACCTGATGCAGATTGCGGCGCTCGATCTGTTGTTTTCGGGGTACGCGCTCAATCTCCAACAAGTGCGACCGGTGGTCGGACTTGCGGCCGCGGTGGCCTGCTTTGCCGCGGAATGCGCCTTCAGCACCGTCTGGCTGAAACACTTTCAGTTCGGACCAGCGGAATGGCTGTGGCGGTCGATCACGTACGGTCGGCAGCAACCGATGCGGCGCGCGTTGGCCTCCGCATGACGCGACGATCGTTCCTCATCGCCGTTCCATCTGTCGCTTGAGATCTTCGGTCACCGTCCACAGGTGCAGTTCGTACTCGCCGCCCAGCTCACTGCTCAACGTCACCGTCTTATCCGGCTTCCAGTCACCCATCGTGAAGCGGTGCGACACCACTCGGGCGCCGACCTTGAGTTCGCGCCACAGGATCGGCCGAATGAGCAAGTTGAAGTGGTCGCCCATGTACAGCAAGACCACGCTGGCCGTTGAGAGATCCTTGATGTCGAGCGCATCGCCCAATCGGATTTCGATCTTGTCGTCCAGTCCCGCCTCTTTGACTCGAACGCGGGACTCCTCCACACGTTCCGGGTCGATGTCGATGCCGACTCCCCTTCTCGCCCCCCCTTTCACCGCCGCGATCGTGATACGCGCGTCACCGCAACCGGGCTCGAACACGACGTCCTGCCCGGTGACACCGGCGAGTTTCACCATCTCGTCAGCGATGTCAGGTGGCGTCGGGACGTACCGGACGCGCGCACGGTCGTTCGGATCATCGACCGTCAGGTCGACCTTGAGCGGCTCGCCGGCGCGGAATGTCACGATCTTCTTCCGCGTGATGTCCGTGTAGGTATTCGGCTGCCAGATCGTGGTGAAGGTATAGCGGTAGGTGGTGCCAGGCTCGAGGGGCGGCGTCTGGTACGTGCGCGATGCTCCCGTGCCCGGAATGATCTTGCCTTCGACGACGAGTGTGGCGTCGTCTTGCGGAACCGTCACCGTGACGCGGGTGATCCGGTTGGTCGAGGGGGCGGCCGGTTGTTGAGTGAGCGGGGCGCTCGTGCGTTCGAGCGCCGCGGCCGCTTGCGTGCCGAAAACGACAACTACACCAACAGAAGCAGTACGCGTTTCATGGCTCGCCCAACCGTTCTCGGCCTCATCGTCACAATTGTCCCGGGCGATGGCGGCCATTATAGCGAGCACGGGATCCAGACAGCTTTCGCCTGGCTGGTGCGGCTGACCTAGCCGGATAATTCACAACACTCCGAGACTTGATGCAGGCTGTTTGCGGAGGAGCCCGTGTGGAGCACGCCGTCACGGATCACGAAAAACGCGGCGCAGGCCGGTGACAGCGGCGTCGGGCGGGGACCCAACGCCCGCGGAAACCCTCGCAACACGGCGTTGGGCCGACGCCGGCGTTCCACGCGCGATAAGCCGAGCACGCGTTTTTCCGGCGTGCGGAACCGGGGTTCGAAGCAAATAGGCTGCATCAACAACGCTGGTTTATGAATTATCCGGGCTAGCAGCCCGGGTTACACGCACGACCCTGATGCCGCCGCGCCTTCGCCTACTTCGACACCACGAACTTGCCGATCGTCAAGCGCCCCGCCGTTTGATCCTGCGGAGCGAACGCGATGCCCTTGACGTCGCTCACATCGATCGGGCTTCCAGTTTTGGCGTCGGGAGGCTGGAAATAACGGGTTCGGGCGCATCTCGTCGAACGGATCCGAACCGATTGCCACACGCCGCCCTTCATCCCTTGCTGTCCTCGGTGCTGGTATCCTTGCCGCTCGATGATACATGCCCGGTACCAAGCGATTCTCACGGTTCTCGCTCTCGCCGCCTGCAATACGCGAGCGCCGGAACCACCCAACCCCCAGGCGCAATATCTTTACTTATGGACCGCGTCTGAAGATGCGACGCAGCCCGACTTCCTTGCCGTGCTCGATGTCACGGAAGGCGGTGCACGTTATGGACGACTGGTGACCACGCTGCCGGTGCCCGGACGGAGCAATGCGCCGCATCACACCGAACATGAGATGCCCGCGGATGGACAGTTGTTCGCCAACGGCTTCGGGTCGGGACAGAGCTTCATCTTCGACTTGACGAATCCCACAGAACCGCGTGTGGCCAGCCAGTTCGGCGACATCGAGGGCTACTCGCACCCTCACTCGTTCCTGCGGCTGCCGAACGGCCACGTCCTGGCCACTTTCCAGATGCGCCACGACGCCTCCACGATGAGGGCAGGCGGGCTCGTGGAGCTCACGCCCGCTGGCAAACCCGTGCGTTCGAGCTCGGCGCACTACACAGGCGCCGATCCAGGGCTCCGCGTATACAGCGGCGCCATCGTACCCGCGTACGACCGGATCGTGACCACCACGACCGACATGGACAAGGACTTCCCTCCGTCACGCAATCTGCAGATCTGGCGCCTCTCGGATCTGTCGTTGCTGTGTACGTTTCCGCTGCCCGATGGTGAGACCGGCGACGAAGGCCTGCTCACCGCCGAGCCGCGGCTCCTCGACGACGGCAAGACAGTCCTCGTGTCGACGTTCAACTGTGGTTTGTACCTGATGGAGGGGCTGGCCGGTGAGGCCCCATCCGCAAGGCTGGTGGCATCGTTTCCGCGGAAGGCTGGCACCAACTGCGCGATCCCCCTGATCGCCGGCCGCCACTACCTGGTCACCGTGCCGGCCTGGAGCGCGGTCGTGAGTCTGGATATCAGCAATCCCGCTGTCCCGCGCGAAGTGAGTCGCGTCACGTTCTCTGCCGACGACGTGCCGCACTGGATCGCGATCGCGCCGGACCATCGACGTGTGGTCGTGACCGGATATCAGGGAATGCGGCACCGCGTGGCGATTGCTCGCTTCGACCCCGAGACGGGCCAGCTCGCGATCGACGAACGCTTCCGCGAAGAGGGCGCGACCGAGCCGGGCTTCCGCATGGACAACAAGACGTGGCCCCACGGTGGCACGGCCAAGGGCATTCCGCATGGCGCGGTGTTCAGCCGGCCGTAGGCCGCTTGTTGTACGAGGTCGGCGCGGCTTCCTGTCGTCACAGTTCCGAACGGCGTACACTGCGAATTTCGGACAATCGCGCTTTCGCGCGTGGGATCATTGCCGCGCCACGTCGAACCGGGCGACGAGTCGATGGTATCGGACGTCGGTCCGTAGGTTGGCGAGCTCCGGGTCCATTCGGATCTCGACGAGGGGGTAGCCGCGATCCAGCGCACGCTGGAGCGCCGCCAGCGCCTCGTCCCGCCGGCCCGCCAGCTCGTAGGTGACTGCCCCGCGAAAGAGGGTGTTCACCTCGGCCACGTCCGGCGTCAGCACTTTCCCCAACTCGGCCAGCGCCGACGAGGTATCGCCGGTCTTGGCAAGATAGAGCGCGAGGCGGCTGCGGCTAGGTCCCTGCGAGGGGTCTTTCGCGAGCTGTTCGCGGAGCAGCTGAATAGCTCGCGTGTAGGCATCTTTCGACTTAGCCGCATTGCCGGGCACCCAGCGGTAGGCATCTCCGAGGTTGCCCCACAGGAGAGAGTTGGACGGCGTCAGCTCAACCGCGCGTTCGAAGGCCTGCATCGACTCGCGATAGAGTCCCTGAAAGAACAGGGCCGTGCCCAGGTTGGTGTAAGTCGCCGATGTGGGCTGCAGCCCGAGCGATTTCTGGAACGCGGCCGCCGCCCCCGCGTAGTCGCCCAGCATGTGACGGGCGGCGCCCAGTAGCCGGTGTGGGATCGGGCTGTCGGGTGCAGCGTCTGCCGCCCGCGTGTACCACTCGACCGCCTCGTTGTACCTGGCCGATTGATAGTCGAGCTCGCCCTGCAACCACATCAGCTCCCAGTCCGTCGGGTCGCTCGCCAGCGCCTGCGTGTAGTGCGCCCTGGCTTCGAGGATGCGGTTCGCGGCTTTCTCGATAACGCCGAGACCTCGATGCGCGCCGGCGTTGCTCGGGTCAAGGGTCAGCGCGCGCTCGAAGGATTGCCGGGCCGCGGCCATGTCGCCACCTGCGGTCGTCGCGAGACCCAGCGAGACGTGTGTATTCGCAAGATACGGATCCAGCGCGACCGCCTGCGTGGCGGCGTCCAGCGCCCGCGCTCGCCACGAGTCGTCTCGCGTCACGGTCTGCTTGCGCCAGTAGGCGCGCGCGAGGCCGGCCCACGCGTTGGCGGAGGCGTTGTCCTTCGCGACAGCCGATTCGAGGCTGCTGATCGCCTTGTCGATGTTCCCGGCCAGATCGTAGCGGCGGATCAGGGCGAGTCCTTGCTGCGTGAGCTCCAGCGCCGAGCCAACCATGGGCGCTCCCGCGGTCTGCGGTGCCGATGATGCCTGCGGTTCGACCGGCGCGTCCGCGCGCCACGAGCGCAACCCCATTGCGACCATGGCCGTCAGTGCGAAAGCGGCGCCGACGGCACTGGCGATGACCAGCCATCGGGGGCGCGCTGGTCGCGATTCCGGAGTGCCCACCGACGCAGGGAGTGCCGCGGAGGACGATGTGGAGCTGACCGACGAGGCCGGCATGCCAGCGGCAGGGGCCCATGCGCTCGGGGGACTCGAAGCGACGCCTGTGTTCGCCGCCAGCTTGAGTGCGGCTGCCAACTCCCACATGGACTGGAAGCGCATCTGCGGATCCCGGGCAAGCGCGCGGCTCACCACATCGTCCAGCACTTCGCTCACCTCGGACCGCAACGATCGCACTGGCGCCGGCGTGCCGTGTGCGATCTCCTGCAGAAGCGAAAGGCGGTTCTCGGCCACGAACGGCCGGCGGCCCGCCAGCATCTCGTAGAGGACGCTGCCTAGGGAATAGATGTCCGTGCGGTGATCGACGGGCTTGCCCCGGGCCTGTTCGGGCGACATGTACTCCAACGTCCCCAGGAAGTCGCCGGTCTGCGTCCCCGGCGCGAGCGTCGCATCGTCTCCGGTGACCAGCACCTTGGCCAGCCCGAAGTCGAGCACTTTGAGCGCGCCGCGATCGGTGACCATCACGTTGCCGGGCTTCAGGTCGCGGTGCACGATGCCAGACCCGTGCGCAACGCCTAGGGCCTCGGCGATCTGCCGCGTCCAGTCCAGCGCCTGCGGGATGGCCATAGGGCCGCCCGCGAGGGCCTCACGCAATGTGCGGCCCTCCACCAACTCCATGACGAGCACGTCGGTGCCCTGGTGCTCGAAGATGTCGTAGATGGCGATGATGTGCGAGTCGTTCAGCGCGGACGCGGCGCGTGCCTCCCGCAGGAAGAGCCGCCGGCGCCCTTCGTCAGCAGACACCGCCGCGGGCAGCACCTTCAGCGCCACGTGCCTGTGGAGGCGCTGGTCGAACGCCTTGTACACGACACCCATGCCGCCGGCGCCGAGCCGGGAGACGATGCGGTAGGAGCCAACAGTGGTGCCGATCATTGGGAGGCGACGCGTCATTGTACAGGTCCCCGCCGCCGCCGCGGTGGCCACGGTGGCTCCGACATCGGACCAAAGCTCGTTCAGGTACCCCTTGCGGGTCTCGATTCAGCCTGCAATCGCTGATCGAATGTCCGGGGTGCCAACGGTTTGGCGTTATGCTGCGAGGGCCGTCGCGCCGACTGCGATAGCTGGCCGTTCACCCGTTTCTCACAAGGAACCTATATTGCCAATCACCGCCTTCAGCAGCTTTACCGACGGCCTCGACCCGAGTCAGAGAAGCCGCGGACATTTCGTCACCAACATCGACCTTGAAGACGACCGTCGTTGGGTTCCGTATGCCGATGGCGTCTGGTTTCAGCCCTGCCACTTCAACGTCACGTCCGGGGGGTTCAGCGTTGTCCTGAAAGGGCTTCCCGGTGCCATGCTTGGCACGCACTACCACGTCGGCACAGTGCGTGGTTACACGATGCGTGGTCATTGGCGGTACCTCGAGCACGATTGGGTCGCGAAGCCGGGAACCTTCATCTATGAACCCGCCGGCGAGGCTCACACGCTGGTGATCACGCCGGACTCACCAGAACCGGCGTTGATCATGTTCGTCGTTGAGGGTGCCCTCATCTATCTGGACAAGGCGCTCGAGGGAGGCGTTGCTGCTTACGAGGACGGATTCACCGCCCTCGAGCTCTGTCGAAAGTACTATCGCGAGGCCGGTCTCGATGTGTGCGACTTGGACCGGCTCATTCGCTGATTTGATACGCGGTCAAGCGGTTGCAGCGGATGCCGCTCGCTGCGGCAATGTCGCCCCCTGTTGACTACGATCTCAGACATGATCGGGCGCACCATCGCTCACTACCACATCACCGCCGCCATCGGCTCCGGCGGAATGGGCGAAGTGTTTCGCTGCTGCCCAGGCTTGTTCCTCTGCCGGGCCGGGCGGCCCTGGCGAGGCTAAAACCGCACTTCCCTCTCAATGGATTGGCTTCTTTCTCGAGCCGGAAACACGCGCTCGAGGAAAGGGTCGCTCCACTGGCCGGATGGTCCTCCATGACCCGCGTCGAGCACCAGCGTTGCTCGCACCGTATAGGGTCGATTGCTCGTCAATTCGGGAAATCGCCGGACGAGATCGCTCTGGCGAACGAACAAACGAATCTCGTCCCTTCCAGTCAGGTGGAAGCTGGAGCGGTCGAGGAGCACCGTGCTGCCGGCGGCGAGGATGTCCAACTGCAGGACGTAGCTATGCGCGAACCCGTCGCCGAACAGTGGAATGATGTCGAAATCGCGGCCATTGCCATTGCGCTCCACGCGGAACTCGCGCAGGCGAACCGGCCCTTGCAGGTAGCGCCGCTTGATGTCCTCCAAGCTCGCTCGGTCCGCCGCTGCTCCTTCCGCAACGAGCTTTTCGCATTGCGCCGTGGAATAGCCCCAACTGGACGAAAAGAACGAATAACGACGCCTCACGCGGGAACACAGCACGTTGTCGCGAAACTCGACGGCGGCGCGCTGGAAGCATTCGGACTGGACGTAGTAGGACCGATAGCCGTCGGGGTTGCCAATCAACCCGCTCCTGTATTCAGCGGGATCGATCGCCTGACAGGTCTTGATGGCCGCCGCTTTCAATTCGTCGTAGGTGGCGCCGAATCCTGCACCAACGCCACACGACAGCCCGACGAGAGTCGCGAGACTCAATCGTGCCCGTAGCCCGCGCGATTGCGATCCTGCCATGCCGATCCTATCGTCCACTACGCAGTTTGCTGTTAGGCCGAAGGCGCGAAGGTGCTATCGCCGGGGTGCTGAACGGCAAACGCGTCAGCGCAGTCTTGGCGATAAGGCGCGGAGTGCGGATCAGACAGGAAGAGGGCACGTCTCCGCCCGATTGCCACAGTGCCAACGATACCCACCGCAGTGCTCACCACCGTCGGTCGAGCGCACGTCGCTGAAGGATCCGATTCGTTGAATGGCTGCGGCAAGGCCGTTTGCAACGTCAGTACGATAGCAATCGCGATCGTCATTGACGGTATCACCGGCTAGGCCGATTGTTGACCGCCGTTCTCGGCCAGGTGGATCTCATTCGCATCGCACCACTCCCGGAGCGCTCGTTCGGTCGACTCCGCTTCGAATGCATACCACTCTTCGAGACAGCCTTCGGTTGCAAGAAGCTCCTTGAATCGCGCGTAAGCGCCGCGGCGCCGGAAGAAGGCCTGGACGTCCGTGAACCGGTCCGGCAACCGCTCTTCAACAAACTGGAGTGCGAGATCGGTCCCAAGGTCAAGGTCATTCTTATGCGGGATCGCGATGTACCGATCGGATGTCTCCAGATCGGCCGGAAGTTCGTCGTCCTCAATTGGATTCGCTTCTGAAATCCAGTAGATCGCCCCGGTATCTAGCGACACGTACGCCCGATGCTCCATTGGACCGGCAAAGCTGACGAAGTCGAAAGCCGTCGACAGGTCTTCGTATTTCACCGTGACCATTTTCGGATTCCATTCGGCCTAACGACCAGCGCTTCAGCCGCGAAGGCGCGTGCGAGTTGCAATGCAGCACTCTCGCCTGATGGGAAGCCGCGAAGCAAGCGGTCTGCGGCCGCGGTTCCGTCCGCCAACCTCGGGTACCAAGCGAGAGGGACCGACACTTTGCGACCATCCTGGAGTTCGACGATCAGGACGGCGGTGTTCGTTCAGCCTTGCCGGCTCACCATGAAGTTAATCCAGATCGGGGCGAAGGGGGACGTGCAACCCTTCGACACGGGATAGTCCCGATAGATTCCCAACTTCTCGCCTATGGCGATGGCCCGCTTGCGGTGTTTGGGGAAGTGGATTCCGATTGTCGCAAGAGTATTGTTCATCGTCCACTGCACTTCCGGACCGGCGCTAGCCATTTCGGACTCGATGCGGTCCAGCAGCGCCGGGAGAGCGAGCCCGTCCGGACTCTTCGCGACCCGCTCAGCGGTGAGGTCCCATCCGGCGCGGGCTGCCCAGCGGTCGTCCGTGGCCATCCATGCCTGGCGAAGAGTTTCCTTGTCGGGGTGCTGCCTGACGACATACGCGATGAGCCAGTCCGCCACGCGCACAAAGGCAACGGACCGCACCATCCGTTCCATCTCGTCGGCCGACAGTTTCTTGGGCTGGATCAGGAGAGCGGCCAGGAACTGGGCGTCGACGTTCCCGGTCTCCCAGAGCGACAGCGCCAACGGATGGTCCGTCCGGATCTTTTTCGCCAGCACCCGGATGTCGCCGAGACTGACGCCGAACTGATTGTCGCCGACGCCGCTCTTGGCGTTCTGCGCCCGCACCTTCGCGTTGCCGAGCGCTTTGAGCTGCTTGAGCGTTTCTTTGAGGGTCATGGTCGTGATGCTCAGAGCACCATCTGGTTTTAGTCCTGACTTCTTGCGGCGCGATTCACCGAAGCAACGATGATCCCGCGTATGCCGGTCAGCTCTTGGTCAGTTTCGCCAGCGCCGCCTTCGGCAGCTTGGCCGCGATGCTGACCTGCGTGCCCACCAAATCCACGACGTCGTACTTCAGGGCAAAGCCGAGGAGCATGGCAGCCTCGCTGGGGGTCAGCTTGAAGTCGCGTTCGAGCCAACGGACCAGACCGCTCGTGGCTTGCTGGAGCGCTTGGTCGAGCGAGCCTCCGATGCCGATGCTGATCAGGAACTCGGCATTCTCTGCCAGCGGATGGCCGAAGTTCCGGTCGCGAATGAGGTCGACGGTGAACTCGAAATCCATGGAGGTTTCCAGAGCGTCACCCGTCAACTCACCGTCGCCTTGCGCGGCATGCCCGTCTCCGAGAAACAGAAGCGCGCCGGGGTGGTACACAGGCAGGTAGATCGTGGTCCCCTCGCGAATCTGGTTGTAGTCCATGTTCCCACCGAAGCGACCCGAATCGGTGGTTCGCACAGACGACTCGCCGGCAGGCGCCACGGCAACGCAGCCCAGCATTGGCTGCAGCGGTACCAGGAAGTTCTTGAGAGCGATCGGTCGGCTTCTCCAGAACGGCGACGCCGGCCGCCGCATCCAGCTTCCATCGACTGTTGAAGCCCTCGTCCCACTTCAGATTCCCGAGCGTTCCCGGCTCCAACGCATTCCGCATGATGGTGCTGCCACTTTGCGCCCAGTCGCGGTTCGTGCGCACGCGGTTGAGCCGGACGACGAGTGTGTCGTTCGGCATGGCGCCTTCGACATAGAAGGGGCCAGTCTGCGGATTGCCGCCGGCTGAACGCCGATTGCCCTGCTTGTCGCGGCCGCCCGCATCGACGCTCCACGTTCGCACGGTGTCTCCCGGATGAATGCGGAGCACCGGGGCGACTTTCGCAGAAAAATACAGGTGAAACTGGGACGGTTCGAAATCGTGCGTCTTCGGTGCTGGCCGGCCGTGGCGGCATGCGCACGGCGGTCCATTTCACTGTCCGGTCGGGAAAGAGCGCCTCGCCGTGCAGCGCTGCTCCCTCGAGCGATCCGCTGGCGGTGAGATTGCCGCCTTTGAACTGGATGGTCGCGCCGCGAACCGTTCCCTCGATCGAGCGATTGCCAGCGGTGCCGGTCAGCTTCTCGCCCGCGACGACCAGCGACAGGCGCATGATGTTGGGCCCGAACTGGTCGTCGAGGGTGAGCATCCACTCTCCGGCGACCGTCTCCTGTCCGGTGGCTGAGAGGCTCAGCAGGCCAGCGATAATTGCGACACAGACGCCAGTTCTCATGCCCGGTTCCTCCGTTCGTCCTTACGACGGGACGGGATCGACGCTAGTTGGGTGCCGACCTCTCTCCTGACCAACCCCGGCAGCCGTCGCGTGTCGTATGCGATCGCTACCGTATTGATTCTGCGACCCTTTACTGCGTTCCCCCCAAGCTTGCCGGCCATCGGCCAGCGTCATCGAGACGAAGATGCCGCCGAACTCGCCGCTCTTCAGCGGATTGACGACGACCGTCACCTTGTCGCCGGCCTTGAGGATCGACGACCGCCAGCCGTTCCTCACCATCGAGTTCGGGCTTCCCAGCTCGACGCCCCAGCGGTCCACGCCGCCCCTGTCGTTCGGCACGTCGAGCTGAATCGAGGCGTGAGGATTCGTCCAGGCGAATTCGACGACCGTGCCGACGAGTGTCTTCGCCACGCAGCGATCGAACATCACCGGCGAGTGATGCGCCGAGAGAGCGACGTCGCCGACGACGATCAAGGCGGCACGCAAAGTCAGGTTGAGCGCTTCATGATGTTCTCCTGGCGGGTCTGAAGACCCGCCTCTACAGATCCGCCTCTACTTCACCAGTCTCTTCGACGAGGTGGCCGGAAGATGGTCGTTCAGGTCCGGCAGGCACTGCACCTCGGTGATGTCGGTCTCGTCTCGGCGCCGGAAGGTCTTGGTCATCTTCCATTCGCCTACCCAGTTCTTCGGGTCGGTCATCGTGTACTCGATGTCGATCCGTCCATCGGCCAGCATCTTGAAGCGTTCGATGATGTGCAGGTCTTCGCTGGCCGGCACCGACGCGCCTCCCTGGTCCAGCCAGTGATGATGACCGGGGAAGTACTTCGTATCGACGACCAGCGTGTCGCCTTCCCACCGCCCGATCGATTCGCCGTTGAAGGTGCGGACGACGAGGTCGGGATCGGTGTGCGAGCGCCCGTCGAGGTAGATGACCCGCATGCTGTTCATGAAGTGGCTGACCATGTAGATCGCCGTCGGCAGCTGAATCATCGCGATCGGCCACACCCGGGTCATGATCAGCGGCAGACCGGCCGGCCAGCATTGCCCGATGTCGTCGCGATAGACGCCGCCTTCCTTCAGCGCCTTCACGCCGCGGTCGTAGTGCACCTGCGCTTCGGGCGTCAGCTTGAACGTCTCCGGCACGAACCGCCACGTGTTGGCGCGGCCGTCGTGCTGCCACGTTCCGGTGAGATCGAACGGCGCCTTGGGCCGCGGCTTGGCCAGGTTCGCTGGCGCCAGCGCGGACGGCGGCTCCTGCGCGACTGGAGCAACCGGCTGTCCCGCCTGTGCCGAAGCGGTGTTGGCCGCCGCACACGCACACACAGCGACCACAAGAGCGAGAGACGAAACTGCGTCTGAACATGCCTTCAGCTTAGCCGAGACCGTGTCCCACTAGAACCAGCCGCACTTCTCGCAGAAGGGATTCACTTCCTCGGGAATCACGACCGTGCCATCGACGTATCCGGGAAGGACCGAGCCGTCGAAAACATGGAAGTCGTTGTGCGAGATGCCCAGCGGGTTCCACCTGAACTCGGCCGATAACGTCAGCGTGCCGACCGGCGCCGCGCTCCCCTGGTTGAGGACATTCCACATTATCGTTGACGTCCCTGTGCCGCCGCTGCTGGCCTGCGCGCTGATGCGATCGGCCACGAGCTGCAAATCGAATCGCGCGCCGTCCAGGCATTGGAAGCCGACGACGCGGCCGGCCTGACAGGAGGACAGGTTCAAGCTGACGCTCGTGCCGCGAGCGGTTCCCGTGTACAGCACAGCTCGTCTGATTGCCCTGAGACCCGAGCGTAGCGGTGAGATCGGAACCGGACTGTTGAATGTGCGCCGCGAAGATGTCGCGGTTACCGAGAGCCGACTGAAGCGCGGTGCCTACGCACGCGCCACCGCTGACCGACGTCAGCGTGGCATGCGACATCCACACTCCGGACACTCGCTCCGGTGGATGGACTCGGTAGGTGTCGAGCCGTCACCGCACGAGGCAGTTACGAGGATGAGGACGAAGAGTGGTGCGAGGAGTGCGAGGGCCAGCGAGGGTGCGAGGGTGCGAGGGCGCCTAGAACGCTGAATGGGCTTTGCACCTTCGCACCTCGCACCTTCACACCCTCGCACCTCATTGACCCCGAGGCGCCATCAATTCCTTCAGAAGCGCGGCAGTGCTCTCGCGCACCGGGCCCGGCGTCGGCGGACCACCGCCGCCACGTGCGCCGCGGCCTCGGCCTCCGCCTGCCCCCGCCCGGGCACCCATCGCGACGTCAAGGGGCGTTCGACCGGCCTTGTCCTTCAGAATCCAGTTTCGCTCCGCGCTCCGCGAGGAATCTGACGAGCGCGTCGCCGCGGCTGACGGCAAGGTGAAGCGCGCTTTCGCCGTTGTCGTTGACGGCGTTGACGTCGGCGCCCTTCGCGAGGAGCAGCGACATCGCCTCAATCGTCGCCGTTCTCCGGTCCGAGGTTCCGGCCGGTCCTCGACGCGGCAATCATCAGCGCCGTGGTCTGGTTGCGCAGCCTGAGATTCGGGTCGGCGCCCTTGTCGA
>CAVTGK010000051.1:0-77828 GCA_963734095.1 uncultured Acidobacteriota bacterium | reverse complement strand
GCCGAACTCCTGGTCGATCGACACGATTTCGTGTCGCAGCCCCGCGCGAGGGCGTGCCAGGATGCGGAAGTTGCGACCGCCAGCCCGCGCACGGAAGACAGGCAACGCGCCCGCCCGCGTGCGGCGTGTGCCAATTCGCTTTGCCCGCCGAACCATCTGTCCGATCGCGTGGATCGCGCGCCGGCGCGGACGACGGGGCACCGGCTGCACGCCTGGCCGCCGGCGCCCGCCCAGCCATGGCACCTTGACGACCACCCGTTCGACGGTTCGCCGCGGCAGATGCAGGACGTGATCGTCGGCCGTGCTCCAGAGCGGCGGTTCCGGCGCCGCGTCCCCGGTGTCGGCGTCGGCCCCGCGCCGCCCGACGCCGGCTCGAGGCCGGTGAGCGCCTGGCTTGGAGGCCGCCGGCGCCGCAGACCCGCCGGGTTCCTCCGGTTCCTGCGACGGCGGCGAGGAGCGTTCCGCCACGTCACCCGTCTCCCAATCGAACGGATCTGGTAGCGCATGGTGACCTCTCAGGGCTCGGCAGCGAACGGGTTCGCGCCGGCAGGGCAATACGGCGGGGGGCTGTCGCCTCGGGGAGCGCCATGCTGCGCCGCTGCTGGAGCAGGCGGTCCGCAGCAGCACGCGGGCTGGAGATAGCGAGGCGAGTCGGGGCGATTCAGCTCCACGACGTCGTCCGACAGCATGATGCCCGTCACCATGCGGTAGGCGTGGATGTAGCCCTGGATCTCGGGCCGCCACGCCAGTGCCCAGTCCTGCGCCGCGAAGGGATCCGCGATGGCGTCCCAGCGCACGTGCCGCACCGACAGCAGCAGCCGTTCGCCGAATTTCGCCAGGTCGCTGAAATGAATGACGCTGGTGTCCGACCAGCCCTGCAGCCGCTTCATCGCGTCGACGGCGACCCATCCAGCCCTCGGGGTATGGCGTCATCAACCGGCCGCGGAGGAAGTCGCGCGTCTCTTCGCGTGCCAGCAGCCACTGCTGCACGAGCATCTCGCTGCGGGCCGTCCACGGCAGGTCGCGGAACTGGTTGTGCGCCCCTTCGGCGAGGATCATGTGCAGATCCCGGAGCGCAATCAGCAGCGGGAACGCGTCGGGTGTCACGGTGTTGTCCGAGGCTTCGCGGTAGAACTGATCGGTGAGCCGCAGCAGATCGTGGAACGCCTGGAGGAACTTCGATCGTGAGTCGGCCGGCCGCACGCGGGCGGCCGCCCGGCCCGCCAGGCCGAGGCCGACTCGTGGCTGTATTCGTAGGCGCGGCGCGCCGCCGACAGGCGCGACGGTTCGTCGTGGACGTAGCCCCACATGAAGCCGCTGAGCGGCCGCAGCGGATCGAGCTCGAACTCGGCGAGCGGATCGCGGCCGTGCCTGGCGACGTTCTGGAAGCGCAGCGCGATCGCGTTGGTCGTCTGCACCAGCATCGCCCTGCTCATGCCAGTACGACCAGATCAGCTCCATGAGGCAGGGACCGAGTCCGATCGAGGCCGGGCAGAACGGCGACGGCCGAAACCGTCGGCCGCCGAACACGTTGCGGATGATGGCGGAGATGTAGCTGCCGCGATCGTGTCCGAGAAAGCTGGTGAGCCGTCTGGTTCAGGGCTCGACAGATCGCACCGGTCGACGGCGCCATCGCCGATGGTCGAACATGTCGCGGCGCCGACGTTGCGTGGCGGTGCCGACGGCCCCGGCAGCCGGGTCGGTCGGGCGGCAGACGCCGCAGCGGAGCAGCAGAAACATCTCTGCGGCGAGCTTCAGCGCGCCGTAGAGATCCGCGCCCGGAATGAAGCCGCCGAACGGCTTGATTCACGCGGTCAGGGCATTCGCGGCCGAATGGTCCGTAGGTCGACCGCCCTCGTCCCCGAGTCCGCTGATTTGCGAGCTCGGGCGTCGCAACGTCGGGGCAAACGCCTGCCTGATGAACTCGGCGAAGTGGTTGAAGCCGATCTGCTCGGTGTGGAGCCGGATCGCGTCCCACAACTCCGCCTGTTCGGGGTTGTCGCGCATCCCGGCGCAGAACGAGATGGTGATGCGTGGCCGGCGGCCCGCGCTGAGCGCCGGCGCGGAGTCGCTCATGGCAGCTGCGGTACTCGTGCTGCGTCGCTCGCGCTGTCCGGCCTCGGTTGTTCCCTGCCGATCGTTCTTGTTGCTTCTGTGGATCTCTTCTTCTCGGCCATGTCTGCCCTCCGGCGCCGCGCTCGCTGTCAGCCCGCCGCGATGGCGCGGCGTCCTGTGAGCGAACAGCGGCGAACTCTTTTGTGTGCAGTGCCTGGCGGAGCGCCCAGTACGTCAGGAGCTCTCCGATCCGGCGGCTTTCGTGCTCCGGCGTGATCGATCCGTCCGCCCGTGCCTGCGCGAGGACGGCCAACGCCAGCGAAGGCGGCGCCGCGCGCATCACGCGGAACGGTTGTGCCAGCTGCGATGACGGCGGCGCAGCTGCTCCGGCGTGCGGTCGCCGCCGCGCAGCGCCTCGCCAATCGAGCGGCCGCCGAGCACCGGCGGCCGATGCTCGAGCAGGACGCGACGAACTCGGGCATCGTCCGTTCGAGCGCGGCGATCGCCGTCCGCTGCGCCGGCGTGAGGTGCTCCAGCGGATAGAGCGCCGTCCACAGATCGCCGAGCTGCTGCCACTGCGGGTCGGGATAGAGCGCCGCCCCGACGGCGCAGCTCAGGCGAACGCGAATCCACGGCATCGGGTGCGGGTCGTCGCCGCTCATGTGGAACACGAACGGCCGCGGCAGGCTGACGATCGTCATCAGTCCCGTCGTGGCACCGACGCCATTCGTGAGATCGCCCAGAGATCGGCGATGATCTCCGAGATCCACCGTTCCCAGAGCTGCCATGCGATCGTCCTGTCGCCGCGCGTGCCGTGATGGCGTTGCAGCGCCAGGCGTGCGTGTTGTTCATGTCGAGCAGCGCCGCCGCCCTGGTGTCCCACTTCGTGGATCAGCGACGACGCGATCGCCGGCGCCGACCATGCGTTCGCGCGGGATGCGGACGATCGCCACCGGATTGTCGCCGCCGCCCGGCAGTCGTGTCCGCGCGCGCCGGATTGCGGCGCCGTGTCCGCGATCGAGATAGCAGATAACCGGCGGCAGCGTCCATCTCAGCCCACGAATGCCAGCCCGTCGTCGGCCGCGACATCGAGGCCGGCCAGCCAGGGCCCGGTCTCCTGCTCGCTGCGCTGGGTCAGTGCGTCGGCGAACATGTCGAAGTCCGAGAGCACGACGTTGAAGCGCAGCCGCAGGAAGACGAACCGCCGCTGAATCTGGTCCGGCGCGTGCCTGTTGTCCGGGTCCGTGCAGCCACGACAGGAAGGTCCGGATCCGCGAGCGCAGCTCGAGTCGTCCGGTCGCGAGATAGCCTTCGATCGCCTGCTGTGCAGCCAGCGATGGCATCGCCGCCGGCACCATCGTCTCGTGAAGGGCGAACGGCTTGATCCGAGCCAGACGCGCCAGCAGGGCACGCGCTTCGCGCTCGAGGTGACGTGCGGCGTCGGCAGTCGGTGCCACGGCTCACAGCCCAACGAGCACGATGCGGCGTCCGCGACGGAACCAACGGCCGCTCCGTCGCCGTCGCGCCCTGAGCGTCGCATGCGGGATAGGCGGTGGTTGCATTTCGCGGGCTGACGGCGACGCACGGCGAGCCCCGGAGCATGCACCTGTGGCCGCCTGGACCACTGCGTCTTTCGCCGTTTCGGCGGCGCGCCGCTCACCGGCCAGTTCGGCGGCCGCCTTCGTGGCCTCGGCGCCGAGCGTGACGAGGCGGCGCGCGACCTCGAACTCCTGGTCCTCGTAGCTCATGCCTTCGAGCTCGAGGCCGAACATCTTGCTGGCGTTGCTCCCGACCGCGGCGCCGATGACGCCGCCGAGCGCCAGGCACCACGAAGTTACCGACCGCGGCTCCGAGCTTGGGCAGCGCCGCCTTGCAACCTTGGACAGCGTCTGCGCAGGGCGCTCTGCAGCTCCGGCGGTACGAACGAAGTGAGCTTCTTCTCGATCTTGCCGATGAATTTGCCGAGGAATCGATCGAGCTCGCCCTCGTCCTGCACCTCGAGCAGCGCCGCGGCCTGCTCCATCTCCTGGATCTCGTCGAAGACCGCTCCCTCATAGTCGCGCGGCGTGCACCCTGATCTCTGCTTCCGAGTCTGTACACCCCGCTCGCTTCGTAGTCCCCCTCGCCCTGGTACCCTTCTCCTTCGAACTCGCTGTCCGCCGCGTAGTTCTGCCCTTCGTAGTCGCTCTCCATTTCGCCCTGCTGGGCGAATTCGCCCGAGCCTGCGGTGTCAATCGCGGACTCGAACTCCTGGAGGGCGCGATCGAGATCGTGCATGATGAGCCTCCTCTGACCCGGCCTGGATCGTTGTTCCCGGCGAGGAAGAGCACCGACTGTGCCACTCGATTTGTTTGAAGATCTGGCGACGGGCGGGCGTGGGGAGCGAAGCGTGCTTCGCGCCAGGCGCTTTGGACCGGTGAAGATCGAAGGCCGCTTCGCAGTGTGCTCGTCTCAATTCTCCCGCACCATGTAATAGTCGGCCTCCTCGTGCGTCATGGTTAGTGAGGCGAACGAGGTGACCACAGCCAACACGGAAATCGACGAGCTGCCGTTCCCCATGCCTTCCATGACCCCGGTGGCTGGGTTTGCCGAGCTGGACCAGCGCCACTACGAGGCGGTATTCCGCGCGGCCCTGCGCGTCACCGGGAATCCGGCCGACGCCGAGGACGTGCTGCAGACCGTCTTCCTGCGCGTCCTGGCCGGGGGTGGAGTCGTCCAGGATGTCGCGCTGCCGGCCGCCTACTTTCGGCGCGCAGCCGTCAACGCGGCCGTCGACGTGCTGCGCCGCCGGGAGCTTCGTGGGGAGTCGGTTTACGACAATCAGGCGCCGCACGCCGCGTCCCAGCCCCCATTGCTGCTGAAGGAGCGGCTTCGGCGTGCCCTCGGCATCCTGGACAGCGAGGACGCCAGCCTGTTCCTGCTGCGTCACGTCGAGGGGCTGTCGATCGAAGAGCTGGCGGGCCTGTTCCAGATCGAGAAGAACAACGTGGCTGTCAGGCTCCACCGGATCCGGCACCGGCTGCAGGCGGAGATGGAGCGGTAGGCGCCATGAAAATTCGTTCGCTGTTTTGTCCCGCGTAATCGACGGCGTCCTCGTGCGTCAAGAGTAACTAGTGAGAGGTGGGAGATGTCCGAAGACCGTCTGGAACAAGCACTCCGGGGCATGAGAAACGAGGACGTGGGCGCCGGAACGCTCGAGGCCGCGCGGGCGCGCGTCTGGGGGAAGGTGACGAACGCCGGCAGCGCCACTTGTGCGGAGTTCCGGCAGGACCTCCGCGCGTATCTGGGCGAAGAGCTGGGCGCCAGTCGCCGCATCCTGGTGGAAGACCATCTCAGCCGCTGCCCCGCCTGTCGCGCCCGAATCGCCGAAATGAAGGGCGAGAGGCCGATCGTCGCCATGCCACAGCGATCCTCCTCCCGCTGGGTGCAATGGGGAGGCCTGGCCGCGGCAGCCGCACTGCTGTTGTCGGTCGGTTATCTCGGACGTGACGCCATCGACCGCATGATGGCTCCCGGCGGCCCGCGGGCCACGGTCGTTTCCGCTGACGGCGGCCTGCACCGCCTGGCCGTCGGCTCTCTCGAAGCAGGCGCCGCGATCGGCGAACGCGAGTCGGTCCGCACCGGCCCGGGAGCCCACGCGGTGTTGCGGCTCGCTGACGGATTGATGGTGGATGTCAACGAGGGAACGGAGCTGTTCGTGAGCGCCGCCTGGAGCGGCCAGGCGATTCACCTCCAGCGCGGTGACATCATCGTCAAGGCCGCCAAACAGCGGCGGGGTCGCCTGCGGGTTCTGACCCGCGATTCCATCGCCTCGGTGAAGGGAACCGTTTTCGCGGTGTCCGCCGGCATGGGCGGCTCGGTGGTCTCGGTGGTCGAGGGATCGGTGGCGGTGAACCAGCCCGGCAAGGAAGTGCTCCTCAGCCCCGGCCAGCAGGCCGCCTCCATCCCGGCGCTGGCGAGCTCGGTCGCGGCAGCCGTCTCCTGGAGCCCCGAGGCGGACGTCCTACCTGGAGCTGCTCGGGTCATTCGTGAAGATCGAACGCGAGCTCGCGAACTACCCCGCCAGCTGCGGACCAACTCGGCTCTGCTTTCGTATCTTCCCGCCGGGCGGTCGTCTACGGCACGGTCCCGAATCCGGGCCTCACGATCGGCCGGGCCCTGGCTCTCGCCGAGGAGCAGTCGACGCAGAACGCGACGTTCGGGGCCTGGTGGAATTCCGAGACGGGACAGCTGTTGAGACAGATGGCGGACCGCGTCCAGTCGGTGAACCCGCTGCTCGGGGACGAAATCGTCTTCTGCGCCAGCGTCCCCGGGCTCGACGAGCCCGTGCCGATGCGTGATGGCCGGGGTGCAGCCCGGCAAGCGGGCGGAGCTCGCGAGCGCACTGCAAGGACTCTTCGCCGAGGCGGGCGAGTCTGCCGCACCGTATTCGGTTTCCGACGACCTGATGGTCGTTTCAAGCTCGCCATCGAACCTGGCGTGGGCCCTCGCTCACCTGGGGCAGGGCGCCGGCTCCCCGTTTGCGGCAGCCATCGGCGAGCGGTACCGGCGCGGCGTGGGCTGGCTTGTCGGGATGGATGCGCCGCCATTGGTCACGATGGCATCCGGAGACGACGCCCCCCCAATCGAGCTCGCCGGCATGATCGGGATGAAGTACCTCTTCCTCGAGCAGCGTGCTCCCGCGGGAGCGGAAGAGAACGAGGTCACGTTCGCATTCCAGGGGGCACGAACGGGAATGGGGTCGTGGCTGGCTGACGCCGGCTCGGGGGGCGCGGCGGAGTATCTACCGGCCGATGCCCTCGCCGCCGGCTACGTTTCGACCCGCGAGCCCCTGCAGCTGTTCGAGGAACTCACCGCGCAGATCACCAGGTCGGAGCCGGACTTCGAACGCGGCCTGGCCACGATGGACGAGAAGCTCGGCGCCGGCTTCATCCAGAGCCTGACCGCGGCGTTGGGGACCGAAGCGGCCCTGGCGCTGACGGGACTCTCGACCAGTGGCCCGACGTGGGTCATGGCGATCCTGGCGAACAACCCGTCGGTCATCGACAGCTCTCTCCAGAAGCTGGTGGAAACGTTCAACGCGGAGCTTGGGCCCGACGAGCAGAGCAAGCGAATCGTGTTCGCAGCAGGAGAGCGCGGGCGGACGGACCTGGAGCACGATGAAACCGGGAGGACTTCCGCTCGGTATCACCTGGACGTACGATCGGGGTTACATGGTGGCGGCCTCCGATCGCGCCGTCGCGGAGCGTGCCATCGCGACCCGGAACGGTGGCTCCCCGCTCGTCTGGTCGCCGGAGTTCCTCGGCCAGCTCCCCTCGTCTGCCGGACTCCACCCGTCCGCCTTCGCCTGGCTGAACGCCAAAGGGGCACTCGGAATCCTGTCGACGCTGACCTCGAACCCGGCGCTTAGCGAGCTCGTGGCCGGGCGCGATCCGATTCTCGTCGTGTTCGATGGAACGCCGGAACAGATTCACGCGGCCAGCCGTACTCGTATCTCCGGGTTGATCATGGACGTGATGCTGATCGAGAGCCTGGGCCAGGCGACCTCCGGACAACAATGACGCTGTCCCCGTAGCGGCGAACGAGCGCAGCGAGTGAGCCACGCGAGCGGAGCGAGGCGAAGGGGCCCGCGAGCGAGCGTGTAGGGGAGTTCGAGGGGCGAAGCCCCTCGATTAAAGATGATCCATACCGTCGTCGAACTCGAGGACCTGAAAGTCACGCTGGGACGGCGGGAGATCCTCCACGGGATCACCTGCCGTCTCGGCGTTTCCGGCACGGGAAAAGCGGTGGGGTTGCTGGGGCCCAACGGGGCGGGCAAGTCCACCCTGATCCTGACGCTGCTCGGGTTTCTCCGGCCCAGCGCCGGACGCGCCCGTATCCTGGGCCTGGACTGCCGCAGCAACATGGGGGAGGCCCGGTCGAGAATCGGCTACATGCCCGAGAACGACTCGTTCATCGGGGACATGACGGCGGTCACGTTCCTGCGCCAGATGGCCGAGCTGTCGGGCCTCCCGTCGAAGGTGGCGCTCGAGAAGGCGCACGAGGTCCTGTTCCACGTGGGGCTCGGTGAGGCGCGCTACCGGGAGCTGCGGACCTACTCGTACGGGATGAAGCAGATGATCAAGCTCGCCCAGGCGATCGTCCACGGGCCGGAGCTGGTCGTGCTGGACGAACCGACCAACGGGCTCGATCCGGCCGCGCGCCGGCGGATGCTCAAGCTCGTCACCGAGATGAAGGAGGAGCAGGGGATGAACGTGCTCGTCTGCTCCCACCTGCTGCGCGACATCGAGCAGGTGTGCGACGAGGCCGTGATCATGAAGGACGGCATGATCGTGCACCAGTGCAACCTCGAAGAAGAGCGGCGGTCGAACAGGAGCTTCGTCGAGCTCGAGGTGACCGGAGACGATCGGAACCTGCGGATGGCGCTGCCGGAGATCGGCGCCGAGGGCGTCTCCGAAGGCGGCGGGCGCTGGCGTATCGTCCTGCCGGCGGGGATCGAGGTCGAAGCCATCTGGGGGCTCGCGGCGCGGCAGAACCTGCTGGTGAGGAAGCTCACGCACCGGCGAGACACGCTGGAGGAGATCTTCCTGAAAGCCATGGGCCACCTGTCGCACACGCCGGGGGAAAGCGCCGCGCTCGCCGCGAGGCGGCGCTCGAGCGAGCCACGCGACGAAGCGCGCCGACAGGCGCGCGCGAACGCGGAGCGGCGAGCGTTCCTCGGATAAGCTAACCCCATGGCGGTTTACAAGCTGGGATATCGGCGGTACGCGGGACCCCTCACGGGGCGCTGGACGCGGTTCATGGTCCTGCCCCGCTACGCCTGGCGGAGGCTCTATGAGCAGCGGCTGGTCCTCCTGCTCACGATGGCTTCGTTCGTCTGGCCGCTCCTGTGCGCCGGCTTCATCTATCTCACCAATCATGTGGAGCTGCTCCAGGGGCTCGAACCGGAGTTTCGCGCGTTCATCCAGGTCGACGGCAGGTTCTTCTCGATCTTCATGTACGTCCAGGCAGGCTTGCGCGGTCTTCCTCGCGGCGCTGGCCGGGCCCGGCCTGGTTGCGCCGGACCTGGCGAACAACGCGCTTCCGCTGTACTTCAGCCGGCCCCTCACGCGCTGGAGTTACGCCCTGTCGCGGCTGACCGTGATCGTCGGCATGCTGTCGGTCGTCACCTGGATCCCGGGCCTCCTCCTGTTCGGGCTGCAGGTCGGCCTGGCCGGCGGCTGGTGGTTCGTCGCGAACTGGACGCTGGGTGCCGGCGTGGTGGCCGGGTTCCTTCTCTGGCTGCTGGTCCTGGGCCTGGTGGCGATGGCCAGTTCCGCCTACGTGAAGTGGAGGGTCGTGGCCGGGGCGCTCAGCCTCGCCTTCTTCTTCATCCTGACTGGCGTGTCCGAGATGATCGACGAGGTCTTTCGCGTGACGTGGGGGCACGTCCTGGATCCGGCCTGGGCGGTCAACCGGGTGTGGTGCACGCTGCTGGGCGTGGATCCGCCCGAGGGCCCGGGGGCCGGCGCCTCCATGTTGGCGCTGACGGGGTTCGTTCTTCTGCTCGTCCTGGTGATCGAACGCAAGCTGCGGCCGGTGGAGGTGGTCCGATGAGCATGGGCCATCGCCGTGCAGGCGTCGCGCACGAGCACACCCCGCCGATTGAGCGCGAGCGAGCCGCCTCCGCGAGTGAGCGCAGCGAACGAGCCACCGGAGCGGAGCGGGGTCGCGGGGGCCCCGCGGCGGAACGAGCCGCGGACGGAGCGGCTCGCGGGCGCGAGCGACGGCGTGTAGGGGAGTCCGAGGGGCGAAGCCCCTCGGTGATTTTCGAAGAAGTTTCGAAGTTCTACGGCGAGGTGCTCGGCGTGAACCGCGTCACGTTGAACATCCCGCCGGGAATCACGAGCCTGGTCGGGCCGAACGGCGCCGGCAAGACGACGCTGATGAACCTGATGACCGGCCTGATCTTCCCCGACCACGGCCGCATCCTCATGCGCGGGATCTCCCCGCGCGATCCCGAAGCGCTGATGCGGATGACGGGATACGCCACGCAGTACGACACCGCGCCGCGCTGGGCAACCGGGTTCACCTTCATCACCACCGGGCTGCTGCTTTTCGGATACGGGCGATCGGAAGCGGAGGAAAAGGCGTGGAAGGCGCTCGAGCGCGTCAGTCTGACCGACGCGGCGAACCGCAAAGTCGCGGCGTATTCCAAGGGCATGCGGCAGCGGGTGCGGCTGGCGCAGGCCATCGCGCACGATCCCGACCTGCTGGTGCTGGACGAGCCGCTGAACGGCCTCGACCCGCTGGTTCGCGCGGAGACGATCGACCTGTTCCGCTCCTGGGCCGCCGAGGGGAAGCACGTCATCATCTCGAGCCACGTCCTCCAGGAGGTGGACGTGATCAGCGACCAGGTCGTGCTGATCGCCAACGGGATGATCGTCGCCGAGGGGAAGATCCGCACCGTGCGCGACGAGATCGAAGAGCATCCCAGTCAGTACATCGTCCGCTGCCGCAACCGTGACGCATCCGGCGTGGCGGCGCTGCTGTTCGGTGAGGGACACATCACCGAGATCAAGCTGAACGACGACCGGATGGGGATGCTGGTGATGACCCGGGACCGGGAGCAGTTCGCGCGTACGCTCGGACGGATCGCGCTCGACGGCCACAGGATCGAGAGTGTCGTGCCGGCTGACGAGAACGTCGACGCCTTGTACCAGTACCTGATCGGCGGTAAATCGTGAGGGCAGAGCCCTCGGCTTCGGCTCGGGCCAGGCAGGCGTGGACGATCGCAAAGATCGAGCTCCGTCGTGTCTTCTTCGCCAGGCGCTCTCTCTGGATCTACGCGCTGGCGCTCCTGCCTTCGCTGATGTTCTTCGGGCACGGTCTCGACGTGAAGATCCGGAGCGACCGGCTTACCCGGCGCGGCCTGACGACCGCTGCGTTGATCGACAGCGTCCGGGATAAAGAATCGGCCGTCGAGGTGAAGAAGCGGCTGGGAAAACCGGCCGAGGAGCGTTCGGGGACGCGGAGCCGGCGCGTCCGGCAGCGCACCGGGAATCCGGGGGTGACGACGCACGTGATCGAGCCGACGGTCGACGCTCGCCTCGTCCGCCTGAATATTGGCCGTCCTTCCTACAGCGGGCAGCCGGTGGCCAGGATTTACGAGTTCGAGGTCTACGGGGCGGATGGCCGGGTGAATCTCGCGCTCAACCGCCCCGCCACTGGCAGTGTGCCGTGCAGTCCGGATCAGGGGCCGGAGAAGGCCGTGAACGGCAGCGTGGCGGGAGGCCAGGCCGACAGCTGGTGCGGTCGGGCCTACCCCTTGTTCCTGCAGGTGGACCTGGGAGCGGTTCATCCGGTGACGCGCTTCGTCGTGAAGCATGCCAGTGCCGGAGGCGAGAGCGAGGAGGCCGATACCCGCGAGTTCAACATCCAGTTGAGCAACGACGGAAAGATCTTCCGCACGGTTGCCTCGTCCACGGGTGCCGGGTTCGTCGAGGAGCGGACCGAGTATCGCCAGATCGTCTACTTCGACGGGCGGCGGGAGGCCCGGCTCCATTTCGTCGACGGCAAGCTGGAGGGCAGGAGCATCAACCGCCTGCTCGATTTCGAAGAGGACCGGTGATCTTCGCGGGGATCTTCCAGTACCTCTACCTGCGGCTCGCCATCTTCTTCGGCTGTCTCGAAGCCCGAGGCGAGGGATCAAAACGAACCCGGCGGCGAGCGAGCCCAGCACAGCGCCGATCGTGTTCAGCGAGTAGAGGGCCGAAAACCTTCGCTCCGCCGCGCGCAGCGGATCGTCGACCAGTCTAAGCGCCAGCGGGAATGCGGCCCCGAGACATATGGTGGTCGGCAGGATCAGCGCTGCCGCCAGGAACAGGCCTTGGATCAGCATCTGATCGAAGGTCAGCGACCCCGACGCCACTTGACGCGCGACCAGACGCGGCACAGCCCCGCCTGCCAGCGCGGAGGTCAGGCTTGCAGTCGCCGCCGCGACCGTCAACGTCAGCGACAACCAGACCGCAACGCGCCGCGAACGCGCAACCAGAACGGCCCCAAGACCGGATCCGACCGCGATTCCGAGAATCACGGCCGCGAGCGTGGCGGCAAACGCGTAAATCGTGGGCCCCAGCACCAGCGTGAGGACACGGGTCCAGGCAATCTCATGGATCAACGCGGCAAATCCCGAAATGCCGAGCGCGACCATCGGCACGAGGCTGCGGGGGGTGGAGCCTTCGGTCGCGGCTAACGCGCGCGGCGGCTGCTTCTTGCCTCGCTTGTTGCGGGCAGGTACAACGTCATCGCCGACGTTGCTGATGCGTCGACGGCGTGGCGATGAGTGACTCCAGACAAGCGCCCAAGCCGCACACGCGGCAATGCCGCTGCCAGCGATGGCAACCATCGTCGTGACGGAAAGACCGAATGTCGGGATCAACCAGAATCCAGCCAGCAGCGCGCCGGCAGCGGCACCGATCGTGTTGAGCGTGTAGAGCAGGCTCGTCGACCACGCACGGTTGACGGCGTCACTCGCAAACCATCGAATGGCCAGGGGGAACGTCGCACCGAGCGCAGTCGCGGGGACGAGAACCAGGACGACACACGACGCCACTCGCACCGCCGCAAAGAGCGCACCTGGCGATCCGTCTGCGTAAGCCCAGCGAAGTATCGGCGTGAGCCCGTTCAGCTCATACGGCAGGACGAACGCGAAGATGCCGACCGCAGCTTCGAGGAGGGCGTACCCGATGAGCGCCTGCCGCGGCCGAAGGCCAGGCGCGACTCGACCCCCGATTGCGGCACCGAGCGCAAGACCGCCGAGGAACGCGGCGACCACCGAGCTTGCTGCAGCCGTCGAGTGCCCGAGATAGAGCGTCAGCAGCCGTGTCCAGCTGACTTGATAAATGAGCCCTGCCAGCCCAGAACACGTGTAGGCCAGCAGGAAGAGCCACGCCAAAGACGGTCGTCCTGGTCAGCGGCGAGAGAAGCGGCCGCGACGAACGCGTGCGTGTGGCGAGGCCTTGCCATCGAGAAACGCTCGCAGTTCCGCCAGCACGAGATCGGGCGCGTCTTCCTGCAGGTTGTGACCGGCGGGAAGCGATCGCCCGCTGACGTTGGTCGCACGCTCCTTCCAGATCGACAGGACGTCGTAGAGCCGACCCATCGGCGCCTTGGCGCCCCACAACGCGAGCAACGGACACGCGATCTTCTTGTCGAGATCGGCCTTGTCGTGCTCCAGATCGATCGACGCCGCCGCGCGATAGTCCTCGCACATCCCGTGAATGTTCGCGGGGTCGCTGCGCACGCGCAGATATTCGGCGTTGACCTCGGACGTCATTTTCGGCGCGAGGCGTTCGAGTTCTTCCTTGATCTGATTCTCGGGCGCGGGCGCGGGACGCAAGTAGTTGAACCAGTGAAAGTAGGCCTGCACGAACTCGAGCGTCACGTGGGTATAGAGATAGTAGCGTCGGAACGATGTCGAGCACCGCAAGATGCGTCACCTTGATCGGGATGGTCCAACGCCATGCGATGCCCGACGCGACCGCCACGATCGTGACCGATGACGGCGAACTTCTCGAACCCGAGCTTCCCCATCACCTCGACCTGATCAAATGCCATCGCCCGCTTCGAATAGTTCGCGTGCTTGTCACCATCGGGTGGCTTGCTGCTATCGCCGTACCCGCGCAGGTCGGTCACGACGACGGTGTGGTCCTTGGCGAGCTCGGGCGCAACCAGACGCCAGGAGATATGCGACTGCGGCGCGCCATGAAGCAGCAGCACCGGCGGGCCCTGCCCGGCCATCACGCCATTGATCGTGGCCCCCGTCACCTGCACCTTGAGTGGCTTGAAGCCCGGGAAAGAATCGCGGCTCGGCTGGTGCCCCGTCGCCGGCTGAACCAGCGCCGCGGCCTCGCCCCGCGACGCCTGGCAGGGCGGTGGCGGCGACGACCGCGGTCATCTGGCGCAGGACGTCGCGCCGGGTCACGCGTTTGGTGGTCATCCGCGTAGAATAGCGCCGAGTTCCCTATGAAAACACTCGTGACTCTGACGTCGCTGGTCGTGCTGTCGCTGGCCGGCGTTTCCGCCCAACGGCCGGCCGATGCCCCGCCGACGGGGCCGGCCGGCAAGGCTCCCGACACGGTCTTTCTCGAAGATCTGACCTGGGCCGAGGCTCGAGACCTGGTCAAGGCCGGCACGACGACCGTCATCATCGGCACGGCGGGCACCGAACAGAAAGGGCCCGCACATGGTGGATGGCGAGCACAAGTTCGTGCTCGAGTACGCCGCCGACAAGATCGCACGCGGCGCTCGGCAAGACCCTCGTCGCGCCCATCATCACCTATGTGCCCGAAGGGCAGCTGGGATCCGCCCGAGCGGTCACATGGGCAAGCCTGGCACCATCACGCTTCCCGGAAGATCGTTTCGTGGAACTGCTCGTCAATGCCGGCCGCAGCCTCAAGTCCGGCGGTTTCACGACGATCCTGTTCGTCGGCGAGTCGGGTGGCAATCGCACTGGCATGCGCACGGCGGCCGCCAAGCTGAACGAACTGTGGAAGGGCGAGGCCAAGGCGTTCTGGGTCGACGACTACTACACCAAGTCGCACGCCGATCAGCGCACCTACATCACGAGCAAGCTCGGCATCCCCGCCGACCAGATTGGCGGGCACGCCAACATCCAGGACACGTCCGAGATGCTGTTCGTCAACGCCAAGCACGTGCGGAAGAACAAGCTCGCGCCCGGTGGTGGCTACGAGAACAGCGGCGTCAGCGGCGACCCGACCAAAGCCACTGCCGAACTCGGCAAGATGTTCCTGCAGATCAAGATCGACAACGCCATCGCGCAGGCGAAGGGATTGATGGCCGGCACGATTCAGCCCGCAGCAGCCGAAGCCCCTGGCGCTGGTGGACCGGGCGGGGGTGGCGGCTGGTCGCCGTGCGGCGCGGGCGCGCCGGTAACGCGCCCGCAACGCCACCGGGTCCGACGGTCGCGACCGCGCCCGCCGGCATCTCGCCGTCGCAGGCGCCGGACACGGTCTTCATCGACGAGCTCACCTGGGAAGAAACGCGCGACGCGATCAAGGCGGGCAAGACGACGGTGATCGTGCCAACCGGCGGGACCGAGAAGAACGGGTACCACATGATTCTCGGCAAGCACAATTACATCGTCACGCATGGCGCCAACCTGATGGCGCGGCGGCTCAAGAACGCGCTCGTCGCGCCGACGATTCAGTACGTGCCCGAAGGCGATCCCGATCGCGCGGGCCCGGGCGTCATCTCACTGCCCTCACCCGCGTACGACATGCTGCTCGATGCCGCGGCGCGCAGCCTGAAGGCGCACGGCTTTACCGACATCCTCTTCATCGGCGACAGCGGCGGCAATCAGGCCGGCATGACCAACGTCGCCAACAAGCTGAACGAAGAATGGAAGGACGGCGGCGCCAAGGTGTACGCGCTGACGGGCTATTACGAGGACGGACGCGTGCACTACCGCGCTTGGATGGAAGCCGCCTTCGGCTACGACGAAACGCATCATCGGCAGCCATGCCGGCATCAGCGACACGTCGCAGATGCTGCACGTGCGGCCTGCCGGCATTCGGAAGGATCAGATCAAGCCGTGGGGTGGACCCGCGGACTCCGGCGTCTCAGGCGATCCGATGAAGGCCACCGCCGAGATCGGCCGCATGGGTCATCGAGTTCAAGGTGAACGCGGCGATCAATCAGTACAAGCTGCTGAAGAACCCGCCGGCAGCGGCGTGGACGGCCGGGGCGCCTAGCACGGAATCACGCGGAAGCACGGACTAGCCACGAAGATCACGAAGACAACTGAGCCAAATGCTTTTCGTGTCTTCGTGCCCTTCGTGGCTACGTCACTTCTTCGGCCACCAATTTCAGCACGCGAGCCGGCGCGCTGTCAGTGACCACGTAGATCGCGCCGTCGGGTCCCTGGCGAACGTCGCGGATCCGTTCCGTTCGCTTCAGATCGGTGAGCAGACGCTCTTCACCGGTCACGCGATCCCCTTCCATGACGAGTCGAACGAGATCGCGGGTCTGGTGACCGCCGATGAATAGGTTTCCCTTCCAGGCGGGGAACATCGAGCCCGTATAGAACACCATGCCACTGGGTCCGATCACGGGATCCCAGTAATAGCGCGGCTGTTCCATCCCCTCCTGCTCCGTGATGCCGCCGGTAATGGCCCCGCCCCGATATTCGATTCCGTAGGCGATAGTCGGCCAGCCGTAGTCCTTCCCTTTCTGGACGAGATTGAGCTCATCACCACCGCGCGTGCCGTGCTCCACCTCCCAGAGCGCGCCGGTCGCCGGATGCAAGGTGGCCGACTGGATATTGCGGTGACCAATCGACCAGATTTCCGGACGCACCCCGTCTTTTCCAACGAACGGGTTGTCTTTCGGAATCGTCCCGTCGGCGTTGATGCGAACGATCTTGCCGAGCAGACCGTCCATCTTCTGCGATTGCATCCGGCCTTCGGTGATCGACCGGTCGCCCTGCGTCACGAACAACGTGCCGTCGCGACCGAACACCAGTCGGCTGCCAAAGTGAAGCCTCGAGTTGAGCGTCGGTGCCTGGTGATAGATGACCTCCACGTTCTCGACTCGCGGGGCCGTCGCATCGTCCACCAACTTTCCGCGAGCGACGGCCGTGTTATTGACGCCGCCGTCGCGCGGCTCGGCGTAACTCCAATAGATCAACCCGTTCTTCGCAAAGCCAGGGTCGAGCGTAACATCGAGCAAACCTCCCTGCCCACGGGCGTCAACCGCCGGGAGCCCCGCTACCGGGTCTGACAATTTGCCGTCAGACGCGACGACACGCAGACGGCCCGGCCGCTCGGTCACGAGCATCTTGCCGTCAGGAAGGAACGTCAGCGCCCAGGGATTTTCCAGTTTTTCGGCAACGGTCACCACGTCGAAGGCGACGTTCGACTTGTTCTCCGTGAGCACGATTCTGTCCAGCAAAAGCCGGCTTCTGGCCTGGGGCGTTCGGCGGGCTGGGATCGACACCACCTTGTTGTGCGACAACCTGAACACCACCGCACCGACAATGAGAAAGGCCTGGATGAACACTACAGGAGTAGATCGCATGGATGTCCTCAGTCTTGCGATGTTACCCTGAGGCGTTGTAGGAATCGCCCCGGGGAGACCACCTCACCGCGCTAAGCCCACGGGAGGGCCCCAGAGCAGGGCCAGAAAATGCTGCTAGCTACTGGTCGACGCGAAACGTGCGGCTGCCCGCCGGGGCACCGTCGAGGAAGATCTCGACCTTGTAGTCGCCAGGAGGGAACCCACCGGCACTCTGTAGGTGAAACTCAGTCGCGGCCGCGCCCCGGTAGGACACTTCCTTTTTCGGCTCGTCGATCACCCGGCCGGCATAGCTCCACTTCGCGCCAATCGTGCCCGCGCCCTTGTCGGTCGTCAGCACAGCCACGTAAACCGTTTCGTTGTGCTTGAAGGTGGAGCTATGGCTCGCAACGCTGTTGTCGGGGTTGAGCGAGCGCCCGAGCTGGATGGTGTCGACGCGCAGTGGCCCGCGGCTGCACGCGATGGCAGCGGCCAGGAGAAGCCCAACGGCATACACCTTGATTCCACGTCCCACTGTCATGATTGTCATCATACTTTTCGTAGCAAACGGTCGAGAGGTTTAGCCCCGCCTTGGTGTGACCACACGACGGCCCGTGTAAGGTTTTTCGCCGACTAACGACTGATCCCGGCAGGAGGACACACACCGTGATCGGTCTGCTGTTGTGGCTGTGGCAAACCCTCGTGGCGTTGATCGTTGGCATCAGCAGCGTGGTGCTGAACCGCAATCGCGCCGGCATCGTCGTCTGCTCCATTGTCATTGCATCCCTGTCACGTGGAAGGTCTCGCGGAAGAGGTTCTCTGTGGCACGTTTGAGGTCTTCGAGGATCGCGATACAGCCACTGGTCGTCGCCTTCAGCTTCGCCTCACCGTGCGTGCCGGCGCTGGGGAGAGATGCAAAACCCGATCCCCTTGTAATCCTTGCCGGAGGTCCCGGCCAGGGAGCTCGGAGCGTATGCGCCCCTTGTTCCGCGATATTTCCAGCGCCTGCGGCGAACGCGAGACATCGTGCTCCTCGACGTGCGCGGGACCGGCGATTCAGCACCGCTCAAATGCCGAAGCGACGAAGCAACGATCAGTCTTCTGTCCGGAGGCGGCGACCCAGCGACATGCGGCCAGGACGTGTCTCTCGAGTCTCGACGCAGACCCTCGCTTTTACACGCACCACTACTCGATGGCCGATCTCCGTGACGTGTTGCAGCAGCTTGGATATGCCCAGGTCAATCTCTGGGGCGGGTCGTGGGGCACGCGGTCGGCACTCGTCTTTTCGGCAGCCTTCCCGGACCTCGTCCGGCGAGTCGTGCTCGATGGTGCCGTGGCGGTGACCATGGACTTCCCGTGGTCGTACCCGACGGATGCGGCGCGTGCACTCGACCGGCTAATCAGCGACTGCGCTGAAGGATCACGGGTGTCGCGAGGCCTTTCCATCGCCGCGCGAGGAGATCAGCCAATGGCTCGCCGACCTCGAGCGACGGCCCGTGGTCGCGACCGTCCGCCACCCGCGCTCGGCGGCACCCATGAAACTCGAGCTCGATCGACGAGCCGCGACTGAAGTGATTGCGCGCCGCAATCTACTCCCCGCTCGACGCCAGCCGCATTGTGATGGCGATTTACCAAGCCAGGCGCGGTGATCTCGGCCCGATCGTCGCGATGGCCGAGCGCGCATCGAGCTGGTCGGTCGATACGATGGCCATCGGTCAGACGTTCGCCATTCTGTGCTCCGAGGATGTCGGCCGGCATCCGGCGCCCCTGACCTCCCCCGACACACTGTTCGGCCACGGCGCAATCGACTTTTGGGTCGAGAGTTGTCGGGTGTGGCCCAAAGGGCGCGGTCACAGCCTCTCAGAACAGACGGTTCTCGAGATTCCGGCACTGATCCTCTCTGGCGATCTTGATCCGGTTACGCCGCCGAGCCGCGGCGAGGCCATGCGGAAGCACTTCCCAAACAGCCTTCACGTCATCGCGCCGGGCGGCGGTCACAACGTCTCGTTCAGCGGCTGCATTCCTCGACTGATTGCCGAGTTCATCGACGCCGCACGAATGGCGGGGACTCGATACGTCGTGTGCTGCTGCCATCGCGCGGCCGCCATTCGTCACGTCGATGGCGGGAGGACGGCCATGATGGCCCTTCGGGGGCTGCGAAAGACCTTTGGATCCATCGTCGCCGTGAGCGACGTCTCGTTTGTCGCAGCCAATGGCGAAGTGACTGGGCTTCTGGGTCCGAACGGCGCGGGCAAGACCACCACGCTTCGCATGCTGACCGGTGCGCTGAAGCCGGAGCGAGGCACTGTCATGATCGATGACATCGATGCGCATCGCAGGCCGTTCGAGGCCCGAGCGCGCCTGGGTGTGGTACCGGAAACGTGTGGGACTCTACGACCGACTGACGGTCCGAGAGCATCTTCTCTATTCGGCGGAACTGCACGGCGGTAATCGCTTCGACCTGAATCGACGAGTCAACATCGTGCTCGAGCGCGCTGATCTCACGCGGCTCGCCAGCCGTCGTGCCGCAACGCTTTCACTGGGCCAACGTCGCCGCGTTGCGCTCGCACGGGCGCTCGTTCATGAGCCTGCCAATGTCCTGTTCGACGAACCGACCAATGGGCTTGATGTCCTGGGAGTGCGTGACGTGCGAGCAGAGATCCGACGGCTGGCGGCCAGCGGGCTGCGCCGTGATTGTTTCGACGCACGTGATGCCCGAGATCAGCGCGGTCTGCGATCGCATCGTCGTCCTCGCGAAGGGTGAAGTGGTTGCGACGGGCACTCCGCGAGACATTCAGGAGCGAACCGGTGCCTCGACACTTGAAGAGGCCTTTGTTCGAACGATTGGATCCGCCGAGGGGCTCAACTAATGCTGCATCACGTCCTGGTCGTTTTCAGGAAGGAGATCACGGATGCCCTCCGTGATCGGCGTTCCCTGCTTTCAGCGTCGATGTATGCCCTCTGGGCGCCGGTTGCCGTTGGTATCGCGCTCAGCGCGATCGCCCGCGACCGTGCACCGGACCGGCCACTGACGATAGCGATTGATGCGGCTGAACGGGCCGACGCGCTGGTCGGCTATCTGAAGCAGCACTCCGTCACGATCGTCGATCCTCCCGGAGACATCGAGGACGCGGTGCGCTCGCAGTCCCTGCAAGTGGCCCTCGTCGTTCGTGAGGAGTACGGATCCCGATTCGAGGCTGCCAAACCCGCTCCGGTCGAGTTGCTCTACGATAGCTCTCGGTCGGCCTCACTGACACAGGCCGACCGGCTCAGACGGTTGCTCAACGCATACGACCAGCAGGTGGCGGACACACGGCTCCTCGTGCGCGGTATCAGCCCGGAAGTCGTCGCCGCCGTAAAGGTCGTCGATAAGGACCTGTCGAGCGCGGCCGCTCGCGCCGGCAGGATGTTGGCAATGCTGCCGGTCTTTCTGTTGCTGGCGGCATTTGCGGGCAGCATGGGCGTCGCGATCGATGCGACTGCGGGCGAACGTGAACGCGACTCGTTGGAGTCGCTTCTCATCCATCCGGTTTCGCCACACTCGATACTCGTCGGCAAGTGGGGTGCTGCGGCAGTCGTGAGCGCTGCGACGCTGCTTCTGATGGTCGTGACCACGGCCGGCGTGCTGTCGCTGCCACCGATTCGTTCCATCGACTTGCCGATCGGCTTGTCATCGAACGACGCGATCGTTGTGTTTCTGATACTGGTGCCGCTTGCCTTCCTCGCCCCAGCTCTACAGATGCTGACGTCCGTATTTGCCACCAGCTACAAAGAGGCGCAGACGCAGGTCTCCCTACTGTTGCTGATCCCCATGATTCCTGGGTTCCTGCTGGCGTTCGGCTCGCTGACCGAAAGGTGGTGGCACCGCATCGCGCCAATCCTTTCACAGCAGTTGCTGGTGACCGACGTGCTCGCCGGGCGAATGCCTGGCGTCCTCGCGATCCTGCTCCCAGCCACGGCCACAATGGTCGCCGCCCTGGCTGCAATCGCCGTGGCGGCTCGCCTGCTAATCCGTGAGCGCGCCGCTCAGGGGACACGCTTGATGATGGAGGACCGCGACGCGCGGTTCCTCCGGATCGTGAACCAGCATGGCGACGCTCTACGCCGTCTGACATTTGGCTATGAACGTGATCCCAGTCGCCGGCAGGACCTGGAGCAGGAGATTCTCCTTGCGGTGTGGCAGGCACTCCCAACGTTTGCGGGCCAGTGCAGTGAGCGGACGTTCGTCCTCCGAGTCGCGCACAATCGCGCCATCAGTCACATCCGTCATTGGAGCCTGCGCGCCACCGCCCCATTGGACGACGGGGAGCCGATCGCGACGAGCGACGCCGACCCGGAGCAGGCGGCTAGCCGAGAACAACGCCGTGCGGCACTCACGGCAGCCATTCGCGCGCTGCCTCTCGGACTCCGGCAAGTCATTCTCCTGTTGCTCGAAGGACTCAGCCATCGCGAGATCGGCGAGGTGCTGGGGATCAGCGATGGTAACGTCGCGGTGCGGGCCACCCGCGCCCGCAAGGCGTTGACCGACGCGCTGACCGCGCCCAAGGAACGATGATGACGAATCCCAACGAAGAACTTCAGAGCTGGATGGCCGACTGGCAGCAGACCGGTACCGCTCGACCTGCGGGTGATGCGCTGCAGCGGTACGTCCGGCGCCGAAGCCGCATGCTGGTAACAAGTCTCGTGATTGAAGCATTGGTGGCCGTGATCGGCGCCACTGGACTCACCTACTTGTGGTGGACGCGTGTTGATCCCTTGGAACGGGCGGTCATGGCCACCGTCGCAGTGGCGTGCATCGGTTTGCTCGTCTTTGGCTGGTGGAATTGGCGAGGGTCGTTCAAGGCTGCTGGCGAAACGACGGCGGTCTATCTCGAGCTTTCGGCGAGCCGGCTCGCCCGGTTTCGACGCGCGCTCTATGCTGGCTGGACTCTGCTGGCGGTCGAAGCCGTCGCCTTCACTATCTGGGTGTGGTACCGAACCAACGTGGTCAGCGGACCAGGCGCGAACCGAGCCGCCTGGCCGTGGCTGCTGCTGATCGGCATGTGCGGCGGGGCGGCCGTCTGGCTCACCGTGCTGGGTCGCTGGGCACGCCGTGAGGCAATCGTGATTGAGCATCTGCGTCGCGAGTACCACGAACAATGAGACCCGTACGAGTCGTCGCCCCCGGAGCGAACCCTCGCTACAATGACTAGCGGCTCCGCCTGAGACCGCCGAGAAAACAGATTGAGGGAACTCTTATGGCGAGGAGAGGGCGTCCTGGGCGAACGCTGTTGGGCCCTTCAGTCGGTCTGCTCTTCTGTACCGCAGTCGGGCTTCACAGCGCATCGTTTGGCAGGCTGACGCTCGAGGTCTCGACTCGAGCACGCGCACTCCACCCTGGCGAAGCCGTTCTTCTCACGGTCACGCCGTCGCGACCACTCGTCGCTCTCGAAGGCACTGCGTTCGATCACCCGGTGAGCGTTTGGCAGGAGAGCGCCTCCCGTTGGCAAGCGCTCGCAGGTATCCCGCTCGAGACCGCACCGGTTGCCTCTGAGATCACCCTTCGAGCGACGTCGGTGGATGGCGAAACAACGACTAGCGCTGTGACGATTGCGGTTGCCGCTGCAGCCTTCGACACCCGGCGCTTGAAAGTCGCCGAGCAGTTCGTCAACCCACCGAAGTCAATGATGCCCCGGATCACGAAGGAATCCGAGACGCTGGCCGCCGTCTTCGCCAGCTCACCGCCTCAGCGCATCTGGCGCGGACCCTTCCGACGACCGGTACCGGGGCAGTCCACCAGCAGCTTCGGACGGTTGAGCATCCTCAATGGCGTGTCGCGCGGACGACACCAGGGCGCGGACTTTCGCGCATCGACAGGGACACCGGTGATGGCACCAAACGCCGGAACGATCGCGTTGGTTGCCAATCACTATTTTTCCGGACGCACCGTGGTCATCGATCACGGCGGCGGGCTGTTGTCATTGTTCGCCCACTTTTCACGAATCGCCGTCAAGGCGGGGGGCACGGTCAAGACGGGAGAGCAATTGGGCGACGCAGGCGCGACCGGGCGCGTGACCGGTCCTCACGTGCATTGGACTGTTCGACTGCAGGGGGTTGCCATCGATCCGTTGTCACTGATAGCGGCGTTGGACGGCTTCGAAGAAGGCGCGGGAGGCTTGCGCTGAAAACTCGAACGGATCACTGAAACACGGAAAACGGATTAAAGATTGCCACGAAGGCTCGAAGACACGAAGAATTTCTGGCTTCTGCTTCGTGACTTCGTGCCCTTCGTGGCCATCGTTGTTTGGTGCTTTCTGTGTTTCTGTGGCTCGTCCGTCTCACCGTGTCGAGTCCGTCAGTGCCTGGTAAACCAGCTTCGCGGACCTGCCTCGAAGGTCGGGCGTTCCACGGCCGGGCGTGCTGCCATTGAGATTTTGGATCATGCCGACGACGATGATGTCGTTGACGGGATCGATCCAGAACCAGGTGCCGAAGGCGCCGCCCCAATAGTAAGTGCCGCTTTCCTTGTGGACGACCGCCAGCGGCTGGATCCATCACGATGGCGAAGTCCAGATCCAAAGCCGACTCCTTCCTGTGCGGGGCCAACGTATCCACCTTGACGCCGTCCGCAAGGACGTTCTTCCGCATCAGCTCGATCGTCGCGGGCTTCAGCAGCCGGGCGCCCTCGAGCTCTCCACCGTTCGCAAGCATTTGCGCGAAGCGCCAGTAGTCTTCGGTCGTCGACAACAAGCCGCCGCTTCCAGACAGGAACAGCAGGTTTCACCGAAGGATCGCCGGAGCGAGGACCGTCGTGATCTTCTTGTCGGCGTCGTATGTATGGACGCGCGAGATACGACCCAGCTTCGACTTGTCCACCCAGAAGCCCGTGTCCTTCATCTTGAGGGGATCGAAAATTCGCTTTTGCAAGAACACGTCGAGCGTTTGGCCCGAAAGCTTTTCGACGATGTATCCCTGGATATCCACGCTTGGCCCGTATCGCCAGTCGGTTCCGGGCTGAACCGCCAACGGAATCGTGGCCAGCTTGTCGATCATCGCCTCAGCGGCTTGGTCGCGGTGCGGTGAGTTCGACCTTCCTGTACGCCTCCGCTGCACTGACATCGAATCCCGCCGTGTGACTCATCAACTCTCGCATCGTCATCGGATGCGACTGCGCCACCGGCCCGCTTGCGGAGGCCACCTTTAGATCCTTGAACTGCGGAATGTGCTTGGCAACCGGATCATCGAGTGCCCACTTGCCTTCTTCGAACAACATCATCATCGCAACACCGGCAATAGGCTTGGTCATCGACGCGATGCGGAAAATCGTGTCTTTGGCCAGCGGTGTTTTCGCTCTCGAGATCCTGGTAGCCATGCGCGTTGAACGCCACGACTTTGCCGCGACGCGACACCAGTGTTGTCATACCAGCCAGCTGACTCTCGTCGACGAGCGCGTGCATCTGCTGCTCGAAATTCTTGAGCCCGGCACTGGAGAACCCGACCGATTCCGGCGTGGCCATCGGCACCGCCGCATGACCCGTCATGAAACCCGCACATCGCGACCAACAACCGCCGCTCCCAACATCCGCAGTGAGTTAAGCCTTCATGGTTCCTCCTTCGTTGTGTAGCGGGCTGATTTTACTCGCCCGGGGCGTCGGCGGCATGCCAATCTCGGCGAGTAGTCGAACGCAGTCAAGGCGGCCTGTCTGCGGTGCGGTTCCACATACTGCCGTTCTGCCCGCCGAATCGCTTTGTATCGCGCAAAGACGGTTCGCGATCCTCGAGGCCGAGCTGCCGATCGCCACGAGCTGCCCCGAAACGTGTGCGCCAACATCCGGCGACCATGTTCCGCAACACGAACCACGGATAGCGCGCATGACGGCAGGGAATGTGCCGCAACTTCATCCAACGTTCGGCGCGCCAACGCATGAACTCGATGTCTTCGGCGGAGAGATGTTCGCTCCGCACGACCGCGGTTGTGCCGTCGTATTCCTCGAGCCGATCGTTGACGATCAGCTGTCGTCGCTCGAAGTCCTTCGTCATCGGCGTGCCAGGATACGGTGTTGGATGCTGTATGTAGGGCCAGTCCACGTATCGACGGGCAAACGCCAGATTCTTCTCAATCGCCTCGCTGGTATCGTCTGGGATTGCCCACGATGATGCCGCCCACGACGTACAGGCGCGAGCGGTGCAGCAGGTCGATGGCACGAATCGTGGCATTGCCGGTGCGCCGACCCGCTTCGCGCCGTGCGTTCTTCGCCGACGCCTTGAGAAACGCGAGGTCGTCCTCGATGATGTTCTCAATCCCGAGAAACACGTAGCGGAACCCTGCCGTCCGCATCAAGGGCGCCAGGCGTCTCCCCGTGATTCGCAATCGCTGACGTCATGGCCTGAACGATGTAGTGAATGTCGTTGAGGCCGGCGTCGATGATGGCTCGACAGAGCGCCTCGAACCGTGCGACGTTCAACGTGAGGTTGTCGTCGACGAGGAAGATCGCACGCGCACCACGTCGCGCGCGCATCGGCTGATATCCGCCAGCACGCGGTCGAAACGTCAGCGTGTGGAAATTGCGGCCCCGCATTTCGATGATCGAACAGAAGCTGCAGTCGTACGTGCAGCCGCGCGACGTCTCGACGACATCGACGGGTCGGCCGAGAAACGTGTAGCCCGACAAGACGCGCGCGTCGCGACGAGGCGGCGCGATTGCAGCCATCCTCCAGGCGACTGACGTGGCGCGGCGGGCCGTGGACGAAACCGGTGCCGCGCCTGATGGACAGGCCTGGTATCTAGGGCACGTTGTCCAGCCGTGGATTCGCGTTCGAGGTGGCGAAGCAGGTCGCGGAACGTCAGATCCCCTTCCCCGCGAACCACGAAGTCGACACCGGCGGACGGCGCTTCGTAGGCGTCGGGCGCCAGGCTCGGGTCGTAGCCGCCGGCAACGATCTGCACATCGGGCTTGATGCTGCCGGATCAAGCGGATGAGCTCGAGCGCGGTCCGCCGCTGGAATGTCATCACCGACAGCCCGACGACTTCCGGATCGAATCTCGTGCATCAGCCGCTCGACCGTCCTCACGACCGCCTGTTGGACCAGCACGAGATCGGCGATGGCGACCTGATGATGCGGATCGACATTGCCCGCCAGCGAGGCCAGCGCGCCATTCGGCATCCGCATGGCCAGCATCGGCGTGTGCTCGAACGAGTCGGGCATCGAGAGGAGAAGCACCCGCATGGCAGCCTCGCGCTGCAAGCATACGCTGCCTTGCTTCCGCGATGCGCGCAACGAATGGCGTTCAAACGTGGCTTCCAACTCGGGTTCGCCACAGCGTCTCCGCGAAGGTTCAGGAACCGTCGCGAGGCGACCACGCTGCTAGCAGAACCGTGGCTACAATGGCGGCACACGCATCAGCTATGGCTACCGACTACCGTCGCGTTGCCGACTTTCTCCGAGACGCCGTGGCGACGAAGCCACCAGAGCAGATCGCCAAGCTCAAGCCCCACCACGATCCGCGCCGCCCCGCGTCCCGAGCGGCAACGATATCGACCCCTGAGGCGATCGAAAGTCGCTGGCGGGTGCCTGAGTCCCGCCATCGGTGCGCGCGAGCGCACTGCTCGACGATCGCACTGCGGCCGAAGCGCAGGTCTATGCGCGAAACATCGAGAACTTCATCGGCGCCGCTCGTGTCCCGCTCGGGCTGATCGGCCCGCTTCGCGTCAACGGGTTGCACGCCAACGGCGACTACTACGTGCCGCTGGCGACCACCGAAGCGGCGCTCATCGCCTCGCATTCACGAGGAGCGCGTCTGATCACCGAAGCCGGCGGCTGCACGGCGCTCCTGCTCAACGAGGGCGTCAGCCGCGCGCCGGGCTTTGCCTTCGACTCGATTGTGGATGCCGCGCTGTTCGTCGCGTGGGCCACGACCCAGATGGAGACTTTCCGCCGCATCGCCAGCGAAACCACGCGATACGGACGGCTGATCGACTTGCAGATCACGCTCGAGGGCAATCACGTTTACCTCGGGTTCGAGTTCACGACCGGCGATGCCTCCGGCCAGAACATGGTCACGATTGCCACCGACGCGATCTGCCGGTACATCGCGCCGAGCGCACCGACTCAGCCCCGCTATCACTTCGTCGAAGCCAACCTCTCCGGCGACAAGAAAGCCACGACCCACTCGTTTACGTCCGTTCGCGGACGTAAGGTGACGGCGGAAGTGCGCTTTCAGCGGCGCGCTGCGTCACCAAGCGGCTGCATACGACAACGGCATCGCCTGATGGATTACTGGCGGATGTCCGCGCTGGGCGGCGTCATGAGCGGCAGCATCGGCGTACAAGGTCACTACGCCAACGGCCTCGCGGCACTGTTCATTGCCACCGGCCAGGACGCGGCGTGCGTGGCCGAAGCGGCGGTCGGCGTGACGCGCTTCGAGCCGCTGGAGGATGGTGGCCTCTACGCATCGGTCACGCTGCCCAACCTGATTGTCGGAACGGTCGGCGGCGGGACGGGACTTCCCACGCAGCGTGCCTGCCTCGAGATCATGGGGCTGGCCGGCGCCGGACACGCCCGCGCGTTCGCCGAAGTCGCGGCCGCGGTCGCGCTCGCTGGAGAATTGTCGATTACCGGGCGCGCTCGCGGCCGGCCACTTCACCGAAGCCCATCGCCGGCTGTCACGCGGCACGCGATCCGCTCACAAGAGCGCTTCTTCGTGAAACGCTGGATCACCTATCAGCGCGAGCGATTTCCGCTGCTGGCCATGCCCCGCTGGTGGCGGCATTCAGCGTGTCGGCCGTGTGCTTATTCGCGCCTCGTCGCGCGGGGAGGCAGGTCTTCCAGCCGCGCAGACCGCTCCTCGTCGCGTTTCTCACGGCGCTGTTGTTTTTCCTGCAGCTCCGCATCAGCGACGAGTTCAAGGACTTCGAAGACGATGCGCGATATCGGCCGTACCGGGCCGGTGCCGCGCGGTCTGGTGACGCTGCGGGAGCTGGCTGGGTCGGCATCGGCGGCCGCGCTCGTCCAACTTGGCCTGGCGCGTCTGGCTCGATGCCATCGCTCGTCTGGCTGCTGGTCCTCGCCTGGGCGTATCTCGCGTTGATGTCGCGCGAGTTTTTCGTTCCCGCACTGGCTGAAGGCGCGGCCCGTCATCTACATTGCGAGCCACATGGCGATCATTCCGCTGATCGATCTCTACGCTACGGCCTGTGACTGGCGGGTTGCGGGCCTGACTGTGGCCACCTGACGGCCTGTACTGGTTTCTCATCGTCAGCTACTTCAACGGCATCGTCGTCGAGCTGGGCCGCAAGATTCGCGCGCCGCAGGACGAAGAACGGGGGTCGAAACCTATTCGGCGCTGTGGGGCCGGACCACGGCGTTGACGGTCTGGGTTGCGCGCGATCGCGTGACCGCGCTGCGTCGCATGGCAGGCTGCGCGATGCAGATCCATTTCGAACGGCCCGTGCGTCGGCTCCTGCTGACTGCTTCTCGGAACATGCGTCATCGCTCAGCCATCGATTTCATCCGGCGACCGGTGAAGGGTGGTGGCAAGACGATCGAGATCGCATCCGGGGTCTGGACGTTGTTGATGTATCTGAGCCTCGGCGCGCTGCCTGCGCTCCTGGGTGCGGGCAATCGCTGTGAAGTTACATCATCTTCGGCCCGCGGACGTCCGCGGCGGCGTCGCTGTCTGGGCGGAAAGGCGCGCGCCCTCAGAGCACTAGGCGAGCCGGCCTGCCGATACCGCATTGGTTCGTCGTCTCGCCTGACGCATTCTGGGCAAGTCACTTGGCGCCGATTCGTCGCGCCTTACGCAGTTCGGCCGAGCGCACGACGACGAGGATGTGCCGCCAGTCGTGGCACGAGTGGCAGTGCCAGCGTCTGACGTGCGAACCGCGGTCGTGGAAGCGCTCGGCCGAACTGTGGCCGGACGGCGTCGCTCGTCGCGGTGCGATCGTCGGCCAGCGACGAAGACGGCGCCGAACACTCGTTCGCAGGACAGCTCGAGACGTTTCTGTTCGTGTCGCCTGAAGATGTGGCCGACCGCGTCGCGGCGGTCTGGCGATCGGGCTTCAGCCCGCCGCATTGTGGCCTACCGCCGGCAACACGGCCTGACGCCGGTTCCGCACGCCGCCGGCGGTGCTCGTGCAGCGCATGGTCGAGTCGCGCGTGTCCGGCGTCGCATTCAGCGCCGATCCCGTCAGTGGCCGCCGCAGCATCGCGGTGGTGAGTGCAGCGCCCGGGCTTGGCACCGGGCTCGTTTCGGGCGAATGCGATGCCGACACCTGGCACGTGGATCGAGCCGGCGCAATCGTCGCGCGGAACATCGTCGCCAAGACGCACCGCTCACCGGCGCGATGCCGGGCGCACCCGAAGGTGTGCGCGCGCAGCCCATGCGACGCCGAACTCGCCGCGCGCCCTGCGCTCAGCCGACGAGCAGGTCACGGGCCGTGGCGGCCCTGGCGCGGCGCGCCGAGCGTCATTTCGGCCGACCGCAGGATATCGAGTGGGCGTACGCCGACAACGCCCTTCTACCTGCTCCAGTCACGGCCGATCACGTCGCTCGCGCAACAGCCGGATCCGGACGGGCACACTCACCTCTGGGACAACAGCAACATCGTCGAGAGCTACAGCGGCGTGACGACGCCGCTGACGTTTTCGTTTGCGTCGGAGATCTACGAGCACGTCTACCGGCAGTTCTGCCGGATGATGCGCGTTCCGGCCGCGCAAATCGCCACGGCACGACCAGACGTTTCGCAACATGCTGGGGCTGATCCGCGGCCGCGTGTACTACAACCTGCTCAACTGGTATCGCGTGCTGGCGCTGCTGCCGGGGTTCACCATCAATCGCCGCTTCATGGAACAGATGATGGGCGTCCGCGAAGGACTGCCGGACGCCATGGCGCAGGAGCTGGCGGCACGTCGAACGCTCGATCAGCGTGATTGCCGACGGCGCTGTCACATGGCCAACAGCCTTGTCGGGCTGCGTCGTCCAGCACTTCACTGATCGACTCGCGCGTGTGCGGGCTTTCTACCAGCGGCTGGACGAGGCGCTGGCACCGCCGGCGCCGCCGCTCGCCGACCGCAGGCCCGACGAGCTGGTGGCCCACTATCGTGATCTGCGCGACCGTCTGCTGCTCCACTGGGACGCGCCGCTCGTCAACGATTTCTTCGCGATGATCTTCTACGGCGTGCTGCGCAAGCTCACGCAAGCGTGGTGCGGCGACACGGAGGGCACGCTTCAGAACGATCTGATCAGCGGACAGGGTGGACTGGTCAGCGCCGAGCCGGCGGTGCGCCTGCAGCGTCTGGCCGACCTGGCGCGCGCCGATGCGTCGTTTGCCATGCTGCTGGTCAACGCGCCGGTCGCCGAGGACATCGACGCGGCCCTCGCGCATCACCTGGCATTCGCCGAGGAGTACCGGGCGTATCTCGACAAGTTCGGTGAGCGCTCGGTGAACGAGCTGAAGCTCGAAACCGCGACCCTTCACGACGATCCATTGCCGCTGCTTCGCGTAGCATCGGCCGCCTGGCGCACGCAGCGCCCCATCCATCGACCGCGGTCTCAGGCGATAGCCTGCGGGAAGCGGCTCGATCGCCGGGTCGACCGCTTCACTCTCGGGGCGCCCGCTCAGGCGGCTGGTCTTCAACTGGGTGCTGCGCCATGCGCGCGCACGCGTACGCGATCGCGAAAACCTGCGGCTCGAACGCACGCGGCTTGTTCGGGCGCGTGCGGCGCACGTTCCTCGAACTCGGCCGTCGGCTCAATGCCCTGAACATTCTCGACGACCCGCGAGACATCTTCTATCTCGAAGTTGACGAAGTGCTGGCGTTTGTCGAAGGCCGTTCGACCGGCACCTCTCTTCGACGAACTTGTGGCGATTCGTCGCCAGGAGTTCGACCGAGTACCGAGCGTCTGCCGGCCCCCGGCGGATCGGTTCGAAACCCGGGGGATGGTCTATCACGGCCACACCTTTCAAGGCGCGCCGACAGCCGCGATGCCTGACGGCGACGAGCGGCGCGGCATCGGCTGCTGCCCCGGCAGTCGTCCGCGGACACGTTCGCGTGGTGACGCGATCCGCGCGACGTCGATCTCGGGGGCCGGGCGGTCCTCGTCGCCGAGCACACCGATCCTGGCTGGATCATGATTTTCCCGTCAGCGATGGGTGTGCTGGTCGAGCGCGGCAGCCTGCTGTCGCACGCGGCGATCGTGGCGCGCGAGCTGGGCATTCCCGCGATCGTGTCCATCCCCGGAGTGACCCGGTGGCTGACGGACGGCGACTTGGGTGCGAGTTCGATGGCAGCACGGGAGTCGTGCGCGAATCAGCTCGCCAGCGAGCGGCGAGGGTCCAGTGCGCAGTGAAGCCGCCGCGCGGGCCGATTTCACCGAGGTTCGGTATGCGCAGGTCTGGGAGGACGCCGACGTCCTGCTCGAGGGGCTCGACGTGCAGCCCGGGCATGTCTGCGTCTCGATCGCCTCGGCCGGCGACAACGCGCTCGCGCTGCTCACCCGAGATCCAGCACGCGTCGTCGCCCTCGATCTCAGCCCGGCGCAGCTCGCTTGCCTCGAGCTGAGAGTCGCCGCTTATCGCGCGCTGTCGCACCCGGAGCTGCTCGAACTCATCGGGTCGCGCCCATCGTCGCGGCGCGCGGCGCTCTATGCTCGGTGTCGGTCCGCGCTCTCCGATGACGAGCCGCCGATTCTGGGACGCGCGGCCCGACGCGATCGCGGCCGGCATCGGCAGCGCCGGGAAGTTCGAGCGCTACTTCGCCTGTTTCGCCATCGCGTCTTGCCGCTTGTCCACCTCGCGCCGACGTGTGCTCGACCTGCTGACACCGCGCGACCGCGCGGGCCGCGAGCGCTTCTACGAGCAGAGAGTGGAATACGTGGCGCTGGCGGCTGCTGTTTCGCGTGTTCTTCTCGCGCACGGCCATGGGCCGGCTGGGTCGCGACCCCGAGTTCTTTCGCTATGTCACCGGGGACGTCGCCTCGCGCATTCTCGACCGCACGCGTCATGCGATGATCGAGCTGGATCCTGCGGCCAATCCGTACCTCCATTGGATTCTGACCGGAACCATGGCGCCGCCCTGCCGCTTTACCCTTCGCGCCGGAGCACTTCGACAAGATCCGCGGCAATCTCGACCGGCTCGAATGGCGATGCCAGTCGGTCGAGGAGTTCGTCGGCGCGTCGGCACCAGGCGCGCATCGATCGCTACAATCTCAGCGACCTGTTCGAGTACGTCTCGATGGACCACTATCACCGCTTGCTCGAGACGCTGGCCGCTGGCCGGCCGCCCGCACGCGCGACTGGCGTACTGGAACATGCTGGCGCCGCGGAGTCGCCCGCAGTCCATGGCGCGACGCTTGCGCCGCTGACGAGCTCGCGCACGCGCCTGCACCTGGCCGACAAGGCCTTCTTCTACAGCGCATTCGTCGTCGAGGAGGTCATCTGAGCGGCGAGCTCGAGTGTCGCTCGTCAGCCATGGATGGCAGTCGCAGCCTTCATGGCTGCATTCGTGGCGCTGCTGGGTGCGCTGCAGCTGTTCCAGCGTCGGTTCTCGCCGCATCCTGAGTTGCCGCGAAAACTGCTGCACGCTGGTTCCGGCCTCTTGACGCTGTCGTTCCCGTTCCTTTTCGACCGACTGTGGCCGGTCCTGCTGCTCACCGGCAGGCAGCGCACGCTTGATAGCGGCCGTGAAGTTCCTCAAGCCCTTGCGAAAACTGCTCGGGGAGTGTCGTCGACGGCGTCTCTCGCACGACACTGGGAGAAATCTACTTTCCGATCTCGGTTGCGATCGTCTTCTGGCTGTCGCTTGGCCGCGTCGCCCTTGTTGTTCTGCATCCCTATCCTCGTCCTGACCCTGGCGGACGCAACCGGGGCCCTCGTCGGCCTGCGATACGGGCAGACCCGTTTCGAAGGCGCCAGCAAGAGCGTCGAAGGATCGTTCGCTTTCCTGATCGTCGCTTTTTTCTGTATTCACATCCCGCTGCTGCTCTGGGGTACGAGTCGGGCGCGCCGAAACGCTCCTGATCTCGCTCACCATGGCGCTGCTGGTGATGCTGCTCGAGGGAAGCGCGTGGCGCGGTCTCGACAACCTGTTCATTCCGATCGGCGGGTTCTTTCTGCTGCAGGCCTACCTGCCGCTTGATGCGAACGAACTCCTCACGGCGCTTCGTCGTCACGTCGATCTGGTGCTCGCCGTTCTCATCTCGCGGCGCTCGACCACGATGCTGGACGATTCGCTCCTGGCCGGCGCGTTTCTTTGTTATGTGACGTGGGCGCTGGCCGGATGGCGCTGGATTGTCCCGCCGGCAATCGGCTTTATCGGCTTCTCGCTGTATTCTCCCGACGCACCCAACGACGGGCGGCGCTTTCACACCATGGCCGCGATGCTGTCGATCTGGGCCGCCGCGATTGCATGGCTCATGCTCGCGTTGTGGCTTTGGCGAACCGACGCTGCTGTATCCCTTCACTCTTGTGTTTGCCACCCACGTCGCGATCTTCAGCTTGAGCCGGACGGCGCACAGCCAGCCGACGCGGCCACTGACAACATTGGCGGCATCAGCGGTCCTTCGCAGCTGGATGATGTTGTTGCTGCCTTTTGTGGCGACCACGGCTTTGACCACCCGAGGAGCCATGCTCGCCTTGTGGGGAGGCTTGGCCGTGATCGCGGGCGTCGCGCTGTTCACCAAGACCGAGCAGGCGATTCGAGACGCTCCACAAACACGCGCTCGGTGGGTTCGACAAACGTTGTGTGCCTCCGCGGCCTCATTGGTCGGCTGGCTTGGCATGACCGGCTCGATCGCTGGACCTAACGCCATGCCTCAACTGCTTGAGCTCGCGTTCAACGACGTGATGCCCGAGGTGACCTCGACTCCTTGGCCGCGCCCGTTGAGTCCCGACGACCTGCGCGCTCATCGCCCAGATCGGCATCTGATGTTGCTGGATGATCGCGGAGTGCTGTTGGCACGCGCTTCGTGCTGGTGGACCAACGCGCCGGCGTTGCCCGAGCACCGCGTCGGCCTGATCGGACACTACGCAGCGACCGACGATAAGAGCGGCTTGAGCATCCTGGGCGAAGCATTGAATCTCCTCGAGTTCGCGGGGTGCACGATCGCCGTGGGGCCGATGGACGGCAACACCTGGCGACGCTATCGCTTCATCTCGGAGCGCGGCACCGAACCGCCGTTCTTCCTCGAGCCAGATAACCCTGATGCGTGGCGTGAGCAGTTCGAGCGGGCCGGTTTCCGCGTGATGGCAACCTACACGTCAGCCGTGACCAGTGACCTGACGCAGGAGAACCCTCGGCTCGACACCACCGCCGCAAAGCTGGACAGCGAGGGGGTCTTGATTCGTGCGTTTGACCCCGCCAATGCCGACGCCGAGTTGAAGCGGCTGTTCAAGCTTATCGCTGGAGAGCTTTCAATCCAACTATCTCTATTCGCCGATCGAAGAAGCTGAGTTCCTCGATCAGAACCGCCGCGTCGCTGCCGTTCGTCGTGCCGGATCTGGTACTGATGGCTGAGCGGGACTCGCAGCTCGTCGGCTTCTCGTTTGCCATACCCGACGTTGCTGCAGCGGCAGCGTCGCGACGAAATCGATACGCTCATCATCAAGACGGTCGCGGTCTCGCCTGGCATGGCCAATCACGGGCTCGGCGGATTGCTCGTCGGACTCGTGCAGCGCAAGAGCTCGTGAGCTGGGCTTTCGCCGAGCGATTCATGCCCTGATGCACGAGCAGAATGTTTCGCAGCACATCAGCCGCCGCTACGCGCACACGATTCGTCGCTACGCTCTCTATGTGCGGCGCTTCCCGCGCGCATGCCCGCGGATGAACATCGCCACCGTCCTGCGAGAACGCGCAATCGATAGCGCAGACCAGTCCCGCGCTGATCGAGGGCGAGCCGGATGGTCACGTTTGCCGGCCTCGATCGAATGGCGGCCGGCATCGCACGTCAACTACGCGCTGCTCGGATTCAGGCCGGAGATCGCGTCCTGGTGTTCTGTCCGATGTCGGTCGCGCTGTATGCCGTGCTCGTGGGCATCTGGCGCTGCGGCGCAACCGCTGTCTTTCTCGACCCCTCGACCGGACGAGCGCAGCTCGAGCGATGTTGCGCGTCTGGCGTCGCCCCAAGCTGTTTCTCGCCGTGCCTCGGGCGCATGCTTTGCGTGTTGTGTCGCCGTCCATCCGGCGCATCCCCGTATGTCTTCTCCATTGGGCGATGGCTGCCCGGCGCGCGGACACTGCCGAATCGACGAGGGCGACTGATCGGTGACCCGACAATTGAACCGGCGAGACCATGGAACGCCAGCGTTGATCACCTTTACGAGCGGCAGCACCGGCCAGCCCAAGGCGGCCGTCCGATCGCACGGCTTTCTTGCTCGCCCAGCATCGAGTGCTGGCCACGATCTGAACCTGCAGGCGGGGCAGCGCGACCTCGCCGCGCTGCCGATTTTCGTGCTCGCCAACCTCGCGTCCGCGGTGACCAGCATCATTCCTGATGCTGATCTTCGAGCGCCCGGCGACATCGCGCCCGCCCGGCTGCTTCGGCAGATTCGGCTTGACCCAGCCGACGCGGGTTGCCGCGTCGCCAGCCCTTCTCGATCGGCTCGCACGCCACGCGGCGTGGCAGGACCACGTGCTCGAGACCTTCGAGGAGATCTATACAGGAGGCGCACCGGTCTTTCCGCGCTTCTTCGTCTGCTGCAAAGGTCGCGCCCAGGCAACGGTGGTCGCGGTGTATGGCTCGACGGAAGCAGAGCCGATCGCGCGGATCGCGTGGAACGAAATCGCAGCCGGAGGATCTGCGGGCGATGGAAAGCGGCGCCGGCCTGCTCGTCGGCAATCCTGTTGCCGAAATCGACCTGCGGATTCTTCCCGACCGCTGGGGCCATGCCGATCGGCCCCTACACCAGCGAGGACTTCGACCGCGACGCGCTTCGCGCGATCACCACTGGTGAAATCGTCGTGGCCGGTGAACATGTCTAGAGCGGCTATCTCGGATGGTCTGGGCGACAGCGAAACCAAGTTCAAAGTCGGCGATCGGACGTGGCACCGAACAGGCGACGCTGGCTATCTCGACGGCGTCGGGCCGCTTGTGGCTGCTCGGCCGCGCGTCGGCCAAGCTGGCGATGAGCATGGGTCATCTACCCATTCGCGGTCGAATGTGCGGCGATGGCGGTGGAAGCGGTGCGTCGCTGCGCGCTGGTTCAGCACGACGGCGTCGCGGGTGCTGGCCGTCGAACTCGAGCCGGTGTGATGAAGATGCCGCGAGCGATGCTCACTCGAACGACAGCTCGCCTGGGCGCAGCCTTACGGAAGTCCTCGTCGTCGACTGCGATCCCGGTGGATCAAGCCGACACAACGCAAAAGTCGACTACCCGGCACTGCGCGCTCTGCTCGAACGCAGGTCAGCCACCCGTCAGCCGCGACAGCACTTCTTCGTAGGCGTGTTCGTAGAGCGGAACGATCCGCTCGGTGCAGTAGCGCGTGCGGACCATCTCGGCCGCCGCGCGACCCATCGCCTGTCGCGGCGACCGGATCCTCAATCAGACTCCCGCGCGTGCTGAGCCATCTTGTCCGCCGCATCGACGGGGCAGATGAATCCGGTGACACCGTGCTCGACGATCTCGGGCAGCCCGCCAGCGTTTGAGGCAATCACCGGCACTTCGCACGCCATCGCTTCGAGAGCAGCGAGCCCGAAGCTCTCCTGCGCCGACGGGAGCAGGAACAAGTCGGCGACCGAAAGCCAGCGCACGGGATCCTGCTGCTCACCCGCGAAGATCACGTCATTCGACAATCCGTAGCTGGCTGCCATTTGCTCGACTCTGGGTCGCACCGGACCATCGCCGATCAGGAGCAGGCGCGCCGCAAGCCCTCTGCCGCAGCCGACGAAATACTTCGACACGCTATCGAGTCGCTTCACCGGCCGGAAGTTCGACATGTGCGCGATCACCGCCTGCGTACCCGGACGGACACAGCTCGGCCCGCAGCCGTTCGATCGACTCGCCGGCGATACTCCGAGCAATCGAGAAAATTCGGAATTACTCGAATCGGCTCGACGCACACCGAGCGCCGCGACGCTGTCCGCCTTCAAGCTTTCCGAGACCGCGGTCACTCCGTGTGACTGCTCGATCGAGAAGGCGACGACACGCGCGTAGGAGGGATCGCTGCCAACCAACGTGATGTCGGTGCCGTGGAGCGTCGTCATCGTCCGCGGCGCGACCAGCCCCGTCTGACGACATCAGCATCTGATCGGCGAGATAGGCCGCCGTCGCATGCGGCACGGCGTAATGCGCATGGACGATGTCGAGGTGCTTTGATTCGGCGATCCGCGCGATCGTCGTCGCCAGCGCCAGCAGGTACTGGGGCTCGCGAAACAGCGGATACGACGGGACGACCACGGGCTCGAATGACAACCGCGGGATGTCGGGCCTCCAGCGGAACGGCGGCTCGCTGCTGATCAGATGAACCTCATGACCGCGGCCGGCCAGCGCTCGCGCCAGCTCGGTCGCCACGACGCCGCTCCCGCCGAGCGACGCGTAACACACCATCCCGATTCTTCATGACTGGTCTTTGAAGAGACTCGCCCGCAGCAACGGTTCGCGGACGACGATCCCCTCGGCAAACGCGACGCCTGCGAGCGCTCCAAACTGCGCGTCGCGGCTCTCAATCAACTGCCGGAACGTGGGCGCCGTCAGCCGCGTGGCGATCGTGCTTTCTTCGCTGGTCGCGAACTGGCTGCGAAAGCAGTCGAGCGCCTTGCGCTTCCGCTGATAGACCGCAGAGACATCAACCACGAACGACGGCGTCGCGCCGTCATTGATGAAGTAATGGCAGGTCCACTCGGGCCGCCAGGCCTCGTGGCCGGTTTCGTAACGCTGAGTCCGCTCTTGAAAATGGCCTCACGTAACACACGGCTGGCAGTTACCGTGATCCGGATGACGATCGTCCCAGTACGGAATCGCGACGGCTCGCGGTCTGCGCCTGCCGAATCAGACCACCGCCGATCGAATCGATCTCCGGCGTATGCGGCAATGCCCCCATCCGGCCACCCGAGATTCTCGCGCCAGGCCGCGCCAAGGACTCGAGCGGCCGCCGCAGCCTCTTGCTGCCGCTGCTCGGTGTGCCGTTGCTCGACAGCTCGCCGTGCGTCAGGTCGCAAAGGCCGACGCGGTGGCCCGCTGCCGTATGCCGCGCGACGATGCCACCGATGCCGATCTCGATGTCGTCAGGATGAGGGCCGAAGACGAGAAGATCAACGGGGGTCACTTTAGCCATGCGCGTCGATTCTCCGCTCTCCGTGAGGCCGACGTCCAGTTGAGATCGCCATTGTGACCGGACGATCGAGAAATGTGGAGAGCCGTCGTCCGGCCGCGGCCAGCTCGCGCTGATGGCGCGCGGATGGCTTGCGATCGAACAGATTGACGTCGATCTGGACCGCCGAGGGTCCTGGCGACGCGACGCCAGCTTCCGGCGAGCAAGCCGTCAACGATGACGTGATGCGGCGAGTTCTCCAGTGGTGGTGGCTGATCCGCCACGAGCCCGACGGTGCGCGAGCACCTCGTCGCGATCTTTGTAGGCAATCAAGAATTCGTCGTAGTTCGGGAGCAGGTAGGTCGTCGATGCCTTCGAGGGTCCCGCAGGCACGCTTGTTGGCACCACCCAATAGCACAAGCCCCCGGCATCAACACGTCTCAACGCCGGCTGCGATGGCGGCCATTCCCGCTTTCGCCTGCGCAACCGTCATCCCCGACCACCAGACGAAGTCCTTGATCGTGGCTGGACCATGACTGCGGAAATACCGCCGGGTCAGTTCGGCGAGGGCTTCGTCGGGTGGGAGGACCCTGCGACGCGGCACTCGCTCGTCCATCAGCGCATACGTGAACTGTTTGCCGCGGCGAGGACCGCTGCAGATCAGGCCTTCGAGCTCGGCGTGCATGACGACGGCGGCCAAACGCGTGCCACGGGCGTCGATTCGCGCCTTGGCGAGCACACTAGAAAGCTCTGCCCGGGTGAGATATCGACGACCTTGCAGCGCCTTCTCGATTGCTGCGTGGCTCTTCACGAACTGCCGCGCCTCGAGCTCGAACTTCCGATAGTAGTACGCGTTGAAAGCCTGGACTCTCGGACCAGAGATTGACAGGAACGAACGCAGATCGGCGGGCGCCACGAAGTGCCAGGTCGGCCGCAGAAGATGTGTGCGGAGGATACGGCCCTCGTCGAACGCCCGATCGACGGCCTCGTCACGTGAAAGCCTGGCCGCGCATCCCAAGCGCCCACTTGGCGCCCGAATAATCCTGCGCCTGGACCGCGCCATGCCACGACACGACGTCCTCCGGCGTATTGAGGGGACGTTGCCGGCCAGCCGCTGGTTATGGAGTCGCTGCCGAAGAATCAGGGACTTCACCATGAGTCGCAGGGCTCACGATGATGACACGGAGAGCGAGAAACGGACGACAGCGTTGCGAAACTAGCCAGCCGCTCGACGAGACCGCACTCAGCTCGCCCGAGCGCCCGCCGTCCCGACTTGTTCAGGTACATGCGCCGGTCGGCGGCAGTAATCAAGCTGTCGATGCTGACACCATCATCAGGGAACACGCTGACCCCGACGCTGATACCGAGCCTCTGGACAGCGCCGCTCGTGGTCTCGAGAACGACGCGTGCGACGGCGTCCTGCAGGAGATGCGCTCGCTCCTCGGCTTCGACCCGGTCACAGCCAGCGAGCACCACGACAAACTCGTCGCCGCCGTAGCGAGCGGAAAAGTCTGAGCCTCGGACGTGCGCGCGAATCGTCTCCGCCACCGCCTTCAACGCCTCGTCGCCTTTCTGGTGACCGTGTCCATCGTTGACCGCCTTGAAGTCGTCGAGGTCGACCATGATGAGAGCCGTGGGCACACGGCTGCCCTTCGGCTCGACGACATTCTGCCGCAGGAACTCGGCGAGCGCGCGCGAGTTGGGAAGCTCCGTCAGCGGATCGGTGAACGACACGTCACGCATCCGCTCGAAGGCGACGGCGTTGCGCAGCACCGATGCCACCTGCGGTGAGATGTGGTCGAGGACGTGTCGATGCTCGTCGCGGAAGGGCTCGACGTCGACGTGATAGACCGTGAGCGTGCCGATCAGCTCGTCGCCGTCAACCAGCGGATACGACAGCGCCGATTGGAACGCGCGACCCGTGCCGTAAAGCCCGGCGGCCTCGAAGTCCGCGGCGGCGTGCGCATTGAGAGCCGGCGTGCGGTTGCGCGCCGCCCAGCCACTGGGCCCCTTGCCGTTGGCAATCGTGAAACGTGGGATGACCTCAGCGCGACAACCCGGTCGCGAAACGGCAGCGCAGGACATCCTCGCCGCGTTCGTGGAGAAACAGCACCCAGCTGGAGCCCGGCACGAGCCGACTGAGCTTCGACGTCAGGAGCGCCATCGTGTCGTCGACGCTGAGCCGTGTGCCGAGCGTCTGCGCGATGTCGTGGAGGGCCCGCATCTCCTGAGTCGCCAGCGAAATGTTCTGGTAGACCCAGGACGAAGTCGCGCGCGCCGGCATCGTCGGCCAAGCCATTGCTCGGTGCGACTGCCTGACCGGCTTTCGCCGCGCAACGGACCGCTGACGGCACACTGCTCTCCGGCTTGTCGAGCCTGGGCAGGATGCCGATGAACAAGTCGACGAGCAGTGGATCCAGCGCGCGGCCAGCCTCGGCCTGAAGCGTCAGGATGGCCTGCTCACGATCGGTCGGCCCGTGATAAGGGCGCGTGGATGTGAGCGCGTCGAAGTAATCCACGACCGCCAGCACTCGCGCCCCAAGCGGCGTCTCCTCCCCACGCAAGCCGTCGGGATAGCCCGTCCCGTCCCACCGCTCATGATGGCTGCGGATCAGCGGGGCGACCGGATAAGGGAAGGGCACGGCCTTGATGATCTCGGCGCCCACGACGGGGTGGATGCGCACGCGAGCGAACTCCTTCGCGGTGAGGCGTCCTGGCTTGGTCAGGATGTGCTCGGGAACCGCGAGCTTTCCAATGTCATGGAGGAGCGCGGCAACCTTGACGGCTTCGATGTCGTCCGTCGTCATTCCCGCGGCCTCGGCGAGCGCAGTCGCCCAGGCCTGGAGCCGGCGAACATGGTTCTCGCCGCTCCGCGAGTTCTCGATGGTCTGATCACGGGCATCGATTGCCCGCGCGAGCGCTTCGACGCTCGCGAAGTGAAGATCGGAGATCTCTTTGACGTGACGCTGCTGTTCCTCGACGTGACGCTGCTGTTCCTCGACCCGCCCGAGATAGATTCGGTACGCTTTGAAGGTCACGAACAACGGCCCGAAGGCAAGCACCGGCACCCAGACAAATGCTCCCGCGGTCGCCGACAACAACACCGCGAGCCCGGCGCCGATGAAGCACGCGGGCGCGGTCCAGAGAAAGTGGTCGTACCAGGTGCGGGCCACGGGCTCGTTCTTGTCGAGAGCCACCGCGGTAGCCACCAGCCAGGTGTTCAGCGCAAAAAAGAGGACGGTCGCGGCGATCGTCGTCTGGCTCAACACCAGCGGTGCATTGTTCGGGAAGCCACCCAGGGCGCTGACGACCAACCCCGTGGTTTGAATCGTGATGACCAGCGTGGCGGCGCTGAACAACGTCCGAACCATTGACGGCCGCCCGCGCGCGTTGAGCAAGCACTGCGCCGCGGCGCTGGCACCGGCGATGATCATTCCCTGGTCCGCACCGAGAAGTACCAGCGCCAGAAAATCGGTGAAGTAGGACATCGAGAGGGTCGCCTTGCCGCGAGCGATCGGCAGGGGCACCTTGAGTCCGGAGATGACGAACGATCCCGCCAGCAACACCAGAAACAAGAACGGTTCGTCCAGGCGGACCTGCGGCAGTCGCAGCGCGAGCACGCCGGCGCCGGCACCAATGACCGCTCCGGAATAGGCTCGCGCCAATTGCAAACGTCGCTGGTCCTGACTCATTTTTGTGAGTCCATCGCCCCGGACACTTGCAAGGCAGGTGCTCAAACTCATCAAGCGAGATAAGTTCTATGGAATCAGTAGTTATGAAGTAACGAGGTGGTCGGGCGATTCGATCAGAGTGTACCAACCCGGAGCACGGCCCCGCGACGCTCGAACAAAACTGTTTTGAATTCAACAAGTTAGGTCGAATGTTCCGAAACGGCTCACAGACTGTGCCGTCATGTGACACCAGTTCATGCCAGGAACGCACAGGCGAGGCCTCGAACCTGCTGGATGACACTCCGACGACCACGATTGACGCGCCAGTATCATGGCCGGATGCAAACCACTGCTCTGGTGCTCGTTCTGGTGGCTTTCCGTCAGCCGGACCGTCGGCATCGGCCGCTCAATCGCCGGGAGCCAGTCAACCCGATGTGGTCGCAGAACTCCGAGCGTTGCGAGCCGAGCTCACCGAGGCGCGCAATGAGCTTCAAAAGCTCCGAGCCGACCTCGATCAACTGAAGGGCGCCCCGCCACAGGCCGAACCGGCGGTTCCTTCGCCACCGCCGTGGAAATCCTCCAGAGTCAGGTTGCGGAACACGCGCAGACCAAGGTGGAATCCGCTTCGCGCATGCCGCTCAAGATTCTCGGGACCGTCCATTCGACTGTGGCCGCGAACAGCGGTGAAGCGAACTGGCTCGAGAACCCGAATATTGTCGCCGCTGCACCGCCGCGAACTGGCTCGTTCACGCTCGACGCGACAAACCCGACTCGGACGTCCGGGCTGAAGGCCTCGCGCTTGGCTCGTGGCAAGGCAGTGGCGCGGTCGTCTTCGATTTCTTTGGAGGTATTCCTGCCGTTCCAGACCGGCCATGTGATGGGTTTCCGCGATCTCGTGTATGCGTTCGCTCGATTCGAACGAGGAGACACCGCGCTGCAGGTGGGCCAGGACGAAATGATGCTTGCGCCGCGAAATCCAACCTCGGTCGCCGCACTGTCATTTCCGTTGCTGTTCCGTTCGGGCAACCTGTATCTCCGCACGCCGCAGGCGCGCGTGGAACGCCGACTGGCCGGATCGGACAGCGGCGAACTTCGCGTGGCCTTCGGCATCGTGGCGCCGATCGGCGGTGACTATCGTGTTCCCGACTACACGTTCGTACCGCCAGCCCTCGGCGGCGAGCGTTCACGATACCCCGGTGTCGCAGGCACGCGTCGCCTGGCAGCGCGGCGACAACGATCGCGGCGCGTCACTTGGTCGTGTCGGGCCACTACAGTCGCGAGCGACCGTGTGGACGTACTCGCTGACGAGTCACGCAGCGGCCGTCGACTTTCACGTCCAGGGCGCGCGCTTTGGACTCGCCGGCGAGGCGTTCGTTGGCGACAACCTCGATGCCTTTGGTGGCGCGCTTGGACAGGTTTCGGAGTCGGGGGCGGTTTCCTCGAAGCGCGGGTGAAGCCGCTCGATCGATGGGAGGTCGTCTTCGGCGGCGGGACGGATCGACCGGAGGATCCGGTGCCGCTCACGCGAAACAACTCCGCCTACAGCAGTCTCACATTCCGGCCGACGCCGGAAGTTGCAACCTCATTCGAGTATCGCTGGCTCGAAACCTCGGCTGGCGTGCAGCGCCGCCGGAATCATCACTTCAATTGGGCGGTGGCGTACTCGTTCTGATTCGTGGGCGCAACGACCGTGACCTTGACGTCGTGGGGCGTGTGGATGCTGGCATCCTCGGCGTAGGCGCGCAGCACGTAGATGCCGGGCTTGTCGAAGGTGACGTTGGTCGTCGCCTTGCCGTCCGCGACGCGGACGACGCGCGGGATCGAACTTCGGCGATGCCGGGCCCTCGCCACTGGATCCAGCTCACCCGGAGCGACTGATTCATCGGCGGCATCGTCCGGTCCGGTCGGCGGGCGCTTGATCCCCGCCACGCGCGCGCCGCGATCGGTGCGCGGCTTCGGATTGCCATCGTCCGCGATCCGACGTCACCGCGAGCGGTCAGCGCCTTGCCGAGCGCAGCGGTCAGAGGCCGGCGGGGCATCGACGACCTTGCGGCGCCTCGTTGGGCGGCTCGTCGAAGTCCACCGCCGTGCGGCTGCCGCGGTTGGCCGAGATGGTGTGCTGATCGATCTCCCAGACCGGCCAGAGCGAGCCGTATGCCTTGAGCGTGACGCCGTTGGCCTTGAGCGGTCCAGACGAGATCTCTTGTCCTTCGGGAAGTTGACGGGCACGTTGATCTTGAAGGCGAACTGCTGGCGCCGCGTCTCGAAAACTCCGGCTGGCCCATGTCCTCGCCGTTGAAGCCGTTGTCAGGCCCGACGGGGACGTTCGAGGCGCTCCTCGTAGTTGCGATTGAGGTAGCCGAACCACATCGAGACGAACCGTCCGGGTTCTTCGACCAGCCTTCGTAGACCGGCTGGATGCTCTGGCCGCGCGAGTAGCGGACCGCATTGGAGTAGACTTCCTGCGTGAGCAGGCGCGGCTGCCGACGCTGCGCCGACCGAGGCCAGCGCGACGAGCACCAGTCACGAGCCCACCGCCGACATGCACGATGCTATCGACCGCTGACTGTGCACGGAATCAGCTCATGTTCAGACCGATCGCCGCGAGACTGCAGTCGGAATCACGACCGAGATGCGGTCGATTGGTCACGAGCTGTCGCTTAGCCGGAGTCAATGCCCGCGCCCAACTTCCGCCGAAGGCGGAAGCCACAGCGAGCGTTCCAGCGCTCGCGCTCCGTGGTCGGCGCTTCTGGCGCTCCGCGACCATCGTCTTGTAGTCGTCCTCTTCGAGATACGTCCAGGTGACCCACGCGAAGGCCATCTCGTCGATCGTGCGCTGGCCGTAGCCGACCCAGTTGCGCGGATCCGGGTTGCTCCGGTTCTCGGCGGTGTTGTCGTGCCACAGGATCGTGTGGAGCATCGTCCCCGCCGGCAGCAGCGGCGTCACATCGTCGTCGTAGTTGTAGACCTTGTGCCAGTCGAACTCGAAGCCCATGCAATTGAGCATCTCGGCCCGGCCGGTCGGCAGAATCGCCTCGACGCACATGCGCTTGCCGCGATTGTGCATGTGGGGCTGCAGCGCGGTGATGCGCGCGGGCTTCGAGAAGCGGTAGTAGCCGTCGTGCCGCGACACGGTGTTCGGCGGAATGTCGAGATCGCGCATGCGGTTGGCGATCTGCAGCGAGATCTGGTGATACTTCGGCACGTAGCCCTTCGGATAGAACTTCAGCCCGATGCGTGCGCGGTCGACGGTCTCGGTGCCCGACGGCGTGGTAGTGCAGGTTGAACCGGATCTTCGCGCCCGCCTTCACGAGCTTGGCCGTGCCGTCGGGCAGGAAGTCGCCGTTCTTGCCGACGGCGTATTCGTTGAGGAAGCTCTCGCTGTTGGTGCCGCGATCGTCGAGCCGGCCCGAGAGCACTTCGTCCTCATCGACTTCCTGGATCAGATATGTGAGCAGGTGATGCACGACGCTGCGCGCGCCCGGCCCCGGCTTGGCTTCCACCGCCTGGAGGTAGCGGTCCTCGGTCAGCCCCGAGTCGGCGATGTAGTCGATCCACAGGTCGGCGGCGTTCGCGGGCACGACATGCGGCTTGGGAATCTGGACGATGAGATCCGGCGTGCCGATGTGCCATGCCTCGTCGTCTGGGAACGTCGGAGGCGGCGGCAGGTCGGCCGGGTTGCCGCGCGGCGCGCCGGCGTCGGACCACGCGGCGATCGTCGCGATCTCTTCGTCGGTCAGCGACGGGTCGTCCTTGAACTGCTGGATGCCGACGTTCCGCTCGATGTGCCACGGCGGCATGATGCGGCCGCGCACGCCGCGTCTTGATGGCGCGCGCCCAGGGCCGCACGTCCTCGTAGGTCATGAGCGACATCGGCGCATTCGTGCCCGGGCGATGGCAGGTCTGGCAGGAGCGCTGCAGGATCGGCGCGACGTGCTTCGTGTAGGTGATTTGCCGGCGTTCGCCGGCGCGTGCCGCGCGGCCGAGCCGCTCTGTGCGGTCGGGTTCGCCGGAATCAGGCCGAGCACGAGCGACGCCGACCGTCGCGCCGCCGAAGGATCTCGCGTGCATGTCATCCTTCCTTTGGTACTGCCAGTGCTTTCTGCGTTCGCTTTCTCGGCCTTGATCGTCTGCACGTCGAACGAGCGCACGTCGTAGTTGTTCGACAGCACGACTTCGGTGCCCGGTGATCGCCACGGTCTGCCCGACGTAGGGCAGCAGCTTGGCATATTTGTCGCGCGCCATGGTGCCCCAGAGGCGGAACAGGCCATCGCCGTCGCTGAGGATGCCGAGCGCGGCGCCCTTTTGGAGCACGCACATCTTCGCGCACTCCACATGCGCGGCGCCGGTGCCGGCGGCCACGCCCTTTTGCTTGTAGCAGGAGATATCGACGATTTCGCCGGTCAGCGTCATGGGCGCGCTGCGGCTGATCACCGGCTCCTGCGGTGAGACCGACGCGACGGCCGAAAGCGCGAGCATTACGGCCAGGATCGAAGCGTGTCGCATGGGCTGCACCCGTCGAGGCAAACCTGTCGAACGGATTGCGCAGCTTACCTGCTTCGTGCCCCGGGCTGTCAAGACACCGGCCGCGCCGGGGGGACAGTCACCGTCCTGTAGACTCTTCCCGCCTATGAGTGGCCCAGCCGGCCCGCCATCCCGCCTCGCCCGCGAGATGGGCCTGCTCGGCCTGACCGCGACCGGCGTCTGCGCCATGGTCGGCGCCGGCATCAACGTCATCCCGTTCATGATCCAGCGCAACGTGCCGGGCATCGGGCCGCACGTGCTGCCGGCGTTTCCGTTCGCCGCGCTTCCGGCCGTTCTGGCCGGCCTGGCTATGCGATGCTGGCTCGGCCATGCCGCGCGCGGGCGGCAGCTACGTCTATGCCAGCCGCGGGCTGATCCCTACCTCGGGTTCGTCGCCTCGTTCTCGCAGTGGTTCTCGCTGTGCGTCGCCATCGGCGTCGTCTCGTACGTGCTGGTGCCGTTCCTGCGCGACATCGCCGTGGCCGCTGGACTGGCAGAGCGTCGGCCGCCACGCTCGGAACGCGGTCGCGTGCGGCTGGCGATCTCCCTCGGCGTGCTGTGGACGGCGGTCGGCCATCAACCTCCGCGGCATCACGCTCTACGAGCGGCTGATCGTGCCGCTGATGTTCCTGACGTTCGCGCTCGGCGGCGTCGTGATCGTGGCGGGATTCTGCCTTCGACCATGCCGACTTCGCCGCGGCGTTGCTGCGCTCGCGAGGGTCGCATCGATGCCGGCTGCCGGCGACGCGCCGCTCGCCGCGGCGCGTTCTTGCCGGCGGCGGCGCTGCTCTTCGCGTCGTTCATCGGCTTCGACGCCATCGCGCAGGCCGGAGGCGAAGCGCGCAACCCCGGCCGCAACCTGCCGCTGGCGATCGGCCTGGCGGTCGGCTCGGTCGGCGTGTTCTACCTGCTGTTCACCGCGGCGGTGTACCACGCCGTGCCGTGGCAGTACATCGCAGCCGAGGCGCGCGCGGCGCGACCTCACGGCGCCAGGCCTGCTCGGCTACCTGCTGCCGCCGTTCTGGACGGTCGTGATCGTCTCGGCGGCGGCCGTCGCGCTCGCCAAGGACCTGCCGGCGATGCTGCTGGCGGTCTCGCGGCTGATGTTCGCGTGGGCCGAAGACGGCATCTTTCCGGCGCGGTGGCGCGGCCGTGCACCCGCGTTTCGGACGCCCCACGTGGCGATTGTCGCCAGCGGCGTGATGGCCACGCTCGGCGTTCTCGGCAGTCACCTGGCCGGCGACTTCTTCCTCGGCGTGGACATTCTCGTGACGGCGATGCTGGTGAACTTCCTGCTGATGGCGGTCTCTGTGCTGACGCTGCCGCGCGCAACCCGGCGCTCGCGCGCGCGGTCACGGTGCTGCCGTCGCGCGCGCTCCAGGTGCCGCTCGCGGGCTCGAGCGTCATCGTGCTGGCCGGTTTCCTGGCGGTGCACACCTGGAAGGACCTGACGGCTCCGGCCGCCGCGTGGTACTTCCGCTCGACCTACTGTGGGCCGTGGTGATGGCCGCCGGCTCGGTCATCTACTGGCGCGAGGTGCGCTGCGCTCGAGGCGGGCGGGCGTCGACCTGCGCGCGCGGTTCGCGGCGCTGCCGCCGGAGTGAGCCGACACGATGGCCGAGGCTGTCCAGGTTCCGATGAACTCGACCTCGCGCCGGCCTGTCGATCTCGCGCGTGCTCACCGGACTGTGGCAGATCGCCGACATGGAGCGCGACGGCCGCACTGTCGATCTCGATCGCGCCGCCGCCGCGATGGCGCGTATGTCGCAGCGGGCTGACCACGTTCGACATGGCCGACCACTACGGCTCGGCCGAGCTGATCGCGGGCCACTATCCGCGCGCGGCGCCAGCGGCGCTGTGCAGTTGCTGACCAAGTGGGTGCCCAAGCCCGGGCCGGTGACGAAGGCGGACGTGCGCGCCGCCGTCGAGCGCGCGCTGCACGCGGCTGCGCACCGAGTGCGATCGATCTGCTGCAGTTTCACGCCTGGAACTACGCCGACCCGAGCTGGCTCGAGACGCTGTTCCTCCTGCAGGACCTGAAGCGCGAGGGCTGATCCGGCATCTCGGGCTTGACCAACGTCGACACCGCCCATCTGCGACATGGTGCATGGCGAGCGGCATCGAGGTGGTGTCGAACCAGGTGTCGTTCTCGCTGCTCGATCAGCGCGCGCGGCCGCGGGCTGGCGCCGTACTGCGCGGCCAGCGGCGTGCGACTGCTCGCGTACGGCACCGTCGCCGGCGGCTGGCTGACCGAGCGCTGGCTCGGCCAGCCCGAGCCGGACTGGGAACGCACCGGCACGTGGTCGCAGATGAAGTACGGCCGCTTCATCCGCGTCGCCGGGCGGCTGGGAGGCGCTGCAGCGGGTGCTGCGCGCGGCAGCGACCGTCGCCGCGCGGCACGGCGTCTCGATCGCCAACGTCGCCAGCCGCTACGTGCTCGACCAGCCCGGCGTCGCCGGCGTGATCGTCGGCGCCCGGCTCGGCGAGCGCGACGCACATCGACGACACGCGCAGCCTGTTCGCGTTCTCGCTGACCGACGCCGACCGGCGCGAGCTGCAGGCCGCCATCGCGACGCTGCACCCGATTCCTGGCGACTGCGGCGACGAGTACCGCACGCCGCCGTTCCTCACGGCTCCGGCGACCTCAGTCACCATCTGCGACGCGATGCCGGCGCCGTACGCAGGTCGAGGGCCGGGCCGACGGCCGCACGCTGTGCTTGAGCGGCACGTCGTGGGAGCAGCTGGCCGGCTTTGCGCGCGCGGTGCGCCACGGCCAGCGCATCAGCGTGTCGGGCACGACGGCCACGCTGGGCGACCGCGCTGATCGGCGGGCAGCGACGCCGCTGCCCAGACGCACTTCGTCATCGACAAGATCGAAGGCGCGCTGCAGTCGCTCGGCGCCAGCGCTCGCGGACGTCGTGCGCACGCGCGTCTTCGTCAGAAACATCGGCGACTGGGAAGCCGTGGCGCGGGCGCACGGCGCGCGGTTCGGGGCGATTCTGCCGGCCAACACACTGGTCGCGGCGACGCTGGTCGGCGACGAGTACCTGGTCGAGATCGAAGCCGACGCGGAGCTCAGTGATGTGGACGCAGGAGGGGATCGGTGAATCAGTGTGGCCATCGCGAACCATTGTGTCCTCGATCCCGAACTATCGTTCTGAGCGGAGAGTTCGACGCCACGCGCAGGTGACATACTGAGCGAATGCGGAACCGCCCGGTAATGCCAGCCCGTGGTTTCTCGCGGCGTCGATTGCCCTGCTTTCGCCGGCCGCCGTGGCCGGCCGACGTCACCGGGCGGGTCGAGACACACACGGCGCCCCGCACCAGCGCGTCGCAGGCGATCGTCTATGCCGAGCCGGTCGATCGCCCGGCGCCCGCTCGACCGGTCACCCCGCGACTGCTCCAGCGGACAAAACCTTCATACCCGGCCGTCATGGTCGTGCCGGTGGGATCGACGGTCGACTTCCCCAATCAGGACGACATCTTTCACAACGTCTTTTCGTTGTCCGCGCCGGCACCGTTCGACCTTGGCCTCTATCGCGCGGGAGCGACGAAGAAGCGGACGTTCGCGCAACCGGGCACCTATCGGGTCTTCTGCAACATCCACCCGCAAATGACCGCCTTCATCGTCGTCGTGCCCACGCCGTACATGGCACCGTGGGACGACGGACGTTACTCGCTCGATTTGCCGCCGGGACCTATCGCGTCACCGCGCGGTCGGATCGCGCCGCGCCGACGACCGTAGAGGTCACCGTGAAGACGGCACGAGTCCGTCCCCGATATGACGCTCGATGAATCGCGCTACGTGTCCGTGCCGCACAAGAACAAGTTCGGCCAGGACTATCCGGCGAGCGCGTACGAGAAGAAGGAGGACGGACGTTAGTTTTCGTTTGTCCTTTCGTGTCTTCCGCCTGCGTAGCTTGCGGACCGCCGTAGCCTGGCGAAGCGTCGTGCTACGTCAACGACGTCATCGGTCGTCAAACGCTGCGCGCGATTTCCATCCGATACACGTCGACCGGTTGCGCCAGCCCGCGGACGGCAATCGATTCGAGTTTCTCCGCCTTGACCATGTCGCGCACCAGCATGAAGGCGGAATCCGCGATCAGGATCTCGCGCGGACCAGCCATCGCGCAGAGGCGCGAGCAGAGATTCACCTGGTTGCCGACCGCCGTGTAGTCGAGCCGATCGTGGCTGCCGATGCTGCCGAGAATGACGTCTCCGGTTACGATGCCGATGCCGACTTCGAGCGGCCCGCCGTCCGGGGCACTTCGAGCGTGTCCATCTGGCGCTGAATCTCGACCGCGCAACGGACGGCGTCAAACGCCATGTCCTCGCCGTCGAACAGCGCGAAGACGGCGTCGCCGACGAACTTGTCGACGTCGCCGTTGTGCTTGCGCACGAGATCCGCTTGCAGCCCGAGGCACCGATTGAGCCATTCGACGGCTTCTTCGGGCTGCCGCTGCTCGGCAAAGCGGCGTGAACCCGCGGACATCGGAAAACAGCATCGTCAGCCGCTTTCGCTCGCTGGCGGATGCCTTCGACCTCGACTGGATCATCTCCATCGTCGACTGCGAGACGAACTTCTGCATGTCGGCGCGCTCGCGCAGGCCCCGCGTCATGCTGTTGAACGACTCGGCCAGCGCGCCCAGTTCGTCTTGCGTGTGCACGTCGACGGCGTGGTCGAAGTTGCCCGCCGCCACTTGCTCGGTGGCCTTCGACCAGTCGCGCCACCGGCGCGGTGATCGTGCGCGCCAGCAGGGCGCTGGCGGCGACGCCCGCGGCAACGGCGATGGCGCCGAGCGCGAGCAGGCCAAACTGAATCCGTCGGTACGGCGCCAGCGCGCGATCGCGCGATTGCAGCGTCAGATAGGTGATCGATGCGTCGGTTCCCGGCGTGGCGCGAACGGCATACTGCTCGGATCGCGATCGTTACTGCCGGGAATGCGGCGATCGGTCGAGCACGCAAGACGCCTTCCATTCAGCTCCGCTCTTCCAAGGCAGGTCGCCGCGGAATCGTGGAGCCGAGCACCTGCCTCTCCGACAGCACGACGACGTCCTCACCGGTGGCGCTGCGAAGTTTCTGGGCAAAGCCGTCGTCGATGCGCGCGCCGGCGAGGAGAAAGCCAAAGACGGAGCCGCCAGCCTCCGCAATCTCCGCCGCCGCGTGGTAGACGCCAGTAGGTGTCGCGACAAACCCACCCGGCCGTTGACCGGCCAGCAAGGGATCGATCCAGCGTCCCTTGACGTCCGGCACGTCGACAGCCGCGATCGCATCGGTTCGAGCGAGGGTCTCGCCGGTCGGCGAAAAGACAATCAACAGGTCTGCGCGCTGCGCTCTGGAGTCGGCACCCGCCGTTCGTTGGATGTAGTCGAGCAGGACGTCGCGAATGGTCGCGGCGTCGGTGTTTTCGAGCAGCGCACGGAGCTGCGGGAACGACGCCAGCACCTGCGCCGTCAGTTGCAGCATGGCAAAGCGATCGGCCTCGGCGGCGGCGATGACGGCGCTGCTGTCCTCGAGGTCGCCGGAGATTCGCTCGCCGACGAAATCGTTCGCTTGCCAACCGACGTACGCGAGCGTCGCGCCGATCAGGGCGAGGAGGATGACGCTCGACGCGAGCAGAATCTTCGTGCGTAAGGACCAACGACGCACGTGCAGATGTTACACGGACGGGGAGGCCTTGGTAGTTGTCAGTTACCCGTTTCCAGTCAAAGGGGAAAGCCAAGCACCCACTCACTCTGGAGGTGCCGGTGTGCCTGAAGTGCCTGGGTGCCTAGTTCTACTCGCTGGCTACCACGGCACGGCCTGACCGATGCGCGTCGATGAACGCCAGAGACGCGAATGGACCGGCGGGCTAAGCGCCGATCCATTGGCTCCACGTAGTCAGCGCTTGGTCGCCGTCCAGGGCTTGCCGTCGTCGCCGGTGCCGCGGATCGTCTGACCGTCCACCCGGCCGGTGTACTTCGTCCTGCCGACCGTGAACTCGATCTGATCGCCGCGCAGCCGCCCCTCGGTGATCGCCGTCGATCCCAAGCGTCCCGGAGATCATCTGGAACTGCTGCTTCAGCGTCAGGTTCCCTTGCGGCGATCTGCCACGTGCCTTCGACCTTCGCCGGCACGATCCACAAATGCGCGGTGCACCAGTTGCTGCAGTCGTCGGTGACCGTCTCCGACTGATCCGCCTGCCAGTCTTCCATCGTGAACGAGTTGGTCACGATGCGCGTGCCCGGGCTGAGGTCGAGAATCTTCGGCCGCAGCTTCATGTTGATCGAGGGCAGCAGGAACATCGTGATGACCTGCGCCTTCGAAAGATCGGTCTCGAACAGGTCGGCCTTCTCGAACGTCGCCTTGTCGGTGACCTTGGCGGCTGCGGCGTTCGTCGCGACAACTCCACCATGTCCGGGTTGTATTCGATCCCCAGCGCGCGGGCGCCGCGCTTGGCGGCGGTGATCACCGTGCGCCCGTCACCCGATCCGAGATCCATGACGAAGTCCTGCGGCGTGACTTTCGCCATGTCGAGCATCTTCTCGACGAGCGCCTGCGGCGTCGGTACCCACACGACGTCCTTGCCGGCCTGACCGACCTGCGGTTCGAACGGCTTGGCGGGCTGCGTGCGCCTGCGCAAACGCGGACGCCGCCTCCAACGACACGAGCAACGACAAGACCATCGACCGACATCGACACGTGCATTCATTGAGATTCTCCAGAGCGATCAATGCGGCTGACCCTGACGCCCGTCGCGAGGGGCCGCGATGCGATACAAGTGACTGTCGGTGCGAATGAACAGCGATCCGCCCGACACCGCCATCGACGCGAGCATCGCGCCGTCGAGCGTGCTGCTGCCGACGCGGCGAAACTGCTCTGCCCGGGGCGATCGCCATCGCCCCGCCGTTTTCGCCGAGAAAATAGATCCGGCCATCGGCAAAGACCGGCGACGCCGGAGTATGTGCCGCCCAGCCGCATCTGCCAGTGCACGGCGCCGGTCCGGCGCATCGAGGCACGATGGCGATGCCGCCGTCGGTGACGACGTAGAGCTCGTCGCCGACGAGCAGCGGTGACGGCGTCAGCGGCGCGCCGCGCCGCAGCGTCCACGCGACGTGCGTTCTGCGTCACATCGCCGGTCCCGTCGGCACGAACCGCCATCAGCGCCGGCTGCTGAAATCCGGTCGCGATGTAGACCAGCCCGTGGCCATAGACCGGCCGCGGCACGTTCGAGAATCCGTCGGCGTAGCTGACGCGCCAGATCTCGCGGCCGGTCAGCGGGTCGTAGGCCGCCGCGCGATACGCGCCGACGCTGACCACCTGATCGCGATCGCCGACGCGGATGACGAGCGGCGTCGTATAGGCCTGATCCGCCGGCTGCCGGCGGTTGGTCTTCCATCGCACCTTGCCGGTCCGCTTGTCGAGGGCGACCACGAATGCGGCGTCGTGCCCATCGCAGCTGAAGATCAGCAGATCGCCGTAGACGACCGGCGAGCCGCCGGCGCCGTGCTGCGACTCGTAGGGGAGCTTCGTCTTCCAGACCACCTCGCCGGACGTGGTCAACGCGGCGGTGCCATCGGCGCCGAAGTGAACGTAGACGCGATCGCCGTCGAGGACCGGCGTCGGCGACGCAAAGCTGTTCTTGGGATTGATGTCGCGCGCGTTCCTCAAGTCGGAACACCTCGACGTTGACGACCTCGCGGCCCTGTCTCGACGTCGAACGCGAGCGCCCGCAGCGACGATGTCGCCGCTCGTCCACGGCGGCCGTCAGCCAGACGCGGCCGCCGGCGACGACCGGCGACGACCAGCCCATGCCCGGCACCGGCGTCTTCCAGACGACGTTCTTCGTCTTCGCTCCAGTCAGCAGGCAGACCGCGCTCGGAGGAATGACCCTGTCCGCCGGGCCCGCGGAACTGCCGGCCAGTCCTGACGCGGCGCGACAGGCCCGACGCCGGAAGCGATCGCAGCAGCACACGGCGAGACCGATCAGAACGGTCGCTGAGCGCATGCCGCTGACATGTGGGCCGACTGGTCAGTGACCGCATCACTCGGCGATCCGTGAGCGTGAGCGGCGCTGTCAATCGTTGGTCAGCGGCCGATTGGCGGCCTTGCGCCCGATCTCGATGGCCTTGAAGCCGGCGTCGCCCCAGTTCATCACGAACACGCTGAAGCCCTGCTTCATGCGCATCTCGATGTCGTTCGGATTGGCGGGGAAGCCGCACGGCGACGTTGAATTCCTTGCACGCCGCGAGCACCTGCTGAATCGCGCCTTCCCACCCTTTCTCGTCGAACACGCGCTCGCCGGCCGCGTTGGTGGTCGTGAACACGCCGCGCAGCGTGCCGGCGCCCGGCCACAGCACGCCGATGCCCTTGACGGCGGCAATCTCGCGCACCTTCGCGAGGCCTTCCTTGCTCTCGATGATCGTCCAGTTGATCAGCTCGCCTTCGGGATTGAGCGGCCACACATCGGCGCGCCGCCTGTACTCCGCCTCCGACAGCCCCAGAACGCCGGCGCGTTGCCGACGGTCATCGGGCCGCGTGCCGCCCTTGGACTTGAAGCGCATGGCGGCAATGGCCTGCCGAACCTGTTCGGCGCTCTCGGCCTTCGGCAACATCAGCCCGCTGACGCCCAAGATCGAGCTGCCGCGCGATGTCGGCGTGGATCGTCGGCTCGTCGAGCTCCGGCGTCTTGACGATGAGCGGATGCGTCAGACGAAGCGGCGACTTGGTGAGCGCGCCGGCGTCCTGCATGACCGCTCATGAGCGCCGTGAACGCCGGCAGCGCGCGCTCGAGACCGCCTTCCATGCTGCCGTCGAAGACGAAGTCGCTGGACTTGTAGGCGACGGCTTCCTTGGCGAGTTCCGTGGGCGACTTGGGCGGTGCTTCGGGCGCGGCGGTGCCGCCGGCGCTGCCGGGCGCGCCACCGGGGCCGCCGGGGCGGCCAGGCCGCCGATTGCTCGGCGCGTAGAGGCCGAAAACCGGCTTCTTCTGCTCGAGAAGCTCGATGACTGGATTGAGACGCTGACTGGTCCCCTGCGCCATGACCAATCCGGTCATGGCCGCCATCCCCACCAACGTCAGGAGCAGACGATTGCGCACGATTTCCTCCTGATGATACCGGCGGAGTATATACGGCGCCCGGACCCGAACGAATTTACCGAAGCTGGGCCTGGAGGCGGAGCAGCCAGCAGGAGATCGGGCCGCGGGGCGCGGCCCTGTTCATTCGACTTACGCGTTACCAACGGTCCGCCGCGCGATAGCCATCGGCATACCCGGCCTCGAAGCCCTCGCGATACATCGTCTGGTATGAGGATCGGCTGCCGTACTCGTTTTCGTACCCACGTGTGGCCGATCGATACCAGCTCGTGACGTGTGGCGTCGAAGCGGTCGTTATCGTCGCCATCCTCGCGTCCCTTGTCCAGGCCGTCGCGATACCCGTTCTGGAACCCGGGCGTGGTGTAGCGCACGCGATCGCCGGAGGGATCGCGATTGCGGCCTGGCACCCGGTAGACGCCGCGATCGCGATCGACGGACGATCACCGGATAGCGATCGGGATACCCGGCAGTAGACGTTCTCGCCGTAGATCACGCGCGCATTGCGGTTGCGCGACGCAATCAGCTCGGCCTCGCGGCAATAGGTTGCGGCCGGCTGCTGACCGTTCGGGCGGTTGTCGTACCAGACGCGGCAGAGATTGGCCGGCGGGAGCTGACCTGGCGGCACGCCCTGCTCGCGGGCGATCGCTCGACGGTCCCGGCGATCCTGCCGGTCATGCGGCCAGGCCTGGCGTCCGCCTGCGTGCGCCGCGCCCAGCATCGCCAGCGACAACATCACAGCAGTAGTTCGAATCATGAAGACACCTCGTGTTGACGCGGTTCGCAGGGCTTGATGCAGGTTGGGTGCCAACACGAACCAGTGATCAGTGTTCAGTGATCCGTGATCGGGGCCCTCCCCGTCCGGACTGCTGACCACTCTCCGGGAGGCACTGACCACTGATCACCGGCCACCGGCCACTGGACCACCGGCCACGGACCGATTACGCTATTCTACGTAATGATTACGGAGAACAGCGTAATGACATCGGAGAATCCTTTTGTCTACGGCGAGATCGTCACGGCTGGGGCCTTCGCCGATCGCGAGGGCGAGCGCGACCGGCTCAGTCGTGACCTGGCCGCCGGGCAGAAGGTCTTTCTCATTTCGCCTCGTCGTTATGGCAAGTCCTCGCTGATCCGCGATGTGATGCGAGGCCTGGCGCGCCAGCGCATCCTCACGATCGAAGTGACCGTCGCCGCCTCGAGCTCGTACGTCGGGTTTCTCGAGTCCTACGCACGTGCGCTCGTGTCGGCCGATACGCCGGCGGCCCGCTTGCGGCGGTGGGCCACCGAGCTGCTGCAAGGCATCACCCCGGAGCTGCGATTCGACGCCACCGGCGCCGGCGATGCCAGGTTCTCGCTCGCCTTCCCCAATGTCCGAACCTCCCGCGAAGTCGCGCGGCTGGCCGCCGAGGTTTTCGCGCTTCCAGGCCGAATTGCTGCCGCCCGCAATCGACGACTGGCGATCGCGCTGGACGAGTTTCAGACGATTGCCAGCTTCGATGGCGGCAGCGTCGAGCAAGCGCTGCGCGCAGCGGTCCAGGAGCAACGACAGGTTGGCTACGTGTTTGCCGGCTCGGAGCCGTCGTTGATGGAACGGATGCTCGGGCCGCGACGGCCGTTCTACAAGGCGGGACCGGTCCTGCGTCTGGAGAAGATTGACGAGGACGCCTTCGCCAGGTTCCTCGACGCACGGTTTGCCAAGAGCGGCATCGTCGTCGAGCCTGGCCTGGGTCAGGCGATCATCGAATTGGCCGGGAACGTCCCCTACGACGTGCAGCGCCTCGCGCACGAGACCTGGGACGACGTGCGAACCGGTGGACGACGGACGGCTGGACTGGAAGACCTGCATCTCACGCTGTCACGGCTTCTTGGCGAGCAAAACACCATCTTCGAGGAGTCGTGGCAGCGGCTGACGCTTCCACAACGCGCGGTCCTGCGCGCCCTGGTGCTGGAGCATGGCCGGGAGCTGCTCTCGGCCGATGTCCGGGCGCGTTACCGCTTACCGGGCGCCTCCAGCGTCCAGTCCGCATTGGCTGCACTCGCACGACAGGACGTCGTGTTGAAAGGCGAGAGCGGCTACGTGGTGAGCGACTCGCTCTACCGTGAGTGGGTGGCCCGGCGGACGTTCTAATCAGTAATCAGTGATCGGTGATCAGTGCAGGATCAGGGATCAGAGAGATCAGGGATCCGGGTCAGCGTCTGGTGCCGGTGATTGATGTTCGTTCTTCGGCGAGACGCTGCTCGAGTGCGGTTGCGAGTCCGTTCAGCATGCGTCCGCATGCAGACAGTCGGTGGAGGCCGCGCTCGACCTGACCAGGTGACGCGTAACCGAGTCGTTTGCTGTTTCAGGAGCTCAATCCGCGGTGGCGCTGCACGTACCCGATTTTTTCACTTCGATCGAGCTCAATTCCTGTGACCTCGATCCGGATCCCTGATCACCGATCACTGTTCTCTGATCACAGATCGGCGCAGCAGGAGGCGCAGCGGGTGGCGCCCAGCGGAATCATCGACAGGCACTTCGGACAGGCTTTGGTCGTCGCGGCCGAGGGAGCTTTGAAACGATTTGCCTGCTTCACCAGGAGGAACACCGCGAAAGCAACGATCAGAAAGTTGATGACTTCGTTGATGAACGCGCCATAGGCAATGACCGGCACGCCCATTTGCTTCGCCTGCGCCAACGACGCTGGCGTTCCCTTGGTGCTGTCGAGAACCAAAAACAGACTCGAGAAGTCGATGCCGCCCATCAACATGCCCAACGGCGGCGTCAGAACGCCTTCCACGACGACTGGTCACGATTCGACCGAAGGCCGCACCAATCACGACGGCCACCGCCAGGTCCAATACGTTTCCACGGTTGATGAAATCGCGGAATTCCTTGAGCATTGTTCCTCTCCTGCCGTCACACCATATCGCTTTTCCGCTAGATCGGTCACAATGGAGGTTTTCGAGATCGGCCTTTGAACGTTCCAGACGACCTCACTCGCCCAACGGACCCCAACGCCCCCGACTTGTCGGGCATCCGCGGTGGGCCCATACCGCCTGATTCGCGAGATCGGAAGTGGCGGCATGGGCACCGTCTTTCTGGCGGTCCGCAATGACGATGCGTTTCAGCGGCGCGTCGCGATCAAAGTGTTGCGTCGCGGGATGGACACCGACGCGATCGTCCGCCGCTTTCGCCACGAACGACAGATCCTGGCGAGCCTGCAGCATCCCTACATTGCCGGCCTGCTGGACGGCGGCTCGACCAGCGACGGCCTGCCGTACTTCGCGATGGAGTACGTGCAAGGTCAGAACATCTCGGACTTCTGCGAAGCCCGCAAGCTCGACACGACCGCACGACTCGAGCTCTTTCGCAAGGTGTGCGCGGCCGTCCAGTATGCCCATCAAAACCTGATCATCCATCGCGATATCAAGCCCGCGAACGTCCTCGTCACCAGCGACGGCACCCCCAAGCTGCTCGACTTTGGCATCGCCAAGCTGCTCAATCCTGAAGTTGGCGGTCAGACATCTGGCGCCCACGGCAGCCGGGTTACAGCTCATGACGCCGGATTACGCCAGCCCCGAACAGGTGCGCGGCGAGACGGTCACGACAGCGACCGACGTCTATTCGCTCGGAGTGCTGCTGTACGAGTTGCTGACGGGACGGCGACCGTACCAGCTGACCAGCCGATCGCTCGCCGATGTCGCTCATGTCATTTGCCATGCGGAGCCGCGAGCGGCCAAGCACGGCCGTCACACAGCCCGTCGGAGGTGCAACGTCACCGCATACCGATCGCCTTCGCCGTCGGCTGGCCGGCGACCTCGACAACATTGCCCTGAAGGCGCTGAGCAAAGAGCCCGACCGCCGTTACGCGTCCGTTGACCAGTTTTCAGAGGACGTCCGTCGCCACCTGGCCGGGCTGCCAGTCATCGCGCGGAAGGACACGGTCGGCTACCGAGCGGCGAAATTCGTTCGTCGCAACAAGGGAGTCGTCGCCGCGGGCGCCGCCACGTTGATCGTGTTGATCGCGGGCGTCGTCGGCACGACGTGGCAGGCGCGTGTGGCATCGCGCGAGCGTGCACGCGCCGAGCAGCGGTTCGACGATGTGCGTCGGCTGGCCAACGCCTACTTGTTCGAGCTCCACGACGCGATTCAGAGATCTGCCGGGCTCGACCGCCGCGCGGCAGCTGCTCGTCGCGCGCGGCCTCGAGTATCTCGACAAGCTCGTGGCGGACGCTGGCGATCGTGTGGACCTGCAGGCCGAGATCGCCAACGCATACGTTCGCCTCGGTGATGTTCAGGGCCGCCCGCTCAACCCGAATCTCGGCGACACGGCAGGCGCGCTTTCGAGCTATCAGAAAGCCGTCGCGATATACACCTCGCTCACGGCCGTGCGGCCCGACGATGTGGCGCTCCGGCGTGGAGCGGCAAACGCCCATCTCCGGCTCAGCGCAATTCGGTCGGCCAGCGGTGATACGACCGCGGCCCTCGAGCAGGCGCGCCAAGGACTCGACGCTGCTCACCCGCATTCAGGGCGACCTTGCGGCGTCGCCAGACGTTCGTCGCGAGCTGGTCGTTGCGCACAGCCAGGTTGGGGATTTGCTGTCGGCAACCGGCGACACAACCTCGGCACTTGTCGAACGGCGAACCGCACTGGCGATGATGGAGACGTTGTCAGCTCTGGCGCCGACGGATGTCAACAACATCCGCCAGCTTGGTGTCGCGTACCACAAGCTCGGCAACTCGCTCGGCAATCCGAACTATCCGAATGTCGGCGACCATCAGGGCGCCTTGGAAAACCTGGAGCGGTCCGGAGAGGTATTCCGAAAGGCCATGCAGACTCACCCGACCAACGCCGTTTTTCGTCGCAACGCTGCGGTCATCGACACCAACGTCGCCGACGTGCTCGGCGTTCTGGGCCGATCGGACGAGGCGCTCGAACGCCAGCGTCGAGGCGCAAGCCACATTCGAGGCACTCGCCAAAGCTGATCCGGCGAATATCTTCGCCCTGCACGACGTGGCGATGAGCGAATTCAAAATGGGCGAGATGTTGTTGGCCCGCGGCAACATGGCCGAAGCCGTCCGGCGGTTCGAGGCGGCGCTGGCGATTCATCAGAAACTCGTCGCCGAGGATCCTGAAAACGAGGACTTCAAGCAGGAAGTCGCGTCGGATTTCGCCGGGCTGGCCACCGCTCAGGCCAAATCCGGCGATCGTCCCGCAGCGCTCGGCAGTCACAGTCGCGCAATCAACCTCAGTCGCGATCTCTCGAAGAGCGATCCCGACAATATCGAGCTGCAGATCGCGGTCGCGCTCGCGCTCATCGGCCGGGCCGAGACCTACACGCGCTTCAAGAACGCTGCCGAATCCATCACGGATTACTCGGAGGCGATCCGCATTCTCGAAGCACTGCACGAGGCGGGGATCAATCGAAGGGACCGACCAGAAAACCCTGGACGATGCGCGCGCGGCGCTTGCGAAGCTCCGAACAGGCTGACCACTGTCGGGGCGGATCGGTTTTGCGTCACGCGGACGTTGTTTCACCTACAATCGGCCCGTGTTCCCCTACCACGACGAAAACCAAACGCAACGCCCTGCCGTCGTGACCATGGCGGTGATCGCGGCGTGCATGCTCGCGTGGCTCTTCGTCCAGGGTGCGGGCGCGAACGTGCCACTCGCCACGGCCGTCTGCAACCTCGGGCTGATTCCCGGCGAGCTGACAGGCATGCTGCGCGCGGGCGTCGGCTTCCCGATGGGAGACGGTCTCGTGTGCGTGACCGATCCGGGACGTCAAAGCTCGCACATCTTCACGTCGATGTTCCTTCATGGCGGGTGGATGCACCTGATTGGCAACATGTGGTTCCTCTGGCTCTTTGGCAACAACATCGAGGACTCGATGACGCGCCCGCGCTTTCTCGCGTTCTATCTGATCTGCGGTGTCGCCGCGGCGCTCGCTCAGGTCTATGCGCAGCCAGACTCGCCGATTCCCATGGTCGGTGCGTCGGGCGCGATCAGCGGAGTCATGGGCGCCTATCTGGTGCTCTATCCGCGCGTCCGCGTCTTCACGCTCGTCATCCTCGGCTTCTTCGTGACGACGGTCGCCCTTCCCGCCTGGGTAATGCTGATTTATTGGATGGGGATTCAGGTGGTCAGCGGTCTCGTCAACAGTCTCGCCGCTGAAGCTGGCGGCGGAGTCGCGTTCTGGGCGCACGTCGGCGGGTTCGTCGCGGGCGTCGTGTTGGTCAAGGTCTTCGCGCGCCGCAATCAGGTCCTCGCGCACGAGAATCACGGCTACCACCCACAGCGCGTGGGGTTTTCACGGTAGGGCATCGGGCGCAGGACACAGGGAGGGCTTGTCAGCCAACTAACCTCAGCTGCTCGACGTCCTAGGTATAGCGTCTCATGTTCAGAAACAGCCGTATCGCGAGTCCCGGTCGTGATCGGTGTCGCCATGGTTGCTGCACTCTTCGTAGCCGCCTGTGGCCGCCCAATCTACGTCACTGGCAGCCAGCAATCCGGTATAGCGCGTCCCAGTGGTCGACTTCGCGGGTCACCGACAACGTCAGTCGTGGTCTCGATTGACGGACTCCGGCCTGACGCTATCGCCGCGTTCAAGGCCCCCACGCTGCAGCGCTTGATTGACGAAGGGTCTGTACACGCTCTCGGCGACAACTATTCTTCCCAGCAAGACGCTTGCCGTCACACACGTCGATGCTGACCGGCGAGCCGCCCGGGAGTGGTGCCGGTGTCGCGACGATTCCCTGGATCGCTTGGGGCGAAGGGGTCAAGCGCGGACGACTGATCGAATGGAAAGTCCAGACTATGGACACGGCCTCCACCACTCTTTTTCTCCTGGGCCTCGACCGCCCGTCGGGATGGTCGAGTTCGCCGGTCGTGGGCGCCTTTGCGGCAAGCGACCTGGAACGCTAGTTAAGTTACAAGTTACAAGTTACAAGTTACAAACAACGGCGCCGGTCGGCGCCGTTGCTTCGTACGTCAACTGTCCAACTAGACTTTGAACTTTGAACTTGTAACTTGTAACTTCCTCCATCCACCTGTTTTACGGGACTGTCCCCCGGTACAGGGACTGTCCCCGCGTGACATTCGGTGACATCATTCTGTTAGGCTCTGCCCGGCAGGTCGGCTGCGACCAGTACCGACGGATTGGCGCAGTCGAGGACGAGCCCGCAATAACGATGAAAATTGCCATTCCGAAAGAGTCCCGCCCGGGCGAACGTCGCGTCGCCGGGACGCCGGAGACCATCGCCCGACTGAAGAAGCTTGGCTTCGAGGTTCAGGTCGAGTCGCAGGCTGGCTCCAACGCATCCTTTTACGACGAGGACTACGAGGCGGCCGGAGCAACGGTCGTTCCAGATACTCGCCAACTCTGGCAGGACGCGGACATCGTTCTGAAGGTGCAGCCGCCCGATCAGCATCCCACCCTTGGCGTGCACGAGGCCGACCTCATTCGGCCGGGCGCAACGCTCATCAGCTTTTTATGGCCGGGCAAGAACAAAGCGCTCGTCGAGCGCCTGGCAGCCGGCAAGGTCACGGCGATTGCCATCGATCAAGTGCCTCGTATCACGCGCGCGCAAAAGATGGACGCGCTCTCGTCGATGGCCAACATCGCTGGCTATCGTTCAGTCATCGAAGCGGCGAGCTACTATGGCCGATTCTTCACCGGCCAGATGACCGCCGCCGGGCGAGTGCCACCGGCCAAGGTTCTCGTGATTGGCGCGGGAGTCGCTGGGTTGGCAGCAATCGGCGCTGCGCGCGGACTGGGCGCGATTGTGCGCGCGTTCGACACGCGATCGGCGGTTCGCGACCAGGTCAAGAGCGTGGGCGCCGAGTTCCTCGAGGTCCAAATCGAAGAAGAGGGCGAAGGCGGCGGCGGTTATGGCAAGGAGATGAGTCCCGCGTTCATCGCCGCCGAGATGGCGCTGTTCGCTGCACAAGCGAAGGACGTTGACATCATCATCACGACCGCGCTGATTCCGAATCGGCCCGCACCCGTCCTGATCACCGAAGAGATGGTGCGGAGCATGAAGAAGGGATCGGTCATTGTCGATCTGGCGGCCGAGAACGGCGGCAACTGCGCACTGACCGAGCCAGGGGCGGTGGTCGAACGACACGGCGTGCACATCATCGGCTACATCGACTTGCCCAGCCGCCTGGCGCCAACCGCGAGCGTGCTGTACGGCAACAACCTCGCCTACCTGCTCGACGACCTCGGCGGTGCCGCCAACTTTCATATCGACATCAACGACGAGGTCGTGCGCAACGCGCTGATCACACACGACGGTGCCGTCGTGTGGCCACCTCCAAAAAGGATCCGCCACCGCACCGGCGAAACCGACGACCACGACTTCGCCACCGGTCACCAGGCCAAAGCCTGAACCCCGCGGTAGCGCGCTTGGCCTCAGCGGCACTCTCGCCATCGTTGCGGCCGCACTCTTCGCCCTTGGCTACGTTGCGCCGCCCGCATTCCTGTCCCATCTGACCGTCTTTGCGCTGGCATGCATCGTGGGGTGGCAGGTGGTCTGGAATGTGACGCCGGCGCTCCACACGCCGCTCATGAGCGTCACCAACGCCATCAGCGGCATCATCGTCGTCGGGGGCATGCTGACGGTGAGCGGACCGACAACGTCGGCGCCGGTCCTGCTTGGTGCCGCTGCCATCCTGCTGGCGTCGATCAACATTGCTGGGGGGTTTCTCGTGACGCAGCGTATGCTGCGGATGTTCACGCGATAGGACCGCGATGCCCGCTACTGTTGTCACCATCGCGTATCTCATTGCCGGGGTGCTGTTCATCCTGAGCCTCGGCGGACTCTCCGCCCAGGAGTCAGCGCGACGCGGCAACCTGTTCGGCATTGCCGGGATGGCCATCGCGGTCATCGCAACGATGCTGGGTCCCGGCGTCACCAGCTACGCGGTGTTGCTGGCGATGCTGGCCGTCGGGGGCCTGATTGGCGCAGCCCTGGCCGCACGCGTTCAGATGACCGCGATGCCCCAGCTGGTCGCCATCCTGCACAGCTTTGTCGGAGCGGCTGCGGTGCTCGTCGGATTTGCGATCACCCTCGACCCCGCGATGCAGTTCAGCGGGACCGACGCGATGATTCACCACATCGAGACGTTCGTCGGCGTGCTCGTCGGGGCCGTCACGTTCACGGGCTCAGTGATCGCGTTCGGTAAGCTCCAGGGCATCATTCGCAGCAAGCCGCTGCTCTTGCCGGCACGACACGTGCTCAACCTCGCGGCGGTCGCGGCATGTGTCGGTCTTGGCGTCGTTCTTTGTCGGCGCCGAAGGATGCCGCCAGCTGTGGCCGCTCGTTGCGGCAACCGTCCTGGCATCGTTAGTGGGCATCCACCTCGTGATGGCCATTGGCGGCGCCGATATGCCCGTCGTCGTTTCGATGCTGAACAGCTACTCAGGGTGGGCGGCGGCCGCCGCCGGCTTCATGCTGTCGAACGATCTGCTGATCATCACGGGCGCGCTCGTCGGCTCGAGCGGTGCGATCCTCAGCTACATCATGTGCGCGGCGATGAACCGCTCATTCCTCAGCGTGATCCTCGGCGGCTTCGGCGCCGACGAGGGCGCAGCGCCGGCAACGGGCGCGGCGCCGGCAGGCGAAGTGCGAAGCATCACGGCGGCAGAGACGGCGCAGCTGCTGCTCCAGTCGCGACGCGTGATCATCATCCCGGGCTACGGGATGGCCGTGGCACAGGCGCAGTATCCGGTATTCGACGTGACCAAGCTCTTGCGCGAGCGGAGCATCGACGTCCGATTCGCCATCCATCCGGTGGCGGGTCGACTCCCTGGTCACATGAACGTGCTGCTCGCGGAAGCGCGGGTGCCGTACGACATCGTCATCGAGATGGAAGAGATCAACCACGACTTTCCCGAGACCGACGTCGCGATTGTCATTGGCGCCAACGACATCGTGAATCCCGGCGCGCTCGACGACCCATCGAGTCCCATCTTCGGGATGCCGATCCTCGAGGTCTGGAAGGCCAAGACCTGCATCGTCCTCAAGCGCGGAATGGCGAGCGGGTATGCGGGCGTCGAGAATCCTCTGTTCTACAGAGACAACACGCAGATGCTCTTCGGTGACGCGCGCAAGATGATGGAGGCCGTGCTCGCCGAGCTGCGGCAGGATCCGCTGTCGAAGAGCGCCTAATCGTTCGACGCTGGCTTTCCGCCTGGGCGGAGGCACGTAATAACTCAACGCGATCCACTCTATGCGTTGACAATATATCCACAGTGCATATAGTTAAGGGGTGACCTGACGATCAGCCACGCCCCGAATCCCTGCTTCCACTGCAGTCGGCAACGTTTCACATCCTCATGGCCCTGGCTGAAGGCGACCTCCACGGGTATGCCATCATCCAGCACGTTGCCACGCGCACCGATGGCGACGTTCGCCTGAGCGCAGGCACCCTCTATCGGTCGATTCAGCGGATGCTCGATCAGGATCTGATCGAAGAGATCCATCAGCGGCCCGCCCCCGAGAAGGATGACGAGCGGCGGCGGTACTACCGGATCACGCACGTTCGGTGAAGCCGTGGCTCGTGCGGAAGCGGGGCGGCTGGCCGGCCTGGTCAAGCTTGCCCGAGCCAGCGGGCTGGTGCCGAGGAGGGCGTGATGCGGCTGTATCGCGCGCTCCTCCATCTCTACCCAGCGTCGTTTCGCGCGGAATACGGTCCGGATCTGTGCGCCCTGTTCGCACGTCGTCTGCAGGAAGTCGCCGGGTGCGTCTCGTGCGGTGGTGTGGGCCGCCGCGATCGTCGACATCGTGCGGAATGCCGCGCAATTGCACTGGGACCTTCTCGTTCAAGATGTGCGGTATGCGCTCCGCAGCATGGCCAAGGCGAAGGGGTTCGCTCTCACGGCCATCCTCGTGGCGGCCCTCGGAATCGGCGCGACCACCGCGGCGTTTTCGATTACCGATCACGTCCTGGTACGGCCCCTGCCCTTCCCCGAGTCCGATCGGCTGGTGCGTCTCTGGCAGGACCAGACGTTCCGCGGCTACCCGCAAATGGAGCTGTCGCCGAGCAACTTCGTCGATTGGAAGCGGCTGGCGACCTCGTTCGATGGCATGTCGTCCTACTCGATGTCGTTTGCCAATCTCGTCGGCGAGGGCGACCCGGAGCGGCTGACCGGTGTCAGCGTGACCTCTGATCTCTTCCACGTTCTCCGCGTTCAAGCAGCCTTGGGCCGGACGCTGACCAGCGTCGACGACCTCGACAGCTCGCCCCGAACAGTGGTTCTGAGCGATGGCCTGTGGCGCGCGAAGTTTGGCGCCGATCGCGGTGTCCTCGGACGCACGATCGTTCTCGACGATGTTTCCCATGTGATCGTCGGTGTGATGCCACCGGCGTTCGACTTTCCGTCACGTGACACCGAGTATTGGGTGCCAGATCGCTTTACGCCCGCCTCGCTCGCCGACCGCACCGACACTTATCTCGACGTCGTCGCGCGCCTGAAAGACGGCGTGTCGCTGCAGGACGCGCGGAGCGAGATGCGTGTCATCGCCGCACAGCTCGAGCGCGCGTATCCCAAGGAGAACGCGCAAACGGGCGCCACCGTGCAGTTCCTGCGCAATCAAGTGTCGCGCCAGTCGCGCACCATGCTGATGACGCTGGTGGGCGCCGCTTTGTGCATGCTGCTCATTGCGTGCACGAATCTCGCGAACCTGCTGCTCGCGCGCGGGCTGGTGCGGCAGAAGGAGCTGGCCGTGCGGGCTGCGATCGGCGCCGGGCGCGAACGGCTGATCCGACAGACCTTCACGGAAAGCCTCGTCCTCGCGGTGCTCGGCGGTGCGCTTGGGGATCGTCATCGCGATTGCGTCGACGCCGCTCGTGTCACGTCTGGTCCCGCACACGATGCCGATTCCGGATGCCCCAAGCGCCGACCTTCGCATGCTGACGCTCGGCGCGTTGGTCACTCTCGTCACCGGCGTCGCTTTTGGGATCATGCCGGCGCTTCGCCTCACGCGTGGTGCCGATCCGCTCGCGCTCCACGAAGGCGGACGAAGCAGCTCGGGCCGCCACACCGAACGTCTCCGGTCGGCATTGGTGATCGCCGCCGTCACCGCGTCAGTCGTCCTGCTGGTGTCGTCGGGCCTCCTCGTTCGCGCGCTCTGGCGAGTGCAGCAGATCGACCCGGGATTTCGCGCCGACAACGTCCTGACCATGAGAACGGCGCTGCCATCGCCGAAGTACGACGCCACCGAGCGGCGGCAGCAGTTCTACGATCGCGTGCTGAACGAGACGCGTGCACTCCCCGGAGTTACGAACGCGTCGTATATCAGCTTCCTGCCGATGACCATGCGCGGCGGCATCTGGCCGGTGATCCTGGATTTCGGGCGCTTGAGTGAGGAGGCTCGGTCGAGCTGGGCGCCTGATCCGACCGAAACACGAATGGCCAGTCTGCGCTTCGTCACGCCGGGATTCTTTTCGACGACAGGCATCCCACTCCTCCGCGGACGCGATGTCGCCGACGCCGACACGCGCGACGCGCCCTGGGTGGCCGTCGTCAGTCAGTCATTCGCGGACCAGATGTTCCCCAACCAGGACCCGATCGGGCGACAGTTCTTCATCGCGTTTCGCGAGCGCACGATTGTTGGCGTCGTCGGCAACATCCACGTGCGTGGGCTGGAACGCCAGAGCGAGCCTCAGGTCTATCTCCCCTCTCGCCAGGTGCCCGACGGCGGACTGGTCTTCTACGCTCCCAAGGATCTCGTCGTCAGCGCGACCGTCCCGGCCGCGACTCTGACCGCCCGCGGTGCGCCAGATCATCGCGCGCGCCGATCCGCAACAGCCGATTTCGGATGTTCGCATGCTGTCCGACGTCGTCGAGTCCGAGACGGCGGCGCGGCGGGTCCAGGTTCGCGTGCTCGCGGGCTTTGCGGCGATCTCGTTCCTGCTGGCCGGGATCGGCATCCACGGCCTGCTGGCGTTCGCCGTCTCGAGCCGGATTCGCGAGATTGGCCTGCGGATGGCGCTCGGCGCCCGGTCGGGCGAGATCGTCGCCATGGTGATGCGACGCGGCGCGCTCCTGGCCGCCGTCGGCGTCGTCGTGGGCGTCGGCGCTCGCCTTCGTCGCGGGTCGAGCGCTGCAATCGGTGCTGGCCGGCGTCAGCCCCGCCGATCCGGCGGTGTTCGTCGGCGCGGTGTCGCTCGCTCGTCTTGATGACGCTGCTCGGCTGCCTGCTGCCAGCCATCCGCGCCGTGCGGGTCGACCCGATCGAAGCGATTCGAACTGAGTAAGTCCAAATCCAGCCAAACTCAGGCGTCGAACGTAAGTCACGAGCGAACAACGGACGGAAGTCTGTACCTTGGACTTCTGCCCTCTGGAACCTTGGTCCCTTCCTACTGCAGGATGGCCGGCGGGTTGACCCACTCGCGCGAGCGTAGTCCGCCATCGTCAGGGTCAGCAGGATGCCGAGAAAGAACAATCCGGAAATGACGATCAGTTTCGTCATGCGGCTGGCGTACTTCACGTGCATGAAGTAGAGCACGACCAACGTCGCCTTGAGGCTCGCGATGCCCAGGCGACGACCTTGTTCAACTGGCCAAATTGATGTACGCCACGACAACCGTGATGGCGGTGAGCACCATCAAGGTGAGGAAGATGCCGATGTAAACCTTGAGCGGGCGAGACGTGTCCAGACATGGTTCAGGACCGATCGATGAGATACAGCAACGGGAACAGGATAGATCCAAACGATGTCGACGAAGTGCCAGTAGAGACCGCTCATCTCCACTGGCGTATACCACTCGCTGGAGAACTTGCCCTTCCACGCCATCCACGTGATCACCACATCAGGCCGACGCCGATGATCATGTGCAGGGCGTGCAGCCCCGTCATCGTGAAATAGAGACTGAAGAAGATCTGCGTCGTCCGGTTCAGTTCTTCCGGCGTGTTGACGGCTCAGAATCTCCTTGCCGTGGGGGCCAATGCGTAGGTCGGCGCGTGTGCCGGATCCATGAACACGAAGTCCGGACCAGGCACGTGATGATGCTCGAACTTGTCGGCGTACTCGATGACCTTGACGCCGAGGAAGACCATCCCCAGCACCATCGTCAGGATCAGCCAGTTGACGGTCGCCTTGCGCTTGTTGGTCTGCGCGGCGCGGACGGCCAGCGCCATCGTGAGGGAGCTGCCGATCAGGACGACGGTGTTCAGCAGACCCCAGCCAATCGTGATCGACGTGCTGGCGATGACGAAGGCGTCGTGATACCACGTCCGGTAGAGCATGTAGGCCATGAAGAGGCCACCGAAGAACAGAATTTCGGTGAGCAGGAAGGCCCACATTCCGAGGACCGCAGCTTCCTTCTGCTGCGACATCGTCTCGAACTGATGCTGCAGCGCCGGATGGTGCGCGGCGTGGCCGGCGACGTCAGCGTGCAGGTCCCCGACTGCGCTAGTATGCGCGTTGGGTGCGCGCTGCGTCAGACACTCCTCATCTCCCTTCATCTCCCTTGCCGACGTGCGGGGTGAATTCGTACGGCTCGGTCGTCACGCGTGGCGCGACGGCAAAGTTCTCCGTCGGCGGCGGCGACGCTGTCTCCCATTCGAGACCCGATGCGCCCCACGGGTTCGGGCCCGCCACGGCCCCTTGCTTGAGCGAATACAGCAGATACAACACTGGCAGCACGTAGCCGACGCCAAGCACCGTGGCCCCGGCCGACGACATCACATTGAGCACCTGGAACTCTGGCGGGTAGGCGTGATAGCGCCGCGGCATGCCGAGATAGCCCACGATGAACTGCGGGAAGAACGTCAGGTTGAAGCCAACGAACACGAGAATCGCCGCGATGCGGGACAGGAACTCGGAGTACATCCGACCCGTCATCTTCGGCCACCAGAAGTGCAGGCCTCCCAGATAGCCCATGATCGACCCGCCGACCATGATGTAGTGGAAGTGCGCGACCACGAAATAGGTGTCGTGCATGTGGATGTCGGTGCCGAGCGTCGCCAGGAAGAGTCCCGTCAAACCGCCGAACGCAAACAGACCGATGAAGCCGTAGGCGTACAGCATCGGGATTTCGAACGAGATGGAGCCCCTGTAGAGCGTCGCCGTCCAGTTGAACACCTTGACTGCTGACGGGATCGCAACCGAGAAGCTCAGGAACGAAAACACCATCGCGGCGTAGACCGAAATGCCCGACACGAACATGTGATGGGCCCAGACGATGAACCCAAACATCGCAATTGCGAGACTGGAGAACGCGACGAAGCTATAGCCGAAGACCTTTTTCTTCGCGAAGTTCGCGATGAGCTCGCTCTGCACTCCGAGCGCCGGCACAATCATGATGTAGACCGCCGGATGCGAGTAGAACCAGAAGAGATGCTGGAAGAGGACGGGGTCACCGCCGCGTGCGGGATCGAAGATGGCGAAGCCGAATGCGCGCTCGACGAAGAGCATCAGGATGGTGATGGCGATGACCGGCGTGCCGAGCACCTGGATCAGGCTCGTGGCGTAATGCGCCCACACGAACAGCGGCAGTCTGAACCAGGTCATGCCCGGCGCGCGCATGCGATGGATGGTGACGATGAAGTTCAGACCAGTCAGAATCGACGAGAAGCCGGCGATGAACATGCCCAGCGCGGTCGGAATGACGCTGGTGTTCGAGGCCGCCGCGCTGTACGGCGTGTAGAACGTCCAACCCGTATCCACACCGCCCGTGAGCATCGCGTAGAGGATGAAGAGGCCGCCGAACCAGTAGATATAGAGACTCAGCAGATTGATGCGCGGGAACGCCAGATCCTTGGCGCCAATCATCAGTGGAATCAGGAAGTTCCCGAGCGTGGCCGGAATCGACGGGATCAGGAAGAGGAACACCATGATCACGCCGTGCAGCGTGAACATCTTGTTGTAGGTGTCGGCTTAGACGAAGTCGCCCTCGGGCGTCGCCAGCTCCAGGCGAACACCGACCGCCATGAGGCCACCGATGAAGAAGAACACCGAGATCGAGATCAAATACATGATCGCGATCCGCTTGTGGTCCTTCGGTCAGCAACCACGAGGCAAGCCCGTGGCCGTTGTTCAAGTAGTGCAATGCGGGCAGTGTGCGTGTGGAGGCTTCCATGATTCCTTACTGACCGGACCCCGAGGGGCCTTTTGGCGGCGCGGCCGGCGCCCCCGTCGCACCCGTGGCACCTGTCGCACCTGTCGCACCCGCATTCGGCGACATCGAGCGAACGTGCTCGATGAGGGCGGCCAGACCTTCTTCGCTGATGAGCCCCTGGAACGTTGGCATCAAGGGCTGAAAGCCCTTCACGATCTTTGCCTGCGAGTTGAGGATGGACTCGCGCAAGTACGCCTCATTGACCATCACCGTGGCGCCGTCGGCTAACTCGACTGGCTTGCCGAAAATGTCCTTGAGCGACGGCCCGCGACCCTGTCCCGACTCGAGATGACAGGAGTTGCACGCGAGCTGCTGGAAGAGCGCCGATCCGCGCTCGGCCAGCGATCCTTCACCACCTCCTGCAAGCCAGTTCTGATACGCCGCCGGCTCCATCACGGTCACCGAACCGATCATCCCGGAGTGATTGGTACCGCAGGTACTCGGCACAGAAGATGTGGTAGGTCCCGACCTTGGTGGCCTCGAACCACAGCTCCATGTACCGACCCGGGATGGCGTCGATCTTGGTTCGGAAAGACGGGAAATACAGGCTGTGCAGCACGTCTTCCGAAGCCACCGTGATCTTGATCGGGCGGCCCACCGGGATGTGCAGCTCATTGATCTCGCGCTGGCCTTCGAGGTGCTGAAACTTCCACATCCACTGCTTGCCGACCGCGTAAATGTGCATCGCCTCTTCGGGTGGGCGGCGCAAGTGGTAGTAGACCGAGGCACCCCAGCCGAACATGACCATGGCAATCACCGTGGGAATCACACTCCACAGCAGCTCCATCGGGAGATTGCCCTCGATGCGTGCCCCAACCTCACCGGGGTGACGACGGTGATATTTGATCCCGAAGCCGATGACCAGCGCCGCGACGAGCAGCGCGAAGAACGCCGAAACCGCGGTGACGAAAAAATACAGCGAGTCGACGTCCATCGCGAAGGAGGACGCCTGCTCGGGAAAGACCGGGATTCCGAATAGTCGCATGAGTTAGTGCGTGGCGCGGCTCTCGCGCCGAATCGACACGACCACGAACCCCAGGAGCGCCAGCAATGTGATTGCGCCACCAAGCCTGACAGCACCCATGACCACGAACCCGTACGACCCGGTCGCAGGGTCGTAGTGATAACAGTAGAGCAACAACTGATCGATCGCACTGCCGACGCGCCCCGCAGACGACTCGATCAACGCAAACTTGACATCTCGCGGAGCGTATTCGATGCCGAAGAGGTACCGGGACACCTTGCCCTCCGACGTGGCGACGACGATGCCGCTGGGGTGGGCAAACTGTTGGGTCTTGTCGTCCCAGACGTATCGGAACCCGGCGGCATTGGTCAGCGCCCTGATCGACGCCTCGTCTCCGGTCAAGAAATGCCAGCCGCTTGCCGACTCAGGTCGCCTATAGCGATCGAGGTTCGACTTCTTCTTCCCATTGGCCAGTACGGGCGTTTCGCGCGGATCGAAGCTCACCGCGACGACGTCGAACTCACGCCCAACGGTTTCGTCGAGCACCATCAACGAAGTCGTGAGACCGTTAAGGACCTGCGTGCACAACATCGGACACTCGTAGTACATGAACGCCAGCACGACGGGCTTAGTGCCAAAGTAGTTCCCGAGACGAACCGAACGTCCCTCTTCATCCTTGAACAGCAGCGCCAGTGGCAGTGGCTCATTGAGTCGTTGATCGAATGACACCTGGGACAACACGGACGGCATCTGGCTCGCCGGAATGCCCGCGGACGGATTCACTCCAGGCACATCCGATTGCGCCAGCGCTCTGGCACCCGCCGCCAGCGCGACCAGGGCCACCGTTGTCAAAAGTGTTGCTCTCTTCATGACTCACCCACCGCTTGCACCGCACCTCAGCACCTCAGCACCTCGGCACCCGGCACTGGCACCCCGCACCTTCACTATCGCGGCGCCGTCGTCCTCCCCGACGACGAGTCCTGCACCACTTCATTCAAGCCGCTCGGGTTTTGCGGACTCGACGTGGCCATGCCGCGCTGTTCCATCAATTTCAGCGCGTCCTCAATCGGAATCCGTACGACGCCGCCACCCTGGTCAACCCAGCCATACGTCGTCAGTTTTTCGCGCTCCGCCTCTCGCAGCATGTAGACATCCTTGAACGGCTGCGTCTGCAATCGCGGCCCTTGCGGCTCACGGGTGTGGCCCGCGGCCATCGGGAACACTTGAGCACCGCGATTCGCTTCGAGCTCGTTCCCTTCCAAAAACCAGAACGAGCCATAGACGATGGCCGCCGAGATCAGCATCGCAATCGAAAGCCAGATCGCAAACTTGCCTGCAATCGTTGGATCGATGTCGGTGTGCTCGTGTTCGGCCCCCTCGGGTGTCGGCCCGTATTCGAGATCGGCTTCGTTCATTGTCAGTCCCAGTTTCCAGTTGCCGGTCTCCGGTCTCCACCTTGGCCAAGCCTCACGCGCAGCCACCGCCAGTCGCGCTTGATGTCAAATGGATAGGCGCTCTTCGGGAAAACCTGCGGCATGGGCTCAGCACACTCCGACTAGACAAAAGCCGGAGCACTCTACTCCGATTCCAGCCATTGCAGCGACGTTGTGAAAAATTTCTCAAGCTCGGTTATATCAGATCGTCCCAGCGCTCTTCAACAAACGGCCGGCCCAGCAGCCACTAGATATAAAGGTCATCGTGCACAGAAAGCCGTCAGACGGGTTCGGTTAAACAACCTAATCCACTGTCCGACGCTCAACCTGACCTCGTGACCGGCACGCGCTTCACGCGCTTGACAATCCGTGGCAGGAGTCATACGTTGCCTCGTCATTGGCTAGCAAGGCCGAGCACGAGCGCGTCCAGGCGCCGTGTTCGAGCGGCTTTTTCAGCAGCTGGCCGCTCGCCTCGCGACGAAGGCTACGGCGCGGCAAGCACACACAGATATGAGCATGGAGCACTCTCCCAAGGGCACCGGCCCGCCGCCCCGCCGCGGCCCCAACGTCGACCTCGACCCGAACGGGATCGTCACGGCCAAGAGCCCGGACAGGCAACGCCGCCAGTTTCTGAACTATTCCTTCTACCGGCTCGACCCGGTGTTCCGGCGGCTCCCCGCCGACGAGCAGCGAGTGGCGGCGGCCGGGATTCATCGAACTGGTGCGGAAATGGGAGTCTTCGGACGACGTGATCTTGCGCACGTACTCGCTCGTGGGCTTCCGCGCGGACGTCGATTTCATGCTGTGGCGGATCGCGTTCGACCCGCTGTGCTTCCAGTCGATGGAAGCGGCGATCAGGCGGTCGCGGCTGGGCGCCTATCTGTCGCAGGTGCACAGCTTCCTTTCGCAGCAGCGCCGGTCGCCGTACGTCAACAAGATGAAGGGTGCCGGGGAGGGCGTCGAGCTGCTGGCGGGCGAGGGGAAGTACCTGTTCGTGTACCCCTTCACGAAGACGCGGTCGTGGTACCGCCTTTCGCCCCACGCGCGGCAAGGGATGATGGACGAACATATCGCCGCCTCGGCACCGTTCAAGGGCGTCCGCCTGAACACGAGCTACAGCTACGGCATCGACGACCAGGACTTCATGGTCGCGTTTGATTCGGACTACCCACAAGAGTTCGTCGATCTCGTGGGGCGGCTGCGTTATACCGAGGCGAGCCTCTATACGCAGCGGGACACGCCGATGTTCGCGTGTGCGAAGGCGCCTATTGATGCGATCCTCGCGCAGTTGGCGAACATGGATTAGCGATGCCGTGTCTGAGGCGAACGTGTCCACCTTATCGCGCGCGCAACGATGACTGGATCAGCCTCGGGACTGCAATTCTTGCGCGGTGCGCGTGAGGAGGAAGCTCGATGTTCCGTCATTCCGATCCTGAGGTCCTCGTCGTCGGCGCCGGTCCGGTCGGGCTCGTCGCGAGCCTGTTCCTCCAGCAGCACGGGGTCCGTGTGGAGATCGTCGATATGCAACAGCGGACGACCCAGCACAGCTACGCCCTCGCGATCCATCCGCGCACGCTCCGGATTCTCGACGAGGCAGGGCTCTCCGAAGGGCTGATCGGGGTGGGGCGGAAGCTAACGAAGGTCGCCTACTACGAAGGCCGGGAGAGGCGCGCCGAGATCGACTATTCGGCCCTCGCTTCCAAGCATCCGTATCTCCTCGTCGTCCGCCAAAGCCTGCTGGAGAGGGCCGCCGAGGAGGCGCTCCGCCAGAAGAAGCTCAAGGTCCTCTGGGGACACCGGCTCCAGTCCCTCGACGCGGACGGCGCGACCCTCCGGGCAGAGGTGGCGAAGCTCGACCAGGTCGCGACCGGCTATCCCGTCGCGCGAAGCGAGTGGGTCGTCGTGCGAAGCGAGACGATCCGACCGGCCTACGTCATCGGCGCCGACGGTTACGACTCGGCCGTGCGGCGGATGGCCGGCATCGAGATGGCCGAGCATGGCGAGGGCCAGGTCTTCTCCGTCTACGAGATCGAGGCGACAGGGGAGCTTCCCGCCGAGGTGCGCGTCATTCTCGATCGAGACCTGACGAGCGTCTACTGGCCCCTCGAGGAGGGGCGATGCCGCTGGGGATTTCAGATTCAGGACGCCTCGGAACACGCGGCGACGATGGAGCGGCTCGAGCAGCTGATCGCCGCGAGGGCTCCCTGGTGGACGGCGCGGCCGACACAGATTTACTGGTCGACGCTCGCGTCTGTTCGAGTCGCCGCCTGCGCAGAGCTTCGGCACGGGAGGCGTTGGCTCGCCGGGGACGCCGCGCACCAGGCGACTCCGGTCGGCGTGCACAGCATGAACTCGGGGCTGGTCGAAGCTCGCGAATTGGCCGCGCGCATCATCGCGGATCCAGCGCGCGGGGGGAGCGCCGTCGCTTCTCCAGGAGTTCGCGACCGAGACGCACGAGGAGTGGAAATGGCTCCTCGGCGCCGGACGGGAAGTGCGCGCGCTTCCGGGGGCGGACCCGTGGGTCCGGCAGACGGGGGCGAGGATCCTCGCCTGCATTCCTGCCTCGGGAGACGACCTCGAACCGCTGCTCAAGCAGATCGGACTCACGGCCGCGCCGTGATGGCGCGACGGCGAGACCTCGCCGGAGCCTTGGCAGCGGCGGGCGCTTGACTCGCGCAAGGCGCGATGGTACAACCGCGCCACTCTTCAAACTAGCGAGGCTTGCCTCGGACCGGCGAGTAAGTTGCGTGGGTGGCTCCGCCTCGCTAGTTGGCAGTATTGTTTGCCCGCCTCCGGCGGGGCGACGTCTTGAAGACCGCGTCGAAAAACTCATAAGGATTCTCGGCCCTCAAGACGGCGAGCGGCGGGGAGCACGTTTGGCCCAGACGGAAGCAGAGCTGCTAGACAACCCTGTCGCGGGCTATCCCACGCTTATCCTGCGCTCGCCGGATTTCCACTCAATCACCGAGGCTGTCGCGGAGCCGCTCGAGCGGCGGACACCGATCGGCTGGTGGCTCTTCTTCATCCCTTCCGTCGCGCTCCTCAGCCTTCTCGGCGTCGCGGTCTCGTGGCTCTTCTGGGAGGGGATCGGCATCTGGGGCCTCAACGTCCCCGTCGGCTGGGCGTGGGACATCACGAACTTCGTGTTCTGGGTCGGGATCGCGCACGCCGGGACGCTCATCTCGGCGATCCTCTTCCTCTTCCGGCAGACATGGCGCACCTCGATCAACCGCGCGGCGGAGGCGATGACCATCTTCGCGGTCATGTGCGCCCTGACGTTCCCGGGGATCCACGTGGGACGCGTCTGGGTCGCCTACTGGATGTTCCCGCTCCCGAACCAGATGGGCATGTGGCCCAACTTCAGGAGCCCTCTTCTCTGGGACGTCTTCGCGGTCAGCGTCTACGGAACCGTTTCGCTCATGTTCTGGTACGTCGGCTTGATCCCGGACCTGGCGACGATGCGCGATCGGGCGAAGACCCGCACCCGGCAGCTCGCCTACGGCATCTTCGCCCTCGGCTGGCGGGGCTCCGTGCGGCAATGGCACCACTACGAAGTCGCCTATCTCGTCCTCGCCGCCCTCGCGACGCCGCTGGTCCTCTCCGTTCATTCGGTTGTTTCGATGGATTTCGCGGTCTCCATCCTCCCCGGATGGCACACGACGATCTTCCCGCCCTACTTCGTCGCGGGTGCGATCTTCTCAGGGTTCGCCATGGTG
>CAVTGK010000050.1:0-49291 GCA_963734095.1 uncultured Acidobacteriota bacterium | reverse complement strand
ACGATCATCTTCACCCTGGGGTTCTGCGGTTCAGCGTCGCGCAGGCGCTACTCGATGCGGGGCGCCCGGATGAAGCCGCTGCCCTCCTGGTCGAGGCGAACGCGATTGACGGCCCGCGACCTGCCATCCGGCTCGCGCTTGGAGAAGCGCTGATCAGGACCGGGCGCGCCACTGAGGCCGTAGGACATCTTGAAGCCGCATACGACAGTCGGTACGACATCAATGTCACCGGCCCGCTGCTCGTGCGTGCGCTCGTCCTTGCCGGCCGCCCCGACGAAGCCGTCAGACGACTGTCGGGAATGGCGGACTCGGTGGCAGGAACTTCTGAGGAATCTGCGCTCGACTTCGGGACGCTGGCACTCGAGCAAAACGCCATGCTCGAAGCGATCCGATGGCTGCAGATCGCGGTTAAGCGGGCACCTGATCGGGCCGAAGCGCACGAGAAGCTGGGTCTGGCGATCTTCCTGAACGGCGATCCTCCCACCGCTCGTCCCTATCTCGAGCGTGCCTGCCGCCTCGACCCGGGAAGCGCCAGCGCCCACCTCAACCTCGCCGCGGTGTACGCCGAACTCGGCAGGTTTCCTGAGGCCAGGAGTCAGGCGATGGAAGCGCTTCGGCTCGATCCCGCCGAGCCGCGCGCCGCGGGTCTCCTCAAAGCCCTCCCGAAGTAGCTTTATTCGGCTCGAGTAATCGCATATCATCCGCGAAAACTGGGATCTCGCTTCGTCGTCCGAGTCTCGAGGTTGTCAGTGTCGTCAACCGCGGCCCCCACGGGCCGATTGCTTGTTCTGTCGGCAGGAGGAATCGCCATGAGAGGCGTTACGCGATTCGGGATTTGCCTGCTCGTTGTATTGAATGCGAGCGTGTTCTTTGCAGAGGCGCAGACCACAGGCAGCAGCCTGCGAGGCTACGTCAAAGATGACCAGGGTGGAGTGCTGCCGGGTGTCACGGTCACCGCGACAAGCCCCGACATGATCACGCCGTCAACTGGCGTCACCGATGAGACGGGCTACTACCGTCTGATCAACTTGCCCCCGGGTGAGTACACCGTCACCGCAGAACTCGCCGGGGTTCTCGACCTACGAACGCAAGGGGATTCTGCTGCGCGCGGCCGTGAACTTTCAGGTCGACATCGTCATGGCGATCGGCACACTGGCCGAGACCATCACGGTCGCGGGCGATTCGCCCATGCTGGAGGTCAGCAAGCCCGGCAACGTACTGAACATCGACGGCGAGTTCCAGAAACAGATGCCGCTTGCCGCGCGGAAGAACTGGACTGACTTCCTCGAGCAGACGCCTGGCGTCCACTCGAGACCCTTCGACGACGGCAGCGGGCGATCGGTGTACTTCGGGCACGCCACGGAACACTTCGCCCACGTCGTGCAGCTCGAAGGCATGCAGGCGGGCAACTACAACGACTTCCAGCTCACCTACGTGCAGATGGGGTCGGACATGATTCAGGACATTCAGGTCAAGACGGGCGGGTCCGACGCGTCCACGCCGATGGGCACCGGTCTGGGGATCAACGTGATCACCAAGAGCGGCGGCAACTCGTTCAGAGGGACCGCCGGGTACGCATACCAGCCGCTCCGCTGGGACAACGACAACACCCACCACAAGACCGTGTTCGACCTCTCGGGGACGCCGCTCGCCCAGCATTCAACCTGCCCGAACCTGGAATGCACGACAACCGGCGGCACGCCCGTGCAGGCCGACATCGGTCAGTTCGACGGCTCGTTCGGCGGGCCGATCATGAAGGATCGCGTCTGGTTCTTCGCCTCGTTCCGCAAGTCAGCCGTCGAGACCCAGATCAGCCGGAACTCGAAAAACGTCAACGACATCCAGAGTTACTATCCCGGCGCAGACTTGTTCCCCCAGCAGATCAAGGGATACCAGCCATATGTGAAGGTCACCTCGCGTCTCGGAACCACCCACGAGTTGTCGGGGTTCTTCCAGCGCGACCGCACGCACGGTCAGAGCAACTGGCAGTACTACTTCGATCCCATCAACGTGTACTCGAATGGCGGCAACGTCTACAGCGCCAAGATCACGTCGACGTGGGGCGACAGAATGACGACGACGTTCTCGGCCGGCTACAACAACAAGAGCGGCAACGACAACGACACCTACGACGCGTTCGGGTTCGACGCCCAGGGACCGAACATCGTTATCTACGACGGCACGCGCATCTCGAGCGGCTTCATCACGGGCAACTCGCTCATCCTCGAGGGCGGGAACAACTGCGACACCGAACCTTCGTGCCGGCGTCGCTGTCTCTGATTCGCGGCGATGCGACGTACTACAAGGCAGGCTGGATCGGATCGCACGAGTTCGCCACAGGGTTCTTCCTCGAACCGCAGAACATCTACGACCAGCGGACGGAGTACGTCAACGACGGGTTCTTCCGCGAATACCAGACGGTCGTTGATGTCAACAATCCCTCGCGCGGCACCGTGCCGTACCGGCGTGACTACGCCAATCCCGTTAGCCTGCAGACTCGGCAGGCGCGCGACAGCAACTACGCGTTCTACCTGCAGGACAGCTGGAAGCCGGACGCCCGCCTGACCGCCAATTTCGGCATGCGCTTCGACTACGTGAAGCGTGTTGACGAGGTCAAGGGCATCACGCGGCAGAAATCCTGGGCGGTGCAGCCGCGAGTGGGAGCGACCTATCTCCTGACGCAGGATGCCACGAACGTTCTCCGCGCCAGCTACGCGCGAATGGGCGAACAGGTCATGGGACGAGACGGCGTCACCACCTTCGGCGCGGACGACACGGTTTCGTTCCGACGAGAGTACGACAACGACCTCGACGGAGTGTTTGGGGAGGCAGGTGAAATCCAACTCCTGCCGGCGACATCGACTGCCGTGGCCGCGCAGCAGATCGCGCCCGACCTGCATCAGCCGTACGTCGACGAGTTCATCGTCGGATACCGTCGTCAGTTCGGCTGGCAGATCGGTCTGGATGTGGCGTACATCAACCGCGCCTACAAGGACACGTGGGCGCAGGTCGACATCAACGGCTTCTATCCCGATGGACCGGGCCAGCCGTTCGGGGGTTTTGGACGGGTCGACCCGAACCAGGGGATCGTCTTCCAGCAGACGAACAACACGTGGAGTCAGCTCAAGTACCAGGCGCTGGAGCTGACCATGACCAAGAACATGTCGCGGGGCTTCCAGTTGATTGCCGGCTTCACCCGGCAGTGGCACAAGATCGACGGCACGTGGAACCCGACCGACCCGGCCCGCTTCGTGCAGCCGAACCACTTCGCCAACAACGCCAATCTCTACATGCCGCGCGGCAACAACGACGAGAACTCACTCCCTGACACGGGCAATGCCCTGAGCTACGGTCCGACATGGATGAAGTATCGCGGCAACCTCGGCGGCGTCTGGCAGGCTCCCTGGGACATCAACGTGGCCGGCAGCGCCACGTTCCAGGCCGGGCCCTGGTCGGGTTCGCCGTTGTATCAGCTGGCCGCCAACGATCCAGACGTGCTCAGGTACGGGCCGGCCTCGATCCGGCTAGCTAACGGGTCCTCGCAACCGAATCCGCTGGCGACCCGCAATCGCTATGTCTTCAGCAACCGCGGAGAAGGTCAGGTTCGGGCGCCGATGATCACGACGGTCGGCCTGAAGATCGGCAAGGTCCTGCGGTATCAGCGCTACCAGGTGGAGGTGGCGGGGAACTTCTTCAACCTGCTCAACGGTGGTAACTACACCCAATACAGCTACAACAGCGCGTACCAGAGCTGGAGCTCGAACTTCCTGCTGATGGTCAATCAGCAGCCGGCTCGGGCGTTCCAGTTGACGGTTGTTGGCCGATTCTAGATTTCGTTAGCGTGCTTGGATGAGAAGTCGCGGCCGGGGCCCTGGTGGCCCCGGCCGTTCCCTTCTAAGAGCGGGGACGCCAACTTCGGCCACTCGAACTCCACGCGGCCGTTAACCTCAACAAAAGGGCATAGGGGCTAAGGCACAGGGCACAGGGGAGGGATCAGGGAACAGCGCTGTCCCTTGTCCCTCCCTATGCCCTGAGCCCAGTGCCCTATGCCCTGTTCAATTGAAGCCGGGGGGTCGATCTGATATAACCGAGCTTGAGAAACTTTTCACAACGTCCCCTGCGTGGCCAAAACCGGGGTAGAGTCCTCGGTTTATCCACTCGGAGTGTTCGGAGCCACATGCCGCAGGTTTTCCCGAAGAGCGCCAATCAGTGGTCCCGCGCAGGTCTGGTCGGGGTGTTGTTCCTGATCCTGGGACTCGGGTGGCTCATCGTGATGCTGCAGCGGTCGGACTTTGTGACCTCGGCCAACACGTTCCGGGAACAGCCCGTTCAGTTTTCGCATCAGCACCACGTCGGCGGGATCGGCATCGATTGTCGCTACTGCCATACGGCCGTTGAAGTGGCGTCCTCGGCGGGCATTCCCCCGACCAAGACGTGCATCAACTGTCATTCGCAGATCTGGTCGACCAGCCCCTATCTCGAGCCCGTGCGCGCAAGCTTTCGTGAGGACCGACCACTCCGCTGGATTCGGGTGCACGATCTCCCGGACTTCGTCTATTTCAACCACAGCATCCATGTGAAGAAAGGGGTGGGTTGCGAAACCTGTCATGGTCGCGTCGACCGGATGCCGCTGATGCTGCAGGAATCGTCGCTGCAGATGGAGTGGTGCCTGGACTGCCATCGCGATCCGGCGCAGTTCGTACGGCCGCGCGAAGAGATCGTCACGATGGGCTATCGGCCTGCGGGCAACCAGCGTGAGATTGGCGAACAGTTGGTTCGCGACTACAACATTGCCGGCGTGAAAGAGCTGACGAGCTGCTCGGTCTGCCACCGGTAGCTAGCCAAGCCGGCTCGCTTTGCCCGTTGATGGGCGAAAGCGGAAGGCAAAGGTTTTAGGGGACACATGGAGAAGGCGGGGACACCGGATCTGGCCGACATTCGCGCGCGCGTGCGAGGCACCGGGGGCAAGCAGTACTGGCGCAGCCTCGAGTCGCTCGCCGATACGCCGGAGTTCCAGCAGTACCTCCACCGCGAGTTCCCCGAGAACGCCACCGAGTGGATCGATCCGGTTGGCCGTCGTTCCTTCCTCAAGTTGATGAGTGCCTCGCTCGCGCTTGCGGGCGTGAGTGCGGCCTGCACGGTTCAACCCGAGGAGCTGATCGTTCCGTACGTTCGCCAACCCGAGGAGGAAATCCCCGGCCGTCCGCTGTTCTTCGCGACCGCCATGACTCTCGGCGGCATCGCGACGGGCCTCTTGGTCGAAAGCCATGAGGGACGCCCCACGAAGGCCGAGGGCAACCCCGATCATCCGGGAAGCCTTGGCGCGACCGATCTCTACGCGCAGGCTTCGCTCCTGACGCTTTACGACCCCGATCGCTCGCAGTCGATTGTCCAGCTCGGTGAGATTCGACCGTGGAGCGCGTTCATTGCGGCGGTTCGCGCCAGTTTGTCGGCGCAAGCCGCGACCCAGGGATCGGGGCTCCGAGTTCTCACCGAAACCGTGGTGTCGCCGACGCTTGGTCGGCAACTGCAGGAGATTCTCAAGGCGTACCCGTCGGCCCAATGGGTTCAGTGGGAACCCGTGCCTGCCGCAGACAATGCGCGAGCTGGTGCGCGCGCGGCATTCGGTCAATATGTGCAGCCCGTGTACGACTTCACGCGCGCCGACATCGTGCTGTCGCTCGATGCCGACTTCCTGTCGTCCGAGGGCGCAGCCAATCTGCGCTATGCGCGGCAGTTCTCGTCGCGCCGACGACTCGACGCGCAACCGGATCGCCTGAATCGCCTCTATGTGGCGGAACCGACGCCGTCGGTGACGGGCAGCAATGCCGATCACCGGATTCCACTCAAAGCGAGCGCCATCGACAGCCTGGCGCGCGCGATTGCGGCTCGAATTGGCGTCGCGGGTGTCACCGGTGCGGCCCCGGCCGGCACCGAGCCCTATGTCGAAGCCATCGCGCAGGATTTGTCGGCGCATCGCGGCACCTCGCTGGTCGTCGCCGGCGAAGCGCAGCCACCAGCCGTGCATGCACTGGCGCACGCGATGAATCAGGCGTTGGGCAACGTGGATGCAACCGTCACGTATCAGCCGACGCCGGAGATTGTGCCGACGGATCAACATGCCGCGATGCGTGAGCTGGTGTCGGACATGAACGCCGGCCGCGTGCAGATGCTGCTGATCGTCGGCGAATCGAACCCCGTGCAGACGGCGCCAGCCGACCTCAGGTTTGCGGACGCGCTCAGCAAGGTCCAGACGCGCTTTCACTCGGGACTCTTCCTCGACGAGACGGCCACGCTGTGTCACTGGCACGTGCCGGCCGCGCACTATCTGGAAGCCTGGAGCGATGCCCGTACCGTCGATGGAACCACGTCGATCGTCCAGCCGCTGATCCAGCCGATGTATGGCGGCAAGTCAGCGCACGAGATCGTCGCTACCCTCTCGGATCGTCCAGAGCGCGCCGGTTACGACGTCGTTCGCGAGTATTGGATGGCGCAGCGGCAGGCTCAGGTCACAGGTGCCGCGCAGTGCCACGGGTGCGGCAGGTGCCGGGTGCCGGGCAGCTCCGCCGGTCGCGCGCCCAGTGCCGGCAACGGCGGCACCGGCGCCAGCGCTCCCGCCGGGCCTCCACCACGCCGCCACGCCCGAACAGATCGCAGCGGCGACGTTCGAAAAGAACTGGCGGCGCTGGCTGCATGACGGATTTATTGCCGGCACCGCGTTCGCAGCACCGTCGGCACCATCGGCACCGACTGCCGTACCTTCGGCACGCACGCACCCTCGCACCTGCACCCCGGCACCCGAGGCACGCTTTGAAGTCAACTTCCGCCGCGATCCCACCATCTACGACGGCCGGTTTGCGAACAACGGGTGGCTGCAGGAGCTGCCGAAACCGATCACCAAGCTGACGTGGGACAACGCGGCGTTGATCGCCCCGGCAACCGCCGCGCGACTGAACCTTCACAACGGCGATCTCATCAGGGTGACCCACGAGGGTCGCGAGCTCCGAATACCAATCTGGATCAACCCGGGTCACGCGACCGACGCCATCACGATTCACGTCGGCTATGGCCGCACACGCGCGGGGCGTGTGGGCAATGGCACGGGCTTCAACGCCTACGTGTTGCGTGGCAGCACGACGCCCTGGTTCGGCGCCGCGGAGATCTCCCCCACCGGCGACCACTACGACCTGGTCTCGACACAAGACCACTGGGCCATCGAAGGCCGGAATATCGTGCGTTCAGCGCCGCTCGACGAGTTCAAGAAGACGCCGACGTTTGCCAAGGAGATGGAGCACCTGAAGCTCGACAAGCGCATCTCGCTGTACCCGGCTCACGAGTTCACCGGCAATCAGTGGGGCATGGCGATCGACCTCAACACCTGTACCGGGTGTGGAACGTGCGTCATCGCCTGTCAGGCGGAGAACAATATTCCGGTCGTCGGCAAAGACCAAGTCAACCGGAATCGTGAGATGCACTGGCTGCGAGTGGACCGGTACTACACGGGCCCGCTCGACAACCCCGACACGTTCATGCAGCCGATGCCGTGTCAGCAGTGCGAGAACGCACCGTGCGAGACGGTGTGTCCAGTCGCCGCCACCGTTCACAGCCCCGAAGGCCTGAACGACATGGTCTACAACCGCTGCGTCGGCACGCGCTACTGCTCGAACAACTGTCCTTGGAAAGTGCGGCGATTCAATTTCCTGCTCTACCAGGACTGGAACACTGAAACGCTCAAGCTGCAGCGAAATCCCGACGTCACCGTGCGAAGCCGCGGTGTGATGGAGAAGTGCACCTACTGCGTGCAGCGCATCAGCAGCCGCGCGCATTCAGGCCAAGCGCGAAGAACGCGAGATTCGTGATGGCGAAATCCTGACCGCCTGTCAGTCGGCGTGTCCGACCGATTCGATTGTGTTTGGCAATATCAACGATCCCAATAGCCGCGTGGCCCAGCTGAAAGCGAGCCCGCGCAACTACTCGACGCTCGAGGAACTGAACACCCGTCCGCGGACGACCTACCTCGCCGCGGTGAGGAATCCACATCCGTCCCTGCCGACGAACGTGAGCGTTGGAGGCCATGCCGGGACACGCATAGCACGTCGGGCGCCCCTTCGAGAGGCTCGGGGTCGGCCCCGGGGCATTAGAGGTCGAGCAGCACTGATGGCGAACAACGTTCACGCGCAGAGTGGTTCGGCGGGCGTCCTCGACGTTCCGGTCATCGCGCCGGGACACGACCTGGAGTCGGTCACCGAAACGGTCGCGCAGATTCCGCTGTCCAAGCGCACACCCCTTGGATGGGTATTCGGCTTCCTCATCGGCTTCACGCTCCTCATGGGGTTGACGACGGCGCTTTCCTGGCTGGTGCTTCGCGGCGTCGGCATCTGGGGCAACAACGTGCCGGTGGCGTGGGCCTTCGACATCATCAACTTCGTCTGGTGGATCGGCATCGGCCATGCCGGAACGTTGATTTCCGCGATTCTGCTGCTCTTCAAACAGCAGTGGCGCATGTCGATCAGCCGCTTCGCCGAAGCGATGACGATCTTCGCCGTCATGTGCGCGGCGATCTTCCCGATCTTCCACACCGGTCGGCCGTGGGTGGCGGCGTACTGGTTGTTCCCCTACCCGAACACGATGGGATTGTGGCCACAGTTCCGCAGCCCTCTGATCTGGGACGTGTTCGCGGTCACGACATATGCCACGGTGTCGGTCGTGTTCTGGTACGTCGGCTTGATTCCCGACCTCGCGACGATGCGCGATCGGGCGGTGTCGAGGGTCAAGCGGGTCGTCTTCGGGATATTTTCGCTGGGCTGGCGCGGGTCAGCGCGTCACTGGCATCGGTATGAGGTCGCGTCGCTCATTCTTGCCGGCCTCTCCACGCCGCTGGTCCTCTCGGTGCACACCGTGGTCAGCTTCGACTTCGCGGTTTCGGTGATGCCCGGGTGGCACGCGACGATCTTCCCGCCCTACTTCGTCGCTGGCGCCATCTACTCCGGCTTCGCGATGGTGCTCTCGCTGGCGATTCCGATTCGCGCCGCCTACAAGCTCGAAGACTTCATCACCATGCGGCACATCGACAACATGGCCAAGGTCATGTTGGCCACCGGTCTGATGGTCGGGTATGGCTACACGATGGAAGCGTTCTTCTCGTGGTACAGCGCGAGCTTCTACGAGAAAGCGATGATGTGGAACCGCATGTTCGGACCGTACGGATGGGCGTACTGGTCGCTCATTACGGTCAATATCGGACTGGTTCAGTTGCTCTGGTTCAAGCGCGTGCGGCAGAACCTGAAGCTTCTCTTCGTCCTGTCCCTGTTTGTCAACTTCGGTATGTGGCTCGAGCGTTTCGTGATTATCGTGACGACGCTCAACCGCGAGTTCGTGCCATCGTCCTGGGGCATGTACTACCCAACGCAATGGGACGTGATGACCTACTTCGGGACGATCGGCCTCTTCCTCACGCTGTTCTTCCTCTTCATCCGGTTCGTGCCGATGATTTCGATCTTCGAAGTGCGAACCTTGCTGCCACAGGCGAAAGTCGATCACCACGCGCATGGCGCCGCCCCCGGGGCCCCGCCGTCAGGTCCGCTTGGTGCCGGCTCGCCCGCGTCTGGTGGCCACTGAGGACATCATGCACGCATCTGAACCAACCAACGTGACCTACGGCGTGATGGCCGAGTTCGATTCGGCGCAAGCGCTCGTTGACGCCGCGCGACGAGTGATGGCGGAAGGCTTCACCAAGGTCGAGGGCTACACGCCCGTTCCGGTCGAAGAGCTGAACGACATCATCCACAAGAAGCGGACCATCCTGCCGTCGCTCGTGCTGGCGGGAGGCCTCACCGGCATGCTGACCGGCTTCGTTCTTCAGTACTGGGCGTCGGTGATCGAGTACCCGATGAATGTGGGCGGTCGCCCGTTCGCGAGCTGGCCGTCGTTCGTCATTCCGTCATACGAGCTGACGATTCTGTTTTCGCGTCGTTGACGGCCGCGGGCGGAATGATTGCGCTGAATGGGCTGCCGCAGCCGTATCACCCGGTATTCAACGCGCCACGGTTTTCGCTGGCAAGCTCCGACAAGTTTTTTCTCGTCATCGAGGCCGAGGATCCGAAGTTCGCACCGACGGAGACGGCGGCATTCCTCGAGCGGATTGGGGCGAAAGGGGTCTATGACGTTCCGGCGTAAGCGGAAAGTGCGCCGCGTTGGCGGCCCTGGCTCTCGTCGTGGCCGCCTGTCGGCAGGACATGCACGACGCGCCGCGCTACGAGGCGTTCGAGGCCAGCACGTCGTTCGCGGATGGCCGAGCGTCGCGGACGGCGCCGGCCGGCACGGTCGCGCGTGGATGGCTACGCGAGGATGAAGCTCTCTATACCGGCAAGGTGAACGGGCAGCTCGTGGAGGCCGTGCCCTTTGCCGTCACCTACGACGATCTCAAGCGCGGACAGGAGCGCTTCAACATCTTCTGCACGCCGTGCCACGGGCGCCTCGGCGATGGTCAGGGCATGGTCGTGCAACGCGGTCTACGGCAGGCAGCGAGTTATCACCAGGACCGCCTGCGACAAGAGCGTATCGGCTACTTCTACGACGTCATTACCAATGGCTTCGGCGCGATGCAGGGCTACGCCGAGCAAGTGCCGGTGCGCGACCGTTGGCTGATTGCGTCGTACGTTCGCGCGCTGCAGTACAGCCAGGACGCGCCGGTCAACGACGTACCGGCCGATCGACGGCGCGAACTGGACAGTCCGCCCGCGGCAGGCGCACGGGCGCCGGCGCCGACGAAACATTGAACATGGCCACTTCTGAAACGCTATCAATCACCGGACACGATCAGCGGGCTCCAACGCCTCGGCATGGGCGCCGGTCTCGTCGGCGTCGTGCTGACCATCGTCGGGTTCATGATGACCGACCTGGCGCGGTTCTATCAGGCCTACCTGGTGGCGTACACGTTCTGGATGGGACTCGTGCTCGGGAGCATGGCGCTGCTGATGGTCCAGCACTTGTCCGGTGGCGCGTGGGGCGTGGTGATTCGCCGGCCGCTCGAAGCGGCGGTGCGAACGATGCCGATCATGGCGCTCCTCTATGTACCGATCTGGTTCGGGATGCACGACCTGTATCACTGGACGCATGCCGACGCGGTTGCGAGCGACATGGTTCTTCAGCAGAAGCAGCCGTACCTGAACGAGACCTTCTTTCTGATCCGGCAACTGCTCTATTTCTCGATCTGGACGGCGATCTCCTGGGCATTGACGAGATGGTCGGCGGAACAGGATCGGACAGGGGATCCTGGACTCGTTCGAAAGTTCTCGATTCTGTCCGGTGCCGGGCTGGTGATTTACAGCCTGACGGTGACCTTCGCGATGGTCGACTGGACCATGTCGGTCAACCCGCATTGGTACTCGACGATGTGGGGGCCGCTGTACATGGTGGGTCAAGGGTTGTCGGCCATGAGCTTTGCGATTGTGGTGCTGATCATGCTGTCGCAGGTCGCGCCGCTCGACCGCGTCATCACCAGCGCGCATCTGCACGATCTCGGAAAGCTCCTGTTCGCATTCCTGATGCTGTGGGCATACTTGACGTTTTCGCAGTTCCTCATCATCTGGTCGGCAAACCTCGCCGAAGAGATTCCGCACTACCTGATTCGCTGGGACAACGGCTACCAGTGGGTCAGTGTGTTCATGATCGTGGCCCACTTCGCGCTGCCGTACGTCTTGTTGCTCTCGCGCGACATCAAGCGCGATTGGAAGCGGCTGCGGATGGTTGCGACCTGGGTGCTCGTCGCCCGAATCGTCGAGTACTACTGGCACGTCGCGCCGGAGTTTCACACCGATGGCTTGAGCGTCGGGCTCTTGGATTTCGCGGTGCCGATTGCGATCGGAGGCATCTTTCTGGCGTTGTATGCGGGTAACCTGAAGGCCCGGTCGCTGCTGCCAGTCAATGACCCGGGATTGGCGAAGGCGCTTGCACATCACGTGCACTGACGAACGAAGAGCTAAGAACGAAGAAACGAACGAGCGAACAACGAACCACGAACGGAACAAAGAACGAGCGCGGCGCGCTTGACCCTGTCCCAGTTCGTGGATAAGATGCGCGCCGTCGATCGACAGGTTTGTTCGGTTCCTCCGACGAATTTTTTTGGGGACGCGCGGATGCGGCATCATAGTTCCATGGCAGACTCGCGGCCTGAGCAGCCCGGGGTCCCCGCCGCGCGTCGTTTGCGCGGTGGGGTGGAGCTGTCCTCCAGGACCCCGGAGCCCTAGCCGTTGGCCCAAATTTTCCCTCCTTGGTGGAACAAACTTCCGATCGTGGCGGCCATCGCGGGCAGTCTCGGCCCGGTGCTCGCGATCGCGGGCGTCTGGTACTACTTTTCCCCGTGGTACACAGACGTGGGCTACCGTCCCGTTCAGCCGGTAGAGTACAGCCACAAGCTCCACGTCGGCGAGCTTGGTCTCGACTGCCGATACTGTCACGCCTCGGTCGAGGTCTCTACCGTCGCGAACGTTCCGCCGACGCAGACCTGCATGAACTGCCATCAGACCGTGAAGAGGGACAGCGAGAGGCTCGCACCGATTCGGGAAAGCGCCCAGAGCGGCCGGCCGATGCGCTGGATTCGCGTTCACAACCTTCCCGACTACGCCTACTTCGCCCATAACGCGCACGTCGCCGCAGGAATCGGCTGCGTCACCTGCCACGGCCGCATCGACGAGATGGAGACGGTCACCCAGATGACGCCACTCAGCATGAGCTGGTGTCTCGACTGCCACCGCAACCCCGGTCCCAACAGACGCCCCATCTCGGAGGTCACCAACATGAAGTGGACCCCTCCCCGGGACGTCGGGACGCTCGCGGCGCAACTCGAGCGCGACCGACCGGTCAATCCGCCGACTGACTGTTCGGGGTGCCACCGGTGACACGGACATACTGGCGAAGTCTGGGGCAGCTCGATGAGCACCCCGAATCCCGCGCCTTTCTCGAGCGTGAGTTCCCGGAGGGCGCCTCGGAGCTTCCCGAGGGGGTCACCCGGCGCGAAATGATGATGCTCCTGGGCGCCTCGCTGTCGCTCGCGGGGCTCGCGGGGTGCCGGCGCCCCGCCGAAGAGATTGTTCCCTATGCCACCGCTCCCGAGGAGGTCGTCCCCGGGATCCCCCGTTACTACGCGACAACCATGCCGTTCCGGCGGAGCGCCTACGGCCTGATCGTCGAGAGCCACGAAGGGCGACCGACCAAGATCGAGGGAAACCCCTCGCACCCCTCGACGCTCGGGGCCTCGAGCTCGCGCGTCCAGGCGTCCGTGCTCGGCCTGTACGATCCTGACCGTTCGCAATCGATCAGGTCGGGCGGTGCACCGAAGTCCTGGAAGGATTTCGTGACGGCCTGGGAGCAGTTGTCCGCGGCTCATGCGGCGGATGGCGGCGCCGGCCTTGCGGTCCTCTCCGAGTCCTTCTCCTCCCCAACCTTGGCGCGCCTGGCCTCCGAGCTCCGCGTCCGCTACCCGCAGTTGCAGTGGGCGACCTACGACGCCGTCAGCGACGAGAACCGAGTCGCGGGACTGCGGCTCGCCACGGGGCGCGACCTCGATCTCATGCTCCGGTTCGATCGAGCCTCGGTGATTCTCGCCCTCGACGCCGACCCGCTCCTGACCGACCCGGAGATGATCCGCCACGCGCGAGGCTTCGCGGACGGAAGGCGTGCGGGGGCGTCCGGTGGTGCAATGAACCGGCTCTACGCCGTTGAAGGGGTCTACTCGCTGACGGGAGCGATGGCGGATCACCGGCTCCGTCTCGAGAGCCGGCAGATCGCTCCCTTCCTTGCGGCGCTCGCTGCCCGCTTGGCTCCACCGGAGGCCGGAGCCGCGGGGCTGGCGGGAGCCGGCGTCCCGAATGTCGACTCGCGCTGGATCGACGCCCTTGCCAAGGATCTTCTGGCGCACCGCGGCAAGGGGTTGATCGTGGCCGGGGAACGCCAGCCGGCGGCCGTCCACGCCGCCGTCTGCGCGCTGAACACGTACCTCGGCAACGCGGGCACGACGGTCAGCTACTACGAGACGAAGGATGCGGCGCTTCCGAGCGTCAGCTCGCTCGCCTCACTCGTCTCCGCGATGAACGCGGGCGCGATAAAGACGCTCGTCGTGCTGGGCGGCAATCCTGTATTCGATGCCCCCGCCGATCTCGACTTCGCTTCGGCCATGGCGAAGGTCCCTCAGTCGATCGCGCTCGGGCACACGGTCGACGAAACATCCGTCAAGGCGACCTGGCACGTTCCCCGCGCGCACTACCTCGAATCGTGGGGAGACACGCGCGCGGTTGGAGGCACGCTCAGCGTCGTCCAGCCGCTGATCCTCCCCCTGTTCGGCGGACGAACCCCCGTCGAAGTGCTGGGGTTGATGGCCGGGGGCCAGGATCGTCCCGGCTACGACCTCGTGCGGGAGACCTGGAAACCGATCCTGGGCGAGGCCACGTTCGACACGAAGTGGAACCGCGTCCTGCATGATGGATTCCTTTCAGGCAGCGAGCTTCCAGAAGTTGTGCCCACTCTCATCGCGCAGCCACTGGCGGAGCTCGCGCGCTCGATCGCGCCGCGGGCGCAACCGGTTCCGGAGAGGCCCCTGGTGGATCTCCGCGGTGGCCTGGAGGTCATCTTCCTCCCCTCCCCCTCGCTTCACGATGGCCGCTTCGCAAACGACGGGTGGCTGCAGGAGCTTCCCGATCCCCTCACCAAGCTGACATGGGACAACCCCGCGCTCGTCAGCCCGAAGACGGCCGAATCGCTCGGCCTTGCAAACGAGGATTGGGTCCGCCTCGACTACGCCGGCCGCTCGCTCGAGCTCCCCGTCTGGCTCCTTCCCGGAATGACGGACGGCGCGGTCGCCTTGACGCTGGGCTACGGCCGTTCGCACGCCGGTCGGATTGGCTCGGGGGTCGGGTTCGACGCGTTTCGGTCCGAAGCTCCAAGGCACCAGGCTTCGACAGCGGCGTCAGCCTCACCAAGCTCGCGCGCACCTATCCGCTCGCGGCGACCCAGGAGCACGGCAGCATGGAGGGACGCCCCGTCGTGCGCGAGTCGACCCTGACCGCACTTCGATTCGAAATCCGCCTCCGCTGAGGCTACGGCGGAGCAAGCCGGCGGACAAGTCGGCTGCCGGCGCGGATGTCCGAGCCGAGGCTCCGAATGAAGGCCCCCGTGCGCTCGGCGTCTTCGAAGAAGACCCGCAGCACTTCTCACTCTGGAAGGAGCATGTCTACGATCAGGGGCACCAGTGGGGGATGACGATCGACCTCAACGCGTGCATCGGGTGCAACGCGTGCATGGTCGCCTGCCAGAGCGAGAATAACGTGCCGGTCGTCGGCAAGATCCAGGTCGCGAAGGGGCGCGAGATGCAGTGGCTCCGGGTCGACCGGTACTTCTCCGGCGAGCCCACTGGCAGCCCGGAGATAGTCTTCCAGCCCGTGCCCTGCATGCACTGCGAGGACGCTCCCTGCGAGCAGGTCTGCCCCGTGGCAGCGACCGTCCACGACGCGCAGGGCCTCAACGTGATGGTCTACAACCGGTGCATCGGGACCCGCTACTGCTCGAACAACTGTCCCTACAAGGTGCGCCGCTTCAATTTCTTCAACTACACCAAGGACACGCCCGACATCCTCAAGCTCGCGATGAACCCGGACGTCACGGTTCGTGCGCGGGGCGTCATGGAGAAGTGCACCTACTGCACGCAGCGAATCAATCGGGTGAAGATCGATGCGCGGCTCGCGGGGCGCGAGCTTCGCGACGGCGATGTCAAGACGGCCTGCCAGCAGGCCTGCCCGGCCTCGGCAATCGAGTTCGGAGATATTCGCGACCCATCGAGCCGGGTCTCGAAGGCGAAGGCCGATCCGCGCAACTACGCGCTCCTCGCCGAGCTGAACACCAAGCCCCGGACGACCTATCTAGCCAAGGTGCGCAACCCGAATCCGAGACCTCGAAGGTTCGTCCTGGCATGATCGAGGGCCCGGCATGACGCCGCCGCGTGCTGGGCACGCTCGTGCTCACCTCTGTTGTCGCCCTCGGCCGGTTGCGCGCGCGGCTGCACGTCGAGCCGCCCTCCCATCCATCTCAACCCGAGCATGGACGACCAGCCGAAGGTGCGCCCCCAGACGGCCAGCACGTTCTTCTTCGACGGCGCGTCCATGCGCCAGCCCGTTCCAGGAACGGTCCCGATCGGCGGGCTGAAAGAGGACACGGCCTTCTTCACGGGCAAGGGAGCGGACGGACAGTTCGTTGCGACGATCCCTCATGCCGTGGACGAGGCGCTTGTCGAGCGCGGCCGCCAGCGGTACGGGATCTATTGCCAGCCTTGCCACGACGCTCGGGGGGACGGCAAGGGCATCCTGTTCCAGCGCGGCAACGTCCCCACCGCCACCTTCCACCAGGAGAAGCTCCTGAAGTACACGGACGGGCAGATCTTCGACGTCATCACGAACGGGACAGGGCTGATGGCCGGGTACCGCTGGCCAATCCCTCCTGCGGACAGGTGGGCGATCGTCGCCTACGTGCGAGATCTCCAGCGCGAGCGGCAGGCACGCGCCACGGGCACCCCCTGAGAGAGGCGACGTGATGAACGGCGCTGATGAACCGCAAACTGCTGTTCGTGCTCGGTCCCGTCACCGGTGTGGTGATGTTCGTCGGCGTCGTGCTGATCGCGACGTTCCTGACGAACCGCGAGTACAAGGAGCCCTACCGGGCTCCTTCTTCGATCGTTGACCCGACGCCGCGCGCGGAGGGACTCGCCGCCGAGAGAGCAGCAGCGGAAGCGGCGGCTCGGGCAAAGCCGTACGTCGAGGCCGAGTACCGGACCTTCCCCGTCGTCGGAAGCCGCGTCGCGATCTGGTCGGTCGCGCAGCTCCACCTCTTGTTCGCGGCGTTCGTCCTCGCCGTTCCACTCTTCGCATTCATCATCGAGGTGATTGGCTACAAGACCGGGGATCTGCGGTACGACCGGCTCGCGCACGAGTTCACGAAGCTCCTCTCCGTCTCCTTCTCGCTGACCGCGACCTTCGGAGCGTTCCTGACCTTCATGCTCATCATTCTGTATCCGAAGTTCACGAACTACCTGATGAGCGTGTTCTCCCCCACGTTTCTCCCGTACGTGCTGCTCTTCTTCGCAGAGGCCGCTTTCCTCTACACCTACTATTACGGCTGGGGGAAATTCCATCCTCTGGTGCATCTTGGCCTGGGACTCGGCCTCAACCTCGTGGGCACGGCGATCATGTTCATCGCCAATGCCTGGCTCACATTCATGATGTCGCCGAGCGGCGTCTCGGAGACGGGGGCGGTTATCTCTGTCTGGGACGCGGTCTACAACTACACCTGGATGCCGATCAACGTCCACCGAGTCATCGCGAACGTCGCCTTCGGCGGATCGGTTGCTGCCGCCTACGCGGCCTTCAAGTTCCTCCAGGCGGAATCCGACGAGGAGCGCGCGCATTACGACTGGATGGGATACATCGGAAACTTCGTGGCAATCATCGCCTTCCTGCCGCTGCCCTTCGCCGGCTACTGGCTCGCGAGCGAGATCTACGCGTACTCGCAGACGCTGGGGCTCCAGATGATGGGCGGCGCCTTCTCGTGGCTCTTCATCATTCAAGCCGTCCTCATCGGGAACCTCTTCCTCGCCGCCAACTACTACCTCTGGCTCGGCATGGGGCGGGTCGAGGGGGTGCAGCCGCTTCAGAAGTTCATCAAGTACCTGCTCATCGCGATCGCGCTCTGCTTCATGGTCTGGGCGACGCCCCGGTCGATCATCGCGACGGTCTCCGAGGTCCGGGCGATGGGAGGGTCGGCGCACCCGGTCCTCGGTTTTCTGGGCGTCATGTCCGCCAAGAACACGGCCGTGAACATCCTGATCCTCACGACCTTCATCAGCTTCCTCCTCTACCGCCGGACGGGGAAGATCGCGACCGTGGCGTGGGCGAAGGCGGGCCATGCGGCGCAGCTCTTCATCTTCGCGGGCACGGCGATCTTCGTCATCTTCCTTGGCGTCTATGGGTACTTCGTCGAGGCGAGCGTCAGGATCGGCCTCTCGGTGCCCCAGGTCAGCTCGGTCCTGTTCGCCATGGTGTCGATCACCGTGATCGACATCTTCCTCTTTCATGGGGCGAGAAGGACCGGCGAGGTGCGCTGGGGAAAAATCCCGGCGATCTCCCAATACGTGCTGATCTTCATCGCGGTCACCTTCACCTGGCTCATGGGGCTCATGGGCTATGTTCGCTCCGGACTCCGCCAGCACTGGCATGTGTACGGCGTCATTCGCGACACCTCGGCCGACGCGTTCACGCCCACCCTGGGCTTTGCGACCCAGGTCGTGTCGGTGACCGTGCTCGCGTTCTTTCTGCTGATTGGCTTTGTGTTCTGGATCACGAGCCTGCACGACCGGCCCGAATGGGCTCCTGTGCCCTCGCCGGAGAAAGTGCCGCACACCGGCGTGGATGTCGTTGTCACAGGCGCCGCGGCGCATGACGCCGGAGGGGCGTCATGATGATCCCGATCACTGTCCGGATCGGCGGACTCGTCCTCGCGTCGACTGCGTTCTATGCCTATGTCGGCCAGATGGTGCCTCAGAACCAAGTTCAGCCTCCCGCGGAGGTCGTCATCAGAGCCGACCTCAGCACGCCCGAGATGGTCGAGGTTGGCCGCGGGATCGCGGAGGGAAAGGGCCTGTGCCGGACCTGCCACACGATCGGCCAGACCGGGGCGCTCCGGTTCCCCGACCTCGACGGGGTTGCGGCCCGCGCGGCAGACCCGCGTTCCGGGCCTGAGCGAGGTCGAGTACTTCGCCCAATCGATGTACGAACCTGATCGCTTCATCGTGCCGGGATTCAATCCGGGGATGCCCGCCATCAACAGGCCTCCGATCGGCCTCACCGATCAGGAGATCCTCTGCGTCATGGCGTACCTCCAGTCTCTTGGCGGCACGCCGACGGTCACGCTCCAGACCTCTCACCGCTACTACGGCGGCGCGCCCGCACCGGGCGCGGCGCCGGGCGCGCCCCCGGCTGCGCCGGGCGGCAGGCGCCGACGCTCCCGCGGGCCCCGGCGCCGGCAAAGCGCTGGAGGGCCGCCGCCGACAGCGTCGCCCAAGGTGACACGATGAACATCCTGGTCGTCCTCGCCGTGCTAGTCGTGTTCGGGCTCCTTCGCTTCCGTCGGGCCAACTTGCTTATGTGGGCCGTCGCGTGGTGGGTGGGGTGCTACGTCTTGTTCCGATTTGGATTCACTGCGCCGATTCCCTCGTCCGTTATCGCGATCTATATGGGAATCGTCTCGATCGCGATCCTGGCGTTTATCTCCTCGAGCGAGCAGCGTCGGGACGAAGTCTCCCGCCCGCTCGTCCGGTTGATCACGGAGAAGCGGTATGCACCGCTCCTCGTCCTGACGGCCCTCGCCATTCCGGCGCTGGCAGCCGCGAACGTTTACGTGCAGATGAACGTCCCCCTCGAGCCTCCGTACTTCCCGCGGACAGTCCATCCCGCGTCCCCGACCGGGATCACGGTTCATGACAAGAAGATCGATCTCGACGCCGGGGACAACCCCTTCCGACATCTCGAGACGTCGAATCCTGAAGAGTTTCGCAAACATGTCGAGAACGGGCGCCGGGTCTACTACCAGAACTGCCACTTCTGCCACGGCGACAACTTAGCCGGCAACGGCATGTTCGTGCACGGCCTGGACCCGATCCCGACCAACTTCGCCGACGGGGATACGATCGCGAATCTTCGAGAGACGTTCCTGTTCTGGCGAGCCGCCAAGGGAGGCCCCGGGCTCCCCGAAGAAGCGGCCCCCTGGAACACGGCCATGCCGGCCTGGGAGAAGTTCCTGAAGGAAGAAGAGATCTGGGATGTCGTCCTCTTTCTCTACGATTTCACGGGCGAGAGGCCTCGCGCCAGGGAGGAGACGCACTAGTGACCGCTCGCTTGATATCGCGCGGCTGTGTCACTGTCCTGTTCGCCTCGCTGTGTGCCGGGACGATGGGATCGGTGCGCGCGCAAGGTCCTGATCTTGGAACCGAGGCGCAGCGGGAGTCGGGCAAGAACCTCTATCTCAGAAATTGTGCGCAGTGCCACGGCGACAAGGGTGACGGCGCCGGGTACGCCACCCTGCACCTGTCCCCCAGGCCCCGGGACTTCACGACGGGCAAGTTCAAGGTCCGCTCGACACCCAGCGGAGCGCTCCCGACCCATCAGGACCTCGTCAACATCATCAGGCGCGGCATGCCCTACACGTCGATGCCCCCTTGGCCCGACCTGTCCGACCAGGAAGTGTCGGATCTCGCACACTTCATCAAGACCTTCTCCGCCGAGTTTTCGAACGCGCAGGATGTCGCGCCTGTAGAAATCCCGAGCGCGCCTTCTGCCACGAACGAGTCCATCGAGCTCGGGAAGAAGCTCTACGAGGAGAACGGCTGCATCAAATGTCACGGCCCGCTCGGTCGGGGCGACGGACCTTCGGCTCCAACCCTGGTGGACGACCTGGGCTATCGGATACGCGCGGCGAACCTCGCGCAGAGTTGGACTTTCCGGGGAGGGTCGTCCCGAGAGGAAATCTTCAAGACGATGAGCACGGGGTTCAACGGTACGCCGATGCCGTCGTTCGCCGATGCCCTGCCGCCCGAGCAACGATGGGCGATCACGGACTTCATCGTCTCTCTCTCCGCGAGCGACGGGCCCGGCTATACCAACCTCGTTGTCGCCAAGAACGCCCTGGATCCGATCGATCTGGCGAAGGGAGCCGCGAACTTCGGGTCCGCTCCTGTCGCCCGCTTTCCGATCATCGGACAGATCATGGAGCCCGGACGCGCGTTCCACCCGGCCGCGAGCAGCGTGACCGTTCAGGCTATTTACGACGCGGAGTCCATCGCCTTCCTGGTTCGCTGGCACGACATGATCGCCGACAAGACGGCGCAGAACGGGCCGTCGCTCGAGGTGCCGCCGGAGGAGGAGGAGGAGAAACCGCCTGCGGCACCCGGCGCCCAGGCTGCCGATGATCCCTTTGCGGATACGGCCGCGCCGACCGTCGGGCCATCCGAGTTCTCCGACGCGGTGTCGATCCAGCTTCCTTCGCAGCTGCCGACCGGCGCCCGCAAGCCGTATTTCATCTTCGGCGACGCGCAGAACTCGGTGGATCTCTGGTTCTTCGATCTGGCCCGCACCGAGCCCCTTCAGTTCATCGGGCAGGGGAAGCGGGGACATCACCGCCAACGATACGGGCGATGTTACTGGCGTCGCGAGCTATGACCAGGGGGAATGGTCGGTCATCTTCAAGCGGCCCCTTCGCGCCACCTCGGGCGCCCCGTTCGCGCCTGGCCAGTTCATGCCGATCGCCTTCTCGGTCTGGGACGGGTTCTCGCGCGAGCGTGGCAACAGGCGAGGCCTCACGACCTGGTACTCCGTCTACCTAGAGCCAGAAGACGTCCCATCGGCCGTCGGCCCCATGGTAAGGACGGCGCTGATCATTCTCGGGATCGAGCTGGCAATCATCGGTTGGGTGCGATCGCGTTACCGTTCTCGGGCCAGCGACGAGATTGGCGCCAAGGGGACAGGGCAGCCGGCCACGAGCGTTTGACGCCGATTGGGCCATCCGGAGGATTCGATGTACAAGAGCATCTACGTTCCCGTCGATAACTCAGACCACTCCAACCGCGCCGTCGCCTGCAGCGTCGCGCTGGGCAAGGCGTTCTCCGCGAAGCTGGTCGGCTGCCATGTGTACGCGGCAAAGCTGCACGACTATCGCTTCAGGCAGATGGAGTACACGCTGCCCGAGGAGTACATCGACGAGGTGGAGCTGGAGCGCCAGCGGAAGATCCACGACAGCCTGATCACGATGGGCCTCAAGCTCATCTCCGACAGCTATCTCGATGGCATGTCGCGCCTCTGCAAGGAATCGAGCCTCGAGTTCGAACCGCGGATGATGGATGGGAAGCATCACATCGAGATCCTCAAGGATCTCGCCGGCTCCCAGTACGACCTGGTCGTGATCGGCGCCCTGGGGATCGGGCGCGCCCGGGACAGCGTGATCGGCTCGGTCTGCGAACGCGTCGCTCGCCAGTGCGACCGAGATGTCTGGGTCGTCAAGCACGTCCCGGAGCCGACCGAGCCCGAACGGGACACGATCCTGGTCGGCATGGACGGCAGCCCCCAGTCGTTCGGCGCGCTCATGACCGCCATTGACTTGGCACGCACGTTCGGCAAGAAGGTCGAAGCGATCGCCGTGTACGACCCCTACCTGCACTACTCCGTCTTCAACGGCATCGTCAACGTCCTCACCGAGCAGGCGGCGAAGGTGTTCCGCTTCGAGGAGCAGAATCAGCTCCACGAGGAGATCATCGACACCGGGCTCGCGCAGATCTATCAGTCTCATCTCGAAGTGGGCGAGCGGATGGGGAGCGAGGCGGGCACCGCGATCAAGAAGACGCTCCTCGACGGCAAGCCCTTCCAGAAGATCCTCGACCACGCGCGCAAGACGAATCCCTGGCTCATCGTGATGGGGCGGATCGGCGTTCACAGCCCGAAGGACGAGACCGGACTGGGGAGTAACGCCGAGAACGTTCTCCGCGCCGCGTCGTGCGATGTCCTCCTCTCGACGCGCCTCGAGGTGCCACGCCTCGACGTACGCGCCGAGGAGACCGTCCGATGGACGCCCGAGGCCGAGCAGCGCATGACGCACGTGCCCGACCAGGTCAAAGGGATCGCACGCACCGGCGTCCTTCGCCTGGCGCTCGAGAAGGGGCATTCGGTGATCACGAACGCAGTGATCGACGAAGCGATGGATCGGTTCATGCCGAAGAGCGCGTCTGCTGCGACCAAGGCGCTGGCCGAGGCCGTCGCGCTCGAACGCGCGAAGTCCGGCAACGTGTCGATGTGCCGAGCGTGCGGCGTCACGGCCACGCAGACCGACGCCGTGCGGTGCACCGTCTGCGGCGCTGCGGATTTCGAGGTGATCTCCCGGGAGATGATCGAGAGAATCGCTGCGGTGGAGGGAGGTCTCCAGGAGGAGACCACATACGACGGGCGCAAGCTCCGATGGTCGGAGGAAGCCAGGAAGGGCCTCTGGACCATGAAGAACGCGTATCAGCGCCGTCGCGTCAAGGCACGTGTCGAAAAGCGAGCGCGCATGAAGAAGCTCGACGCGATCACGCTCGAATTCGCCCGCCTGGTGATCGAGGAAGAGACTGGAGCGCCGCTCGAGATCCAGTGTCCCCTCGCCCAACGACGTGAATCGAGCGCAGCCGGCCGGAGCCGCCGCGAACGGCGGCGCAGGGAGTGAGGCCAAGCTCATTGCCCGCGACGAAAGGAAGAACCCCCTGATCTCGACCTTCGATTGGACCGACGAGGCCGCGCAGCGGATCCTCCGGGTCCCGGCCGGGTTCATGCGGAACAAGACCCAGGAGAGAGTCGAGGAGCTGGCGCGGGAGCGCGCCGCGGCGGCGATCGATCTGGCGCTCGTCGAAGACGGGATCGAGATCGGCAAGCAGATGATGGCCGAGATGATCGCGAACTACCCGACACCGGGCAAGGGCACGGCAGCGGCGGCGCCGATTCCAGCGGCCCCTTCCGCCGCGGCCTCGGGCACGGTTGCGGAAGCCCCAAGCGCGGCTCGAAACGTGGTCCCGGCCGGCAACGGGAGCGGCTACCTCAACGAGGTGAGCCCGCTGACCGTACGAAGTACGCCCGGCGACCATCGCGAGGCCTGATCGGTCGGCGGATAGATTGTGTCGGCATACCGGTTCTGCCGTACGGACGACATCGGGCTGCTCGTCGACGCGCTGAATCGCTGCTGGTCACCGTACTTCCCCGACGAGCCTCCGATGACGCCGGAGGCCTTCAAGCGGTCGATCCGCGACCTGCAGGTCTGGTGCAGCAGCTGCATGGTCGCGTTCTCGGGCTCCGACCCGGTCGGCGTCCTGATCGGCGCCAAGCGGCCTTCTGGTACCCTCGTCCACAAGATCGCCGTCCATCCCGATCATCGGCGACAGGGTCATGGCCGTCACCTGCTCGCCTCGCTCGGCTCGAAGCTCGCGATTCTCGGCCCCCCCGAATCGTCGCCGAAGTCCCCGAGACGTTCGCGCCGGCTTGCGGGCTGTTCAGCGCAAGCGGGTATGACCAGGAGGCTGTTCTGACGGACTACGTTCTGTCGCGTGAGGAGAGCGGCAGCGCCGCGCGAGTCGAAGGCTTCGTCATCCCGGTCACGGTAAACGATCTCGCTGCCAATGGTCTCCTCGAAGACACACATCCGCAGACGTGCTGGGAGCGGTCGGTCGAGACCCTCACTGCAAGGAAGGGCGACATCGCCGGACTCGCCGTTCGCCTCCGACGAGCGAATCGAGGCCTACCTTCTTTATACTGAAGGGAGAAGTGAGATCCTGTCGCTCCGCTCGTTCATCGAGGACGGTGGCGCCCGTTTGAAGCAACTGCTCTCTCGACTCGGCCTGGGGACGCATCCGATTCTCGAAGGTCCACCCCGGCGGAGATCTCGAAGGAGTTGCCTGGAGACGCTCGGTTTCCGCCCCGCCGGCAGGCATCGTACTCTACGCAGCGACCCTTCGACTGCGCTCAGGGTCGCCCTGAGCATTGTCGAAGGGCGAGGGCGCGGTCCGAATAGAAGCGTGCTGAAAAACGTCGGGGACAAGGGCTTGGCTTCGCGCCCGGCAAGACACTCGAGCGCTATTCGCCGATCTCGGCGACATCGGTCGCATGTTGAACGACCTATTTCATCACTCGAGTCAAAACGCCAAACATGGTTGGATAGTTTCTCTGCGCCGCTGGCTGATCCCTGATCCCTGATCCCTACCTGATACCCTGTTCAGACGTCGCGGGTGCTGAAGCGCCAGTAGGCCACTGCAGCCGGTATGATCGACATTGTCCCGAGCACCGCGAAGTCGCGCGCGGAGTTCGCGGTGCCGGCAAGAACGGCTGTCCCCTGGTAGTAGTGGAATGGCGAGAGCAGGGCCGTTGCTGCCATGGGCGGCCACGCGCCCGCGAGAAGATCAAGGAGATACAGGGACAGCGCGAGAATCGCGACCGGGCCCATCGCGCTTATGCGCCGTCGAGCCATCGCCGAGGCGGCCAGCCCAATCGCTCCAAAGCAGAAAGCGATCGCGACTAGATGCGCTGCCATGAGCGCGATCGACCCGAAGGATGGCCACTGAGCACCCGCCGGCGCAAGGGCGCCCAATGCGAGCCGGCTGGCCGTCATCATCAGCAGGACGAGGACGATCGGACTGACGACCACGAGCACGAGCGATCGCGTCACGAGCCAGTGGCGTGCAAGCGGTCGCGCCAGAAGGAGATCGACCTGGCCGCCCTCGATGTCGGCCGCGAGCTCCGTCGCGAGAAACGCGTCAAAGAGTGCGACGGTCAGCACGACGACCGGATGAAAGTAGCCGAACGTGACGAGACCACCGAAGGAGAAAAAGGCTGGCAGTGTCGTGCCGAACTGCCGCTGCACGAAGGCCGGCGCGAGCCTGCTGATGAGATCGAAGGACTGCGACTCCTCTTGAGATGCCGCGACTATGACCAGAAGCAACTGCAATCCCGCAAGCAGCACGGCAAGTCCCGCCAGCAGACCAGCTACGCGCGCCAGCGAACGTCGCAGAAGAGACAACAGGATCACTGCGTCTCCTCCCCTGAGTAGAACCGAAGCACATAATCCTCGAGCGTGAAGGGCGCGACGTGGACGTCGTCAATCGGCAAGCCGCCGAGCGACGTCACCAGCGGCCCGAGAGGTCCGTGCACCTCGAGCACCCAGGCGCGCGGCGACCTCGAAACCACCTGCACCGTGTCGAGCGGCGGCGCGTTTCCGATGCACCGGCGTGATAAACGTGACGGTCACGCGTCGCGGCATCGCCGCCCGAATGTCCGCCAGCGATTGCAGCGCCGCGAGCCTTCCGCGCCTCACCAGCGCCACGCGGTCACACGTTTTCTCGACTTCCGAGAGCACGTGCGACGAGAGAAAAACGGTTGTCCCGCGCTGTTGCTTCAGCTCGTGCAGCGTCTCGGCGAAGGCTTCGATCATCAATGGATCGAGACCGTTCGTCGGTTCGTCGAGTATCAACACCGGTGGGCTTGGCGCGAGCGCCTGAATGATCCCGAGCTTTCGCTTCATGCCGTGCGAGTAATCGCGCATGGGCCGCCGGAGATCGACCTCGCTGACATCGAACCGCTGCAGAAGATGTTCGAGCGTGGGCGCGGAAATAGGTTGGCTGCCCGACGGCCGCGAGGTAACTCAGAAAGCTGCGTCCGCTGAGCTCGGGATAGACCGGCAGATCACCGGGGAGATAACCGACCCGCTTCCGCGCCTCGAGCCCCTGCGTACGGCAGTGAAAATCGAGAATCCAGGCCGCTCCGGAGGTCGGCCGCAGGAGATCGAGAAACAGGCGGATTGCAGTGGTCTTGCCTGCCCCGTTGGGGCCGAGGAACCCGAAGACCTCGCCTTCGGCTACCTCCAATGACACATCCTCGAGCCCCACGACACGCCCGTAGTACTTTCGTCAGACGGTCGACGCGAATAGCGCTGGCCATGTGATCGGACTCAGCTCATCGGGACCGTGCGACTTCGCGCAGCAGGAGCGCGAGCAAATCGCGAGGCACATCCTTCGTTCCTTCACCGTGCAGTTCGATGGTTGGCACTTCGTCTCGCGGCAGCTCGAATTCCGACTCGGGCCGCGGCGTGGCGGCCACGGTGCGCTCGAGCAGTCGAAATCCAATCGACACAGACTCGCCCATGACGACGCCGGTAGCGGTGAACTCGACGATGTGGAAGTCGGTTGTGTCGATGACGACCCGCGCGCGACTCAAGTCAAACAGTGCAGATCCGCCGGTCGGCACAGCCTCTGGCAACTCGACGACATAGTGCTTTCGATCGCCGTCGTCCATGGATGTCACGACGTTCGATGTGGACCCTTGAACCAGCCGAATCATCGACTCTGCCCAGCGTCGCTGGACATCCCAGAGTCGGACGTGCTCATCAGCCGAGAGCGTCAGGCGGAACCGGTAGGCGTGGCCGTCGAGGCGAAGAAAAATCTCACGGGTGCCGGCGGCAGGGTTCTCGTTGATGCCGTTGAGCAGTGTTCCATCCGGCGCAAAGCGCGCAAACTTCCACCGTCCGGTGTCGTGATCGATGAGCTGCTCGATGCTGTAGCTGCCGCTCTGAAAAGCAACCGCCGCTGGCGCATCGATCGTCAATTCGTATTTCAGCGCTTCCACCCCCTGTCCGGCCAGCGTGTTCAGCGAGCGATCAAGTATTTCTGCCGCACTGAGCCGCGTGCTCGAATCGACGGAGGGCAGCACCACGAAGAGAAGGGCGAGGACCGCCGCCGCCACCGCGCCGCCTGCAAACACCCAGGCCGGTCGTAGAGCGAACGACCGCGGCGTGTTGCGCAGCGTGGTCGCCCCTTGGGGCTGGCGGCTCTGTTGGCCGACCGCTGCGACAACGCGCGACCCCAGCATCTCGGGCACGCGCACCGCCGACATCATCTGCTCGAAGTCTCTGAGGCCAGCCCTTGCAGCCGCCATACGTCGCGCGCAGGCATCGCACGAGCGGACGTGATCGATCTCCGCGGAAGCGCCTTCGCCATCGACCACGGCCTGGAGACGGGCGTCGTTCAGACAATTCGACATACAGACCTCACGTAATGCTCAGCCGTTCGCGTTCGCGGCGCCATCGAGCCACGGCGCGTGCCAGCAATTGCCCGACTGATGACTGACGAATCCCTGCGATTTGTGCGATTTCCCGGTAGGACAGTTCCTGCGCTTTCAAGACCAGAAGCATCCGATCTCGCGGCGCGAGCCGTTGGGCGGCGGCCAGAAACTGTTGCTCCGGGTCGCGCGTATCGAACTCTGGATCGGAGGCGAGATTCCGCTCGGACGCGGCTTCCCACGGCAGCCAGCGGCGTCGCCTTCTCAGACGGTCGCGCGCCAGATTGGCGGTAACCGTGAACAACCACGCGCGCAGGTTCGAGCTGCCGCCTCCGCGCGCCACGTGCTCCATGAGACGCACGAACGCCGTCTGGACGACATCCTCTGCGTCCTCGGAATGCTGAAGCAGGACCCGCGCGAATCTATAGAGCGCCGCTCCATGATCCTCAAACAGCGCGGCGGCCTGCCCTGACCCTTGGACAGGCTCAGTGTCACTCCGAGCATGGTCGAGGGGTGAGCAAGCGTCCGCGCGTCGAAGGGCGTCTGCCGCAGGGGGCGGTGAGTCGACCATGGCCGGGCGCACGAAGGTATAACGCAGATCCTCCCCCGTTGTGACAAGGCGGGCGCAGTCCCATCAGCTTACGAAGGTCGGATCAGTCCGCGGCCGGCTCGGCCAGAATCGCTTTGATCTTCTTGATGTAATAGCGGGTTTCTGCTTCGAAAGCCCCGGGGCGAGATTCGGGACGCGGGGGCAGCGCCGGCTCCGGTGGCCCCGGCCGCGAAGGGAGCGGCTACCTCAATGAACTGAGCTCGCTGTCGGGCGATGGCATCCGGGCGAAGCGCTCTCACTGACGCTCCTCCTGGGACCGTGTCCGACGACGGACTCCTCGCCAAGGCTGATCCGCCTCTGGAACGCTCGCAACCCGGAGTCGCTCGTGATTGATCCTGATGCCGTCCTCCCATGAGCCGGCTCCGACTGGACCCTCTGACGTATCCATTGACGGCTCGGGTACGCTGAGAGGATGTCGGCATACCGGTTCTGCCGTACAGGACGACATCGGGTTGCTCGTCGACGCGCTGAATCGCTGCTGGTCACCGGTACTTCCCCGCCGAGCCTCCGATGACGCCCGAGGCCTTCAAGCGGTCGAATCCGCGACCTGCAGGTCTGGTGCAGCAGCTGCATGGTCGCGTTCTCGGGCTCCGACCCGGTCGGCGTCCTGATCGGCGCCAAGCGGCCTTCTGGTACCCTCGTCCACAAGATCGCCGTCCATCCCGATCATCGGCGACAGGGTCATGCCCGTCACCTGCTCGCCTCGCTCGGCTCGAAGCTCGCGATTCTGGGCCCCCCCCGAATCGTCGCCGAAGTCCCCGAGACGTTCGCCCCGGCTGGCGAGCTGTTCAGCGTAAGCGGGTATGTCCAGGAGACTGTTCTGACGGACTACGTTCTGTCGCGTGAGGAGAGCGGCAGCGCCGCGCGAGTCGAAGGCTTCGTCATCCCGGTCACGGTAAACGATCTCGCTGCCAACGGTCTCCTCGAAGACACACATCCGCAGGCGTGCTGGGAGCGGTCGGTCCAGACCCTCACTGCAAGGAAGGACGACATCGCCGGACTCGCGATCGCCTCCGACGAGCGAATCGAGGCCTACCTAATGTATGTGGAGGGCCGAGAGATTGTGTCGCTCAGGTCCTTCATCGACGATAGCGGAGCCCGTCTGAAGCAACTGGTCTCTCAGCTCCCTGCGGGTAAGTATCAGTTCCCCAAAGTCCACCCGGCGGAACTCTCGAAGGAGTTCCTGGAGGCGCTCGGTTTCCGCCCCGCCGGCAGGCACGTACTTTACGCAGCGACTCTTTGACCCCTTCGACAAGCTCAGGGTCGTCCCGAGCGTCCAAGGGCACGGTCTTGGAGCGAACATGGCGATCCTCGCAGCGGGGACGGGTGTATCGTCTAGTGTCGCCGTAGATGTCCCTCTCACCCGGCACCTCGCTCGGTCCCTATCAGATTGAAGGCCCCCTCGGCGCTGGTGGCATGGGCGAAGTCTACAGGGCCAGGGACACTCGTCTGGACCGCACCGTCGCCGTCAAGGTGCTGCCCGAGCATGTGGCTTCTGATTCCAACCTGCGGCGGCGCTTCGAGCGCGAGGCCCGCACCGTCGCCTCCCTGAACCACCCGCACATCTGCACCCTCTACGACATCGGCCGTGAAGGCGAGACCGACTTCCTGGTCATGGAGTATCTGGACGGGGAGACGCTCGAGACGCGGCTTGCTCGCGGGGCGTTACCGCCAACGGAACTGCTGCGTATTGGACGGGAGATCGCCGAGGGCGTGGAAGCAGCCCATCGCGCGGGGCTCGTCCACCGAGACCTGAAGCCCGCCAACGTGATGCTGACCAGGGCTGGAACGAAGGTGCTGGACTTTGGCGTGGCCAAGGACGTCAAAGCGCCGTCGTGGCGCGACGCTGACGACGCACCCACAGAGGCTCCCAGGCTGACACGGGCGGGCGTCCTGGTCGGCACCCTGCCTTACATGGCGCCGGAACAGTTGGAGGGCAAGCAGACAGACGTCCGGACCGACATCTGGGCGCTCGGGTGTCTTCTCTACGAAATGGCGACCGCCGAGAGACCGTTTCGTGCCGACACGGAAGCCGGCCTGATCACCGCGATCATGAGCGGGCGGCCGGCGCCCCCCACACGACGCAACCCGCTCCTTCCATCGCGGCTCGACTGGGTCACTCAGCGGTGTCTCCAAAAGGATCCGGAGCGCCGTTGGCAGTCGTCGCGAGACGTGGCGATCGAGCTGGAGGAGCTGGAGAGGGCTGAGGTGTCCGCTTCCGCGGCTCACGTAGACGACTCGAGAACGCCGGCGGGAGGGCAGCCAGAGACCGTCATCGATGCGGCGATCCAGAACGATCGGCCTGTCCGATGGCGCCTCTGGACCCGGGCGGCCATCCTCGTTCCCATCGTCGCGCTGGCCGGGGGCCTGGTGTTCCAGCAGCGTCGCCTGAGTCAGGAACGACAGCGCGTCGAGCGTGTCGACTGGGCGCGCCAGGAGGCGTTGCCCCAGGTGATCCGCCACATCGAGGCGCGGGAGTACGCGGACGCGTTTGCGCTGGCCTCGGACGCGGAAGCCGTCATTCCCGATGACGTCGTGTTGCGCGGGTTGTGGAGCGAGATGAGCAACCGGATCTCGATTGAAACCGATCCGTCCGGCGCCGACGTCTTCCTCCGTGCGAACGCAAGTGGGCGTCCCGAATGGCAGCCGCTCGGAGAATCGCCGATCGCGAATCGTCGCCTGCCGCTGGGCGCTTTTCGTCTGCGCGTCGAGAAGAACGGTTTCGAGACGCGGGAGCTGCTCCTGTCTCTGTCGTACCCGCAGACTGACGGGAGCTTCAAGCCGCTGCCGTCGTTCTCCACGCCGGAGGTGCGTAACCACATCTCCCTTCGCCTCGACCCCGCCGGAGCCGTACCGCCTGGCATGATCGCCGTTGACGGTGGGAAACACCTCGCGGCCTTGACCGGCTTTCCGCTGGAACCGGTGACGCTCTCTCCCTACTTCATCGACCGCACGGAGGTCACCAATGCGGCGTTCAAGGAGTTCGTCGACGCCGGTGGGTACGGGAAGCGCGAGTACTGGCAGCAGGCCTTCCGGCAGGGCGATCGGGTCCTCGATTGGAAGCAGGCCATGGCCCTGTTCGTCGACACAACGGGTCGGCCTGGCCCTGCGGGATGGGAGCTTGGCCGCTATGCCCCGGGACACGAAGACTACCCGGTCGGCGGCGTGAGCTGGTTCGAGGCGGCAGCCTACGCCGCCTTCCGTGGAAAGGAGCTGCCCACGGTGTATCACTGGATTCGTGCGGCGCTGCCCAGCGGAGAGCACACGCTCTCGATGGCGCCGGAGATCGTGCCGATGAGCAACTTCGGGGGAACCGGTCCGGCGCCGGTCGGGTCGTTTCCAGGCATCGGCGTGTCAGGAGCGGTGGATCTGGCGGGCAATCTGCGCGAATGGTGCTGGAACGAGTCTCGAGGCGGTCGAGTCGTGCTCGGAGGAGCGTGGAGCGACCCGGCCTACGCGTTCACATCCCCTGCGCGGCCAAGCGCTTTCGATCGCTCGCTCGTCAACGGGTTCCGCCTGATGCTGGAGCGAGACGAGCGAAGCGGCGACGCCTTGCGGTCGCCGGTTACGCCGCCCGGGATCGACGTGTATGCGGTCAAAGCGATATCCGACCAGGACTTCGCGAGGAACAAGGGCTACTTCGCGTACTCCGACACGCCTCTGAATCCGGTCATGGGGCCGGCCGGCGAGTCCGCGCCCGACTGGCGGCGGGAAAGCGTCTCGATTGACGCGGCCTACGGGAAGGAACGCTTCACCGTACATCTCGACCTGCCGACGACTGGCAACCCGCCGTATCGGGCCGTCGTCTATTTTCCAGGGAGCAACGCCACCGAGCAGTCGACCTTCGAAGACGCCTACTGGGAGCGCTTCGACTATATCCCGCGTAGCGGCCGCGCGCTCGTACGGCCGGTCCTTGCCGGCATGTACGAACGCTCGGATCGGCCTGTCACCCCGCCGCACAAGAGCCAGCTCGATCAGGCACGGGCCTATGTTCAGGATCTGGGAAGAACGCTGGACTACCTCGAGACCCGCGGTGACATCGACGTCTCCGGCTTGGCCTACATGGGATTGAGCTTGGGTGCCTTTTGGGGCCCGGTCACCCTCGCGTACGAGGACCGTTTCCGGGTCGCGATCTTCATTGGGGGAGGCCTGACAGGGTCGAGGGCCGCCAGCACGGCGCCGCGAGTGACCGTGCCCGTCCTGCTCCTCGGTGGCCGCTACGATTACATGGTCCCCGCCGACACGAGCCAGAAGGCGCTTTTCGATCTGCTCGGCACGCCTGGCGAGCTGAAGCGTCGTGTGATCTTCGAGGCGGGCCATCTTCCGCTGCCGAGAGCTGACGTCATCCGCGAAACGCTCGAGTGGCTCGATCGCTATCAGGGCCCGGTGGCCCGCTAGCCCGGATTATTCACGAGGCCCCGAGTAGTTCGCCCTTCGGCTTCGACTCCCGCCCAAAGAACGGGGCATCGACTCTTCGCAGCGAAGGCGCGCTCCGACTAAAGGTGCCCACTTGCCGCCGACGGCACCGGGCGGCCATCATCAGGCGCCGCAGCTGAAGCGGCACCGTTAGGCGCACACGAACGAACGTCACAAAAAACAACGCGCAAAGCCATATCGCCCATGAACCACGACCAAATGTTCCGGGCCGTACTGATTGTTGTCTTTCTTGTTGTCCTTCCCATCGGCATTTACCACAGGCTCAAGTCACAAGCGACGCGCGAGAAACTCGATCGACGGCAGGAGGGCCTGTTCATTTTGGCGACGTTACGGCCTCTGGGCGCTGCTTTCTGGCTCGGGCTGATCGCGTGGATGGTCGATCCAGGCTGGATGGCCTGGTCCTCAGTGCCCCTTCCAGTCTGGCTGAGGTGGACAGGCGTCGGCGTGATCGCCATTGCCTGCGGGCTGCTGGTGTGGACCTTCCGCTGCCTCGGGAGGAACCTGACGGATACGGTTGTCACACGGCAAGAACACACGCTGGTTTTACATGGCCCCTATCGCTGGATCCGGCATCCGTTCTACGACTCTGCCGCGTTGCTCACGGTGGCAATTTCTCTGATCGCGGCGAACTGGTTCCTCCTTGTGACCGGCGTTGTGGTGTTTTGTCTGCTCATCATCCGAACGCGAACCGAAGAAGAGAACCTGGTGGCCCGCTTTGGGGACAGCTATCGAACGTACATGGAGCGGACCGGGCGCTTCTTGCCTAGAATTGGAGCGAACCGGCGTGGCGCCTAACATCGCACTGGAGCCGGCAGCGCCGCTGTATCGTGAGCGCCACGGCTGATGCCTGACGTTAGATCACTCAGGGAGAACTCAATGCGCGTGATGGTTCTGGCGATGACGGTGATGGCTGTTGCGCTCGTGCAGGCTCAATCTAAGCCGCCGAAGTCGATGCCCGCGGATGTCGGGCCCGGGCGCCTTGCCTGGTTCGACATCACGACGACTGACCTCTCAAAGTCGAAGGAGTTTTACGGCAAGCTCTTCGGGTGGAAGTTCAACCCCGTTCAGGGAACTAGTCTGGCGGTTGAAATCGTTTCGGGTGGATCGGCCATCGGGACGATTCGAGTTGCGGAGGGGCAGATCAGTTCCTTCAACGGCGTGGTCTATGTTCAGGTGCTGGACATTCAGGAGCGTTGCAAGAAGGCGAAAGAACTCGGTGGAACACTCGTTCCCGGATTCCCCTTCGACCTCCCAAACGGCACGGGAGCCATCGGGCTTGTCCGTGATCCAGCCGGGCTCCCCTGGGGATGTCCTCCAGGACTCCGCTCGCGCCGCAGAAGCCCGCGTCCAAGTGACCGATTCATGATGGGCCACACGGCTTGGTCCTGGCTCCACTGCCGTCTGGTGCCTCACGTGTCCTTGAGGTTGGGTGTGGAGACGGCATTCTCTCGGCCGAACTTTCTGACGCAGGCGTGCCCAAGGGTGTGGCGCTTGACGTAAATCGGCCCGTTCTCGACAGAGCGCGTCAGCGACACGAAGGCAGGGGAATCGAGTGGGTGCATGGTGATGTGCACACTGTCGCTTTTGAACACGAATCCTTCGGTGACGTCGTCTGCGACAACCTCGGTCCTTCGCTCGCGACATCACGCTCGTCGCGCCGGTGCGGGACGGTGTAGGCTAAGGGTCGCAAGGTGAAGAGCTATCACGACATCGTCGGCGACGGAGGGTCGAGAGTCCTCGAGCAGGTTGCCGAGCAGCGCACCCGCATCACCGACGGGCTCGCCGGGGTGCGCCATCTCGTCGCCATGGGCTCCGGCAAGGGCGGAGTCGGCAAGAGCACCTTGACGCTGCATCTCGCGGGCGCTCTGCGCGCCCGGGGGCTTCGGATTGGCATCCTGGACGCCGACTTCAACGGCCCCTCACAGGCGCGCATGGCAGGCGTCCAGGGGGCGCTTTTCGTTCCCGGCAGCCACAAGGTCTCGCTCCCGCGGACCAGGAACGGGATCGCGGTCTTCTCGATGGGCTCGCTGATCCCTGAGTCGGAAGCGCTCGAGTTCGAGAGCGCGGCGCAGGGAGAGTCCCATACGTGGCGTGCGACCAGGGAGTTCGCTCTGCTCTGCGAGATCCTCGGATCCTTCGAGTGGGGAGCGCTCGATCTGCTGTTGTTCGATTTGCCGCCGGGAGCCGAGCGGACCGTCCAGTACGCCGATTTTCTGGGGCCGCGGACCTCCTTCCTGCTCGTGACGATCCCTTCCGAGGTGGCGCGGGGCGTGGTCGCACGCTCGGTGGCCGCTCTGTCGAAGGGACCCAATCGCGTCCTCGGCTACGTCGAGAACATGAGCGGCTACTACTGCCGCGACTGCAACGCCATCAAGCCGCTCTTTGTCTCGCCCGACTCAGCGCACGGAATCATCCGGCCTGGAGATCCCCTGCCTCGGGACCGTCCCATTCGATCCCGAGCTCGCGCGGCACTGCGATCGGGGGATCCCTCTCGCGGAACTGCCCGAAACACCCGTTGAGCGCGCGCTGGAGCATGTTGCGCAGCAACTGCTGGACAGCCTCGAATCGGAGCCAGCCTCCGCTGACACTCGCGTGAGCTACGACTCGGCAAGGAGCCTTCGCGATGAAGTTCCTGTGCGTCCCCTGCGATAGCCCGATGAAGCTGCAGACCGTCGCCCCGCCCCAGGGCGGCTCACTCTCGGTGGTCTACTCCTGCCCGGAGTGCGGCTACGAGATGGCGATGCTGACCAATCCATTTGAGACTCAGCTGGTTCAGTCACTCGGCGTGCGAATCGGCCCGAGACGTGAGCGGTCGAGTGTGGCGAGTGCGGCGTCCGGCAGCCGAGTGTCCGTTCCCCGCGATGATGGCGGCGTGGAGGGCCCCGTCGAAGCCGTGCCGGCCAGGCCGGCGACCGATTCCCGTCCGGTGGACTCCCGGTGCCGAAGCGCGGCTCGCAAACATTCCCGCCTTCGTCCGCCCGATGGCGCGGACCGGCATCGAGACATTCGCCCGGGAGAGAGGGGCGCTCGAGGTCGACGAGAAAATGCTCGACGCGGCTCGCGACTTCTTCGGCATGTGACCTCGCCGGCGTGATCGAGATGAACATGCCGCCATGAACGCGACCCCGTTCGCCCGACCCTACGTCGTCTCCTGGAATCTCACCTACCGCTGCAACCTCGCGTGCGAGCACTGCTATCTCGACGCCGGCGGCACGCCTCTGGTCGGCACGCAGAACTTCGCCGATCGGAGCGAGCTCGGCACCGACGAATGCTTCAGGGTTATCGACGAAATCGCCACGTTCGCGCCTGAATGCCTGACGATCCTGACGGGCGGCGAGCCGCTCTTGCGGCGCGACATCCTCGAGATTGTCCGGCGCGCGGCGGAGCGTGGACTCTGGGTCGTCGTCGGCACCAACGGCGTGCGCATCACCGAGAACCTGGCGAGGCGCCTCGCGGAGGCCGGAGCACGGGGACTGTCCCTGTCGCTCGATGCGCTCGATCCCGATCGTCACGACCGCTTCCGGAAGGTGCGTGGCGCCTGGCGGAACACGGTGGAGGGAGCGGAGATCCTGAACAGGGCCGGGCTCCCCTTCATCGTGCAGACGACCGCGGGCTCGCACAATCTCGGCGAGCTCGACGCGATTGCCGACTTCGCGCACGAACGCCTCGCCGCCAAGGTCTGGAACCTCTACTTCCTGGTGCCGACGGGGCGCGGGCAGTTCGTGTCGGACATCACGCCCCGCGCAGTACGACGAGGTTCTCGCCTCGCTCTACCGGATCCAGCGGAAGTACGACCGCCGGATGCTGGTGAACGCGAAGTGCGCTCCGCACTACATCAAGACCGTTCTGGAGAATGCCGGCGCCGAGGAGCCCGAAATCCGATCGCGACGGATGGCGAATGCGGCGCAGGAGCGCCCTTCAACCCGGCTCGGGGCACGCCGTCTGGCCCGGCCTGTCGCCGATCAGGACCTACTCCGGAGGCGCGGGCGGGTGCCCGGCGGGGACGCACTACATGGGGATACGGCCGAACGGGGATGTCACCCCTTGCCCCTACCTCCCGGTTTTTGCGGGGACTCTTCGCAGCTCGAGTCTGACGGACCTCTGGACGTCCTCGGAGCTGTTCACCGGCATTCGCCGCCGCACCTCGCTCGGCGGGCGATGCGGGGCCTGCGAGATGAACGGCCACTGCGGCGGCTGCCGCGCCCGGGCCTACGGGATGACCGGCGATCTGATGGCAGAAGATCCGCTCTGCACTCACACCCCCGGCAAGTTTGCCGGGTCCCCCCTTCTCGCCATCCAGCGGTCGCTGCGTCCGCTTCGGGGGCGCAGGGACTCCCGCGATCGAGTACGGCCCGAATCGCCCACGACGATCGCGTGGGACGATGCGGCCGCCGCGCGCATGAAGAAGATCCCCGCGTTCGTCCGGGGAATGGTTGTCAGGGCCGTCGAGGAGTCCTGCCGCAAGAGCGGCCTCGACCGCGTGACCGTCGAAGAGCTCGAGCGGATCCGCGCGCGGATGCCGACGCCGAAGATCTTCGGTTAGGTGCCGGGATGGTCCCGTACCGCGGCAGGCCTCGCGCGCACTTGTGGGAGACTGTTTGTGCAGTTCCAGGACGGCAAGATTGCCTCGGAGCGCATTCACTGGGACCAGGCCTCGGCCCTGGTCCAGTTAGGCCTGTTGGACCCGGTCAAACTTCCCGTCGCCGGAGTGGCGGCCGCGCGGAAGGTGCTCGACCCCCGATTACCTTCGAGTGAATTGATGAAACGAACCCTCAAGGACAAGGATTTGTAGCGGCCGAACCGAAGCTGAATTATGGCCAACGCTGTCATCGTCCGCTGGTGTAAGGACAACGGGGCGAGCGATGGGTGCGTCCAACCAGGCGTCATTGAACCCAGGCCGGCGTTTACAGTGCGTGACACCCACAAGGGTCCATTTTCGACGATGACTTTCCCGCGCGTATCGCTACTTCTCTGCGTGAGCGCGCTTGCGTTCGCGAATCCCGCCGCCGGCCAAGCCTCGCAGCGATACGCAGAAGTCGTCGATCACATTCTTGCCGCGTGGAAATCGGCCGACGTCGTCTGTCTCGGGGAGGATCACGGCCGGTACTTCGACAACGAGCTTCGCCTTGCACTCGTGCGCCATCCGGCGTTTCCGGCGACGGTGCGCGCCGTCGTCGTAGAGATGGCCAACCCCGTCCACCAGGATCTTCTCGATCGCTTCATTCTCGACGGGGCGGCAATGTCTCGCGACGAGCTAGCCCCGATCTGGCGAGACGCCACGAATCCGGAGGTTTGGGAAAGCCCCATCTATGAAGAACTGTTGCGGGCGATTCGCGACGTGAACAAGGGACTTACTCGCGAACACGCGCGTTCGGGTCATCGGCGGGGATAGCAAGGTTGATTGGGCCGTCATCAAGCAGCCTGAAGACTTGCTTCCGCTGATGAACCGTGGCGGCAACATTCGGGAGATCATAGCGACCCAGGTGCTCGAGCCGCGCTTAAAGGCTCTCGCGATTTACGGCGCCGGTCACTGCAGTAAAGTAGGCACCGGGTTTCCGGGCGAGCTCGGGCCGCGCTACGGCAAGGAGCGCCTGTGGGGCATCTCGCCCTTCGTTCGGGCCCCCGGCGCTGCGAAAGGCCGCGCGTTGTTCGGCCTCGGCGAGGAGCCGGCGTACGTGCTGATCCCCGGCTCGCGGTGGGCAGCAACGTCCGTCGAGGACATGCTCACACCTGCGCTACGCCGGTTCACCTTCGGCCAGCTGTACGACGCGATTGTGTATCACGGCAATGTTCCCGATAGCGTCGTGGCGCCGGACATGGCGGCCTTCAGGACAGCGATGGGGTCGGAGTTGGATCGTCGAGGCAAGCTTCTCGCCGACGCGGTCAAGCTTCGCCAACAAAGGCGGCCATAGGCATGCCGGCGCGAGTCTTCAGCCTTTGAGAAGAAGCTTCTCTGCAACACAGCGGATCAGCGTCCGGATGCCGACCCCGAAGCTCTTCGGGTAGGTTGTGCCTTCCGAACGCTCGCGGACCGTCCCTCCTTTTGAAGAGTCGAAAGCAACCCTGCCAGCCTTCCTTTCGTCTATCGAAAGGAAGAGAATGGTCGACGTCACGAGGCACTGACATGGGCCGGATACACGAAGCCTGGCATCGCCTGCGCGCGCTGGTTGGCCGGAGCGCGATCGAAAGCGGCCTCAGCGAAGAGATCCGCTTTCATATCGATCAGCAGACCGCGAAGAACGTCCGTTCAGGAATGGAACCGGGGGAGGCGCGCCGGCAGGCCTTGATCAAGTTTGGGGGCATCGAGCGCACCAAGGAGAACACGCGCGACGAATACCGGGCGGCGCTCCTCGAGGATTTCTTCCGCGACATCCGCTACGGCGCTCGATCGCTGGGGCGCGCTCGTGGCTTCACTGCCGTGGCGACCTTAACGCTCGCGCTCGGTATCGGCGCCAATACGGCGATCTTCAGCGTGGTCAACACGGTGCTGCTCAAACCGTTGCCGTATCGCGATCCGGATCGTCTGGCCTTCGTCTGGGAGCGCAACACCACGATCGGCAAGGAGCGCGATCTCGTGGCGCCGCCCAATTACCTGGACTGGAAAGCGCAGAACTCGGTCTTCGAAGCGCTGGGGGCGTATCGGTTCGACGGCTTTGCCCTGACAGGCGCCGGCGAGCCTGAGAGCGTCACGGCGCTCACCGTTTCGAGCAGCCTGTTCCAGGCGCTCGGCGTTGACGCTGTGGCAGGACGCACGTTCACAGATGAGGAAGAGGCCCGCAAGGACTCACGTGGTCGTGCTGAGACACGAATTCTGGCAGCGCCGCTTTGGCGGAGATCCCTCGCTGATCGGCAAGCCGATCACGCTGCTCGGGGTTCCGTTCACGGTGCTCGGCGTGATGCCGGCGAGCTTCAGATTTCCGGATGGCAACCCCGTGGATTTGTACTCGCCCTTGATCTTCAGTCCCAACGAGCTCACCGGCCGGCGCACACACTCGCTGACGGTCATCGGCCGGCTCAAAGACGGCGTCACAATCGACTCGGCGACGGCCAACATGACGGCCATCTCTCAAGGCATCGCCGCCGCCGACCAGACCAGCAATCCTGACGTCGCGGTCGTCAGCGCCCACGATCTGCTCGTCGAGGACGTCAGGCTCGGCCTGCTCGTGCTGCTCGGTACGGTCGGCTTCGTCCTCCTGATTGCGTGCGCCAACGTCGCCAACCTGCTCCTGGTTCGGGCCACGTCACGGCGCGGCGAAATGGCGATGCGTGCGGCACTCGGTGCCGGCCGCCGTCGGCTGGTTCGCCAACTGCTCACCGAAAGCGTCCTGTTGGCGGTCGTGGGCAGCGCGCTCGGCATGCTGGTCGCGTGGTCCGTCCTCGGACTGTTGGTCCGGGTGAGCCCACCCGATCTTCCGCGGGTCGATCAGGTGGGCATCGATACGACGGTGCTGCTGTTCGTGACCGCCGTCGCCGCTTTGACCGGCCTCGGCTTCGGCCTTGCGCCGGCCCTGCAAGTGTCGGGCGCCAACCTCGTCGATGCGACGCAGGAGAGCCGCGTGAAACGGCAGCGCGGGCGGTCTGTCTTGGTCGCCGCCGAAATTGCGCTGTCGCTCGCGCTGATGGCCGGCGCCGGGCTGATGATCCGCACGTTCGTCACGCTGCAGCATCTCGATCTCGGGTTTCAGTCGCAGGATGTGCTGACCGCGCAGATTTTCCTGCCGGGCTCACGCTACCCGGTCGACCCGGCGCAGTTTCGGCCGCTGCAGCCAGGCGTGACGCCGCAGCTGTCAAAACCGTCAGCGTTCTACGCGCAACTGATGGACAAACTCGCGGCCACGCCCGGGATCGAGTCTATCGGCGCCGTGTCGTCGTTGCCGCTGAACCCCGTCGGCATCGACTACGACCTGCCGGTGATCGTTCAGGGCCGGCCGCGGCCACGACCCGGCGAAGAGCCGCAAGCCGATTTCCGCATCGCGACGCCGGACTACTTCAAGACGATGCGGATTCCGTTGAAGGCGGGGCGGCTGTTTACGGAGTTCGATGGCCCGGATGCGACACCGGTAGCCATCATCAACGAGACGTTGGCCGCGCAAATCTTTCCGGGCGACGACCCGATTGGCCAGCGGCTCGTGCTCTACGGGAGAGCGCGTGAAATCGTCGGTGTGATCGGCGCCGTAAAGCATCATGGCTTTAGCCGCGAGCCGCGGCCCGAAATGGTGCTTCCTAATCGCCAGTTCCAGTTCGGTGGGATGACACTCGTCGCGCGTAGCCGACTCGAGCCGTCGGTCCTCGGCGCCACGATCACGAGGGAAGTGCACGCGATCGATCCGGAGTTGCCCGTCTCACGCGTGCGGACGATGGAGCAGTTTCAGTCGGCGTCGGTGGCGCAACCGAGATTTCGGGCGCTCCTGTTCGCGGGCTTCGCGTCTCTGGCGATGGCCCTGGCACTGGTCGGTGTCTACGGCGTGATGTCGTTCACCGTCAGTCAGCGGACGCGCGAGATCGGCGTGCGGATCGCTCTCGGCGCCAGTCGGCAGGACGTGGTGTGGATGGTCGTGCGGCACGGCATGATGCTCGCCGGGATCGGCATCGTTGCCGGGCTCGCCGGCGCGGCCGCGGGCACGCGCTTGCTGGAGCAACTGCTCTTTGGCGTGAGCGCGACCGACCCGGTCACCTTCTTCGGGGCAGCGATCGCGCTCGGTCTCGCTTCGGTCGCGGCGACGGTTGTTCCGGCGATTCGTGCAGCGCGCGTCGCGCCGGTGACGGCGCTTCGAACTGAGTAGGAAAACGAACTACATCCGCCGGCGGATGGGCCGACGCCGAAGCTCTTCGGGTCAGCTCAACAGCGTGTACGAAGTGGCTTTAGCCTTGCTGTGATCCGGCGGAGGAGGACTCACGATGGACGTCACCACCGGAATCTGGGTAGGGACGACGCTGTTTCTATTGATCCTCGTGCCGTACCTCGTGTGGGAAATACGCCGGGGCAAGGCGCACGGTCACACGTGGTTCACGTGGTTCAAGCCGCGGGGCCACAGCGATATCGGACCTGATGTGGGCGTTCGCTACACGAAGCCGGGTATAGACGAGGCGCGGGGCGCGCGGCGCTGAGTTACCGGAAGGGGTCCGTCTGCGGCTCTCGATCGCCTCCTTGACCCTTTCATCCATCCACCTCTGGAACTCCTCGGCGCTCTGGATGGTGACAAAGCCCCGCATCGTGGCATGGCCCAAACCGCAGAGCTGCGCGCAGGCGATCTCGTATTGGAACTCGGGATTCCCCTTCCGGGTCCGCATCTCCGCGGTCGTGACGGTGGGGACGAACCAGATGGGAATTGTGAGGCCGGGGATAGCGTCCTGCTTCACGCGAAGCTCGGGCACACCGAAGCTGTGGATGACGTCCTTGCTCCTGAGCCTTACGATGATCGGCTTGTTCACGGGCAGATAGAGCTGATTGAGCGTCGTGACGTCGTCCTTCGCTGCAGGATCGGCGCGATCGAGTCCCAGCGGGTTCGACTGGAGGTCGAGCAGCTTGAGGTCCGTGCGGCCGAATACCCCGTCGGGGCCGGCATAGTGGACGTTCCAGGCGAACTGCTCGCCGGTGACCTGAACGACCAGCGATTCGCTCTCCGGGGGCATGTCATCGACCCTCGCGGCCCACAGCGGGATCGCGAAACCAATCAGGAGAACCGCTTCGACGATGGCCACGCCGACCTCGGAATAGGCCGACGCGTGCGACTTGACCCCCGTATAGTCCGCCACCGGATGCCGCGATCGCCGGAAACGGACCAGGCAGTAGGCGAAGAACCCTCCCCACCCTACGAACAGGACGAGCATGAAGACGTGCGTCCAGCCGATCATGCTGTCGATCTGCCCGCCATGAGCCGAGGCGAGCGCCGGGAGTCCAAGCCATTCAGTCATGATGTCCTAGGCGAACCTTGAAGCTCCGACCATTCGGCGTCGAGCTCGATGTCCGCGATGCGCTTCGCGCGCTTGCGGAGATAGATGAAGAAGCCCACGAACCCGCCCTGCACCGCAAACGTGATGGCCAACAGCACAAGGACGCCGAGCCTCGTCCCGTCGATCATCGAGGTCTCTTCCGCCCCGAAGCACATCGGGCAGGCAAGAGACGCTCGAGCTGCCGCCGATGGACCACGACACCGCCGTAGTGAAACTTAGGCGGGCTTGGCGCGCCGAAGCAGCAAAGCTGCGAAGGCGGCTCATCACAGCGTCCTCGTCTTGCGCAGGAACCACGAGTCGTAGACGACCAGGCCGACCGCCACGGCGAAAGCCGCGACGGCCCCCACCAGGCTCGCGACCCCGTCCTGTCGCCCGTACTGGCCCAGGCACCAGACCCCGAACAGCACCGCGAGGGCCGCGGAGAGGAGGATCAGCAGCGCGTGGACCATCCTGAGGTTCATTGCGGAATCCAGTAGCCGTTGCTGTGCGTCAAGACGGGAAGGGCCAGCAGCGCGACGAAGAAGGCAGCGGTCAACACCAGGACCGCGTAGATCAGCTTCTTCTCGGAGATGAGGTGCATGAAGTAGCACGCCACCAGCGATCCCTTGACGATCGCGACGAGCAGCGCCACGGTAACGGCAATCGGAGTGGCAAGGTCAAGGTACGAGATTGCCACTGTGATGATTGTCAGGATCATCAGCGCGACGAAGACCGTGATGTAGACCCTGACGTGTTTGTCGATGTCAACTGCGTGGGCGCCCGTCATGGTGGCGTGGTCGCTCGTCATGGATGCCGTCTACAGAAGATACAGCGTCGGGAAGAGGAAGATCCAGACCAGATCCACGAAATGCCAGAAGAGGCCCGAGTGCTCGACCCGGTTGGTGAACCAGACCGGATTCGTCTTCCAGAGCTTCGCGCCGGGACCCCAGAAATAGGCGTTCACCACCATCCCGCCGAACACGTGGAGCATGTGCAGGCCGGTCAGGGTGTAATAGATGGCGAGGAAGTTGTTGGTGCGGGGAAATTCCCCCAAGTGGAGATGGTGGCTGTATTCGAAGTACTTGACGACGAGGAAGGTCAACCCGAGCAGGATCGTCGCCCCCATGTAAATTCGATAGGTCCCGAAGCGGCGCCGCATCAGCGACGCCCAAGCCATGACCATCGTGACGGAGGAAGCAATCAGAACGATCGTGTTGAACGTGGCGAGCGGGACGTCCAGAATCGTGTCTCCCCGCGGCCAACTCGGCGCCCCCGTCCGGATCAGGATGTAGCTCGCAAACAGGGCGCCGAACAGCATGACCTCTGAGGCCAGAAAGAGCCAGATACCGATCTTGCCGTTGTTGAGACCGGTGTCGCGGCGCAGTTCTACGGTGTAGGGAATGTCCATCGCGAATCAGGCCTCGAACTGCGGCGTAAAGTCCTTGGCCGCACCGGGAACGCTGTACTCGTAAGGCCCCCGGTACGCCTGCGGGGCCACGACGAAATTGCCATGCGGCGGAGGCGAGGGAGCCGCCCACTCGATCGTCGTGGCGTGCCACGGGTTCTCCTCGGTCTTCTCCCCCTTCCAGATGCTCCAGAAGAAATTGAAGATGAAGGGAATCTGGAAGATCGCGAGCGTCCACGCGCCCCACGACGACACGACGTTCCAGTGCAAGGTCGGCCCCGCAAAGTCGTAGGCCGCGCCACCGTCGAACAGGCGGCGCGAGACGCCGGCCAGCCCCACGAGGAACATCGGCGTGAAGACAACGTTCATGCAGACGAACGAGCCGAAAAAGTGGATCTTGCCGAGCGTCTCGTTCATCTTTCGCCCGGTTGCCTTCGGATACCAGTAGTAGATCCCCGCGAAGAGGGCGAAGATCGTCCCGGGAGCGACGACGTAGTGGAAGTGGGCGATGACGTAGTACGTGTCGTGCAGCGGGATGTCCGCGATGTTGAAGGCGAGCGGAAGCCCCGTGAGCCCGCCGATGCCGAACATCGGGAGAAAGCCGGCCGCGAACAGCATGGGCGTGTTGTAGCGTATCGATCCGCCCCAGAGCGAGATGATCAGGGCGGTGAGGATCACGACCGATGGGAATCCACGCGGCGATCGCCGCGAGCGGCCAGCGATCCTCGTCGGTCAGCGCCCGCGCCGCTGCTCATCTTGGCGATATTGGCGGGCGGATGAAAACTGTCGGCGTCGCGGAACGGACAATCGAGCCGTGCGGCGATCAGTCGGCCGACGGTGGACTTGCCGGCACCCGACACGCCCATCACGACGATGGCGGTCAGTCTCAGGAGATCGCCTGCGGCATCACGCCTTGCCCGGCTCTTGATGCCCGCCGAACCCCTTGCGCATCGCGGAGAGGATCTTCTCGGCGAAGGTGTGCTGCTGGCGCGAGCGAAACCGGGTGTAGAGGGCGGCCGAGAGGACGTCCGCCGGCACCGCCTCCTCGATCGCCGCCATGATGGTCCAGCGGCCCTCCCCAGAAATCCGCCACGTGGCCCGAATAGGAGGCAAGATCCTCGTCCTCGGCGAGCGCCGCGGCCGTGAGGTCGAGCAGCCAGGAGGTCACCACGCTGCCGCGGCGCCAGACCTCGGCGATGTCGGCAAGGTTGAGGTCGAGCCGGTGCTCGGCGGGGAGCGCTTCGTCCCCGGCGTGCCCGCAGGATGTCGAAACCTTCCGCAACAGGCCTGCATCATTCCGTATTCGATGCCATTATGGATCATCTTGACGAAATGCCCGGAACCGTTCGGGCCCGGCATGAAGATGACCCTGCCCTGGGCGCGGATCGCGTCCCTCCCCGAATGTCGGCGTCGGCACGATCTCCCCTGCCCCCGGCGCGAGCGCGCGGAACACCGGGGTCAAGTCGCTCGACCACCGCCTTCTCGCCGCCGATCATCAGGCAATAACCGCGCTCGAGCCCCCACACGCCGCCGCTGGTGCCGACATCGAGGTAGTGGATGCCGCGTGCCCGCAGCGCGGTGGCGCGGAGCGATGTCGTCCTTCCAGAACGTGTTACCGCCGTCGATGATTGTGTCGTCGGCAGCCAGCAGGGCGGTCAGCTCGGAGACCGCCCAGTTCGAGGTCGCAGCTCCAGCCAGCAGCATCAGCCAGACCAGACGCGGCGGCTGGCAGCCGCTTGACGAAAATCCTGCAGAGCCACGGCCGACCGGAGCGCCCTCGCAGGCCGAGCGCGAGGCACGGCTTCCAGGTTGCGAGTCGAACACGACGCATTCATGGCCATTACGCATCAGCCGCCGGGCGATATTTGCACCCATGCGGCCCAAACCCGACGATACCGATCTGCATTAGCTGCCCTCCGGGCCCCCATAGGTACCAACACCGAACCAAAGCGCGTTAACCCGCCGGTAACCATACAGGCGGCAAATATTACCTGCTGGGGAAGTTCTGCTTTTCGTTCCGCGTCGCACAGCCTCGCTTCGGCGGGAGCCGGCCTTGCCGGCTCCCGCCCGACGCGTCACAGCCCCAGTTGTATAGTCGATTTTCCGTCACCGCAACAGGGTTGAGCGGCGCCGCCACGATGACCGACGTCACGGCAGAACAAGGAACCGGCGAACTCAACATCCCCGGCATCGGTTGGCTCGCTCGACCTGTTCAAGCGCGGCGACATCGCGCTCGCGATCGGCGTGATGACCATCCTGGTCGTGCTGATCCTGCCGCTGCCGCCGTCGTGCTCGACCTGTTCTGGCGTCTCGATCATCCTGTCGGTGCTGATCCTGATGACCACGCTGTTCATCCAGACCCCGCTCGAGTTCTCAGTTTCCCCACCGTCCTGCTGATCGCGACCATGCTGCGGCTGGCGCTCAACGTCGCCTCGACGCGCCTGATCCTGTCGCAGCGGGCACGAGGGCACCGCGGCCGCCGGCCACGTCATCGAGGCCTTTGGCAATTTCGTGATGAGCGGCAACTTCGTGGTCGGCATCATCGTGTTCGCGATCCTGGTGATCGTGAACTTCGTGGTCATCACCAAGGGCTCGGCCCGGATCGCCGAAGTCGCCGCGCGCTTCACCCTCGACGCCATGCCGGGCAAGCAGATGGCGATCGACGCCGACCTCTCGGCCGGCCTGATCAACGAGGACGACGCGCGCAAGCGGCGCAAGGCGCTGGAGGACGAAAGCGACTTCTTCGGCGCCATGGACGGCGCCTCGAAATTCGTGCGCGGCGACGCCATCGCGGGCCTCCTGGTCATCTTCATCAACGTGATCGGCGGCATGATCATCGGCATCGCGCAGCAGGGCATGGCGTTCGGCGAAGCGGCGCACACCTACACGCTGCTCACCATCGGCGACGGCCTGGTCACGCAGGTGCCGGCGCTGATCGTCTCGACCGCGGCCGGCCTGATCGTCTCGAAGGCGGGCGTCTACGGCGCCGCCGACAAGGCGCTGCTCAGGCAGCTCTCCGGCTATCCGAAGGCGCTCGGCATGTCGTCGGCCGTCATGATCATCATGTCGCTGCTGCCCGGCATCCCGATGCTGCCGTTCCTGGCGCTTGGCGGCGGCGCCGGCATGATCGCCTTCGTGATCCAGAGCGCACGCCGCTGCGCGCGCCGCCGAGGCACGCAGGCGACGCCGCCGCCGCCAAGGCGCGGCGCCCGCCGAGGAGCCGATCAGCTCGGCGCTCAAATCGACGACCTCAAGATCGAGCTCGGCTACGGGCTGCTGCCGCTGGTCAACGCGCCGGACGGCTCGGATCGCCTCACCGAGCAGATCAAGGCGCTGCGCCGCTCGCTCGCGAGCGAAATGGGCTTCGTCATGCCGGCAGTGCGCATCCTCGACAACGTCCAGCTCGACGCCAACGCCTACATCATCAAGCTGAAGGAAGTCGACGCCGGCCAGGGCCGCATCTGGCCCAGCCAGCACATGGTGATGGACCCGACGGCGCGCAGGTCCAGCTGCCGGGCTGCACACCACCGAGCCGACCTTCGGCCTGCCGGCGACCTGGGTCGACGCCGCGCAGAAGAAGCCCCATCAAGGGCTACACGGTGGTCGATTCCCGACCGTATTGGCGACGCACCTCACCGAAGTCTCAAGACCAACATGTCCGAGCTGCTCTCCTATGCGGAGGTGCAGAAGCTGCTCAAGGACCTGCCGAAGGAGCAGGGCGAGCTGGTCAAGGACATCGTCCCCTCGAAGATCACCGTCTCGGGCGTCCAGCGCGTGCTGCAGCTCCTGCTCGCCGAGCGCGTCTCGATCCGCGACCTGCCGACCATCCTGGAAGGCATCGCCGACGGGCTCGTCGTTCACGCGCAATCCGAGCTACCGGCGAGCACGTGCGCACGCGGCTCGCGCGCCAGATCTGCGCCCAGCACACCTCGCCGAACGGCTACCTGCCGCTCATCGCGCTTTCGGCCAATGGGAGCAGGCATTCGCCGAGTCGACGTCGGCCAGGGCGAGGAAAAGAACCTTGCGATGGCGCCCTCGCGCCTGTAGGAGTTCATCCCCCTGATCCGCGAGCGCTTCGAGGACGCGGCGCGCGAGGGCGAAGCCCCGGTGCTGGTCACCTCGCCGGGTGTGCGGCCCTTCGTCCGCTCGATCGTCGAGCGCTTCCGTACCCAGACCACCGTGCTGTCGCAGTCGGAAATCCACCCGCGCGCCCGGCTAAGACGGTCGGGGGGAATCTTCGATCCCGAAAAGTGGACTCCGGTTTCTCTTTTCCGCCTCCCGCGAAGCCCACTTGCATGATCCTGTCGCGTGGGAATGGATGGTCGGCGGGCGTAGGCGGATCGATATTGAAGCTGCATCTCCCCTTTGCCCGCCCTGCGGAGCTCAATCACACCTATTGTTTTCGTCCGCGGCCCAGGCGTCGAGGCGCCCTAAGCCCCGCCGTGGGCGGGCCGGTAGAGATTTCGGCCCTTCGGTAAGCGTCGGGGCAGTGGTTTTTCGGACCCGCGATGGCCCTCAGGTCGATCACGGTTCCGCGATCGGAGTGTGATGGTGGTGCACGTCCTTGTGACCGCGGTCTGGAGGTGCTGGAACGCGATCGAAACTCCGTATCCATCAATGAGATAAGTCGCTTTTGCCGGCTCCCGACGCGCCGCCGGGGAGGCGCCAACAAGCCACAGTCAAGCGAAACTTTCGATGGAGAACCGCGTTTCTCGATTGAACCAACCGCCCGGTCACAGCGACCAACGAAATAGGACCGGGGGAGAGATCCCATGAACCACTCACTTGTCACCGCTGACCGCACCACGCACCTGAAGATCGCGGCCGTATCGCTGATCGCAGCGATCGCCGTGATCCTGGTTGGCGTCAGCGCCCGCATCACCGACACCGGAACCACCCGGCTCGAGGCGCAGGGCCCGGTGCTCAAGGCCGGCAAGCCCGCCGCCGTGACCGCGGCCCGAAGGAAATACCGTTCAGTAAACGCGTTTTTTCTGGAAGTGACCTCCGCAAGCCCCCCTCCGAGCGCCCTTTGGGCGCTCGCTTTTTTTTGCGCGGAGCGCGACCACAAAAGTGGGAACCGGTTCTCCGTCCGGGCGCGGGCGAAAACGAAATCAATCAGGGGTTCTGCGGCGGCGTGACCTGCAACAGCTTGGCGTGGATCACCCGGCCGGTCGGCTGCCCCGTCGGCGAACCGCCGAGCGGCTCTTCCGGAATTTTCCGAAGGTCGCATTGTTGATCACGGCCGGATCGTAG
>CAVTGK010000049.1:0-81449 GCA_963734095.1 uncultured Acidobacteriota bacterium | reverse complement strand
CCCGCTGCCGTTCCGCCTCCTCCAGCCACTGGGCCATCTTCTCGTCGTTGTAGCCGTAGCGCGCCCAACCGGCTGCGTTACTGTCCCAACGGTAGTCCTTGATGGTCATGTCGATGCCGCGGTCGATGAGGAATCGCATCGACTCGTAGGGGTTCGGCAAGAAGACCAGGTGGTGCAGGATGCTCGCCGGCTCATGGGAGTTCCAGTTGGTGTTGATGTCTGCGCCGTGCTCGAGCAGGAAGTCCGCCACGTCGAAGTGGCGGTTGATGACGGCAAAGGCGAGCGCCACGTCGAGCACCTGCTGCGCCGTGGGCGTATCCCACTGGAGGTGGCTGCGCGCGTCCGGGTCGTTGTAGGGATAGTGATCGTCGAGATTGCGGACGGCGCCGGCGCTGTCGAACCACTGCTTCACCCGCGCGAGGTTACCCATGCCTGCCGCATGCGGCAGGTCGTCCGGCACCGGCCAGATACGGGTGAGCAATGGAAGCAGGTGCGTGTTCGCGTACATGAATGCCCACTCGATGGCTTTCGACGGGGGCGGCGGCTGGCGCCGCAGTATCGCGGGATCGAGGTCGAGAAGGGCGGCGATGAATTCCCCGCGATCGTTCATGAAGCTGCCGTCTCGATGAGCTCACCCTGAAAGTCGACCCAGGCGTCACCCAGCAGCCACGGCTCACGCTGTAGCCCGCCGACGAACGCCGTCAGATCCCGGTCGTGGACCGCGCGCGCTGACCTGCTCCATGACGAACACCTTCCACAGTCCGAGCTCTGCGACCTGCGCAAAGTCGGATCTCTCGATTATAAGCCTTGATGAAAGAGACGCGGTCGGTGCTTCCGTCGATGTGCTTGCCGAGCTCGGGATCGAGCGCGATCGATCGTTCCAGCAGAAGTGACGCGACGGCCTCGCGATCGAAGCGGCAGGCGCACACGAACGCTTCATTGACGGTCTTGAGATCGTTCCCGTTCTCATCAAGAGCGGCGCGAACGGCGTCGAGGTCGCCGAGCGCCGCAAAGAACTTCAGCGTGCGCGGCAGCAGGCCCTTACGCTGAAACAGCTCGAGCAGCCCCCTGGCGCGGGACCGGAGGAGGCCCTCGCACACCTTCGGCTTCACGACCGCGCCCGCGTCGATGAGCAGCTTCCGCGCACGCCCCGCGGGTGAACCACTCTTCTCTCTGCGCATCGCCGGCGTCGCCATAGGCGCCCGTGGCGATTCCAGCAGGCCGCCGTCGTTCTCGTCGTCTTCCACGACAGCAATGCCGGGTATTCGGCCAACAGCTCCTTCAGGCGTTCGACGTCGTTGTCGTGAATGGCGCGTCGGCCTGCGCTACCGCCCACTCGAGCCCTTTGCCGAGGCGCTTGCTGACCTCAGCCGTGAGGTCTTGCCAGCCGGCGTAGCCGTACTCACGCGCGATCACGAGTTGCGCGTTGCGCTGCGTCAACGGCAGGTCGACATTTGGCAGTTGCACGCGCGCACGTGCGATGGCACCGGCGTCACCGGCGGCGATGTCGCGCGCGAGTTTCTTTGCCTGTTTACGGAGGGACTCGAGAGACGGACGAGCAGGGAGAGACTTCGAAGCGGTCATTGCGACCTCCTTTCATCGAATCGCCTGTACCCCGCTGAAACCAGGCTGAAAGAAGGTGCAAGCGCACACGACTCAGACCAAACAGGTGGGAGTGTTCCCTTGCCGCGGGTTGGTGGCGCCCTGTCAGCGCGCTCCCGGCAGTATCACGGGACTGCCTTTCGATGTCAACGCGGCGAAAGAGCGTGCCGACCAGCCTGATGCGGTGCCGAAAATGCAGGTATCCTTTCCGTGCCACGCAACCCAAACATGATCAGCCGTCACCTCACCAACGTCTTCCGGACGATTGCGCGAGCACCGGCGTCCTCGCTGTTCATCGTCGTGGTCCTCACCGTTAGCATTGGTGCCTCCGCCGCCATCTTCGCCCTGATCGATGCGGCGCTCCTCAAGCCGCTACCCTATCCGCAGCCGGATCGTCTCGTGGCCTTCACCTATACCTTCGAGGGCCGTGTCGTCCCGCGCGCTTCGGAGGCCAAGTTTGCCGTGTGGCGGGAGCTCACACGCACCGTCGCGGAACCGACGGCTGTGACATTCCGTTCAGTCGAACTGGAGACAGCCGACGGCCTTCAGCGCGTCCGAGCAGGCGCGGTCAGCGCGACTTTCTTCAGACTGTTCGGCACACCCTTCGTGACCGGCCGTCCGTTCACAGACGATGAAGACGGGCAGAGGCGCGGGGCAGTGGTCGTGCTGAGCCACCATCTGTGGCAGCAGCAGTTCGGACAAGATCCCGCCATCCTCGGACGAGCGCTGATTCTCGACGGCCAGGCCCGGACGGTCATCGGGATCGTCTCTCGAGTATTCGAGACATCTCTCCTGGGAGACCGCCCCGATCTGTGGGTGCCACTGCAGCTGGACTCCGCGAGTCTGGAGCACCCCCCGTTCCTGTCGGCCTACGGGCGTCTGCAGCCTGGCGTGTCACTGAGCCAGGCCCACGACGAGGACCGACGTGCGGCTGACGAGTTCCGGCGCCGCTATCCCGGTGTCATGGGCGCATCCGATAGCTTTGCCGTCCAGCCCTTCTCGGAGGTGGTGTTGGACGATCTGCGCCAGCCACTGGGTCTCCTGGCCGGCGCCGTCGCGCTGCTCCTTGCGCTTGGGTGCACCAACGTGGCGGGCCTTCTGCTGGGCCAGATGTCCGCCCGACGTCGCGAGATGGCGGTGCGCATGGCCCTGGGTGGCTCGCGACGACAAATCGCGACGCAGCTGCTGGCGGAGAGTACCGGTGTTGACGGGTGTCGCCGGCGGTCTGGGCCTGACATTGGGCCTGAGCGGCGCGCGGGCGCTTGCGACGCTGGCACCAGGGACCATTCCGCGCCTCCCAGAGGGAGCGGCGTCGCTCGAGCTCGATGCGCGGCTGGGGGCATTCGTCTGCCTGCTCTCCCTGGTGCTGACCGTCGCGTGCATGGTGCTCCCGATGTTGGCCTCAATGTCGACGCCGCTCGCCGACACACTTCGAGGGAACGCGCGCGACCGCCCACGGTGCTGACCGCCGAACCAACCGGGCGCGGGCGCTGGTCGTCGCGTCCCAAATCGCGATCGCCGCGCTCCTCTCGGTTGGTGCCGCCTTGCTCGGACGCACCTGGTGGGAGTTGCAGACGGCTGATCGTGGCTTCAATCGACACAACGTAGCGACGATGCGCGCCTCGTTAGGCGCCCGCGACGAGGACCTACGTGCCGAACGCGTCTCCGACATCGTGAACACTGCCGTCGAGCGTCTGGCGGCCGTCCCCGGCGTCGTGAGAGCGGCCGCAACGTGTTGTCTGCCGTTCGAATCCGACTGGCTGACGTCGGCGCAAATCGTAGGAAGCCATCTGCCCACGGACGTGGACGAACTGCTGAGTGAGCGAAGGATCTCGCCGTCGTACTTCGACGTGCTCGAGATCCCGATGGTGCGAGGTCGTGCCTTTGGTGCGCAGGATGTCTCGCACGGGCCCGGGGTGGCCATCATCAATCAGGCAATGGCGCGGCGCTTCTGGCCTGGGCAGGATCCGCTCGGCGCTCAGGTGCGATTGTTCCCCGGGCGCGCCCCGGACGACCAAACGGTTGTGCGGACCATTGTCGGGGTCGTCGCGGACGTTCGTGACGGCCTGGCCATGGCCGAACGGCCCAGACCGACAGTCTACGTGCCGCTCGCGCAGGTGGCAGACACCCAGCTGGAAACGTCGGTGGCGTGGATCATCCGCCACCGCGGTGCGTCGGAGTACGATCAAGCGGCGGCAGAACGCGCGATGCGATCGGTCACTGGTGGTCGCCCGGTGTTCGATATCGGCTCCCTGGAGGCTGTCCGCGCGAACGCAACGGCCGACACGACGCTTCGAGCGACGCTTCTGGCCCTGTTCAGTGGTGCGGCGCTGCTCCTGGCGGTCATCGGCGTGTATGGAGCCGTCTCCGCCACCGTGCGCCAGCGATGGCATGAGCTCGGCGTTCGGCTCGCGGTCGGCGCGTCTCCCGCGCGACTACGCCAACGCGTGGTTCGCGATGTGCTGCGCGTCGTCACGATCGGGACGGCGGCGGGCCTTCTCGGTGCGTTCTGGGGCGGCCGAGCCGTTGGCGCGTTCCTCTTTGGCGTGAGCGCCCGAGACCCGGTCATGTTCACGGGTGTGGCCCTTGTCCTCACCATGCTGGCTTTCCTCGCCGCCTGGATTCCAGCGAACCGCGTTGTCCGCCTCAATGTGGTCGACGTGCTGCGCGGAGACTGACTGGGAGGCAGGGATTCGACGCCATTATGACCAGACTCCACAAACGCGATTTCTGCAGCATAGTCAGTTCTCGTCTGTTGTATAGCCACGTGGTTGGTGGAAACGCTCCGACACAAGTGATCAGCCCTCGAAACAGACCGTCGAAGAGGTTGCACCATCGATCACTACGGCGCCGTGGACTCATCTCGTTTTTGACATAAACTAAACGGTCGTTTAGTTTAGTGAACGTCGATGCCGAGCTGGGCCAGCTTCCGTCGAAATCCTTCGACGGTGTTGAGCGTGTGGCAGTACGTCCCATCCATCCGTCGATAGGAAATCAGTCCGCCGTTCTCCAGTCGCGCGATCACGACCGGATCGCGAGCCGTGTCAACCCGATACTCGACGCACTGAACGTCCGGTCCCACGAGGTTGACAGGAGCGTACTGCGCGTTTCCCGGCTGCAGGACAAAACGTCCCGGACAGCGAGGAATCGGGCGCCACGTCCAGCGCATCATGAGATCCTCGATGCTCATGTTCGCCTGCCCAGGCGAGGTTCCGCCCACCCGCGGGTCGTTGGTCTGGTCGAGTGGCGTTACTGCGGCGTCTTCTTGGCGACCTCCGTGATCGCCTTCCGTTCCTGCGCGCGATGACCGCTTCAGAATGCCTTCGAGTCCGTAATTGGCCTCGTGGCACGCGTATCGTAGATCTCGCCGTCGCTCGCCGTCGCCGGCAGTTCGATCGTCCACGGACGCGTGAAGGTCGTGGGATCGTCCACCGTCACCTGATAGCGAGCAGGATGTCGGCCGCTGTGCGCGTGAAACGCTCGACCAGGCGCAGGTTCTCGCCCGACCCGCGGTAGCTGGTCTTGTCGGTGAAGTTCGTCGTCTCGACGACGAGCGTGTCGCCCTCCCAACGCCCGACGGAATCGCCCAGCCACTGGCGGAGGTGGCGCGGGCAGATGCGGTCGGCCGTCCAGCGGGATGATCCGTGCGTCGTGAATCATCTCGGCGAGGATCACGACGTGATCGCTCGGTCTGGACGATCTGATAGTTGTTGTTGTACGGCTGCGGAAGCATCACCGTCGGCACGCCGCGCGTGATGCAGCGTTCCCAGAGGCTGCGATCTTCCGGGTGGTCTGCAGGACCGCGCATCTTGCGCGCTTCAGCGAGCGCGGCCAGCCGCTTCTGTGCCTCCGGCTGTCAGCGGTGGAACGCGGCCATCGGGCGGATCGACGATGAGAGCGGTGCGCCGGGTCGGTACGACTGCGCGTGCCAGTGTCCCACCAGAAGTCGTTGTAGGCGCGCGCGACATCCGCTTCGGCCCTGCCGTCGCGTCGATCGCGATTGGTACGCTCGAGCGTCTGCCGTTCGTGTTCCGCGACCTCTTCCGGGGAAAAAAACGCTTGCCGGCGAGCTCTGCCGGCCGTTCGAGCGGCGTAATCGTCGCCGTCGACCACACACCCTGGAGGTCGGGATGGCCCCACGATGTGCGCGGCGCCCTCCACGTCTGGCCGGATGCGAGGCGGGGCTGCAACCCAACGACAACCGCGACCGAAAGCAGAATCACGCACGCACGATCAACCCGACCCATACGCTACTCCTTCCGGCCTTCACCCCATATACTCCTGGCGCGCGCGGCGCGCAAGTGTAGAATCGGGCGCAGTTCGGCCTCGCAAGCCATCGTTCGCTGGCTCGGAACCAATACCGACATCACGGATCAGATCGAGGCCTTCTAAGGACAGAGACGATTCGTTCCTCCAGCCGTGGACTCATCTCGCTTTTGACATAAACTAAACAGTCGTTTAGTTTCCCGCACACAGAGACGACCATGGCAAAGAAAACATCCTCCCACAAGCCGCTGACTGGACGCGTGGCCCTCGTGGCGGGCGCGACGCGCGGCGCCGGCCGCGGCATCGCACGGGCGCTCGGGGAAGCCGGCGCGACGGTCTACTGCACCGGTCGAAGCGTCAAAGGCAAGCCGTCGCCGTACGGGCGGCCCGAGACGATCGACGAAACCGCGGCGATGATCAAGGCCGCCGGCGGCACCGCCATCGCGCTTCGCGTCGATCACACGAATGAGGACGACGTGAGAGCGCTGTTTCGGCGCATCATGCGCGCCCACAAGCGCATCGACGTCATCGTCGACAGCGTGGCGGGCGAAGACCCGCTGATGGGGATGTACGGCTTCCTCTGGCAGGCGGATCTGAAGAACGCGGATGCGATCTTCCGGCAGGGGCTCACATCACGCATCATCACGGCGAAGTATGGAGCACGTGCGATGATGCCCGCCAAACGCGGCCTCATCGTGGAAGTGACGGAGAACGACATGATCGGCGGCGGCGGGAATCCGATGTCGCAGGCCGTCAAAATGGCGCAGAAGGTGCTCCCGCTCCTCTGGGCCGCCGAGCTCGCGCCGCATGGCATCGCCGTCATGGCCATCACCCCCGGTTTCCTGCGCTCGGAATCCATGCTGCAGGACTTCGGCGTCACCGAAGACAACTGGCGCGAGGCAGGCAAGAAAGATCCGAACTTCCTGCAGTCGGAATCGCCGTTGTTCGTGGGACGTGCGATCGCCGCGCTCGCGGCCGACCCGAAGGTGCAGGACCGCACCGGAATGCTGTTCAGCTCCTGGGAACTTGGACGTGACTACGGGTTGTCCGACTACGATGGCCGGCGTCCCGATTGGGGTCGCCACAAGATTGATTTCTCCGTCCTCCCGCCGGACTGGATCGATCTGTTCCGCACGGGCACCAACTTGCAGATCAAGTGGTTGACGACGCTCGCGGCGCGGACCAGAAAGTTCAGGGCAAAGATCCCGTCTTGACCGTCGTCTCGCGTGAGAGAAACACGCTGGACTCTTCAAAGGATTTCGATAACGCGAGGAGCAAACGCGCCGCAATGATTTCACTGTGCACTTCCTCATGAGCTGGCGGGTGTCAGGGACTCGAACCCAAGGCCGTGGGGCGTCGCAAGAGAGGGCACGCTGTGATGCGAGATCAGAAGATCGCGGTGGTTCCGATGCTCTCCGTTCGAAACGGGACAAGAGCGATTGCCTTCTACAAGGCCGCGCTCCGGGCGACCGAGTTGTTTCGGGTCGACAACGAGAAGGGTGAAGTCGTCGCTCAGTTGTCCGTGGGCGGAGCCGAATTCTGGCTCGCCGACGAGTCCCCTCAGCACCTCAACTTCAGCCCCGAGTCTCTCGGCGGTGGGTCTGTTCGGCTCCTCTTGATTACGGAGGACCCAGATGCCGCATTCGACCGGGCTGTCGCAGCAGGAGCCAAAGTGGTGTGGCCTGTTGGCAACCAGCACGGCTGGCGAGTCGGACGAGTCGTCGACCCGTTCGGACACCATTGGGAGATCAGCAAGCGCTTGTCTGAGGACCGTTGACGTGACCGCGTCCATCTCACGCCAAGCCACTGTGAGAAACTCACGCCATGCCCTCGGGCTTCGCCATCGAACCACCAGTCGAGCCGATGTTGGCCAAACTCACCGAAGAGATTCCCGGCAGCCGGCGACTTTCTCTTGAGCCCAAGTGGGATGGCTTCAGATCCATCGTGTTTCGTGGAGACGATGACGTTTTTATTCAAAGCCGCGATTTAAACCGCTGGACCGGTACTTTCCCGAGCTTCACGAGATATTTCTCGAGCGTCTCCCGCGCGGTGTGTGTGATCGATGGTGAGATTGTCATTGCCACACCGCGTGGTCTGGAGTTCGACACGCTGCAGATGCGTCTCCATCCTGCGGCGTCTCGCGTCACCAAACTCGCGAAAGAAACGCCCGCATCGTTTGTCGCCTTCGACCTGTTGGCCATCGGCAGTCGGTCACTGATGGAAGCGCCGCAACACGAACGACGAACGCAGCTGGAGTCATTGCTCGCGCACGCGGAGCCGCCGCTCCATCTTACGCCGATGACTCGCGATCGCGGTTGGCGGCCGACTGGCTGAAGCAGTTCGAAGGCGCAGGGCTCGACGGCGTGATCGCAAACCAGTCGATGGCACCTACCAGCCCGGCAAGCGCGCGATGATCAAGGTCAAACACTCGCGCACCGCGGACTGCGTTGTCGCTGGTTTTCGATGGCACAAGAGCGGCGCGACACGGTTGGCTCGCTGCTGCTCGGCCTCTATGACGCGCGCGGACGCCTGCAGCACGTCGGCGTCACATCGTCATTCACGATGGCTACACGAAAAGCGTTGGCGAAGGAACTCGAGCCCTCCGCAAGAACGCGCTCGAGAATCACCCATGGCGCGAATGGGCATCTGAAGGCGCCGAGATGACCCGCATGCCAGGCGGACAAAGCCGCTGGAGCGCCGGAAAGGATCTTGTCCTGGGAACCTCTTCGCATCGAACGGGTCTGCGAGGTGAAGTACGACCACATGCAGGGTGACCGATTCCGTCACGCTGCGGTCTTCCAGCGCTGGCGACCCGACAAGCCGCCGAAGGATTGTGGCTACGATCAGCTCGAAGTCACTACGCCGTACGAACTCGCGCGTGTCTTCGGTGCGCACATAGTTCAAGGTAGAGTTTCCAGTTGCCAGTTACCAGGGTTCAAAGGTTTTAACCTCGGCGTCTTCGTCGTTTCTGTCTGAACTGGCCACGGTGGAACCTTGAACTTTGAACTTGTAACTCCCGTCATATCCCTCCGGCACGTCGTCCGGGTCCGGCGGCTCCTGTGGCGGGCGGAGCGATTCGGGCACGTGTTGCAAGTTGACGCGAACACGCGTCCATGTCGTGAACCGCCCGCGCATCGAGTCGACCAGCACATCCTGCGGTTCCAGATGAGCGGCTGCCTCGGGATGACGCACTTTCCATCGTTCGAGTCCGCCAGCACTTCGTCTTTCTTCTGGCCCGCGTCCAATCTCGAGGAGTGGGAACTTCGACGTCCGTCGGCCCGTCGGTCGAATGGAGCCGCTCGCACGATTGCGCCCCGACCTTCGATCCTGGACGCGAACCGTGGACCCTGGGCGTTGGTCGCCGGATTCGGCGCGACGCCTCGAAGGTTGAACGCGCGGCGGCTCTCCGGGCATCTTCTTGTATTGCGGCGGCCAGGGCGCGTCGCCCATCCCTTCCTTCTCATGACGGGCCGAGAGCTCGAGCAACGCGTCCAACGAGCAGGGTGATCATCGATGCCGGCATGGCGATCGCCTACTTCGCGAATCGCGTTGGCATCGTAGACGATTGTGAAGTCCGCGGCTCGACCTCGTCTACTTCATCCCATGCGAGCGGCGCCGAGACTCGAGCGTCGGGCTTCGGCCGGATCGAGTAAGCAGCAGCCACGGTACGGTCCTTCGCGTTCTGGTTGTAATCGACGAAAACACCGTGCCGTTCTTCCTTCCACCATTTGCTGGTGGCCAGCGTTGGTGCTCGTCGTTCGACATCGCGCGCGAGCGCGAGCGCGGCGCGACGCACTTCGGTAAACGACCAGCGCGGCTCGATCCGGACGTTCACGTGAATTCCGCGAGAGCCAGACGTCTTTGGCCAGCCCACGAGCCCGAGATCCGCGAGCGCCTCCTCCACCACACGCGCGACCTGCCGGACCTGTTGCCACTCGACGCCGGGCACTGGATCGAGATCAACGCGAAGCTCGTCGGGATAATCGAGCGCATCGGCGCGGACCGGATGCGGATGGAGCTCCAGGCACGCGAGATTTGCCATCCAGGCCAGGGCAGCGGCATCTCGCGGCACCACTTCCTCAGCGGTCCGGCCGGATGGGAATGACAGCGCAACCACTTCTATCCAGTCAGGTCGCGATTCGGGCGCCCGCTTCTGATAGAAGAACTCACCGTTGATGCCGTTGGGATAGCGAACGAGAACGTTCGGCCGTCCACCAGCCCCTCTCAACGCGCCAGGCGCTACTGCCAGGTAGTAGCGAACCACGTCGAGCTTCGTGTGGCCCGCGTCGGGGAACAAGACCTTACGTGGATTCGAAACTGCGACTTCGCGGCCGTCGACGACGAGATGTTCGTGCTCGGTCTTGGAGGGCATCAGCTGCCCTATTGTCGCAGGGCTCAGGGCGCGAAACTCAGGAGCCAGAAACGAATAGCCACGAAGGCACGAAGAACACAAAGCTTCTATGGATTGCCCATGAGCTTCGTGATTTCGTGTCCTTCGTGGCTACGTTTTTCGTGCTTCCGTGTTTCCGCGTCTAAGGCTTAAGGAACAATCCTCACGACTTCACCCAGGCCGGCCTGCCCGGTTCTTCGCGTGACGTAGAGTGCGCCGTCCGATCCGACCGCGACGCCGCCGGGTTTCACGAGACCGGTGCTCGCAACAACGGTCTGCGACGCCGGTTTGAGTGTTGATTCGAATCAGTCGGCCGTCGACACCAGGTCCGATCGGCGGAATGATGCCATCAGCGTCGTGTTCGAGGACGTATGCCGCGTTTCGCGCAAGATCGAAGGCGACGTCGATGACGTTGGTGAAACCGCTGGCAACCACAGTTGGCGTCCCGCCGTTCGCCGGCACACGGAAGACGCGCAGCCGCGCCAACCGGGAAAGGCGCGCCGGTCAACTGTCCCACGTATATACGCACCGTCAGGACCCACCGCCACACTCGTGGGAACCTCGTCGATCGTCACGGGACCGACCGTGCGACGCGGGAATACCGCTAACGTTGTGACCTGCCCGAACTGGCCGATCTGAAGCAACGCGTTCGCGCCTGCATCGGCCACGACCACACGGTCCGAAAGCACCCGGAGACCAAACGGATTTGAATCAATCACGCCAGCATCAGGGTTCGATGAGATTTCGTAGTCCGAAATCTCGGTTACATACGACCACTGGTTGATGCCGGTGACGCGCACGAGAGAGCCGAAACGGATACCGGCCGCTTCATACACGCTCCGCTGCAGCGGGTTGGCACCAAAGCCGATGGTCACCCAGGCGCTGTTGAAGCCGAAGTCGATGTCCATCGGTCCGATCGCATCACTCCCGTTGGCACCTGCGAGCGAGGGCAAGCCCGTCACGACCCGGTCGTGGACACCGATGCCCGTAATTCTGGTGATCGCCCCGGATGGGCCATAGCAACGTGGTTGCCGGTCGCCGCCGACGTCACACAGGGTGCTCGTTCCACCACGACCAGCTTCCACGACGTACAGGGCGCCGTCGGGCCCGAACGCGATTCCCCTGGGATTGTCTAGGCCGCTCGCGATGACCTGTTGGTTGCTCTGTGCATGAACTGTGGTGGTGCCGTCCTAACCAAATGAGCGACACCGCCGCTACCGCGACGAGTGCCAAACCCCGTGTCAACGCTCTGTGCATACTTACTCCTTCCCCACCGCAGTGTGTGGGGCGCAAGTGTACAGGCAACTGAGCAGTATAAAGCGCAGCATTTATGGAGTTTTCGTAGGTTTTGTCGAGGTGCCGAACGCTACAGCGCGACTGTGGCGAACTTAGGTGCCAGCCTGTCTCGCGAATCGCAGATCCCAGACGCGATCCTGAATCACGCTGAAATCCCGTGACTCGTCCCGCGTCGCGATGGAACTTCACGACGCCAATCGATCCTGACGAAGACGTCGGGGTAGGCCGGCGTGAGTGCGATCGTCGCGTCGGGTCGCCGCTTGAGGATGAGGTTGCCGTCGACAATGGCCACTTCGACTGCGACCTCTGCCTCCTCGCTGCGATAGGTCCCGACCAATGCCTTGAGTTGCGCCTCGGATGGAGCATCCGGTCGACACGCGCTCGAACCGAGTAATAGTCCCGTAGGCGTCGCTGACGCGAACACCGCCGCACCATCCACCTCGAGCGCATCTCCCTCGGCCGAGGCAAACCGTCCGCCGCTTGCAGCGACAAACGAAGGACCACGCGAACGATACGAATCCCGGTTCGGTCGACGCGAGGCTCATCGGCACGCCCGTCTCGACATTGCGGTAGGTGCCCAGCAACGATCGCGAGGGTCTTCGCATCCGAGTTCGGCACTCCGGCCGCCATCGTCGTCTCTTTCAGTGACGCCCGACAGCACGACGTCGGCAACTCGCTCGGTAGGTCTCGGGAGTGACCGAGGCGGCGTTGCATAACAAGGCGACCGCGGTTTTCGCCTCGGGATAATGACTGAAGTACGCACGGTATCCGGCCGTGGCACCGCCGTGTGAGATCTCTCGCAATCCCTTATAGGTGCCGACCTGCAGACCTAGATGCGTATCCATGGGCTCGGCCATCGTTGAACCGGCCGGCCCGCTCCTGTTCGGCGACGAATCCCTGATCCCCGACGGTGGGCGCGACGAAATTCTGATTCCACTTGAGAAGATCGCCTACGGTTGTCAGTAGTCCGCCGTTGCCGTGCACGTTCTCGAACGGCATCACCGTCCGGTAAACCGTGCCGTCCCCCGAATACGACATCGCACGGTTCTTGACGATGCGGCCATAGTCGTCGCGCCATGACGTTCGCGTCATGCCCAGCGGTTCGAAGAGGCGTTGGCGCGTGAAATCCGCGAAAGACATGCCGCTGACCCTCGAGACGATGATCGGCCGCCAGGTTGTAATCCCGTGTTGCTGTACGACCACCTGGTGCCAGGCGTGAAGTTCAGCGATCGCTGTCGGCCACGATGTCGAGCACATGCGCGTGGGTGTAAACGCGGCTCGTGCGAGGCCAGCCAGCAATGCCCGCCACGCTGCCCCAGTCGCGCAGGCCGCTGGTGTGATTCAACATGTGGCGAATCGTGAGTGGCGAGCCGTAGTCCGGCAATTCGGGCAGATATTTCCGCGCCGGATCGTCGAGCGACAGCTTGCCGTCCCGTGCCAGGAGCAACACGGCGGCCGCTGTGAACTGCTTCGACACCGATCCGGCTTCGAAAATCGTGTCGGGCGTGTTGGCACGTCGTGTTCCAGGTCCGCCATCCCATAGGCCTTCGACAGAACGCGCTGCCATCGACGCTTACCGCCACCGCGCAACCGGGTGTAGCCGACGACCAGCGTTCGAAGACGCGATCAACCTGCCGATCGAGGTCAGTGGGCGTTGCCTGCTGCGTCCGGGGCGCTTGCATCCCAGAGGGCGCGAGCAAGACCGACGGTCAACAGCACCGTGGCGACCGCAAACGACATCAGCGTCCTAGTCATGGTCATGGTGCGTAATCCTAACGCTGACGGATCCCGCGCGAACGCGTTGTTCAACTCACGGCCCGGCGTTCCGCGCCCCAGCGCCGCGAACGTTCCGTGCTCCGCTATTTCCTTCGCCGCATTCAGAAACCCGCCCAGGTGCGCGCGCCAGCGCGCCGCCAACACTGATGCGGCGAACACCCATTTGCGCCAGTCGCTGGACGGTGCGAAATCGCCACCGACGAGCACGTTGACGGGCTTCGGCGCGACCGCCTGCACGACTGCCGCGATTTCTTCGTCCTTGGCAATGCCGGGAGCATAGAGGCAATCAGCTCCTGCTCGAGCGTATGCGGTCAATCGTCGAATCGTCTCGGACAAATCGGGGCGTCCGACGATGAAGCCCTCGGATCGGCCGGTCAGAATCACGCCAGTGCCACTCGCGTCGATCGCACGCCGCGCGGCCTTGATGCGCTCGACCGACAGCGCAAACTCGAACAACGGGCTGGCCGAATCGCCGGTCGAGTCCTCGATCGACAACCCCGCAACGCCTGTCGCGACCGCGCGCGTCACGTTGGCAGCAACCCCGTCGGGCTCGATGGCAAAGCCGCCCTCGAAATCGCCGTTGACGGGCACGGCCACACCGTGCGCGATGGCGCGAAAATGCGCGATCGCCTTCGTCTACGGTCACATGATTGTCCGGGCGGCCCATCGACCAGGCAAATCCGGCACTCGTCGTCGCGACCGCGGGAAATCCAAGTTGCACCAGCAGTCGCGCGCTACCGATGTCCCATGGATTGGGCATCACGAAGCAGCCGGACTCGTGCAACTGATGAAAGCGTTGGATGATGTCGGACACGGTTTCTCCGGTGATTCATTGATCAGTCTAGGCCGTCTCGGGTTACCCGCTCCACACGCTGGCCGCCGAAAGAGCATACGAAGTCTCCGTAGAACAACGCCATGACGACCAGCGCCGACTTGCCGCCAACGGGGCGGCCGCACATGTCGAGGCAGAAGGCGCGTATTGATATAGAGCAAGGTGGAGCGAGGCGATGACGAAGATCGCGCCGGCAATATTGGCGCTGATCTTGAGCAGGACAATCGGCTGGGCCAGTCTGAGCGCCACGATGCCCCAGGCGACGAGCACCGACATCACGCCGTAGTAAACGACGCGGACGTCGCCATCGCGCCAATGTCGCAGGCGCTGGCTGCCCGTCCAGAGCATGTCGGTGATCGCGCGCACCATTCCCTCGAAGTTATCGAGCTGGGTCTTGAACAGAATCCAGGCTCCAAGGATCGCGATCGCGCCGCCGAGCCATGCGCCCGCGCGAGCCCCGACGCTGGACGCGAGCGCGGCACTGATGCCAAGCCCTTGGATATCGGAGCCGGCTGGCAGAAACGTCACATACAGGAGCGCCGGCAGCAGCATGCCAAGCACCGCGCCAAGCGCAAATACCGCCCACTGATCGACCCGGACGATGCGCCACCAGCCCGCCCATCGCTGCATCGAGGCTGCGTCATCGCTGAAGGTAAACCCGGTATGAGCCAGACGCACTTTCTCGCCCCCGACCGCACCCGAAATGTAACCTGACAAGCTCGCCATGCCATACCCCTTGTCGCGCGCCCAGTTCGAAAGGACAAGGTTTCGCGACGCCACCGGCGCCGGAATAGGCCACCAGGGCTGCCAGCAAGACCGGATCGACGCCGGCCGGGAACCAATCGAAGCGGTCAGCTCGAACGTCGTAGCCACTGAACGCCACCACACCCTCGACCCAACGCGACGCAGGGACAAACCACACGGCCAGGGCAAAGAACCCGCCGAGCGTCGTGACAACGATCACCCAGTTCAGAACTTCGAGCGTTCGGCACGATACGCGTGCCCACCGATAGGACGGCAACGCACGCAAGAAAGATCGTCACGCCGATGGCGTAAATCGTGTCGGCGTCGGCGGGGGACGGCAACTCACGCTGAAAGACATAGAACATCGCGCCTGCGGCCGTGCCGGCAAACGCTGGCCAGCCAAATTGCAGGAGGTAAAGCATCGCGTAAACGACGGCCCAGATCGTTGATGAAGGGCGCGTGCGCATGAAGCCGGTGAACACTGGTTCACCCGTTGCCAGGGTGTATCGCATGACCTCGAGATTGAAGATCGTCTGGAGCACGATGGCCACGAGACACACCCACAGGAGCGTGAGCCCCTCACGCACGAACACCGCAGGGCCAAGGAGGAACTCGCCGCTGCCGATCGAGAGACCGAGCACGATGACGCCCGGGCCCGACCGCGTTGATCCAGCCAAGCCCTCGCGGCGACGGCGGCGGCGGGAGCTCGGCCCTGACCCATGCGTCCAGTCCAGAACGCGCTTCGGGCGATGGGCGCTCGCGCATGACGTCAGGAACGGTGATTACTGCTTCGTGACGTTGACGTAATAGAGGTCGGTCGCGACGTCGAACGATTCCTTCGGGGTGGCATTCGGCATGACTTGCCAGTTCGTCGTCGGCCAAATCGTTTGCCACGCCTCCGGCCTCCCGACCCGAATCGGCATCGCAAACGCCCGCTCCTCCGCCTCCCAGCGATATGCCACGGTGGCATCTTGTTCGTTGAACGCCAACTGCAATGTCGGCAATGCCGCGCGTCGAAGGTACTGGTCGAAGATCGGCGTGAGGTCATGGTTCGCCTGCTGGTTGATGAACGCCACCATGTCCTCGGTCATGATGTTCTTGTACTTGAACTGCTGGTAGACGTCGCGGAGCAAGGTGTACCATTCGGGACGTCGAGCCTGCCTTCCGCCGCCCAAGGTCCTCGACCACGCTTCGCAAGTGTGTGCAGGAACAAAGCCCCCTTGAAGTACTGATCCTGCTGCGGCGACCGGTGGATGCCTCGCTGCGTGATGATCGGCTCTTTGTTCGCCACCTTGGACTTGTAGCCGTTCACATACTTGACCGCATCGTCGTAACCGAAGCAGTTTCTCGACGTAGAGAGCTTCCAGGTAAGTGGTCCAGCCTTCCTGAATCCACATGTCGGAGACGTCGGCCGCCGACACCGCGTTGCCAAACCACTCGTGCGCGCTCTCGTGAATGATGATGAAGTCGAACTTGAGGCTGACCCCAACGCCCGTCCAATCGCGCTCGAGATAACCATTGGCAAATCGATTGCCATAGGTGACGGCACTCTGATGCTCCATGCCCGAGTACGGGACCTCGATCAGTTTGTAGCCATCCTTCTCGAATGGATAGTCGCCAAAAATCTGCCGGTAGATCTCGAGCATCGGTTTGGCTTGCGCGAACTGCACCCTCGCCTTGTCCAGGCTGCCTGGCAGCACCCAGAAGTCCAGTGGCAGATCACCAAGTTTGTCGGCGAAAGTGTACGTAATCGCCGATGTTCAACGACACGTTGTACCAGTTGATGGGATAGTGCACGCGCCACTGCCATCGCGTGTAGCCATCGCCAAGATCCTTGGTGCCAAGAAACTTGCCGTTGGAGACATCGACGAGATCGTTCGGGATGTCGACGTTCAACTCCATGTCCTCGGGCTCGTCTCGCCATTGATCCTTATTGGGCCACCAGAGGCTCGCACCCTGACCTTCGTTCGCGGTCGTGATCCACGGTTTTCCGGAGGGATCGGAGCCGAACGTGAATCCGCCGAAACGTCCGGTTTCCATCGGCGTGCCGGAATAGCGCACCTCGATCGTGTACTCCTGCCCCTTGCGAAGCGTCGTCTGGGAAGTCGATGAAGACAGCATTAAGCTCGCGCGTGTATTTGAGTGTTTGCCCCATGCTGTGTGATTCGGTCGATGGTGAGGTTCCCGTAGAGGTCCAACTGAATGCGCGTTGCGTCCTCGAGCATGCGGAACCGAACAATGTTAGTGCCTGAAATGTGACGACGCGTGGGTCGACGCGAATCGTCAGGCCGTAGGACAACAGATCGTTGTTGCTGCGATAAGGTCCGTATTCGCCGCGCAGAATGTCCCCTCGTGAGGGGGGGCGCAGTGCGGGCAGCGCCGCTGGTCGGCCGGCGGCTTACCCGTCGCGTTTGCGTTCGTTTGTGCAACCGCGAGCGACGTTCCGGTCGCGATCAGACTGCTGACCAGCACGCAGTGCGAGACTCGTTGGAATACGTTCATTCGATCACTCTTTGTGGCGCCTAGCTCTCGCTCGCAACCGTGAGGATTATCCCGAGCACAAACAGCGCGACGAGCACGAGCAGGATGATCTTCCACACGCTGTATGGATACTTACCGGCGATCTTTCCGGTGTAGCCGTTGACGATGACCTGAAACGCTCGTGCACCGTAGTTGTAGGTCAGCATCCACACCGGGACGAGCACGTGTTTGAACGTCTGGCCCGAGAACAGCCGGGATGAATCTGGAGATTGCGATAGGTATCGCCAGGCACCTGCTGACCACACAGCGACTCGAGCGCCGCGTACATCTGATCGCGGGACTGCTTCGCCGCGTCGAGCAGCACCACCTTGTAGTGCTCGACGACGTGGCCGGAGAGAAACGCCGTGTCGTAGGGCACAATCTCCTGCGTCGGGAAATGGCTCCACTTGTCGTAGCAGTTGCAGTGGCAACCCCTGCGTGCCTGGCACCGGCTCATCGTCAAAGAAGTGATCGACTACGCCTGACGCCGCTTCCCATCGCGTCCGCCGCTCTTTGCGAACGACGCGGTTGCCTTTGTTGTCGCGACCTTCGACGTCGACGTAATAGTGATAGCCAGCTTCCGCATCCCATGGACAATGCACCTGCGCGTCGAAGGTCCAATAGGGAATGTAGAGGCCGTGCACGGTATCGACGAGCGCTGCTTTCGCCAGCCGTCCTGGCGCGAGCCACTTGCTTCGCCACCAGCGTCGGATGTCGTCCCTGACGCGGTTGCGATCGATCTTGAACGGCAACAAGCCCTTGCGGGCGGATCGGCGACTTGATCTCGTCGTAGCTGACGAGCGAAGGCGACCCGCAAAACTCGCAGTTCTGCCCGACGCGCTCCGGATCGAAGACCATGACCGCGCGGCAGCTCTGGCACTGCACACTACGCCGCTCGGTCTGCCAACCGCGCTCCTTCTCCGGCAGCTCGCGCAGCGCGGTGACGAGATCGACCTCCGCGACCTTACCGGTGTCCCGGTCGAACTGGTACGGCGACTCGGTGCCACAGAACGGGCACACGAGCTTCTGCTTGGTCGGATTCCACTCGGCCTGCGCGCCGCAGGCCGGGCACGCATGTTTGTCGAGCGCAGAGATCTCGGGCGACATGTCGAGGATCGGATCCGACTCGGAGGCCGCGCCGATCTACTGCGTCATGTAGGTGTTCAACGCGGCGCGGGGGATACGCCACGTCGTTCCGATCTTCTTGCCCTTGAGCTCACCAGACTCGAGGACGGCCATCACGTCCGCCTCGGAGACGCCCAGCGCTTGGGCCGCCTCCGCAGGACTCAGCAGCTCGGGCGTGGCACCGGCCGCCCGGAGTGGCCACACTCACCGTGGGCGTCGCCTGTCCGCCCGGAAACCCTGCTGCATCATCTGCTGCGCGAGCCCGAAGCCGACCGCCAGCTCCGCGGCTGTCCCCGCGGCACCACCGCCCACGCCGCCGGTCTCGAAGCCCTTGCCCATCTGGTACTTCACGTAGTCGTTGAAGTTGCCAATTGCGGCCATGCTCGAACGCTTGTCGATCGCCTGTTCGACTTCGGGCGGCACCGACACGTTCTCGACGATGAAGCTCGTGATCTCGAGACCGTACTTCGAGGTCACCGCCGGATTGATCAACGGCAGCAGTGCCTCGCCCAGCTCGGAGTAGCGCGAGGCCACGTCGAGGACCGGAATCTTCGCCGACGCAATGGCGTCGGTGAAGATGCTGACGATGCGCGAGCGCATGGTGTCGGCAAACTCGTCGAGCCTGAAATTGTGATCGGAGCCGGCGACCTCGCGCAGGAACGTCTGCGGCTCGACGACCTTGAAGTCATAGGTGCCGAAGGCGCGCACTCGAACGACGCCGAAGTCGTTGTCACGCAACATCACCGGGTTGGAGGTTCCCCACTTGTTCCCGGTGAACAGACGGGTGACGACGAAGTAGACGTCGGCCTTGAAGGGCGAGTTGAAGCCGAACTTCCACGACTTCAGCCGCGTCAGGATCGGGATGTTGTCGGTCGTGAGCGTGTGCTTTCCGGGCTTGAATGTGTCGCCGAACTCGCCGAGGTAGACGAACTGCGCCACTTGCGATTCGCGCACGATCAGTTGCGCGCCGTTCTTGATCGCCTTGTCGTCATCGGGAAACCGATACGAAAGCGTGTCGCGCGAGTCGTCGGTCCAGTCGATGATTTCGAGCAGTTCGCCCTTGAAGAAATCGGTGATACCCATGTCCGTTAGCTCTCCTGACGGGTTCGGTCTTCAACGCCCCAGCCCCGCGGAGCGGGGCGAAACAACATAGTAACTAGCGAGGTGGAGCCGCTTTCTACGCTCGCCGCCATCAGGCTCCGCCTCGCTAGCGTTTGCCGGCTGGTGCGGTCGTCACTTTCTCGTTGTCGATGCTATACATCAAACCTGTGTACTGCATCTCTTCCCACGTCTGATCGCCCCAGTAGACATCCTGGGTTGGATCAGGATTTGACTTGTTTTCCTTGGAGTTGTCGTAGATCGCGACGGCCTTCAGCACGGCGCCTTTCGGCACGCGCAGCGGAGACGAGAACAGGTATCCCGTCTGCCAATTGAAGTCGTAGTTGCGGCACTTTCAGCAGCATGTCGGTCGCGCCCATCCGGATACGTCATCTGATACTCCCAGCGCTTGCCACGCAGGTGCGTGTGCGGCACCAAGACTGTAGAGCGTCACGTTCTCGAGGAACTCCATGGCGGACTCGACCGGGTGGTTTGCGCGCGCCGGCGGGAATCATGAAGCGCGGGTTGACCATCGCGCCCGCTTTCACCTCCGTCGCCGGCGGTTGCTTGGCAAACTGGAAGCCGATACTCGACTGATCTGTTGGCTGCCGTGCCATTCGTCGTGTAGTGCATCTGGAAAGTCAGGATCGCGCCGGCGGGCACGAGCATGGCCGTGCCCTGCGGGATAACGGGCGAACGTCGCGCCCGGCGCGATCTGCGCAATCAGTGGTCCCCGGGTCGCCGACGGATCCTGTGGCCGCGCCGCCTGCGGATTCTTCTTCGCTTCCTCGATCTCACGAGCCATGGTCGGCGACAGCGGCCCAGGCGGATTCTGCGGCCGGAACACCGGCGTGCGACGCGCGGCTGGCTGCGGCGGCCGCGCGTAGACCAGTACGTGATGGACGACGCTGCGGTCCCCGGGGCGAATCTCGAAAGCCTGCACCCACTTGTCCTCGGTGAAGTTGGTCGGCACCTCGAAGTACTGATACGGAATCTCGCCGGTCGCCGGCACCTCGTATGGCGTCGTCATCTTCACGACGGCGTCCGGCGCGCCGATCGCCCAGCCTTCGGCGTAAATCGGCTTCGGTGGCATCGCTCCAGGTCGCCCGCGGGAGCCCCGGCGTCGACCCAGCGGACGATGCGCTCTTTCTCCTGCGGCGCTCAACCGCCGGTCGTTCGACCAGGTGCCATACGCGGGATCCGCATGCCAGGGCGGCATGGTGCCCTTCACCACGTTGTCTTTGATCGCCCGCGCCCAGGGTCTCGCCTCTTCGTAAGTGAGGAGCGACATCGGCCCGATTTCGCCCGGCCGGTGGCAAGTCGTGCAGTGCTTATAAAGAATGGGCGCGACGTCCTTGGCGAACGTGGCGGGTGCCGATGCGCCGCGCGTCGGGTTTTGTGCCACGAGCGGCGTCGCAGAAAATGCCAGCAACCCGCCCACGAACACAACGCCGATTCCGAGGGAAACGGCCTTCTTTTTCATGAATGGCTCCGTCAAGCATCGTAAGGCTGCGCTTCGGGCGGGTCAACCGTCAGGCGCGTCTCGAAATCCGCCGGAGGTTGGCCAAATCTGCACGATTGGGGGACTGTCCCCTTTTATGCAGCCAACTGCGGGGCGGCGTAAACCTCGAAGTCATAGACGATGTCACCTTCGGATTGGGTCTCCGAGCGAGAGATGAGCTCGAAATGCTCAGGAATCGGCCCGAAGGTGGCGTCGCAGTCGAACGTCGCATGCACGCGGGTGAAGTAAACGAACTCCAGATCCGGATGCTCGAGCGCCTGCCGATAGACCTGCGCGCCGCCAATCACAAAAACGCTTCCCAGGCTGGCTACATCCATAGACGCTGGCGATCGCCGCGGCAAAGCTCTCGACGCGCGCACGCTTTCGGGAAGATCGAATCGTCGAGTCCGACGTGATCACGACGTTAATGCGACCACCGAGCGGTCGGAACTTCGACGGAATCGATTGCCACGTCTTGCGGCCCATGATCACCGCGTTGCGCAATCCACGCTGCAGGCGGCTCCAGGTCAGGCGCTTGAAGTAGGCCATGTCGCCAGGAAGATGCCATGGCAGTTGACCGTTCTTGCCGATCCCGCCCGCCTCATCGGCGGCGACGACGATCGAAAACGGAGGCATCAAACGGCGACTGGCAGTCGGATGAAGGGGTGGTGCTGATAGTCGTGCAGCACGATGTCCTCGAGCCGAATCTCGTCGAACGGCTTTGCGGACCATCGTCATACGCGGCAGCGGCAGTGGCTCGCGCGTCAACTGCTGCTTCAATCCCTTCGACGTGATTGAGATAAATGTGGGCGTCGCCGAGAGTGTGCACGAAGATCCCCGGCGTGAGGTCGCACTCCTGCGCGACCATCGTCAGGAGCAGCGCGTAGCTGGCGATGTTGAACGGCACGCCCAGCCCGAGATCCGCCGAGCGCTGATAGAGCTGACAATCGAGGCGGCCTGAGCGACTGACGTAGAACTGGAACAGGATGTGGCACGGCGGCAGTCGCATCTCCGGGAGCTGTCCGGGATTCCACGCGCTCGACGATGATGCGGCGCGATTCGGGATTGCGCTTGATCAGATCGATCGCCGTTCTGGATCTGGTCGATGCCCTGCCCGTTCCAGTTGCGCCACTGGTAGCCGTAGATCGGCCCGAGGTCGCCGTCTGGATCCGCCCACGCGTCCCAGATCGGCGTGTGATCGCGAAGATTCTGCTGGTGCGTGTTGGTCGATCCGGCGAGGAACCACAGCAGCTCGCGCACGACCGCCTCGAACAGCACCTTCTTGGTCGTGAGCAGCGGGAACCCCTCGCGAAGGTCGTAGCGGGTTTGCGCGCCGAAGATCGAGATCGTCCCGGTGCCGGTGCGATCGTCGCGGCGCTCACCGTGATCGAGGACGTGCTGGACAAGATCGAGGTATTGCTTCATCAGATGTGGGCGCGGTGCCCTGTAGCTTAAAACGGAATTGTGCCGCACGGCATCTCGTGTCCTGTTGTTGGGCGAACAACCTATGCCGAAGAGGGACAGGCCTTGTCATCGGGGGACTGTCCCTGTCATCGGGGGACAGTCCCTGTTTAGCGACTTTTTCCACTTGATTCGGGTATAGGCGATCCGGAAGCCCTGGCGCTCGGCATTTCGTTGCGAGGCGCTCCCCGGCGCGGCGCACATCATGGCCAGATCGCACCCCTGCTCCGCCGCATATCTGCAGGCGGGCGTCGAGCAGCGCCAACTTGCGCCCCCTGCTTCCGCCCCTCGGGAATCGTGCTCGCGCCCGCGAGAAGCGCGACGCGATCGGTCAGAGGCTCATCGCACCGGTCGCAATCGGTCGGCCGCTCAGCTCGGCTATGAACGAGACCGTGTGCTTTCGCTGCGCGCTGATCTGCGACAGCGTCAACATGAAGTCCGACAGTTCCGGCGACTCGCTCCAGCCGCGCGCTGCCGTCTCCGCCCACAGATCGTGCTCGTCTTCCTCGATCGGCCGAATGCGCAAACGCGCGTTCGACGGCCCCGACACGCTGACGTTGCGATCGATTTCGCGGCACATCACCGATGTGAACTCGATGGGCTGATAGTGGCGATTGTTCAGCAGCGGCAACAGTGACGGGTCGGCGAGTGGGCTGACCTCATGACAGACCGGCGCGCGGCTGATCCGCGAAAAACTCTTCGAGCCGCTCGAACTCCGCTGTCGGTGACCGCATCAAACAGTCCGAGGCCGAAGGTTTGCGTCAACGGCGAGGCAGACGCCGTCGAACATCGCATATGCGCCGGCGACGTCCACCCATGTGGCACCGACTGTCAGGGAACACACGCGCGCGGGCTTCGACGAAGTCCACGTTGCTCTGCGCCTCTGCTCGTTCCAGCCGCCGTGCCAGCACGATATCGGTCAGGATCATCGATCGTCTCCGGATCAATGCATTCCACCGGGCATTCCGCCGTCGACGACGAGGCACTGCCCGGTGACCGAGTCCGCACGGCAAAACGCGACCACCTGATCGGCGATGTCGTCGATGCTCGCCGTGCGCCCAAGCACCGCCTGACGTCGCGCTCCTTCCGCAACCGCCTCTGGCAATCGCTTTGCGATTCGTGTCCCCTCGACCAGTCCCGGAGCGACGCAATTGACCGTTACCGTCGGCGCGAGCGCGACCGCGAGGCAGCGCGTCAAGTGAATCAGGCCGGCCTTGCTAGCCGAGTACGCGATGCTGCTGCTCGATGGGCGCAGCCCGCCCACAGACGCGATATTGACGATTCGGCCGGCGCCGTGCGCACGCAGATGCGGCGCGAACGCGCGCGACAGGAAGTACGGACCGCGGAGATTGGTCTCATGGACCCGATTCCAGACGTCCAGCGTCAAGGCCTCGAGATCCGTGAATGGGATGCCGATGTTCCAGCCGGCGTTGTTGACGAGGATGTCGACTCGTCCGAGCGCACCCATCACTCAGTTCCACCGATGACTCGATGGATTGTGGATCCCGCTGATCGAGATGGACGATCGCGCTGCGACGGCCCACGGCGCGCACCGCCTCCGCCGTAGACGAGGCGCCCTCGCGATGACCGACGAACGACACGGCCACGTCGGCACCAGCGACCGCAAGCGCTTTCGCAATCCCAGCGCCGATGTCTCCCGATCCACCCGTGACGAACGCGACCTTCTCCGCCAGATCCATGCCTCCCTTCACGCCTTTCGGGCTAAAGCCCGGCTCCGCCATGGTTGGACCGTCGTGCGTGACCTGCGCTTCAGCCCGAAGTCTGTCGTGCGAAACTGCCTACGCCTACCCCCCGCAGGTTGCTCCGCGCCGGCGGCAGCGCCGGCATCACCTCGAGAAACTGCACCGTGGGAGGCATCGTCGGCGCCAGCGTGATCGACACGCCGATCGTGCCCCGCTCGCACTGCATGGCCCAGGTCCCTCGCAGCGCGTTCTCGACGTTGTGAAATGACGCTGGCGGTTTGCACGTGCCGACCTTGCCCTTCAACTCGTCGATCTCGCGGCGCCGGCGCTCCTTCGAGCGATCCAAGAAGAGATTCTCGGCCACGATCCGATCGGCCAGCGCATCATCCCACTGGAGAATGAGACGCGAGATGTTGTCACGCGCTTCGACGAGCGCGGGTGAAGGCTCCGGCGCGCGATGCTGGAGCCCGCCAGTCTTGGCCAGCAAGTCGAGGGCGGTCGTGAAGACACCGCCCCACCCGGTGTATGTGCGATTGCCCATCGCGACGATGCCAACGCCATACTCCGGCAGCCACCGCATCTGCGAGCCGAACCCCGGCAACCCACCGCTGTGCGCGACAACATGACCGAACTCACACGTTTCCGAAATGCCGAGACCGTATCCGTAGCCCCCCGCGTTGAGTTGAATCGCGCCGTTCGCCCCGCGCGTGACCACGCTCGCTCGCGGCCGGGCGATCTGCTGCATCTCACGCAGCGACGCGCGCTTGATTGGCGCGGTTTCCGGTCCGTCCCGGGCGGAAACGCTCCGACGAACGCAGCGACGTAACGACCCAGGTCGCTCACGGACGTCAGCATCCCACCCATCGCGCCGAACGCGCCGTCCTTCAGCTGGGGCTCCTCCTTCCATTGCGCGTCCTCCCATCGATAGCCGTGCGCCAGCTTCCGCGCTGGCACTGCGGTCGGTTCGAGGGTCGTCGACGTCATCCCCAACGGTTCGAGGATGTTGATCGCGATGTAGTCGCGATAAGGCATCTTCGACACGTTGCTGACGATACGACCAAGAATCGCGAACCCGAAATTGGAATACTCGTAGGCCATCCCGGGCGCGTTCGAGAAGGGAATCCCGGCCCGAATCATCGCCGACATCTCGCTGTCGGTCTTTGCCAGCTGCTGATCGCCCCACGGGTTGTCCTCGGGGAACCCTTCGGCGTGCGACAACAGATGACGAACCGTAATCCGAGGCGAATCCGTGGTCGGATATTTGAGGGTCTTCATCTCCGGCACGTAACGCTCGGCTGGATCGTCGAGCGACAGTTTGCCCTCGTCTCGCAGTCGCAGAATCGCCATCGCCGTAAAGCTCTTCGTCATCGAGGCGATGCGAAACACCGTGTCCGCTTCTACCGGTGCCTTCGACGCCACCTCGCGGAGGCCCGTGACGCCAACGTGAACCAGCTCGCCGTCGACGACGATGCCCCAGGCCGCGCCGGGGATGTGCTCTCGGACCGCGAAGTCTCGAAATGTCTGGTCGATGCTCGCAAAGGCCGTCTTCAACGTCTCACGACGGTTGGCGACCTGGCCTCGCACCTGGGCGGAGCCCACGTGCGCCAAGGCAATGGTCGCCATCACGGCGACGCAGCACTTTTTCATCCTGCCAACCTTATCTCACCTGCCCCGTCCCAGCGCAGGAAGGCGGCTCGTGCCCTCAGATGCGCGTAAGCTTGACGGTATGAGCGCATTTCCCGCCCGTACCGAAGCCGCAGACTACTACTTCCGCTATATCGATCTCGTGCCTGAAGGTGATATCTGTGCCACGCTGCGCGCGCAGGCCGTCGACACGCTGGCGTTGTTGCGTGGTGTCTCGGACGAACAGTCCCTGCAGCGCTATGCGCCGGACAAGTGGACTGTCCGCGAACTGCTCAATCACATCAACGACACCGAGCGATTGTTTGTTGCACGCGCATTCTGGTTCGCCCGCGGGTTCGACAGTCCCCTGCCGAGCTTCGACCAGCTGGTGGCGGCAACGGCCGCCGAAGCTGATACACGTGCGTGGTCGACACACGTGGAAGAATTCACGACGATTCGGGCCGCGACGCTGACGTTCTTCGAGAATCTCCCAGCCGACGCGTGGATGCGCCGGGCATCGCAAGCGACAATCCGTTTACGGTTCGAGCGCTCGCTTACCTGGCGGCGGGACACGTGATTCATCACGCCGCTATCCTGCGCTCGCGTTATTTGGGGATGTGACTTTGGAACTCCATCGATCGGTTCTGGCCGTCTATGCGCATCCTGACGACGAGCTGTTTCACGGCGGCGGGATGCTCGCGCACTTGAGTCGGCAGGGCACGCGCGTCACGCTGGCTTGCGCGACGCGCGGGGAAGCGGGCAAAGCACACCCTTCGGTGGGGCCCGTCGCGGACATCGGCGCGCTTCGAACCGAGGAACTTCGTGTGTCGTGCGCGACGCTTGGCATCCCTGAACCCGTCTTTCTCGACTTTCACGATTCAGCCCGCAAGGAGCGTCAGCGCCACGATGATCCGCGCGCCCTCGCCAACGTCGACATGCTGGAGGTCGAAGCGAAAGTGCGCGCCGTCATCGAACGTGTCAGACCACAGGTGATCGTCACGTTCGATCCGCACGGCGGCTATTACCATCCGGATCACGTCGCCGTGCATCGAGCGACAACGGCGGCATTTTTTTCGAGTGGAGTGCTCGGGACCGACGCACCCGCGCGGCTTTTCTACTGCGCCTTTTCACAGCGCGCGTTTCGCGAGCATGCCGACGCCACCCGAGGATGGGGCGTCATCGACGGGCTCGACCCCAACGTCTTCGCCGTGGATCAGTCCTTGATCGCGGTGAGGTTCGATGCACGACCTTACATGGATCGCAAGTTGGCTGCCTTCGCCGCGCATCGTTCCGCGTTCGGAGTGTCGCCGGAGATGCTTCCCGATCCCCCGCCGGAGGCCGCGAAGCGCCTCAACGGCTTTCGTTCGATCATGGAGGAAGAAGTCTTCGTTCTGGGCGCGGCGCGGGGCAGGATTCCGCGTTGGCCGATGGCGGACCTCTTCGACGGACTGGAAAACGCGGGCTGACCCGCCCTACCCGGCTGACCAGACGCCCGACCCGCCCTATTCCGCTCGCAGCGCTTCCACCGGTGCGATCCGCGTGCCTCGACGAGCCGGCAGGTAACACGCGAGCGTGGCAACGGCAACCAGCACCGTGGCCGTTACGACGAAGGTCCACGGGTCGAGCGGCTCGGTGTCGTAGAGCATCGACTCCAACACGCGAGTCAACAGCCCCGCGGCAATGAGTCCGACCACGACTCCAATGGCCACGAGTCGAAGAGCCTGACCAAGGACGAGTCGAAAGACCGAGTTAGCGGTCGCCCCCAACGCCATCCGCACGCCAATCTCTTGCGTGCGCTGCGATACCGAATAGGCCATCACGCCGTACACCCCGACGCCCGCAAGGATCAACGCCATCAAGGCGAACGTCGTCAAGAGCACCGACACCGTGCGAGGTCGTGCGAGCGTGGCATCGACGACATCGTCCAGCGTGCGAACGTCGGCGAGTGGCAGCTCCGGATCGAGGGCGTGGACTGACGCGGCGACGCTGTTTACGAGCGACATGCGGCGTGGTGTCCGTCCGCACGACATAGGTCATCAGTCCAATCGACAGCTGAGTGTGCGGAAGAAAGACCGCAGGTCGCGCTTCGGTGTCGAGCGAGGTCATCTTCACGTTGCCAACGACGCCGACGATCTCGACGTTCATGCCGTCTACCGTCCCGATGTTGACGTGTAACCGCTTCCCGATCGGATGCTCACCCGAAAGGTGTTGCCTGGCCAGCGCTTCCCCGACGATCGCCACCAGTGGCGAATCAGCGGTGTCCGAATCATTGAAATCTCGGCCACTCAGCATCGGTACACGCATCGTGCGAAAGAACTCAGGCGTGACGGGTCGCACTTCGGTGGTCGGCGCTTCCCCGGCCGCTGGTTGTGGCCGATCGGCACGATAGAAGCTCGTGCCAATGCCTGGACCGGCGAGCGGCAAGAAGCTGACGGCCGCCGCGCTTTGCACACCGGGCAGCGCACGGATGCGTGAGACCGTTTCCGTGAAGAACGCCGAAGAACGTCGAGAGTCGTTGTAACGAGCGCCTGGCAATTGCACCCGGGCAGTCAACACTCCGGAGGCGTCGAAGCCGGGGCTGACGCTCTGCAGGCGGAAAAAGCTTCGAATCAACAGGCCGGCGCCGGCGAGCAACACCAAGGACAACGCAACTTCGGCAATCACCAGTGCACCGAGCGCCCGCCGCGACCGTGGGCTCGCGCCATGACGACCGCCTTCGCGCAGAGCATCGTTGGCGGTGGCTGCGGCCAGCAACGCCGGGATCAGACCAAAGAGCAAGCCGGTGCCTACCGCAAGAGCAAACGTGAAGGCGAGTACAGGCAGGTCGAGCGCGACCTGTTCCAGCCGTGGTACCGGTATTCGGTTCGCGACCAGCGCGAGCAGTCCGCGATGGAAGGCAAACGCGAGTGCCAGGCCGGCGATCCCGCCCACGAACGACAAGAGCAAGCTCTCGGTCAGCATCTGTCGCAGCAGACGGCCGCGGCCGGCGCCGAGCGCCGTGCGGAGACCAAGCTCACGCTGTCGAACCGTGCTGCGCGCCAGCAACAGGTTCGCGACGTTAACGCACGCAATGAGAAGGACCAGCAGCACCGCCCCCGCCAGCACGAGCAGGGCCGGTCGGATCTGATCGACCATCTGCTCGTGAACCGGAACCAGCGTGACCGACCACCCGGCGTTGCGTTGCGGGAACTCCTTTCCGAGCTGCGCCGCAATCGCCGTCATGTCGGATGTTGCCTGCTCGAAGGTCACACCGTCTCGAAGTCGCGCGAGGCCGTGCGACGATCCGCGACCGGGTGCGCTGCGCAGGCGCTCCAGCGTCCACCCGTAGGGCACCATGAAGTCCGCGCGTTGCCCGACGATCGTGAACCCCGGCGGCATGATGCCGATCACGCTGCGTGGGCGTCCGTTGGCCGTGATGGTCGTACCAAGAATGTCGCCGCGCCCGCCGATAGCGTGACTGCCAGAACTCGTAGCCGAGAAGGATCACGCGATCGTTGCCTTCCAAATCTTCCTCAGCGGTGTACAGCCTGCCCATGGCCGGCTGAACTCCCAGCGCCGTAAGCGCGTCAGAGGAAACCGGAGGCCAGCCACTTCCTCGGGCTGGCCGTTCAGAATCACATTGATGCGCGAGGGGCCCACCATACCAAGGTGGTCGAACGATCGATTGCGTTCGCGCCACTCGACGAAGTTCGCGGCGCCGACGACATTGCGCGGGCGATTGCGTCGCAGATTATTCTCCCAGACGACCACAATGCGATCGGGGTCTGGATAGGGGAGGGGTTTGAGCATCACGCCGCGGACGACGCTGAAGATGGCCGAGGTCGCGCCAATCCCGAGCGCCAACGCGAGCACAGCGGGAATGGTGAACCGGGGCGATCGAAGGAACGTTCGCGCCGCGAATCGCACGTCCTGGAGCAAGGTGGCGGTCATATTGGCCTTTGATGGTGGCGAGGAATCCAACGTTGGAAGTGTGTGCTAAAAAATCAGCAGTTGCAAGTCCGTTGCGTCCTGCATGGGCAATGGCCTTTGATGCGCCGTGGAAGCTAGCGGCCCTGCTGTTGGCGATAGTGGCAGCGTGGCGGGGCGTGCTCTTGCTGGGAGCCGCCGGCGGGCGTGGGCCCTGGATGGTCGCCCACTTCGTGTTCATGGCGGCCCTGCCGTTCGTGTTCCTTACCCGCGAAGGCCGTATCGCCATTGGATTGCGACGGCCCTCCCGACCACGCTGGCTGCTGTGGGTCCGCTCCTCGGTGCGCTGGCGGCGATCGTGATCGGACTCATCGCCCTCTTGCTCTTCGAATGGTCACCGGACAATTGGTATGTCAGCTTCGGCCAGACGATGCTCCGCGACCACCGACTCGCAGGCCTCGCACCGGTGACGCTCGCCATCACGTTGGGCATCCCGGCAGCCGTTTTCAGCCCGGTCGGTGAGGAGCTGTTCTTTCGAGGCTTGCTACACACAGCCATCGAGACCGTCGCGGGACGCATGGTGGCGCTGGTGACAAACAGGCGTTTCATTTGGCGTGATTCACCTGTTTCATCACGGTCTCGCCTTGACGGGTGATGGCATCCAGATCTTGGCGGTCTCGGGATCGCTCTGGCTTGTTCTCGTGATGGGATTGAGCTTGCTGTTCACGCTGTGCCGGACACGCAGCGGATCCATCTGGCCCTCGGTGGCGTCGCATGCCGCTTTCAACGTCGCGATGGTGATCTTCATCGTCTTTCTGTGGCCACGTTGAGGAGGCCTCGAGTGCGCATCTGGCTTCTCATTTCGGCGGCCTGTGTAGTCCCGGCAATCCTCGACGCGGCTCAGACCTACTTTCAGGCTCGACTCAGCGGGGAGCCGGTTCGATGGCAGGACGTGGTGTTCCAAGGAACCGAGTGGCTCTTCCTCGGCGCGTTGCTGCCAATCACTTACAACCTGGCGCAGCGTGTTCCATTGAGCCGACAGACGTGGCGCAGGGCCCTTATCGTCCACAGCGCCGGTGCGTTGGCATTGTGCCTGGGCTGGGCCACGCTGGGCGTCATGCTGGGGTACGCGCTCGGTCGGTACCCTGCCGGCAATTACCTCGGATGGATCCTGACGAGCATCCCGTGGTCCGTCTTCATGTATTTCACGGTGCTCGGCTGTGTGTATGCCTTCTCGTACTTCACCGAAGCGCGCGAGCGGGAGGCGTCGGAAGCCCAACTCTCAGCGCAGCTGGCGGAGGCCCGATTAGGTGCGCTGCGCATGCAGCTTCACCCTCATTTTCTGTTCAACAGTCTCAACGCGATTACGGTGCTCGTCCGCGAGCGGAATACGGTCGCTGCCGCGCGAATGCTCGAGCTGTTGGGCGACGTCCTGCGGCAGGTGTTGCGATCCGACCAGCCCCACGAGATCCCATTGAGTGACGAGCTCGGGTTCCTGGAGCAGTACCTGGCGATTGAGCAGGTGCGCTTCTCGGATCGGCTGCGGGTCGAGTGGGCGATCGAGCCGCGCGCGCGTGAGGGTCTGGTCCCGGGCTTCATCCTTCAGCCGCTGGTCGAAAACGCGATCAAGCACGGCATCGCGACACGTGCGGCTGCCGGCCTGGTCGAAGTTGCCGCACGAGTGATAGGGGACACGCTCGAGCTGTCGGTGCGAGACGACGGTGGTGGCATGCCGCCAACGACCCGCGAAGGTGTTGGCCTCTGGAACACGCGGGAACGGTTGTGTACACTGTACGGCGACAAGGCGACCATGAACCTCGAGACCACGCCCGGCCAGGGCCTCCGAGTGGTCGTGCGACTTCCATTCCGTTCGAGGCGCTGATGAACCGCATGCGGGCCGTGATTGTGGACGACGAGCCGCTGGCGCGCCGCGGCATCCGGCAACTGCTGTCGGGAGCACCCGACGTCGAGATCGCCGGTGAAGCGCGAAACGGCAAGGAAGCGGTTCGGCTCCTGAAATTGTTAGCGCCCGATCTCGTCTTCCTCGATGTCCAAATGCCCGAGTGCGACGGGTTTGACGTGCTTCGCCAGCTGCACCCTCAACGTTTGCCGCTCGTCGTCGTCGTGACGGCATACGACACCTTCGCCATACGAGCCTTTGATGCGCACGCCGTCGACTATCTGGTCAAGCCGATCCATGAAGCGCGATTTCAGCAAGCGCTCGAACGCGCGCGCGAGCGGCTCCGCGGCCGGGAAGCAATTGACCGCTCGAGTCGACCGTCGGGGCCGTTCGGCCGTGATGCCAGCGAGGTCGGTCCACGGGACCAGGCTCCCCGGCGATTGATTCTTGGCGCTGCCGGATCCGACCTCATTGTCGATGTGACGGAAATCGAGTGGATTGAGGCTGACGACTACTACGCGGCCGTCCATGCGCGCGGCGGACGTCACCTTGTTCGAGAATCGCTGGCGTCGTTGGAGGAGCGACTGGATCGCGCGCAGTTCGTGCGCGTGCACCGGTCCGCCATCGTCAATCTGGCGCGGGTGCGACAGGTTCGATACGCCGCCATCGGGGATGCAGTGGTCGTGCTCGACAGCGGCGTCCAATTGCCGTTGAGCCGAAGACGCCGCGAACGGGTCGCAGCGGCGATTCGGCGATTCGCCGGGTGACCGTTCGCTGCTCTGACGCAGCCGTCGGCTGATTCACCGACCAAGCCACCAAACATTCAGCGCAAGGTGTTGGCTTCCGCCGAGGTCTGGCGTACTGGGAATTGTGGCGTACGGGGAAGTGTGGCGTACGGGGAAGTGTGGCGTCCGCCTTCAGGCGGAAGATCCCATCGGACGGCTGGAGCCTGACATGGCGACTGTCACGGTAGACGCGACGGCTCGGCGCAAACCACTCGACGCCGCCGTCCGAAAGGTTGCGGCGCGGATCGAGTCGATCGATTTCGTGCGCGGTGTCGCGATGGTCCTGATGGCGATCGACCACGTGCGCGTGTATTCGGGTCTGCCGGCAGGTGGACCAACCTACGGCATCTTCTTTACGCGCTGGGTCACGCACTTCGTCGCACCAGCGTTCGTGTTTCTGGCTGGCACGGCGGCGTTTCTGCACGCTCGACGGCTGCCGGACATCGGGGCGCTGTCACGATTTGTGTTCACGCGTGGCGCGTGGCTCGTGCTGCTCGAGCTCACCGCTATTCGCGTCATGTGGACGTTCAATTTCGATTTCTCGCACTACATGTTGGCGGGCGTGATCTGGATGATCGGCTGCTGCATGATGCTGATGGCGGCGCTCGTCCACTTGCCCGCGCGATCGATCGGCATCCTGGGTGTGGCTATCATCGTCCTGCACAACCTCACGGATCTTCTGGGCCTGCAGCAAGCGTTTGGAGACGACGGGCCTCACTGGCTGCTGAAGGTGCTCTACTTCGGTGGTGGTTTTCAGATTGGTGGTGATGGTCCACCGCTTCTCGTGCTGTTTGTGATCGTCCCGTGGATCGGGGTCATGATGGTCGGCTATGCGTTCGGCATGGTGATGGTGATGCCGCCGGACCGGCGACGCTCGATCTGCTTGCGGTTGGGTGCCGCTGCGACGGTCATGTTCGTGGTTCTCCGCGCGTTGAACGTGTATGGCGATCCGCGGCCGTGGAGCGCAGATGGTCGGATGCCCGCCTTGCTGTCGTTCCTCAACACAACGAAGTATCCAGCGTCGCTGTCGTTCCTTCTCATGACGCTGGGGCCGATGTTGCTGCTACTGGGTTGGAGTGAGCGATGGCGTGGTCGCATGGTGGAGGTCACGGCCACTTTCGGGCGCGTGCCGATGTTCTACTATCTTCTGCATATCCCGGTGATTCACGTCACGGCCGTGCTCGTGTCGCTCGTCCGCGAGGGCCGTGTCAACCCGTGGCTGTTCGACAACCACCCGATGGCGCCCCCGCCTGTGCCCGAAGGGTATGGGTGGAGCCTCTCGATGCTCTATCTCGTCTTCGCGATCTGCGTCTTCGTGCTGTATTTTCCCTGTCGCTGGTTTGCGCGGGTTCGAGCGACGCGGTCGTCACCCTGGCTGGGCTATTTGTAACGCGGGGACAGGCCCTGTCATCGGGGGACAGGCCCCGTCATCGGGGGACAGGCCCTGTCATCGTTTGTCACCCGGGGACAGGCCCCGGGTGGCAGGCACGACACCGAGGGCATCAAGTACTTGCTCGAGCACGGCGCCGATCCGAATCGGATGTCGCGGTGGAACAACACGGCCATGCACCAGGCGCTTCGTCGTGACAATGCACTCGAGAACATCGAAGCGTTCCTGGACGCGGGAGCAGATCCCTCGTTGAAAACCTGATCGGCGAGCTGCTGGCCGAGGGGCCGACCGTGCTGGCCGAATTCGCTGGAACCCGGAACGTCGATGGTGTTCGACAGCTCCTTGATCTTGGCGTGCCCATCGATGCCCTTTATGACGGCGATCCGTACTCTCGGCATCCCAAGCAACAGCACAGCCCTCCATGTGGCCGCGTGGAAGGCTGCGCCCACGGTGGCATCGCTACTGATTGAACGAGGAGCGGCAGTCAACGGCGTCGATGGCCAGGGACGAACGCCACTCGCCCTGGCCGTCCGCACCTGTGTCGATTCGTACTGGACGCATCGCCGATCACCTGACTCAACTGCCGCGCTTCTTCGCGCCGGAGCGCGGGTCGATGGCATCAAGTTCCCATTTGGCTACCGCGAAGTGGACGAGCTGCTGGAGCCGCACACCAAAACGGGGTGATACTGCTCGGCACGCAGTGTCTTCGTTTCCCGATTGGCTCGAGCCGATGGCCGCAACGCTCACGCAGGATCGCTTCACCGGTCCCGAGTGGACGTTCGAACGCAAGTTGGACGGCATTCGCGTGCTCTCGTTCAAGCAGGGCGACAACGTGCGCCTGTTCTCGCGCAACAAGCTGCCGCTGACGGACTCGTATCCGTCGGTCGCCCAGGCTATCGCCGGTCTTCCAGTGCGGAACGTCATTCTCGACGGTGAGGCGACCGGCGGGTGGGGCCGACAGGGACGGGGCGACTATCACATCTTCGACATCCTCTGGTTGAACGACCGGCAGGTCACCGCGCTCTCTCTCGATCGTCGACGCGAGCTCTTGAACACGCTCTCGCTCGATCTACCGCTCGAGCGCGTCGTTCCGCTCGATATCGACTGTACCGTGGGAGCACGCCTGCGCCGAAGGCTGGGAGGGGGTCATCGCCAAGCGCCGCGACTCGCCCTACGAACACCGTCGATCGAAGCACTGGCTCAAGATGAAGTGCGAGGCGTCCCAGCATTTCGTCGTTGGCGGATTCACCGATCCGCAAGGCGCGCGCGTCGGCTTGGGCGCCCTGCTGATCGGCTACTACGAAGGCAACGACTTCGTCTTTGCAGGAAAAGTCGGCACAGGTTTCGATACACGCTTGCTCGTCGAGCTCCGCGCGGAGTTTGACGCCCTCGAGATCCCGCAGCCTCCCTTCACACGGAGCACGGGGCTGCCTCGCCTGCGAGCGCATTGGGTCAGACCGGCGATCGTCGTGCAGGTCGCCTTCATCGAATGGACCGGACACGGCAAGTTGCGTCATCCACGACTCCTAGCGGTCCAACGCGAGAAGGCGCCGCACGAGGTGACGAGAGCCTCGTCGTGATCACCCATCCAGAGAAGGTCCTCTTCCCGGGTGACGGCATCACCAAGGGAGAACTGGCGACTTACTACGAAGAGATCGCGCCGGTGATGTTGCCGCACATCATGGGCCGGCCCGTCACGATGGAGCGCTACCCTTCGGGAATTGGGCAGAAGGGATTCATTCACAAGGACGTGTCGAAGGGCTTCCCCGAATGGTTGGAACGCGTCGAGGTGCCGAAGAAGGACGGCGTCGTCCATCATCCCGTGATTCGAGACGTCCGCTCCCTCCTGTGGATCACCAACCAGAACACCATCACGCCGCATGTGTGGACTTCGCGAACGCCGAAGCTGTATCACCCGGACCTGTGCGTCTTCGATCTCGATCCATCAGACGATGAGCCTGCTCCGCTTCGAGTCGCCGTGCTGGCGCTTCGGGACCTGCTGGCCGAGGTGGGCCTCCCGAGCTGGGTGAAAACGTCCGGCTCGAAGGGCTTTCACGTCGTCGTACCCCTCGACGGGCGCGCCAGATTCGGAGCGGTTGCGCGCTTTGCTCACGAGCTGGGGACGTTGCTCGTGATGCGAGACGACAAGCACCTGACGCAGGAGTTCAGCAAAGCGGATCGCCGAGGCCGCATCTACGTCGATACCGGGCGCAATGGGTACAGTGCAACGGTCGCAGCGGCGTACGCCGTTCGCGCACGTCCCGGGGCTCCGGTTTCCGCGCCATGCACGTGGGACGAAATCGAGCACGCCGACGTTACACCTCGACAGTTCACATTGAAGAACATGCCGCAGCGAATCGAAGCTGTGGGAGATGTGTGGGGGACGCTGCATGAGGTGCCGCAGTCGTTGGACGAGGCCCTGGCGAAGATGCGAGCGCTCGAGTCCGTGCGCTGAGCGGTTCAACCGTAATCATTGACTCGGCATGAGCGAACGGTCTACAACCTATCGAGGCTTCGCCTAAGACCGCCGAGCAACTGGGGCGGCTGCGGCTTCGCCTCGCTAGAGGCAGTGTTGGTCTTGCCCGCCTCCGGCGGGCGGGCCGCGGTATATTTTTCCGCGGCGTTGATTGACAATCGGCCACACAGGCTCGGCCTCGAATCTCGAGCCCGTGCTTCATTGCAGACCACAGAGGATTTCACCATGCGTCTCGTTTACGGCTCCGTCTTCGCAGTTGCCCTTGCCACGTTCGTTCATGCCGGAATCAACGCTCAAGCACAGGATGGTGCTCGTGTGGTTGCGGGCGGTGGGATCTCCGTCCCCGGGTGGACCGGAAAGATCGATGCCCAGGAAGAAAAGGCCGGACAGGTCTTGAACAACGCGAAGCTGGCCATGGCCGGCAAAGACCTGCAGGTGACGACCGGCCCGGCGGTGACGTACTGGAACCCGAAGAATGTCGCCGCGGGCAACTACACCGTGAAAGCAACGTTTACCGAGGCCAATTACATGGGCCTCAACGATCATCCGCATCCGTATGGCATCGTCATCGGTGGAAACGACCTTGGCACGGCGGAGCAGAGCTTATCTGTATTGCGCCGCGTACGGCGATGGCACTTTCATTGTCCGAGGCTTCGGACCGGCGCCCTTCCAGATGGGTGGGCGTCGGCCGACGGCGAATGATGCCGTGCGCAAGGCGGCTGGCAAGGGATCGTCCGTCACGCAGGAGATCGCGATCACGGTCAAGGGCGAGGCTGTTGAATGCGCGATCAACGGCACGACAGTCGCGTCTTATCCGAAGGCCGAGCTGGTGGCGGCCGGGAAGTTGAAGTCGACCGACGGTGTGTATGGCATTCGATTCGCCCACAATACCGACGCGGTGGTTTCTGGGCTGACGATGACGAAGAACTAGACCAGCGAGCAGTTTTCAGTTGTCCAGTTCCAGTTCAAAGGGTTGACGCTTGTCCGAAACCTGGCACACCTACCTTTGAACTGCGCAACTGGCAACTGGAAACCGACGCGATACAACCCGCTCCCCTCCGCCTTCCGTCTAACACCCACATGCTGCCAACCAACGACATCCGGCTCGCGATTCGCGGCCTGCTGAGAAGCCCGCTTTTCTCAATCGTCGCGGTCCTCTCGCTCGGCCTTGGGATTGGCGCCAACACGGCGATCTTCACGCTGATCGATCAGATCCTCTGAGAAAGCTGCCGGTCACGAGCCCGGAAGAGCTCGTGATGCTGTACCAGGAGGGCCCGCATAGCGGCAGCAACATGGGCTCGCGCCAGCACTCCTACCCCATCTACCGGGAATACCAAAAGCGCGCCGAGCCGCTGGCAGAAGTGATTGCGCGTCGGCTGATCGCCACGTCGGTGAGCATCGACAACACCACTGAACGTCTCGATGCGGAGATGGTCTCCGGCAACTACTTCACGATGCTTGGCGTCAAGCCGGCTGTTGGTCGCGTGTTCAGCTCGCAAGAGGACGATCAGGTCTACCAGGGTCATCCCGTCGTCGTGCTGGGATACGACTACTGGATGCGGCGGTTCAACGGGGACCACTCGGTCGTCGGCAAGAAGATCCTCGTCAACAACTACCCGATGACGATCGTCGGCGTGTCGGCGGCGGGCTTTGCTGGCCTCGATCCGGCGCGCGCACCACAGATCCGCGTTCCGATCCAGATGAAGCCGGTGCTCGTGCCCGAGTGGGAATGGGTCCTCATGGACGATGAGCGTACGCGATGGGTCCAGGTGTTCGCGCGACTCAAGGCGGGATACACGATTGAATCGGCGCAGGCGCCACTGCAGACGCTGTTCACCCAGATCCGTGCGCACGAGATGACCCTGCCAGGGGCAAAGGACTGGTCGCCATTCCTCCGCGAACGATTCATGACCGGGCGTCTCAGGCTCGAACGCGCGGACATCGGCTACTCGGGCCTTCGCAACGAGTTCTCGACCTCGCTCCTGGTTCTGATGTGCATGGTCGGTCTCGTCCTGCTGATCGCGTGCGCGAACGTCGCCAACCTGCTGATCGCGCGTGGCATCATGCGACAGCGCGAGATTGCGGTTCGCCTCTCGTTGGGCGCCTCGCGACGGCAGCTCGTTCGCCAACTGCTGGTCGAGAGTCTCGTACTGTCGCTGTGCGGCGGTGTGCTCGGCGTGCTGCTGTCCGTCGTGCTGACACGAGCGCTTCTTGCCCTCGTGCCGTCGGACGCCAATCCTCTGCTGATCGACGCGATGCCGGACCTCCGCATCCTGGCCTTTACGTTTGGACTGTCGCTGGCGACCGGAATCATCTTCGGGCTGCTGCCGGCTATGCGCGCCAGCAGACCAGATCCGTGGACGACGCTCAAAGATACCGTCGGCACACTGACAGGCACTGGCGGATCGCTCTACTTGCGCAAGGGTCTGGTGTCCGCACAGGTCGCCCTCAGCTTCCTCTTGCTCTTCGGCGCTGGGTTGTTCGTACGCAGCCTGCAAAATCTCCAGACCACCGAAACGGGTGTAGCACTCGACAACCTCGTGATGTTTCAGGTGTCGCCGGCGCTGAGCGGGTACGACAATCAGCGCACCGTCAACTTTTACGAGCGGCTGCTCGAGCGACTGCGATCGGCGCCGGGCGTGAAGTCGGCCGGGCTTGCCGCCGTCCCGATCCTCGCCGGCGACGAGTGGGACAGCACCATGTCGGTCGAAGGACATCAGGCGAAGGATGGCGAGGACATGCAGGCCTTCATGAACGGTTTGTCGCCGGGTTACTTCGCGACCATGCAGATTCCGTTTCTGGAGGGTCGCGACTTCAGGCCACTCGATGCGCAGGAAGAGACCGCTGTTGCGATCGTCAATCGCCGATTCGCTGAGCATTTCTTCAAGGGTGAGAGCGCGGTCGGCAAGCGGATTGGTCGGGGATCTGGGCCGGGCACCAAATTGAACATCGAGATCATCGGTGTGGTCGCCGATTCTCTTTACGAAGGCCCGCGCGAAGGTGTGCACCGGCAGGTGTTCGTGCCCAAGTGGGGCAATGGTGGGGCAACGATCTACGTGCGGACCCAGAACGCGTCGGACAGCGCATACAGCGTGCTGCGTAACGAAGTAAAGCAGGTGGACGCATCGATGCCAATCTACGAGCTGAAGACGGTCGAGGGGCAGCTCGACGAGACGCTCCTGAACGATCGGCTGATCGCGCTCCTCTCGGCAGGCTTTGGCCTGTTGGCAACTTTGCTCGCCTCGATTGGGCTCTACGGTGTCATGGCGTTCGTTGTCGCACGCCGTCGCAAAGAGCTGGGGCTGCGGCTCGCGCTCGGGGCGGAGCCCGGCAAAGTGCTGTGGTTGGTGATGAAAGAGGTGCTGATTCTGCTATCGATAGGGCTGGCCGTCGGCATCCCTACAGCGATCGGCCTGGGCCGTTACGTTTCGTCGCAGCTCTACGGGATCGAGCCGAATGATCCGTGGATTGCAGGATCGACGGTCGCCCTGCTTGCGCTCGTGTCCGCGGCGGCGGGGATGATTCCGGCACGCCGCGCCAGTCGCATCGATCCCATCCTCGCGTTGCGCTATGAGTGAATTGTCAGAAAATGTCAGTGCTGTAAAGGCCTGTCCCCTTTTATGCAACTGACAAGGAGTTCACTTGGCAAATAGGGGACTGTCCCCTTCACATGGGCCGCCCTCAAGTCACTTTCGACACCGTGCGTGAGATTGGTCTTGCCTTCCCAGGCACCGAGGATGGCATGACCTACGGGACGCCTGCGCTGAAGGTCGGCGGCAGGATGTTCGCATGCCTCGCGTCGCATCGTTCAGCCGAACCCGACACGTTGGTCGTTTATATCCATCTCGATCAACGCGAGGAACTGCTCCGCGAGGAGCCGTCGATCTATTACCTCACCGAGCACTATGTGAACTACCCCGTGGTCCTCGTGCGCCTTCGCCGCGTTCACCGCGATGCGCTGAAGGATTTGTTGCTGGGCGCCTGGACGATTGTCTCGAGCAAGCGCAGGCGAAAGAGCAACGCCAAGGCCATCAACAGCACCAATAGAACCGGCAGTGCCGAGGGACGGCTGGCATCCCGGCGCCAACGTCGCTGACCTGTTCCCGACAACCAGCACGACGCTCCATTCGGGCAACGGCATTTGTGCTTCTAACCACGATCGGAGCGGCGCAGCCAAGCCTCACCGAGCCGATCGTGGCCGGTCGTTGATCGCCGCGCACAGAGTGAATAGATCGGCCCTCGGCCATAGGCGGAGGGCCGCATCGCCAGCACGCGGAGATCGGTGAGACCTGCCTCTCGCAGCAGACCCGTGGCGTTGGACTGACTGACGGGGAATGGCACCCAGCGAGGCAGCGGCGTGTCGCTGTCGTACTCCACAATGATGCAGCTGCCGGATGGAGCGAGGGCTCGAACGACCCTGGCCATCAGGGTCGACTGCGCGCGGACGTAGTGGAGGGAGTTGGCGAGCAGCACGCCGTCGAGCGACGTCGACGGTAGCGTGAACCGCTCGATGTCACCATGGTGCCTGACGATTCGGATGCCCTGGTGGGTGGTCGGCAGTGACGCGAGCGCTCGGGCGTCGCGATCGATCGCATGGATTGCGCTCCCCTCACCGATCAACTCCGCCAGAGCCAACGTGAATGTGCCGGTTCCGCATCCCAAGTCCGCCCAGATGGCGGGTGCGCCCCAGCCCGGAGCGGGCGCGAGCATGGCGCGAGCCTCGCTGATCGTCATTGTTCGTCGGGACGCGTCACGGGTCGCATTCTGCCTACTCTCCGTACTTTCTGCGACCGGGGACAGGTCATGTCCGGGGGACAGGCCCTGTCACCGGGGGACAGGCCCTGTAAACACTCGTCAGTCGGCGCGGAGGGCCTCGACCGGGCTGAGTCGCGCGGCACGACGGGCCGGAAACCAGCACGCCAAGAGCGACACCCCGAGCAGCACGGCCGTGGTGCCAGCGAAGATCCCGGGGTCTCGCGAGCTGACGCCGTAGAGGAGCGAATCGATCAGGCGGCTTCCGACGACTGCCACACCGAGGCCGACGCCGGCCCCTACGAATGCCACGATCCCACCTTGTCGCATGATCTCGCCCAACACCCGCCGCGGTTCGGCGCCAAGCGCCAGACGCACGCCGATTTCTGCGGTGCGCTGGTTGACGATGTATGACATCACGCCGTAAATCCCGATCACGCCGAGGACGAGCGCCACAGAGGCGGCGAGAGCCAGCAGGACCATCGTGAACGCCATCTGCGCCGATGCGCGGTCGAGCGTCTGTTGCAATGTGCCGACCTTGGCCATCGCAAGGTTGGGATCCACCCGATCAATCGCTTGACGGACCGAGGTCACCAGACTCGTCGTCGCTACTGATGAGCGAATGATGTAGCTCATCTCCGCGACGTTCGGCCCGACGAGCAGGGCCTGCGCAATCTCCGGCCCTCCGGCAATCGACATCGGCATATAGAGCTTCGGCGTCGGATCGACCTCGACGAGCGCCGCCGATGGCGTGTTGCCCACCACTCCAACGATGGTGAGCCAGGCCGGCGGCGGCAACGACGGGGGACGCGACGAAGCGACCCGGCGGCCGAGAGCGTCCTGATTGGGGAAGTACGCGTCGGCGAAGGCCTGGTTGACCATCACGTTCGTCTGCTGCCGTTCGACGTCGTCTCGATTCAGCGTCCGGCCGCGAAGCAGTCGCATGCCCATGGTCTCGACAAACCCGTCGGCGACCGCGCGAAACTGAACGACGGGTCGTGCTGCGGGTCGTTCTTCTCCGGGTCGTCGCTCGACGAAGATCGAATTGCCGAATCCAAGTCCGTCGAGCGGGAGTGAGCTCACTGCGGATACCGCAGTGACGCCGGGGAGACGTTCGATCTCGTCGAGGATGGTCTCGTGCGCCGCGACGACCGCGCGGCGATCCGCATAGTTGCGAGCCGGCACCCCCACCGTGAAGACGAGAGACGAAGACGCGTCGAATCCAGGGTCAATCGTTCGCAGCTTTTGAAAGCTGCGGACCATCAGTGCCGAGGCGACGAGCAACACGAGCGCCAGGGCGACCTGACCAGCCATCAACAGGTGCCGGGCGCGATGACGGCGGCGGCTTGCCGTATTGCTTCTCCCGTGCTCGTGCAGCGCGTGCGCCAACGGCGCTCCGTGCAACAACGGAATCGCACCGAACAATACGGCTGAGAGCACGCTGAGTCCCAAGGTGAACGACAGACTGACGCCATCGACACGGATTTCGCTGAGCCGCGGCAGGGTGGGAGGCGCAAAGCTGACCAGCAGGCGGACGCCTACCCACGCCAAGAGCACTCCAATCATGCCGCCAGCAATCGACAGCAGCATGCTCTCGGCAAGGAAGAAACGCGCCACGCCGCGACCTCCGGCTCCTAGCGCTCGCCGAATCGCTACCTCACGCTGCCGCGATTCCGATCGGACCAGAAACAGGTTGGCCACGTTGGCGCAGGCTACGAGGAGCACCAACCCACGGCCGCGAGGAGGATCCACAACGCCCGAGTGACGTGACCGATCGTGGCCTCCTTGAGCGTTGGCACCACCGCCGCCATCTTGTCCTTGGCAAGCGACAGGGCGAGCGCCGACCCCGGATACGATTGCGGCAGTTCAGCCACCAGCCCCGTCAGCTCGTCGCGCGCCGCCTCGGGAGTGGCGCCGTCTTGCAGACGTGCGACGGCCAAGTGAGTGAACAGACCGAAGCCCGATGCCCGCGAGAGCTGCTCTGCTCGCCACACATCGACACGCGCATCGGGAAAGGCAAACGACGCCGGCATGATGCCGATGATCTCCGTCGGTTCGCTATTCAACGACACCGAACGTCCGATGACGGTTCGATCGCCACCGAATCGACGCAACCAGAAGCCATGCGACAAGACCACGACTCTCGGAGCACCAGGCTCGCCTTCCTCTGCGCTGAACCATCGCCCGTAGGCAGGCGTTACGCGGAGCACGGACTCGAGTGAGGGCGTGACGTTCGTGACGCGGATCCGTTCCGGTTCTCCCTGGCCTGTCACCGTCATGTCGATTGGCCAATACGCTGCGACGGACTCGAGCATGCGAGCGCGGTCGCTGTAGTGGAAGTACATCCCGGGTGGCATGGCATCGAACCGCGGAGTATTCGTCATGCGCGGCACTCGATGCCCGATGGTCACGATTCGATCGGAGTCAGGGTAGGGGAGCGGATTCAGCACCACGCGCTGAACCACGGCAAAGATTGACGAGTTGGCGCCTATCGCAAGCGCCAATGTGAAGACGGCCGCAAGCGTAAACACTGGGCTCCGCGCCAACCGGCGAGCGGCCTGCCGAAATTCCAGCACGATGCCGTCCATGGGTCCCGCCCTCTCCCGTCGTTGACGTCGTTGTCTCATTCGCACCTCTCGCATGAGTGCGCGCAACCGCTCGGACACCACCAGCCTGGCGACGCTCGTCAGCTCTCGCGCCATCACGAAAGCCAATCGCACCGGCCCGACGGTGCGCGCATCGTTCAATCGGCGCGCGCACGTCTCCTCCATCGCCGCGGCGTATTCCGTACGCCATGACGGGGACACAGGCGCAACAACCAACGATAGAGCCGCATCGATCACGCTCGCTGGGGATACAGCTTGCGCTGTCGCGCCGTCCGTACGAGCGCTTCCAATCGCCGCGTTTCCTCGGCCGCGGCACGACGGCCGAAAGCCGTCAACGCGAAATACTTGCGCCGTGGGTCGGCCTCCTGTGGCGCGCTGGCTGGCGCAATCAAGCCGTCATCGGCCAGACGGCGGAGCGATTGATACAAGGCTCCGGTTGTCGGGTCCAGACGGCCGTTCGAGCGCTCCTCCACGTCCCGACCGATGGCATAGCCGTGGGACGGCCCATCACCAAGCGCCAGCAGGATGTGGAATGCGAGGTCGGAGACCGACGGCGCCTCTTTCATGTCGTTTTTCTGATGATGGCTTTGACGGCGGGTGGTGGCCCATTTGTTTCATCTCAACTGTAGTTTGTCACTACTATAGTGTGAAACAAGCTACGAAAGGCAGAATACGGCCGCCACGAAGGGCACGAAGACACGAAGCTTCCAAGGGTTTCCAGCCACGGCGATGTTCGTGGATCGTGACTCGTGATCTTCGTGACTTCGTGTTCTTCCGCCTTCGCCGAAGGCTTCGGCGGACCGCCGTAGCCTTGGCGGAGGCTGGTCGTGGCTATCGTGTCCGTGTTTCCGTGTTTCCTGTGCTCCTTCCGCGCCTACTTCTGGCAGACCGGGCAATAGAAAGTCGACCGCCCGCCCTGGACGATGCGCCGGATCAGGCCAGCACAACCGCGGGTCCGGCATCGCGCACCCTCGCGATCGTAGACACGAAAGCGATTCGGGAAGTACGCCGGACTCGTCGGCCTTCGCCACGCTGGATCTGCCACGATTCGCTGCGCCTGATCGCGTCGTTCAAGGTGTCTTTGATCGCCCGCGTCAATTGGACGTGCGGTGTCGCGCGGCGCGCCCGACCTTGTCGCGATCGTGGAGGCGCATGCGTCGTGGCGAAAGTCGCGCTCGATAGAGTGCTTCGGAGACGTAGATGTTGCCCAGGCCGGCGACGACTCGTTGATCGAGCAGCGCGGCCTTGAGGGACGTCCGTTTCCCACGACAGCTTCGGGCAAGCGAGAGCGGCGTGAATTCTTGTGACAACGGCTCCGGGCCGAGCCCGCCAACGACGGGATGCGCGGCGAAATCGTCCATCGCGATGAGATCCATGTACCCGAAGCGACGCGGATCGTTGAACGTGACGGTGGCACCCGACGACATCCAGAACATGACATGATCGTGCGGCAACGGCTGCGCTTCGGACGTGATGGAAACGGCCGGGCGTCGCTGTCATGCGCCCCTGCTCGACGCGAAACGATCCCGACATACCGAGATGCATCACGAGCACGTCGCGCGAGGAGAGCTCGGCAAGGCAGGTACTTGCCGCGTCGAGCCGAGCGACGCGCACCGTCTGACCCTCGAGCCGCGTCGTGAAGCGAGCCGGGAACGCGACACGGAGATCCGGTCGGCGCGCCACGACCTTGTCGAATCGCGCGCCCTCGACGACCGGACGCAGCGCGCGACGAACGGCTTCGACCTCAGGAAGCTCGGGCAAGTCAGCTCGCATTGTGTTCAGACCTTCGTGCAGCAAAGTCTGGGGCGTCGAGCTGGCGGCGATGGCCGCCAGCTGTGCAGTGCTGTTCGATTCAGTTCGCTTCAGTTCAGTGTCGCGTCTGCGTCGCGGCGGGCCGCAGGAGTCGGACGCGTGCATTCGCGAGGTCGTACGTCACGAGGAAACGGCCAAGCCACGGCGTGCCGACCATCGCCGTCTCTCCGCGGTCGGCAGGAAAACGATGGGCGTCTTCACCTCAACCGAACCGAGTGTGACGTTGGCCGCCAGACGGGTCTCGAGCACGCGCAGCGCGCCCGCTCTCGTCTTGACCGTTCCGGCATCCTTGGGCTCGCCCACCATCTGCAGCGTGGCGGCCTGCGGCCGTCGGCAGGATGAGGCCGCCGGCGAACAGGGGATCGACGCGGCACTCGACTGACTGCTCCGCGATCGTCAACGGCAAGGTGAATTCGCCGGCCGGACTCAGCACGAACACATCCTTGCCGTTCGGTTCGGGCAGCTCGCCGGGTTCCAGCATCACCTTCCACTGCGAGTAGTCGACCGTCACCAGCTGGTCTTTCCACATCGTCAGGCTGACAATGCCTCGAGGACGCGTCGCCTGACTGAAGTCGGTCGTGTCACTGCGCGATATCTTCGATGACCAACGCGGTCTTGAAGGTGTTGCGCGGGACCAAACCCCAGGTCCACGGTCAACTCCGTCGCTCCCTTCGCCAGTTTCAGCTTGAGCGTCTCGGCGAGCTCGGGATCCACGATCGTGCGCTGGTCCTCGGAACCCAGCAGGAACGGGAATGGGCCCTGTCCATTGATCGTGGCGCGCACGATCGGACGGTTCGCGAGCAGCTCCATCGAAATCATGACTGGCTGCGTCGGCTCCGGGTGCTTCGCCGACACGGCACGCAAGCGCCCTCCAAGCAGCATGCCGACGCGATCAATAGGACCGAGACACGGTGAAGAGCCGTCATGTCGTGACCTCGCTCGGGGGTTCCTCCTGCTTTGGCGTGGTTCGATCAAGAGTAGCGCCTCAGGCCACGCAAACACCGAGCCCAGTGAACCAGCGGGATTCATGGCAGAAGTCGGTAGTGATTCGCGGGAACGCGCCGGACGACTTACAAGACGGGAAGACCGGTTGCAGTTCCGTCGAGTCCTCTCGGCAGGTAGTCACTTCGGCACACCGAGGTCGCAATCGAATCAATCGATGAGTCCTTGATCATGCGGGAAGGAATGGATGTGCCGACGCGGGTTCAGCCGGCAGATCCTTCTCAGCCTATTTGACCCTTGCAGCAAGAAGCGCTGAACCCGGCGCCCGGTCGAGGCCTCGCCGACGTACAGATTTCCCTTCGAGTCCACGCTCATGCCATGTGGACGCAGCATCTGTCCGAGCTGACGGCCACCGTGGCCGAACTGCCCACGACCTCGAGATCGTTGCGGCGCAACACCCAGATTTTGTGATTCGTCCCGTCGGCCATGTAAAGCCACTGCTCGGCGCGGTCCGGTGAGGGCACGAGGACGAACGCCGATCCCGATGCCAGCGTGCGTGGCGCAATGATCTTCTCCTTGATGAACTTGCCCTTCTGGTCGAAGACCTGAATGCGATTGCCACGGCGGTCCGCAACGTAGATGAAGCCATCGCGCGTGCCCGTGATGCCGTGCACGGTTGAAAACTGCTTGTTCGGTGGACCGTCAGGATTGTTGGCCGGTTTCTGCGTGTCGTCGGGACCTCGCCGTAGGCGCCCCAATGACGCAAGATACTTGCCGGTCGCTCCCTCGAACACGATCACGCGGCGGTTGCGATAGCCGTCGGCGATGAACGCCTCGTTGGTCTTCGGATCAACCCAGATACCGGCAGGGCCACCGAGCAAGGTCGTGTCGTTGCTGCCTGCGGTCTTGTCGTAGGTGCCAATCGTCATCACGAGCTTGCCTTCGCGCGTGAACTTCATGACGCGATGATGCATGTGTGTGCCAACCCACACGAAGCCGTTGTGGTCCACGAAGATGCCGTGCGGGTTGCGGGGAAAGGTCGACGGGTCCTGCGAGGCGTCACCCCAGCCTTGCACCACGTTGCCCTGCGGATCGAGCTCGATCACCGTGGGCGCTGGCGCACAGCACGTCGCGATCGGCGGCTTCTGCACCGCGGACGGTCTCTTCCTCGGTCAGCGTCTCCGGCAAATGCGTGACCCAGATGTGGTCCTTTGCATCAAGGAACACCCGGTCACCGACCCGAGGATCCAGTTGTTCGGCAACTCCTTCGGCCAGGTCGGATCGACCTGGAATCTTGGTGGCGCCGGTCGCCGCTGCAGGCGGCTTTTGAGCGACGACCGCGTCGCCATCGCAAGGGCGAAGGCGATAGTCGTCGCAACGTGCCGGAGGTGCCTCAGGTGCCGGAGGTGCCTCAGGTGCGTGTGCGTGACGTGCTGAGGGTGCATATAGTGCCTGGTGTGCGTCATTGGTGGCTCCGGAGCGCGTGCGGACAAGAGCTTACTTGGCTCGCCTCGTCAGCTCGTGGCGATCAGGTGATCGGCCAGCGCGCGATAGGCGGGAAGCGAGGTCGGATCGAGGTTGACGTTGGCGCCCAGCGGATGCGAGGCGAACCGTGCGATGACCATCTCCGCGGCGGGATCGATGTAGATCGCCTGCCCATGAATCCCGCGGGCCGTATAGACGCCGTGATCGTCGTGCGCGACCCACCACATGTTTCGATAACTCCATCCCGGCAGCAAGCCGTAGCCCGCGAGAGCAAAGTGCTGGCGATCGGCGCCACGTCGAATGTCGTCGACCACGGCGGTCGGAACGATCGGCTGGCCATTGTAATGACCACCCAGCCGCATCATTTCACCGAAGCGCGCCAGGTCTCTCAGGCTCAGATTCAACCCTCCGCCGGCGAACTCGACGCCGATAGGGTCGACCGTGAAGTAGGCATCCTGCTCGACACCGAGCCGCGACCACAATCGTTCGTACAACAACTCGCTGAGCGTCTGTCCCGTGACGCGTCGCATCACCCACGCCAGCGTGTCGGTGTTGATGGTCTTGTAGGCGAAGCGCTCACCGTGGGCCGACTCTTTCTCGACCGTCTCGATGATATGCGTAGAAGCTTTCCGGTCCTTGATAGCCCTGGCGGGCGCGGACGAATGTTACCGGCGCGGCTGAAATGCCAAATCGATGAGTTCTGGTCGACGTAGTCCTCGGTGAACCTCAACCCGGTCGTCATGTCGAGCGCATGACGAATCGTGGCGTCCGCGTACCCGGATGCACGCAGCTCCGGCAGGTAATCGCTGACAGTCGCCGTCTCGTCGATTCGACCCTCGTGGATCAGCGTTGCCGCCAGCGTCGCCACGAATGACTTGGTCACCGAAAACGCGATGTGTTGGCGATGCGGCGCCAGGACGCCAAAGTAGCGCTCGTACACGATGCGTCCCTGGTGCAGAACCACGATGCCATCGGTGTAGTTGGCGAGAAGGGACTCACCCCATGTCATCAGCTCGCGACGGCCGATGGGTTGAAACGTGACACCATCGAGGTCGGAGCGCTCGGCTCGCGGCAATGGAACGACCTCGTGAGTGCCGCGCGGGACGACGCTCGTCGGGAGCAACTGTCGCATGTGGGCGAAGGACCAGCGAGTACGCGGGAAGCCGCGCATAGCTGCTATCGGCAAAGCGAATCTGTTTGTCTGGCGGGGGTGGCGACCCTACCATCCAGCCCATCGTGACGGGGTCGCTGGCCACGGCATCGAGAGGCGTAGAGGCAGTCGGCGGCGTTGGAGTGGACATCGGCAGCGTGATTCTATCGCTGCTGCCTGCGAAGCCGGCGCCCTGACCTCCGAGCCGTCACTCACACCCTTTGGCGCGCGATTCCGGGCACAATGATGGCGCTCGAACGAGTCACGTCCCGACTCGCCAACCGGCGGGAGGTTGGCGACTGCGACGAGCGAGGTCCTATGAGCGTTGATGATCTGCCGCTTCCACGCCGGGCCCGGCTTGTGGCGCCGGTCAGCCGGCACCTGCGCGTTGCCAACAGCGAGCGCAGCGTCGCCTTCTACCGCGATGTCCTGGGTTTCAGCGTGCAGAATGTCGAAGAAGACTTCGGTGTGCCTGCGTCCGCCGAAGTGTCGAATGGCCCGGCACGCATTCAGTTCTCTGAAGAGCCAAGCGACACGATCCGCACAGGTGGTCTTTTTTGAAACCGACGATGTTGTCGCCCTCAGAACGGTGATCGCTGAAAGCGGCGGACGCCCGAGTGCGGTCGAAGACGTCAACTGGATCAAGATGCGGATGTTCGAAGTCCGCGACCCAGACGACAACGCGCTGTGGTTCGGACAGTCGTACGCGGAACCGGGCACGTCACGACCGTCGCGAATGGTGGAAACGCATCATGCCCGAATTGCCTCTGGACGACGTCCCCGGTGGGGTTGCGTACTATCGAGATGTACTGGGCTTCGACGTCAACTATCAGCAGCACGATCTCGGCGTCATGGATCGTGATCCAGGCTCGCCTGCTGCTGATCGCGCGGACAGAACGCCATCGCGGGATCGGCTCGTGCTCGTTCTATGTCGTGGATGCCGACGCCTTGCACGAAGAGTTGGTCACCAAGGGCGCCCATGTCCAAGGCCCACCAATCAGTCATCCCTGGGGCCTGCGCGAATTTCGCGTGCTCGACCCGGAGGGCAATCGGCTGTCGTTCGCGCAGCCATTCGAATAGGCCAGTCGCACACCGCGGAAACAACGGTAGCCACGAAGGGCACGAAGCACACGAAGCCAGATCCACAGAATTCTTCGTGGCTTCGTGCCTTCGTGGCTTCGTTTTCCGACTGGTCAACTGATTACTGGAACTACGCTGTTCTATTGCGCCGTGCAACGTCGCCTTGTACTCGCGGCGCTTTGCGCGCGTTGGCCGACCTGTTCCAGCGCATAGGCAAACCCGAGCAGATCAGCCTCGGTGTAGGCCCTGCCCATGAAGGTGAGCCCGATCGGAAGCCCATGGCTGTCCCCAACCGGAATCGTGATGCTCGGCGTTCCTGCGACGGCGGCCATGCCGTAGCCGGCGCCGACGAAGTGATCGCCAAGCACATGGTCGGTGGGCCACGCCGGCGACATGCTCGGCGCGATGATCGCGTCGAGCTTTTCGCGCTTCAGCGTGGCCATCAGGCCATCGGCGCCCGCCATCCGTCGCGATTGAGCGCGTGCTTTGAGGTACGCGGGGTCGGTGAGTGGCCCCTTCGCCTGAGCCCGCTCGAAGATCTCCTGACCGAAAAACGGCATCGCGATGTTCGCGTTTGCCTTGTTCCAGGCAATCAACGCTTCGAGCGATTGGTGTGACGAACCAGCGGCCTTGAGGTACGCGTTCAAGCCATCCTTGAACTCGTAGAACAGCACGTCGAATTCCGCGTCGTTCCAGTCGTTGTAGGTGGGCAACTTTGACGTCGACCAAGGCACGGCGCCCTGCGCTTTCATCAGCGCCATTGCCGCATCCATTGCCGGTCCACGTCGGGATGGAAGCCCATGGCTTGACGGAGCACACCGAAACGCTTGCCTTTCATCGCATCCGGCCGAAGCGCCGTCAGATAGTCCGGGGGAATCTTGCCAGCTCGCCGCGGCGCCGGCGGGATCGGCCGCATCCACCCCGGCGAGCCCGTTCAGGAGCATCGCCACGTCCGAGCCACGCTTCGGCCCATTGGGCCGGCCGTGTCCTGCGAGACCGAAATCGGGATCACGCCACTGCCGACTGACCAGACCAACGGTCGGCTTGAGTCCAACCAGCCCGCTGACGGCGGCCGGGCAAATGATGCTGCCGTCGGTCTCAGTGCCCACGCCAATCGCGGCGAGGCTGGCCGCAATGGCGGTGCCGGTTCCCGAGCTCGACCCGCATGGATTACGGTCGAGGATGTAAGGATTCTTGGTTTGCCCGCCTCGTGAGCTCCAGCCGGACGTGGAGCGCGTCGATCGAAAGTTCGCCCACTCGCTCAGGTTGGTCTTGCCGAGAATGACCGCGCCGGCCTCGCGCAGACGTTTGACGAGAAACGCATCTTGCTTGGGTCGATTTTCAGCCAGGGCGAGCGAGCCCGCGGAATTGACCATGCCGACGCTGTCGATGTTGTCCTTGATCAGCACCGGGATGCCGTGCAGCGGCCCGCGGACCTTGCCGGCCTGCCGTTCGGCGTCGAGCGCTTCGGCATCCGCGAGTGCGCGCGTGCTTGAGCTCGATGACAGCGTTCAGTTTCGGCCCTGCCTTGTCCACGGCAGCCACACGATCCAGATACGCCTGCGTCAGCGCGCGCGAGGTCAATGTGCCAGCCGTCATCCGATCGCGCGCCTCGATGGCGGCCAGCTCGATCACCTCGACGGAGGGCGCGGGCGGTGAGGCCGGAGGCGCTGTTGGCGTGTAGCAACCAGAAGCGAACACGAACGAGCGCGAACGAGCGCAACCGGGCGAAGCATGGTTCCGTGTTCCCGAGGTCAGGAGATCCGCTCCGGCTCGAGCACCTTCTCCACTGCCTTGCCGTTCACGGCATCGACGTAGTAGACCTTCGCCTCAGCGCGCGTCGAGACGACGCGCTTGACCTGGTTGTCTTCGAAATAGATGCCGGCGTCGTTGTCGCAGGCGTAACCCGGCTTCATCGCTCCCGACGCAATCAGCTTGTGGTAGAGCGGCCGTCGATCCTTTTCGGCGTCGTAGTGCGGCGAGTGACTGCCCTTCAGAAACCCGAGACACTTGACGATGGTGAGCTCTTTGGGACGCGAGTCGGTCGTGCCTTCCTCGAACCAGCACAGAGAGCCGGCGCTGGCGCCGCCGAGGACGATGCCACGATCCCAGGCTTGCTTGAGAATCACGTCGATGCCCTGCGCCCGCCAGATGGCCTGCTGATTCAGCGTGTTGCCGCCTGACGCGACGATACCGTCCACCGACAGGAAGACGTCCTCCCAGCTGCGCGTTTGGCGCGAGCTGGCGATGAAGCTCTCTTGTGAGGACGGCTCGACGTCGAGCGGGGCGCAGTTGCGGAACCACGTAATGGTGCCGCTCGGCGAGTCTGCCGACGCGGTCGGAAAGTAGAGCAGCTTGGGCGCTTCTTGCCCGTCAGCGTTGCCATGTAGCGGATGAAGGCGGTATTGAATCCGCCGCCGGCAATCAGAATCTTGCGCGTGGCCGTGAGACCGCCCGCTCTGCTCGCGGGCGGTGGTCTCCTCGGACTTCGACTCGCTCCGAGCGGACGGCGTGCCACGCCCAGGCCGACGGACCCCAGCGCCGACGAGATCAAAAACTCTCTTCGCTTCATGGATACCTCCGTTACAGGGCCTGTCCCCCGATGACAGGGACTGTCCCCGCGTTACAGGGACTGTCCCCCGATGACAAGACCTGTCCCCTGTCGCATTCTCTGCTCCCCTGTCGCGATTTCTGCGACGACAGTATACGGGCGGCACTCAGCCAGTGCCGACTGCAGCGGCGCCTCAGCGGGGCCCGCAACGATCTGTGACAGAATTTCGGCCCCGGGGGTCATCCGTGAAAAAGCTTCTCGTTATCCTCGTGGCCGCGCGAGCATTTCGTGCGCCACACCTGCCACCACCACTGAAATCGACAGCCGGGTCGCCGCGTGGGAGAAGCAGGCACAGAACGTCACCATCATTCAGGGATAACTGGGGCATTCCTCACGTCTACGGGAAAACCGATGCGGACGTCGTGTTTGGCGTGATGTACGCGCAAGCGGAGGACGATTTCAACCGCGTCGAGACGAACTACCTCAACTCGATAGGCCGCCTGGCCGAGGCCGAAGGCGAGAGCGCCATCTACCGCGACCTGCGCATGAAGCTGTTCATCGACCCTGCCGACATGCGGGCCAAGTACGAGTCGAGTCCCGAGCTGGCTCAAGACCTTGATGAACGCGTATGCCGACGGATTGAACTACTACCTGCACACGCATCCGAACGTGACGCCCCGAGTAATCAAGCAGTTCGAGCCGTGGATGGCCCTTACCTTCAGCGAGGGCAGTATTGGTGGCGATATCGAGCGCGTCAACCTGAACGCAGCTCGAAGCGTTCTATGGCAAGACATCCAGACAGCTCACGTCGGCCGACGAAGCGCTGCGAGACGAGGAGCCTCGCGGCTCCAATGGCATTGCGATCGCACCGTCGAACTCAGCGACCGGCAAATCGCTGCTGCTCATCAACCCGCACACCTCGTTCTTCTTCCGCGCCGAGGCGCAGATGGTCAGCGAGGAAGGGCTGAACGCATACGGTGCCATTACGTGGGGCCAGTTCTTCATCTATCAAGGGTTCAACGATCGCACCGGCTGGATGCACACCTCGAGCGGCGTCGACAACATCGACGAGTATCTCGAAACGGTCGTGCAGAAGGGCGATGCGTTCTATTACCGCGTGGGGACCGAGGAGCGGGCCCGTCAGAGCGACGAAAATTCAGGTTCCTTACAAGTCCCCAACCGGCATCCTGCAGAAGGAATTCACGGTCTACCACACGCACCGCGGGCCGATTGTTCGCGAAGCCGACGGCAAATGGATCAGCGTCAGACTGATGCAGGAGCCCCTCAAAGCGCTGACGCAGTCGGTACTCGCGCACCAAAGCGAAAAACTACACAGCAGTTCCGCGAGTCGATGGATCTGCATACGAACTCGTCGAACAACACCATCTACGCCGATGCCGACGGCACGATCGCCTACTTCCATTCCAACTTCATCCCCAGGCGCGATACCCGATTCGACTGGGCGAAACCCGTTGACGGAAGCGATCCCGCCACCGAGTGGAACGGTGTGCTGTCGATCGACGAGACACCGGGCGTGCTCAATCCCCGCAGTGGCTGGCTGTACAACACCAACAACTGGCCATGGTCCGCCGCCGGTCCGAATAGCCCGAAGAAAGCCGATTTCCCGGTGTATGTCGAGCGCGGCACCGAGAACGCGCGCGGCATCCACGCAATTCGTGTGCTCGAGAACAAGAAGGATTTCACGATTGATTCGCTGATTGCCGCCGCCTACGACAGTTACTTGCCGGCGTTCGAGCAAACGCTGCCGGCGCTGTTGAAAGCCTGGGATCGCGCACCCGCTTCGAATCCGCTCAAGTCCAAGCTTTCTGAGCAGATCGCCGCGCTTCGTGGCTGGGACTATCGCTGGGCGGTGACCTCGGTGCCGACGTCGCTCGCCGTCTACTGGGGGGATGAAATCGGCCGCCAGGTGTCGGACGAAGCGCGCAAAGCCGGTGTGCCAAACGACGAGTTCGTCGCGACTCGAGCGGCGCCGGATCAATTGCTTCAGGCCCTGGCCACCGCGTCCGACAAATTGGCGGCCGACTTCGGCAAGTGGCAGACGCCCTGGGGTGACATCAATCGCTATCAGCGGCTCACATGCGGACATCGTACAGAAGTTCGACGATGCCGCACCGAGCATCCCGGTCGGCTTCACCTCGGCGCGATGGGGATCGCTGGCGTCGTTCGGCGCTCGCACCTATCCAGGTACGAAGAAGATGTACGGCACGAGCGGCAATAGCTTTGTCGCGGTCGTCGAGTTCGGCGATCAGGTGCGCGCCAAGGCAATCACCGCCGGCGGGCAGAGCGGGAGCCCCTCGTCGACGCATTTTGGAGATCAGGCCACTCGCTACAGCACCGGCGATCTCCGCGAGGTGTACTTCTATCGAGCGCAACTGGAGGGGCACATCGAACGGCAGTATCGTCCCGGGCAATAGCCAGCGCGCGGCGCGTGGCCGCGATCAAATGGCCATCGCCGGGTGACGGCGTCCGATGTTTGTCGCCTGCTCGAACGCGTACGCGAATTCGAGCAAGCGCCGGTCCTCACGATATCGACCCACGATCTGAACGCCTACAGGGAGTCCTTCGTCCGTGAACCCGGCGGGGACCGACATGGCCGGCCGCCACGTCGCGCTGATCCAATACGCCGACTTCATCCACGCGACGTAGCTCTCCATCTTGACGCCGTTGATGGACTTGGGCCAGTGCAGATCGGCATCGAATGGCGGTACCTGATTGACCGCGCACACGATGAACTCGTAGGTGTCCTGGAAGCCTCTCATCTGCTCCATCAATTGCCCGTGTCGAATCATGGCGGTCGCGATGTCGGCACCGGTCAATTGCGCGCCTGATTCGATCTCCGCGAGCGCTTCGGCCTTCAGCTCGTCACGGTAAGCGGGAAGAAGCAGGCCGAGTGTCGCTGCACTCCGGAAGCGCCTCAACGTCAGAAATACCTCATCTGCGCCGGCGAGCGGCGGCACGGCATCGTCAACGATGCAGCCCAACCGCTCGAACGTCAGGCGCTGGGTCTCGAGCACAGCTCGTACGCGCGGGTCGAGCGGGAGCTCGCCAAAATCCGAGACTCCACGCGACTCGAACACCAGCCATATTCGCAGGCTCGATTGGCTCGGCAAAAGTGCGAGGGTCCGATGGATAGCACCCGGGGTCTCGCGGGTCGGCGCCAGCCATCGCGCTGAGGAGCAACGCCACGTCCGACACCGAACGAGCCATCGGTCCGTTGACACCGAAACCCAGCACCGGCAGCGGATTCGGCGCGATGGGCACGAGGCCGACCGTCGGGCGGAGCGCCACGACATTGTTGAAGTTGGCCGGATTCCTCAGCGATCCGCCGAGATCCCCGCCGTCGGCAATGGGCAGCATGCCTGACGCCAGGGCGGCGCCAGCTCCTCCACTCGATCCTCCGACGGTCTTGGTGACGTCGTACGGATTGACCGTCGTGCCATACACGGCGTTGTAGGTCTGCGAGCCCATCCCGAACTCGGGCACGTTGGTCTTGCCGATGGGAATCACTCCGGCGCGGCGGAGTCGCTCAACCAGGAGACTGTCCGTCTCTGGCATCACGTCCCTGAAGATCGTCGAGCCTTGCGTGTAAGGGAATCCCACTGCCGCCTGCATATCTTTGAACGCGATGGGGAGGCCGTGCAGCGGACCCACCGCCTCGCCGCGTGCCACACGCCGGTCGGCCTCATCGGCGAGCCGTAGACACTCCTCGTCCGGAAGCTTCGCGACGATGGCGTTGAGCGTGGGATTGAGGCGCTCGATCTGCGCGAGATGGGCGACCATCACTTCGCGGACAGAAATCTCGCGGCTGCGAATGAGCGCCGCGAGCGCCCGCGCGTCCATGAAGCACAAGTTCGTGCCGGGCGTCGTGCTCGACATCACGTGTTGCTCAGCGTGGCTTGCGGAGCATGGGGACCAGTGGCGGCGAGGAGCCGACTTGAATCGTACCCAGCGCCTCGAATCCATGGCGCTTGTACAACGAGATGTTTCGAGGATTCGTCGACTCGAGATAGGCCGGCACGCGATCGCGATCGCATTGGTCGAGCGCGAACTTCAGAAGCGCCGCGCCGTGGCCCTTGCCCTGGTGCGCAGGATCGACGCCGATCAATGGCAGATACCAATGCGGCTCTTTTGGGTGATATGTGCCCATGGCCTCGAAGACCCCGAACACTTCCGGCTGAAGCGACTCGCCGACCGACCGCTTGCGTATGGCGACCAGCGACTCCTCGTCGGGAGTGACGCCGGGCGGCAGCCAGAGCGCAACGCCGGCCAGGCTCGTCGGTGCTGTGCGCGGTGCCGTGCTCGAATGCCCGCCCACCAAACGCACGCGTCAGAGCCGGCATGTGAGTGAGGTACTGCTCTGCCGAGGGCCAGCTCCAGCGGGCCATCGGGTCCGCGGCAAAGGCGAGGACGACGGTTTGGACTGCGCGATCTCCATCGGCGACTGGTGTCGATCTCACCATGGGCGTTTTCTCGACTCTCCGGCTCGGCTGGCGTAGACGTGGCCGTGGGCGACCTCACAAGGATAGTCGGCGGTGGGCACCGCCGAAAAGGCCTTACAGGGCCTGTCCCCCGATGACAGGGCCTGTCCCCCGATGACAGAGTGTGTCCCCTGTTCCAATGCTGTTGAATGGTTGGCAGATTCTGCGCCGTCGCCAGCACCTAGAGGCGCAGACGGAATCCTACGTGTATCACCGGCGCCGGTTGAACGAAGGTCGTCGTCCGAAAGCTTTCACCGGTCACGACATACTCTTCGACCTCTTTGGTCATGTTCAGCGCATTGTAGACATCGAGAATCAAGTCCAGCCGACGATTGGTGAAGTCGAATCCCTTCTGCAGGCGCAGGTCCAACGTGCCAGTGAACGCAAACCGGGAACGACCGTTCGAGAACGCCTGGATGGCTTCGGCGCCCTGATTGAGATCCGGAACAATCACCATGCGGGAAAACGGCTGACCATCCTGGTAGCGAGCGATCGCACCGAGCGTGAAGTTGGCCGGAAGCCGATAGATGGTCGTCCACTTGATCACATAGGCGCGCTCGCCAAACAAACGACCTCGAGCAAACGTCTGAGCATTCGGATTCGTGAAGAGCTCGCCCAACACGTCCTGATCATTCTCGGCGGCCCGAAAGCCGCGGGCGCCACCGGATCCGACGGCGGCTGATGCCGTTGCGCCAATCCGGAGCCACAAGCGATCGGTCGCTGCCTCCGCGGCGATCACCACCGCACCCATCGTGGCGGCCTCCATGTCGGGATTGGTCACGACGAACCGATCGCGGCCAAAACTTGACGGCAATCGGTTGTACACCGTCAGCTGCTGATCGTCCGTCGTTCCGATGAGATCGACGTTGTCATCAGGAATCGTGAACGCCTCATACGCCGAGGGATCTGCCCCGACGTTGACCACGTGAACGAGCGGCGACTGTCGCCGGGCGATGCCAGACACGCTCAGCGACAATCGACGAGCGCGGTCGCGCCCCAATCCCAATCAGAAACTCGTTGGTGTGAGGCCGTTTGAGCGACGGATCGATGCTGCTGAAGCGATCGTCGCCTCGGGTTCCTGGACCTGCACGTGCGATGAGCGTTGCGTCGGTCGTCAGATTGCCGCCGGTCCACCGGTACACGTCAGCGGTTGGCGCAGCGGGATCACCGAACGCGAGAAGATCGAGCCTGATCGCATTGGCCGAACGTCGATATCCCGTCACCAGCTCCAAGTCGTACCGCGTCCCGAGGCGCCACTGCACGCCGACACGGGGAAGGAGTGAACGCCACTGAACATCGGACGATGAGCCCTCCGCCCGCCCCTGGACCCAATCGAACGCGATGCCCGCGTCGAGGGTGACCCGTGACGAGACCGTCATTCGATCCTGGACGTACGTCGTGAGGCTCGCAGCGCTTCGTCTCGAGTCGAAGGTCGGGGCTCAGGACGTTCCAGACTCTGGCGGGGATGCCGTCAACCTTCTCCCCAATCAAACCTGAGAAGCCAGCGCCTTCGGTCGAGCCGACGTGTTCGAAAGCGCCACCGAGAGTCACCTGATGCTGGCTCGCTCTTGACGGCAGGCTGGCTCGACCGCCGATTGACGCTCGCTGCTCGACACGGTCTGCAGCGGGCAACCATTGCGCGAAGGGTCCATCGACGAGTCGATCCCTCGTCTGCTCGCCGCTTGTGACTGGCGAGTAATCATCGCTTCGGCGTGTGAACCCTCCGAAGAGTCGCCATCGTGCAGCCGACGTTGAGTCACGCGGTGCGTGCTCGAGAGTCGATTGCACGTGCATCGCGGCGGTGCCTGCCTGCCCCTCGAGGTTCTGAAGCCACAAGAAGGTTCGCAGCCGCGTGTCCGGACGAGGGGAGAGAACGGTATGAGCGAACGCCGATGTGACGTCGGCGTCGGTGCGCTCACGGCCACGGCTCATGGTCGCGTTGCGCATCCAGGTGACGCCGCCGGTCAGTCCCAAGCGATCCTGGAAAGCGGGACCACTGACGACCGCGCTGGCGTAAGTCCACTGGTCGAGTTGACTGATCGGAGGCGGTCGACTCGCGTCTGGCGCCGTGATCAAGAGCCCACCAGCGGCGCTGGTCTCGAATATCCCGTGCCACTGTGCGCTCGGGGACTGCGGCGTCAGATCGACCGCGAGCCCGGGCGCATTGCCATCGAGTGGCATCAGTGCCGTGGTGACATCGACGCGATGCCACGGCATCAGGTGAGGAAACAGAAGTGGCGTGCCATCGATTGCGCTCGAGAGATCAACGTCCCCGACTCGGTATCGAGTTTGTCGCGGCGAGGCGAGGAAGGCTGCGACGCCGGCAGATGTGCCACCATTCAACCCGCCGCTGTGGAATCCGTCGGCGATGACCTCTGGCTCGATCGTCTCGAGGACGGCGAAGAGATTCGCGCCGTTCGGGAGATCGCGAAGGACGTCGGCGGTCAGCGCGCGGCTGGCGAGGGTGAGGCCGGAAGCCGTTTGGGCGTAGGCTTCACCCGCCAGCGCGAGCAGAGGACGAGCGAGCGAACCGTCAAGATTCTGGATCGATGCCAGAAATCGTCACTCGATCAACGAACGGCGTCAAAAATGCCGCAATGTTTGCACATTCTCCGCAGTTTCTGCGACCAGGTTAACAATAAAGGGGACAGTCCCCTTTGTGACGCCAGACCGTCCCCTTTTAGTTCGTTCCCATGCGCGGACTGATCCCCATGTTGTGCATGATGAACGCGTAGATATCGGCGGTGGTCTCGATCTGCTTCGTCACATTGCTGGCGCCGTGACCTGACTTGGTCTCGATGCGAATCAGCGCCGGATTCTCGCGACTCGCGGCCTTTTGCAGCGTCGCCGCATACTTGAACGAATGCGCGGGGACGACTCGATCGTCGTGATCCGCGGTGGTGATCAGCGTCGCCGGATACTTCACACCCGCCTTGATGTTGTGCAGCGGCGAGTAGGCATGGAGCGCCTTGAACTCGTCCGCGGTGTCGCTTGATCCGTAGTCCGCAATCCAGTTCCACCCGATCGTGAACTTGTGGAACCGCAGCATGTCCATCACGCCGACCTGCGGGATCGCGACACGAAACAGATCCGGCCGCTGATTGATCACCGCGCCCACGAGCAGCCCGCCGTTCGATCCCCCTTGTGCCGCCAGCCGGGCTGGGCGACGTGTACTTGTTCGCAATCAGCCATTCGGCGGCCGCGATGAAGTCGTCGAAGACGTTCTGCTTCTTCGTCTTGGTGCCCGGCATCGTGCCAGGCTTCACCATACTCGCTGCCGCCCCGCATGTTGACGCTCGCATACACGAAGCCCTGCTCCAGCAGGGCGATCCGCAGCGAATTGAAGCCTGGCGTCGTGGCGATATTGAACCCGCCGTAGCCATACATCAGGGTCGGGTTGTTGCCGTCGAGCGCAAGGCCCTTCTTGTGCACGAGAAACATCGGCACCTTCGCGCCGTCCTTGCTCGTCACGAACACCTGCTTGGTTTCGTACTGATTCGTGTCGAGTCCCGGAATCTCCGGCGCGCGAAACACCGCACTCTGTCGCGCTGAAATGTTGTACCGGAAGATAGTCGTTGGATACGTGAACGAGGTGTAGTTGTAGAAGACGAACTTGTCGTCCATGTTGCCGCCGAACCCGCTCACCGATCCGAGCCCCGGCAGCTCGATCTCGTTCTCGAGAGTGCCTTCGAGGTTGTGCACGTACGCCCGTGACGCGACATCCTTCATATAGGTCACGAAGAGCTTGCCTCCCGACGGCTGCGACTCCGTCGATCGGCTCGGGCTTCTGTGCAACGACCGTTCGCCAGTTCGCGGGCGCGGGGCTCGCGGGATTGATCCGGACCACCCGACCGTTGGGCGCCTCGTTGTCGGTGAAGACCAGCAACTCGCCGCGCACGTTTTCGAGCACGTTGTAGCTGTCGTCGGTGATCTCCGGAATCAACGGCACGAACTTCGCGCCGGGCTTCGACAGGTCCATCACCATCACCGCGTTGCCCTGCTTCCCGGTCCCACGGTCGGAGATGTCGAGAATCGCGAACCGCTCGTCTTCCGTCGTGGACAGGGTATGAAAACGCTGCGGGTTCTTTCGGATCGTCGTAGACGAGCTCGTCCTGGGACTGCGGGGTGCCGATGCGGTGGTAGTAGACCTGATGATTTTCGTTGGCCGACGACAGTTCCTTGCCCTTCTCTGGCTGTGGATAACGGCTGTAGTAAAAGCCGTTCCCGCGCCACGCAACACCCGAGACCTTGACCCACTCGATCTTGTCAGCCAGCGGCTTGCGCGTCGTCGAGATCGAGAACGTTGTACTCCTGCCAGTCGGAGCCGCTGCGCGAGATGCCGTACACGGCGAGCTTCGCGTCCTTCGATGGGGCGAAGGCGTTGAGCAGGACCGTGCCGTCCGACGACCAGGTATTGGGATCGAGCAACACCTCGGGCTTCCCCTCGATGCCCTTCTGGATGTACAGCACGCTCTGGTTCTGTAGTCCGTCGTTCTTGCGGAAGAAGAAGTAGTCCCCTTTGCGCGACGGCGCCGAGTACTTGGCGTAGTTGTAGAGCTGCTTCAGCCGGTCGGTGAGCTGCGCGCGGAACGGGATCTTTTCGAGATACGCAAACGTCACCTTGTTCTGCGCCTCGACCCACTTGGCGGTGTCCGCCGACGTATCGTCCTCGAGCCATCGATATGGATCGGGCACCTTGACGCCGTGGTAGGTGTCCACGTGATCAACGGTGCGAGTGTCTGGGTACTGAAAGCCGGACTGGGCGGACAGCGCAGCGGACATGGTGAGGATTGCGATCCCAACGCGCAGGTGTGTGGTCATGGCAGATTCCTAGCCAGAAAGCGTTTCGACGAGTGACTCGTTGAACCGCTCACGCGACCAGACCTGACCACTCGCCCCACCAGTCGCACCAGCCCTACTCGCCCGACCAGCACCACCCGACCGACCTGCCCCACCCGACCGAACCTGCCACGACCTGACCCACCCGACTAAACTAGACCGCCACTCCCACCCGGAACGTCGCGTTGTAGCCGTTAGTGGTATCGCCGGCCAGTGTCGCCATCTCCTCGGCCACACCGTCACTAAACACGTTGTCCCGGGCGTTGGTCGTCGGATTCTGACCACCTGACGCGTAAGCGCCCGTTCGATAAACCGCAGCGGAGATATCCTCCGGGAACGCTATCTGCGTGACCTTCACGGATCGGCCGTTGACGGTGACCTCGACGTGGATGTGGGTCGCGCGCCCTTGATACCAGCCTGGATAGATCGTCGTAAAGGTCGCCATCCCGTTCGCGTCAGTCGGTTGGATCCCGCGGAGGTAGGTCAGATTCCGCTCGCTCCCGTACTGCGAGTAGTTACCTGACGCATCACACTGCCAGATATCCACGCTCGCGTTGGCCACCGGCGCACACGCGTTGTTGGTGTTGACGACGGTGATCGCGAGAGTGACGGGCAAACCTGGCTTCCCTTCGCGGATGTCGCTGCGAACGAAATCGGACGAGCGATGGAAGGGACCTATCGTTTCGGTTGGCGTCACCACGCACGCGCCCGTTGGCGTGGTCGGCGTCGTCGGTGTGGTGGGTGTCGTCGGCGGCGTCGGGCTGGTGGGGGTCTCCCCATTGCAGGCTACCGACAGCACGGCGCCGGCCGCGCTCAACAACCCAAGGGCCTGGCGACGTGTCCAGTGTTTGTCGATCGAATTCTTGGACATCGGGTATCTCAAGTGCCTCAGTGCCTCACGCACGCAAACGACGCTGGCATCTCAGCGTAAGACCCGTCGGCCAGAGCCGCGGAAGTCCTGCCCGGCTTTCCCCAGTGTTAAGCTGAACTTCACAATGGACCTCAAACGGATGGCCATGCTGGCCACTGTCGTCGAACACGGCTCGATGCGGCGGGCCGCGCGAGCGCTTGGCCTGACGCCATCAGCCGTCAGCCAGCAAATTCGCCAACTGGAACGAGAGACGGGAGTCACCCTCCTCCGCCGATCAACGCGGCATCTCGCGCTGACCGATGCCGGCGAGGCGTTCTATCAGGGCTGCTCCGAGATGGTGACGGCCGCACGGTCGGCGCACGAACGGTTGGCGGCGCTTCATGACTCGGTCGTCGGTGAGCTCAGCGTCAGCGCCCCCGTTGGTTTCGCGGCGGCGCACCTGACCAACGCTCTCTTGCCGGTTCTCCAAAAGCATCCGTCGTTGACGCTGCGCATCGTCGCGACCGACGACCAGCTCGACCTGATGAAGGAGCGGATCGACGTGGCGATCGCGATCGGAACGTCGCCACCTGCCTCGAGCCTCGTCCGTCGCCATCTCGCCGACTGGCAGAATGTCCTGGTGGCGTCCCCCGCGTACCTTGATGAGCGAGGCACCCCACGCCGAGTGAGTGATCTGGCCACGCACGCGTTCGTCACGCTGCCCCCGTGGCATCATCCGGCGGACGTGCTCACGGGACCGCGCGGCGAGCGCCACCGTCTGCAGGTGACGCCGCGCGTCGTGAGTAACAACCAGCACACTATCAAGCAGCTGGCGCTGGCGGGTGTCGGGCTTATCGTTTCACGTCGCGCCAGAAATCGCGGGGGAGCTTGCCGACGGCCGACTCAAGCGGGTGCTGCCTCGACTGGTCGTTGCCGCGGCTCAGCGTGGATGCGCTGATGCCGCCCCGTTCGACTCAGCCGGCAAAAGTGCGGGCAGCCGTCGATGCCCTGCAGGCGTATCTCTCGAAAAGGTATCGTTGAGATCTCACAGGAGCAGACTGATGCCACGGACCGCGAAAAGCTCGTTTGTGATCGACAAGAAGACACCCAACCCGGTCTCATTCGAAGGCGGACAGATGACCCACACGCGCTTCGAAAAGACTTTCACAGGCGACATCGTCGGCACGAGCGTCGTCGAAGCGCTGCTTGCCGGACTCGACAACGGTGGGCCCGCGATTTACGTGGGCATCGAGCGTTTCGACTGTACCGTGGCGGGGCGGAAGGGAACGTTTGTCCTGATGCACTCGGCCACACAGCACGCCGGGGGCGGCTCAGCGTCATGGACGATCGTCCAAGGCTCCGGCGCTGGCCAGTTGGCTGGCATCTCCGGCGCCGGCGAGATCTTGCCCAACCACGATTTCGTGCTGGTCTACGAATTGCCGCTCTGAGTTATGGTAGCCTCCCCTGAATAGTTCAGGGGTGCACCCCTCATGCTATTCGGCCTGCTTCCCGGCACGCTCGACGTGCTCGTCATGAAGGCGCTCGCCGACGGGTCCAACCACGGGTACGGCGTGGCTCGCTGGATTCACGAGACCACAGACCAGGCATTCGATATCGAGGATGGAGCCCTCTACACCGCACTGCATCGACTCGAGAAGGCAGGACTCCTGAAAGCGGAGTGGGGCCTGTCCGACAGCAACCGGCGCGCGAAGTACTACAGCCTCACGACCAGGGGTCGTCGTGTGTTGCAGGAGCAAACCGATACCTGGCGCCGCAATGCTGAAGCCTTGTTCAAGGTCCTCAATCGTCGACCTCGCCGAGCTTCGTCATGAGTTGGTGGTTCACCCGTCGCCGATCGCACGACATGCCGGCCGATGTCGAGCGCGAGATTGACGAGGAGCTCGCCTTTCACCTGACGTCAACCGCGGAGGATCTGCAATCTCGCGGCCTGAGTCCGGCTGATGCGCAGCGCGCCGCCGCCGCGCGATTCGGTTCGATGGCTCGCCATCGACACAATCTCGTACGACTCGAACGGCGAGCAACGCTTCAGACTCGGAGGAGAACGATGATGGGCATTCTCGGCGTCAGCTTTCGCGCGGCCTGGCGCGGCATCGGCCACCATCCCGGATTCGCCGCCGCTGTCATCGTCATCCTCGCGTTGGGGCTCGGCGTAAACGCGGTGACGTTTCACCTCGTCGATCGACTGGTCCTGAGCGGCCCATCGGGTGTCGAGAATCCGGACCGCGTGTATCGGGTGGTGGTTCACCATCGAGCTCCGGGAGGAAGCGAGCTTGCAGACACGAACTACTCGTATCTGGATTATCGCGATCTGCTGAGTGTCCGTAGCATCAGCGTCGCCGCAGGCGAGACCGGCGCCCCGCAGTTGTTGGGGAGCGGTGAGTCGGCACAACTAATCCAGGCGCGACTGGTCACCGCCAGCTACTTTCCGTTGTTGGGGGCAAGGCCCGCGCTCGGGCGGTTCTTCACCACGGCTGAGAGCGAGCAAGAAGCCGCACGCGTCGTCGTCTTGAGCCACAACCTGTGGCAACGTCGATTCGACGGCGACCCCACAGTCATCGGACGAACACTGCACATCGGCGACGGTCGTTACCTCGTCATCGGGGTCGCACCGCGTAACTTCACCGGTTCCTACGTGACGCGCACTGACGTCTTTCTGCCGCTCGAGGCAGCGTCGGATGAGCAAGTGTCCGGGGACTGGCGGACCAACCGAGGTCTTGGCTGGATGGCCGGGATCGTTCGGCTGGCGCCCGGAGCATCCGCATCCTCTGCGGCAGCCGAGGCGACCGCCGTCCATCGTGCCGCGCATGTCGAGGAGGGGGAAGAGCGCATCGAGGGACGGTACGAGTTCGAACCAATGAATGCGATGCGCGGTGCGACAGCAGCGGGGGATGTCAGCGTTGCCGGTCTGGCGGCAGCGGTGGCGCTTCTCGTGCTCGTCATTGCCATCGCCAACGTCGCCAACCTGTTCATGGCGCGCTCGCTGCGACGAACCTCCGAGCAAGCCGTCAGAATGGCAATGGGCAGCGGGCGTGCGCGGTTGATTGTGGAACACGCTGTTGAGGGCGCCATGCTCGCCATGCTCGGCGCCACCGTCGCAGCGCTGGTCGCGGTGTACGGCAATCGACTGGCGCAGCGGTTGTTGTTCCCGAGCGTCGAATGGCTGGAGATGGCCATCGACGTCCGAGGCGTGCTCTTCGTCGCGGCTTTGCGCATTGGTCGGAGGCGCAATCGCCGCCGGCCTGCCCGCTTGGATGACATCGCGCGTCGACGTCGCACATGCCCTCAAGAACGCTGGCAGTCGAATTGTTGCCCGTCGCACGCGCACGCAGGTGACGATGCTGGTCGTTCAAGGGGCGTTGTCGGTCCTGCTGCTCGTCGGCGCGGGCCTCTTCGTGCAGAGCCTGGTGGCCTTGCAGCAAGTCGATCTGGGCGTTGAAAGCGATCGCCTTCTCTCCGTGGGGCTTGCGCCCGGCGAACGGCCGGTGTCCACCGACCTTCGCGAGAAGCTGCAGGAACGAATCAGGCGGATTCCCGGCGTCGAAAGAACGACGATTGTGACCGGGACGCTGCCATTCGTATCGAGCTGGGCGACGCGACTGACTGTGCCAGGATTGCCAGAGCGTCCAACGGTTGCGACAGGCGGACCTTACGTGAACGCGGTGGGCCCCGACTACTTCAGAACGATGGGGACATCAGTCGTCGAGGGGCGCTCCTTCGACGACACTGACCGCACCGGCGCACCGCTGGTCGCCATTGTCAACGAATCGATGGCGCGTTTCGTACTGGCCGGGCGAGTCGGCCCTTGGCAAATGCCTGCAGGTCGGCCTCGACAATCCTCCGTGCTCGACCATCGTCGGCGTCGTCGAGAACACGCGCCGCAACAACGTGATCGAAGGCGAAAATCTCCTCTACTACTTGCCGCTTCCGCAGGCGCCTCCTACGGTTCGGCGCGCCGGCACGCGTCTCCTCGTCCGAACCGTTGACGGCGACGAGACGACGAAAGCGAAGGTGGCAGAGCGCATCAGACGCGAAGCCCTGGCGCTCGAGCCGAGTCTTCGCTACGTAGGTGTGCAATCGCTGAGCGAGGTGATCGCCCCGCAACTGCGAAGCTGGCGCCTGGGCGCGACGCTGTTTGGCGTGTTCGGGCTCCTGGCGCTGCTCGTCGCGGCAGTCGGGCTCTACAGCGTCATCGCTTTTGATGTCCAGGGCCGTCAGCGGGAAATTGGTGTGCGCGCAGCACTGGGAGCCCCTGCCGGCGCGATCGTAACCTCGCTCCTCGTAAGCGGTATCAAGATGGCGGCTGCTGGCATCAGCGTCGGCCTGGCGGCTGCCTGGCTGCTAGCACCACCGCTGATGGCCGACCTGCTGTACGGTGTCTCGCCCAGAGATGCCGGGGTGTTCGGCACCGTGACTGCGGCGCTCATCCTGTCATCGATGGCGGCGACGATCCTCCCCGCCTTGCGCGCGGCGAGGATCGATCCCGGTGTGGCGCTGAGAGACGAGTAACGGCAACGGGGAAAACGTTGGCCATGAAGGACACGAAGAACACGAAGTCAGAGATCAAAATGTTGATTTCTTCGTGGCCTCGTGCCCTTCGTGGCTACGTTTTCTTCCGCGTTTCTATGCTTCCGTGCGTCTATCTTTACCGGAACACTCTCAATAACCGCGTCAGCGGGTCATAGAACCGATCGACGACGCGCTCCTTGAGCGGGATGATGGCGTTGTCGGTGATCTTGATGTGCTCGGGGCACACCACGGTGCAGCACTTGGTGATGTTGCAGTAGCCGATGTTGTGCTTGTTCTTCAAGTCCGACACGCGGTCTGCACTATCGAGGGGATGCATCTCGAGCGCCGCCGCGTACGTGAAGAAACGCGGTCCGATGAACTCCTCGTGCTTGCCGTGGTCACGCAGCACGTGACACACGTCCTGACAGAAGAAGCACTCGATGCACTTGCGGTACTCCTGCACGCGATCGATGTCGCTGCTGCGCCATCCGCCACGTGCCATCCGGCGCATCCGGCTTGCGCGGCTTGAACTTCTGAATGTTTTTCTTGACCTGGAAGTTCCAGGACACGTCCGTGACCAGGTCCTTGATTAACGGAAACGTCTTCATCGGCTCGACCGTCACCGGCTCGTTCAGGTCGAGCGAGTTCAGCCGCGTCATGCACATCAGCCGTGGCTTGCCGTTGATTTCCGCCGAGCACGAGCCACACTTGCCGGCCTTGCAATTCCAACGAACAGCCAGGTCGCCGGCCTGTTCCGCCTGAATCTTGTGGACGGCATCGAGAACGACCATGCCCTCCGAGACGGTGGTGCGATAGTCCTTGAGCGCCCCTCCACCACCGGGGTCACTTCGCCAAAGTTTGAATGTCGCTTCCATGGGTATGAGTCCGATCGACTATGAGAACCGCAGCCACGAAGGGCACGAAGACACGAAGCCAACAAAATTAGGGTTGCAGATTGCTTCGTGTCCTTCGTGCCTTCGTGGCTACGTCCTTCTTCTCAATTATTGCTTCTGCGCCTCGATGACCTTCTTGAGCTCCTCCGGCATCTCCGGGATCGGCACGTGGACACGTCATCTGCCGTCGGGGTTGCGCTTGATCATGATGTTGACGTTGCTGAACGCCGCCGCCTTATCCGGATAGTCCTCGCGGAAGTGTCCGCCTCGGCTCTCCTTGCGCTCGATGGCCGAGATCGTGATCGCCTCGGACACGGCCAGCAGGTTCTGCACGTCAATCGCGGTATGCCAGCGCGCCGTTGTATTCGCGGTGGCCGGTGACGCCGAGCCGCGCAGGCGCGCTGCTTGTACGCCTGTATGCACGCGAACGCCTCGCGCATTTCGTTTTCCTGGCGAACGATGCCTACCTTGGCTTGCATCGTTTCCTGGAGGTCCTCTTGCAGCTTGAAGGGGTTCTCGCCGGACGCGCCTCGATCGAACGGCGACAGCGACTCCTGAATGGCGGCTTGAATCTGCCCTTCGTCCGTCTTCACCGGCGCCATTCTTGCGGGCGAAGTCGGCGGCGTACTCGCCAGCGCGCTTGCCGAACACGATCAGATCGGACAACGAGTTGCCGCCGAGCCGATTGGCGCCGTTGATGCCCGAGGCACATTCTCCCGCAGCGAACAGACCGGCAATGGACGACATCTGGCTATCGGCATCTACCCGCACGCCTCCCATGATGTAGTGCGTCGTCGGACCCATCTCCATGGGCGTCCTTCGTGATGTCGAGATCGGCCAGCTCCTTGAACTGGTGGTACATGCTCGGGAGCTTGCGCTTGATGTGCTCCTCGCCGTTGAGAGCTTCGCCGTGATCCACGCGATGTCGAGGAAGACGCCGCCGTGTGGTGATCCGCGACCCTCCTTGACCTCGCGCACGATGCAGCGGGCGACGTGGTCGCGCGTCAGCAGTTCCGGTGGCCGGCGGGCGCTCTTGTCGCCCTGGGTATAGCGCCAGCCCTCTTCGGCATCTGATGCCGTTTGCGGCTTGTAGTTGTCCGGGATGTCGTCGAACATGAACCGGCGGCCTTCGTTGTTCTTCAGCACGCCACCTTCGCCGCGCACACCCTCGGTGACGAGAATCCCCTTGACGCTGGGCGGCCAGACCATACCCGTGGGATGGAACTGGATGAACTCCATGTCGATCAGTTCCGCGCCGGCTCTGAAACGCGAGGGCATGACCGTCGCCCGTCCCTTCCCAACTGTTGCTGGTGATCTTGTAGGCTCGACCCGACGCCACCGGTCGCCAGAATGACGGCTTTCGCACTGAAGACGTGGAAACGTCCGCGCTCGCGATCGTAGGCGACCGCGCCGGATATCCGGCCGCCATCCTGCTGCAGCAGGCTGATGACGGTGTGCTCCATGTGCACGGTCACACCGAGATAGACCGTGTGATCCTGCAAGCGTCCGGATCAGCTCGAGACCAGTGCGATCACCGACGTGAGCCAACCGCGGATAGCGATGGCCACCGAAATTGCGCTGGTTGATGCGGCCATCGGGCGTGCGGTCGAAGACCGCGCCCCACGCCTCGAGCTCGCGCACGCGATCCGGCGCTTCCTTGGCGTGGATTTCCGCCATGCGCCAGTTGTTGATGTACTGCCCGCCGCGCATCGTGTCGGCGAAATGCACCGGCCAGCCATCGCGATCGTCGTTGTGCGCGAGCGCCGCGGCCATTCCACCCTCGGCCATCACGGTGTGAGCCTTACCGAGGAGCGACTTGCAGATCAGACCGACACTGTCACGCCGGCATTTGCCGCTTCGATAGCGGCACGCAGTCCAGCACCACCCGCACCGATCACGAGGACGTCGTAGGTGAAGCTTCCATACGACGCCATCAGAGGATTCTCCAGTCGGTGAAGATTCCCATCGAGCACAGGCGAACATAGATGTCGGCGAAGGCGACGGAGAACAGGCTCATCCACGCAAATGGCATGTGGCGCTTGTTGAGGCTGGTCGCACAGTTGTAACAGGCGCTCTTCATCGGCGACTTGGACACTTCATCCATGTGACCACCGAACAGTGCCGACCGGAGTGGCAGCCGAACGTGTAGCTGGCCAACAGAATCACGTTGACCAGCAGCAGGATCGTCCCCACGCCGATGCCAAACTGCTTCCGCAAGGTCACGGGGTTCGTGAACCAGAGTGCCAGCCACACGTCGTAGGACAGGATGAAGATGAAGATCACGGCGAAGTAGAAGAAGTAGCGGTGGACGTTCTGCAGGATGAGCGGGAACGAGTTCTCGCCCAGATAGCCTTGCGCGGTTCGCCGACGGCGCAGTTCGGCGGATCCGCCCAGAACGCCTTGTAGTAGGCGCCACGGTAGTAGTAGCACGTGAATCGGAACAGGCCAGGGAACGGAAGAATCAACAAGCGCCGGAGAAAACGGGAGAACGCCAGGCCACCATGCCGGCTGCGGTCCGAACCATGCGTGCGATGAATCTCCCCACAGCACGGGAGAATAGAACGGCGACAAGATAAGGCCCGAATTCGTAGTGTGCGTTTTGAAACGCTGCCCACGTGGCGTAGACGATAAAGGCGAGAAGACGGTGAAGACGACCAGCGGGGTCGACCACCAGCTGTCCCGACGTGACGTCCGACCGAAGCCTTGTGGGGCCGCCGTAAGAGGTATGACCTGCATGAAGGCGCCCTTTCAGGAGATAAACCTACTAAATATATCTCGCGCCTCGGTCCACGGTCCACGGTCCACGGTGTTCAGTCGACACTGACAACGGCGCCTCGCCATCCCGTGCCTTTTGTCTCGATGTCGCTGACGCTTGTCTTTTGATATGCCTTATAGCAACATATCGCTGTAAGGCTTATGTGCCGTCGCTATGCCTGACTGGAAAGCTGAACTGCGCCGTCAACTCGCCGCGCGGGGGCTCGACCCTACTCTATCCGGCTGACGCGAGAAGGACGAAAGGTGCTCGCCGAGCAGCGCAAGGGGTGGCTGCGGTTCGTTGCCGCGATCGGCCGCATCACCCAGTCGGAATGCTCATTTCGAAGAACTGTCGATCCACCTCGAAGACCGTTATCGATCCCTGTGCGCGCGTGGCGTCAGCGCTGCCGAATGCCGAACGCATCGCTGTGCTCGACGGATGGATGACGCGGCGCTGAACCACGAGACTCGACGTCGCCGAGCGTTCTCGGCCCCGAGCTTCGCAGCGCGGCACTCGGCGAGCCGCGTCGGTCGAACGTGCTCGAGTGGCTGATGCTCGACTTCCGGTATGCGGCGCGCGCCCTTCGGAAGAGTCCCGGTTTCACCGCTTGTCGCCGTGTCTGACACTGGCACTCGGGGTTGGCGTCAACACAGCCATCTTCTCCGTGGTCAACGCGGTCATGCTGCGGCCGCTGCCGTTCGGTGATCCCAACCGCCTCGTCCGGATCTACGAGAGCAATCCAGCGCGCGGATGGCCAGAGTTCTCGGCGTCCGATCCCAACTTCTTGGATTGGCGCGCGATGGCGACGAGCTGGGAAGCGCTCGCCGCGAGTGGCGGCGGATCAGTGTCGTTGTCGACCGGTGCTGGCGCCGAGGTCGTTGACGGCCTTCGCGTGACAACCGACTTTCTCCCCGCCCTTGGGATCTCGCCGGTCCTCGGACGCAATTTTCAGCCCGAGGAAGATCGGCCCGGTGGCAACCTGGCCGTGACCATCATCACCGACGGGTTGTGGCGGCGCGCATTTGGCGCCAAACCCGACATCGTCGGTTCGACGGTGCGAATCAACGATGCACCGCATACCGATCGTCGGCGTGCTGGCGCCGGGGTTCGAGTGGGGCGAAGCCGAGCTGCTCCGCCCGCTGGCGCCCAATCCCGCGCGTGACCGTGGTGATCACCAGATCAGCGTCATTGGCCTGCTCAAGCCGACGGTAACCCTCGAGGAGGGTCGCGCGGAACTGGTTGGCATCGCGGCGCAGCTGGCGCAGCGATATCCCAAAGATAACGAGGGTTGGAGCGTGCGCCTGGTCACGTTCTACGACTGGCTCATCCCCGACGCAGACCCGCGAATCGCTCATCGTGCTGCAGGGGGCGGTCGCCCTCGTCCTGCTGATTGCGTGCGCCAACGTCGCGAATCTTCTGCTGGCGAGAGGCGCCGCGCGCAACCGGGAGCTGGCGATTCGGGTGGCGGTCGGCGCATCTCGCGCCCGCATCCTGTGGCATGGACTGATGGAGTCGCTCCTGCTCGGCATGGCCGGCGCCGCGGCGGGCCTTGTGCTTGGCGGCGGCGACTATTCGCGTCCTGTCTGCCTACGCGGCGAGCATCGTGCCGCGCGTCGAGGAAGCGTCCATCGATTGGGCCGTCGTGACCTTCGCTGCCATGTGCGCGATTGCTTCGGCGGCGGTCTTCGGCCTGCTGCCCTCGTCTGCACGCCGCGCGCGAGCAGGGACAGGCGCTGCACGAGACGAGCCGAGGAGCGACCGGCGGGCGAGGCCGTCACCGCATTCGCGCCGCACTCACGGTTACGGAAGTTGCCCTGTCCGTCGCGCTCTTGATCGGCGCCGGCCTGCTGCTCCGCAGCTTCGTGCAGCCTGCAACGGGTCGAGCGCGGGCTTTGATGTGGAGTCCGTCATGACCGGACGCATCATGCTGGCGAGCGCCAGCGCGTTCGGGACACGCGAACAGCGTCTCGACTTCTGGCGCCGCCTGACCGCGGAGGTCGCGACGCTGCCAGGCATCACCGGCGTGTCGACCGGTAGCGGCATCCCGTTGACCTCGGGCAATACCCTCACCGAAATCGTCGTTCCAGGCGCGGCCTCGATCCCCGGTGTTCAGCCGTCCGCGGATTGGCGTGTGGTGACACCGGGCTACTTCGCAACCATGGGGATTCCGCTGCGCGGGCGCGACTTCACCGAAGCCGACGGCGCGAACGCACCACCGGTCATCATCGTCAGCGAAGCGCTGGCCCGGCTGTACTGGCCCAACGAAGATGCCGATCGGCAAGACGATCGTGCCGCCAGCCTCGGCAACAGCCCGCGCACGGTGATCGGCGTCGCCGGCGATCTTCGCAGCTTTGGCCTCGATGGTGACGTGCGGCCGATGGTCTATTACTCGGGCATCGGAAGCGCCCGTCTTCGGCGCAAATGTATCTCGTGTGGCGCAGCGCGCTGGACCCGCGGTCGCACGTTCCGTGCGATACGCGAAACCATTGGCCGCATCAGTCCGCAGGCAGCGTTGTATGAAGTGGCACCGGCAACCGAACTGTTGTCCACCTCGTTCGGATCGCGCCGATTCAACCTCTACCTGCTGGGCGTGTTCGCGGTTGTAGCGCTCCTGCTCGCGGCGATCGGCCTCTTCGGAGTCATGGCCTATCTCGTCTCGCAGCGCACACGCGAGATTGGTGTGCGGCTGGCGCTCGGCGCGACCGGCCGAAGTCTTCCGGCTGATCATCGGCCGCGGGGTCGCCCTCGCTGCCGGCGGCGCGCTGCTCGGTTGTCGGCGGGGCATGTGGCTGACCTGGCTGATGGAGAATCTGCTCTTCGCCATCTCACCCAACGATCCGCTGACGTTCGTCGCGGTACCGCTGCTGCTGATGGCCGTCGCGCTGCTCGCCTGCTACATCCCGCGCGCGCCGTGCGATGCGAACCGATCCGGTCACGGCGCTCAGGGCGGATCTAACAAGAAGGACTGGTCACTGCAAATGGAGTCCCGAGCGAAGCGAGTCCCACTTGATGTCACCGGCTATTCATCATGAACGTGGCCATGCCGTGCAGGAACTCCCGCAGAACCTCGGCGGCCGTCGGATCGAGCTGCGTTTCCTCGAAGGCGTGATCCATCAACTGCACCCAGCGATCGCGCGCGGCCTGATTGATGACGAACGGCTGATGTCGCATCCGCAACCGAGGATGGCCGCGCTGCTCGATATATCTCGGCGGACCGCCGAAGCGACCGATCAGGAAGTCACGCAGCCGTTCTTCGGCGGCGACAAATCGTGCGCGGGATACATCGGCCCGAGAATGTCATCGCTTCGGCGCCTGCGCATAAAAAGCACGCACGAGGCGGGTGAAACCGTCCTCGCCGACGCGCGCATAGACTTGATCCTCGGGCAAGGTCACGATCGATGCAGTATGCCGGATGAAGCTCCCAAGAGCGCCTACGAGCTTGCGATGGAACGCCTGCGCCGCCGCGATGCCGAAGATGGTGTCGAAGAACGGGCGGTGAGCGACGAGCAGAAGGCGGAGATCGCCGAAGCGCGACGCGTTCACGCGGCCAAAACCGCCGAGGCGGAAATCCTCTTCAAGTCCAAATTGATGACGACCTTCGAGCCCGAAGAGCGTGCCAAGCTCGAAGAGCAACATCGGCGAGACCTCGCCAGGATTCAGGGTGACCTCGAGAAGAAGTTGAAGAAGATTCGGCAGTAGACACGAACGGGCCACGGGGGGTCAGACGAAACAGAAGCGCAGAGAAAACCCGAAGCCAAACAGCCTTTCCCAGAGCGTCTGTGTCTTTAGAGGCCTGTCCGTGAGCCGTCTCTTAACCAAACGCGCCCTCTCACCACGAACCACACATTCGCCGGGCGTTCGGCGAGGCGTCGCATGTTCCACGGGAACCGGTCCGGGCCATCAGCAATGAGCACTCGGACGTGCTCGCGAGCGGCCGCAAGCCGTGCCTGCTCCGGCACCGCTGGATGCCGTACAGCATGTGGAACTCGTAGCTCCCGGGCGGCACGTGCGCGGCGCGGGCGTGTTGGCAGATGGCCCCGATGATTCGCGCGTCGTGCGTCCCAAAGACAAGCCGGGAGGTGCCATTGCGGGCGCGATCATCGACCATGGCGCGACTCAGGGCAGTGTAGTTCGCATCGACGTCCGTCTTCGCCGCCAGCGCGACGTTCGGGGGCTCATGGACGATCCAGCGGCCCTCCCCGGAGGGCAATATCTCGAGGGTGATCTCCCGCTCGGCGGCCAGCGGCCGGATCAGGTCGGCCGTCTCGGTGACGACCTCCAGGAGGTCCACCACCTCCACCGAGAGGGCGAGGTTGCCGGTCTCGATGCGGGAGATGTCGAGCACCTCGTTGATCAGCCCGAGCAGGTGCCGCCCGCCCCGCAGCATGTGGTCGACGCTCTCGGACTGCTCGGTGGTCAGGTCGTCCAGCTGGAGCAGCTGGCCGAACCCGAGGATGGCGTTGAGCGGGGTGCGCAGCTCGTGGCTGATGCGGGAGAGGAACTCGGTCTTCAGCCGGGACGCGTGGCGCGCCTCGTCACGAGCGACCGCCAGCGCCGCCTCGGCCCGCCACTGGCGCCGCTGGAGCCGGACCAGCAGGGCGATCCCGAAGCTCACGATCAGCCCCAGCGGGATCGCGATGGCCAGCACGGTGCCCCGGATCGCGTCGACGCCCCGGTAGGCCTGGGCGTGCGGGACGGCCGCGAACACCGTCCAGCCGAGCGGGCCGACCGGCCGGTGGACGACCAGGCTGGGCTCGCCGCCAAGGTCGACGTCGTCGACCAGCCCGGTCCCGAACGAGGCCGTCCGCCCGATGGGCTCGCCGGCCACCAGCCGCAGCCCGGGCGGCCGCCCGCCGGGCGCCGCCAGCAGCCTGCCCCGCTGGTCGGCCACCCACAGGTCGACCCCCTGGGCCGCGGCCACGCTGTCGGCCAGCGGCTGGACCGCGTCCAGCTCGACCGCGAGCAGCAGGATCGCCCGGGGCCGGCCGGCCGCGGAGGGGTCGCGCACATAGGTGGCGATCGTCACCACCAGCGGATGCCCCGCCTGGGCCGACTCGAACGCCTCCGACACATAGCTGTCGCCGCCATCCCCCTTGGCGACCAGCCCCCGGTAGTAGTCCCGCTCGCTGAAGTCCCTGCCGACCAGCTCCGGCGCCACCGGCGAGGCCAGCAGCCTGCCCTGGAGGTCGAGCAGCCCGGTGGCGGCCAGCCCGTCCCTCGAGGCGAACAGCGCCCGGAGCTCCCGCTGGATCTCGCCGTCGTCGAACCGGCCCGGGTCGCCGTCCCCCACCGCCCGCACCAGCCGCGGCCGCTTCGCCTCCGCCTCGGCCAGGGTCACGAACCCGGCCAGGTGCTCGGCCAGCAGCTGCGCCGACATCGCGGTCGTGACCCGCAGCCGCAGCGCGGCCTCGTCCCGCACCGCATCCTGGGCCCGCGCCGTCGTCAACCTCGCCAGCAGCACCAGCGGGACCAGCGCCACCAGCGTCGCCACCAGCCCAAGCCGCAAGCTGCGCCGCGCCAGCCGCGGCACCTTGGGCGGCGTCGGTGCGGTCTCGTCCATCTTCCGCGTTGTATCGAGCCGGTTCGCGCCCTCCTTGAATCAGCCCGGTCAGGGAGGCGGTGGCTGCGCGACCCGGAGCACCATCCGGCCGCGCAGGCCACGCTCGACGACCTGGTGGGCCTCGGCGGCGCGGCCCAGGGGCCAGACGTCGCGGACCCGCACTGGCAGGGCCTCGTCGGCGAGCCGGCGGTTGAGGACAGCCGCCGCCTCGGCCAGGTCACCGGTGGTGGCCCGGCTGATCACGAAGCCCAGGATGCGCCGGTCGTGGGTGTACAGCGGGCCGACCGGCAGGGTGAGCCGCTGGCCGCCGCCGGCCAGGAGCACGAGCCGGCCCCGGGCCGCCAGCAGGTCGATCGCGGCCGGCAGGTCCAGGTGGCCGGAGGTATCCACGTACAGGTCGACCCCGCCGGGGGCCAGCGCCCGCAGCTGGCCCTGCAGGTCGGGGTCGCGGTAGTCCAGCACCTCGGCGGCACCGGCCGATCGGCACCAGCCCGCGTCCTCGGGCCGGGCACCGGCCAGCACCCGCGCTCCGCCGAGGCTGGCCAGGCTGGTCAGGGCGCTGCCGACGTTGCCGGCCCCGCCGCCCACATAGACGGTCTCTCCCGGCCGCAGGGCACCGTGGCGGAACAGGGCCAGGTAGGCGGTGGCGGCCGGGTGCAGCACGGCGACCGCGGCCACCGGGTCGACCCCGGCCGGAAGCTGGTAGAGCCGATCGGCCGGCACGACCGCGTACTCGGCGAAGGACCCTTGCCGGCCGCCGTGGCCGAGGCTGTTGCACCAGACCCGGTCGCCGGGGGCGAACCCGGCCGCCCCGGGAGCGGCCGCCGCGACCGTGCCGACCAGGTCCCGGCCGATCACGAACGGGAACGGGGTCGGGGTCGGATACGCGCCCGAGCGGACCATGGTGTCGACCGGGTTGACGGCCACCACCTCGACCCGCACCAGCACGTCGGTCGGCCCGGCGGCGGGCACGGGCAGCTCCCCGACACGGATGGCGTCCGCCACCCCCAGCTCGGTGACATAGGCGGCGCGCATCCGTTCGGCGCTTCAGGATCGGAGGACGTCGATCACGTCGGACATGTGGGCTTCCTTCAACGGCTCCCCCCACAGCTCGAACCGGTCGATCGTCGAGAATCTGGAAGATCAAGCTGACGCACTGCCGGGTTGGTGGCAAGGGTCCGATAGAGTCGCCGGCCAATGACCAGATTCGTCGTCGACTGCGGCGTCGTCCTCCACCTGGCGGGTGAGGGGATCGAGGTCCCGGCCGAGCACGAGCTGCTCGCGCCGACCCTCCTGCGCTCCCAGACGCTGTCGGCCCTGCACGAGGCGGTGCACCGGGGCGAGCTCCCGCCCGAGGTCGCCCTCGGCCGGCTCGCCCGCGTCCAGGCGTTGCCGATCCGTCTCCTGGGCGACGCCGTGCTCCGGCGCCGGGCCTGGCAGGTGGCCGATCAGCTGGGATGGGCCGGGACCTACGACGCCGAGTACGTCGCCCTCACCCAGCTCCAGGCGGACGCGTTCGTGACCCTGGACCCGGAGCTGGCCCGCCGGGTCGAAGGGATCGTCCCCACGGCGACCATCGAGGCCCTGCGCACCTCGGACGCCGACGCCAGCGCCGCGAGCTGCGCTGACAAGGGCGGTCGACTGGCGGTGCGATCACCGGCGCAGGACGCTCCGGTCGACGTGGAACAGCCCGTGGGCCGTGCCCAGCCACAACCCACCGTCCTCAGCGGCCGCCATGGCGGTGATCCGATCAGCGTTCAGCTCGTGCAGGCTCCGGCGAGGGCCACGCACCTGGGGGCCGCCCAGGCCGAGCAGCCGGGTGTCGCTGGTCGCCCAGACCGTCCCACCGGGCGTCACCGCGAGGTGGCGCCCATCGGCCTCCCAGCGGTCCTCGGCCCCGCTTCGCAGGTCGACCCGCCGCACCACCCCAGGCCCCGGTTCGGTGACCCAGAGCACCGCCCCGGCCACCACCACCTTCCCGGCCAGCTCGGCGCCGCCCGGAACGGTTGGCAGCCGGATCGCCCCGGCCTGCCGGCCATAGGCCGGGTCCACCCGCCACAGCCAGCCCTCGGCGCCGCGGACCCACACGGCGCCCGGTCCGGTCCCAACGGCCAGGGGGCGGGTCGGGAGGCCGACGGTGGCGATGACCCGGCCGCTGGCCGGGTCGAGGCGGGTGACCCGCCCGCGCCGGCCCCGGCCCTGGCAGCACACTGCCCAGACCCCGTCGGCGCCGGCGGCGATGGCGCTGACCGGGCCTGGGTTCGGCGCGGTCAGCCGGGCGGTGCCCGGGTCGATCCGCAGCAGCCCGGCGCTGCTGGTCACCGCCCAGACCGCCCCCGCCCCGGCCGTCAGGTCGACCACCGGCGCGCCGTTGTCGACCTCGGGCACGACCAGCGCCCGCCGAGTTGCCGGGTCGACCCGCAGGACCAGCCCGCCGACGGCCAGCCAGACCGCCCGCCGGGTGACCGCCATGGCGTCGACCTGGGAGCTGGTGGCGACGACCCTGGTGACGCCGGACGAGCCAGCCCGCCGGTCGATGGCCAGGATCGGGCTGGTCGTGGCCGGGCCGGTGGTGGCGGGTGCGGTGGGCGCCGGGCGGGTCGGAGCCGCGGCCCTGGTCCGGCCATCGATCCGCGGCTGCAGCCACCGCCCGGCGGCAAGCAGGCCAGCCACGGCAACGACCACAACCAGGGCGGTCGACACCGAGCGTTGGGGCCGTGCCAAGGCGGTCCACCTCCGAGCAGATCTTCCACCCGGCACCCGACCAGACGCCAGACCCGGGCGGCCGTATCCCCTCGCTTGACAGCCTCTACATACAACCATAAGGTTGTATCAATGCAGACGACCCTCGACTTCGATCGCGTGTTCCGGGCGCTGGCCGACACCACCCGGCGCGACATCGTCCGTCGGGCCATCGCGGGCGAGGAGGGCGTCGCCGAGCTGGCCGAGCACTACCCGATGAGCTTCGCGGCGGTGCAGAAGCACGTCGCGATCCTCGAACGGGCCGGCCTGGTCACCAAGGTGCGCAGCGGGCGCCGCAAGGTCGTCCGCACCAATGTCGAGGGGCTCCGCCGTGCGCGAGGCCTGCTCGACCGATACGAGGAGCTGTGGCGCGGGCGGGTCGACCGGATGACCGCACTCGTCACCGATGCCGAGGAGGCCGACGCATGACCGTCACCGCTGTCCGCAAGGATCCCCAGGCCCTGACCATGGCCATCGATGCCGAGTTCGACGCCCCGCCCGAGCGGGTGTGGCAGCTCTGGGCCGATCCGCGTCAGCTCGAGCGCTGGTGGGGGCCGCCGACCTACCCCGCCACCTTCACCAGGCACGACCTGGCGCCGGGCAGCCGCGTCGAGTACCACATGACCGGTCCCGAGGGCGACCAGCCACACGGCTACTGGGACATCGTCGAGGTCGACCCGCCGCGGTCGCTGGTGTTCCGAGACGGCTTCGCCAATGACGACGGCTCGCCGAACACCGATCTCCCGGGCACGACCGCCCGGGTCACGATCGAGGAGATCGACAGCGGACGGACGCGGATGTCGATCGAGAGCCTCTTCCCCAGCACCGAGGCGATGGAGCAGGTCCTCGCCATGGGCGTCGAGGAGGGCCTGAAGCAGGCCATCGGTCAGATCGACGCCATCCTGGCCGAGGACGCCGTGCCGTCGACGACCGTGACGACCCACACCCTGGACGTCCCCGGCGCCACGCTGACCTACGACGTCCGGCGCAACGAGGCCAGCACCGAGCCGGTCCTGCTGCTGATCGGCTCACCGATGGGCGCCTCCGGCTTCGGCACGCTGTCGCGGCACTTCCCCGACCGCACCGTGGTCACCTACGACCCACGTGGCGTCGAGCGCAGCGTGAAGACCGACCCAGCCAGCCCGGTGACGCCCGACGTCCACGCCGACGACCTGCATCGGCTCATCCAGGCGATCGGTGGGGAGCCGGTCGACCTCTTCGCCAGCAGCGGTGGCGCGGTCAACGCGCTCGCCCTCATGTCCAAGCACCCACAGGACGTGCGGACGCTGGTCGCGCACGAGCCGCCGCTCGCCTCGGTCCTGCCCGACCGCGAGCACGCGCTGGCGGCCACCAGCGCGGTCGCCGAGACCTACCAGCGCAGCGGCTGGGGTGCCGGGATGGCCCAGTTCATCGCCCTCACCAGCCATCAGGGACCCTTCACGGCCGAGACCGCCGGCCAGCCGGGGCCCGACCCGGCGATGTTCGGCATGCCGACCGAGGACGACGGCTCGCGCACGGACCCGCTGCTCGCCCAGAACCTCGTCACCCTCACCCACTACCAGCCCGACTTCGCCGCCCTGGGGTCGGCGTCGACCCAGATCGTCCTGGCCGCCGGCGAGGAGTCCGAGGGCCAGCTGGCGAGCCGGGGGGCCTTCGCCGTCGCCGAGCAGCTCGGCACCAAGCCGGAGATGTTCCCGAGCAACCACGGCGGCTTCCTCGGCGACGAGTACGGCCTGCCTGGCCAGCCCGACGCCTTCGCGGCCAAGCTCCGCGAGGTCCTGGCCGCCAGATCGTGAGCGACGAAAAGGCTCAGCAAACCTGGTGCCGGAGAACTGCAGCTCGACCATGGTGTCCGCGTACCAGTGGGCGATCTTTCCAGCCACCCTTCTCGAAGCGGAAGATCATCGTCGCCCGCAGCACCTGCTATCTGTCGCTCGGCGCGCCCGGTGTACAGGAGCGTCGGCGCGCTCGATCGCGACCATCTACTGCGACCTTGCCCCGGCACGTCCTTG
>CAVTGK010000048.1:0-62329 GCA_963734095.1 uncultured Acidobacteriota bacterium | reverse complement strand
CGTCTTCCACTCGGTAAGCAAGGGGGAGTTCGGAAGTTTCCGAGGCTCTGCCTGGAGCGTTCTAGACTGTCTCTATGGTGACGCTCCACAGTGCGTCTTCAGACACGCTGGACTCATCCTTCCTGCACGAGCTTCGGGTCCTCCTCGACACCGCTTTTTCGGATTTCACCGACGACGACTGGGACCATGCAATCGGCGGAGTCCACGTGTGGTTGATCGGCTCAGGTGGTTTGATCAGCCACGGTTCGCTCGTCGAGCGGACGCTCGTGTGTTCGGGCCAGCGGCTGCGTGTCGGATATGTGGAAGCGGTTGCCACCGCGGCTGTTCACAGGCGCAACGGCCACGGAGCAACGGTCATGAAGCGGATCGGCGACTTGATTCGCGAGCGCTACGTACTGGGTGCGCTCTCGACGGGGACTCACGCGTTTCTACGAGACGCTGGGGTGGGAGCGCTGGCGGGGACCGACCTTCGTGGACGGTCCCCGCGGCCGTGAGCGCACGCTAGACGACGATGGCAGCATCATGATTCTTCGCACCGCCGGTCACCGCACCTTGATCTCGACGGAGAAATCGTCTGCGACTGGCGGCCGGGCGACGCCTGGTAGCGAATGTCGGTCCTCTACCTCGTGGAGAGGTGAGTCACGCGACCAACGTGTTGTGGAAGGCGGCGATTCGCCAATCGTTGTCGTGCTGCACCAGCACGAGCGTAAACAATGAGCCGTGTTCACCCGCCAGCGGACCCGTCGGTGCGGTGAGCGTGGCCTTCGCGTGGGCAACGAGAACCCCCGGCGCGATCGCTCGCACGTCGGTCGCCTGGTAGCGGACGACGCTGCCCTTGTACATCGTGTCGAAGATGACCTGGTGTCCTTTCGCGATGACCTCACGAGTGCGAAAGTGGTCACCGCGGATGTTCACGAAGTCAGCGTCTTCGGCAAACGGCCGCGCGAACCCCGCGCCATCGGCCGCGTTCCACGCCTTCTCGAGCTCGCCCACGATGTCCGAGACGATGCGGTCGTCAGGAACGGTCATCCGCGATCTCCTAATCCACTCCTCATCCACACCACCGTTGCCATGGCGCCACCGGGCAGTGGGCCGACTAGCATATCCCGGCCGACCGTTTACGGGCGAGTCCGTTTGAGCTCACGGAACCCAAGGTACAATTGGTCGCACTGCAAGACGCGTAGGGCTCACGTCGCTACCGGCATGCAGGCCGACTCGCCGCCATGCCGAGCCATCGATCACGACAGGGATCCCGAGAATACCTTCGCCTCATATTCCAACAGGCGCCCGGCGCGGTCTGGGCGACCGACCGCGAGCTGCGGTTCACCCACGTGCTGGGACGAACGGCGCTGCTCGACGAAGCCGAGTCGCAACGGCTCGTGGGGACGACCGTTTACGACTTCGTCGGGAGTCGCGATCCAACCGAGCACTTGATCGCGCACCACCTGGCCGCCCTCATGGGCGACCGGCAGTCGTTCCAATATCTGCGGCGCGGCCGGTGGTTCGCGGTACTGATCGATCCGCTCGTCGACGATACGGGCACGACCGGCGGATGCGTGGGTGCCGCGCTGGACATCACCACGCAACAAGAGACGTCGCAGGAACTCCAGCGATCCGTTTCGCTCCTCAAGGCCACGCTTGACGCCACTGCCGACGGGATCCTCGTGGTCGACCGTCAAGAACACGTCGCAGCGTACAACCGCCGTTTTCTCACGCTCTGGCGTGTGCCCCCGTCGCTGATCGAGACCGGCGATGACTCGGCGCTGCTGTCCTTCGTTTCAGATCAGCTCGAGGATCCGACGGCCTTTCTGGATACCGTTCGTGATCTGTATGCAGTGCCCGATCGAGAAGCCTCCGACGTGCTTCGGTTCAAGGATGGTCGAGTCTTCGAACGTTATTCGATGCCGCAACTCGTCGCGGGCAGCGTGGCTGGCCGCGTCTGGAGCTTCCGGGATGTCACCGAAGGAGAGCGACTCCTGCGCCGCGCGACGTTCCTGGCTGATGCGACGCGGCTGCTCTCGTCGCTCGACGTCAAAAGTGCTCTCTCCTCAGTCGCTCAACTCACGGTTCCATATCTCGGCGACGTCTGCGCGGTGGATCTGATCCACGAGCGCCAGCCCGAACGACTGTTGGTCGCCGGGGGTGAGGGTGATTTTGACCGTGCTCCGGCGCTTCATGCGGGCGCGCTTGGCGGCTATCCGATCATCTACACGGAAGGATCGCGATCGCATATGGCAATCCCGTTACTGTGCCGGGACGAAGTCGTTGGCGCGCTCACCTTCGTCGCGCCCCGGGCGCGGCAGTACACGAAAGCCGATCTCGAGTTACCCGAGGAGCTCGGGCGTCGTATCGCGCTTTCGATCGACAATGCGCGACTGTATGAAGGGGCACGACAAGCGATCACCGGCCGCGACGAGTTTCTGTCGATCGCCGCTCACGAGATCAGGGGACCGCTCGCATCGATTCACCTTGCTGCGCAAGGCCTCATACGCGGATCGCTGTCGCCCGCGGCCGCGCGAACGGCGCTCGAGGTGATTCAGCGGGAAGACCGGCGACTCGGCCGATTCGTCGAGGAGTTGCTCGATTTGGGGCGAATTCGGACAGGACAGCTGCACTTCGAGCTCGAGGAAGTCGACCTCGGAACGGTGGTGCGCGATGTGGTCTCGCGATTGTCCGAGGAGCAGGCACACGGCGAATTCGGCCGTCACGGTCACGACCGACGGGGACCTGACGGGCCAATGGGATCGTTTTCGCCTCGAACAAGTCGTCACGAACCTGCTCTCGAATGCGATGCAGTACGGAGAAGGGAAGCCGATCGATATCACGGCGACGCGGTCGGGCGACCACGCGATTGTCAGAGTCGTCGACCGCGGCACCGGGATCGACCCGGCGCTGCTCAAAACGATTTTTGATCCGTTCCAGCGAGTCGCCGACGCCCGTCACTACGGCGGCCTGGGGCTCGGACTGCATATTGCCAAGACCATTGTCGATGGACTGGGCGGAACCATCACTGTTGAGAGCCGTCTGGGTGCAGGCGCCACTTTTACGGTGGAACTGCCGGTGTCACGGAGCGCTGCCGATGCAACGAGCCTCAATCCTGGTGGTGGATGATGACGACGACGTGCGGACGATGTTGTGCGTCGTGCTGTCCGCCGAAGGCTATCGTGTCGTGGGAGCCGAAAACGGATTGAAAGCCCTCGAGCGTATCCGCAATGACGGGCCGCCCGGGCTGATGTTCGTCGATCTCATGATGCCTTACATGAATGGCGAGGACCTGATCGACGCGCTGAGACAGGATCCGTTGCTGGCAGGGATTCCCGTGGCGATCATTTCCGGGCAGATTACCGATGGTACGGGCGTGCAGACGCCCCCGGTGATCGCCCGTCTGGTCAAGCCGGTCGAGCTCGATGACCTCTTGACGCTCGCTCAACGGTTTGCCGGTCAGATCGCGTAAGCCCACAACCAGCTCAAGATCCCTCAGATTCCAATGGAACAGGCTATAGACTCTCTACGTCTAAGGGTATAGACTTTCTATAGCCAATGGCCCTCCATTCCTCACGACCCGATGCGCGCACGGATCTGCTGCATGGCACGCTCGACATGCTGATCCTCCGGACCCTCCAGTGGGGGCCGCAGCACGGCTACGCGATCGGCCAAACCATTCGTGCCCAGTCGTCTGACGTGCTCCAGGTGGAAGCCGGCTCGCTGTATCCCGCCTTGCAGCGGCTCGCCAAGAAAGGCTGGGTCACTTCGAAATGGGGCCAGACCGACGCCAACCAGCGCGCCAAGTTCTATCGGCTCACACCCGACGGCAAGAAGCAGCTCCTTCGCGAGGAGTCGCGATGGGCCGAACTCGTGAACGCGATTGGCCGCGTGATGAAGCCGGCACCGGGGGCCGGATCCGAGGAGTAGCGTGATGTCGATCGTTGCCTGGCTGAAGCGGTCTGACCGCGGCGGCGCCTCGACGACGAAGACTTCCAGCAAGAAATTCGCGCGCACCTGGCACGGACGAATCCGCTGAGCGCGCTCCGGCATCAATAGGAAATTCGAGTCGGATCGGCACAGGTGCGCTCACAGCGCTTATGCGTGCAGCGACCTGCCTATAATGCACAGAGGGACGTGTCGCCTGCACGCGGACGCAGAAAATGGGCTTACTCGAAACCGACCTCATCTTGAATCCGTCTCAATCCGCCTTCAGCGTTGAAGGGTCGCGTCAACGCGCATCGCAATCGGCCGGCGTCCTTTCCCCGACGGTCGCTCGCAAGATCAACCGCGAAGTCGTCGTCCTGCTCGGATGGGGCCGGGCGGTTCTCTTACAGCTTGCCCATCCACTCGTGGCCGCCGGCGTAAGCGATTACAGCACGTTCAGGTCAGATGGACGTGGATACGCGGCGCGCGCGAGGCGAACCATTGGTGCCATGCTGGCGTTGACCTTTGGCGACGAAGAAGAGGCGCGTGCCATCGCCGCGCAGATCAATGCGATTCACGGTCGAGTCAGCGGCACCCTGCGCGATGCCTCCGGCGTCTTCCCGGCTGGGACGCGCTACTCCGCGCGCGATCCGGATCTGCTGCGTTGGGTTCACGCCACGTTGGTTGATTCAGTGCCGCTCGCGTACCGAGCGCTTCGTTGGACCTCTGACCCCCGAGGAAAAGACGCGTTACTGTGCTGAGGCCGCGATGATAGGTCCCTTGCTGGGGATTCCTGGCGGGCTTTTGCCGCACAGTCTCGCAGAGCACGAACGCTACATGGGCGAGACGTTGGGAAGCGGTCAGATTGAAGTCACAGAGAACGCGCGGAGGCTCGCTCATAGCCTGCTGTTTCCACAACTGGGTCCCGCGTCAGGTCTGTTCTCGCTCGTGCGTCTGACAACCATCGGGCTGCTCCCTCCTTCAATCCGCCAGGGGTATGGGTTTTCCTGGGACGTGCAGGATGAGCACGCCCTCGAATCGTTCACGAGACGCGTGCGGCGCGTGCGACAGTGGCTGCCGCCAAGACTCCGGGAATGGCCTGCCGCCCGTGCATGACGTAGTGGGAAGTCCTGCGTCGCTTTGACGTTCGAGCGACGCCCGAGCTCGCGAACAATCGCGTTGCGATCCAAACAGTCCGTTAGGTAACGTTTTTTCCTCTCCTGTCCAACGTTTTTGTCACCGGTTGTCAAATTCTGTCTTGGGCGCTGTTGCGAAGAATGAGGCAGATCGATATCCCAGACGGAGGTTTGGCGTTTCAATGAAGATCCGTAAATCTAGTGTCCGTCTCGGTGCAAGAGCGCGCAAGGTGACCGCGCTGATCTGTTGGCTGTGGCTCGTGTCTGCGGTTTCGGCGTCTGCACAGACGACTCTAGCCGTACCGGCCGACCCTGCCACGCCTGGTGCGGGTGTTCCGGTGACGATCACGGGACAACCCGGTCAGTTCTATGTGCTCGTTGGGAGCCCGACGAAATCAGGAATGTCGTACAACGGCATTCCGCTGGAATTTGGTCCTGACTATCAAATCCTCGCGATCGGTGTCCTGGACAACACAGGAACGATTGTTCTGAACGTGGTCCCGCCCTTCATGACGACATCGCTCGACCGCTACTACTTGCAGGCGGCGACGTCAACGGACGGTGTGAATTTTCTGCCGTTCACGGCATCGCCAGGGCGCGTGCTTCTCAACGCGGACATCGCGGGCGCAGGACCGGAAGGAACTCCAGGCCCAGAAGGACCGCAAGGACCGGCCGGCGCGGCTGGACCCGAGGGCCCAGCGGGACCCGCAGGCGCTCAGGGTCCGGCTGGACCCGCAGGCGCGGCGGGAGCTGCCGGAGCGCAAGGCCCTCAGGGTGATCCTGGACCCGCAGGCCCTGCCGGAGCGCAAGGCCCTCAAGGTGATCCTGGACGCGGCGGGCAGCTGCCGGAGCGCAAGGCCCTCAGGGTGATCCTGGAGCGACGGGTGCGATCGGGCCCGCATGGCCCGCATGGGACCCGATGCGGGCCGCAGGGTGCCAGGCCTCGGGTCCGCAAGGACCAACGGGGGATAGCGACACGACGTTCGAGTATGTGGCTGGTGCAGTGGCCGTCAGCATGGCTCCCCACCCGCCGTCGTTGTCACATCAGTCTCCCCGCGGGTTCATATGTATTCACCGGCAAGACGTCCCTGACCAAAACCGGGGGAGCCACGGCAACAGTGACGTGCACGATCCAGAACACAACCTCAGCGCAGGTGTGGGATACGATGACGGTGGCGGTGAACAACGCTCGTCCAGACCAGGCGGTGCGTTCACTACGCCGCGACGCTCAGCGGCCCCGGCCCGTTCACGATCGATATGGTGTGCGTGGCAAATGAGGCAGACGTCAGCGCAAGGAATCAGCGCGCTCTCGGCGATCAAGGTCGGGGTGCTTCAGTAGTCTCGCCGTTCGGAAACCGTTGCGGCCGTCTCGAACGTGATCGGCAGCGGAGGAGCATTGGTCGACGCGACCGGTTCCTCCGCTTTCGTTTTTTCAGCGCCTGTAGCCTCAACCTTGTCGGGTTTCGATGTTCGCCACGCGAGATCCGGACAGTCCCAGGCGCATCAGGTCTTCACCCCACACCACCTTGCCTTCGAACACTTCCTGGATCTCGTGAACGATTTGCTCGCGGATGCCCGGTAAGTCGATCTGGGCGAGCAGATGCGTCAGCACCAGCGTCTTCACGCCGGCCCGCTTCGCGATGATGGCATTGTCGCGGTGATTGCCGCAGGCAGCCCGGTACGCGGGCGTTGGCTCGGTCCCGCTGAAGTAATGATTCATGTGAATCAGCACATCGCACCCCTTGGCCAACTCCACGATCGTGTCGCTGGGGCCGCTATCACCCGTGTAACACACCGAGCCTTCCTTGGTGTCGAGCCGCAAGGCGAGGCACTCGAGATAGGGCTGCACGTGCTGCGCATGGCCGACCGTGACTTTCCATCCGTTGCCCTCGATAACGGAGCCGGCATGAATTTCGGTCACGCGCGGCGCGGGCCGGCGGCGCGGCAGCTTTCCTCCGCGCGCCTCGAACACATCGAGGCTGCTGCGATGTTCGGTCCGCGCACGAATGTCGGGACCGTAGATGCCGTCCTCGCCAAACAGCTGCTCGGTCATGCGCCTCAGAGGCGGAGGTCCGTAGACGTTCAAATCGGGAATGCGGTCGGCCCCCTGATCCCAGCGCTGAAGCACCAGGCGGCCGTAGTCCATGCAGTGGTCGTAGTGGAGGTGGGTGAAGAATGCGTGCGTGGTGTCGATCGAGCGATATCCACTTTCGATCAGGCGCTGATGCGCGCCCGGCCCATGGTCCCAGACGATGAGGTCGGCGCCCACGTCGATGACGTAGCCAGAGCTTTGGCGGGTCAGCGATGGCGCGGGCGTCCCCGTCCCGAGCAAGGTGATCGTCAGGGGTTTGGTGGATGTCGCGGGCGTGCTCGTGGGACGGTCCTGATCGGTCGTGGCTCCCGCAATGGCCGGCGAAGCGGCCAGGGCAGCGATGAAGTCTCGGCGCTTCACGGCAACACCTCTGCGGCGAACTATACCGCACGGTCCTGAGCCTGAACGCCGAAGGTATAGCGGCTCCGAGTCACAATAGAGATATCTATCCACAAGAGAGGAAAGTGCGGAATACTCTTCGAGGTGCCGGAACGGCGGCAATCACGGGTCCACGGGTTCGCATGGGCGGCGAATAAGGCGTATCCGAGCTCCGGCGAAGCCGGAAGCCATCGTAGAGCGGCGTGTCTTTACAGAAAAGTATTCGTCACATGTCATCCCCACTCCCCGTAGATTCCGTCCTCCAGACGATCGGCCGCACGCCGCTGGTGCGTCTTCATCGACTCGTCCCTCCCGGTTCCGCCGCCATCGTCATCAAGCTGGAGTACTTCAATCCAACGGGGTCGTACAAGGATCGAATGGCGCTCGCCATGATCGAAGGCGCCGAGGCGCGCGGCGTCTTGCGACCGGGCATGCGCGTCGTCGAGTTCACGGGTGGCAGCACCGGCTCGTCGCTGGCGATGGTGTGCGCGATGAAGGGCTACCCGTTTCACCCGCTCTCGTCCGACGCGTTTGCGACCGAGAAGCTCGACACGATGCGGGCGTTTGGCGCGGATCTCGAGTTGGTGCCGAGCGATGGCGGCAAGGTGACGCCGGCGTTGTTCGACCGCTTCCGCGCGCGCATCGCTGAACTCACGAAAGACCCGAATACGTATTGGACTGACCAGTTCCACAACGCCGATGCCCTCGACGGCTATGCCAACATCGGGCGCGAGCTGGTCGAGCAGGCCGGCGCGGTGGACGCGTTCGTGGGTGCCGTCGGTACCGCTGGCATGCTGGTCGGTGTGTCGCGAACGCTCAAACAGGCCGGCATTCAGGCCCGTATCATCGCCCTCGAGCCCTCGACCTCGCCCTTCCTCACGACTGGAACGGGCGGTCCACACCGCGTCGAAGGTACCGCCGCGGGGCTATGGCCGCCACACCTGATCGCGGGCAGCTATGACGAGGCGCGTGCGATCGATGAAGATGCCGCCCGCGCGATGGCACGCCGCGCCGCCAAGGAAGAAGGCGTCTTCGCCGGGACATCGACCGGCCTCAACCTCGTTGGCGCTCTTGCGGTCGCGCGCGAGCTCGGGCCCGGGAAGGTGGTGGCCACGGTGGCGGTCGACACCGGACTCAAGTATCTCGCTGGCAATCTGTACAAATAGGCGTCTGCGAAGCTCCGCCTCAACCCGCCGAGCAGAGACGCGAAGGCTCCGCTTCGCTAGGGCTATGTTTGTTTTGCCCCGCTCGGGTCCCCGCCGCGCGGACTGTGCGCGGTGGGGTGATCTCCGCGGGGCGAGACATCTTCTAAGGCCCAGCGAAAACTTGCTAATACTCACGATAATGGCCTTAGAAGATGTCTAGCGCGGCTCGATCCCGGACAACGATGGAGTGTTTCCAACCCGGCGAATTCGTCGTGGGCGCCAACCTGCCGTGGATCAACTACGGCATCGATTTCGGCGCAAACCCGTGGCGACCTGCCGGCGGTATTGCGCAAGACGACATGCGAGTCGTGCTGGACGAGAAACTCGCAGGGCTGGCGGCAACGGGCGCGTCCATGGTGCGGTGGTTTCTGCTGTGCGATGGTCGCGCGGGGATCCGGTTTTCGGCCGACGGGTCGCCCGAAGGCCTGGATGATTACGTGGTCCCGGACCTCGACGCCGCTCTTGATGCGTTACATGGGCACCGCATGCGGGTCATGTTTGCCATTTTCGACTTCCACTGGTGTAAGCCCCGGCAGTGGATCAATGGTGTTCAGCTTGGCGGACGGCGGCACGTGCTCAATCACCCCGAGCGACGGCATCGGCTGCTTCACGCCGTCGTTCGCCCGATCCTCGAGCGTTATGGCGCCGACGAGCGCGTCTTCGCCTGGGATGTCATCAACGAGCCCGAATGGGTCACTCGCGGGCTGGGGGCCAGCAACCCGCTCATGGGCATTTCGCGCCGCGTCATTGCGCGAACTCATCGAAGAGGCCGCACGACTGTTCACGATGTCACCTCGCATCCGGTCACCGTTGGTTCGGCCGGGTCGCGCTGGCGATCGTTCTACCAGGGACTGTCGCTCGATTTCGACCAGGTGCATTGGTACGACACGCTCCAACACGCGCCGCCGTTGGAGACGCCCCTGGCACAACTCGGCTTTGAGCGTCCGGTGTTGCTCGGCGAGTTTCCGACGTCGGCGACCGCCCGTTCGGTCGACGAAATCCTGGCGACCGCGCAGACTGCCGGTTACGCGGGAGCGTTCCACTGGCCGAGCGCAGCTCTGCCCCTTGAAAGTCCTCCGAAAGGAGGGTCCTGATGCCGTCCGCAGATTATTTCTTCAACGCTGCTCGCATACGCGCAAGATGGTGATAGCTATGCCGAACCGCGTGATCTTCGAGCACGAACTGGCTCGTGAGCGGGGCATCGGCATACAGTGACACTGCAGCCGCCCGATCGAGCTCCTCGTCGCTCAGGGCCCGGATCGCGTCCGCGGCTGCGGCGCTGTTGCGACGGAGCAGATCGAGCGCCACCTCTTTCGTGACCGCGTCGAATTCCTTGCTGTGCCCCGCGTTCATCTCGTGGACGTTGTCCATGGTGACGCCAGTCACCGGGTTTCCTGCCGCAATTGTCTGTGCCAACTGAACCTCCAGCGGATAGACGCTCGCGACGTGATGCACGATGACGCCGATCGTGCGCCCGTCCTTGGGGAGACGAGTTTGCCACTCCGCATCCGTCAGGGCATTCGCGAAGCTGGCAAGCGCGTGCGCACCTTGCTCGAGGCGATCGGCCAGGCCATTCGCGCGCTGGCTCGAACGCTCCGTGGCCGGGGCCTTCCGATCAGACGCAGTCGTCATACACTTGTCCTTTCGACATCCGCCGACACCATCGTGGGCCGGCAGGTTCACGATAAGTTGGGTTCAGCATCACCACCATGCCCACGACTCCGATTTACCTTGCGGCCCGTCGGCGAGTGAGGCCCGCTTGCTCCCGCGTCCACACCACATGCTGACCCGTCCAGCGCATGAAAGTTCCGGCGTGAAGGCGGACGTCCTTTCGGATCTGCTGCGCGCGGTTCGACTGACCGGGGCAGTGTCACTTCGACTTCGAACTGAGCTCGATCGCGCGGGGTAGGTGCTGGGGACATGCCGTGGGCGCCCAACCGATCCGAGCGGGGCGGCGAAAACGTCCGGGCGCGGCTTTCGGAGTTGCTGTTCGTCGAGACGATCCGTCAGTACCTCGAGACCCTTCCGCCCGCCGAGACCGGGTGGCTCGCGGGATTGCGAGACCCGGTCGTCGGACACGCATTGGCCGCGTTGCACGCCCAGCCGAACGAACCGTGGACGGTCGAGCAACTCGCTCGACACGTAGGCGTCTCGCGGTCGGTCCTCGCGGAGCGATTCACCGAGATGCTTGACCACGCACCGATGCAGTATCTGGCGTTGTGGCGCAAGCAGGTCGCCTCCCGACTGCTGCTCGACGGTGGCCACGTGGCCATCGTCGCCAGCGCCGTCGGGTATGAGTCGGAAGCGGCGTTCAGCCGTGCGTTCAAGAAGCTCGTTGGCGAGTCTCCGGCGGCGTGGCGGAGGAAGGCGACAACATGAAAGATCAGTCGCGCGCTGCGGGCTGAGTCATCCAAATGTTGCCTGTGTGCTCACCCAGGTTGAAAACGATCTTGTCAGGCGCCACCGCCACGTCCGGCGCGCCGAGGTAGAGGTTCTTCCACGACAGTCCTCGACTGTGGAAGTGCTTGATGCTCAACGGCTCTCCCGTCGGGTGCTTCGTCGCCGGATCGAGTCGTTGCGCCCAGAGGCACGGCGAGCCATCGCGATCCGACCAGAAGTACAAAAGGCTGGCGTCTGGGCGACCAGCCTGGCGCGTCGGCGTCGTGGCTGATCACGATCCAATCGCTTTTCGGGTGCGACCGCGGACTGCTGCACTTGGGCAACGAACACTTGCGCCGGCGCAAACCTGTTCGGCCTGGCGTTGAATGCGATCCAGCGCCCATCCGAAGACAGGCGTGGGTTGTAGATCCCGTAGCCGGGATGACTCAACCATCCAGCGTTGTTCGACGAACCCAACTGCACGACGCCCACGCCTGACGGATCCTGGGCCGTCATGTACGTAATCCGGCCGCCATCCGCTGACCACTCTTCCACGGCGCCACAGTCGTCGCACACTTTCTCGGGCGTTCCCCCGGTCGCGGCAACGACAAACATGGGGAACTTGCCATCCTGCCGATACGAATACGCGACCTTCGTTCCATCGTGACTCAGGGCAGGGTAGTGATCCACGGGCATTCGCGTCAGCAGGATCTCCGCGTTGGTCCCAAGCCTCTTCATGAGCACGCCAAACCGTCCTCCTCGCGGCGAACGGTAGACGAGGGTCGCACCGTCGCCCGACAGCGTGGGATCGTAATCATCAGCGGCATCCTGGGTGACTCGGGTCAGTTCGCCCTGGACTCTCCCGCGATTCGCATCGATCGGCAGGCTCCAGATGTCTGCTCCCATCGTTCGGCTGACGAACACCATCCGTCCGTCCGCAGTCACCGCGGCGCCCGCTTCGTCCGTCGTGCCGAAGGTCGCGCGCTGCACCGTTCCGATGATCCGCCGCTTCTCGGGTGAGATCCCAACTTGCCAGATGTTCGAGGAGTCGCCCACCTTGCCGTGAAAGAGGATCCGGTTTCCCGCGCGCTCCCAGGCGTCGGGAAATGGCAGTCCCTGAAACGCCTGGTATCCTTCTTTCAGCAGGACATCACGCGCACCTGCGGGCGCTGGTGCTCCGCCGGCAACCGCTGCCACGTACCAATCGACGTTGCCTTCCGGTGAAGTGCCGCGCTGGCGCTGCCCCCAGAACAGCAGGTATCGTCCGTCGGGGGACCAAACAGGAGACTGTGCCCGATAGAAATCCGCAGCCACAGCCGTCGCTGGACCGCCGTCGGCCGGAGCGATATAGATCTGGCCGCTGCCGCGTTCGGCCATGCCATAGGCGATCCAGTTCCCGTCGGGCGAGAAGCGAGGGGAAAACCCGCCCGCCGCGACCAGTCGCTCGTCGCCACCCAGTGTCGGAACGACGTAGATACCCCCACCGAGCCGGCTGGATTGAAAAGCGATTCGGCTGCCATCGGCTGAGAACGACGGGTCGACATCGTCTGCGGCGTGATCGGTGACCCTGACCGGCGCGCCGTCCGGCAATTGCTGGACCCAGATGTCGAGGGTGCCTTCACCGCTGCGGTCGGACGCGTACGCGAGGAACTTCCCATCCAGCGAGATCGAAGGATAGTCCGTCCAACCGACGTCGGACGTGAGCCGCGTCAGGAATGGCCTCGGCGCGGCAGCCGGCTGAGTCCGAGTCATTTGCCACACGCCAGCGATCACCGTTCCAAACGCAGCGATCGCGAGTCCGCCCACGACGGCGCGTAACACGCGGCGTGCTGGCGGAGAAGCGGAGGGCTCGGCGAGGCCGGACGAATCGGCCTCTTCCCGAAGGTCGTCGAGCGCAACCTTCAGGTCCGCCATTGATTGCCAGCGCCGTTCCGGATTCTTACGGAGACACCGGGCGATCAGTTTCTCGAGATCAGGCGACAGCCCGTGTACCAAACGGCTTGGTGGCTCGGGATCTGCGGTCAGCACCGCTGCCAGGGTGGATATCCCTGTGTCGCCTCGGAATGCGCGTCGGCCGGCAACCATCTCGTAGAGCACGGCGCCAAAAGAGAAGATGTCCGAACGCGCGTCGACTGGTTTCCCTTCCGCCTGTTCTGGCGACATGTAGGCGGCCGTGCCCAAGATGGTTCCTTCCGCTGTCTGAAGGGGCTGGGCGCCGCCGGTATCGGTCGTGGCGGAGTGATCCATCAGGTCGCCTTCGACGCGCTCGATCAGTTTCGCCAGCCCGAAATCGAGAACTTTGATCGATCCTCGATCGGTGACCATGATGTTGGCGGGCTTGAGGTCTCGATGGAGAATTCCGGCGGCGTGCGCGGCCGCCAGCGCGTCCGCGATTTGCGCAGCGTACGCGACGGCTTCCTCGACGCTGAGCCGACCTCGTGCGAGGATGCAGGCGAGCGACGGGCCAGCCACGTACTCCATGGCCATGAAGTCGACGTCGCCGTCGCGGCCGATGTCGTAGATCGTGATGATATGAGGGTGATTGAGGGCGGAGGCGGCCTTCGCCTCATGGATGAACCGCTTTCGACGCTCCTCGCTGACCGTGGAATCTGCGCGCAGCAGCTTGACCGCGACCGGCCGGCCCAAACGGCTATCAACGGCGCGGTAGACGCGGCCCATGCCGCCCTCACCGAGGGGCTCCAAGATCTCGTAATGAGCGATCGCTTTGATGCTCATCGGCCAGACTGTTGTATTCACGGTTCGACTTGCGATCCGCCTATTTTGGTCGCGATTTGATCTCCGCCCTCATTTTCTCCCGCCGTTCCAGGATGGCGTTGATCTCTTGTGGGTCAAGCCAGGGCTGGAGTGCTCCATCGAGTTGCGCCCGAGTCAGAAGCTCAATCCGCGCCCAGTACGCCTCGTCGATGGCGCTCATCTTCTGATAGAGCAACGGTTCGACGCCAAACGCCCGCGAATGATCGATCAGAATCAGCCCCCACGCGTTGTCGCGCAGCATATTTCGCTTGTTTCTCTCACGGTTGCCAATGAGGTTGTCGAACATCGTCATTCGAACCAACTGGCCTTCCCAGTGACCTCGGCTTTCTCCGGCCGGTATCGCCGGGTCCGTTGCATCAACGACGTTCTCCACCCATTGTTGGGCGGCGCCCTTGCTGCCCTCGAGCTGACGTTCGACGGTCGGCGGCACCATGTCCATCTTCAAGAGTTTGTCGAGCTCGTAGGCGGCAATCTCGGTCTTATAGCTTTCCCTGAAACCGCGATAGATGCCTGGAGGTCCGCGTTCTCCACGCCATTTGGCGACGGGTCCACCCGGCCGAAGCGTACATTGTGCCAAATTGGGGGCGACCAACCGTATCGTTACGCACTCCGCAGTCTTCAGATACTCTTCAATCTCCTGATTGCGACCGACCCAGGTCTTGGCGCCAGGCTGGTCGGAGGGAATCTGTGCTTGGCCCAAGATAGTCGGCACCCAGACCAGGAATAGGGCGAGTCGTCGCATGCTGGACATGAGAGTCTCCTGTGCCAAGATACCGGCTTGCGAGCGCGCAGTCCTCATGAAGGTCTCATGAATCGCTAATTTCTGCGGGCCCTATGCGTGTCGTTTTTGGTGAATGCGAGTTCGACTCCGGGCAGCGGGTGGTTTGTCGCCATGGCCGCGTCATCCCGCTTTCGCCCAAGGCTTTACAACTCTTGGAGCTCCTTATCGATCGCCGGCCTGAAGCGGTGTCGAAAGATGAAATTCTCGAGCGCCTCTGGCCTGGAACGTTTGTGACGGACGCCAGCCTCCACAACCTGGTCACGGAAGTCCGGGCCGCGCTCGGCGACTCGCCCCAGGCGCGTCGCTACATCCGCACGGTCCCCCGATACGGCTACGCCTTTCAGGCGGATGCGCGGCCAGCGCCAGCGCTCGCGACCGCCGGCCTTGCAGCTTCAGGCCCGCGGCTCGTGTCGCGGCGTCGCGAGTGGAGTCTGTCCGAAGGCCCGAATCTCGTCGGGCGTGATCGCGACTGTGCCGTGCGCATCGATTCCGCGACACTCTCTCGTCGACACGCCCGGATCGTCGTGACTGGCACCCAGGCTACGGTTGAGGATCTCGGGAGCAAGAACGGAATCTTGGTGAACGGCCACCGCGTCGAAGATCGAGTTGCCCTCGAGGAACATGACGAAATCCAACTCGGGTCGGTGAAGGTAACGTACCGCGTCCAAGACGCGCTGCCCTCGACGCTGACTCGGCGAGCAGGCGAGACAAGCCGACAGAGTAGCAACGGCCGCGTGCAGCGGATCGACCCGTCAGTCGCGCTGTAGCCGATCGACGACGACCTTTCCGTCTTTCATCACCCACTTCACACCGCCGAAGAGGACAGTGATGTCGTTGAGCGGATCCCCTTCGACCGCGACCAGGTCCGCCAGGTAGCCGGGCGCGACCTGGCCCAGCCTGTCGCCCATGCCAAGCAGTGTGGCCGGTATCGTCGTGGCGGAGCTGAGCGCCTGCGCATTGGTCATGCCCGCCTTGACGAACCAGCCGAGTTCACGCGTGTTCTGACCAAACATCGTGTAGACGGCGTCCGATCCCATGGCCACTCGCACGCCAGCCTGTGATCGCCCGCCGAACCGATTCGAGATTGCGCTGGATGTAGTCCTTGAGGGCCACCTCCGATCCGGCCGCGAAGCCAAATTCTCCAGCGGCATCGATGTAGTAGCGGTTGTGATCGATCGTCGGCACCCATACGGTGCCGCGCCTCGCCATCTCCGCAATCGTCGCGTCGTCCAGATCCGCGCCGTGCTCGACGGAGTCCGCTCCGGCGCGCACGGCATCGCGTACGCCGGATGCGCCGTATGAGTGAATCGCGACTTTCTTGTTCGACGCATGGGCCGCGTCAACGATCGCCTTCATGTCGTCGAAGCTGACGGTTTGCGTGCCGTCCACTACGTCGTAACCGCCGCGAGAGCCGAACACTTTGATCCAATCCACTCCGGATTTCACTCGGTCTTCGACTGCCTTCTTCATCGCTTCCGCATCCGGCGGCGTGCCTTGCCGGGCCGAGATTCCCGGGCCCGACGCGACAATGCGAGGACCAACCATGGCACCCAGCGCGATGAGGTCGCGCATGGCGAGATCCATATCGTTCCCCGCATTCAGGTCGCGCACCGTGGTGACTCCTGTCTCGAGTGTTTTCCGCGCGTTCTCTTGCGACAGGTAGACCGTGACCGCGGGAAGGCGACGCTGTCCTCGCGGCCGCGTGCCGGGTTGCTGGTCCCAGAAATAGGTGATGTGGGTGTGAAGATCGATCAGGCCCGGCAGTCCAGAGTATTTGCGCAGATCGATGATCTCGCTGTCCGCCGGAACCGCTTCATCGCCGCTGCCAACGGTCACAACGCGATCGTCCTTGATGGTCACGACCGCGTTGTTGATCACCTTTGTGCCGTCCCAGAGCTTGCCGAACCGCACGACGCGTGTTTGCGCCGCGGACGAGAGCGGGAAGAGCGCAACGAGAATGGCACCCGCAGTGAAGATGCGGAGAGTGTTCATGGAGGCCGAGCATATCGCGGATGGCCGAGCGCGATTCCGCTCGCGTGGCTTCCGGCTTCAGCCGGAAGATCAGCCATCCGCTGGAATCTTCCGCCTCAAGGCGGAAGCCACAGCGCGAGGTTTCCGCGGATGTGTCCCGCCTTCGCCACCGTCAGGCGCCACGAAACAGACAGCAAGTCGCGGAGGGCGTCGCGATCGATTCGCGACAGACGCACCAGCACGAGCGGATACTTTTCGTAGTAGTCGGTCACGTAGTAGGTCTCGGGCGCATCCTGCCATGAGCCATTGCCGTTCCTCGAGGCTGACCCTGACGACGAGCGTCTCTGGATCGGCCGACGGATGAGTAGCCAGGCCCGCCATGAAGCACCCGCGCACCTTCAGGACCGGCGATCCGTCGTACTTCGTGGTGGCGACGACGTCCGGTAACGTGAGCCCCACCCTCTTGACCCGTTCGAACGTGTCTGCTGCTTTGGTCGGCTTTCGTTTCATTGACTCACTACGGACCAGTACTGCAGCTGAAACTCACTCGAGTATAGAATTCAGCCTGAAGGCGGAAGCCACGCGAAGGCCACAAAGATTGTTGGCACTCGTGGCTTCCGGCTTTAGCCGGAAGATCGGAGCTCGAATAAATCAGCTGAACACGCCACTAGGCTTTTCGGCGACCCCGTTTGCGCAACGCGTCGAGACTCCACTTGCCCGAACCGGTCGCGGCGAAGTACAGCCACACGAAACAGTACAGTGCCGCCAGCTCGCCACCATTGGCGATGGGCCAGAAGCCTCGTGGGGCATGCGCCTGGAAGTAGGCGACGGCCGTCTCGCCGGACGCAATAAAGGCGATGGGACTGGCAAACAGGCCCAACGCGATGGCGGCGCCGCCAAAGACTTCGATGATGCCCGCCAACCCCATCTGGGAGAGGAGCTCGGCCGGCTCCTTCCTGCCGAATCCTCCGAAGAGTTTCGGCAGGCCGTGCTGAAAGAAAAGGAACCCGGCGACGATTCGCAACACCGCGTGCAACGTCGATTGATACGGCGCAAGATAACGTTCCATGTGGGTGCTTACGCCGACTGTCGCGCCCGTGCTTACGGCTAGCGAGGCTGAGCCCAGACCGCTCACAAAGGTTCTACTTCGGCGTTAGAAGCCGCAGTCGCTCGAGGTTGCGTCCGGTCCCGCTGGGATCGACCATACAGTTGTGGGCATGTTCAGTGTCCTGGCGGGGCTCTTCGCGCTGCTTCTGCTTGGCGCGCTCTATCAAGGCCTCGGTGCCCGGCGCCAGAGACGACGGTTCGCGCCGCCAGGCGTGTTGATTGAGGTTGGTGGCCATCGGCTGCATGCCACGTGCGCGGGTGAGGGCAGTCCGGTTGTGCTGCTCGAATCCGGGATTGCCGCCTCGTCGCTCAGTTGGGCCGTCGTCCAGCCGGAGATTGCGACATTCACGCGTGTTTGTGCGTACGATCGCGCAGGTCTGGCGTGGAGCGACGCGCCTACGTGTCCCAGAACCTTTGACCGAATCGTCGACGAGCTCTCCGCCGTGCTCGCACAAATCGCGCCGCGCGACCGATATGTGCTCGTTGGTCACTCGTTCGGAAGCTTTGTGGTGCGCGCGTACGCTACGCGCCATCCCGATCGGGTCGCAGGCATCGTGCTGATCGACCCGGCCATCGAGTGGCTCGATCGCGACTCCTCAGCGTGCCCGCCTCCTCAGGGGCGGCCGACAGTTGTCACGAGTGGGTGCGCTCCTCGCCCGCGTTGGCGTTGTCCGCGCGTGCCTCACGCTCCTGACCGGCGGGGCGCCAGGCGTGCCGCGGCACTTCGTGAAGATATTCGGTCCAACCGCCGCGCGAACCCTCGAGCGGCTGGTGGGGGAGGTGCGCAAGCTTCCGCCCAGCGTCCATCCCATCGTTCAGGCGCACTGGTGTCAGCCGAAATGCTTTCACGCCATGGCCGATCATCTTCGGGTTCTCGAACAACACGCGCCCTCGATCGCCACCGTGAGTCCGCCTCGCGAGATTCCGACCGTCGTCATATCCAGCGGCGACCAGCCGACGGAGCATCTTGCGGCGCACCGCATCCTGGCTGAAGCATCCATTGATGGCCGCCATGTCGTTGCCACGCGGAGCACCCATTGGGTGCAGTTCGATGAGCCGGAACTGGTCGTCTCGGTTGTTCGCGAACTGGTCGAATCGCAACGTTTGGCAGTACCGGCAGCCGTCTGAGCGCATCAGAGAACCGGTCCACCCGACCGATTTCTGCTACGCTCCCGCCCGTGTCCGGCCAGCTCCACCGCACCCTGCGCTTGCCGCACGCCACCGCGCTCGTGGTTGGCACCATCATCGGGTCGGCGGTTTTCGTCCAGGCGGCAGAAGTAACGCATCACGTTCCGAATATCGTCGGCGTACTGCTCGTCTGGATCGTGTCGGGCATCCTGACCCTTTTTGGCGCGCTGGCCTGTGCCGAACTGGCGACGGCCTTTCCACGCACGGGCGGCGTCTACGTCTTTCTCCGGGAGATCTACTCGCCCCTGGCCGGCTTCCTGTGGGGCTGGGCGATGTTCTGGGTGATGCACTCCGGCATCATCGCCGCGATGTCGATGGTATTCGCGCGTTATGCGGGTGTCTTCGTGCCGCTGGACGACCGCGGGATGCGCGCCGTGGCGGTCGCAGCCATTCTCGTCAACTCGGCGATCAACTACGCCGGTGTCAAGCGCAGTAGCACACTGCAGACGAGTATCACGGCGACCAAGGTCGTAGCCGTGGCGCTGATTGTCGTCGTGGGCTTCGTCCTCGGTTCTCAGTTGCCATCGCATTATCAGGTACTCGGATGCTGGTACGCCGGGCTTCGGGCTCTCTGACGTGCCCATCTCCGAGTTCCTGCTCGCGGTCGTCGCCGGCCTCTTCGCTTTCGGCGGCTGGCACGTGGTGACCTATACCGCCGAGGAAACGGTCGCACCCGAGCGGACGATTCCCCGGGCGCTCGGAATCGGGATCGCGATCGTCACCCTGGCCTATGTCGCACTCAATGCGGTCTATTTCTACATCCTGCCGGTTGACAAGGTTTTGGCGTCGACGCGCGTGGCGGCCGATGCGGCGGCGGTCGTGCTCGGGAATCCGGGGGCCTTGGCTATTTCCGCCCTGGTGCTGTTCTCCGTCTTCGGCGCCATGATGGGGAGCATTCTCGCGGCGCCGCGCGTGTACTTCGCGATGGCGCGCGATGGGCTGCTCTTTCAATGGGTGAATCACCTTCACCCGCGGTTCGGTACTCCGCATCGGGCCATTGCGCTGCAAGCCATCTGGGCGTCGGTCCTGGTACTCACGGGCACCTATCGTCAGTTGTTTTCGCGCGTGATTTTCACCGAGTGGATCTTCTTCGCGCTCATGGCGGGCGGGATTTTTCTGCTGCGGCAGCGTCCTGGATACCAGCCTGCTTATCGTGTCTGGGGTTATCCGTGGGCGCCGATCGTCTTCGTCCTGGCCTCCACGGCCATCGTCATCAACCGGCTGGTCGCGTTTCCGGTCGATAGCGGTGCGGGGCTGGCGCTGGTGGCTGCGGGCATTCCCGTGTACTACCTCTGGTGCCGGCCGCGCCAATTCTCCGAGTCACGATCGACCTCACTGCCGGTTGCCCGGGACTGATGCCAGCCATCATCGACGTCTTCGCTCACATCCTCACGCCCCGATATCTTCGCGAGCGCAACGCCCGCGCGGGCCCGAGATTCGGGACCCAGTACGCAAAGTACTGGCAGGCGAACCCCGGGCTTACCGATCTCGATGTCCGTTTCCGCGTCATGGATCAGTACCCCGACGTGGTCCAGATTCTGACGGAGGCTGGCCCCAACATCGAGAGCATCACCTCGCCGCCCGATGCCGCCGAGTGTGCCCGGATCGCAAACGACGAGATGGCGGAGCTCGTCGCGAAGCATCCGGCACGCTTTGTGACCGCCTGCGCCTGCCTCCCAATGAGCGATGTCGACGCGGCACTGGCTGAAATGGAGCGCGCAATCACAGTCCTTGGGTTCCGCGGCGTCGAGATGTTCACCGACATCAACGGTAAGCCGCTCGACGCTCCCGAGTTCCTGCCGCTGTTCGAACGGATGCAAGCGTTCGATCTGCCGATCCTTCTGCATCCGCGCCGAACCAACACGACCTCAGACTATGCGGGTGAGGATCGATCGAAGTTTTTGGTCTACACGAACTTCGGCTGGCCGTTCGAGACCTCGCTGGCCATGGCGCGGCTGGCGTTTGGCGGAGTGTTGGAGCGCTGCCCGAATCTGAAGATCATCACCCACCATGCGGGCGGGATGATTCCGTATTTCCACAAGCGCATCGAGCTGGCGTGGGACTTCAACGTCCAGAGGATGGGATACCGCCACGACGGACAGACGCTCACGAAGCGGCCCCTCGACTACTACCGGATGTTCTACTGCGACACCGCCATCCAAGGGAACACTGCGGCCTTGATGTGCGCCTATGAGTTCTTTGGCGCCGATCACATGGTGTTTGCGACCGACACGCCCTACGACGATGAGCTCGGTGCCCGCCTCTATCGTGAGACAATTCCAGCCGTGCAGGCAATGCCGGTTGACGAGCGCAGCCGTCGCCAGATCTTCTCGGGCAACGCCAGCCACTTGTTTCGCCTGCCGTCCTCTGCAAGCCAGCGCGAATAGAAATGTCCAGCGTGTCGCACGCCCTGCTCGCGTTGTGGTTCACCATCGCACTAGATCAGACCGCTGGCGATCAAACGCGTGCGGATGGAAGCGTGGTCGCGCGCGCTGGGCGTGTCATGCTCGCACTGCCACGTTGAAGGCGATTTTACGTCCGTCGAGAAACCCACGTTCGAATTCGCGCAGCGTATGGCGAAGATGGTGGACGGCCTCAGCGCTGGACGACTGAAGTCATTCGGTGGGATTACGTGCTGGACCTGTCACCGAGGCGCCACTCGCCCCGCCCGCCTGCCACGCGAGTCGTGGGAGGCGATTGCGACGCGCGAACAAGCGGTCTTTACGGGTGCTCATGAGCAGCAGTCCCTTGCCATGAGCGTGTACTCGGCATCGCTGGGTGTCGATTGTTCGCATTGTCACGAGCGTGGAGACTGGGCGAGCGCCTCCAAAGCTCCCCACGGCACCGTCCGGACAATGGCTGGCCTGTTCGACGAGCTCCCAACCTACTTCACCAAGGAGCGCATGCCGCTGTTCCAATGCTTCATGTGCCACCAAGGTGCTCCGAAGCCGCAGCGCTAACGCCTCGTCACCGCCCGCCCCCTCATTCGTCGTCCCGGCTGAGCCGTCGTGCAACGCACGTATCGCGCCGCCCGCCGTAGACAGCGGCGGGCGGCGATTGACGAAGCAGTTGGATCGCTACTTCTTCTCGTACACGCCGACGGTATTGACCTTCTGGCCCTGTGCGTTCACACCGGCAGTCGTGACCGTTCGCGTCTTACCATCCTTCGACACCACGCTGGTCGCCGTCTGAACTGTTTTGCCTGCCTTCTTTCGGGTGAACTCGATGGTGTGGCTATCGACGCGTTTGACTGACAGTGCATCCCAATCAGGATTGCCGGTCACCGGGTAATCCTTCCCATCGAAGTTGGCCGTGTAGTCAGTTGCCGCCGGTTTGCCGTCTGCCGTCGTCCCCTTGGTGGCAACCTTGATGCCCTGTCCGGAGGCGGAATACACCGATGTTTGTTCTTTCGGTGGGGGGCCGGGCGAGTATTTCGACTTCGCGACATTGAGGACCCACGTTCCCACGTGCGGGTCCCCCTGAGCCAGCGCGCACCTGAGGCCTCGTGACGACCAGGCCGGCCACTAGAAGAGCGACGGAACCGACGAGCCCGATCGAAACCTTCAGAGTCCTCATGGAGCGTCTCCTCGTAGCTTGCGTAGTCGACGGGCACAATCGGCGGCGCGACGAACGAATCACGTAGTAGCGCAGCGAAGCGCAGCATACGCGAAGTTGACATGATGGACGCTCGAAATCCGTCCAAGGTATGGGCTGACGCAACGGACTGCGCGCTGGCCAACGGCTCGCTGGACTGGTCGACAAGCTCCTGCTCGGGACTACAATGGCCCGTTGCGATCAGCTCGAGAGCACTCGGGCACGGCGGTTGCTTTGCAGGCCCCTGGAAGGGCAACGAACGGTCGCCATCGCACAGGCAGGGTGATAACAGTTGGAATCGATTGCCCACATCAACGAGGTAGAACATGTTGTACACGCTTGCCGTGATTTTGCTCGTCCTCTGGTTGCTCGGGATGGTCAGCGGATATACGGTTGGTAACTTCATCTATATCCTGTTGGTCATCGCAGTGGTGCTGTTCCTGGTTGGCCTGCTGAGCGGCCGACGAACACTACCTTGATCTCGGCGCTCGAGGAGCGCTTGACCCTGCTGTTTGGTAAATGGCGGCGTACCCCCCGCGCCGCTATCGATCTGTACCTAGTGGCGAAAACGACCGATGTCGCGGTCAGCGCCTTCCCAGCGACAGTGCTCGCTCCTGACAGACTTCGCGTATTCGCGCGGCGGTCGTGCATAGGGTTTCAAGCATGACGTCGGCGTCTCGCAATGCTGACAGCCGGCGATTGATCGCGCGGAGGCGCTTCGCACTTTTGGCCAGCCCCTGTCCGTTGTCCGCGCCGACAACCTGAAGAATCGCGCGCGTCTTCTTCACGCTCTTACGGATCTCATGAATGCGTCTCGCGGGGGCTGTACCGTCCAGATGCGTCGATATCGAGCTCAACTCTTCTCTGGCGAGCCGGCGGAGTCCAGTGGCACCTGACGCTCGCAGGGGCCCATCGCCATGATCAGTGTGCCTGAAGACCTGCTGAGCGAAATACAGCGCACACCCGCTCGACCAACTCGTTCTCCGGGGGCCTGACGTTCTCGAGGGTGTACGGAATGCCGAGCTGATGCCACTTGTACCGGCCCATCTGGTGGAACGGCAGTACGTCGACTCGTTCGACGTTGCCGAGATCGGCGGCGTAATTCGCGATCTGCTCGATCTCTCCGAAATCGTCGGTCAGCCCTGGCACCAGAACGTAGCGCACCCAAACCGGCCGCCGACGGGCCGCCAAGCGGCGGGCAAACGTGAGAGTCGGGCCGACATCCATGCCGGTCAAGCGTCGATGGCGTTCGGGATCCCACGCCTTGATGTCGAGCAATACGAGATCGATGACGTCGAGATCAGCGTCGGAGAGGCGATCGCCGTAATAGCCGTTGGTGTCCAGCGCGGTTGTACGCCCATCATCTTCGCCGCCGCAAAGACCTTGACGACAAAGCGGTGCTGCATCAGCGGCTCACCACCGCTGACGGTCAGACCTCCCGACATGACCTTCAGTCCGTGACGATACTTGCGCAGTTCCTCGGCCGCCCTCGTGACCGTCACCGGCATCCCGTTGGTCATCGTCCAGGTGTCCGGGTTATGGCAGTAGAGACACCGCCACATACAGCCGGTCGTCCACGCCACCACGCGTACGCCCGGGCCATCGACGGTCGCACCGGTCGTGAACGAATGGAGGAAGCCCATGTCGCCACTTGCGAGTGCGGAGCGAACGTCGGCTTCGGGAACGTTCTTGGCGAGACTGACACGCAACTCGAACGGGCTCTTGGCTTCGAGCGGCGCCTGCGAAGTGGTATTTGTGTCAACCATCATCGACTCCTGCTGCTTCCTATCTCTGCTTGCGCGGGCTCCGCCGATCCTCGAGGTCTAGCAGTGCACGAGCGACACCGCGAGCCCGCCCTCGGACGTTTCCTGCCGGCCCCCAAAACCACAGCAGACTTCGTACCGATACCAGCCGCCGGCGCACCTACGCAGGAAGCGCCGGCCAGCAAAGACTTCGATGTTCTTGGATCGACATGTCACCATCGGCTGGAGGAACGTGGCGTGAGATTTTGCGAAAACCTCGGGGAAATTTCCCTACGTGCCCGTCGTGGCGGGGGTCTGAAGCCGCGGACCAACGAAGACCTGACTTTCGGTATCGTCTGTTGCCATCGGCATGATCGTGCGAACTACAGAGGACGATGCCGAAGGCTTGTGTCGCTTCCCATGCGACAGTGTCAGGGCATTACCAGCGTCACTCTGGTCCCCGAGAACCGTCGAGTAGCCGGACGCGACCCTTCGGATGATTCGTGCACGTCGAGGTTAAGGTAGAAGCTTCGTCATGCCAAATGATCTGCAAGCCTCATCCCTCGCCAGTCCGGTCGGCGAATCGCCCACGCGCAATCCGGACGCGATCACAAGATCGTTTACTGGCATCGCGAGCTTCCGCCGCTCGACGCCGAACCGTTGGGCGAACACACCGTCGAGGCCAACAGTATGCGAGTGGCCGGCGGCCTCGCTCACGGCGGCGATGTGTGGGACCAGTGTTACCGGGACCTGATGGCCCAGGTGCATCTTCGGCTGGGTCAGGAGGTGCACCGGCTGGGTGCGCATGTTCTCGAAGAAACGATCGGCAGCAGGCATGACGACTGCACCGGTGAGGTATGGCTACGCGGCTGCATCAGTACTTGTTGCTCCGGCGACCCAGGGAGCGCTGATGATCGCCGACGCTGACCGCGACGGGTGTTCCATCGAACTAATCGGTGTCCGCAGGTTGCTCACGTCCCGCCTTCGCAGGAACTTGAGGAGATCCTTCGGCGTCGGTTTTCTCCAACCTGGCTGCGGCGGCCTCGTTCGTGTTCGAAGTCGACGTCGTTTGATCGGACGGTAACGGAGAGGTGAACCCTGTAAGGGCACCAACCAGCACCAACGCTCCCGCCAGCAAGGCGTAGTCGAGCTGCACGCCGAGGACGAATACTCCGACAGCGCCATACACGAGACCGGCGGCGGCGAGCGTGATGGACCACGTGACCGAGCCGAGCAGACCCAATATCAGCGTCGCGCCAATCACAGCGGACAGTGTCGGACATGGAAGGACCCCGAGCGGAGCCGCATAGGCGTACAGTCATCCAATAGTCGGTTTCCAGGAAGTGCGGATATCCCCAGCCAAATGCCACGAGCATTACGCCAAGGGTCGCGAGGATGGGGGTGCCGAAGCGAACGGGATCCTTTGAAAGGCGACTCGCGAGTCGAAGGACGAAGAGGAACAGAGCCACGAACACGGTCCCGTTGAACGGGTTGCCCCACACCCAAGCCGCGGCGCTCACCGACAGCAACGGCGCTGCAAGGACGTACGCGGCAACGCGAGTCGATGGGCGCCAGCCACAGGCGAACGCTGTCAACAGCACTGCCAGAACCCCGTGCCAGGCGACCGCTACAGTCCGCCATTCATTGGCAATCGTGGTCGCATTTGCCAGGATCGCGTCGGAAGAGGGCATATGTCGTTCACCGTCCACGCGTGCTTCATGTGTTCGAGCAGGTTTGGTGCCAGCAAAGACGCACAGGGCGGCCGCCTGCCAAGGAGGACGGACACCAGGCGGCGCGCTCAACCGACGTCACCGCGAAAAATGCCCTCATGAGTGGGGCATTTTCAGCACCTGCGCACGGGCCGCTCGGAACGCCGTGCGGCGAATCTTCACTGGGTCGCGGTTCTGGGCGCTCGGTCAGGCGGGCACAGTGAATGCATTTCTCTGTGGCATGGCACTCGCGACCTGCTTCGCAAGCCGCGTCGAACGGCGCCGACCGCTTCCGGTCGACGCGATGATACCCGAGCCAATCTTCACATCGACCCACGCGATCACGATTGACGCACCACCGGAACGGGTGTGGCCGTGGATCGCACAAATGGGCGCCGGTCGAGCGGGCTGGTACAGCTGGGACGCGATCGACAACGGCGGTACGCCAAGTGCGACGAGCATCATGCCGGCGTTTCAGACCGTTGTGAGCGGAGACGTGATGCCGGCGATTCCGGGCGCCAAAGACGCGTTCGTCGTCGCCGCCGTCGACCCACCCCGGGATCTCGTGCTCACGGTTCCCGACGGGCGCGGCGGCAACGCCGTAGCCTGGGAACACGTTCTTGATCCGCTCCCAGGTGGGAGAACGCGGCTGATCGTGCGAGGACGCGCGTCCTCGCACTGGCTCGACCTCGCTCGTGCGACGCCGCCCGCCGGTCACCGCCGCATCTTCATCGAACGCGCGTATGCGGCGCTGGCGAAGCTTCCGCGTCCGCTGCTGATCGCATTCGCTGCATTGGGCCATCGCATGATGGAAGCGCGGCATCTGCGAGGTATTCAGCGCCGCAGCACTGCGGCGTCGGCACGACGCGAAGTGAGCGGTGAGGCGTGGCGCAAGGCACTGCTCGTCTGCGGCATCGCTTCTTCGCTGCTCTATGCCGTGATGATCTGGGCGATTCGATACGAGGGTTACAACCCCGTTTCTCAGGTCCCGAGCGAGCTCACCGCGATCGGGGCTCCGACGCAACGGCTATGGGCGCTGCTGGGGCCGATTTACACCCTGCTGGTCGCCGCCTTTGGCTGGGGCATCTGGCGATCCGCCGGACGAAATCGTCCCGTGCGAATCGTGGGCGGCCTGATCCTGGCCTACGCATCTCTTGGGCTCCTGTGGCCATTTGCCGCGATGCATCAACGCGAGGTGCTGGCCGCCGGCGGAGGAACGCTGAGCGACACCATGCATGTCGTTCTCGGCGGCGTGACGGTGTTCCTCATGTTTCTCGCGATCGGGTTTGGAACCAGGGCATTCGGGAAGCGGTTCCGCCTCTATTCGATCGCAAGCATCGTCGTGCTCCTGGCGTTCGGCACGCTGACGTTCCTCGACGCTCCCCGCTTGCAGGCGAACCTGCCAACGCCCTGGATAGGGCTGTGGGAGCGCATCAACATCAGCGTGTTCCTGCTGTGGGTCGTGGTGCTGGCGACCGTGCTGTTGCAAACCGGACCATCGAAGGAGGGCCACATCATGTCTCCCCCATCTCCGTTCAAGACCCCTGAAGGTAAAGCCAAGTTCCTCGCCGCCTATGATGCCGCGCTGCAGCTGTGGCCGGTCCCGTACGAAGAGCTCGACATCCCGACGCGGTTCGGGATGACGCACGTCGTCGCGGCCGGCCCGAAGGATGCGCCGGCGTTGGTGTTGTTGCACGGGTACATGGCAACGTCGGTGATGTGGGCACCGAATATCGCCGACGTCAGCGGGGACTACCGCGTGTATGCCATCGACGTCATGGGCCAGCCGAGCAAGAGCGTGCCTGATGACCCGATCCGAAATGCAACAGATTACGTCGCGTGGTTGACCGCCACACTTGATGGCCTGGATCTCAGTCGCGTTTCGCTCGTAGGTATGTCGTTCGGCGGATGGATTGCGCTGCGGTACGCAGTGAGCCGCGCCCGAGCGCATCCAGCGTCTCGTTCTCCTCTCCCCCGGGGGCTTCCTGCCCATGGTGAGGCAGTTCAGCCTCCGCGGCATGCTGATGGCGTTCTTTCCCACGCGGTTCACGGTCAACTCGTTCATGCGTTGGACGGGGTTTACAGATATGGACGCCCGGCCTGTGCTTGACCTGATGTATCTGGGGGCGAAGCACTTTCGAATGCCCAAGGACACAATGCGTGGAATCGTGATGCTGCGAATCCGTTATCCGACAACGAGCTGCGGAGCCTGCACATGCCTGTGCTGCTGCTGTTCGGTGATGGCGAGGTGATTTACGACTCGGCGCAGGCATTCGATCGGGCACGTCGGCTGATTCCTCATTTCGAAGGCGAACTGATCCCACGCTGCCGTCATGACATGTGTTTCAGCCAATCTCGAATCGTGGACGCGCGTGTCCTCGATTTCCTGAAGGAGAGAGGCGGCCGGCCAGCGGACACGGAACAGCGTTCGGTCGCGTAATGCACCCTCGCCGAGGGTACAGGAGGATTCCATGCGGTTCACATTTCTCGTGATCCTCACACTCACGGTGCTGTACTGGTTCCCGGTCCGACGTTGGTTCGGGCGCTGGGGAACGACTGACGAGGATCTCAGGCGCGTCATGGCCGGAGATGCCGTCATCGCCAATCCGACGCATTCAGCAACGCACGCGCTCACGGTCGCCGCCCCACCGGAAGACATCTGGCCGTGGCTCGTGCAGATGGGCTATCGGCGCGGCGGGTTGTACAGCTATGACTGGCTCGATCGGCTCTTCGGCTATCTCGATCGTCCGAGTGCGAATCGCGTTCTTCCCGAATTTCAGCAGTTGGCGGTGGGCGACGTGATTCCGCTTGGACGAGGCGAGGGGTTCCCAGTGACGGCGATAGAACCCTATCGCGCGCTTGTCCTGTCCGACGCAAACGACGGGTTCCAATGGGTCTGGCAGTTTGGCCTGTACCCGCTCGACGAGGGTCGGACGCGACTAGTGCCGCGCGGCACCCAACGTTTCGCCAACACCATCGGTACATGGTTGTTCATGCGAGTGATGGAACCGGCGGCGTTCATCATGACGCGGCGGATGCTCCTCGGCCTCAAGCAGAGGGCTGAAGCGGTGAGAGCGGCACACGCCGCCGATGGGCGAGCGAATCGCCAAGCCGCATGACGCCGGCGTCGAAGGGCAGGGTTGCCGATTCACATGGATGGGTTGGCACTACGTCGGCCGGGCAGTCGCCGACAGGCCATAATCGAGCCGACCGATGCTCGCAGACTGGAGGGCTAATGCTTCCCGGACGGTTTCCTGCGGGCCGCAGCTTCCTTCGCGCGGAACTTCGCGATGCCCGCGATCAACTTCACCGGGACCGGCTCGGAGAGCGGGAAGCGGATCGTGCCTTTGTTGTTCACCTCATATTGTGCGAGTTCGTCCTTGAAGGCTTTCACCAGGCGATCGGTAGAGGGATACAGCGAGTAGTGCTTTTTCCACCCGGCGAAATACAGCACGGTGCTCCCGTGGAGCCGAAAGGCTGGAATTCGGTATGAGATGACTTCCTCGGCGCCCGGCAGGGCTTTGCGGATAGTGGTTCGCACGCGCTTGAGCACGCGCTGCACCGTCCGCGGGAAGTCTGCGATGTATTCGTCGATGTTCTTGGGTGCTGGTTGAGCGGTCTTCATTCGCTTCCTCTCGACTGAAGTTACAAGTTACAAGTTCCAAGTTACAAACGCGAACCGTGACCAAACTTCTGAGGCGGAGTTTCCGTCAAAGGAGTCACCGACCTCAAGGCGTACGTGTGTGAACCTGAGCAGAAGGGGAGATCGTGATATGCGCCTCACCCAGTGGATCGACGAGTTCCGGGACGACGTGAGGTTTGCGGTTCGACAGCTGCGAAGCTCGGCGGTCGTGTCGACTATCGCCGCCATCACGTTGGCGTTCGGGATCGGCGCCAACAGCGCCATCTTCGCGCTGGTCGACAGGACGCTGCTTCGTCCGCTTCCCTTTCACAACCCCGATCGTCTGGTGATGGCCTGGGAACGGAGCGATTCGTCGCCCCGGGGTCGAGTGTCGCCGCTCAATCTCCTCGATTGGAACGAACGAAACCGCACGTTCGACAAGTTCGCCGCGTTCATCCCGAACGTTGGCGGCATGGTGATGAACGGCGCCGACGGTACCGCGGAGACCGTGACGCGTCAGTGGGTGACCGCCGGATTCTTCGACGTTCTGGGTGTCAGACCCATTGCGGGTCGTACGTTTCTGGCAGCCGACGATGCACAGCGCGCCAATGTCGTCGTCCTGAGCGAAGCGTTCTGGCAGTCACGTTTCAATGCCGACCCCACAGTGATCGGTCGCGACGTTCGATTTGATGGCGTGCCGTACACCGTCGTTGGCGTGGTTCCGAAGGATTTTCAATTGCTCGGCCGGACCAGCATGTGGGCGCTCATCTCCCTCAGCCCCCGGCGCCCCCAAATGCGGACCGCCTACGTCTTGCAGGCCATCGGCCGCATGAAGCCGGACGTGACGCTCGAAGCCGCAAAGACCGACATGGCGACCGTGGCCGAAGGATTGGCGCGAGAGTTCCCCGCAACGAACAAGAGTCGGAACGTCGCGCTCGAACCGCTGCACGATGCCCTGATTGGCAGCGAGCTCCGTCTGACGTCGATGCTGTTTCTCGGCGTCGTCGGCTTCGTGCTGCTGATCTGCTGCGCCAACGTTGCCAACCTGCTGCTCGCGCGCGCTACCGCACGCGCGCGTGAGCTGGCGATTCGCTCCGCCCTGGGTGCGGGCCGCCGCCGGGTGATCCGTCAGCTCTTGACCGAAAGCCTGGTGCTTTCGGCCATAGGGTGCGTTTTGGGTGTTGCGGTTGGCGCGGCGATTCTAAATGTCGCGCCCTCGGTGATTCCACAGGGATTATTGCCCGCAGCCGTGACGCTGACCTTCGACCTGCGTGTCGTCGCGTTTTGTGCCGCCGCGGCGATCTTTGTTGGGTTGCTGTTTGGCCTCGCGCCTGCGTGGCAGTCGACGAAATTCTCGACGACCGAGATCATGGCGTCCGACAGCCGGACGTCGACGGGACGCGGTGGGAGGCTCCGCAGCTTGCTGGTCGTAGGTGAGGTCGCTACGGCAGTCCTTCTGCTCTTCGGTGCCGGACTGCTGTTGCGAACGCTCATGGCGGTGGAAAGCGTCGATCGCGGATATCGGGCGGGAGCCATCCTGACGATGTTGGTCGATCCGTTGGGTTCGCGGTATCCAACCGAGGAATCAACCCTTCAGTTCTTCGACGCCGTCGAGCAGGAGATCAGAGCGCTTCCGGGCATCCGAAGCGTGGCATGGGCGAGCACACAGCCGCTGGGTGATTCCTATGCTGGCGAGTCGTTCTTCGAGATCGTCGGCGACCCACCGTTCGACGAGGGCAAACGGCCGAGCGCTGATTTCCAGATCGTGAGTCCGACGTATTTCAGTACGCTCGACCTGCCGATCGTGGCTGGCCGGGGGTTTACCGCCAGAGATACCGGCGACGGCGTTCCTGTCTGCATGGTCAACGAGGCCTTTGTCCGCCGCCACCTTCAGGGCCGATCGCCAATCGGCGTGCGAGTGGCGATGCGGTCGTCCGAGTCGTCAACGGAGCCGCCGATGGTGAAGGAAATCGTGGGCGTGGCCCGTCAGGTGAAGGGTCGACCCGATGAAACCGAGGACCTCGTTCAGATCTACGTTCCGCTCGCTCAGAACGTCGTCAACGACATCTATTTGCTCGTTGCGCCAACTGGAGCACGCGCGGAAGCGTCTGCGCCTGCGGTTCGTGCGGCGATTGGTCGCATCGACAAGGATCAGTTGGTCAGCGTCAGGAACGTGATGACCCTCGACGACGTCGTCTGGGAGGCGACGGCAAGACACCGGTTCCGAGCCGTGATGGTGATGACGTTTGCCGGACTGGCACTGCTCCTGGCCATGGTCGGCGTGTTTGGCATCCTGGCGTATTCGGTCCAGCAGCGCGCCGCGCGATTTTGGCGTGCGGAGAGCGCTCGGCGCGACGACGGGGGATGTGCTTCGTCTCGTCGTTGGCAGCGCGCTGCGTGTGGTCGCCGCCTGGCGTTGTCATCGGCCTTGTGCTGTCGACGATCCTTGGTCGGCTGTTGGCCACGATGCTGTTTGGTGTCGAGCCGCTGGACCCAATCACGTTCATCGTCGTGACCGTTGTCCTGGCTCTTACCGCCGTCGTATCGACGGCCGGGCCCGCCTGGCGGGCGACCCGAATCGATCCCGCGGTGGCGCTACGGATTCAGTGACGCCCAAACGTTCACCGCGAGCACACGAAGGCCACGAGAAGATGTTTGCGTTCTTCGTGGTCTTCGTGCCCTTGCCTTGGCCTTACGTTCGCATTAGGCTGATCGCCACTTCCTCCAGCCGGTCGTAGCTGATCGCGGCGCCCCTCTCCATCCCCGACCCCATGACGAGATTGCGAACTTCGATCGAGGGATAGAGGCACGTCAGGGTGACTCGAGTCTTTCCGTTCTCTTCGGTCAGCACGCTGGTGATGAGGGACTCGGTGTCAGGGAACTTTTCGAAGATTTCCGTGTAGACCAGGCGTTCGGGCCGGGCGATTTCGCGATACACGCCGTAGAAGACCACGAGTTCACCCTTGGGTGTCCGGTTGACAAAGCGCCACTTGCCGCCCGGGCGCAGATCGATCTCGCACTCAGGCACTGAGTAGCCCTCACCCAGGCAGCCCCACCATTGGGCGACATGTTCGGGCTTGGTCATCACGTCGAAGACCAGGTGACGAGGAGCGTCGAACAGACGCGTCATCCGAATCTCGCGATCCGATGGGGTCGTGACTTTGAAACTTTCGCTATTTGCGACGCTGCTTGCGGCCATTCTTCTTCTCCTTCACTTTGAGTTGATGTCAGATAACTATCGAGTCGATCCAATCGGCCTTCCCAGATCGTGCGGTAGCGTTCGGTCCAGTCGGCCACTTCCTTGAGTGGCGCCGCCTCGAGTCGGCAGGGCCGCCACTGGGCCTCGCGTCCACGCGCGATCAAACCCGCTCGTTCGAGCACCCGCAGATGCTTGGAGACCGCGGGCAAGCTCATCTCGAACGGCTCGGCCAGCTCGGTGACCGAGCACTCGCCGGTGACGAGTCGGCCGAGGATCGCGCGCCGGGTCGGATCGGCAAGCGCGGCGAACGTCAGGCTGAGCCGGTCTGTGGCCATGGGCAATAAACCAATCAGTTAATTAACCTATAAGTTAAATATAACGGGTGTTCGCGCTTGTCAAGTGCTCACCGACCTGCGAACCCCGCCAGGAAAAGTTTCGGCGAACTGCGAAATCGTTCGCACTGTTTAGGGGGGCCAATGCGTCCGTCGGGGTAATTATCGAGGCACCGGAATTGCTCTGAACGGATGAGTGACTGGAACGAGTGTTCGCCGCGTATGCACGGGGTTGGCGCTCATAGCCGTCGTGTGCCTGGCGGTCGCAGCCTCCCCCAGTCAACACATTCCGCTGTACCGGGTCGAGGAATCAACCGGCGACGGGTTGGCGCTTCGTGAACGATTCTCGATATCCGAACTTGCCTTGCTGGAGAAGATCAATCGAGCCGGTCTCGACCATCTCGCGGGGTTGCCCGAGCTCGTGATACCAGAGTCGTGGGCGTTCGACGAACTGGCCTATAGCAATCTGCCGGCCCAGTACCCCACGATGGGAGGATTCTCGAAACTGCTCCTGGTACATCTGCCCGGACAAGTGTTTGGAGCCTACGAGTCAGGTGTGCTCGTTCGTTGGGGCCCCGTGAATTCCGGGGCGCGACCCAGCCCGACGCCCAGTGGGCTGTTCCATCTCAATTGGCGGTCGCTGGGGCATGCCAGCAGCATCAATCCCACCTGGTTTCTGAGGTGGTACCTCAACTTCGACAATCGCGACGGCCTCGCGATTCACCAGTATGCCTTGCCGGGACTTCCAGCCAGTCACGGATGCCTGCGACTGCTCGAACGAGACGCCGAATGGCTGTTCGCCTGGGGCGAACCCTGGACGCTCGATGACAGCGGCACCGGGATGGTTGGCGCCGGCACACGCGTGTGGATCATCGGACGATCCGATTTCAACGCTCCGCCGCCTTGGCGCTCACTGACGTGGCTGTCCCAGCAGACCGTCAGAGCTCCCGCCATTCCCGGACACTCACGCGGTCAGGCGCAAAAATGATCACCGAAGATCAGACTGCGATCGTCGAGTTTCTTGCGTCGCCTTCAACGCACGGCGGCCTGACGGTCGATCGGGTCGACACACATGCGTCCTGCATCTTTCTGGCCGGCACGCGGGCCTACAAACTGAAACGGGCGGTGCGCTTCGACTATCTCGATTTCTCGACGAGCGAGCGGCGGCGACTGTTCTGCGAAGCCGAGTTGTGCCTCAATCAGCGGACCGCACGCTCGCTTTACCGCCGCGTAGTGTCGGTCACTCGCGAACATGATGGCGTCGCTGGCGGTTGAATGGTTCGGCGGGTCAGCGATTGAGTGGCTGGTCGAAATGAACCGCTTCCCCCAGGAGGCCTTGTTGATCGACTCGCCGCTGCCGGACAACTCGATCTCGAGCTGATGTTGCCGTTAGCGGAGGCGATCGCATCGTTTCACGCGGCCGCGGAACGGCGACCCAACCACGGGGGCAAGACTGGGATGGCGTGGGTCATCGACGGCAATGCGGCTGGATTCGTTGATTGGGCTCGTCGGTGCCTTGACGGGCGGTCGCTCCCCGGCTCATCGGCGGCTCGCGACGCGAGTTGGAACGCCAGGCGGGATTGCTCGAGGTGCGCCGCCAAGTCGGGGTTCATCCGCAATGCATGGCGATCTCCATCTGCGGAACATCGTGCTGCTCGATGGTCGCCCGACGCTGTTCGATGGCGTCGAGTTCAATGACGAAATCGCGTGCACCGACGTCTTCTATGACCTCGGGTTCCTGGTGATGGATTCTGGCGTCGTCAGGTTGCCGCGTCATGCGAACGCGCTATTCAACCGCTACCTCGCAGAAGACAGGCCGACGGGGGCGGGGTGGCGCTGCTGCCATTGTTTCTCTCATGCCGGGCCGCGGTGCGTGCCAAGACCAGTGCGACGTCCGCGAGTCTGCAAAACGAGCCGGGCCGGCGCCGGGGAGCTCGAGGACTCGGCGCGCGAATATCTTGCGATGGCAGGGGCGCTGCTCATCCTCCTGGTCCAACACTCATCGCGGTTGGCGGCTTGTCGGGGTCCGGCAAGTCCACCCTGGCGTTCGGCCTGGCGCCCTTCATCGGCGGCGTGCCCGGTGCCGTCGTGCTGCGCAGCGACGAAATTCGGAAGCAGCTGTGCGGAGTCTCCGCCCTCGAGCGTTTGGGGCCCGCCGGCTATACCGCCGGCGTTTCCGAGCGCGTCTATCGCATGTTGGTCGAGCGAGCAAGCGCAGTGCTACGCGCGGGCCATGCGGTCATCGTCGATGCCGTCCATGCCAGCTCGAAAGACCGCCAGGCCATCGAGCGCGTGGCGAAGGACGCAGGGGTGCCCTTCGTCGGAGTCTGGCTCGACGCTCCACAGGACACGTTGATTGCACGGAGCTCTCGGCGGCGCGGTGATGCGTCGGACGCAGACGCCGACGTCATCCGAATGCAGTCCAACCTGGAAGCGGGACCGATCGACTCGGCGGAGACTGGACGCGTCGCCACCTCCGGAGCGGGTGCTGGAAAGCGCGCGCGCGTCCCTGGGTCTCCCGCCGTCCCTGCCTGCGAGCTGAGCTCCCTCTAACAGATTTCATCCAGGTCGTCGACCGCCAGTTCGCGACTCGGCTGCACCGTGATCCGATTCTCTACGTGTGCGATCCCTGGCGCGTTTGCCGAGGCACGCTCGCTGATTCGCGCTGCAACCACGTCGCCACCGTGTCTGGTCAATGTCGCGGTATCGCCCGCGACGATATGGATGTGACGCGCATCCACGTCGGCGTTCTCATGCAGGGCTTTGACGATTCGATGGCGGACGTCGCGTGCCACGGATCCGGGGGCACGACATTGATATAGCTGATGACCTTTTCGCACGCCGTGAATGTGACGGACGGCCTGTTCGGCGCTCTCCTTCTGAAACAGCCATTGTACGGTACCAGTGAGCGTGACACGTCCGTTGTGGACCGCAGCTTGGACGCCTTCCGGAAGCGTGCTCAGCAAACGAAGCGCCCGCGCGGCGTCTTGTGCGATGTCGGTATCAGTTCGTTCTAACCGGAGGCGTACGTCGATGTCGTTTGCTACCGCGCGCACGCCAACAATGCGTTTGGCGGCACGCTCGGCGGCAAGCTTGCCGGCATAGGTGTCGATGTAGCCCTGTCAGGGTTACCGTGCCTTTGGTGGCGGAGACGCCGACGGCGCTCGCATCCACTTCCGGATCCCACGCGAGCTGCCGCATCACGGCGTCGCGCAGTCGAATGTCGGTGGAGGTGAGGTTGGCAGTAGTCATGTGTCGGATCGAGGCAAGTGACGTGCCGATCAAGACCGCTGCCGATCGGTCAATTCTTGTTGGCGCGACGACGATTTTATGCCTCGCGCGTCCGAAGCTTGCGGAAATCTCCGCACGAGCCCGTGACTTTCCCCAGGTTGGTGCGCTCTGACCTAAGACCAGATGGCATCGAGCTTCCGTTGAATTTCTCGCACCCGGTGTCGAGAATCTCGCGCCCTGACGGGTGGTATCGCGTGGTCCTCCCACGCACAGCGCCCGACTGGCGGGACCCACTCGGCCACGGATTGCTCCCGCACACAGCGGGTCACTGTCTGGAGGACGGCACGTGACTCACAAGGAGTTCAACCGATGACCCTTCTGCTCGGATACGTAGAGGCTGCGGGTGCTGCCGATCCGGTTGCGACGAGCACGAACTGTCCACGCCCGTATTCGAGCGGAATTCCGCGGATTACCAGGGCTGAACTGACGTTGCCACAGGCGTCGCGACTGTTCAGCATCGAGCTGGCTGGTTGCGAGCGGGTCTTCGATGCCCTCGTTCGCGAAGGCTTTTTGGCCTCCGACGGGCGGGCGTTCCGCAACGCAGGGGCTGGTGGCTCGCACTGAAGCAGTCTGGTGGTCTGACTGTCAGCCCGAGGTCGTTGAATAACCTTCCCTCGCCACGAGAATCGCGGCCATCTCTCCCTTCTTCAGGAACGACAGGATGTCAGCTTGCTCTCGGGATGTGCAGCCCAGGAGCAGCTTGAGTTCCGCGTCTCGCTTGTTCAGATCGAACGTGCACACCACGCCAGTGATGCTCGCTGGCTCCAGCGAACCCACCCAGATGTCGATGCCTTCACCATCGGCGGCGGTTGTACCTCTGTATCCGTAGTCCACGGCTACATCCTTCGGGACGCCTCGGGTGCTGTGAGCCTTTCGGTCGGTCCATCACGATCTCGGACGTCGCAAGGAGTTGTTCCGCTGCGGCCCAGAATTTGGTCAAGAAAACCTTCATAGACCGTCGTCGCTAGGGCACGACGATCGTCTGCGGCGTGGTGCCGGGGCCCGCGCCGCACGAATTGACCGCCACCACGCTCAACAGTGTACGACCCCGGCGCGACGGCACCGAACAACGTCCGCCCGGTGGTTGCAACAGTGCCGACCGCTGAGCCCGTCACGTGCACGACATAGCTCGTGGGCGCGGGTCCTGCGGTGCCGGGCGCCCAGGCGACGTACACCGTCCGCCCTATGCTCCATCCCCCTGGGCGTCATCGGTCCCGACGCTGATGCGCGTCGTAGTCGCGAGGAACAGGTCGTGCATCTGTCGCCGCGTTCGTGTCGCCAATCACCAGGTTGCTCGCATCGGACTGGAAGGCCACCCAGCGGCCATCGGCGCTAATCGCCGGCGACTCGCTGGCACCATTCGGTTGCGCGCCTCCGGATCCCTTGCTCACCCTCCAGGTCTGAGCCACCCGGCGATCGTGGACGAAGATGTCCGACACGCCGTTCGTGTCTCCTGACGGGTCCCCTGACATCAGGTTGCTGGCCCACGAAGGTGTATGCGATCACGTAGCCGTCTCCGCTGGTCACGGGTTCGGCGCTCGGGCCGTCCGCTTGGATGCCGCATTCCCCCTGGCTCACGCGCGTGGTGGTCCCAGTTTGGCGGTCGTGGAGGAAGACGTCCGCCCACCTGTTCGTCATCAGCCACCAGGTTGCGGGCCTCGGGACTGAGAACGCCACCCAACGGCCGTCGCCGCCGATCGCGCTACCGCGCTGAGTGGGCCTTGATCCCCCGCTGTCACGATCTCCTTGAGCGCCGCCTGGCCCCACGCTGACCCGCGTCGTCGTAGGCTGTGCCTCCGAGAGTGCGGGCACGAGCAGGTAGAGCGCGGCGGCGATCCCCAACGCGTTCAATTCGCCTCGAGTCGACATTGTTCTCCGAGAGCACAGCTCTCGGTCCAAATTGAGCAAGGGACGCGCCACCATCCGTAGCCACGCGTAGCTCGAAGCAGCGCCTCGAACGCTGCGGAGTATTGCCGACTCAAGCGAAGGATTTCCCAGCCCGAACACGGCTCCGAAGCGGCTTGCTTGCGTGTTGGCGTAGAGCGAGATCCGGACTGCTCCAGGGCACCGCAATTGCACCGCTACTGCATATGAGCGGCGCACGCGTCATGGCAGCCGGCAAGTTCAGAGCGATCCCGACGCAGGTCGCCGTGCGCTATCGAAAGGGACAGGAGCGAAAGGTGGCTGACGCTCTGTCGGTGCTGGGCACACTCGAGGACCAGCGGCTGCGTCGCATCTTGATCCTCCACCGCGCCGAGGGCATCTCGTCGCGCGAGGTGGACGCGCTTCTCACATGGCTCCGAGACCGAGGCGCGATTGAGTTCGCGAGCGCCGTGCTGCGCGACATTGAGCGGTACGCGGCAGGTCTTGACCGACGAGATTGTCGTTCGGCTGAAGCAGGACGCACCGCGGCAGACGCTCGAGACTCTCAGGTCCCAGCATGGGCTGACGGTCTGCAAGCGAAACGCTTACGAGCCGACTCAGTACATCGTCAAGGTGCCGGATCCCTCCGGCACCAACACCCTCGACGTGGCCCAGTCACTCTCTCGCTGCCAGGGGGTCGAGTTCGCGAGTCCGAACTTTCTCGCGGAAGTCACTCGATAATGCGGTGCCGACAGCGTGGACGTCCGCCCTAAACATGGCGGTTTGAGGCGGAGTTTCGCTAATAGTCGGGGAGCGGTGGCACCCATCCGGCCAAGTAGGTTTCGAGGTAGGGATCGGTTGCCGTGCGGAATTCAGAAGCCGAGCCCTCGAAGAAGATCCGCCCTTCGCGCAGCATGAGGAACTGGTGTCCTCGGCCTGGTCTCGATCACTCGGGACGACGGTGAGTCGACCATCTCGTTGTACGGCCTCGTGACTCGCGATATAAAACGCATCGGGAAGCTGGTGAGTCACGACGATCGAGGTGACATTCTCCACGTCACGCAGTTTGACGATTTCGTCGTCTACCGTCTTGGCCGTCATCGGATCGAGGCCGGAGGTCGGATCGTCGAACAGCAGCAAATGAGGGCGTGCCGCCATTGCACGAGCGATCGCCACCCGGCGCCGCTGCCCGCCTGACAGCTCCGACGGCATTCGATTGAGGTACTCGCTCATCCCGATGAAGCCCAGCACTTCCTGCACACGTTGATGTACCTGATCGTCCGGCATGTCGGTTTCTTCGTAGAGCCGATAGCCGACGTTGTCGGCCACCGTCAACGAGTCAAAGAGGGCGCTCTCCTGAAACAACATCCCCATGTCGCCTCGCACCTTGATCATCTCCTCCTCCCGAAGCGTGTCGATTCGCTCACCATGGATTCGAATCTCACCCGAATCCGGCTTCAGCAAGCCGAGAATCAGCTTGAGGACCACGGATTTGCCGGCCCCGCTCGGCCCGAGCAAGACCGTCATGTGTCCCGTGCGCATCGAGAAGCTGATGTCGCGAAGAACCACGTTGTCGTCAAAAGCCAACGACACCGACTCGGAACTCCACGACGGGCGGGGTCATGTGAGGATTGGAGCTTCGCAGAGGCCTTGGCGAGATCATCCTTGGAATATTTCGGCCAAGTGGGGAATTACACGATCCGGATCACGGTGGCAAGCTGCCACGCTTCGCGCATCCCCGTGGCTTTTCGTCGATTTTTCGGGAACTGCCGTAACCGGCCTCGCTGGGCATCACTTTCGCAGTGAGGGTGGAACAGTGTGCAACTGACCGGCAGGCCATCGGACCCACGGTCCGTTGCACCGACGCTAGGTCTGCGTGATGCCACGAGTGCTGCCAGTCGCCGCCCTAATCGTCTCGGTATTGGTCACCACCGGTTGCGCGGTAAGAATGAACGTCGGCTCGCATCAGGACCACAACCTGAATCTGTCGCGCTATCGCACCTTCGCGTGGGGTCCCGCCGATGCACTGCCCACCGGTGATCGCCGGCTCGATGAGAATCCGTTCTTCAAGGATCACGTGCAAGGCGCCGTCGAGAGAGAGCTCGCGAGACGAGGATTCGAGCTCCAGAGTTCAGGGGCGCCCGATCTCCTGATCCATTACCACGCCAGCATCACGAAGCGAATCGACGTGAATCGAGTTGACCGCCGGATACGGCTACTGCCTCGGTGGCGATTGTCCGCCCGATGTCGTGCACTACGAAGCCGGCACGCTCGTACTCGACATCATCGACGCCCACAGCAACACGCTCATCTGGCGCGGCTGGGCGCAAAACAGCTTCCACGACATGCTCGACGATCCCGACCGCATGGCGAAAACGATCGACGAAGCCGTCAGGCTGATGCTGCTGCGCCTGCCCGCGAAACTGTAGGTCTCGGGCGCGGCCCGGAAGGAGAGCGGTATGTCCTGGTCAACGATTCGACTTGCCGGAATCCTCGCGCTTGCGACCGTGTGCGGAAGTTGCGCTTCGATGATCGTGCGTTCGTGGGTGGATCCCGGCGTGAACCTTCGGCACTATCGCACCTTCAATTGGGAGCCCCTCGGTACCACGGCCCACCGGCGATCCACGTCTCGACAACAACCGCTTTTTCCACGAGCGAGTCCAGACCGCCGTCGAGGAAGAATTGGTGCGCCGGGGGTTCGAAAAGTCCGACTCGCCTGACATGCTGATCCACTATCACGCGAGCGTGTCGCAGGAGATCCACGTCATCCACGACGAGGACAGCCAGCAGTCCAGCGAGGCTGGCATCCCCGAAGTCTACGATGCTGGTACGCTCCTGATCGATCTCGTTGACGCTAGCAGCCATCGTCTGCTCTGGCGCGCGTGGGCGGAGGACAGCTTCGACGGTGTCATCGACAATCAGGCATGGATGGAGCAGAAGATCGATCAGGCCGTGGCGCGCATCCTGGCGCAACTCCCGCAAGGGCTCTAGCCGAGAAGCTACGATGTCCCTAACGGAAGTCGGACAACGACCGTGGTGCCGCCGGCCGGCGGGCAGTCGATGGCGATCTGGCCGTTGTGGGCCTCGATGAGCCGCTTCGCCGTCGGCAGGCCCAGGCCGGAGCCGCGCGACTTGGTGGTGAAGAACGGCGTGAAGATCTTCTCGCGGATGTCGGCGGGAATGCCGGGGCCGGCGTCGATGAAGGCGATCTGGCACGTCGTATCGACAGCTCGTCGACCGCGACGCGGATCGTGCCCTTGCCCTGCATGGCGTGGGCGCCGTTGATCAGCAGATTCTGAAACACGATCCTCAGCATCTCGGGATCGGCCGGCACCGGCGGCGCGACGCCTTCGACCTCGACGTCGACGTCACGCAGCGCCGGATCCTGGCTCAGCAGGCCGGCGGTCGTCGTCGACCAGCTGGCGCGACGTCGGTCGGCGACGCGCTTGGGCTTCGGCGGACGCGCGAACAGCAGCAGATCCTTCATCATCTGGTCGAGCGCGTCGATGCGGGCGACGATCTCCTTCAGGATCGGCGGTATCCGCGCCGTCCTGGGACATCCGGCTGCCGAACACCTGGATCGCGCCGCGGATGCCGGCCAGCGGGTTCTTCACTTCGTGCGCGATCACGGCGGCCATCTCGCCCAGCTTGGCCAGCGCGGCCTGCTCGCGCAGCTGTCCTCCATCTGTACGCGGGCGCTGAGATCGTGCAGGATGCCGGTGAACTTCCGTTCGCCGTCGATCGTGATTTGGCCGACCGACAGATGCAGCGGAAAGGTCGTGCCGTCCTTGCGGACGCCCTGCACCTCGCGTCCGATGCCGATGATCTTGGCGCGGCCGGTCGCCAGATAGCGCGCCAGATAGGTGTCGTGCTCCTCGCGATACGGCGACGGCATCAGCATGTCGACGTTCCGCCCGAGCACTTCCTGCGCCGCGTAGCCGAACAGCCGCTCCGCGCGCCGGGTTGAACGCTCTCGACCCGGCCGTGCGCGTCGATCACGACGATGCCGTCCACGGCCGAATCGATGACCGCCCGCCATCGCGCTTCGCTGGCCCGCAGCTGTCCCTCGAGACTGTGCGCGCTTGCGTGAGGTCGTGCAGCATGCCCGTGAACTTGCGCTCGCCGCCGATGCGCATCTCGCCGACCGACAGGTGCACGGGAAACACGCGTGCCGTCGCGCCGGCGGCCGGTCACTTCGCGGCCCGACGCCGATGATCTTGTGCCTCGCCGGTCGTCAGGTAGCGCTCCAGATAGCTGTCGTGCTCCTCGTGGTACGGCGAGGGCATCAGCATGCTGACGTTGCGGCCCATGACCTCGGACTCGGGATAGCCGAACAGCTGCTCGGCGCCGCGGTTGAACGCCTCGATGCGTGCCCTTCGCGTCGATGACGATGATGCCGTCGACGGTGGTGTTGAGGATGGCGTCGAGCCGTTCGGCGCGAGCGGTTGCCGTGACCGCCGACGGCGCGCTGTGCTTCCTCGGCTGCGCGGAGGCGATGATTGAGCCAGGCGATGACCAGCCCGGTGCCGACGAACACCGCCAGCGACAGCTGGTCGGCCGGATCGCCGACCGCGAGCCCGCCGGCGGCAGGAAGAAATACATCGCCGCGAGCGCGGAAAGCGCGGTCGCGAGGACGCCCGGGCCCGAGGCCGCCATACCACGCGGCGACGATGATGGCCGGATAAAACTGCAGGTACGGGACCTTGAGGCCGAGTGACTCGCGCAACGCGAACGAAACAGGAGGGATGCGGCGACCGCTCCCACTGCGGCGATATATCGCAGCGCCGGATTCGAACGGGAGAGCGTGCGCTCTACCCAACTCCTGCCGGAATGGTCGTCCGTGGTCGTCATCCAGTCTTTGCGGCCTTTTGTAGCAAGGCCGACGATATACCGGAATTCACCAACCGTAAAGTCGGCAAACCTTTCGCATTGGCTCTCCTGGCATCCACCGTTCTCCCAACGGTTAGCAGTGCGATGCCGTCGACTCAACCTGGCGGGGGGATTTTTTCCGATCGGACGCACGTGGCCTCACCAGCGCCGAGGCTGCTTCCCTTCTGGCGGATCGAGGTCCGAACGCGCTGCCCGAGCCGGCCGCCGCCCCACTCTGGCGGAAGTTCCTGCGTCAATTCGCCAGCCCGCTGATCTACATCCTGCTCTTTGCCCTCGCATTCGATCTCGGCCTGTGGATGTTTGAGGAGGCTCCAGGCTGGCCAATCGAATCGACCGCGATCGGGCTCATTCTTCTCTTCAACGCGGCCTTGGGCTTGTACCAGGAGCATCGCTCCGAGGCGGCACTCAGTCGCCTGAGGGCGTTGGCCGGCGCTCGAGCGTGGGTCCTGCGTGACGGCCAGTTGGTGCACTGCCCCACGCGGCAGTTGGTACCGGGCGACGTCGTGCGCCTCGAGGCTGGCGACCGGATTCCCGCTGACGGCACTCTCTTCGACGCCCGTGGCGTCATGATTGACGAATCGATCCTCACCGGCGAATCGGTTCCCGTTGACAAAGACAGCGACGCCGAGGCGATGAGTGGCACCTTGCTTGTTGGCGGGAAGGCCTATCTTGCCGTCACAAGGACCGGTCGCGACAGCGCACTCGGGCGTCTGGCGACGATGCTCGGCGATGTCGAGGCCAGCCGGACGCCGCTGGAGCGGCGAATCGATCGGCTGGGTCGGCTGATCGCCTACTGGGTGCTTGGCCTTGCCTCGGTGCTGACGGTCATGGGTCTGATTGCGGAAGGAGTTGCGCGAGCGCCATCGGTCATCATCTTCGCGGTAGCGCTCGCCGTGGCCGCGGTCCCCGAAGGGTTACCCGCCATCCTGACGGTCGCTCTGGCCCTCGGCGTCGAGCGAATGGCCCGGCACCGCGCTGTGGTTCGCCGTCTCGCTGCCGTTGAGGCGCTGGGGTCGGTGACCATCATCGCAACCGACAAGACCGGCACGCTCACCGAGAGTCGAATGGAAGTCCGGTCGCTGGACGCAGCCGATCTCCAACGGGCTCTCGCGGCGATCGTGCTCGCCAGCGACGCCGACATCGCCACCGGTGTCGGCGACCCGCTCGAGCTCGGCCTGCTGCGTTTGCCGCTCAGCACGGAATCGACGTCGCGACGCTTCGCCGTGCGAACCCCATCAAGTCCGAGCGCCCCTTCGACAGTGCATGGAAGTTCTCGCGCGTTACGGTGCAGGCGAACGGACAACCGTCAGTTACCTGAAAGGCGCCCCGGAGGTGCTCGATCGACCGCTGTGCGCTCAGTGCCGACGAACGTGAGTCGTGGAGAGAGAAGGCCGACGCCTACGCGCGGGAAGGATTCCGAGTGCTCGCGCTGGCGTGGGCCGACGGGGAAGTGGAAGAGAGGCTTTTGTTCCTGGGGCTGGCGTTGTTTTGGGACCCGCCACGATCCGAAGTGCCCGACGCCGTGCGGTCAGCCCTGGCTGCTGGCATTCGCATCGTGATGATTACGGGCGACCATCCCGGCCACGGCCCTGGCCGTGGCGCACCAGATCGGGATTCCCGGCGTGCGGGTGCTCACCGGTGAAGACCTGAACGACTATCAGGGAGCCGCGCTCGAGGAGGCTTCGCGCGAAGTGAACGTCTTCGCCCGCGCACGGCCTGAACAGAAGCTGCAGCTCGTGGAGGGTTGCAGGCGCAAGGCCACAGCGTGGCGATGACGGGAGACGGTGTCAATGATGCGGCCGCGCTCAAGCGGTCCGATGTTGGCGTCGCGATGGGGCAGCGCGGATCGGACGTCAGCCGCGAGGTCGCGGACCTCGTCCTGCTGGACGACAACTTCGCCACCATCGTCCGCGCCGTCGAGGAGGGCCGCGGCATCTACGAGAACATACAAAAGTTCCTCCGCTTCCTGTTTTCGACCAACCTGTCAGAGGTGCTGCTGATCGCGCTCGGCGCGCCCTTGGCGTTCGCGCTCAACCTCCGAGACGAGGCGGGAGTGCTGATGGTCCCGCTGACCGCCGTGCAAATCCTCTGGATCAATCTGCTGACCGATGGGCTGCCGGCGCTCGCGCTCGCGTTCGATCGCACGCCCGGGCGTCATGCAGCAGCCGCCGCGGCCAGTTGATTCGCCACTGCTGGACCGACCGTCGGTCCGATTCATCGTGGGTGCCGGCTGCATGAAGGCCGCACTCGCGTTGGGCGTCTGGGCTGGTGCCGCGACTTGGTTACGAGCTCGAGGTCGCCCGAGCTTCGACGTTTCACTTCATGGCTTTGGGCCAGCTGTTGCTCACGTACCCGTCCAGACACACGTGGACGAGGGCCCTTCCGAATCCTTACCTGCACGCCGCCGTGCTGATGGGCACCGGGTTCCAGCTCACCGCCGCTGCGTTGCCGTTGACTGCCGCCCTTCTCGGAAATGCGGCGATACCGATAGAGCTGTGGGGGTTGGTGCTGATCGGTGCGTTGCTGGCCTGGGCGATGGCGGAATCGATCGCACGCCTCGTTTGGCGAGGGCATCGTCCGATCCATCACCGTGATCGATCGCTCAGTCCGATCGCATTGTGAGCACCGGACACGTCGAGTGCCGAACGACCTGGTTGGTCGTCGAACCCAGAAGAACAAGTCTGCAGCGCTGCGGCCGTGAATTCCCAGCACGATCAATTCGCTGCGCTGTTCGCTCGCCAGTCGAAGAATCTCTCGATAGGGACTGCCTCTTGCCATCACCGTCTCAATCGTGCACGACGAAAGCACCTGTTCGGGCACGGCCCTGGCCAGCTTCTCGCTGACGTTCGTCTTCCAGAGCCTGTAGTTCTTCGCGCACCGAGCGAGGACTCACGATGGCGCGCCAGTCTTCAGGCATCGCTCCCTCCAGCTCGAAGACATGCGCCACGCATTAAATGCATTCTGCCTCTTGGGCCAGTGACATCGCGTAGTCGAGTGCGCGCATCGAGCACTTGGAGAAGTCGATCGCACACAGAATGCGCTGGTACAGCGGTGGCGCAGGCACCACGGCATCGCGGTGACGGCACTGTCAGAACTGGACAAGCAGCTTTGCGCAGCACCTTCTCGGCCACCGAACCCAGGACCAGCCGTTCGAAGCCCGGACCGGCCGTGGGTGCCCGATCACGATGAGGTCGCTGGAAATCTCGTGTGCACAGGCCAGGATCTCGTTTGCTGGAGCGCCCTCCCTGATATCGCATCGATATGGCACTGTGCCGATCGCTTCCTCCTCGGCGAATCGGGTCATGGCGGCCAGGAGGTCAGCGCGCGCCTCTGCTGTCAACACCATTAGCGGCAGCATTTCGGGCGCGGCCATCGCCATCGCCGGCGACGCCTGCACGTTCACTAGTGTCACCGTGGCCTCGTACCAGTGGGCGATGGCGATGGCATGGTTCAGGGCTCGTCGCGAAAAGTCGGAGAAGTCGATGGGACACAGGACCTGCCTGATGGCGATCATGTGTCGTCCTTTCGTTGGAGACAGCCGAGCCGGCTTACGCTGGGCCGCTTGACCCGCCGCGCGTGGCCGCGACGCGGCGAGCTCCTGGCGCAACCGGGGCAGGAGTCGAGCGAAACCCGGCGGCATCGCCATACGGCGCGAAATGACGCTGACGCCGATGCTGAATCCGCGATCTGCCTTTGTGTTTGATGGGACACCAGTATTGTTCGGTCCGCGCGGCAACCTCGCGAGTGAACGCAACCAGCCCATTGACATACCCGCAATAGGCGCAGTTGGCTTTCTGAATCGGGTTCAGGTACGGCAGCACCAGTCCGATCGACCACGATGTAGTCCCGCCGCCGGACTCGTCGCAGGTTCAGCAACCGGAAACACACGGCCTGATACGACTGGACCCAAAGATCGAGGAGACCGAAGGGGAGCAACAACGAGTAAATCACCGGGAGGACGAGCGCCGCCGTGATGACCCCACGCGCCGTCCACGCTTCGGTGGATCGCACCGCATGCAGTTGAAGACGCTCGACTCGTGTGCCCATCCCTTCGGCTCCTCACTCGGGCCCCCGCAAACGGCGTACCGCTCATCAGTGCCGGATTGCCCGGTGCCGGCGTCGAGACTCTCGAACCGATCCGAGCAAGGGCCACGAGATCGGGAAAAAGTTCGCGCCCGCCGTGGAATTTTGTTGCGTTGCCGACAGCCGCTACTCGCGGTGCGTCAGCGTAAGGCCGGCCCCGGAGGACAAGGTCACGTCGAGGGGTTGGCGCAGTTCCTGCTCGGTAGCCTTGCAGCGTGAACGATCCGCGCCTCGAAGGAAGGAGAGACGAACATGTCAATTGTATCCATCGTCAAAACCGACTCGCAGCTGAAGACCGATGTCGAGTCCGAGCTGAAGTGGGAGCCGCGGGTAGATGCCAACGAGATTGGTGTCGTCGTCAAGGACGGCGTCGTGTCGCTCACCGGCTGGGTCGACTCGTACATCAAGCGTTTTTCGGCCGAAGATGCAACCCACCGCGTCCGCGGTGTGAAAGCGGTCGCCAACGAGATTGCCGTGCGACTGGCGCCCGAAGCCGAGCGAAATGACGCCGACATTGCCGCCGCTGCCGTACGGACCATCGAGTGGGACGCGCTCGTCAACATCGACGACCTCGATATCACAGTGGCCAAGGGCTGGGTCACCCTGAAGGGCACCGTGGACTGGGCCTACCAGCGAGACGATGCCGAACGGATGATCCGTCGTCTGACCGGAGTCAACGGCGTGACCAACCTGCTCGTGACCAAGCCGCGCCTGGTGCCTTCCGATCTGAAGAAGAAGATTGATGATGCCCTCGTCCGATCGGCGCACACGGACGCCGGTCGCATCATGGTGGAAGTCCAGGGCAACAGGGTCACGCTGCGTGGAACGGTCCGCTCGTACGCGGAAAAGACCGACGCCTATCGTGCTGCCGCTGCCGCCCCGGGCGTGACTGTCGTCGACAACCGCTTGGCGATCGAGATGTAGGCGTTGGGCAAGCGACAACCGCGGGTCGCCATCATCGGCCAACGCGCCCCTCGATGGCGACGCCGTGTCGCCGAGTCCCGTCTTACCCGACCCTGCGACAACGCCGATCGAACCTCACTCGCCCCCTCCACGTTTCAGCGGGTGAATTCGGGCAGCGCGTCGCGCAGGATGTCCACGATCAGGTTGGCGTGTAAGTCGATGAGCACCAGGTCGGGGCCCACGATGCGATATTGCAGCTCCACAGGGAATACCGGCAGCGCATCTTCGATGCACGTGGGCAGCATCCGACTCATCGCCCAAGGAAACGCATCGTTCACGGTTTCGGACCAGACGCTGAGTTGGGGAACCGCGAGGACGTCGCCCAACGCCCGCTGACACTCAGGATCGGCGTTCCGCACGGCCGAAGCGAGCGCCCCTCGAATGGAAATTGCGATCTCTCCGAGAAAGATGTTGCCTTCCCCGACGAAGCGTCTTGCCCGTCTGAGGGCTTCGGCCATTGCGCGCATCGAACGTTCGGCCTCGCGGGGGTCGGTGAAGTCGATCGGGGGAGGCAGGTAACGTTCGAATTGGCGATGCAGTGAGACGTACTTGTTGACCGCGATATGGAACCGTTCGACAGCGGCGGTCTCCGCTGGCTGTTGTGCCCAAGTTGGACCACGCGGTGGCGGCACGACCAGCAAGAGGACGACAGCCAAAGCCCTCGAGGCGATGCGGGTATTCATAGAGCCTCCGTCCAATCGTGGTGGCATCTTGCGTGCCGGCAACGTCACGCCATCGCGGCTTCGAAGCCCTACATGTGATTGCGAAGTTTTCCACAATGGAGGGAAATCGCTCACATGCGAAGCCAAATCACTGCGTTACGACACCGTGGCCTTGAGGTTGGCGTGGTTGTTGCGAATCGGCTGTTCTGTCGACGAGGCGTCGCATGAAAGCCAGAGATGTGATGACGAAAGCATCGTGAAGATCGGCCGAGAGGCCGGATTCGAGCAGGCCAGACTGCTGATGGCGTACCACTGGATTCATCACCTCCTGGCGGCGCGAGGAAATTGCATATGACAGCAAAGTGGATGTCGCGATTGCGAGGGCCGGTACTTGCGAGCCTGATGGTCGGAGCTGGCCTCCTTGGCAGGGCCGCGTGTCGCCGTAGCCCAGCAGGGGTGGAGCGGTAGCCCGGAGGATCTCGCCAACACGTTCCCAGGATCGACCCCATGGGTGGCGATGGATCGGGCCGGTAATGCGATGACCGTGTGGAACGAAACGGGCTCCCTGATCTTCGCTCGGCGCTACTCTGCGGCCGACAGGACATGGGATCAGCCAGTTCCGATCTCCGGCGGCCTTCTGGGTAACATCCTCGATATCGTGATGGATTTGGAGGGAAACGCCACGGTCTTGTACCAGGGGACCGTGGGCCTCTACCTAACCCGCTACTCAGCGTCGTCACGAACGTGGAGCGAGCCGCACCTCGCGGTGTACCTGCTCATAGGACACAACTGCAGGTTCGAGTTTGGGCGCATGGTTGCCGATGTGATCGGCCAAGTCAGGTTCGTCTGGACCCACACGTGCTCAACCTCCGGGAGGGTCTCCTCCACGATCTATGCGGGCGGGAACGCCATCGCCAGCGTGACGGGCGGCATCGCGTCGGCGTCGGACATCAGTCCGGACACCGCCGGCAACGCGATCGCGCTCTGGGCCGAGGTGCGTCACGACGCAGAAACCCTCGTGCGAAGCGCCGACTACTCGGCGGGCGCGAGGATGTGGGGACCGCCCACGACCATCTTTACTGGCCCAGTGGGAGCCCAAGTCCTCGGTCCGCGACTAGACACGGACGGCTCCGGCAACATCCTCGCAGCGTGGCAGTTCGAAGGCGGCGATGCCCGCGTCCGCGCCGCCCGCTTCGATCGGACAAATTCTACCTGGGGGGAGGTGACTGACCTCTCCGATGGGCCCGCAGTGTCTGTTCCAGAAGTGGCGGTCGATGTATCGGGGAACGGTGTAGCGATGTGGGCAGAGCAGCACGGCGACGCCATGCGTCTCCACGCGGCGCGCTACAACGCCGCGAGCGCAGCGTGGAGTAGGCCCATCGACGTGACACCTATCGGGAGGCAGTCCGGCGATCCCAGCGTGGCATTCGACGGCTACGGCAACCTCACGGCGACCTGGTGGGAGAGTGATGGTGCACAGACGGTGATTCGCGCTGCGCGCCTGTCGACGACTGACGTGACGACGAGCTTCGACCTGGCCAGATTCGACCAGCCACGCGCGAAGCCCGCCTTGAGTGTCAGTGACAATGGCGCGGCCGCGGTTCTCTGGGTGCACGACACGGATCAGACAGCAGTCCTGCAAGCGGCACATTGGGACCCCACGCCCGCGGCGCCTTCGATTACTGGCATCACACCGGGGGAGGGGATCCTTACTGTGGCGTTTGCGCCTCCGCTGACGGTCGAGCCAGCGTTCGCGCCCACATACTACGAGTATCTCCATCAACAACGGCGGGTCATGGACGACAGGCGGGCAGCCGACAAACGTATCGCCCCTCGTGATCCGAAACCTGTCATGGGGCGTGCCGTATGCCGTGCGCTTGCGCGCCGTGAATCTCGCCGGGCCAGGCGCCGCTTCGGCGGCGGCGATCGGTACGCCGACGTTCGCACCGTTTGCACCGACCCAGCTGGCCGTCACGGCCCAGGCCGGGCGGGTGATCACCGTGCGGTGGGTGCCACCCACCTCCGGCCTGCCGCCGACAAGCTACGTACTGCAGGGCGGGAGCCTGCCTGGCGAGGTCCAGGCTTCATTCCCGACGGACAGCCTGATGCCGACGTTCACGTTCAGCGCCCCCCCAGGCGAGTACTACGTCCGGGTTCACGCGCTTGCCGGCGGGGGATGGAGCCCGGCCTCGAATGAAATCCGCATCTTCGTCGACGTGCCGCGGCCACCATCCGCGCCCTCGCAACTTCTCGCCGCCGTCAACGGGGCCGAGGTGGCGCTCTCGTGGAAGAACACCTTCGAAGGTGGTCCCCCGGTGGGGCTGCGGTTGAAACTGTCGGGATCGACGGTGGCATCGTTGCCGCTGGGCGAAATGTTCAGTGTTGCGAACGTGCCACCCGGCACATACGACATCGCGCTGACGGCGGTGAATGCGTGGGGTGAAAGCCCGTTGTCGAATGGCGTACGGGTGATGGTTCCTTCCTCCTGCCTCGTGCCGGATGCACCCCAGTCCTTCACCGCCACCGCGACTGGCCAGGCGTTCGATCTCGCGTGGTCACCGCCATCCTCTGGGGCAGCGGTCACGGGCTACACGGTTGAGGTGTCCGGCGCTTACAACGGCAGCTTCAACACCACCGATCGAACGCGTGACGGGGACGGCGCCGCCAGGGAGCTACACGGTCAGCGTCCGGGCCGGCAACAGCTGTGGGGTGGGACCGCCTGCGTTCGCGCCGCGGACGATCGTGATTCAGTGAAGAACGCCGGGCGGCAGCCAGCCTCACTCGTCGTTCTTGCGTTGAATGGATTCGAGATAGGTGACGACCGCCTCGATGCGCTGTTGCGCGACGCGGTCGTCACGCTCGAGCGATTGCATGACGCGTCCCCAGGCCGGCATGTCTCCAGGTGTATGGGTCTTTTGGCGGCCGTCAATAGTCCGGGTGACCTCGGCACGAGGAAACTGACCGCCCGCACGACTGGTGAGCGTTGCCAGGTCGGATAGTGGCTTCTGGAACGTAGAGGCCGCCGGCCCATCGCCGCGCCCGGTCTGGCCGTGACAGCTCGCGCAGTGTGTGCGGTACAAATATTCGCCAGAGTTGTAGTCCTGTTTCTGTGGACGCTCCTGGCTCGTCGCGAGCGGCAGGCCCACGAGCGCGGCAAGAATCAGGAGCACACCGGCCGATTGGGGAAGTGCCATAGCTCTGCTCCTGCCATTCACTGTCCCATTCGACGCTGGATAGAGTCCAGGAACTCCACGAGTCGCCGAATCTTCGTGTTGACGGCTTCTCTCGTGGTGGTCTCCCCAGATCGCATGAACGCATCACCCCACACCGGCATATCGGGACCGCCATGGCCCGGGACGCGTTCGCGTCCGTCGATGATACGGTAGACCTTTTCCGTCGGAAAGACGCCCTGATGTCGGGCGGCGATTCCGGTGAGGTCGGGTGGTGGCCGACGAAGCGACTGCGCCAATGGTCCATCACCGCGGCCCGTCTCGCCGTGACACGACGCGCAGTAGGTCCGGAAGACGGATGACCCGTGCTCTCCCCGCTCAGGGGACTGAGCGGTGGCGGGCACTTGTGCAGACGCATCCGCAACACCGATTACGACGGCCATCGCGAGTCCCTGCAACGCGGGATGAGCTCTCATAGTGTCCTCCATTCACCTGACGGTTACACGCGAGCACGGGTGTCTGGCGTACTCGCCGCATGAGCGGCCTCCCAGTTGCGACGCTTGGTCGTTGCGCTATCGCGGATGGTGAGCACGGGGCAGGGAGCGGTGCGGACGACCTGTGCGGCAACGCTGCCCAACAAAAGGCCCTTCACGGCCCCTCGACCGTGGGTGCCCATCACAACCAGGTCGGCGTTGTGCCCCGCAGCGCTCTCGATGATTCTGGCGGCCGGCTGTCCCGCGAGGACCTCACCCGTCGCCCCTGGCGTCGCCGCCAGGAGTGTCCGCATTTGGTTGTGAGCAGACTGCAAGAGGGACTCTCGAAAGGAGGTGACATCGGGCACGTCGCCTTCGACACCGATGGGGTAAGGTTCCTTGACGATATGGACAAGATGAATCGCGGCATGAAAACGGTTTGCCAGCGTTCGCGCGTACTCGAGCGCGAGATTGGCGGCCGGACCGAAGTCGGTCGCGACCAGAATCGTCTTGGGTGCCAGGGACATCGCTCTTCTCCCGATCGAACTGAGGGCGAAACCCGTGCCACTCCTTCACCAGGGCGGCTGAGGCGTGGCGGGCCGAAAAGCCTTAAGACGCGATGCGCCGGCGCGAGTTTCTCCCCAACCCTGCGAATTTTTCACCCGCTGTGGGGCCACGGGAGTTGTCCAGGCGCTGATATCCTCAGCGAAGAAATCATCGAAGCGATCGCTGCAGCACGCACATCGATTCAGAAGGTGTCATGTGACTACCAGGATTGAAGACAACGAACCAAAGATCGTGTATTGGCATCGCGAGCTACCGCCGCTCGAGGCGGAACTCGTAGCGGAACACACCGTCGAGGCCAACAGCAGCCGTGTCCCGGGGACGATCGCGCATCGTGACGAGCTGTGGGATCAGTGCTATCGGGAACTGATGGCCAACGCTGAGAGCCGCCTGGTGCAGGAGGTCGCGCGTCTGGGTGGCCACTTTGCGCACGTCCACGACGAAACGATCGATCCCAAGCACGACGACGCAGCTGGCGAGGCGTGGCTCCACGGTCGTTTCAGCTACATGTTGTACCGGCGCCCGCAGGAATCGCGATAGGCCATCGCCCTCCTTCGCGATGACTACCTCAAACATCGTTGGGCTTCTGATCGCAGCGCTGGGCGGCGCGGCCGTCGGTCTGGAGCGCCAGTGGTCCGGACACGCCGAGGGCCCGGGCGCGCGCTTCGCGGGCATTCGGACCTTCACGATGCTCGGCGCAGTCGGTGGGTTCAGTGGATGGTTGTGGACCGCGGGCGTCACAGCTCCCGCGGCGATCCTGCTCGCCGGAGCCGTCGCGGTTGTTGCCGCGGCGTACGTCGCAGGCAGTCGTCACGATATCGACGGTACGACGGAGGTCGCAGCCCTCGTGGTGCTGGCGGCCGGACTGCTCGCCGGCATGGGATCCATCAGGCTCGCGAGCGGCATCATTGCGCTCGTGACCTTGCTGCTCGTCGAGAAATCCCGGCTGCACGCGCTGGTGCAGCGGATCGACGATGTGGGTCTGCGGTCAGGCGTGCGGTTCGCCGTCATGGCCCTCGTCGTCCTGCCGTTGCTCCCGGAAGGGCCCTACGGTCCGCTTGGCGGGATTCGGCCCCGCGAGATCTGGGCGCTGGTCCTGTTCTTTTCGGGGTTGAGCTTTGCCGGCTACGTGGCGCGTCGTGTTGTCGGTCCGGGCCATGGATATCTCGTCACTGGCCTGCTCGGAGGCCTGGTGTCGTCAACCAATGTGACGTTCACCTTTGCACGAACAAGCCGGACGGACCTGGCGACGGATCGCGCTCTCGCGTTCGGCGCCGTGGCCGCGAACGCGATGCTCTATCCCCGAGTGCTGGTCGCCACGGCCATCCTCAATGCGGCGGTGGTGCCGCCGCTCGTTCCCTATCTCGCCGCGCCCGCCCTGGTGGCGGCGCTCGTGGCGGCCGTGGGGGCCCGCCGCTCCCCGGCGGCTGGCGCGCCTGATGTCTCGCTGCGCAATCCGCTCCAACTGGCTGCGGCGCTTCAGATGGCCATCCTCTTTCAGGCGGTGCTGATGGCCGTCTACCTGGTCCGAGAGGCGTGGGGGCAATCCGGTGTGTTTACATCGGCAGCGGTACTCGGACTCACCGATGTGGACGCCCTCACGGTGTCGATGGCGAGAGGCGTTGCGCAGACGGTCTCGCCGGCTGTCGCAGCCACCGCCATCGCGGTTGGGGTGCTGGCGAATACGGCGATGAAGCTGGGACTGGCGGTGTTCTTTGGCAGTCGGAGGTTCCGAACCATTGCGGGCGGCGCGCTGGCGCTGATGCTCGTGGCGATTGGCGGAGCCCTTCTCCTTCTCTCGTGATGACCGACTCCCGCATGCTTCAGGCTTCCTGCCTGTGGGTGAAGCGGCGTCCCACCGAGCCATGCGCTTGAATCGCGGTCAATGAGAGTGATCAGTGTGCCTGAAGACCCGCTGAGCGAAATACGGAGCACGCCCGCTCGACCAACTCGTTCTCCGGGGGCCTGACGTTCTCCAGGGTGTACGGAATTCCCAGCTGATGCCACTTATACCGGCCCATCTGGTGGAACGGCAGTACGTCGACTCGTTCGACGTTGCCGAGATTGAGGCGTAATTCGCGATCTGCTCGATCTCTCCGAAATCGTCGGTCAGCCCTGGCACCAGAACGTAACGCACCCAAACCGGCCGCCGACGGGCCGCCAAGCGACGGGCAAACATGAGAGTCGGGCTGACATCCATGCCGGTCAAGCGTCGATGGCGTTCGGGATCCCACGCTTTGATGTCGAGTAATACGAGATCGATGACGTCGAGATCAGCGTCGGAGAGGCGTTCGCCGTAATAGCCGTTGGTGTCCAGCGCGGTGTGTACGCCCATCACCTTCGCCGCCGCAAGGACCTTGACGACAAAGCGGTGCTGCATGAGCGGCTCACCACCGCTGACGGTCAGACCTCCCGACATGACCTTCAGTCCGTGACGATACTTGCGCAGCTCCTCAGCCGCCTTCGTGACCGTCACCGGTATCCCATTGGTCATCGTCCAGGTGTCCGGGTTGTGGCAGTAGAGACACCGCCACATACAGCCGGTCGTCCACGCCACGACGCGTATGCCCGGGCCATCGACGGTCGCACCGGTCGTGAACGAATGGAGGAAGCCCATGTCGCCAGTTGCGAGTGCGGAGCGAACGTCGGCTTCGGGAACGTCCTTGCCGAGACTGACACGCAACTCGAACGGGCTCTTGGCTTCGAGCGGCGCCTGCGAAGTGGCCTTTGTGTGAATCATCATCGACTCCTGCTGCTTCCTATCTCTGCGTGCGCGGGCTGCGCCGACTCTCGAGGTCTAGGCACGCAAGACAAGTACCTGCGGAGATCCTCGCGGCTTTCGCGGCGGTGACCGCGAGGGTTCGTCACGCCTTGCGAAAATCCCGCACCAGCTGCCGATATTTCCGCACTTCCCAGCGAGCCGAGCGTCAGTGTTTGGCCGTGTGTCTTGCCTCTCCGGGTTGTGAACTGCGGCAAGAGCGTTGCAAATTCCGACCGTTATGTCGTGGATCTTCTGGTCCGCATTGCTAGTCGTGTTGGCGATCGCCACAGTGGTCTATTCCGCTTATCGCCGTGACGTGGCCGCGGCTCGAGCGCGGGCATTACCGGGCAGTCGAATGCTGGAAACCCGATGCGGGCCCATCAGGTACGGCTCCGTCGGAGATGGATGTACGGCCCCGGTGCCGACTTCGGGCACACCTGCATGCGCTGGATCCTCAGCGTGACTGGAGCACTACCCTCCTAAGGTGGGCCGGAGAGTGGATGCAAATAAGGATGCACGTTCCATTGCCACATACGGGCATCCAGTCACCACAGAAGACGTGGTGGTCAACACCTCATGCCCTGCTTCTCGCGCGCCGGCGTCGTAGGCATCCACTAGCGCATGGCAGAAATGCCGATGCTGCGGATCTGGATGCCCCTGGACGATCACGACATGTTTGGTGCCTGTGACCATGGCATTCGTCACTCAAACGCCGCAGGGAACGTGATTGCCGCGACAAGGATGATGAGGCTGATTGACGCGCCGAGGCCCCCTTCATCGAACAACAGTCCTGTCTGCCCATCCCAGAACACTGCGAACGCGACGATACCGAACACCGCGCCGGTTATTGCGAGCGGGCGCCACCATCCTGGGAGAAGCGATGGCACTCCAATCGCGACCGCACATGCCAGCGTGGCGATGCCGGCGATCACGTGAAGCGAAACAACCAGAGTCGTGAGTTGAGGATTGCTGATGCCATCGCCGAAGAGCCAGGAGCTTCCCTTCCATCCTTTGACAGGTGCTGGCAGCATCGAACCGATGCGGACGTAGACGAAGCCATGGCAGAAGACCATGAAAGCGATCAAGTACTGAGCCCAGGGTTTCATGACATACCTCGCGCGGGGGCATTGTTCCTGTTCGAAGTCGACGCCGTTTGATCGGACGCTAACGGAGAGGCGAACCCTCTGAGGGCACCAACCAGCACCAGCGCTCCCGCCAGCAAGGCGTAGTCGAGCTGCACGCCGAGGACGAATACTCCGACGGCGCCATACACGAGACCTGCGGCGGCGAGCGTGATGGACCACGTCACCGAGCCGAGCAGACCGAATATCAGCGTCGCGCCAATCACAGCGGACAGCGTCGGACATGGAAGAACCCCGAGCGGAGCCGCATAGGCGTACGTCATCCAATGGTCGGTTTCCAGGAAGTGCGGATATCCCCAGCCGAATGCCACGAGCATTGCGCCAAGGGTCGCGAGGATGGGGGCGCCGAAGCGAACGGGATCCTTTGAAAGGCGACTCGCGAGTCGCAAGGACGAAGAGGAACAGAGCCACGAACACGGTTCCGTTGAACGGGTTGCCCCACACCCAAGCCGCGGCGCTCACCGACAGAAACGGCGCTGAAAGGACGTACGCGATAACGCGACTCGATGGGCGCCAGCCACAGAAGAACGCTGTCAACAGCACGGCCAGAACCCCGTGCCAGGCGACCGCTACAGTCCGCCATTCATTGGCAATCGTGGTCGCACTCCACAGGATCGCGTCGGAAGAGGGCATACGTCGTCGATGAAGCATGAACACTGCCTGGTCGAGGAGTCGTTGGAGGCCTGCGAATCGGGCTTGAGCCGTCGATCGGTCGGCGACCCGTCCGGAATGTCTCGCACGGGTGCGGAAATCTCGGCACATGGGCCCTTACTGAGTTCAAATGGCGTCAGACGCCCACGTGTTCGCCATCTTCGTGGGGCGGCGTCATGGTGTGGGTGTACAGACCACCGTACTGGGAGCCTCCTCGTGGCGATGCTCATGCACGGGAGTCTCACAGCCAGCGCCTGTATCCTCATGCCTCCGAGGATCGCGGGGGTGCGTCTCTTGACCTTTGACCTCGTATGGGTCGCGGTGCTGTGTGTCGTCGTTGCCGCGATCCTGGCTAACCGCCGGCAGCTTTCGGGACAGCCGCTTCGCACCCGGCGTGAAGGCGGTCTGGGAGCAAGGGCAAGAAGCATCTTAGGAAAGCCCCGCGCTTCCGTGGGCCGCAAGCCGAGCCCGTGCCGGGCATCATCGCGGAGATCAATTACCGCTGTCTTCGTGGACTCGATCAGTCGTGATGATCCTCGAAAGCTCGGTTCACCACAATGGTTGCTTCGCTACTCCCACGAGGCATTTCCTGGGTTCACATCGTTCACATTTCCAGGCCCTTCGGCGAAGCGAACGATCGAGCAGCTGAGCGACAACGCGAGAAGCGTCGCGGTCATCACGACTGGAGCCGTCAGAAGCGCGACGGCGTACCAGCTGGCGCCCACGCGCCATTTGAGCAGGCGCGACACGAACTCGCGAAGGCCCGCTCGTCCATAGACGAGGGCGGTCAACAGGATGCCGGTCACGCTGGGGCCGACCAGCATTGCTATCAAGGCGTAGACGAACCGCGGGTCGCTCGTCGGCGTGGTTCCTCTCATTCCGCCCGATCCGCCAATGGCCAGAAGGGCGCCGCCCCACGAAATCGCAAATGTCAACGCGAAGTAGACGAGCGCCGGGTGTTTCGCGACGAACGCTCTTAATGGTCGACATGATGCCCTCATGAGATCTGGAGAGCCGAGTAGAGCGCCTCTCTGAGCGCGACATCCCGCGGGTCGCCGGTGAACGTCATGCCCATCTGGCTGGTCACGTATCCGTAACCGATTTCCGCGTCCGGATCCGCAAAGCCGAGTGCGCCGCCGGTTCCCGGCGACCCGAATGAGCGCGCGCCGCCGAAGCGCCAGTTCTCACATGGCTTCATGAAGCCGAGCGAGAACTGCACCTCGCCCTTGAGGCATTCGTCATAGAACCCGCGCGTCGGAGGAATCGCCGGCGCGGCCAGCAAGTCCAGCGTCTCTTTTCGCAGCCCCAGCTCGCGTCCTCCAGTCGCGAAGACGCCGTACGCGTGCGCAATGCCGCGCGCCGTGCCGACGCCGCCGCCGGCTGGCACCTCCAGATTGCGCGCGTACACGCGTTGCTCGTCCAGGTAGACCGACGTACCCGGGTTCACGGCGAGCGCGCGAGAGATGTTCGAACGGGGATTCATCCCCTCGACCATGAGTCGGAGGGGGCGGAACCCGATCAACATCTCGATTCGTCCTGGAGGTGAGAGTGTGGCCAAGCGAGCGTTCGGGATCTCTTCGGGCAGTCGGATGTAGACGTCCTCGCCAAGAGGCGTCGCGATCTCGTCCTGAAAGAACTGACCCAGGCTGCGATGCCGCGGATCCACGCGGCGCAACAGCTCGCCTTCGTAGAATCCGAGGGTCAGCCCGTGATAGGCCTGCCGCGTGCCAGGCTCCCATGCCGGCTTGTGACGCGCCATCACCGCCGCCAATCGGTCGAGGTCCGCAACCACACTCCGGTCGACCGGTTCGTCGAAGGCGAACAGACCGGCCTGATGGGCCAGCAGCTGGCGGACGGTGATCTTCTCTTTCCCCTGCTGCGCGAACTCGGGCCAGTACGTGGCCACCCGCTCCTCGTAGTCGAGCCACCCGCGGGAGTGGGCGAGTGCCAGGGTCATGGCCGCCAGGCCCTTCGTGGCCGAGTGCACGACGACCATCGTGTCCCGCTCCCACGGCTCGCCCGTCTGCTTGTTGCGGATACCGCCCCAGAGATCGACGACCTTCTCGCCGTGTCGATAGACAGCAGCAGGCGCCACCCAACTCACCGCGTCGAGCAAAGTTCTCGGCGAACGCCTCGCGCACCGCCTCGAAGCCGCGACTGACGTGTCCCTCTACAGGGTGTGATGCGACGGCAAGCATGGCTCCTCCCAGGGCACGAGCGTCTCCGCCGGTGTCGACTCGGCGCGGCGCATGATGCCAAGCAGCTGTTTCCGCTGCATGATGAAGTGGACGACGCGGACTGACGAGTCTGGTCAACAACAATGGCAGGCCGTGGAATCGGTAGCCCGGTCCGCCACGGGCGCGCACGAGAAGACGCGTCACGCCGGGCGCCACCTCATCGAGCACGAACGTCCACGTCACCTCTGGCGTGCCGTCCGGCGCCAGCCAGCCAAGCATCAATATCCGCTCGGGTTCGATCGCCAGCAGCGTGAATCCCTCCGTCATGCCGGGCAGCGCGGGGAAGATCGTGCCGACCGCCGGATGCTGCAGCTCCGGCACGATGCGCGACGCGCTCGGCTGTCGGCCGTTGTCGAGCCAGTCGTAGCTGTACCAGCCGCCGCGGCTGCCGGCTCCCATCTGCACCAGCCACGGCCACACGTCACGCGGCGGCGTCGAATCGTCACGCCGTGCGTCAGCGTGTCGATGGCCTGTGGAATCCGCTCGTCTCCGGGCAGCGCGCGTGCGCGTTCGTCTGTGGTGGCGCGGACCGACCGCCAGAGCCGCCGCGAGCCGAGCGGACCGACCGCATTTCGTTCCGCGCGCCGGCGAACCGCCCGCAACAACAACCAGGTGACAAACGCTCCCATCGGCTTGATCACGCGCCAGTACCGTGCGAACTTGCGCTCCGCGAGTGGCGACAGCGCACGCGTTGCGTGCTCCAGGACCAGCCAGTGCTCACCCGGGCGGCCGGTCGGTGCCACGCGTACGCTCATGAACAGCTTCTCGTGGCCCGGATCGTCGAATGCGTCGAACGCCTCTGCTGTAGCGAATCGTCGTGGCTCCTGGTTGACCCGATGCAATTGCGCCGCTGAACCGGTGATGAGTTCGTGAGGCGAGTCATCGCGGAGGATGAGCGTGCCGCCCTCGATGAGCAATGACAGGAACGGCCGCGTCGAATCGACTGCCGGCATGTGCCCGAACAGTCGGGAGGGCAGATATCGGAGCTCTCCCAGCGCCCAGGCGAGCTTCATGTCGCGCAGCGCGACTTCATGAAGGGCCTGGAAGATGGCCGCCGGCGACGCCTTGACGACGATCGCGATTCGGTCGCGGAACTGGGCGCCGTGAGCGATACCGTCGAACGCGGGAGACGCCGGAACGGCCGAAGGGCGCGTCATGAGAGCACCTCGTGTCGTTCATCCGAGACGCATGAACCTTGCCCATTCTTGCGGCCACGGGCGGCCCGTATTGGGCTGGTGTGCCGAGAACCTGTCGGCGTCAGTGGGGAAAATGCGGGCTGGGTGCGGAATTTTCAGCGCTGACCACCATCGGGCGCCGGAGATAGATCTCCAGCAGGTGCTTTGCGCCGCCAATGCGCGCAGCGTTCCCCATCGTATCTGTCAAGCGGGCGACACGAAGTCGCACGCACACCGGCGTTTCGGCCGTACGGACTCCCTGCGTGGAGGTCTCATCGCACTGTCGCAGCACACGTGCCAGACGACTGCCAAGCCGCGGACGCGGTCCTGGGGTACGCCGGATAACCGACCAAAGAGCTTGTGCCGCGCTGTGGGTTCAGCACCGCGCTGGTAGCGAACAACGTGGGCGGACAGGTTCTCAATCTTCGGACGTCCAGCCGAGCGGTAGCGGCACGCCTCGCAGGATATCCCGTGCGACTTTGTGCCGAGAGCCGCGCCGGCCGCCGTCACGGATGGCGCGAAGCTGCGTCGCCGTGCGAAGGATGACGCGTAACTTCTGGTCGCGGAACCGCGGCTCAGCGCCCGAGGCACCAAGCCTATCGGAGATTTGCAGCGCAAGGCGAGAGATCTCGGCCGTCCGGTCAGGATGCGGGTCCATGGCGCGCGCCGTCGTGCGCAGTCGCCCGGCCGTGAGCGCAGCGATCGTCGTCTGGTGTGTCAGGCCAGCCTTCCCACACCTGCAGGAGACCTGCAGGACCGCTTGTGTGCTCACTGGACACTGCTCGATACACGACTCGCGCTGAGCTTGCACCGCGCGGCGCACAGATCTACCAGCACCCGCACCGCCCGTCTGCTGTGTGATCCATGTCTTGAGGACATCCAGATCGTGGATCCCGCCGAGCAGACCTTGCATCTGGCCGAGGTCTTCGTCCGACACCGGAAGCATCGGTCTGAAGAAGGCTCTCGACTGTGTAGCGGAAGCGCTTCAACCCGATCCGAAGCGCATGCCAGGGTTCTGGTCGGCGCGGGACGGCACGGGTGTGCAAGCTACGCAGTTCCTCGTAGCGCTCGAGCGCAAGACACTTCGCGGTGAGGCTATTGGGCTCGACCAGGCGGGCGCGGCGCGCCAATGTGTGAGCTCGTAGAGGTTTCCACCCTCTCCTCGTCGAATGCGTGAGCCACGCGGAGCACCCGTTGGCGAGGTTTCGTTTGGCAGTCTTCCAGAACGTTGAGCAGCCTTGGTCTGAGGGGATCGTCTGCGGCCGCGAGCCGCTTGACCCACTGT
>CAVTGK010000047.1:0-83768 GCA_963734095.1 uncultured Acidobacteriota bacterium | reverse complement strand
CTCTCGCCCCCGCCGCCGACCAGAACGTCGCCCCCCGGCGCAGGGCTTCGGCAGCCGTCCAGTAACGGAAAGCCTCGGTTCCGACGGCGTGCACCTGGGCGGCAGGCGCTTGCGATGGCGCGATGATACGGGTCGGCAGCGACGAACCGGGCATCGTCGGCGCGGGCAGGTGCAGCGGCGGAGAGCCGCCCATCGGATTGGTCGGCCAGCCTTGAATGGTTACGCCGGCCGCAGGCCTTGCGCGCTTTGCAGCTCGCTTCTTCGTTGCCGTCTTGCGCGCCGAGGTCGGGCGAGCGGCCTGTACGTCGCTTTGCGGCTTTTCGAGCGGAGGTTTTCTTGCAGACTTTCGTGCCATCCTTTTCGCCATCGCGCGCTCCTCTCACAGCTGATGCATGACCCTTCCAAGGGTTCGCGTCGAAGTCATAGACGGACTGCGCACAGAGAATTATCTTCACGCTCGCGTCGCATACGCCTTCAGGCGGAAGATTGTCGCGAATACCGTGCAACGCCGTCTCGGGGTACCTGAAATCTGCGTCATTGAGCCGTCTAACTCTAATGAGGCTCCGCCTCGGACCACCGAGCACGCGCGGGCGGCGGCTCCGCCTCGTTAGAGGCAGTATTGGTCTTGCCCGCCTCCGGCGGGCTGACGTCTTGAAGGCCTGCAGAAAACTCGACGGAGAGCGAAGATTCTTGGCCTTCAAGACGTCTCGAGGAAAGTGAATTGCAATGACCGTCGAGTTGCAGATCAACAACAGCGTGAATCCGAGAGCGCGCTACGTCTCCTGGGCACCGTCGCCTTGCCGAATCCGCGTCACCAACCCGGCCGGCGCCCCGACCGCCGTCGTAGCATATCGCGATCACCAGCACGTCGGCCGCGGGCGGGGGCCGCGTCATCTTTCGCAGAGACCACGACTGGGCCTTCTCGAACAGCCGATACCTGCCGGTTCCGATCAACGGCGCCTCCGTTCCGTTTTTCGTCGCGGGCCGATTTGGGCCCCCCAGCGCAACGACCAGGACGTGAGAATCGAGGCCCGCCGTGGCACCACGTTGGTGGGTGGGGTGAGACGTGATGGTGCGCGTCCGGAAGAACGCCAACAATCTGACGGCGGCCGAACGCGACCGTTTCGTCGCGGCGTTCGCGCAGCTGAACAACCAGGGCCTGGGCGCTTCCAGGACTTCCGCGACATGCACACCGCCGCCAGCTCGCCGCAGGCTCACGGCGCCCAGGGATTCCTGCCGTGGCACCGCGCCTACCTGCTCGATCTCGAACGCGAGCTGCAGGACATCGACCCGAGCGTGTCGCTGCCGTACTGGCGCTTCGATCAGGCGGCGCCGAACCTCTTCACGCTCGACTTTCTTCGGCGTGTCGGATCGCCTCGGCACCGTCAGTTCAGCGCCACCAACCCACTGCAGTTCTGGATGACCGATGGCGTGCAGGGGATCAATCGCCGGCCGCTCTTCAACACGGCAAGCGCGCCGGGCGGCCTGCGCACCGAAGCGCAGACCCTCGCCCTCGGCACTGCCTACCCGGCTTTCCGAACGATGGAAGGCAACCCACACGGGTCAGCGCACGCGAGCTTCGGCGGCTCCATCTCCAGCGTGCCGACCGCCGCCAAGGATCCGCTCTTCTTCCTGCTTCACTGCAACGTCGATCGGCTCTGGGCGAAGTGGCAGCGCCAGAATAGCCGGTTCAATCCGGCGGTGGCGGCTCCTACGACAGCAACCGCGAAGCCGGTCGGCCACAACCTGAACGACACGATGTGGCCGTGGAATGGCATCACCGGAGGCACCCGTCCGCCGACGGCTCCCGGCGGCGCCATGGCCGCGTCACCATGCGTCAGCGCACCGGGCCCGCAGCCGCATGTGCGGCAGGCCTCGACTATCAGGGCACGGTCACGCCGCGTCGCGCCTGGGATTCGACTACGATGACGTGCGCTTCGCCTGAGGCCTTCTCGAGGAGCTCGAACCATGAGCAAGAAACGCCAGTCAGCCAAGAGCTCGAAGTCGGCGCGGAAGCGAGCGAAGGCCGCGCGCGGCGCGCCATCGGCCCGCGGCGCGCTGGCGTCGCCACCAGCCCGCGCAAGACGGTCAGCGAACGCGTCGCAGCCATGGCGAGACGCCGCCCGTGCCGTCTGGACGACGACGAGAGCTTGCAGTCGCTGCTGACGGTGCTGCGCGACCGGGACGAGCCGATCAAGGTGCGACTCGCCGCGCTGGCAGCGCTCCAGGCCGCCAGCTTCAGCGTCGTCGCGTTCGAATCGTGCCGCAGCGACTACATCGCAACGCTGCGCGCCATCGCGGACGATCCCGATCCCGAGCTCCGCCAGCGCGTGCTCGGCATCCTGGCGCGCGAGAAGGACGGCTTCGCGCAGAAGAAGCTCCTGGAGGGGCTCGAGGATCCGGAGAAGGCGCTGGTGCCGCCGGAAAAGGCGCTCCAACTGCTCGGCTACGACGTGCACGCCGAGGCCTACGGATCGCGCGCAAGATCGTCAGCAAACCCGCCGAACCCGTGGCGAAACGCGAAGCGCTGCGGCTGCTCGCCGCGGACGCGTCTGCCAAGCCGGTTTTCGAGAAGATCCTGCGCGACAAGGACGAGACGCCGGAATCCGGCAGATCTCGGCGTCCGCGCTGCACGCGATGGCGCCCGACACGCTGCAGAAGCACGCGCGCGCGATCCTGCTCGACACGTCCGAGTCCGACGAGATGCAGGCGACGAGCCTGACCGCCCTCACGCAGTTCGGCGACGCCGACGTCAGCGGCAAGACGACGCGCTGATGAAGCGCGTCAGCCGCATGCGGCGCGCGTCGTCGACAAAAGTCAAGCAGAGCGCGAAGCGATTCCTCATGAAGTACGGCGAGTGAGTCGCAGCGCCTGCGTGGAGCTTCTGAGTAGGCGCAATGTCGTGGCAGCCGGCGTGTCCGAGCCGCAGTTTGCGGCACTGGTCGACGCGCTCGCCGCCGACACGGCGGATGCCAGCGAGCTGATCGATCTGCTGCACGAAGATCACCCGATCTACGACCAGCGCGGCACGGCCGACGGCCGTTCGCATGCGTGGCTGGATCCTGCTCGCGCTCGCCCGCGTCGGCTTGCCCGACAGCGCGCTGCTCTTCGTTCTCGAGGAGCTGGACACCGGGCACGACCCGCTATCTGGTCGCGGCAGCCGCCCGCGCCCTCCGCTCGTATCCCTCCCGCGCGCGGCGTTCGCGCCGTTCGTCATGCGCGCGCTCGGCAACATGCGCTATCAGGACGACGCTGTCGCGTTCGACGGTACGGCGAGTACGCGATGTCGTCAACGGGACGACGCCTGTTCGCGAGCTGCTCGCCACATTGGTCTGGCTGGGGCCGCATGCGCGCGACTCGTGCTGCCGGACTCGAGGCGCTGCGCGCGCCGCGGCAGGGTTCTCGAAGAAGCTCCTCGCCGGATCGACCGCGCCGTGGAGGCGATTGGTCGCGGCCGCACAACGCCGTCCGAGCCGACGACTGCTGCGACGTTGCCGAGCGGTCTCGGCACGTCCTGCGTGGCCGTTCGGTTGCGCGCCAAGCAGCGACGCCGTCGAATCCACGACCTTCGAGGATCACAACGGCGCGCCCGATCACCTACGGCGAGTTTTTCCGCGGCCAGCCGTCCATCGTCGTCTTCTTCTACACGCGCTGCGACAACCCGCAGAAGTGCTCGCTCACGGTGTCGAAGCTGGCGCGCGTTCAACAGCAACTCGCCGAACGTGGCCTCGCCGATCAGGTACGGACGGCGGCGATCACCTACGACCCGGGCTTCGATCTGCCGGAGCGTCTTCGCGCGCTACGGCCAGAGGCGGCAGCGTGCGCATGGACGATGGACATCGCTTGTTGCGCGCGATTGACGGCATCGAGCGCTGCGCCGCTCATTTCAGACTCGGCGTGAACTTCGTCGAGTCGCTCGTGAACCGGCATCGCATCGAGGTCTTCGTTCTCGATGCCGCGGGCCGGATCGCTGCCTCGTTCGAGCGTATCCACTGGGACGAGCGTGAGGTCGTGGATCGCGCTGTGGAGTTGTTGAATGCGAGCGTTCCCTCGCAACCGCCACCAGCTCGCCCCTCATGCCGCGCCGCGTCGCCGATGGTCACGACGCTGATCGCTTGGGGAGCCCGCCCTCCCCGAAGTGTCCGGTCTGCTGGGCCAGTTACTTGAGCGTTTTCGGCATCGCGGGCATTGAACAGATTCCGTATGCGTCTTGCATGGTACCCCGTGCTCGTCACGATGATGTTGCTCAACCTTGCGAGCCTGTGGTGGCGCAGCCGATCGACGGAGCGCATGTCGGGCTTCTATCTGGCGGCCCTTGGCGCGCTTGCCATCGTCGCGATGAAAACAAACCTGGTTCCGGGTCTTTCGCCGATGTGGGGAGTTGGGGCTCACGTTGGCAGGATCGGTTGTCAGCGCGCGGAGCCGCGCGGACAACTTCAGACCGCGCGCTCGGGCCGATGCTACCGCCTAGACGCGAGTCCACGCTCGGGAGCCGGGCTTCGCAATTAAAGGAAGACGTCCTGGGCCGCATCTCGTGCGGGGCGAATGCTGGTCCGACGATCCCTCGACATTTTTCGAGACGTAGCGAACAATGCCTTCGCACGTCGCCACCCAGCCCCGTTCGCAAGCCATGAAGAAGGCGTCGGCCTCATGTCCAGAAGGAAAGCCGGTCTGATGGACGCGGAGGATGCTTCCCCCGCTCGCCGGCTGCACCGAAAACTCCGTTTCGAGCGCCCCAGTGAACGGAGGCTCGAGGCCATCGCGAGTGAAGTATTGGAAATGCCCCAGTCGCAACGTTTCAGGCGGGTTCCACACCAAAATGCGAGCGGCGGTCGTGTACTCGGGATCGTCCTCGTTCGGCCCCCACGTCGCGACCCACAACCCGCCAGCGCGTGGTACGACGATGACCTTTGCGGCGGACCACCACTCGCGAATCGCGCTGGGTGTGTGCAGCAACGCAAAGGCGTCCGGTGCACCAACCGGTAGTCGGACCTCTCGAGCGATGGAGCGCATGCTTGAAGTCTCCGTTCATTTCCGAGCCGGCCCGCCCCTGAAGATGGTGGCCGAGTCCACGAAGCAGAGAGGATTTCCAAACGGGTCGTGGACGTAAAAGGAACGCTCACCCCAAGGCCGTCTCGCGATGCGGCCCATTGGCAGCTGGCCGTCGCCGGTCTCCTGCGACAGCCCGCCGAGCTCCTCCGCTCGCCGATAAACCGCTTCGAGATCATCGACGGCGAAATAGACGTGGTCGAAGTTGGGATGCGGGCGACGATCGTCGCCATCGCCTGCAGGACTGTAGAGCGCCAGCGTGACGTCGCCGCACACGAAGTAATGCCGGCCTGGCGAGACGCGAAAACCGGGTTGCCCCAGCAGGGTTGAATAAAAGCCGCATGCGGGCTCCAGATCCGCAACGGGAACAATCACGCGAAAGAGTGTGATCACTGACATTCGTTCTGACTCTAACGACCAGTCGCCGGAGCCGCAAGACGGCACTTTGAAGTACCCTCCCGCCGGGAACGATCATGAAGAGAGAAGACATCTACCAGGAGCGCGCGGCGTGCCCTGTCTACACCGCGATTGGCGTCATCGAAGGCCGATGGAAGCCGATGATCTTTCAGCGGCTGACGGCGCGCCCGCATGGCTTCGGGGAGCTGCGGCGCGCCATGCCCAGTGTGTCGATCAAGGTCCTGCGCGAACAGCTCCGTCAGATGCAGGCAGACGGCCTGCTGGTGCGTCAACCGCTGACACCCGCCAGCAAAGGGGTCCGCTACCGGCTTACGCCTTACGGTCGCACACTGAATTCCGTGTTCGAAGTGCTGTGGTATTGGGGGACGCGACACCTGGCGCACCCAGGTGCCGCGCAAGGCACCCTCGTTGCTCCCCCGCGAGCGCCTCGCGAAACCCCGGTGACGGGCCCTGTCCCCCGGTGACGGGGCCTGTCCGGTGACAGGGCCTGTCCCCGCCGTTGACTCACCGTTGCCTCGCCGCAGGTCCAGGTTGAATTTGAATCGCCGTATGATCTGGCGCGCAGATCATGTCACTTCCCAGGGTGTATCGAGCTGGCCAGTCAATCGAGGACTATTGCCGCGCCTGCAAAACCGATCGGATGCACACGGTCGTAGCCGTTGACTCGTCTGGACAGCCGATCCGCGTCGCATGCGACTACTGCCGCAGCGAACACAACTATCGTGGCGGGCCTCGAATCGGCTCGGTCGATGAATCGCGGGCGAGCTCGCCCCGCCAGGCCACGACCGGAAGAGGGCCGATTCACACGACCAACGCCCCACTACCGCTTGTGACCGACCGCGAAAGGATCGGAGCCCCCATGCCAGCTGACAATTCAAGCGATCTGGAGTTGCTCCTGCGCCGCATCATCCGCGAAGAATCCGGCCTCAGCCCGGTTGCACCCGCGGACAAATGGCGAGACGGCACGATGATTCTGCGTCCGAGCAAGCCGGGACTTCAGGAGAAAAGCTGGCCGATCGAAACCTTCTTTCATAAGGTCGTGATGCTGCGCAACCGCCTGCGAACCCTCGAACAGCAAGTCAACGCCTCGGAGCTGCCACAGGACGCAAAGATCAAGCTGCAGGGATACATCACTGGCTGTTACGGCTCGCTCACGAGCTTCAACGTGCTGTTTGCGGACGCCGACGATCAATTCAAGGGAACCGAAAACGACTAGCCTCGTGCAAGTTTCTGGTCCCGTTTTTCGCTTGTAGATATGAGGACCATGACCCACGGAACCAGCGGCAGGCATCAACCGTCGCGGCCGTCGGCGAGATTCGCGTCCCACCGTGCGGTCAGGCGCTGGTTCGCGAAGAAACAATAGCGCTCCTGCCCTGTGCCCTGCGCCCTGTGCCCTGCGCCCTGTGCCCTCATGCCCTGCGCCCTGTGCCCTCCGTGCTAGATATAATCGCGGCCCATGGCGATCCCACCGGTTTCCCGTCGCCAGTTCCTTGCGACTGGCAGCGCGCTGCTCGCCGGCACATGCATTCCCACCTGGGCCGACACCTTTCAATCCGGACCCGCTGCAGACGCCGCGCGCGCGGAAGCTGCCGAAGCCGCGCTGGCGCAGGCCGCCGCGCTGGGCGCGCTCGTACGCCGATATCCGCATCAACCGCTATCGCCGGGAATCGATCGCCACGCGCGAGCGGCAGGTACAGAACGTCTCGCGATCGACCAGTTACGGCCTCGGGCTGCGCGTCCTGGTGAACGGCGCCTGGGGATTCGCCGCAACCAACCGCGTCGAGCCCGCGCCGCGCGGGCAGCCGCCGAACAAGCGGTCGCAATCGCACGCGCCAACGCTGTGCTGGCGACACGCAAAGTCGTGCTGGCCAATGCCGACAAGGTCGTGACCACGTGGACGAGCGCCTTCAAACGCGATCCCTTCGAGGTGCCGCTCGACACGAAAGTCGCGTTCCTGATGAAGCTGAACGAAACCGCCCTGGCCGTCTCGGGTGTCAGCTTCGTCAGCTCGCAGGTTCTCTTCGTCGACGAACAGAAGTATCTTCGCCTCGAGCGAAGGCTCCCGGATCACGCAGCGGCTGGTGCGAACCTATCCGCAGTTCAGCACGACCGCCGCAGACCGCGCGAGCGGAGACTTTCAGACCCGCGCCGTCGTCGATCGCGCGCAACTCGTCGGCTACGAGTATGTCGAGGACTATCCGTGGCTGCGCGATGCCGAGAAGGCAGGCCACGAGGTGGTCGAGAAGCTGAAGTCCAAGCCGGTCGCCGCCGGCCGCTACGACCTCGTCGTCGATCCGTCGCAGTTGTTCCTCGCCATCCACGAGTCGGTTGGCCACTCGACGGAGCTGGATCGCGCGCTGGGCTGGGAAGCGAACATGGCAGGGACCAGCTTCCTCAAGGCCACCGACGCCGGCAAGCTGCGCTTCGGCGCCAAGATCGTCAACCTGGTTGGCGATCGCACGCAGCCGGGCGGCCTTGCCACCACCGGCTTCGATGATGAGGGCGTGAAAGCGGATCGCTGGCACATCGTGCGCGACGGGATGTTCGTGGACTGGCAGACGACGCGCGAGCTGGCGCCGCTCGTCGGACAGCAGCGATCGCATGGCTGCCTGCATGCGGACCACTGGTCGAGCGTGCCGTTTCCGAGAATGCCGAACGTGTCGCTCGAGCCGGCGTCAACCGAGGTCACGCTCGACGATCTGTTCAGCGATATCAAACGCGGTCTGTTCGTCGAGGGCCGCGGCAGCTCGTCGATCGATCAGCAGCGCTACAACTTCCAGTTCGGCGGCGCGGTGATCCGCGAGATCCGCGACGGCAAGCTCGGCGCGATGGTCAGAGACGCAGCCTATCAGTCGCGGACGCCCGACTTCTGGGCGTCGTGCGACGGCCTCGGCGGCCCGGCGACCTATAGGCTGTGGGGCACGTCGGCCGACGGCAAGGGCGAGCCGGGCCAGACCAACGCGGTCAGTCACGGCTGTCCGCCGGCGCGGTTCCGTCAAGTCACGGTTTGAATACGGCGGCCCTCTGATGCTCACCCGCGACGAAGCCCTGAAGATCTGCGAGACGGTGCTCGCGCACGCGAAGACGGCGGGCGCCGAGGACGCCGCGGTCTCTCTGCAGAGCTCGGTCGAATCGCACGCACGCTTCGCAGACAACCGCATTACGACGAGCGGACGATCCGACGACCTCGACATCACCGCCACGGTCTGGGTCGGACGCCGGCGCGGCTCGGTGACCGGCAACGATTCCGGCGCCGACGCGCTGAAGCGACTCGCCGACGAAGCGGTGCGAGATCGCCCGCATCTCGCCGGTGCACCGCGAGTATCTGCCCACGCTCGGCCCGCTCGAGTACGCCGAAGCGCGCGGGTTCGCCGATGCCACCGCTGAAGTGGATGCCGTCGCTCGCGCCAAGACGCTCGAAACGGTGCTCGCCGCCTGTCGCACGGCCAAGGTCATCGGCGCCGGCTTTCACAGCGCGCGAGCGACGGCCACCGCCGCCGCGACGGCAAACGGCAACCGGCGCTACTTCCGATCGAGTGAGGCCGGGCTCAGCGTGACCGCACGCAGTGCCGACGGCACCGGGTCTGGCTATTACTCGGGAGACCACTTCGATCTCGCCCGCCTCGACTCGAAGCGCATCGCCGACGAGGCCGTGCAAAAGGCGGTGCGATCGCGCCAGCCGAAACCCATCGAGCCCGGCACCTACCCTGTCATCCTCGAGCCGCAAGCGGTTGCGGATCTCATCGGATTCCTGACCAGCAGCTTCGATGCTCGCACCGCAGACGAGGGCCGCAGCGCCTTTTCGGCGAAGGACGGCAAGACGCGACTCGGCGAGCAGTTGTTCAACGAGCGCATCAATTTGTACAGCGACCCGATGCATCCCGAGCTTCCGGCGGCGCCGAGCACTGCCGAAGGCATTCCCGCGTCGAGGCTCTCGCTGGTCAAGTCCGGCGTGCTCGAGAATCTCCAGGTACTCGCGGTTCTGGGCGCAGGAGCGCAAGCGAGAGCCCACGGCGGGGCCGGTCAACTACATCATGGAGAGCTCGCAGCCGGCGACCTCGATGGACGACATGATCAAAGGCATGGCGCGCGGGCTGGTCATCTCGCGCTTCTGGTACGTGCGCCTCGTGGACCCGCGGACACTCGTGCTGACTGGCCTCACTCGCGACGGGCTGTGGTGGGTCGAACACGGGCAGATCCGCCATCCCGTCCGGAACCTGCGCTTCAATCAGAGCGTGCTGGCGATGCTGGCGCCCTGGAACGTCGAGGCGATTGGCACGCCGCAGCGATTGTCGCCGCTCATGGTGCCAGCGCTCAAGCTGACTGCGTTTACGTTTACTTCGATCTCTGACGCGATCTGACCGGCGTCCCTATCGCCGGCCGATAGTTCAACCGCGCCTGGTCTCGCCCACCAGTGACGCCATGCCGAAAGGATGACCGATGGCTAAGACCCGACGAACGACTCTTCGCAGCCGCACCGGCACAAAGCTCTACGCCGTCCGCGACAGCTCGGGAAAGTTCAAGGACATTCAGTCCTACAAGCGCGCCCACGCAGCGGACATAAGAAAAACGAGCCAGTCGGAAGCCAAGCGAGCCACCGCCAAGAAGGCGACCGCCAAGAGGAAAGCGGCCAAGAAGCGTTAGCGGCCGCGACCCGGATTGCGTCCCCGGGTGACTTGCACTAACCTCCTCTTCTCGTTGGCAGAGTTGATCGATGGACGCGCCGCAATGGCCACGGGGTTTATACGGAGCTGGCAGGCGATGATGCCGCTCAAGATAGCCGTGTGTCTCCTGATGTTGACCGCGACGAGTGCGTTCGGTCAGGAATACATCCGGGTTCCTGATCGGCAAACCCATACCGACGTAAAAGCGGGGCCTTCCTCGGGGTCAATCGTGTTGGTGCTGATTCCGAGCGGAACCGTGCTCCCGGTGACCAAGCGCGACGGGGAATGGCTCCAGGTGAGACTGTTGCCGGAGCTGCGAACAGTCGGCATTCCGATGCGGTGGTACCGGAACGAGCAGCTGGGCTTCGTGCACGACTCCACCGTCGAGGTGGTCAAGGGGTCGCCCCCGGCGAAACCCGCTTCCACACCGTCTCCCCCGAGCACCTCTCAACCGCAGTATGTGCGCGTACCCGCCCGGCAGACCAACACGGATATCAAGGCCGAAGCGGGCTCTGGCTCCATCGTGCTGCTGCTGGTTCCACAAGGAACGGTCCTGCCCGTGTTAGGTCGTCAGGGAGAGTGGGTTCGCGTGCGCCTCTCGCCGGAGCTTCGCCGCATCGGCACGCCGATGCGCTGGTACAAGAACGAAGACAGCGGGTTCGTGCACGAGTCGACAGTAGAACCGTTCACGAAGTGATACGCAGGGAGCTTGTATGACGCACCCACGGCGATCGATCGCCCTCTCGAGCCTGGTATTCATGGCGTTGGCCGAAGTGCTGACCACGGAGAGCGCTGACGCCCAAAGAGGCCGTGTGGCGACCGGAGGAGCGGCTGGGAGGATGGGCGGCTATGAGGTGGTGGAAAACTGGCCCGCGCCGCTGCCCGACACGGAGCTCTCGCATAGCGGCTGGACCTGGGGATCGGGCTGCGGGGTCTGGGCCGAGACCCCCGACAAAGTGTGGGTATGTCAGCGCGGCGAGATCGAACTTCCGCCGGGCGCCAAGCCATGGACCTTCGTCGGTCTGCTCACGCCGCCGCGGACAAACACCGGCCGCTGGCCCTACTCCGGCAAGGATCCCGGTTACAAGATCCGGCGGCATCACATCATCTTCGCCGTCGACCGGCAGGGTAAAACGATCGCTGAGTGGCTCCAGCACGACAAGTACCTTGCGCCCCCGCAGGCGTCGGGCCCCGGATCCGTGTCGCGGGGTCCGCACAAGATCCTGATGAATCCGTACGACCGCGACAAGCACCTCTGGATCGTCGACGATGACATGCACGAAATCAACGTCTTCACGAACAACGGCAAACTGGTCAAGACGATGGGCGTGCGCGGAGTGCCCGGGCGCGGCCCGAACAACTTCAACCGCGTGACCGATATCGCGTGGCTACCCGACGGCACGTTCTTCGTCGCCGACGGGTACGCCGGCGTGCGCGTCGCGAAGTACGACAAGGACGGCAAGTTCCTGTTCGATTGGGGGCAGGTGCCTTACAACCCTGACAACCCGGGGCCCAACGAATTCTTCTCGGTGCACAGTATCGGGATCAGTCGAGACCGTCGGATCTTCGTGGCCGATCGCGAGCATCACCGGATGCAAGTGTTCGACGAGAACGGCAAGTTCCTCGACATGTGGCCGACCGGCCACAACTCAGCCGTGTTGGCGCACATCGTCACCGAGGACGACTTCGTGTGGGTGGCGGATTGGACGACCGATCGGCTCGTCAAGTACGACTTGAAGGGCCGCTACATCCTCGACATCGGCGGCCCGGGGGCGCTCCCTGGCCAGTTCGACGGCGTGCATCAGATTCATGTCGATCAGGAAGGCAATCTCTACGTCACTGAAGTCTCCAACGACCGCTCACAGAAGTTCCGCCCGCGGAAAGATGCCGATCCCGCGCAGCTCGTCGCGCCGATGGTGGGCGCCAGAACACACTGGTAGATCGCTGTCCCGTCGTCAACCCTCTAGCCAGACAGGAGTGGGCCATGGGTTTCGCCGCTCACAAGATGTGCGTTTTCGCCGTTCTAGGCATCCTTTTGGTCCTCACCCCGGTTCCCAGCCGTGCCGAGCTGATCCGCGTGGAGATCACTAAGCGAGTCGACGTCTTGGCCGGAAAGGCGTTCGGGGCTGTCGGTCCGTACGAGAAACTTCACGGGAAGGCGTACTTCGCGGTTGATCCGAAGAATCCGCGTAATCAAGTCATCGCCGATATCGACCTCGCCCCACGAAACCGCGACGGGAAGGTCGAATTCTCGGCAGACCTCTTCATTCTCAAACCCAAGGATCCCTCGCGCGGCAACGGCGTGGTCTTCTTCGACGTCATCAACCGGGGAAGATTCCGTCTGCTCAGTACGTTCAGTGGCGCGGAGGGCGCTGACGACCCGACAACGGAGGCGCATTTTGGCGACGCCTCTCTGCTTGTTCAGGGCTTCACGCTCGTCGCGGTCGGGTGGCAGTTCGATGTCGAAGATGAACTGATCGGGCTCGACGCTCCGATTCCGACCAACAAGGGGGCTCCCATACGAGGGTGGCTGCGAGAGTGGTTCATTCCAAGCAAGCCGAGTGATTCGTATCAGTGGACGAGCGGCAACGCCACACGAGGGTATGTCCCGGTCGATCTCGGCGCACCCGACTACCGATTGACCGCTCGCGAGGGCTTCTTCACGGCGCGCTCCCTCATACCGCGGGAAGACTGGCAATTCGGCCGAGTCGTGAATGGGCGCCATGTGGCCGACCCCGACTACATTACGTTGAAGAGCGGCTTCAAGCCCGGCCTGACGTACGAACTCACCTACGAGTCGCAAAATCCCCCGGTCGCGGGACTCGGCCTCGCGGCGGTGCGAGACATGGCGTCCGCAATGAAGTACGACCCCAGCATTGTCGCGCCCGGCAAGTACGCGTACATGTACGGCTCCTCACAGACGGGGCGCACGCTCCGGCTGATCATCCACCAGGGCTTCACCATCGACGAGCGCGGCCGCAAGGTCTTCGATGCGGCGTTTGTCAAGACCGGCGGCGGCAGCATCGGTCGGTTCAACGAGCGCTTCGCCCTCGTGAACTCTCTTGGCGTCTTCACCGAAACCGGAGTTTCCATTCCAGTATCAGGTGACGACGGATCCGGTGACCGGTAAGCGTGACGGGCTCGGTGCCCGCATTCCCGCCGGCCTCGAGCCGAAGATTTTCATGTTCGATACCGGCTCCGAGTACTGGGACAAGGGTCGTCTGGGCGCCCTGCGGCACGCATCGATCGACGGAACCAAGGATCTTCCCGATGCGCCGAACGTGAGGCTGTATTACATCGCGGGGTCGCGGCATGGCTCAGGCACGGTGCCCGCGACCGATGGCGGTGGACAGTTCAAGAACAACACGCTCGACTACGACTGGGCTCAACGGGGGCTGATGGCAGCGCTCGATGCCTGGGTTCGCGAAGGCACGGAACCGCCGCCCAGCCAGCATCCAAAAATCGCGGACGGCACGATGGTTCCGCACCACAAGCTCAAGTTCCCAGCGATCCCCGGCGTTCAGTGGCCGACTCACGTGCCCGGCGGTTATCGATTCGACGTGGACACTCCCGTGTCCGCGCTGCCGTTCCTCCTGTCTCAAGTGGACGCCGACGGCAACGAGATCGGCGGCCTTCGTTTGCCGGAGCAGGAGGTGCCGCTGGCGACGATGACCGGTTGGCAATTCCGAAGCGAGCGGATCGGCGCTCCCGACACGCTGATGGTGAACAATGGAGCGTATATCCCGTTCCCGGCGACGCGCGCCGAGCGTGCGAAGACCGGCGATCCGCGGCCTTCGATCGAAGAGCGCTACGCCGACCGCGCCGATTACCTGGCGAAGGTGACGCAAGTCGCTAGTCGCCTCGCGGCTGCGCGTTATGTCCTCCAGCGAGACGTGCCCGCCATTGTCGAGGCTGCGGGCAAGCACTGGGACTGGCGGATGACCGAAGCGCAATCCAGCAAGTGACACGGGTTGAGCCCACGTGAAAGTCGCGGGGATGCAGCCGACGCTGGCACTTCCTCGACAATACTCACGGCTGATTGAGCGCGTCCGCGGGCGCAAGGACATGCAGTGGGCCGAGCCGCGCCAGTTGCGGCCACGTGGCCCTGACGATCGCCACGACGAACAACGTGGCAACGGCGCCGCCAACCACCGATAGCGTCGGTCCGAAGAGCGCCGCGGTGGCACCGCTCTCGAAGGCGCCAAGCTCGTTCGAGAAGCCGATGAAGACGTAGTTGATCGCCGACACGCGTCCACGCAAGTGATCGGGCGTGATGGTCTGCTCGAGCGTGAGGCGGATCACCACGCTGACGTTGTCGAAAACGCCAGTGAAGAAAAGGCACACGAGCGACAACGCAAACGATCGTGACAGTCCAAAGCCCAGCGTCGCCAGACCGAAGCCAGCCACCACCAGCAAGAGCGTGCGCCCCGGTCGTTGCCACGGCGCCAACCTCGTGGTCAGCAGCGCCATCGTCAACGCACCCACACCGGGAGCGGCGCGGAGCCAGCCCAGCCCAGCCGGCCCAACGTCGAGGATGTCTTTCGCGAAGATCGGTAGCAGCGCGACAGCGCCGCCGAAGAGCACCGCAAAGAGATCGAGCGTGATGGCCGCGAGAAACATCGGGTTGTGGCGGATGAACCGAAAGCCCGCAAACACGTCGTGTGCGCTGTGAGCGGTATCGGACGGCGTCGGCCGACGAAGTGGGAGCGTCTGCAACAGCACAATGAACACCAGCTGCCCTGCCGCGGCGACGGCAAAGGGTACGGTCGCCGTTCCCGTCTCGGCGATCAGGAGTCCACCCATCGCCAAGCCGCTGATCGCGGCCAGCTGAAAGATCGACGAGAGCCACGCGTTGGCGTTCGTGAACTCAGAGGGTGCAAGGAGCTGCGGCAGAATCGTGCTCACCGACGGCGACGCGAATGCGCGTCCCGTCCCAATCAGCGCGAGCAATAGATAGATCGCGAGGGTCGGTCCTTGCCGCAGCGACACGAGCGCGAGGCCAACTGCCGCGATTGCCACCAGGCCGTGAGCGAAGACTGCGACATGGCGGCGTGGATAGCGGTCCGCTGCGTTTCCAGCGACCACGATTAGCAGCAGTACCGGCGCCAGCTCCACGACACCGACCAATCCGAGCGACCAGGGATCGCCAGTGCGTTCGTACAAGTGCCAACCGACAGCAACGTTGATCATCTGCCAGCCCGCGATCGCGGCGAATCGGCCAATGGCGAACCGGCGAACGAATGGATGACGGAGAGCGGCGAATGCGTCGACGCTGGGCGGCACGGTGACGGAGACCTCCGGGTTCGGCACAAGCACGGTACCGTCCGGGTGCTGAACCTCGGCAGGAAAAGGCTATCATCCCCAACCATGGCTCAACCTGCCGGCAGTCGGAAGAAGTAGAACCTCCCTACCCTACCGATGGTGCTCGCTGTTGGCGACAAACTCGGCCCCTATGAAATCGTCGCGCCGCTTGGCGCGGGCGGCATGGGCGAGGTGTATCGCGCCCGTGATACCAAGCTCGATCGCGACGTCGCGATCAAGGTGTTGCCGGCGGGGTTTGCGGCCGACCCGGATCGCCTCGCACGTTTTGAACGGGAAGCCAAGGCGCTCGCAGCCCTGAATCATCCCAACATCGCGCACATTCACGGCGCCGAGGACGCCCCTTCAACACGCTCAGGGCAGGCGGCGACGCGCGCCATCGTGATGGAGCTGGTCGAAGGCGAAGACCTGTCGCAACGCCTTGCCCGCGGCCCATTGGGGCTGGCCCAGGCTCTGGCGATTGCGCGCCAGATTGCCGACGCGATGCAGACCGCCCACGACCACGGGATCATCCATCGTGATCTCAAGCCTGCCAACGTCAAGGTCAAGGCGGACGGGACGGTCAAGCTCCTCGACTTTGGCCTCGCCAAAGTCGCCGACGCACAACCGTCGAACAGCTCTCTGTCTCAGTCGCCGACCATCATGACGTCCATGCCGGGCATGTTGGTGGGCACGGCGGCGTACATGTCGCCCGAGCAGGTCAAGGGCCAAACGGGGGATGCTCGATCGGATGTGTGGGCGTTCGGCTGCCTGCTGTTCGAGATGCTGACGGGCCGCCCCGCATTCGCGGCGGCGACGACCGGTGAGATTCTGGCCAGTGTGCTCACGGCGGAACCCGAGTGGCGGCTTCTTCCGCCCGGCACGCCCGAGCCCGTTCGACGACTCCTTCGCCGCTGCCTGCAGAAGAATCAGGCCAATCGATTGCACACCCTCGCCGACGCGCGGCTCGAGATCGATGACGCCGAGCGTCCGGACCCAAGCGCGGTGCATTCGCCTGTCGTGCCACGGTCCCGAACCGAGCGCCTCGCGTGGGCCAGCGCGGTCCTCTTGCTCGGCGCTGCGGTGCTGGCGCTGGGCGTGTGGTCCAGTCGACCAGTTCCAGCACCGCCAGAGGTGCGGTTCGACATCGCCACACCGGAAGCCGCCGATCCTTTCCTTCTCCCATCGGTCGCGCTTTCCCGTGACGGACGCCAGATCCTGTTCATCGCCGACTCGGACGGCCAACCGCATGTCTGGTTACGCGCAATCAACTCTGTGACAGCACGCCCGCTCGCCGGGACCGGCGGTGCCCAGTATCCCTTCTGGTCTCCGGATGGCCATTCGGTGGCGTTCTATGCGGACGGGTTTCTCAAGCGGCTCGATCTCGATGGTGGTCTGGTCCGCACATTGGCGAAAGTGGTTGTGGGAATAGGCGGGAGTTGGAGCGAGGACGGAGTCATTCTCCTCGTTCGCAATCCAGCGAGCGCGATCGCGCGGGTTTCGGCAGACGGTGGTCCGGCGGTTGACGTGACGCGGCTCGAAGCCGGGCAGGTGGGACATTCCTTCCCCCACTTTCTTCCTGATGGGAAGCACTTCTTGTATTACGTGGCCGCCGCCCCGGACTCGCGAGGGATCCACGTCGGGCAGCTCGATGGCTCCTCGTCGCGCCGGCTGGTCGATGCCGATGCCGGCGGCGTGTATACGAACGGCCATTTGTTGTTCATTCGACAGACCAACGTCTTCGCGCAAGCGCTCGATGCCGAACGACTCGAGTTGAGAGGGAGCGCGTTTCAAGTCGCCGACGGGGTCTACACCTCCTCAGGGTGGCATACGGTGATGCTCTCGGCGGGCCCAACGGCCTTCGCCTTTCGCGCTGGCGCCTCCCGCTTCGCGCGGCAATTCATCTGGGTCGATCGATCGGGCAAACAGATTGCGACCGTGAGCGACCGTCTCGGCAACCCGGACGGCGTCTCGTATTCACCTGATCGCAGTCAAGTCGTCTTCTTCGAACGCGGGCCGACCAGCTCCGATCTGTGGATGCTCGATACGCGCCGCGGCCTGGTGAGCCGCTTCACAGACGATGCCGACGAGGACATCTTTCCGCTCTGGGCTCGCGATGGCTACCGAATCATCTACACCGCGGTTCGGAACGGCCAGATCTCGTTCTATCAGAAAGACACCCGCACCAATCGAAGAGAGTTGCTGATTGCGCTCGAGACCGTGGAGCCTGCATTCGCCTTGGATACTTCGCCGGATGGACGCTCTCTCATCTATCATCGCGCGAACGCGAAGACAGGATGGGATATCTGGGCGCTCCCGATCCCCAACGCGGCTGCCGCGGTGGGGGCCCCGCTCCCAGTCGAGCAAGCCGGTACCAGTCGTTCAGACTGACGCGGACGAGCGAACGGGTCGGCTGTCGCCGGATGGTCGATGGGTCGCCTTCGTCGCGAACACATCGGGCGTGTTCGAGGTTTACGTTCAACCATTCCCGGGACCGGGACGGCCGTCGCAAGTCTCCACCAAGGGCGGCGATTCGCCACAATGGCGATCGGATGGTTCGGAGCTGTTCTATCTCGCGCTCGATGGCAAACTCATGGCGACGTCAATCAAACCGGCCGCGGATCACCAGTCCATTGACGTCGGTCCACCACTTCCTCTCTTCGTCGCCCAAGTCGGTGCCGTTCCGCTTGGGTGCGACGAACTACGCCCCGGCGGTCGATGGGCAGCGGTTTCTGGTCAACCGCCTCCTGCGGGATGCAGGCGCGACGCCGCTGAGAGTGGTCCTGAACTGGAGTCCCCCCCGGTAACCGGCCACCCTACCGTCACGCACCCAGACCGCACCCTATGGCACCTTGGCACCAGCACCTCAGGCAGTAAAGGCACCTGAGGCACCTAAGGCACCTTCACTCCGCGCGAAGCGTCACGATCGGATCGACGCGTGTCGCGCGATACGCCGGCACGAGCGTTGCGACGATGCCGATGCCCAGCATGAGGGCGGCCACGGCGCTGAACGTTTGAAGGTCGTGCTGGCTCACGCCGTAGAGGAGCGTAGCCATCACGCGCACGAACAGCGCGGCGAGCACGAGTCCCAGTGCCACTCCGATGAGCGTCGGCTTCAAGCCTTCGATGACCACGAGCCGAAGAACCCCGCCCGCAGGTGCACCGAGCGCCATCCGAATACCAATCTCGCGCAACCGCTGACGCACCGTGTAGGCCAGCACGCTGTAAATCCCGACCGCCGCGAGCAGGAGTGCGAGCGCCGCAAATGCGGCCAGCAGCAGCATCGCGAGCGGACGCTGTCCGAGCGACTCCTCCACCACTTCCTCGAGCGTGGCAATGTCGAGCACCGGTTGCTCGGGATCGACGGCCTGAATCGCGGCCACCATCGGGCGCGTGAAGCTGCGCGGATCCCTCGTCGTACGCACCGCGAGGCCTGATCCGTTGAACGCAAACTGCGCGGCTGGCGCGTAGAGCGCGGTCTCCGACTCCGCCTCGCTGGCGTCGAGCGACCCGATTTTGACTTCGCGGACGACGCCAACCACTTCGGCCGACTCCTTCGTCATCATCGTCAGCGTGATGCGCTTGCCCAGGGGGTTCTGGCCCGGCCACAGCCGCTGCGCGGTGTTCTCGCTGACGATCACGACGCGCGGCCTGTCGTATCCATCGGCAGTGTCGAAATCGCGGCCGGCGAGCATTTGAATGCGTGCCGTACGGAAATAGCCAGGCGAGGTCAGTCGCACGGCTACGACCGGCATCTCGGATTCCTTCATCGGCGGCATGCCCTCGGCCATCACGTACTGAGAGGAACCACCCTGAAGCGGCAGCGAATCGACCCACGCCGCCGACTCCACGCCGGGAATCGCCAGCACATTAGCGAGCGCTCGATCGAAGAACTGATTGCGTTGTTCCGGCGTGGCATACTTCGCTTCCGGAATGCCGATCGAGGCGGTGAGCACGTTGGTCGCGTCGAACCCGGGATCGACGGATCGCAAACCGCTCAAGCTCCGCATGAGGAGTCCGGCGCCGATCAGGAGCATGAGCGCCAGCGCGACTTCGGACACGACGAGCAGATTTCTCAGCCGGCCCTCGCCGCTCGACGAGTTGCCGCGCCCCGCGCCTGTCTTGAGCGCTTCGTTCGCGTCACGCCCGCTCAACTGCCACGCGGGCACGAACGCGGATATCAGTCCTGTGGTCACCGAAACCAGCGCCGTAAACGCCAGGACACGCCAATCGAGCGCGACCTCGCCGACGCGCGGCAGGGCCGTGCCGAACGTGGCTTTCAGAAGATCGAGGCCGAAATAGGCAGCCGCGAGTCCCGCGAGCCCGCCGCCAACGCCCAGTACCAGGCCTTCCGCGAGCAGCTGCTGAACCACGCGTGCACGTCCGGCGCCCAGTGCGCCTCGCAGCGCAATCTCCTTGGCGCGGCCGTGCGTCCGCACGAGCATCAAGTTGGCGAGGTTGGCGCACGCAATCAGCAGCACGAGCCCCACCGCCCCCAGCAGCACCAGGAGCGACGTGCGCACGTCGCCAATCATGTCGTCGCGCAGCGGCCGAACCAGCGCGCCCCAGTCGGTGTTGTCCTCGGGATATTGCGCCTCGAGCCGCTTCGAGATCGCCGTCATGTCGGCCTGGGCGCGAGCCACATCGACGCCAGGCTTCAACTGCGCGATGCCGAGATAATTGTGGTTGGCCCTGGTCGCCTGTTCTTCGGCGGTCCACGCCAGCGGCACGTACACCTGCGCCCGCTGAATGAACACTGGCGCATCGGGCACGACACCAATGATCGTGTGCGGCACGCGATCGAGGACGATCGTCTTGCCAATCGTCGAGGGGTCGGCGCCGAAGCGCGTGCGGAAGAACGCCTCGCTCACAAGCGCCGTACTCTCGCCACCACTTCGATCGTCCTCGCGCGTAAAGCCTCGTCCGAGCTTCGGCGAGAGTCCAAGGATGGGAAGAAAATCAGCCGATGCACGGAGCACCATCACGGCGGCGGGCTCGCCGGAACCCGTGAGCGTCCGCCGCCCCATCCGGTAGATCGCCATCCGTTCGAACACCTGGTTCTGCGCCTCCCAGTCGATGAAGTTGGCCGGTGACAGCGCGAACGTTGGCGAGCCGGCGAACAACGTAGGCGGCGGTGTGTGCCAGATGCGCATGATGCGATCGGCATCGGCAAACGGCAGCGGCTTCAGGACCACGGCGTTCACGACCGTGAAGATGGCGGTGTTCACCCCGATCCCCAGTCCGAGGATCAATACGCCCGCGAGCGCGAAGCCGCGACTCTTGCTCAACGTCCGGACGCCATACCGCAGATCGCGAATCAACGATTCGAGACGTGGCAGGCTGCGGCGATCGCGGTAACGCTCCTTCGTCTGCTCGATGCCCCCGAGCGCCATCAGCGCTCGCCGGCGCGCTTCGTCGGGTGACATCCCGGCCTTGATGTTGTCGTCGATATGCAGCTGCAGATGGCTCTGCAACTCGGCTGACAAGTCGCGTTCCGATCGGCGCGACGCGAAGACGCCGAAAAATCGCAGGAACCAGGCGCGGACAGATCTCACGTCAGGAATCCTCGTTGGTCGCCAGGAAGCGAGTCATGATGGCGGAGGTTTCTTCCCACTGACGCGTATCGCGCTCGATCTGCTGACGACCGGCGCGGGTCAGCTTGTAGAACTTCGCCTTCCGGTTGTTCTCCGACACGCCCCAGGCCGAAGTAATCAGCCCCTCCTGCTCCAGCTTCAACAGTGCGGGATATAAGGTGCCGTAGTTGATCGAGAGCTTGCCCTCGCTCGTCTGTTCGATGCGACGAGCAATCCCATACCCGTGCAGGTCCCCCAGCGTCAACAGGGTGCGCAAGACCATCAGGGACAACGTGCCTTGCCAGACAGCGTTTTTCTCCGGGTTTTTCTCCGGGCCTTTCTCAGGGCTTTTCTCGGACTGGGTCATATCTATTGGATTCCCATATGGACGTGATCACACTCCTATTTGTTCCCAATAGGAACGGCAGCCGCGGCACGGGGCGGAGCCACGATCCATCCGCGGCGGTAAGGAAAGCCCGGACGCTCCGGGATCCCGGCGGACCAGCAACGTCTCCGCCATGCCGGAGGACCTCCGGTACGACGGGCAGTGTGCAGTGAGCGCTCCAGGGTCAGATTTCGCAAATGTCCCAGAAAAACGCCGATTAGCGTTGGGCCGGGCTGATGGTCTCGGCCTGGCACGCGCGGTGCTCACGTGGTGCGCAGAAAGGAAGAGTGTCATGCGGCACCCCACAGCCATCGTGTTAGCAGCGTGTCTTCTTGTTACGGCCTTGCCGATCCAGGCCCAGGCACAGGAAAGGCCGGTCAACTTCTCGATCGGCGGCGGCTTCACTGCTCCGAACTCCGAGATTAGGGATCACCTGGGCGACGGCTACAACTTCAACATCGGCCTGCAGGTCAATGTGACCCCCGTCATTGGCATCGAGGGGCTCTACAGCTTCAACGGCCTCGGCCAGAAGAATATCTCCATCCCCGTGAGCCCGACGCCGAACAACGGCACGGCGGTCCCCACGGACTTCTTCGGCGATATGAACATGCAGTACTTCGTGGGCAATCTCGTGGTTCAGAGGCCAGACGGGGGGGTCAGGCCGTACGGCCTCGTCGGCATGGGCGTCTACTATCGGCCGATCAAAGTCACGACGCCTGGGGTTGGGTACGTACCGGGTTACTGCGACCCGTGGTGGTACTACTGCTACCCCGGAGGATTCGTGCCCGTCGAGAACATCGTGGGTGAGCGCAGCTCGACCGACTTCGGCATGGACTTCGGCGGTGGCGTGAACTTCGGGGCCGTCTACGCCGAGCTCCGCTATCACTACATCTGGGGGCCGGAGGTCCCGATCGAGGGACCGGGGGGCAACCGCTACCCGGTGTGCCCGGCGATCGGAAGGCCAACGGCCAGTTCCTCGCGACGACGTTCGGCTTCCGCTTCTAGCGTCTCGAGGCCGTCCGGTCGGCCGCCGCTCGGCCGGCCGGATGGACCGTCACCATCGCCGGCAGGCGAACCACGATGACGTACACGCACGGCAAGAACCCTGATCCAGCGCCCAGCGTCGCCGTCGCCGACGCCGACCGTCTCTGGCACCGCGCGGAACACTACGTCCGTCGCAAGCTCGTGTGGAACAACGTCTACCGCGCCACGAGCTACCTCCGGTCGGCGCTCTGGCTCATTCCCTTTCTCGCCATCGTCCTCGTTCTCGCCATTGCACCCGCGCTGCGCATGCTCGATGCCTGGCTCGGGTGGCGCCTGCACGGCCTGGGCGTCGCTGGTGCGCAGGCGCTCTACCAGACGGTGATTTCGCTGACGTTATCGTTCATCGTGTTCACGTTCGGCTCGTTGCTGGTCGCGATTCAGATCGCCGGCGGACAGTTGACGCCGCGGATCATCGCGACGACGCTGCTGCGAGACAACGTCGTCCGGTACAGCGTCGGGCTGTTCGTCTTCACGCTCATCTTCGCCGTGATGGCGCTCGACCGTCTGGAAACGACCGTCCACGAGATGGTGACCTTCGTGACGGCGGTCCTGGGCATCACCTGCATGGCGACATTCTTGTTCCTGATCGACTACGCGGCGCGTCTGCTGCGCCCGATCAGCATCCTCGGGCGTGTCGGTGACGAAGGGCTGGCGGTGATCAAGTCCGTCTATCCGAATCAGGTGGGTGACGCGCCCGATTGACGACCATGCCCTCTGCGCTGCCTGGAGCGCGCCGAATCGTTGGTCACCTCGGTCACTCCGAAATCGTGCTCGCGGTCGACCTGGACACGTTGGTACGCGAGGCGACAGCGATCCAACGGGGTTGTCGCACTCGTGCCACAGGTCGGTGATTTCGTTGCGACCGACGAGCCGCTGTTCGTCCTTTACGGCGGCGCCACTGCGATCGACGACCGGATTTTGGAGACGACGGTCGCGTTTGGCTCCGAGCGCACGATGGAGCAGGATCCGCTGTTCTCGTTCCGCATCATGGCCGACATCGCCTTGAAAGCGCTCTCGCCGGCCATCAACGACCCGACGACCGCCGTGCTCGCAATCGACCAAATCCATCGTCTGCTGCGTGTCGTGGGCAAGCGGCAGCTGCGCGGAGAGACGATCAATGACGAGCGGGGGCAGTTGTCGAGTGATCTACCGAACGCCGAACTGGGAGGACTTCGTCCACCTCGCGTGCACCGAGATCCGCAGCTGCGGCGCCGGCAACGTGCAGGTCGCGCGACGCCTGCGGGCGATGCTCGACAATCTCATCGCAGTCGCTGCCGCCCCATCGCCACGGGGCGCTCGAAGAGGAACGCCGACGACTGGAACGCGTGCTCGAGCCGCTGTACAGCCTCCCCGAGGACCTTGCGCTCGCTCGCATTCCGGATTCACAGGGACTCGGAGGATCGTCCGGACGACGAGCGTTGCCGTCGAGCGTGAGCGAATGAACAACCCTGGGCAGGGAGTCAGCGGCGCGACGACACGAACGGCCGTCCGGCCGACGCTTCCCGCACCGCAACGATGAGGTCGGAGCCAAGCCGCGCCTTCGCGACGTAGCCGATTCCACCAACCGCCTGGGCGGCCAGGATGAACTCTTCATCCTCGTGGACGGTGAGAAACACCACGGCGGCCTTTGAACCAGCGTGGCGGAGCGACTCCGCGACCTCGAGACCGGTCATCCCCGGCATCGAAATGTCGAGCACGATGACGTCGGGCACCAAGGCCCGGGCGGCTTCGAGCGCCGCGGGCCCGTTCGTCCGTGTTCCGACAACGACGCAGGCAGACGTGAGCACCGCGTCGGCACGAGCGAGCATCGCCTGGTTGTCGTCGACCAGGAGGACGCGCGGCCGCTCAGACGATGTGGTGCTTGACGGCATACTGGATCAGTTCTGCGGTCGACTTGACTTTCAGCTGTTCCATCATTCGGTATTTGTGAAAGGCCACCGTCCGCGGCGTGAGGTTCAGGAGGCTGGCGACCTCCTTCATCGAATGACCTTCGGCGAGCAACTGCAGCACTTCGCGCTGCCGAGGCGTCAGTTCGTGGGCCGGTTGGCGGTCGACGTGCAGCAGCGCGCCAATCAGGCCCTCGGTAAGAAGCGGCGTAATGTACGACCGCCCTTGCATGACTTCGCGGATCGCGATCATCAGCTCGGAAGCCGCGGAACGCTTCAGCAGATAGGCGGAGGCACCTGATTGAAACGCCTCGGCCGCCAAGTCGGCATCCTCGTTCATCGTCAGAAACACCAGCTTGACGTTCGGCGACTTGTGTTTGATCTGGCGGCCGGCTTCGAGGCCGTTCAACAGGGGCATCGAGATGTCGAGGACAATCAGGTCAGGCTTGAGCTTCTCGGCGGCCGCAACCAGGGCCCGCCCGTCGGAGGCCTGGCCGACGATCTCGCATTCCCCGGCCAGCAACTTCTCGAATGCGCCGAGAAGAAGCGCGTGATCATCGGCGAGCAGAACTCGGGGGGGCCCCATATGACGTACTTTATCCCCTCTTCGCACGAGGGCGCGGTGCGGCTTCCTCTCCGAATTCCAGAGTTCGCACAAGGTCCACGATACAAGCCGGCCGATTCTCCGGCTATGCAGAATCGGCACGCGCAGCTCGTGCCTGGTCGTGGAGCGTTCTCGAACCGTCCGCCTGGCGGTTCGCGTGCGTCAGACCGCACCACCGTGTCCGTGACGTGCTCGACGCGGAGAGGCGCCCTGACCTCCAGCCGGGTCCCGGTGCCAGGCTTGGAGCGAATCTCGAGCGTGCCTCCGATGGCCTCCAGGCGTTCGGTCATGCTGATGAGACCCAGCCCTTTGCCCCACGCCGCATTGACGTCGAACCCCACGCCATCGTCGACAATCGTTAGCGCAAGCCCATCCGGGCTGCCGCTCAAATGCACCGACACGAGGTGTGCCCCGCTGTACTTGAGGGCGTTCTGCAGCGCTTCCTGAGCGATCCGGAAGAGACACAACGTCAGGTCGGGGGGGAGCGTCGACGGAACGGTCTGGTGTGTGAAGGTGATGGCAAGGTCGGACCGTGACAGCTCGCGTTGAAGACCGTGCAGGGCAGCCACCAGGCCAATCAGCTGCAGCTTGGCCGGATGCAGACGATGCGATAGATCGTGCACGCTCCTCGCAATGCCGTGCGCGCGGTTCAATGCTTCCTCGAGCCCCCCGGCCAGGCCGCGATCAGCACCGCTCAACAGTTCGAGATCGATTTCCAGCATCGCCACTTGCTGACTGACGTCGTCGTGCAACTCGCGCGCAATCCGCGCGCGCTCGGTGTCCTGCGCGCTCAGCAGCCGCGCTCCGAGAGCGCGGACTCGCTCGTAACTCGATCGGAGCTCCGCCTGACTAGCACGCACGGTCTCCTCGGCGTCCCGACGTCTCGATCGCTGGACGAGCAGCCCCACAATCAGCGCCGTTTGCGCAAACAGGACCCAGACCGCGGCGACAATGTAGCCCCTGTAGCGCTCCCAGACCGAGAACTCTTTGAACCTGACGAGCGTGCCAGCGGGGACGCGCGCTTCGCTGATGCCCCACCGCCGAAGCTGCCGCCAGTCGACTTGACTGACATTCAACGAGGGTGACGACGTCGGGATGCTGTCGGCTGGTTCTCCGCGAAGGACGCGCACGGCCAGCTGGCCGACGGTTTCCATCATGGCCCCCCGGTCGAGAAGGCTGCCGCCCACGAGGCCGTAACCCATCACGGCATCCGACCAGGAGTAAGTCGGCACACGGGCGGCGGCTGCCACTCGTTCTCGAGTACTGCCCTGGACCGAAGGCTACGCCCGCCCCATCCTGGTAGACTGCGAGGTAGTAGACGATCGACTGCTCGGGCAGTGTTGCCAGGCGCGCCTCGAGATCGCTCGTTGTCAGACCCGACAGGTAGGTGATCGAGAGTCGGGATTCGAACGGCTTCAACTGTACCCGCGTCAGACGCTCGTAGGTCTTGTCGGGAGCGCCGGCGCCGCTGACGACGAAGACGTGACGGATGTCGGGCTGCAGCGCGACCGCCAGACCAAGCGTGCTGGCCAGGTCCAGTTCGGCGATCACGCCAGTCGAGTTCGGATGGCGGTTGGTCAGCGGCGAGAGCGAGAGAAACACGACAGGCGTGCCGGGGAACAACCCGTTCCCACGCTCGTTGATGAACTCGACAGCGGCGGCCTGAATCGCGATGATGACGTCAATCTGCCGTCCCCTGTACTTCACACGCAGGAAATCACTGAGGGCCGCCTGATATTCCGGGTCCGGGAACCTTCCCTGGTCGATGTACTCGGAATAATAGGCCACGCCCTCTTCCAGGCCCTGTTGGAGTATTCGCGGCAGCTCACTGTCACCCGCGTCGGCCATCGGCGCATCGTGACTGGTCGAGTACAGGACGAGCACCTGTTTCGTGTCGGCCGCAGCCCACCCGGCCCCGGCCGGACCGAGCGCGCCAAGGCTCACGGCGATCAACAGGCAACGCCGGATCTGGCGGTGTGTGGGCGATGTCCGCGTGCCAGGAGTCATCTCACAGAATCCAGCGCTGGTGTCCGCGTCGTCGGTGGCTCAGAAGTCGACCTCGGCGGTTATTTTGAGGAATCGCGGCGTCAGGATTGTCAACGGTTGCAACCACGGCCCGTTCGGGACGAAGGTGTTGTTGTAGGTCAGCACCGCACTCGAGTTCAGCACGTTGTAGAGTTCAAGCGCGACCAGCGTTCGTGAGCGGCGGTACCTCAGGGTCTTGGCCACTCGAACGTCCAGCTGATTGATGCGGTCGCCGAACATCGTGCCGGGCGCCACCAGGTTGACCGGCACGTTGGCGGCGTTACCCGACAGATCCCGTCCGAGCGATTGCGCTGCCACCGAGTTCGGCACCGCGTAGTTGGCCGCCAGCATCGCCCCGGGCTTGCTCTGAAACGTCGCGGCCAACTGGAGGTCGACCCTCGGGACGATGTACGAAGAGAGGGCCTTGAATTGCGTCTGGATCCCGAATGCGACATGACAGTACGGGCTCACGGGCGTCACGGCCGAACCGGCCAGACCGGCGCCGAACGTGCTCGTCCCGGTTGTCGTGGTCGCGAGCTCCGGCAGGTGAGCACGGACGTCGCAGTTATCGGCGACGGTCTGACCCGTGCTCGTGCCCCCGACGAAGTTGAAGTCTCTGCCGACCCGAACGTTGAAGGTCACGTCGACGCCGTTGAAGTACTGATACCACGTTCCATACTTGTCCGAATCCGCGACGAGATTGTCGACCTGTCCCGACTTCTCGGGAACGACGTCGTAGAGGCCGGACACGACGTAGCCGCCACCTCCCGGCAACCGCGGATCCAAGGGGGCCACGATGCTGAACGGCGTCAGATCGGACGGCTGAAGCGACAGGTTGTCTGCAACGGAATAACCGTGATACCAGCGCCGGCTGTACGTCACACCCACCGAAGACCGCCGTCCAAGCTGCTGCTGAATCGACGCGGCGAGATTCCAGTCCGACGGACGGACACCCCAGCCGTTGAGAATTGCCGGATCGAAGTTATTGGTCAGGACGTTCGTGCCGAACCGCGTATTCGACATCACGCCGCAGAGATCGCCGCCACTGCCCTGCAGATCCTGCGCAGCCGGGTTCGACAAATCGCAGTCGGGCACGAAGTTCTGGTTCGTGTCGGTCCAGGCCCGCGTCACGCCCGCCGTCCCAAACGTCTGTGTCGTCTGCGGCATCCGCAGCGTCGGATTGGTGTTGGCGTAGTTGCCGATCACGCCGGCGCCCTCCAGGTACTTGCCGAGGCTCATTTTGAGCGCCGTCGTGCCCGTTCCGAACAGGTCGTACGCCACGCCCATCCTCGGCGTTACGTCCTTGTAGCTGTCGACGCCACGCGTCTCTGGAATGCTGATGGGCGTCGGCAGGAATCTCGACGGCCCCTCCTCCTGCGCGGGGAACCAGCTCCGCGCTCGATCGAACCGCAACGCTGCCTGCAGCGTCAGGCGCTGGCGGGTCCACTGCTCCTGGACGTAGAGAGCCTCCCAGCCGACCCGCGCATTGTTCACCCACGGCGAAATCGACTGGGTCAGCTGATTTGGCACGCCGTTGTTGAAGCGGTAGGTCAGGTTCTGGTTGTTCGTCATGAACGTCCGATCGTCGGTCATCAGCGTGTGCTGATAACCGACCTTCAGGTTGTGCGTACCGGTGATGTACGAGATCGACCCCTTCCACAGGTACGAGCCGGTGTAAGCCACGCTGAAATCCTGCGATCGGTATACCAACCCCGGGATGTTGCCGTTCGCCGCGCAACCGCTCGCGCACTGTTCGGCGACACGAATCAGATCGCGCGTGGGATTCGGTTCGCGCTCGAAGTTGCCGACGCCAAAGAACGTGCCGCCATAACCCGCCTCGAGCAGCAGCCGGTTCGAGGCTGGTGACGCCCACGTCAGCTGCGTCAGATGGAGTGGACGGCTGAGGACCCCTACCGCTTCGGGCGACACGCGGGCGGGCTCGGGCCCGCCGGGGGTGGAGCCGCTACAGGTCCTGCAGATCACCTGTGCGTCCCAGAAGCCGCTTACCCTGTTGCGCGGCGTCACCTGCCATGTCACCCGTCCGCTGGCATTCTCGAAGGTGCGGTCGGAGTACTGGATCCGATCGTAGTCCGGCGAATAGAGCCACTTGGACGGATCGGCGGCGTTCAGGTTGTAGTAGACGTTCGGGCTATCCCTCGTGCTGCCGCCGGTGTGCGCGTCGACGAAGTACCACGCGCGATCGGTTCGAATCGGACCGCCGAAGGTGCCGGAGAAGTCGTAGACCCCGGTGAGTGGGGGGGCCGCACTCACACCCTGATCCCTCAAGGCCTGCGTCAGGTTGTTGGATTGCAGCCGTTTGCCGGTGCCGCTGGCGAACAATGACCCGTGCATCGTGTTGCCCCCCGACCTTGGCACGATGTTCATCACGAGTCCCGCCGTTTCAACCTCGCCCAGGGCACCGGCCGTCAGAAACGTCACTTCCTGCGCACGGCCGGTGTCCACCACGTAGTTGGTGGCCGAATTCCCGACCCCCGGACTTCCGACATTCAATCCGTCGAGGAGGAGGCGCCCCTCATTCTGCCGGCCGCCGTGAAACGGGAACGACGTGCTCGCAGTACCGGTGACCGTGTCGTTGGAGCTGATGACGACGCCCGGCACGAGCGCGAGCAGCGCGTTGTAACTCCGAACCGTGGGAATCGACCTGATTATCTCGCCGCTCAGCGTCACCTCGTGCTTCGCGGTGTAGACGTCGACCGCGGAACCCTCACCGATGACAGTGACCGTGTCTGTTAGAGGTCCAATGGCCAGCGTCGTGTCAGCCGTGGCCGTGAACGACCCCGTCAGCTCGACGCCTTCCAGCTGGGAGGGACGCCAGCCCTTGAGCGTGAATCGGACCGTATAGACGCCCGGTCGGAGATCTTCGATTCGGTACCGGCCGTGGCCATCGGTGACGGCCGTACGGGTTTTCTCGATCAGCGCGGGGCTGCTCGCTTCCACGGCGACCCCCGGCAGCGCTGCGCCGGACGAGTCCTTCACCGAGCCGGCAATCGCTGCCTGGGCGAACGCGGCCGCGGACGTGCCAGCCCAGGCGAAAATCGCGAGCAAGAGCGGCCTCAGCCGGCGCCTCATGCCGCCTACCGCGGCGCGGTGCATCGACAATGTTAGGACTGAAATTCGATCCCCCGGCACTGGCAAAAGTAACCCGGCCCCCTGTCAATTTTAACGGTTGACTCTACCAGATCAGCCAGTTCTCTAATGTTCGGTCGAGATATACCGTAGCCAGCCATGGAAGGCATTTCTCGACGCCGTCAGCACCGCCCGAAGGCCATCGCCTCGCGGCAGAACGTGGTGGAGCGCGCCGAAGCCTACGTGCGCACCCATGGGGATGCTCGGGTGCCCCTCTCCACGCTCTGTCGCATCCTCGGCCTCAGTGAGCGCGCCCTCCGCAACGCGTTCTACAGCGTGCGCGGCATGAGTCCCAAGCGGTGCCTCCTCGCCGCGCGCCTCGAGGGCGTCCGCCGTGCTCTGAGCGATGCGGGGACCAGGCCGACCACGGTCACCGGCGTCGCGACCGACCACGGGTTCTACGAGCTGGGACGGTTTGCCGCCACCTACCGAGAAGCGTTTGGAGAGGCGCCGTCGGAAACGCTGCGCGCCGCCGGTCGAAAATCGGTCCCTGAACGAACGTCGCAGTTCGAAAGGCCACGCCGATGTTTGCACGAGCTAGCGACAAGCCAACGAACGCGCCACCCCCACCGTGGAGCTGGAGCTCGGGGCCGGGGACCGGTCAATCCGACGGCCTCGACGAAGCGCACCGGGTGATCGAGCGCGTGGCCCAGGACGATGCGCACTTGCGACGCGAAGGCCACGGGGCGCCCTGCACCGGCGTCATCGCCGGACAGGGGGCGGCGGTGCGCCGCGTGCTGGAACTGGCCCGGCAGGTGGCGGCCACCGATTCGACCGTGCTGCTGCTGGGTGAGACGGGCACCGGCAAGGAGCTCATCGCCACCCATATCCACGAAATGAGCGCGCGGCGGGGGCGGAGCATGGTGCGCGTCAATTGCGCGGCGATTCCCGATACCTTGATGGAAAGCGAGCTGTTCGGCCGCGAGCGGGGCGCGTTTACCGGGGCGCTGGCGCGACAGATCGGCCGCTTCGAATTGGCCGACCACTCGACGATTTTCCTCGACGAGATCGGCGACCTGCCGACCGACGTGCAGGTCAAGCTGTTGCGGGTCCTCGAAGAGCGCCAGATCGAGCGGCTCGGGAGTCCCCGATCCCTGCCGGTGGATGTCCGGATCGTCGCGGCCACGCACCGGAATCTGGAGCAGCGCATCGCGGAGAACACGTTCCGTGAGGACTTGTTCTACCGGCTCAACGTCTTCCCGATCCGGGTGCCCCCGCTGCGCGAGCGCCCCGAGGATATTCCCCTCCTCGTGTGGCGCTTCGTCGACGAGTTTGCGAAGTCGTTCGGCAAACGGATTGACGCGATTGCCAGGGAGAACATGGCCGCGCTGCAACAGTACGCCTGGCCGGGCAACATTCGCGAGCTGCGCAATGTCGTGGAGCGGGCCATGATCGTGGCGACGGGCCCTCAGCTGACGATCGCCCTGCCCACCGCGTCGGGTTCTGCCGACAGACGGTGCAGCGAGAAGATGGTCGATGTGCAGAGGGAGCACATCCGCGGCGTCCTCGAGAGTACACGGTGGCGCATCCGGGGGGTGGGCGGCGCGGCGGACCGGCTCGGGCTCCGGCCCACCACGCTCGAAACCCGCATGGTCAAGCTGGGGCTCACGCGGCCGAACCTTCATAGGGTCAGTTAGACTCAAGAACAAAGATTCTTGGCCTTCAAGACGTCGTTGCGCGGGGCGATCGAGCCGTCGTGTCAAGAATATCGGAAGCCGTGAGGGGCCCCGATTGTACACAGCAGAAGAGGCGCTGGCCCGGCTCGTCGCGGGCAACGACCGGTTCGTGCGCGGCGAGGCGCGATTTCCCACGGTCCAGAAGGAGGTGCTCGCCGAGCTGGCCAAGGGGCAGCGCCCCTACGCCACGATCATCGGCTGCAGCGACTCCCGCGTCCCACCCGAGCTCGTCTTCGACGCCGGCTTCGGCGAACTGTTCATCGTGCGAATTGCCGGCAACGTCGTCTCACCGGAAATCATGGGAACGCTGCAGTACGCGGCGGTGCATTTGCACACGCCGCTTTTCGTGGTGCTCGGTCACCAAAGGTGTGGCGCGGTACAGGCTGCGCTGGCTGGGAGCGTCCACAATGCCCGCGAGCACGCGCGCATCGCGCTGCTGCTCGACAACATGCTGCCCGGTCTGCGGGACCTCAATGGAACGCTGGCACCGAGCGACCTGCTCGACGCGGCAGTAGAGGCGAACGTGCGTTGGTCGATGCATCAACTGCTCGACACGCCTGAAGGCAAAGCCCGAATGGCGGAAGGGATCGTCAAGCTCGTCGGTGCCGTGTACGAGCTGGAGACGGGACGCGTGCGGTTCCTACCGTGAGCTCAATACGCCTTGAGCCCTTCTGCCCTGAATATCGCCAACGTTCGCTCGATCAGATCAGTCGTTGGGGACTCGACCCCGTCGAGCGTGTACTTGGCGCCGAGTCTTTCCCACTTGTAGCGACCCATCTGGTGGAAGGGCAGCACGTCGGCCCGCTCCACGTTGCCGAGCCCGGCAGCGAAGCTGGCGATCTTCGCGACGTCTTCTGGGTCGTCTGTCAATCCCGGCACGAGCACGAATCGGAGCCAGATGGGTCGTCGGCGGGCGGCTAAGCGCCGCGCGAACTCCAGGACCGGCCCATTGTCCATGCCCGTCAGGCGACGATGTCTTTCGGGATCCCAGGTCTTGATATCCAGCAGCACGAGGTTGATCGACTCGAGATCCTCGTCGCTGAGGCGGTCGCCCAAGTAGCCGGTCGTATCGAGCGCCGTATGGACACCCATTGCTCGAGCGGCGAGAAAGAGCTTGAGGGCGAAGCGATGCTGCATCAGAGGCTCTCCGCCGCTGATGGTGAAGCCGCCGGACATGACCGCCAGCCCACGGCGGTATTTGCGCAGCTGTTCGGTCGCTTTCGCCACGCTGACCGGGATGCCGTTGCTCAGGGTCCAGGTGTCCGGGTTGTGACAGTAGAGACACCGGAACATGCAGCTCGTCGTCCAGGCGACGACCCGCACGCCCGGACCGTCCACAGTTGAACCGGTCGTGAACGAGTGGAGGAATCCCATGTCGCCGGTGGCGAGCGCGGTTCGCACGTCCGACTCGGGAACGTCCTTGCCGAGATTGACGCGGATCTCGTACGGACTCTTCGCCGCCGAGCGGCGTCTGATCTAGCGCTTGACCTTCAGGCATGACCTCACCCGTGGAAGGTTCGATTGATGACGTCCATCTGCTGCTCGCGGGTGAGCCTCACGAAATTGACCGCATAGCCCGACACGCGGATCGTCAGGCTGGGGTACTTCTCCGGGTGTTCCATGGCGTCGATGAGCGTGTCGCGGTTGAGCACGTTCACGTTCATGTGATAGCCCGTGCTGCTGAAGAACGCGTCCAGCATTCCTGTGAGGTTGGTGATGCGGTCTTCACCGATCCGCCCGAGGCCCGTCGGCACCAACGAGGCCGTGAGCGAAATGCCGTCCGCAGCGTCGCGATAGGGGATCTTGGCGACCGACGCCGCGGCGGCGTGAATGCCATGGCTGTCTCGCCCGTGCATGGGATTTGCCCCCGGCGCGAACGGTTCGCCCTTCCGCCGCCCGTCAGGAGTGTTGCCGGTCGCCTTCCCGTACACGACGTTCGACGTGATGGTCAGGATCGACTGCGTGTGGAGCGCGTTGCGATAGGTCGGATACTTCCTCAGCTTGTTCATGAACGTGCTGACGAGCCAGACGGCGAGCTGGTCCACCCGGTTGTCGTTGTTGCCGAACACGGGGAAGGTGCCCTCGGTCTGATAGTCGGTCACGAGCCCCTTCTCGTCGCGGACGACACGCACTTTGGCGTATTTGATTGCGGAAAGGCTGTCTGCCACGACCGACATGCCCGCCATGCCGAACGCCATGGTTCGGAGGGGCGCATAATCGTGCAGCGCCATTTCCACGCGTTCGTATGCGTACTTGTCGTGCATGTAGTGGATGATGTTCATGGCATTCACGTAAACGCCCGCCAGCCAGTCCATCATCTTGTCGAATCTGCCGAGGACATCGTCGAAGTCGAGGTAATCACCCTTCACGGGCTCGGAGGCCGGCCCCACCTGTTCGCCGCTGATCTCATCCCTGCCGCCATTGATGGCGTAGAGAAGACACTTGGCCAGGTTGGCTCGGGCGCCGAAGAACTGCATCTGCTTGCCAACCACCATCGGCGAGACGCAGCAGGCAATCGCCCCGTCGTCTCCCCACGTGCGCCGCATGATCTCGTCGCTCTCGAACTGCAGGGAGCTGGTATCGATGGCGACCTTGGCCGAGAAATGCCGAAAGCCGTCGGGCAGGTTCGGGGAATACCAGATGGTCAGATTCGGCTCGGGCGCGGGACCGAGGTTATAGAGCGTATGGAGAATTCGGAAGCTCGTCTTCGTCACCAGCGACCGGCCGTCGTCGCCCATCCCCGCGATCGATTCGGTGACCCAGGTGGGATCGCCGGCGAAGAGCTCGTCGTACTCGGGGGTGCGCAGGAACCGAACGATGCGCAGCTTGATGACGAAGTCGTCGATGATTTCCTGAGCCTGCTCCTCGGTGAGGGCGCCCGAGGCGAGATCGCGCTCGAAGTAGATGTCGAGGAAGGTCGTCGTGCGCCCGAGCGACATCGCCGCGCCGTTCTGCTCCTTCACCCCGGCCAGGTAGCCGAAGTACAGCCACTGCACGGCCTCTCTGGCGTTCGAGGCCGGCCCCGAGATGTCGAACCCGTAGCTCGAGGCCATCTTCTGCAGCTCTTTGAGCGCACGGATCTGCTCGCCGAGTTCTTCCCGATCGCGGATGATGTCGTCGGTTGACTGAGCCGAATCGAGGTTGTTCTTCTCCTGCTGCTTGTGCTCGATGAGTCGCGTGACCCCGTAAAGCGCGACGCGACGGTAATCGCCGATGATTCGGCCACGACCGTAGGCGTCGGGTAGTCCGGTGAGGATGTGCGAACTGCGGCAACGCCTCACGTCTGCGGTATAGGCATCGAACACGCCGTCGTTGTGCGTCTTGCGATACTTCGTGAAGGCTTCCACGACGTGAGGATCGGGCTCGTATCCATACGCCTTCAGCGCGCTCACGACCATCCGGAAGCCGCCGTTTGGAATGATCGCGCGTTTGAGCGGCGCGTCGGTCTGCAGGCCGACGATGATTTCGTTCTCGCGGTCGATGTAGCCTGGCGCGTGCGCCGTGATGGAACTGGGGATCTGGGAGACGTCGAGCACTCCCTTTCGCCTCTCCTCGACGAACAGGTCTGTGAGCTTTTCCCAGATCTTCAGCGTGCGCTTTGTGGCCGGCGCCAGAAACGACTCGTCGCCGTCATATGGCTCGTAGTTCTGCTGAATGAAATCTCGAACGTTGATCTCCGAGTTCCAGAGGCCAGTTTGAAATCCCTGCCAGGGCGAACGTTCGACCTTGTCTGTCTTTCGCCTGCGCTGCGATCGTCGCCATGGAGTACTCCTTTATGCCCTGCCCGCTGCGTGCGGGCTTTCTACCAATCCCAGTAACGCTCCCGTGTGCCGGGCGATGACCAGTTCTTCGTTCGTCGGAATCATCCAGGCCGACACTCGACTGGCCACGCGAGAAATCCGCGGCCCCCGTGCCCGGTTCGCGTCTGCGTCCAGCTCGATGCCGAGCCATGCAGAGGCCTCGCAGATCCGGCTTCGGACCTCGGCCGAGTTCTCGCCGATGCCGGCCGTGAAGACCAGGCCGTCGATTCCACCCAGGACCGCGGCGAGCGCCCCGATCTCTCGGGCCGCGCGATAGACGAAGTAGTCCACGGCCAGCCGGGCGGAAGGCTCAGAGCTGCCAAGGAGGTCGCGCATGTCGTTGCTCAGGCCCGATATGCCCAGCAAACCTGATTGCTTGTAGAGCATCGTCTCGACGTCCTTGGCGGAGAGCCCGAGGTTCTGAAAGAGATAGAGGACCACGCCGGGATCGAGGGCGCCCGGCCGCGTGCCCATGCAGAGGCCATCGAGCGCGGTGAATCCGAGCGTACTGTCGATGCTCTTTCCATTCTTCATGGCGCAGAGACTGGCGCCGCTTCCCAGGTGAGCGACGATCACACGCTTGTTGGCGATCTCCGGCGCAATCTGGGGAAGGACCGAAGCGATGTACTCGTACGACAGGCCGTGGAAGCCGTACCGCTGGACACCGGAACGGCAAATCTCGCGGGGCAGCGGCACTACTTCGGCGACTGCCGGCTGGCCGCGATGAAAGCTCGTGTCGAAGCAGGCGACCTGCGGCACGCCAGGGAGCCGCTCGACGACCGCTTCGATCGCCGCGAGATTGTGCGGCTGGTGAAGCGGAGCGAGCGGCACCAGCTTGCGCAGTTCTTCGAGAACGTGCGGCGTGACGATCGTGGGACCGGCGAATTGCGCTCCGCCGTGGACGACGCGATGGCCGACACCGAGTACGCGCGCGCCGCCGTACGTCGAACGAAGCCAGGAGGCGAGCGCATCGAGCGCCGAGCGGCCATCGCGCACGACGGTCCTGTCGAGGGCTCGTTCGTCGAGACGCGCCGCCGGAGCCATCCTTCGCGGAGAATTGCGGCGACGTCCCGATCCCCTCGATCTGGCCGCGCGCTTCCAGCCGCCAGGCTTCGACCGCAGGCCTCCTGTAGATACAGAACTTGAGGCTCGACGACCCGGCATTGAGCACGATTGCGTAGTCGTCCATTCGGCTCACTCCGATCAAACGGTCATTGCACTCTGAAGCGATTGGCGTCGCGCATGAGCCGCGAGCATCGCGACCCCGCAGCTCGCGATGCGCGATCGCACGCTGTCGGCGCGGCTCGTGAGGATGATCGGCACGCGCGCGCCGAGCACGAGCCCGGCGCTGTCGGCGTTCGCAAGAAAGCTGAGCTGCTTGGCGAGCATGTTGCCCGCCTCGAGGTCCGGCACGAGCAAGATGTCGGGATCGCCGGCGACCTCCGACTGAATGCCTTTTATCCGTGCGGCGTCTTTGCTGATGGCGTTGTCGAAGGCCAACGGACCATCCAGCATGCCGCCCGTGATCTGCTTTCGCTCGGCCATCTTGCACAGCGCGGCGGCGTCAAGGGTGGCCTGCATCTTGGAATTGACGGTCTCGACGGCCGCGAGAATCGCGACTTTGGGTTTGGCCACGCCGAGAGTACATCGCCAGATCGATCGCGTTCTGGCAGATGTGCATCTTGTCATCCAGGGTCGGCGCGATGTTGATGGCCGCGTCCGTGACGATCAGCACTTTGTGATAGGTCGGCACGTCCATGATGAACACGTGACTGATGCGACGACCCGTGCGTAGTCCGGTCTCCCTCGCGACGACGGCACTCAACAACTCGTCCGTGTGCAGGCTTCCCTTCATCAGGAGCTCGGCCTCGCCCTTGCGGACCAGTTCCACGGCCTTGGCGGCCGCGGCATGGCTGTGCGGCGCATCGACGATCCGCGTCTTCCCAAGGTCGATGCCGCTCTTCTTCGCGATCTCCTGGATCTTGGCGGCCGGACCCACGAGGATCGGCGTGATCAATCCATTGGCGGCAGCCTCGATGGCGCCGGCCAATGCCGTTTCCTCGCAGGGATGCGCGACCGCCGTGGGTACGGCCTCCAGGCTTCGACACCTCTCCAGCAGCGATTCGTACTTTCCGGTTCCGGTTGCTCGACTCATGGGGTCCCTCGCGCGGTCACGACGCCAGGCGGCGAACCGCCGGTCCCGTTTCCTTCAAGAAAAAGGTCAGAACGATGGCCACGCCGACGCCGTCAAGCAGCGGCTCGAACGTGGCCTCCAGAGAGGCCAGAGGGGCTAACAGAGCGTCACGGAGACCGCCAGGCCGCCTTCCGACGTTTCCTTGTACTTCGAGTTCATCTCCCTGGCGGTGAGCGCCATGGCGTCTACTGTCGTGTCGAAGTCCACGCGGCGGTTGATGGGGATCTCGTTGCTCGCGATCATGAAGCCCGTCCACGCCTTGATGGCTCCAAACGCGCAGCGCTCGATGCACGGCAGCTGCACGAAGCCTGCAACCGGGTCGCAGGTCATCCCCAGGTGATGCTGCAGCGACGCTTCCGCCGCGTTGGCCACCACCTGATGGTCGAAGTCATGCGCCTGGGCGAGGAACGCGGCGCCCATGGCCGACGCGACGCCAATCTCCGCCTGACACCCGCCCTCGGCGCCGGAGAGCGTCGCATTGTGTTTGCACAGGTAGCCGATCGCCGCGGCAGCCAGGAACCCGTTACGAATCTTGTCCTGCGGCAGCTTGCGGCCGCCCTCGCCGACCGCGAAGACGAGCGCCGGCATGACGCCCGCCGACCCGCCGGTGGGCGCCGTCACCACGAGGTGGCCGCGAGCGTTCTCTTCCGAGCCTGCCAGCGCGTACGCCGACACGACCCCGAGGCCACGTTGCCTCTCGTACTTGTCATCCATCGCGCGCTTGTAGACATCGCCCGCCTTCGTCTTGAGCTTGATCGGCCCGGGCAGCGTGCCTTGGGGCGCCGACAACCCGGACTTGACGATGTTGACCATCGCCGTGGCGATTTTGTCGATGAACGCGTTGATCTCCGCCTCGCTCTTGCCGGAGACGGCTACTTCGTTGGCCATCACGACCTGCGCGATCGACAGCTTGTTGCCCGCCGCGTGGGCCTGCAGCTCCTTCATTTTCGAGTAGGGGTATTTCGGTTGCCCCTTCTTCGGCGGCTGATATCCCTTCCACTCGATGAATCCGCCACCGACCGAGTAGTACTCCTGCTCGAGCAGCACGCTGTCGCCCGCCATCAGCTTGCAGGTCATCGTGTTGGGATGCGGGAAGTCCCCCTTGGGCGCGTCGTAGATGATGTCCTTGAGCGAGACATTGAAGGTCTTGTCGCCCAACTTCACCGGAAAAGACTGGTTGGGATTCTCAGCCAGGCCGTCGAGGAACGCCGGTTCAACCGTCGCCGGTTCCTTGCCGACGATGCCCGCAAGGGCTGCGCGCTCCGTGCCGTGTCCCTTGCCGGTGGCGCTCAGGCTGCCAAACAGGTGAACCTTGAGAGCGGTGGCCTTGGCGAGCTGGTCCGCCGGCAGCTTGGTGGCGCGCTGATAGAAGTCATAGGTGATGCGCATCGGGCCGATCGTGTGGGAACTGGAAGGTCCCGGTCCGACCTTGTAGAACTCTTCCAGCGTGGTCATCACGGGGCCCTTCGTCTGCTTCTTGACCTCGAGATCCGGGGACACCTTGCTGACCGGCACTGGCGGCGGGGTTGCGGTCGCAGCCGAGCTGGCCGTCTGTTGCGGGGTCGAGGGCGAACAGCCCGTGAGCACGGCCGTCGCTCCGATGAGGGCGCTGCGCATCATGAACGCTCGTCGGTCCACGCCTTCCGGAATTTCTGTTGGATTCAGTTCTTGTTCCGGCACAATCGAACTGTCGTGGCCCTGATCCTCAAATTTCATAGTCGCTCCCCCAAATGGTGGTCCTCCGACGTGGGCCGGAGGTCCGTTTTCGTCTCAGAGCAAGGTCCGCGCCCAAATGGCATCCCCGCTCGATGGTCCAGAACTCTCAGAATCCAAAGACTTTGGGCGAATGTCGGCGAACGCGCCATGAGGCCAGCGCCAGCAGTAACTCCGCATCCCCGGAGGTTCTCCCGAGTTCCGGAGGCATTGTGGCACGTTCCCGGCGACATTTTGAGCCAGAGAGAGGCGAGAAAGGCGTCAGGGGTCAACGACTAGTACTTTTTCATGGGCGGGCCACGTACTTCTCCACCGATCGAGTAGGACTATTCCTCTATCTCCGTGAGCCGGCTCGCTTCTAAGGTATCGCCGACACCCCCGAATCAAGCGTTGAATACGAAAGGGCAGGATGATGCTTCCACGAGCTAGCGAAAAGCCAGTCAACGGTCCACCTCCCTCCGTCAGCTTGGAGTTCGCGGCCGGGGACCAGGTCGAATCGGAAGGCCTCGACGAGCCGCACCGGTTGCGCGACCGCGTTGCCGAGGAGGACGCGCGAGCTGGGCCCACCGTCGCGGAGTTGCGGGCTGCGCGCGTGCGCGAGCCGTTACAAACAGAGCATCAGTACCAGCAGCGGCGCGAAAGCCAGGGCAAGCCCGGCACCGGCGTCATCGTCGGACACAGTGCAGCCGTTGGGCCGCGCGCTGGAACTGGCCCGGCAGGTGGCGGCCACCGATTCGACCGTGCTGCTGCTGGGTGAGACGGGCACCGGCAAGGAGCTCATCGCCACCCATATTCACGAATTGAGCGCGCGGCGGGGGCGGAGCATGGTGCGCGTCAATTGCGCGGCGATTCCCACTACCTTGATGGAAAGCGAACTGTTCGGCCGGGAGCGGGGCGCGTTTACTGGGGCGCTGGCGCGACAGATCGGACGCTTCGAATTGGCCGACCACTCGACGATTTTCCTCGACGAGATCGGCGACCTGCCGACCGACGTGCAGGTCAAGCTGTTGCGGGTCCTCGAAGAGCGCCAGATCGAGCGGCTCGGGAGTCCGAGACCGGTTCAGGTGAATGTCCGGATCATCGCGGCGACACACCGGAATCTGGAGCAGCGCATCGCGGAGAATACATTCCGTGAGGACTTGTTCTACCGGCTCAACGTCTTCCCGATCCGGGTGCCCCCGCTGCGCGAGCGCCCCGAGGATATTCCCCTCCTCGTGTGGCGCTTTGTCGACGAGTTCGCGAAGTCGTTCGGCAAACGGATTGACGCGATTGCCAGAGAGAACATGGCCGCGCTGCAACAGTACGCCTGGCCGGGCAACATTCGCGAGCTGCGCAATGTCGTGGAGCGGGCCATGATCGTGGCGACGGGCCCTCAGCTGACGATCGCCCTGCCCACCGCGTCGGGTTCTACAGGACGAAAGTGCAGCGAGAAGATGGACGATGTCGCAGAGGGAGCACATCCGCGGCGTCCTCGAGAGTACACAGTGGCGCATCCGTGGAGCGGGCGGCGCGGCTGACCGGCTCGGGCTCCTGCCCACCACGCTCGAAACCCGCATGGTCAAGCTGGGGCTCACGCGGCCGAAAGCTTCATGAGGTCAGAAAGCGCTCGGCGACATTCACTCAGCTGGAGTCCTCGCTGATGGTATCTGGGACCGCCGAGGCCTGCCACGCCGACACGACGACCTCGACGGATTGGCCGGATTCGAGAGGACCGTGCTCTCGGTCGAACCCGATTCGGCGGAGCGCATCCCGCACCTCCCCATGCGCGTCGGCCACCCGGAACGCCACGCCCCGGGCGCGTAAGGTTCTGTGCAGCTCCGCGAGGAGCTCGGCACCGGCCAGATCGACGGTCGGAACCGCGCCGAGAAAAAAGACCACGAGCCGGATAGCCTCCGGGCGCGCGCTGAGCAGCTCGAAGACTCGTTCGCGGACATGCTCCACGTTGAAGTAGAGCAGCGCTGACTCGCTCCGGACCACGAGCACGCCGGGGATGGACTCGTTCTCCGGGTGGCGCGATCGATCGGCAAAGTACGTCGTCCCAGGGACCCTGGCGAGCTCAGTCACGCGTGGCCGGGCGGCCCGCCGGATCAGGAGCACGATCGAGATCGCGGCACCAAGCAACACGCCGTTGACCGGCCCGGATCCGAGCACGCCGAAAAGCGCCGCGATCGCCACGAAAAACTCCCCCCGGCTGAACCGCCAGATATGCTGCAACGCGGCGACGTCAACGAGGCTCATGACAGCGGCGAGCACGATCGCCGCGAGCACCGGTTGCGGCAGATTTCGCAGCAGTCCCGACGCGAACAGCGTGACAATCAGCGTGAAGAGTGCGGCGACCAGACCTGACAGCGGCGTGCGCGCCCCCGCGCTTTCGTTGACGAGCGACTGCGACATGCCGCCGCTCACAGGGAATCCGCGACCGAGCCCCGCGAGTAGATTGCCGGCGCCCAGGGCCAGCAGCTCCTGATTGGCATCGAACCGATAGCCGTGTTTCTGACCAAACATGCGGCCGATAGCCGACGACTCCACGGCCCCGAGGACGAAGCTCGCCATCGCCAGTGGCAGGAGCGCGTTCAGATCGTCCCGGCTCACGAGCGGCAGTCCCATCGATGGCAGGCCTTGCGGCACGTCCCCGAGCAACGCGACACCCTCGGCCTCGAGGTTCAGCACTCGCGCCGCGAGAATGGCGGAGACGACGACGAGGAAGGCCACCGGCCGGTTCTTCAACCACAGTTTGCCGGCAATGAGACCGGCGAGGGCGACCGTTCCCACGAGCAGGGAGATCCGGTGCGTGTCGCCGAGATGCGCGATGAAATACGCCGACCGCTCCCAGAAATCACCGTGCGTGCCCTTGAAGCCGAACAGCTTGGGCAACTGGGTGGCCGCCAGATAGAGCGCCAGCCCGCTTTTGAAGCCGACGAGAACAGTCTCCGAGAAGAAGCCGATCGCATTGCCGGCACGGACCAGCCACGCCGCAAACGCGATCGCTGCCATCATGAGCGCCATGCATGCTGCCAACGCGGCGTGTCGCGCCGGATCACCCGCGCTCAACTCGCCAACCGACGCGCCGATCAGGAGCGACAGCGCCGACGTGACGGTCACAACGGTGTGCTTCGAGCTGCAAAGGAGCCAAAAGACCAGCCCGGAGAAGAGGCACGCGTAGAGACCCGCTTCGGGTGCGAGGCCGGCAAGCGACGCGTCTCCGATGCCCGCCGGCAGCAGGTAGGCGGCGAGGGTGAGGCCGGCGACGAGATCCGCTCGCAGCAACTGCGTCCCATACTGCGGCAACCAGTCGAGAACGGCCAGCCTCGACGGCGAGGTTCTTGTCACATTCGGCGCCGCCGCTTGACCTGGAGCTGCGCCAACGCCTTGACGAGCGAGGCATTGACGGACGCGACTTCCTCGTCGGAGATCTTTTCGCGCAGCCGGGCCTCGGCGCGCTGACGGGCCTCCTCGACTTTGGCTTCGTCGATCTTGTCTGAGGGAATGGCCATGTCCGTCGCGATCGTCACCCTCTCGGATGTGACCTCGACCACTCCCTCCCCCACGGCCAGGAATCTGTCCTGTCCGTCCTTGCTCACGATGATCTCACCCGGCACGAGCTGCGTCATCAGCCGGAGATGCTGCGGGTAGATCCCGATCTCACCCTCGATAGACGGCAGCGTGACGAGGTTGACGTCTTCGGAAAAGACGATCGCCTGGGGCGTTACGATTTCGAGTTTGAGCGTCTCGGCCATGCGAAGTCATCCACTTCAGGTCTGCTGGATCTCCTCGATCCCGCCCTTCATATAGAAGTTCCCTTCAGGGACATTGTCGTGCTTGCCGTCGAGGATCTCCTTGAAGCCGCGCACGGTGTCGGCGACCGGCACCTGCCGGCCCTCGCGCCCGGTGAACACTTGCGCCGAGCTGAACGGCTGACTCAGGAACCGCTGGATCTTGCGCGCACGGTACACCGTGACCTTGTCTTCGGGCGACAGCTCGTCCATGCCCAGGATGGCGATGATGTCCTGCAGATCCTTGAATCGCTGCAACACACGCTGAACGCGCCGCGCGACATCGTAGTGCTCCGCGCCGACGATTTCGGGCGCCAGGGCGCGGGACGTCGAGGCCAGGGGCTCGACGGCCGGATAAATCCCCAGCTCGGCGATCGAGCGCTCGAGAACGATCGTCGCGTCGAGATGGGCGAAGGTCGTCGCCGGCGCCGGGTCCGTCAGGTCGTCCGCCGGGACGTACACCGCCTGGAACGACGTGATCGATCCCTTCTTGGTGGACGTAATGCGCTCCTGCAGCACGCCCATCTCGGCGGCGAGCGTCGGCTGATACCCGACGGCGCTGGCCGTGCGGCCGAGCAGCGCGGAGACTTCCGAACCCGCCTGGGAGAACCGGAAGATGTTGTCGATGAAGAGCAGCACGTCCTGGCCCCGCTCGTCGCGAAAGTACTCCGTGATGGCGAGGCCGCTGAGGGCCACGCGCAGGCGCGCGCCCGGTGGCTCGTTCATCTGACCGTAGACCAGCGCGATTTTCGACGCGCTCAGATCCTCTTGATTGATGACTCCGGCTTGCGACATCTCGTGATAGAGGTCGTTGCCCTCGCGCGTGCGTTCACCGACGCCGGCGAAGACGGACACGCCGCCATGGAGCTTGGCGATGTTGTTGATCAGCTCCATGATGACGACGGTCTTGCCGACGCCGGCGCCGCCGAAGGCGCCGACCTTGCCGCCCTTCAGGAACGGGCAGATCAAGTCGATGACTTTGATCCCTGTCGTCAGCACCTGCGGGGAGGTGGATTGGTCGACGAGCGGCGGCGGCGGACGATGGATGGGATAGCGCTTGTCCGCGGTCACGGGCCCGCGCTCGTCCACGGGCTGTCCGGTCACGTCGAACACACGGCCCATCACGCCATCGCCGACCGGCATCGTAATCGGCTCCCCGCTGTCGGTGACCGTGAAGCCGCGCTTGATGCCCTCGGTGCCAGCCATCGAGATGGTGCGCACCCACTTGTCGCCGAGATGCTGCTGGACTTCGAGCGTCAGCGACACCGGCTGGTTCTCGACCGTGTAGCCAACGGTCAGCGCGTTGTAGATCGGGGGCAGCGCGTCGGGAAACTCGACGTCGACCACTGGTCCGACGACTTGAACGACTTTGCCGATGTTCATGACTCTACCCGTGCTTCATCCCTTCCTCGAGAGTGTCCCCAGGTCACCCGGCTTGACCGCCGGCAATCTCCAGTAGTTCCTTCGTGATGTTGCCCTGCCGCAGCTTGTTGTACTCGAGCGTCAGCGCATCGATCAGTCCGTCGGCGCTATCGGTCGCGTTCTTCATCGACACCATCCGGGCGCTCTGCTCGGCTGGCCTTCGCGCTCAACATCATGTAGTAGATGTAGATGTTGAGATAGTGCCCGAGCAGATACGCCGAGCAGCGCCTCGGGGCTGGGTTCGAACACGACCTCCGTCGGATCAGCCGTCAGGACTTCCTCGGATTCCGCTCCTACGACCGTCATCCCCTTGATGGCTCCCACCGGGAGGTACTCGATGGTGACGGGCTCCTGCGTCAGCGTGTTGACGAAGCGCGTGGTGACGACTTTCACCTCGTCCACTTCTCCATTCAAGAAGAGTTCGCGGGCGAACGCTGCTATGGCTCTGGCCTCGGGAAACGTTGGCGAGTCGCCGTAGCTGAACTCTGCGGCCAGCCGTCGCCGCGTGCGCGCGACGAACTGCGCGGCTTTGCGGCCGGCCGTGATGTAGATGGTCGACTCGCGTCGGGAACTGCGCCGCCAGCCGGAAGACGTTGGTGTTGAGTGCGCCGCAGAGGCCCTTGTCCGCCGCGATCAGAATGACCGCCCGCGTACGAACGTCGCGCACCTCCAGCAGCGGATGCTCGAAGTCGCGCGCCCGCGTGGTCGCGGCGCGCTGGATGCGATAGAACAGGCGCGAGAAAGGCGCCGCGGCGATCGCCGCTTGCTGCGCCTTGCGCATCTTCGATGCCGCCACCATCTGCATGGCCCTGGTGATCTGCGCAGTGCCGCTGATGGATTTGATACGCCGACGGAGGTCGCGTGGGCTGCTCATCGACAGGTTTCACTTCAAAGTTCTGAGCTACTTCTTCCAGGTCTGCTTGAACTGATCGGCGGCGGCCTTCAGCTCGGCCGACAATTCGGGGCTCAACGCTTTTTCCCGAGCGATCTTTTCGAGCAGGCTCGCCTTCCTGTCGTCAGAAAGTCGGTCCAGCCGGCCTGAAACTCCTTGATCCGCTCGACCGGCACGTCATCGACGTATCCGTTCTGGACCGCCCAGATCACCCCGACCTGCACGTCGACCGGAACCGGGCTGTACTGGGCCTGCTTGAAGAGCTCGACGATGCGCTTGCCACGGTCGATCTTCGCCTGCGTCGCCGCATCCAGTTCTGATCCGAACTGCGCGAACGCCGCCAGCTCGCGAAACTGCGCGAGATCGCCCTTGAGCTGCCCGGCCACCTGCTTCATGGCTTTGAGCTGCGCCGCAGAGCCCACCCGGGACACCGAGATGCCGACCGAGATCGCGGGGCGAATGCCTTGATAGAACAGATCGGTTTCCAGAAATATCTGTCCGTCCGTGATCGAGATGACGTTGGTGGGGATGTAGGCGGACACGTCTCCAGCCTGCGTCTCGATGATCGGCAGCGCCGTGAGTGACCCATTGCCGTACTGTTCGCCGACTCGCGCGGCGCGCTCGAGCAGCCGGCTGTGGAGGTAGAACACGTCGCCCGGATACGCCTCACGACCGGACGGGCGCTTCAGCACGAGCGACACCTGGCGGTAGGCAACGGCATGCTTGGACAGGTCGTCGTAGACAATCAGCGCGTCCATGCCGTTGTCCATGAACCACTCGCCAATCGCCGCACCCGCGAACGGCGCCAGGTACTGGCTCGTGGCGGAATCCGACGCCGGCGACGCGAGGATGATGCTGTACGGCATCGCCCCAGCCTCTTCGAGGACGCTCACGATTCTGGCGATGGTGGATTGCTTCTGGCCAATCGCCACGTAGATGCTATAGAGCGGTCGATAGCTCGTGTCGCCCGCTTCGTCAGCCGCCCGATTGAGCCGTGCCTGGCTGATGATCGTGTCAATGCAGATGGTGGTCTTGCCGGTTGAACGGTCACCGATGATCAGCTCGCGCTGGCCGCGGCCGATCGGGATCATCGCGTCGATCGGCATGATGCCGGTCTGCACCGGCTGACCGATCGGGCGGCGGCGGATGATCCCCGGGGCGAGTTTCTCAACCGGGTAGGCAACGGTGCTTTCGATCGGCCCTTTTCCGTCGAGCGGCTCGCCGAGCGTGTTGACGACACGGCCCAGCAGGCCCTTCCCGACAGGGACCTGGAGGAGCTTACCCGTCGCGCGGACTTCGTCGCCCTCTTGGAGTTTTGTGTAGTCGCCGAGGATGATCACGCCGACCTCGGTCTCGTCGAGGTTCAGGGCCAGGCCGGTGATGCCCTGACCGAAGTCGAGCATCTCGTTCAGCATGACGTCGCCAAGACCCTCGACCTTGGCAACCCCGTCGCCGATCTCACGGATGACGCCAACGGTCTGCTTGGCGGTCGCGGCTTTGGCGCCCGCGATCTGAGCTTCTATCTCCTGGACCAGGTCAGCCATTTGTCGTCACCTCACCGTGACAATCGAGCTCACAAGCGCGCCTCGATTGCCGCCAACTTCGCGCGCACGCTCCCGTCGTAGACGTCGCTGCCAACCTTGATGCGCATCCCGCCGATGAGTCCCTGGTTTTCAGCGAACGTTGTTTCCAACCCGGGGCCATAGATGCGCGCCAGGCCAGCTCGAACGTCTTCGCGCGCGTCATCCGCCAGGCTCGTGGCGCTTTCGACGGACGCCATGTGTTGATCGCGATCCAATCGCACCATGCGCTGAAAGTCCGAGAGCACGGCGATTGCACCACGGCGCTTGGACTCGCCGATCCGTCGCGCGACCTGACGTACCCGGCCCTCGTCCAACCTGCCGTCGACGAGACACAGGCGGAACAGTTGTCGCGCCGACCGCCTCGTTCTTCTGGTGACTTTCATCGCGTCATCTCAGTTGCCTCGCCGTCTCGTCCGACAGGCGACGGTGATCCTCGGGTGTCAAAACCTTCCCCGTGACAGCCGCCGTTGTTTGAACCACGAGCCGGCCGACCTCGCGTCTGAGCTCGGCGAGCATCTGCGCGCGGTCCCGATCAGTTGCCTCGCGCGCTCTGACCAGAATCTGCTCCGCCGCACTCATCGCCTTCTGCGTTTCCTCGGCCCGGACGCGGGCAGCCGCAGCCCGGGCTTCCTCGATCAATTGCTTGCCTTCGCCGTCTGCCTTTGCGAGCACGTCGAGACGCTCGCTTTCGATGCGCGCCAGTTCGGCCTTGATCTTCTCAGCGTTCGCGAGACCACTGGCGATCTGCTGCCGTCGCGCGTCGAGGAGCCGGAGGATCGGTTTGTAGGCGAGGAGATGCAGAACGACACACACGATCGCGAAACTGACGATCTGCGCGCCCAGATGAGTCCAGTCGACCCCGAACGTGCGGGCGACCTCTCCGATCTGTCCGCCACTCTCCGCGACGACCTGCAACGCTAAGCATGCATGTGCATCGCCCTGACGCCTTGCTCTATCGCACGAGGAACAATGCGTAGAAGACGATCGCCTCGGCGAAGGCAATGGCCAGAATGGACTGAACCATGATCTTCGTGGAGGCGCCGGGATTGCGCCCGACCGCGATCGAGGCGCCTTGGCCAATCAACCCTACGCCGATCGCTGCGCCCAGAGCGGCCAGGCCGACGTGCAAACTTCCGGTCATCGCTGTTGTCCTTTCTGCTCCCCAACTTCCGCCTGAAGGCGGAAGCCACGGGAGGATAAGTGTTCACGTCGCGCCGCGAGTGCCTGACTTCAACCGTGCGCAGCCGCAGGCCCCGTTTCCTCGTGATGCTGGCAAATCAGGAGCGTGAAGACGGCAGTCAACAGCATGAAGACCATCGCCTGGACCAGACCCACCAGCAGCTCCATGAAATAAAACGGTATTGGCAGCAACCAGCCCAGACCCGGGACGATCGTCGCCATGGCCTCGAGCATGTTCTCGCCCGCGAAGATATTGCCGTAGAGACGAAAGCTCAACGAGACAGGGCGGAACATGATCGAAATGATCTCGAGGCATCCAGCCGCGAAGAAGACGACGATCATGAGCAGCTTCAACAGGCCGGTGGTCTCCCCCTTCGGCGCAAACAGCTCCTTGACCACCCCGCCTGGACCAGCCTCCTGAAGCGCCCAGACGATCCAGCAGGCAAAGAACACCAGCGCCATCGCCAGCGTCAGGTTGAGATCGGCGTTGGCCCCGCGGAACAGCGGTTGATCGATCGTGAAACCATGCGACGTCTGGTGGCCCCATCCGATCGTGCCAACCCCCGGGAGCAGGCCGATCCAGTTGGAGGCGAGAATGAAGATGAAGATGCTCGCAAAGAACCAGAACGTCTTCCGAACCAGGTGGGCGCCGATGATGCTCTCGAGCAGTCCGTACAGGCTTTCGACGAGCCACTCCAGAAAGTTCTGAGCCCCCGTGGGCACCTGGCTCATGTTGCGAGTCGCGAATTGAGCGAACACGATGAGGCCCAGCGCCACGATCCACGTGACGACCATGGAGTTCGTGATCGGGAAACCGAAGGGCTGTGCGATCTCGACGGCCTTCTGCGACAGGCCGTGTTCCACTTGTTCGACTTGTTCGAAGAGGCCGAGACAGACAATGCCGAGGGCGTTCATATCAATCCCGCTCGCCTCCACCAGCACGGCCCATGCCACGCACCCCGATCGGTGCCCGACGATCGCTGAACCCATGAATCGCATCAGTGAGAGCGGTTTCTCGTCGCACGGCCAGAATCGACCCTCGACGCATCCTCCGGCATTCCGGACAGACTCCGCGATGCCGGAGACGTGTTATATGGATCGTTGGCGCAGCGCTGTTCCAACCCCTTTGCCCCCTTCGCTTCGCGCCCATCCGTGCCGGAGCGTCCTCCGGTACGGCTGCTGCAGTTGGGGGTGGTCGATTCGCTTCAGAGGAGAAGGCAACCAATGACGCTTCGAGAGACGACGATGGGTGGCTTCCTGGCGTGGACGGTGATCGCGGCGACCGTCTCAACAGGGTACGCCCAGGCAGCAACGGAGACCTTCACTGCCACGGCAATGGTGAAAACCGCCGGCAGTGCAGCGGCGAGCTCACCGGTGACGATTACCGTCGACCGAAAGATGCCCCAGGGTGAAGTGGACAAGCTCACTGCCGCATTCACGACTGGCGGCGTGCCTGGGCTGCGCAAGGCGCTCGTGGGGGTTCCCCCCACCGGCTCCGTCCGGATCGGCGCTGGAGCGGCGACGCCGACCCGGCTCACCCTTGAGCGGCCCACCGACAAAGGACGTCTCCTCACGATCGTGACCGACCAGCCGATCGCGTTTCTCGGCGCGGGCCTGCCAGGCGCCAAGGCGAAAGAGGGCTACGACCTCGGCATCGTCGACATCGAAATCGACGCGAAGGGCAGCGGCTCGGGCACGCTCGCGCCCGCCGCGAAAGTGACAGTCAAACAGGGTGTGTTCGTCGTGGAGGACTATGCGTCCGAGCTCGTCAAACTCACCGGCGTCAGCAAAGTGAAGTAGGCCGGTTCGTGGTGGGTTCCGACATCGACACGGCAGGGGCGCTCCAAATCGCGATCGAGGCGTCGCCAAGTGGCGTCCTGGTCGTGGACCCCGAGGGGAGGATCGTGCTCGTGAATCGCGGGCTGGAGCGGCAGTTCGGCTATGCCCGAGAGGAGTTGGTCGGGCAGGTCGTCGAACTGCTGCTGCCGGAGACGCTGCGCCCGATCCAGGCGGTGCACCGCGACGGCTTCGTCCAGGCCCCCGGGTCACGGCCCATCGCTGCCGGTCGCGAGCTCGTTGCCCGGCGAAAGGACGGTTCTCAGTTTCCGGTTGAGATCGAGTTGAATCCATTTCGGACGCCGAATGGCCTGTTCGTACTGGCGTCCATCGTGGACGTCACCGACCGTCGCCGCTCGGAAGAGGCGCATCCCGCCGCGCTCGAGGTCGAGCACGTGGACCTGCGGCGGGAACGCACGCGAGCGATCGGGGCTGACGCGGGTCGTGGGACGGAGTGCACCCTTGCGGCGGGTGCTGGAGCAGATCGAACAGGTGGCATCGACCGACTCGACGGTCCTGCTGTTAGGGGAGACCGGCACGGGCAAGGAGCTGTTCGCGACGCAGATCCACGAGCTCGGCGCCCGGCACAGCCGGCCGATGGTGCGGGTGAACTGCGCGGCGATTCCGGCGACGCTCATCGAAAGCGAGCTGTTCGGCCGGGAGAAAGGGGCGTATCACGGGAGCGCTGGCGCGGCAGGTGGGCCGATTCGAGCTGGCTCGATCACTCGACGATCTTTCTCGACGAGATCGGTGACCTGCCACCCGAAGTGCAGGTCAAGCTGCTGCGCGTGCTGGAGGAGCGACAGATCGAGCGGCTGGGGAGCCCGCGGCCGATCACCGTGGATACGCGGATCATCGCGGCCACGCATCGCAATCTGGAGCAGCGGATCGCCGAGGGGGCGTTCCGGGAGGATCTCTACTACCGGCTGAACGTGTTCCCGATTTACGTGCCGCCGCTGCGCGAGCGCGTCGAGGACATTCCGCTGCTCGTCTGGCGATTCGTGGAAGAGTTCTCGAAGGCGTTCGGCAAGCGCATCGACTCGATCGACAAGGACGATCCTCACGGCGCTTGCAGCGGTATTCATGGCCCGGCAACATCCGCGAGCTGCGCAATGTCGTCGAGCGCGCGATGATCGTGGCGACAGACCAGCGACCTGACAATCCCGCTGCCGCAGTCATCGGCGGCCGCCGCCAGGCGCAGTTCACGACTGGTCGACGTCGAGAAGGAGCACATCCGCGGCGGTCCTCGAAAGCACCGCCTGGCGGATTCGCGGGACCGGAGGGGCCGCCGAACGGCTCGGGCTCAAGCCCACGACGCTCGAGACGCGAATGGCAAAGCTCGGGATCACGCGTCCGGACTCACGCACTAGTAGCACCGCTTCCGCCGCCAGGCTCCCACCTCCGGCATACCGTGGACCCTCTGCAATACCGGGGGGCACGTCCCGCTGGGCGAGCCCGCTCGCGCGTTCGGGCAATCGCGGTCAAGCTGTTGATTCAATGGCAGTAAGACTCGCACGCGCGGCGACGAGCGCAGTTGGAACGAGTGGTGCTGTGACCGCACCATGGTGCGCCTCACCGTCGCGCTCAATGCGACGTCCGCGCGCGCCGCACAGGACCTCCTCGAGGCGCTTCGCTTTCTGGCCCTGAGTGCCCGGCTCGAGCCGGGCTGCCAGGGGTGTTCCGCCTGGGTGGATCCCGGATTCGACCGTGCGCTACGTCGAGGAATGGGCGACCGAAGCGGACATGCGTCGGCGCGTGCGTTCCGATGGCTTCACGTCGCTGCTGGCGGTCGTCGAGGCCGCCCAGGAGCCCCAGGTGCATTTCGACTTCGTCACGACGACCCGCGGGCTCGACTACGTGGAGGAAGTCCGGGCTGACGATGGCATGATCGGAGCGCGGCCAGCAGCGGGCGACGCGCAACTCGATCGCCAGAAGGATTGCCGATCGATGAAACGAGCGAAGTACGAGAAGGAGCTGAAGAAGCTGCAGGTGCGGCTGTGCCATCTGCAGCGGTGGGTCAAGGAAAAGGGCCTGCGCGTCGTCATCGTGCTCGAAGGACGTGACGGGGCCGGCAAGGGGGGCACGATTCGCGCGATCACCGAGCGTCTCAGCCCGCGCGTGTTCAGGGTCGTCGCCCTGCCCGCCCCGTCCGACCGCGAGAAGACCCAGGTCTACTTCCAGCGCTACCTGCAGCACTTCCCGGCCGCTGGCGAAGTCGTCATCTTCGATCGGAGCTGGTACAACCGCGCCGGCGTCGAGTACGTGATGGGGTTCTGCACGCAAGGAACAGCATCGACGATTCCTGGAGTTGTGCCCGCAGATCGAGAAGTACCTGGTCGACGGCGGCACCATCCTGATCAAGCTCTGGCTGGAAGTCAGCAACGACGAGCAGAAGCGCCGATTCGAAGCCCGCGTCGCAGGATCCGCTGCGGCAGTGGAAGCTCAGCCCGATGGATTTGCCGTCGCGGAAGCGCTGGTACGACTATTCCCGCGCCCGCGACCATGATGCTGAAGAAGACCGACACCCGCGTCGCCCCTGGTACATCGTCCGCTCGGACGACAAGCGGACCGCGCGGCTGAACACGATCGCCCATCTGCTCTCGCTGATTCCGCACAAGAAGCTGCCGCAGAAGAAGGTGAAGCTGCCGCAATCGGTCGTCCAAGGGCGCGTACAACGACGACGCGTCGATCGCGCGCCGGCGATTCGTGCGCGAGCGCTACTGAACATGCGCGATTCAGCGGAGGCCAGGTCACTTGCCATCGCCCATCAGCGCGATGCTCGTGTTCGCTGGACTCGGTCTGGCGCTCCGCGGCCGGATCGGCGGCCCGTGAGCCGACCGGATCGCAAGCTGGGACGCCGACAGCCAAGCCGGCTCCGAAGCCGGACGAGCTCGATCGCCTGCTCGCCCCAGTCGCGCTCTATCCCGACCAGCTGCTCGCGCAGATGCTGCTCTGTGCGGCGAACCCCGGCAAAGTCGGTGCGCTCGACGAATGGCTGGCGAGCCACCAGACGCTGAAGGGCAGCGAGCTCCAGGACGCCGCGACGAAATCGGGCTTCGAGGCGAGCTTCGTGGCGCTGGTCCTGTTTCCTGATGTGGTCAGCACGATGGCGGAGCAGCTGGATTGGACGACCCGGCTCGGGCAGGCGTTCGCCGCGGATCGGACGGCGGTGTTCGCCAGCATCCAGCGGTTGAGGGCGAAGGCCAGCGAGCGCCGGGAAGCTGAAGAGCACGCCGCAGCAGGACGTCGAGACCCGCACGACGTCGAGCGGCCAGCAGGTGATCGTGATCGAGCCGGCCAACCCGCAGGTCGTCTACGTTCCGCAATACAACCCGCAGATCGTCTACACCACCGTCGCACGGTGGTCGTCAAGAAGAGAGCGACAACGATGCGGCCGTCGCGGCGGGCCTGATCGGGTTCACCGCGGGCATCGCGATTGGCGCGGCCATCGACAACGACTACTACTACGGTCCCTACGGCTGGCACGGCGGCGCCTACATGTACAACGACGCGTGGGACGACTGGTACGACGACCGCGAAGATGCGCGCGAGGATTGGCAGGATCACCGCGAGGACCTGGTCGACGAGCGCGGCGACCGGCGCGAGGACCTGGCCGACGAGCGGGGCGATCGCGCCGGACGACGCAGCAGCAGCGCACCGAGCGGCAGCAGACGCGGCAGGAGAATCGCCCGGAGTCGCAGGCGCAGCGCGAGCAGCGACCGAACTGAGGCGCAGTCTGCGGCGCAGGCCAGGACCGAGCGGCACCAGCCAGGAAGCTCGCGGGTACAGCCGGGACACGTCTCAAGCGACCCGCGAGCGGAGCGGCACAGGCTCGGACGCGTTCTCGGGCTATTCGAGCGGGAAGGTCGGAACGCGCGGCCAGCTCGCGCGGTCAGCGCAGCAGGAGCAGCTCGCGCGGCGGCGGAGGACGGCGCCGGTGAAATCGAGGCCGTGTGTTGATGACCGTCGCGCAGACTGGCCGTGATCGGTGCGCGTGCTGTCGGCGCTCCTGTCGTGCAATCGCGCCGCTGCACCGGCAATCGAACGTTCGCGTCGCCTGAGGACGCGGTGCGCGCGCTGATCGAGGCGGCCAAAGCGGGAGCTCTGGAGGAAGTCGTCGCAATCTTCGGGCCGGACGGTCAGGACCTCGTCGACTCGTCCGATCCGGCGACGGCGCGCCGGAATCGCCAAGTCTTCACGGTCGCCGCCGCCGAGCGGTGGCGAGCTCGTGGACCAGGGGACCACCGGCAAGGTGCTCGTCATCGGCAACGAGGAGATGGCCGTTTCCCGTGCCTCTTGCGAAGGACGCGAGCGGCTGGCGATTCGATACCGCCGCGGGGAAGGAAGAAGTGCTCGCCCGCCGGATCGGGCGCAACGAGCTGGCCGTGATCCGGATCTGCCGGACCTACGTCGCCGCGCAGCGGCTGTACGCCCGCAACGGACACGATGGCAAACGCCGCCGGCCTCTATGCCAGCGACCTTCCGCAGCGATCCGGGCCGGCAGAACGGCCTGTATTGGCCGGCCGCAGCGAGGCCAGAAGCGCAGTCCGCTGGGCGACTTGATCGCACAGGCGGCGGAGGAAGGGCGGGCGTCGGCGCCGGATCGCCCGCAGGCGGTCGCCGTTTCACGGCTACTACTTCAAGATCCTGACGCGCGCAGGGAGCCTGCCGCGCCCGGCGGCGCGAAAGACTACGTCGTCGACGGCGAGATGTCGGGCGGGTTCGCGCTCGTCGCATGGCCTGCCCAGTACGACGTCACCGGCGTCATGACCTTCGTCGTCAATCAAGACGGCATCGTTCGCGAGAAAGATCTGGGAACGCGGAACCGACGAGGCGGCAGGCATGACGCTCTACGATCCCGACGGGTCCTGGGCGACATGCAGTGCATGTGACGGAACCGGGCTGCTCGATCCGATCGCCCGAGTCTCCGAGATCCTCTTCGGGCTGATCATGGCGCTGACGTTCACCGGCACGTTCAGTGCCGCGACCGCCGGCCGCGAGGAGGTGCGGACGCTGCTCATCGGGGCGATTGGGTGCAACATCGCGTGGGGTCTCGTGGACGCCGTCATGTTCCTCATGAGCGAGCTGACCGAACGCGGGCGTGGACTGCTGACGCTCCGCGCCGTCCACACCGCCGCGAGTCCTCACGAAGCCCACGGCGTGATCGCCGGCGCCGTGCCACCGGTCCTGGCAAAGGTTCTGAGCGGGGACGACCTCGAAAGCATGCGTCAGGGCCTGCTCCGCATGGCCGAACTGCCACCGAGCGGTCTGCACCAGAAGAGACTGGCTCGGGGCGCTGGCCGTGTTCCTCCTCGTCGTGCTGTCCACCTTTCCGGTCGTGATTCCGTTCCTGGTTTTCAGGATGTCCAGCTCGCGCTCCGCATGTCGAATCTCGTCGCGATCGCGATGATGTTCGTCTGCGGGATCTGGCTCGGCCGCCACGGCGGGTACCCTCCGTGGCGCACCGGTTTCAGCGTCGTCTTGCTGGGTGTGGTGCTGGTCGGAATCACGATCGCGCTCGGAGGCTAGCAGCCCGTCACGGCGCTAAGCGGGCCGGGCCAGCCGAGTGGGCCGCAGCGGCTAGACTCCATCCACGGAAGAGCACCGGTCTAGAAAACCCTCTTCACGCGAAGGTTGATGATGTGGGCGTTGGTCTGGAAGCTCTCGTCGCTCGCGTTGCGCGATCTCTCCCACATGTACAGCCCCTCGAATCTCCATCGAGTGGTGTGCCGATAGCCAAAGCCCGCACGAATGCGCTGCTTCGTGGCAAACCGCTCCGGCAGGTCGTCAAGCGGGACGAACCATTCCCAATCTGCGAGCACGTATCGCGCCCCGTCGTCGGTGATCTTCTCCTTGTTGAGCGGTGCGAGGAACTCCAGGCGGTTACGTAGACGCCAGGTGAGGTCGGTGCCAGTGCCAGCGCCACTGTAGAACACGTTCTTCGACTCGACCAGGATGCGATCCCGCACGACGATGCGCTGCTTAGGCGGCCGCTCGAACACCTGGAGCCTCCGCGGCCGATCGCGTGAGAAGACATGCAGCCGGACACCCGCGCGCGGCGAGAACTCGGTCGAGTTCACGTCGTCGGTCTGGCGTGTGTAGCCGGTCACGATCTCGCCGATGAGATCGAGCCAGGCCTTGGCCGCGTATTCGACGTTCGGCGTCACGTCGACATTCCACCATCCGGGATCACCCGTTGGCGCCGATGCCAGCCCCTTGGGCTCGAGGTCGAGCTCGTAGGTCAGGCTCTCGCTCTTCACCCAGTTGATCGTGATGTTCCCCCAGAGCTGCGCGTTGGTCTGGGCCGTCACCGGGCACGCGACGACCATTATCAGCAGTCCGGTGAGACCAACGATCCGTGGGCGCATTTCGCGCTCGGCGCGTGACACGCGGCGCACTCATTCCCTCACGACAGACGTATAAAAGCGCACGTCGCCGTTTTTCGACGATCTGATATACCCCTTGGACCTCGTAGGAGAAGCCCGGGAGGCGAGTGCTCCGCATGCGTTCAGAAGGTGTAGCCGACGTAGACCATGCCGTAGGTGAAGTTCTTGGTCCGACCGGTGGCTTGCTCGACGGCCCGCCCGGGTCGGCGAAGGCGCCGAGCAGACTGATGGTCAAATTGGCGTTCAGCTTCCAGTCCACGTACGCATCGATCTCGAATGCCGCGTCCGTATCCGTCACCTCGGGTCCGACCGACTGCGGTTGATCGACGTTGAAATTGAAGAACATCAACCCGCCGCTAACGGCGTCGCTCGGCGCGACGTGCAGCGCGCACGAGATGCGACTTCAGATTTGAATTGGAGAGGAAGTACTCGCCCGCGATCTCACCCTGCCACCACGTGCCCCAGTCGTAGAAGCCGAGGAACAACGGATCGAAGGCTTCGTTCTCTGCTGTGTCGGGGTCATCGCCCTGAAAGAACGCATAGCGGTACGACAATGTCGGCTTCCACACCACTCGCTGAATTGATACCCTCCCTGCAGCGTCCACGCGTTGGAGTCGAGCGCCTCGCCGTTGCGCTCCGACGCGTACTCGAACTCGAACGAGAGATCGGACGATGTCTCGGAACCGGCGCCGTGAACGCCCGTATGTTGAACACGTTCAATCCGTCGCGGCCAGGCCTGAACTCCGGGTCGGCGAACCACCCCATGTAAGTGGCGCCGAGCGTCGTCGTCTCGCCGATGGCGTACTCGTAGTTCGCCCCCCACAGGCGGCTCCCGCTGTCGTTCTCCTCGAGCTCGTCCTTGTCGAGATAGAAGGCTTCAACCGTGTGCGCGCCCGGCTTGACGCGGCCAATCGCGGCGAACTCGAACGCCTTGCGCGCGTTCGTCCAGTAGCCGCCGCGGCTGCCACCCTCGGCGGCGCCATCGAACAGCAAGAAGCCCATGACCGAGGCGGTATTGGGAACGTCCGATGGTGAAGTCGAGCGCGTTCTCGCCGATCGTCAGTGACGTTTCCGGATCGCCATCCGACGTACAGGTCCTCGGGCCCGAACGACGAGACGTCCGAGCCGAAGGCCGCGGGCACCGAACCGTAAGTGCGCTCGCCGACGGCGCTCACCTTGCCGTAGAGCTCGCTCGATGAGGCAAGCGTGTAGGTCGCCGACAGCGCCGGTTTGACGTAGCCCTCGAACCACTGATCGCTCAAGTCCTCGTCCACGCCTGGTTCTTTGGGGTTGTCGAAGAGCGAGTTCGCGAATCCGAACGTGCCCCATCCCGCGTCGAAGTTGAACGTCCACGTGACCCGAGACGGGCAGCCCGGTCGGCCGTGCCTCCTCGGGCTGGTCTTGAGCGCGCGCGCCTTCGGGGGTCAGGAATGCGCAGGCGACCAATAAAACGAAGAAGCCCCGCGAGAGGCGGCGGCTTCCTGCGGTCGTCTCCTCATGCGCGCTGGGAGTGCAGTCTGTCTGCCATGCCCCCGCCAGCCGTCGAAAAACGAACTAAGGCGTTGAATGCGGGACTGTTGCGTCCGAGGCCGCATCGAGCCGATACGCTCCGTTACGCGCATGCGTCCGGCATTTGGACTGACTCCGGGATTCCGGGCTTCGCGGTTCCAAAGTTCCGAGGTTCAAGTTCCAGGGTTCCAAGGTTCCAGGTTCTATGGTCGAACAATGTTAGTTCGAACCTGGCGACCTGCTGGAACTTTGGAAGAACCCTGGAACCTGGAGGCTCTGGAATCTGTGCTTACGGAGCCGGGCGCGCCTCGAAGCTCCCGCCCAGCGCCAGGTGCAGGTTCACGCGCTGCACGCGCTGCTCGGCCTGCATGCGAACAAGCGCCGACTGCGTCGCGTTCAGCGCGAGCTGCCGCTGTGTCACGAATCTCAAATCGGTGCTGCCGACCTTGAATTGGGTCTGCACGATCTCGAGTGCGCGCTGACTATCGGCCATCGTCTGCGCGAGAATCTGCTCGCGCTCGCGCGCGGCAATCTCCGCGGAGAGGGCAGTCTCGACCTCGCTGAACGCTCGCAGGCCGACAGACGCATACGCGGCGATCGCCTGCTTCTGCTCGGCGGTCCGGATTTCGACCTGCGTTTTCAGCGCGCCGCCTTTGAAGATCGGCGCCACCAGGTTGGCGCCGAAGTTCCAGATCGGGTTGTCGCGATCCTGGAGAACGAACAGCTCGCTCGAGATCGAGCTGACGCCGGTCGTCAGCGCGATCGCTGGCAGTCGAGCCGCCTTCGCTTCGTGGACTCGGTTGAATGCGGCCGCGATGCGCCGTTCGGCGGCGACGACGTCCGGCCGGCGCTCGAGGAGCTCGGAGGGAAGCCCGGCCGGCACCGCGTCGGGTTGGCCGGGCAGCTGCGCGGTGACGCGGGCCGCGGCTGCGGGGTATCGGCCGAGGAGTATCTCCAGCGCTCGAATGGCCTGTTCGCGCGCCAGCTCGATCTGGCGCAAGTTGTCGCGGTAGGTTCCCACCGAGGCGCGAGCGACGAAGACGTCCTCGTCGTTGCCGACGCCAATCTTCGATCGCGTCTCGGCCAGGCGCACGAGCTCCTCGCCGTCTCGAATCGTCCCGCGCGCGACCTCGGCCTGTAACCCGGCCTCCGTGGCCAGGAACCAGCTCTTGGCCACGAGCGCGGCAATCGACTGGCGGGCGTACTCGAAGTCCGCTTGCGTTGACGCCGCGTCGGCCGCAGCCGCCGCGCGGCCGTATCTCACGCGGCCCCAGAGGTCGAGCTCCCACGTCGACCGTGAGCACGGCCCCCGTCAGGCCCGAGTTGTCGCCAGACATCTTGCCGCCGCCACGAGCGAGCACATCGACCGACGGATAGAGCTTCGCTCCTGCGAGCTTGGCATAGAGCAGGGCCTGCTTCGACGCGCGCCGCGCCCACGCGCAGGTCTGCGTTGTGCGCGATGGCTTCGACGACCGCGGCGGTCAGCTGATCGTCGCGGAACGTCACGAGCCAGTTGTCCGAGACGGTGCCGGCCCCGGCGCCCGCGGCCGTCCACTGAGGAGGCACCTGCACCGTCGGCAGCGCTTCCTGCTTGATTGTCGCCGCGTCAGGCGGGCTTTGAGCACGCACGCCGTCGTCATGATCGAGAGGATTCCGGCGGCGAGCGCGGACCCGCGTCGGCAAGCCCGTGCACGATCGCGAGGACGAGCGTGGGTCAGCATGACGATCTCCATCAGTGACCCAGGCTGATGCTGTGCTTGATGATGACGTAGTCGAGGTACGACGCCACTCGCAGAAGCACTTTGCGAATGATGTGCACCAACGCGAGATGTTCGGTATAGAGCGCGGCAGACCCGCGTGCGCCCGCGGCGAGAAAGAGGCGCGATCATGGTCGCCGACGACCAGCTTGACCGGAAAGCGGCCTGGCGGCGGAACGAACGTCGTCCTCGGCAGATCGCCGGAGGCTTCGATCTGTCCTTGTCCCTGGGCCCAGATGATTGAGTCCACGTGGGCCTTGATGACCCGCCCCGGATAGGTGTCCAGCGTGATCTCGGCGTGGTTCCCCGGCACGACCTGGTGCAGCTCGTTCTGGCCGAACAGCGCGAAAATCTGATACTCCTCGTCGACGAACGTCATCACCTCGTTGAACGGCATGCCGGCCACGAAGAATCCTGGACGGAGCATGACATTCACCATCGTCCCGTTGCCCGGCGCGAGAACGGTGGTCTGCGACAGTTCCCAGCGGGCGTTCTCGAGCTGGGCGCGGGTCGTGTCGACCTGCGCCTCGGACATCTTCACCTGCGCCTGGGCCGTGGCAATCTGTGCCTTGACCTCCGCGACCGTCGCGAGGTCTCCGTTGACGCGACCTGCGAGCTTTTCCCTCACTTGCTGCTCGGCAGCGCGCGCCGCCGCAATCTGCGCCGTCAGCTCGTTGACGTTCGTTTGCGCCTGCTCGAGATCGAAGCGATTGCCGGCGCCTGCGGCGACGAGCTCGGTGTTCTGCTTCACCCGCGTCCGGGCCAGGTCGAGCGATGCCGTCAAGGCTGTCATCTGGCCGGTGGCTTGATTCAGCTGCTCGCGCGAGCTGGCGCTCACTGGACCGCGCGTCGGTCAGCCGCGCCTGTACCTCGCTCAGCCGCTGGCGATCGGCGCCGACCTTCGCCTCATCCGCCGCCAGCTTCGCCTCGAGCGAATTGACCTCGTTCTGATAGGGCGTCGGGTCGATTTGAAACAACACGTCGCCCTTCTTCACGGGCCGGTTGTTCTCGACCGGTACCTCGATCACCCGTCCCCTGACTTGCGACACGATGGGCACGACGTACTTGACCACGCGGACGTCACTCGTCGTCGGCGCGAAGATGTTCAGCAAGAGCAGGAGAGCGGCGATGGCGACGACTGGAAAAATCGCGACGGCGACCTTCCACGGCGTGGTCCAGGGCAGCAGCTTCAGCTTGATGAAGATCAGCCAGACGAAGAACGAATAGATGCCGAGCAGCAGGATTTCCATTTAACGTGCCTCATCGGCCACGAACTTTGCTTCGAGCGCCTCGAGATCGGCGCGAAGCGCAGTCAGTTCGGACGCTGGAATCCCTTGCTTTTCGAGCCGCGCCAACCTGTCGACGAAGATCGCCCGTCGACACGTCAGGCGCCGATGGCTCGTGCTTCAGTGCATCCGGATGCACGTCGGTGCCGTACGCCATCTTGTACATGACCGGCTTCGAGTAGGCCCACAGCCAGGCCAGTGGCCACAGCAGCCCTCCGAACACCAGGGACAGCAGACACAACGTCCGGATGGCCTCGAATTGCGGATGGTGGCGTTTGTGGGCGATCTTCTCGGGGAGGACATGTCACCATCCAGAACAGGACGATCAGCACGATCGGGACGAGGAAGATCACGAAGACAGCCAGAAAAGTGGCCAGCTTGTCTTCCACCTCCTCCGAGATCAGCGAAGCGTGCGCATCCGGTGGTAGGAACAGAAGCACGCCGAACGTCAGCGCGCCCGCAATCACACGGGTGGCCGATCGGAACGCCCAATGTCCCGGTCTAATCGCGCGGACTGAAGCCATAAGTGACCTGGTGAGCCTCGGACAGGAAAGTGGCGCCTGACGAGGCACCTTCTTGCCGAGAACCGCATCTGGATGACAGCACTCGCCATGCCATGCCGCCGCCGGACGCTGAAGCTCCCGTAAACTCATGATGTGCCCAGACTAGAGCTGCAGACAGCGCGCAAACTCGCCCCTGCCTCGGCTCCGAATACTGGAGGGTGCTCCGGGATACCGGAGGCGACACGAGAGGACGTGGTTTGTCGCCGAGACAACCGTGCGCGGTGAGTCAGGATCGAATGTTGACTGCAGCGGTGAGTTGAAACTGCAGGCGCGTTTCGGCCGGCAACGTCAGGTGCTCCTCGCCTCCGGAGGCCACTGCGGCGCCGGCCACACCGCCGACGGCTGCGCCGATCGCCGCGCCCTCACCGCCGCCCGCAATGCCTCCGACGATGGCGCCAAGGCCCGCGCCTCCACCAACCTTGCGGGCCGTTCGCTTTCCTTCTCCCTTGCCTTTCGTTTCGACGTAGTTGGTCGCGACCTCGTGGACCAATCCGCCAAACCCGATCGCGTTCACCTTCAAGGAGATCTTGTCGCTGCCCTTCATCTTGCCCGACTGCTCGACTTTGACGGCCTGCAATACTGCTGATGCGCCGCGTGGAATCACGACTGAACCTGCGATCATCACCGGATCGTCCACGATGCCCTTGAAGGTCATGCCAGCCTGGGACGCGTCCACGTCGACCGTCTGCGTGAGCCGGATGTTCAGCATCGTCCCGGCGGGCACGGTCACCGACCTGGGTGCGGCGGCCGGTTTCGGCGTCCCGGCCGGTTTCGGGGACGCGGCAGGTTTCGGGGACGCGGCAGGTTTCGGCTCCGGTGGCGGTGCTGGTTTCCGCGCCGAGAACTCGACAGCCACGACGTCCTCCAACAGAACTTCGGAAACCTGTCCACTATCCAGGAGTACGCGGACGCTCTTGCTGTCGCCGCCGATGAACATACCTTCGATGGCCTTGCCAGACCGCAGGCGAACCCGGTCCGCCGAGAGCGATGCGCCCACGGTCAGCACGAGCAGCGCGGTTATCCACGGAACACGTCGGATGGTCATGCGACGACCCTTCTCTCTTTCACTTGGCGATCGGAAGCGCCGCGGCGATCTGCAGGTCGATGATCAGCAGCAACTGATGCTCGACCTGCAGGAACCGCAGCGCCGTTTGCGGCGACAGTGCCTTCTTGACACGGTCGTGGTACTGCGCCTTGAGAGCCTGCCGCCGTGCCTCGAGGTCGAGTGCCCTGGTACCGAGCTTCTCAGCGATCGCATCCGTCATCTGAGAGTAGCTGCGGACGTACTCGTCGATCATCGCCACGCGCTCGTCGCCGAGCTTGGCCATCTCGCCATCGTACTCGCGATAGATCGGCCAGAATGCCGCATCCTCCGCCTCGGTAAAGCCCATGACCTCTGTGATGATGGCAACCTTTTGCGCCTGCACGTCGCGGCGCAGCAACTCCGCATAGGCGCTGAGATTGAGCGTCTTCGTCTCTCGCTCAGTGTTCTGCGGTGGCTGCTGCGCGCGCGGGCCCAAGCCGCTTACCACGAGCAGAATGAGCGCGACCATCGTTCGTCGAACCACTGTGGTGACCTCCATAGCGGCTTCAGCCAGGCCCTGGCCCAAGAGAGCAATTGTCGAGCCGAGTGGGGCCGCATCATCGGACGCCGATGAGAACGGTCGCATCTTGCGAAGGGTCGCCGCCGCCGCACGGCATTTCGGAGGAACTCCGCTCTCTCGGAGATCGGTCGACAGGGTTCGTCGTGATTGCCGACGAAACCAGCGAAAGGCAGGCCATTTCTTTGGGACACGATGCGGCTGGTGGACGGCATGCTCCCTGCTGCAAGCGCTTGCGGTCCGAGCGACGCGCGAAATCGCCGCGCGACCCTCGAGCGCAGGGTTGTTTGAGCAGAGTCGAAGAACGGGAGAACGAGGGCCGCGCGAGCACTGAGAAACGGAGTGCTGTGCGACGAATCCGATGCCGATGACCGTGCACCATGACCGTGACAACGTCTACCGTCTCGAGGTCCACGGGACTCTGCACAAATTCGAGTTCGAGCGGTGTCAGGACGTGCTGATCGACGAGATGGGCCGCGTCGGCCCGGTGAGACTGCTGTTCCTGCTGGAGGGGTTCGAGGGCTGGGAGCCCCACGATAACTGGAGCGACCTGACCTTCTACATCAAGCATGGCGAGGCGATCGAGCGAATCGCCATCGTGGGGGACGAACGATGGCGGAGTCTTTCGTTGATGTTCGCAGCTGCGGACCTGCGAAAAGCGCCCGTCGAGTTCTTCTCCCCGGAGCAGGTCGTCGACGCGCGGGCCTGGCTGGCCGCCTGAGAGCAAGCTGACAGCCGCAAGGAATCCACTGTGATGAAACTAGGAAAACGCTCAGTCCGGGCCGTGACCACCGTTGCGGCGTTGAGCCTGTTGGTGCAACCGTCGGCGCCGATCGTGCTCGTCATCCAGGCCGCGGGCCCGCCTGGTCAGACTGCGACGAGGCCGCCCGTCCCGACTGCTCAGACGCCTCCGAAGAATCAGACGCCTCCGAAGACTCAGACACCTCCGAAGACCGCGGCACCAGCCGGGTCGAAGCCGACAGCGGCCACCACGCCGGCGCCGATCGACGGCGGCTGGCCGCGTCTCGCCGATCTCCCGAGCGGCGGTACGGTCCTCGTCTATCAGCCTCAGGTCGCGAGCTGGGACAAACAGACGCATCTCGTGGCCTTCAGTGCCGTGTCCTACCGTGCCAAGGCCGCCGACAAACCAGCGGTTGGCACGATCAAGCTCGAGGCGGACACGAAGGTAGCCGTGACCGATCGCTTGGTCAGCTTTCAGCAGATGAAGATCGTCGAAGCCAATTTTTCGACGCTGCAGAAGGAGCAGGTGCGCGAGGTCGCTGCCGCGGTTGACAAGGCGCTTCCAGATGACGAGCGTGTGATCGCGCTCGATCGTGTTCTGGCCAATCTCGACAAGAGCGCGATCGTACCCAGGAACGTCGAGGGCATCAAAGCCGACCCCCCGACGATCTTCTTCAGCAAGACCCCGGCGGTCGATCGTGAACCTCGACGGCGAACCGGTCTGGAGCCCAATCCGAGATAACGACCTGAAGTTCGCCGTGAATACGAACTGGGACCTGTTTCAACACGGTCCTTCCAGCACCCTTTATCTCCGGAACAACGATGCGTGGCTGAAAGCCGCCGACGTGAAGGGCCCCTGGTCGCCGGCGGGGGGATTGCCGGACAGCTTCAAGAAGCTCCCCGCGGAGGAGAATTGGAAAGACGTCAAGGCCAACCTGCCCGGCAAGTCGATCAACGCCTCGGCCGTGCCGAAGGTGTTCGTGAGCTACCAGCCGGCCGAGCTCATTCTGCTCAGCGGCGAGCCCAACTACCTGCTCGTCGAGGGCACCGGCCTCTTGTGGGTGAGCAACACCGAGAGCGATGTCTTCCGGATGGGCAAGACGGGTTCGGTGTACTACCTGGTCGCCGGCCGGTGGTTCTCGGCGCCGGACTTCACGGGACCTTGGACGTTCGCCACGCCTTCACTTCCCGCAGATTTCAAAAAGATTCCGCTCGAGCACGACCGGTCGCGCGTGCTGGCATCCGTGCCCGGCACTGACCAGGCGGCCGAAGCGGTGCTGCTCGCGCAGATCCCGCAAACCGCACGGGTCAACAAGAAGGAAATTGAAAGCCCCCGACGTCGCGTTCACGGGCGATCCGGAGTTCGCGCCGATCGAGAAGACCCCCGTGCAGCGCGCCGTGAACACCGACAAGGACGTGTTCAAGGTCGGCGACCTCTATTACATGTGTTACCAGGGCGTGTGGTTCGTCGGAAAGGGCGCGTCGGGACCGTGGGAGGTCGCCAGCTCCGTGCCGCAGGAGATCTACCAGATCCCTGTGAGCTCTCCGTCCCATCATGTGACCTACGTGACCATCGAAGAAGACGATGACGATGATTGGGTCGTGTATGCGGCGGCAGCCGGTTACACCGGGATGATGGTCGCGTGGGGCTGCACCGTGTGGGGATCCGGCTGGTACTATCCGCCGTACGTCGGGTACGGCGGTTTCTATCCGTATTACTACGGGCATTTCCCGACCTACGGTTACTCCGCCCACTACAACCCGTGGACAGGCGCGTACGGGCGGAGCGCTGGGGTCTACGGTCCCTACGGGGGCGCCGGCGTGGGCGCCCGCTACAACCCGCGCACTGGGACCTACGCGCGCGGCGCCGCCGCGTATGGCCCGTACGGTGCGCGCGGCGTCGCACACGCTTATAACCCCCGCACCGGTACCTACGCGGCGACGCGGCAAGGATCGAACGTGTATGGCAGCTGGGGCTCCACCGCCGTGCAACGCGGAGACGATTGGGCCAGCACCAACCGTTACACCAACAGACAGACGGGAACCACGACGCGCACGGTCCGAACGGACGACGGATCGGCCGTGACTCGTCGCGGCGCCGGCGGCGGCACCGTCGCCGTCGGTGAGGGTGGCAACGTTTACGCGGGGAACGACGGCAACGCCTATCGGCGCCAGGACGGCACGTGGCAGAAGTACGACAATGGCAACTGGTCGAATACCGATCGACAGCCGAGCGAGACTCCACGGCCCACCGAGCGGTCTACCACTACCCAACGCCCGACCTCAATGGATCCCAGCACGAGGAACCAACTCGATCGCGATGCAGCCGCGCGCCGCGAAGGCACTCAGCGAACCGCGGATCATGGCACCTACAGGGGCGGCAGTGGCGCCGGCAGCACTGGCAGCTACCGTGGCGGTGGGGGTGGGGGTGGCGCTCGGCGCGGTGGCGGTGGCGGAAGGCGCTAGACGAACGGGTCGACCTTAGACCAACGTGCGACAGTCGGGCAATCCTCTGGCGGTGAAGAAGGCTGAGGAACGGGCGCAACAACGTCATGAGATGGGAAATCCAAATCGAGGGTCCGCGTGCAATCCTCCGCCAGCTTGCCCTCGTGGTTTCAGACAACGACATACGGTTGGTGAGACGGGACGACCACTTTTTCCTCAGCGGATCGCTGCTGGATTCCTGCGGCGACATTGGAAATGTCCGATGCGAGGCAGGTCGCATCATCACTCTCCTATCCGGGTCCGCCCGCCTGTCGCTCGGCAGCACCGAATCGCTCCATATTGGGGTTGTCACGGCGTGCGAGAAGATCACCGACCGTGAGCCCATCGAAGATTCACGGGAGGCGCCACGGACCCGGAAACTCGACGCTGGAACATCGATCGATGAGCCAAGCGAACGGAATTCGTGGCAACGGCGGTCGTCGCTGTCCAAATCGCTGCGCGAAGCGCTCTCGAATCGGGCGATGGCGAAGGCGCTCGAGCTGCGGAACGCTGCCGATCTGAACTGGGTTGAGCTCGTCACGATTTACAACGTCATCGAGGAAGCAACGGGCGGCCGACCGGCGGTGGCGTCTTTTTCTGGTGTTACCGAAAACGCCATCAAGCGACTGCACCAGACGGCGAAGAGCGTGGCCGGCGCTGAAGATGCTGCTCGGGACGACCGCGGGACGCAGCTAACGTCGATACCCATGACCCTCACGGAGGCGCGGAGCTTCATAGACCATCTGCTCATGTCGTGGTTTGCCTCGGTGACGTTGTCTCGCACCAGTTACCGTTGACAGAGACGTCAGCTTGACGGGACGTCGATGACAGTACCCCGGTTGCGGAGGTGTTCAACCAACACCGTGCCTAATCCCGTTGCCGGGGTCAGCACGCCGCCTCGTGAGCGTCCTCCCGGAAGCTTGTCCGCATCGATCGCGAGCGTCAGCGCCGACTCGCAGAGAAACACAGTGGTGGCGCGGTTGCCGGGGTCACCGTTGTAACGAATCCGTCCACGCACCTGGCGGCCATCCTCGCCGATCCCGAGCAAGTCGCAGGTGAACCACCCCTTCTCCATCGTCTCGACTGATGGACCCATGCCAGGTTTGGGAAGGAATGGCTCGACGATTCGGCGCGTGAGCGGCTGCTTCAACGCGGCAAAGAGGATCCCGAGTCCAGCCGACGCCACGGTGGCTTTGAAGCGCGCGAACGGCGAGTCGTACCGCATCGCCTCCTGGTAGACGAAGTTCGGTCCGGTACGGCTGCTGCCACGCTTCGAAGAGCATGACGCTGCGGCGGACCACATGCGTGTTGGTCGGCGCCATCACGAACGGTCCAATCCAGACGCCGAACTGCGCGTCGTAGCGCGGCGCTTTGATCAGCCGGATTCGTCCGTCTCGCGGCTTCGGCGTTGTCTCGGCGCCAAGACGCGGCGGCGCTTTCAGCATATTCAAGAGCGACGCGACCGTGCCGCCATTGAGACCGCCACTGAACCGGAAGTAGGCGCGGACTTCGGCGCAGGGGACGCTCATCGTGTCGCGGAGATATCGCGCCATCAGATACGCGCCTAGATCCGAAGGGATCGAATCGAAGCCGCAGCCTGGGATGATCCGCGTGCCGTCAGCCATCGCACGCTCGTGATACCGGGCGGCGATCTCACGCATCCACGGCGTCTCGCCCGTGATGTCGACGTAGTGCGTACCGAAACGCACGCATGCGTCCACGATCGGCGTGCCATAGAGCGCAAACGGGCCCGCCGTGCTGAGCACGATGCGCGAACGTGCGACCACGGCGTCGACGGCCGCTTGATCCTGACTGGGTGCGACGATCAGATCGGTGTCGGACAGCCGTGCGCCCGCGGCGTCTCGCGCCGCTTCGAGCGTGTGCCGACGAGGACCGGCAATCGCCCAGCGGAGGCTGGCGGGCGCGTGCGCCGCAAAGTAGGCGACCGTTTGCCGCCCGGTGAAGCCGCCGGCGCCATAGAGGAGGACGTCGTAGTCGCGGGTCGCCGCCACACTCACTGACCGATCACCCCACCAATCGCTTCTCGTGCAATGCCCTCTGGCACCTCGTGACCGCCATCGAACTCACGATACCTGACGGCGTAACCGCGCTTCTCGAGCTCGGGCACGATGCGGCGGCTGCAGCGATCGATTGGAAGGATCTCGTCCGCACGACCGTGCGACACGTAGATCTGCGGACGGCCGCGGGGTTCGCCCTCGACCCAAAAGCCCGGTGAGAACGCGACGATGTGACGAAACAGGTCTCCGTTGATCAGCCCGAGCGAGAGTGCGTAGGTCGCCCCATCAGAAAAACCACCGGCCGCGATACGCGTGGGGTCAACCGCCACCTTCTGGAAGACCCGCTCGAGCGCGCGATCGAGAAACGCCACGTCAAGACCGAATCCCTGGACCTGTCGATGGCCAGTGACGATATCGAGCAGGCTCCTCTGCTCGCCGAGCACGGCATCCCAGGTACGCCCGCGTGAATCGGGCGCAAGTAGCGCGATGCGTAATCCCTCGGCAGCCGCAGCTATCCGGCGAAGAAAGCGTTCGCCGGAGCCGCCCGCGCCGTGGAAGAGCACGATCAGCGGCAGCGGGTCTTCGCCGGCGTTGGCCGGTAGCGTGAAGAAGGGCGTCACGCGCGTCACCCAGATCCAAGGACATGCGTGCCCGCAGGCCACAGTCGTGCTCGCTGCGGACGGCCGCGCCTTCAAGATCGCCGTGCGAGACGGCGGACTGTCGCCTTGCGCGCCGCAGCCTCCGCCCACAAAACACGAGGCAAGGAGATTTCCTGCGACAAGGCCGAATCGGCGCCGGGCCATCACGCGCGGGAATTCTGCCATGTCAGGCGTTCGGGCTGGCCCGGCGCGCTTCGGACTTCCGCCTGAAGGCGGAAGCCACGGATATTGTTTGTGACTCGTGGCTTCCGGCTTCCTCCGTCGACCGACTATTCGGGACGACACCGGAGTGTAGCCCCAGTTTGGAGCGGTCCGGAGTAGCTAAAGGGGTCTTGACACCGGGTCTGGGCGGACCCGCGTCGATGGGTGGTATACTCGGCCTTCGGCTTTCTTGAGTCCTGCCGCACACCCTGGCCCCCGGCCAGGTTCGTCTCCAGCCCTCATCCAAGCTCAGCGCAGCGTTTTGTAGCTGCGTGTGCCGCGCCGGTCGTCAAGCGGTTGCGACCGGTGCTGCAGAACACTAGTGGGCGTGAGCCCGGATATCCCAACCGCCATGGGAGTGGAAAATGGGCACGACGTTGCACGGCACTATCAAGCGTCTGGTCAGTGACAAGGGGTTTGGTTTTGTCCAAGCCGCCGACGGCACCGAGTACCTCTTTCATCAATCGGCGTGCGTCGACGCACGATTCGATGAATTGCGCGAAGGGCAACCGCTGACGTTCGAAAAGGGCCAGGGACCGAAGGGACCACGGGCCGAGAACATCAGGCTGGCCTGACCGTGGCCACACCTTCCAGGAACGCAGCCTTTCCAGGCAAGGGCGATCGCGTCTCTCACGAACAGTATGGGACCGGCACAGTCACCGATCGCAACGTGTACCACACGGTGATTGACTTCGACGCGTATGGATCGCGTCGGTTCGTGACGGATCGCGTGGTGCTCGAGCGTTCGTCGGTCCCCAGCCCGGCAGGGAGCGAACGGCGTGAAGTGACCCTACGTCGCCAGCGCGAGGAACGCGCTCGCAAGCGAGCCACCTGACGCAAGCAGAGTGCGACGGCGCGTGGAGCACTCGTGGGAAGTCCCGGTTCCACCAGGACAACGTGCTGACGCGCCCTCGCCTCGACAGCCAACGATCAAGAAACCGCACCACCGGACGTTACTTGCGCGCGTCCTCCTAGAAACATCCACACCATCCCGTCGGCCTCGCTGATCACAGCGGCAGGCCCCCGATCGCGAGCGGCACGTATCGCTGATTCAGTATCGCGGCGCCGATCTTCCGGCTGAAGCCGGAAGCCGCGAGTGCCGAACACGGCGTGGCGAGGTGTGTGATGGCGCGCGACGCGGGCGGCGGCGCGCATTCGCGTGCGGTTGAACGCGCGGCGGATGCGGCGACGGCACGGGAGTAGTCGCGCTCGTCACGTCGAATCCGTCCACACGCACCTGTTCAACCGGTGCCGGTAACAGCCGCTGGATGTCGCGCAGCAGGTCGCGATCGGCCGCGGAAACGAGCGAAATGGCGCGGCCGGCAAGCCCCGCGCGTCCCGTTCGGCCCACGCGGTGAATGTAGTTTTCAGCGGCGAGTGGGAGATCGTAGTTGACGACCAACGGAAGCTGCGCGATGTCGAGGCCGCGGGCCGCGATATCCGTCGCAGCCAGAACCGTCACGCGTCCGGCCTTGAAATCGGCCAGCGAGCGAGTGCGGGCGCCCTGACTCTTGTTGCCGTGAATGACCGCGACCGTGATGCCAGCCCGCTCGAGATGACCGGCGACTTTGTCGGTGCCGTGCTTCGTCTTGCAGAAGACCAGCGCCTGGCCCGCCGGGTCCTGTCTCAACACGTGCACGAGCAGCTCCCGCTTGCGGTCCTGCGCGACGAAATGGACGCGGTGGGCGACCGTGGGCGCGACCGCCTGCTCGTTCGACACATCGACGCGCACGGGATTGCGCGTGAATTCGGTGGCGAGGCGCTGGACCTCGGACGAGAGCGTTGCTGAAAACAGCAGCGTCTGATGCGCCGGCAATGCCGGGATCACGCGCCGAAGCGGCGGCAGGAACCCCATGTCCAGCATCCGGTCGGCTTCGTCGAGCGTGAGCATCTCGATCGCCGACAGGTCGATCGAGCGCCGCTGCAGATGGTCGATGAGGCGGCCTGGGGTGGCGACCACGATGTCGGCGCCCTGCCTCAGCACGCGAATCTGAGGTCCCATCGCGACGCCGCCGTAAATGGCCGTCACCCGGAGTCGCATCGGTGTTCCGTAACTCGCAATCGCTCGCTGTACCTGGACAGCAAGCTCGCGTGTCGGCACGAGCACAAGTCCTCGCGGACGCGATGTGACGCGGGAGCCGGCCGCGCCGAGTCGCTGGATCATGGGCAAGCCGAACGCGGCCGTCTTGCCGGTGCCGGTTTGCGCACGCGCCAGCAGATCGCGTCCGCCGAGCACCAAAGGAATAGACGCCGCCTGGACGGGCGTCGGGTGCTCGTATCCCAAGCGTGCAACCGCCGTACACAAGGAATCCGTCAGCCCGAGTTTCGAAAACGACATGAAGAAATGCTCCTGAGCGACCGGGCGTCGCCTCAATGCGACGCCGCGGAGAAAATGAACGATCACCGGTGGCGCCAAGACGGCGCGTCGATGGGCCGGAGCGCAGGCTCCGCACCGAGTCGTCTCGTTGCGAAGCTGGATGTTGAGGAGGAGCGAGTCGGGAAGAACTCGTTACGCCTACAGGTGCAGAGCGCGTCGGAAGATCCGGTGCATCATGCTACCATACTGGCGTCCCATCTCGCTTTCCTGAGCCCGCGCCGCATCGGCGGCCTCTCTCATCAAAGCCTCTCCTGTCCGCCGCGGTGTGCCGGCAGGCCTCGACCAACGAGCGGAGTTCCGGGAGGTGAGTGTGCAAGGCGGACCAATTACCATTCGACGTCACGCGATCTTCAAGCGGCAATATCGCCGCGTCGTCGCGGCAGCGGAGAATTTTCACAACCTGACGCCCGAAGGCCAATGGGCGTTGCTCAGGGCCGAAGTGCTGGCGGAATCGCCTGACGGGCAGTCGCCTCTGCTGGCGATGCTCGACGGCCGCGCCGATCGCCGAGACCAAGTGCTCGCGGGGCTGGAAGAGGCGCGCATCGGCTACAAACCACCCAGCGGGTAACGCCGCAGCGCCGGGCGCCTCCCGACTCCTCGTCCTGCCGTCGGCCGTGCTGAGGATGGTCGGCCTGATTCGCCGACGTGCGATGATCGAGCCATGCCCCGGCGCCGAACCTCGCGGCACTCCACACCTGCGTCGTTCAACGTCGACGCATTTCTCGCATCGACGGGAATCACGCGCCGCATCCTACGCGCCGCCGCCGGCGCGTCGATATTCGCGCAAGGGTCGCCCGCGACCAGCGTGTTTTACATTCAGGAGGGCAGTGTCAAGCTGTCGGTCCTGTCGTCGGCCGGCAAAGAGGCGGTCGTGGCCCTACTCGGCCCGGGCGAGTTCGTGGGCGAAGGCTGCCTCGCGGGGCAGCAAGTGCGGATGGGCACCGCCACGGCCGTGGGCGTGACCACTGTGCTGCGGATTCAGAAACGCGAGATGGTGCGAACGCTCCACGAACACCCTGCGTTCGCGGACCGCTTCCTGACGCACATGCTGAGACGCAACATCCGGATCGAGGAGGATCTGGTCGATCAGCTGTTCAACTCGAGCGAAAAACGGCTGGCGCGCACGCTGTTGCAGTTGTCGCGTTTCGGTAAGCCAGACGCGGGCGCCCGCGTCCTGCCCAAACTCTCTCAGGAAACGCTCGCGGAAATGGTGGGGACCACGCGCTCGCGCGTCAACTTCTTCATGAACAAGTTCAGGCGCCTTGGGTTGATCGACTACAACGGCGTCCTGAAGATCAACGGCTCGCTTCTGAGCGTCGTGCTGCCACGACTAGAGTCGCGCGCAGCGCGTCCCGGCCTCATCGCCTGGCGGAGTGAATGGTCTGCGTGATGGTCTCCGCCGGATGCTTCCAGAGCCTCAGCATGACCAGTGGCGGCGCAATGGCCACCGCGGCGACCACTCCCCACGCCGTCGACAGAGCCGACGTTGAACGCGAGCGCCACCATCACCGCCGCGACAAACCAGACCGCTGCGATCAACCGTTTTCGAAGTTCGAGGTTCAGCAGCCAGCCTTCGCGGTGGCACGACGCGGGCGCTGTCCCATAGTGCACAGCCGCGTGGAGCACTAGCATCTTCTCAGCGCCATCAGCTGACAATTGAAGCAGTTCCTCCAGGCCTTAGAAGATCCGCCCCGCGGAGCGTGCAAACGACCTAGCCCTGTGAGCAGAGCGGGCCCTCTCCTCGGCGGTTTAGGCACAGCCTCGTAGGGATCACTAATGGATCGCACGCGGCAACAGATCCCAATCCAGCGGCCGCCCGACCAGCAGCGTCGCCTGCGAGCGCCGAGGGGCGGCGCTCGGGCGCGCGCCGCAGGTCGCCAGCAGCCTCGGAACAACCGAGATCGCCGTCGGCGAGAAAAACAACGCAGTCGCCCCTGCGCCGCTCGAGCCAGCCTCGTCTTCGGGGGTGTCTTCGGTGATCGCGAACAAGCAGGCGCCGGCTGGCTCGCCCGCCTCACGGACCGCCAGCGCGAACTGCTCGCACAGCGTGCTCAGCCGCCCGGCGGCGATCCAATCGTCGCTGAGGAGCGCACGGTACCAGATGCCTGACTGAACGGAAGCGTCCACGGTGCGTTCTCCGCCTGCCACGCGCGCAGGGGTCACTGCCACCCGAGGAATCCCAGTAGCAGGGTGACAACGATCGCGATGGGCACGCCCACGACGAGAATGGCCAGCGGGACCGCGAACGCCAGGGCGGCGGCGCCCAACAGGTTGCCCATGAACGAGAAAGCACGCATCGGTTTAGGATGGCCGATCCACCGCTGGCGGCGCTGTTCCGAATGGAACAGACGACGGTCGCCCAGGGCGCCCACGGGGACCATGCGCCGCGGCAGGGGCCGGCTGCCCAGGAATGCACCGCGCGGAGCGTCGGCGCACTGAACTAACCGACAATGCGATGATTCCTGGAGCAGATGGCGTCGCGCATCGAGGATTACGCGCTGATCGGGGACTGCCACACCGCCGCGCTGGTTGGGCGCGACGGCTCCATTGATTGGCTGTGCTTTCCGAGATTCGATTCGGCCGCCTGCTTCGCCTCGCTGCTGGGAACACTCGACCATGGGCGCTGGCTGATTGCACCGGCCGGCGAAGTCCAACACGTCCAGCGACGCTATCGCCAAGGTACGCTCGTTCTCGAGACTGAGTACCGCACCGATGGCGGCGCGGTGCGACTCATCGACTTCATGCCTCAGCGCTCGCGAACGCCCGCGTTGATGCGGATCGTGGAGGGTGTGAGCGGCACCGTCTCGATGCACATGGATCTCGCGATCAGGTTCGACTATGGATCGGTCGTCCCGTGGGTTCGCCGCACGCCACACGGCATCCGCGCCACCGCCGGTCCCGAGACCCTGTACTGCCGGACCGATGTGACGCTGACCGGTCGCGGGCTTCGAACAGTCGCCGAGTTCACGGTCACGGCCGGCCAGCGCGTCCCCTTCGAGCTGGCGTGGTCACCAACCCACGAGAGCGAGCCCGAATTGTCGGATCCCGAGCTGAGTCTTCGGGAGACCGAAGAGTGGTGGACTGCGTGGTCTGATCGGTGCACGTTCCAGGGTGAGTGGCGCGAAGCCGTGGTCCGATCGCTCATCACGCTCAAGGCGCTGACCTACGCGCCCACTGGCGGCATCGTCGCCGCCGCAACGACATCGCTCCCCGAATGTCTTGGCGGGGTCCGGAATTGGGATTACCGCTACTGTTGGCTGCGCGACGCCACCTTCACGCTCTATGCACTCAAGGTGGGCGGCTACACCGACGAAGCCAGTGCGTGGCGCGAATGGCTCGTGAACGCAGTGGCCGGAACGCCTTCGACGCTGCAGATCATGTACGGCCTCGCCGGGGAGCGTCGGCTGACGGAACTGGAGCTGAAGTGGCTCCCAGGATACGAGGGCGCGGCTCCCGTCCGGATCGGCAATGCCGCGCACGAACAGCACCAACTGGACGTCTACGGCGAAGTGATGGACGCGCTGCACGTGGCTCGCCGCGCAGGACTCCCGCCGAGCGAGTACGCCTGGCGCGTGCAACACGCGCTCATGGATTTTCTGGAGACCGACTGGCAAAAACCCGACGAAGGCATCTGGGAGGTCCGCGGGCCTCGACGACAGTTCACGCACTCGAAAGTCATGGCGTGGGTCGCGATGGACCGTGCGGTCAAGAGCGTCGAAGAGTTCGGCCTGGAGGGCCCAGCCGCAAAATGGCGGCGGATCCGCAGTCAGATCCACGAGGAGATCTGCCGCGAGGGGTTTGATCCAGCCCTGAATTCGTTCGTTCAGTATTACGGCTCGAAAGAGCCCGATGCCAGCCTGCTGATGTTGCCACTCGTAGGCTTTCTGCCCGCCACCGATCCGCGGATGATCGGGACCGTGGATTACATCCAGCGTCGACTCGTTCGTAACGGGTTCGTCGACCGGTACTTACCCGCTGAGAACGTCGATGGATTACCGCCCGGCGAGGGGGCGTTCCTGCTCTGCACCTTTTGGCTCGCCGACAATCTCGCTCTTCAGGGTCGATACGATGAGGCGACGGAGACCTTCTACCGCCTGCTCGACCTGCGCAATGACGTCGGACTGCTGTCCGAGCAATATGACCCCGACGCCCGCCGGATGGTCGGCAATTTCCCCCAGGCGTTCTCGCATGTCGGATTGATCAACACCGCGTGCAACCTGCTCCAGCGCGGCGGGCCGGCGGAAGACCGACAAAGCAGATCGCGGGATTAGATGGGGCGCTACTCACCACGACGACCTGCCCTCTGACCATGTCTCACCCTCGCCGTATCCCAGGCGCCCGGAGGCAAGTAGTGAAAACGAATCAGGTACACGTTCTCGCCGCGTCCGTGTCTTGCGATCTGCAGCAAATCCTCCACGCTCTCGAACCCTGATTCCCGGGCCAGATCGTACGTGATGTCGCGGACGGTAATCGGCGTCAATCGAATCCACGACGATGTGGCCTTCGTCCATCTGGTAACGACCTCCCACCTTGACATGGGGGCGCAACCAGACGCGAACGCTGCATCTGATCCTGCCGCGCCGGATTCCGTCGCGAAGCCGTTTGGTGAAGACCATTGTGTCCGCGCGTCGTTGAGCTTGGGAACGACGGCCGGGCGACATGATACGCCGCTCCCCGACCTATGCCTGTACGATGACCTTCGCGACTCCCTGGCTCGGACGCAAACGCGTCGCCTTCGTGCCCCTGTATCGCTCGAACGCCGCGCCGCCCGATCTGATCCCGCCCGATTGGGAAACCGTCATTCTTCGCCGCGTGATCTACGACCCGCGCCGCGAGGCCAATGACGCGGACCGTTCGCTGCGCGCGTGGTTGCGCGCGGTCTCCTCCGGCCTGGCCGACATCGACCCGTTTGTGTTGCCGATGGAGACGATTGACAAGCAGGTCGTCGAAGCCGACGAGCTCGAAGGTAAGCTCGGCCGCCGCCTGCGCGATCAAGGCATGGACGCCGCGGTGCTGGTGATGCTCGGCGGCCGGGGCGCCGGCACGAATCGCGGCTTCTGGTCGCGAGTGGTGATGGCAGAAAGCAACGGGGTATGGCTGATGGAGTTGATCCACGGCTTGACCCGCTTCAAAGACCTCTATCACTTCAACAACGACGTCGATCCGCCCGAGCGCACCATCGACACGTTCGACGAGATGTCGGCATCCAGCCAGACCCATCCGACCGCGTTCACCAAGAACGAGCTCGGCTGGCTGGACGCGGCGGCGATCCCGCTGCACGCGGGCGCGTCCGCCGAGTACGAGCTGCAACACGGCGGCCTTGCTCAGCCTCCAGTCGCGGGACGGGCGGCAGCCGTTCGCATCGGCAACGGCTTTCCGTACGTAATAGTCGAAGCACGCAAGAAGACCGACCAGTTCGAGGCTGGCATGCCGTCCACCGGCGACGGGCAGGAGCGAGGCATCGCCAGCGAGGGCGTCATCGCCTACCGCGTCCAGACCCGTAACCCGACCGTGCAGGAGCGGGAGGGGTTCAAGAAGCCGCTCTATCTGATGACGCTGAAGGCACTGCAGCCCGGGGACTCGGCGCCGCTCGACAATGGCGTGACGCTGACCGTCACGGGCGCGCGTCCCGACGGCTTCGCCATCCGCATCGACGACGCCGGCCAGCATCTCATCGACCGGACGGCGACGACGGGCGCGCGCATCGCTGTCGGGCCGCCCTGCGCGCTGGTGCTGGCGGGACCCGGCATCGAGAACGTCGCCTATCGCGACAGCGCCGGGCACATGAACGAGATCTGGCGCGATGCACGTGGGCAGGGCACGACCGACCTCACCGCCAACGCCCAAGCTCCTGCGGCGCAAGGCACTCCGTTCACCTATTTCGATCCCTCCGACAATCAGGTCGTGCTGATCTTTCGCGGCGCCGATGGCCACGTGCGCACGCTCTACTGGATGTTCGGCGCGGTCGGCCACGATAACCTCACGGGCTCGATCAACGCGCCCAGGACGCAGGGCGACCCGGCGGGCTGGTTCTCAGCGCACGACGGCGTTCATCACGTCGTCTATCGCACCGCCGACGGCCATCTGCACGAGCTGTGGTGGCAGGGACAAGGCGGCGTCGGCCACGGCGACCTGACCGCCCAGGCGCAGGCCGTTCCGGCGGCGGGCGATCCATGGCCCTACTACGATCCGATCCGCTCGACCAACATCGTGATATTTCAGGGCACCGACCGGCATATCCACGGCCTCTACTGGGGGCCGGACGGCGCGGTTGGGCAGGACGATCTATCGGGCTTCGCCGCGACACCGCCGGCGGCGGGCGACCCGTTCGCCTGGTTTACTCCGGCCGAGGATACCCACCGCATCGTCTATCGCGCGGCGGACGGCCATCTCCACGAGTTGTTCTGGCCCAACGTCGCACCCGTGCGCGGCCGCGACCTGACGGCGCTCTCGGGCGCGCCGCGCGCCGTCGGCGACGCCACGGGCGGCTACAACCCAAGCGACAACACCCAGCACGTCATCTTCCGATCGAGCGACGGCAGGCTGCACGAGCTGTGGCACGTTCTCGGCGAGACGGCCGTTCACCATACCGATCTGACTGCGGCCTACGCGGCACCGCCCGCCATCGATCGACCGGTCTATTACGCCACGGCGCGCGCTCCCCACCAGCACGTCGCCTATCGTGGGACGAATGGACACATTTACGAGCTGCTGTGGTGAATCAACGCGTTACGGCAGCTCCGCCTCGACGATGCTCACATCCGATGCGGTCGGGATTACGCGCGTCATTTTCAGGCCCGCCGCCGCCAGCAACGTCTTGTATTCACCGCGCGGTACGTTCTTCACCACCGGGAATCGCCAGCATCACCATGTCAACGAGCTTGCCAAAGTGCGGCGTATTGCCTTCCGGCAGCACGAACTCGACGATGAGCAGTTTTGCGCCCGGCTTCATCGCCTTGCGGCAGTTGCCGAGAATCGTCAGGCACTGTTCCTCGCTCCAGTCGTGGATGATGTGCGACAGGATGTAGACGTCCCCGCCAGTGGGCACGCTTTCAAAGAAGTTTCCATGGACGATCGAGACACGGCTCTCCACTCCGCGCGCGCGCAGGAGAGCCGGTGCTTCGGTCACGACGTGAGGTCGATCGAAGAGGACGCCCCTCGGCTGAGGATATCGAGCCAGGATATGGGCCAGCATGTTGCCGGTGGCGCCGCCGACATCGACGATTGAGGCAACCGCAGAGAAGTCGTAAGCGGCGGCAACCGTAGGCGGTTCGGCGCCATGGATGCCGACCATCGCCTCGCTGAACTGGGCGGCCTCGTGTGGGTTCTGCGCCAGATAGTCGAAGATCGGCATGCCGAAGACCTTCTCCATCGCGGTCTTGCCGGTCTCGAGCGAGTACCTGAAACTCGCCCCACGCTTTCCACATCCACGGTCCCGCCATCGTCAGAATCGTCGATCGCGCAGATCCGGGAGCGTCGCTCTTGAGCGCTTCGCCGAGGGGCGTGAGCGCAAACGTTTCGTCCATCGCCCTGCGTCAGGATGCCGAAGCTCGCGAGTGTGCGCATGAATCGATGAAGCGCGCGCGGATGGCTGCCAGTCGTCCCGGCGAGTTCGGCAGCGGACTTGGGACCGTCAGCCAGGTGATCGGCAAGGCCGATACTGGCGGCCGTCGAGATCAGCTGCGACACCCAACAGGCCGTGCCCATCTGGATGACTTGAACGTGCGGCGGGACGCGAGTTTGTGACTCGGACATTACTACACTCTATTCCTTATCGCCGATCGCCGCGATCAATCCAACCTGATCTCGAAGACGCACACGCCGAGCGCGCGTGGGTCGGGGTTGCCGGGCATCCGCACCGGCAGTGGCCCGCGCACCTCGAGGTCGATCCAATCCGCCGGCCGAGTGCACGATCCGGCTGCCGACGCCCGTTCGGACCTCCAGCCCTTCGTCCAGGCGGTGGCTGCGTCTCGATCCGCTTCATGAGAAACATGATGAGCACGCTCCACGCGCCGTTTCCGTGGCCGTGTCAAGCGTCGCCATGGTATTTGCGTTCCAGGCCAATCGTATGTAGGCCTTTGATGCTATCGGGGACGAGCAGCCAGCGCGCTCTTGTCGAGCTTGCCTCGATCGGTCGAGGTAGCACATGGGCCGTCGCGGCGCGCCGCCGGCGCAGACTGAGGTTCAACTTATACGCGGGAGCTAGTCCCGGCAATACGTGCAAGATTGCTCATGCGCTCGAATTGTCCGGCGCGGTACTCCGCGTACAGCCGGGCAATGTCAGCGTTCGAGTCGCCGATGAACGGACCATGCGACACGATGCGATCGCCCTGAGGCTGGCCCGCATAGAACACCAAGCGAGCGCCCGTCCTCGCCTGCGCGTATGCGCACGATGCTCGTGCCGTCACTTTCGGGACGGTCGAGCCATCCCACTTGGCCAGCGTTGAGCAGCGTCGCGTCCGCACCGATCTGCGACCGAGCCGCGGATCACGAACGCAAACCCGTTGTATGAGGTTGGAATGTCCTGATCGACGGACGTGTGCGCCCCCATCGCAATCTCCGTAATCGTGACGGGGACATGATTGCGCGTGTTCGATTGGACTCCCCCGGACGCACCGCTATAGACGCGAGTCTCTACGCCAGGCTCACGGCGGACCGGGACCGCGTCAGTGTGAATATCCTGAAAGCTCGGCGGCGTCCATCGGTGATTCTTGGGCAGGGTCAGCCACAACTGGAGCAAGCGGACCTTCCCCTTCGTCGCGACGTTCTCGCCGTGAATGATCCCGCGGCCCGCGGTCATCCACTGCACCTCGCCCGACTTGATTTCGCCGCCCTCATCGCGGTCGTAAATGGCACCGTCGAGGAGGAGCGTCACGGTTTCGAACCCTGCATGTGGGTGCGGCCCGCCCACCGCGCGGTCGCCGATATCGAGATGGTCATCGGCGAGCATGATGAAGGGATCGCTGAGGGCAAAGTCGTCGGGCGACACGACCTGTGCCGCCAGGTGTCCGGGACCGACGAATCCAGGCGCGAGGGGAGGAACGGTGAGGACACGCGCGATACGGCGCTCCAACCCTCCACCGGTCATTACTGCTTTCCATACGTCACCTCCGCCGATGTCTCGGCACTCGTTGCCCTGCCCGGCGCGGGCGTCATTGTGACGATTCGCTGGTCCGGATCGGGCAGCTGAATACCCGCCTCTTTCAACGCGCGCAGGATGGCTACACGAGCCGCCGAAGCCGTGTTCATCAAGTTCGCGCGACGGGAGTCCGCCCAAAAGCGCGCCTCGAGCTGGAGACCATCCTGGCTGAAATCTCTCAGTCGCATCGACGGCGGAGGCGCGCTGGCAACCCCAGGCACCGACTTGACGGCATCGAGTATGACTGAGAGCGCACGCCCCGCGTCCTCCTTGTAGTCGAGGTATACGTACACCGACGCTCGCCGCAACGGCGAGGCCGTGTTGTTCGTGATGCGCGACGTAAACACGTCCCCGTTGGGGACCAGGACGAGCCTCCCGTCGTACGTTCTGATATGTGTTGCCCGCAGCTCGATTTGCTCGACAGTCCCTTCTGTGTCGCCGACCACGATCTGATCATCAATCTCGAAGGGGCGCATCGCGAGAATGAGCACGCCGCTGACGAGATTCGAGAGGATGTCCTTGAGCGCAAAGCCGACCGCGACGCCGCCCAGGCCGAGGGCCGTCACCGCTGAATGCAGATTCACGCCGACGCGCGTCGAGCATGACGATGAAGCGCAGGCACGCCCCACACCAGGTAGTACGACTTGGATGACCAGCAGCTTTCGCGTCCGGATCACGAAATTGTGTATTCCGCTGCCCGCACGGGAGTCAATACGCCTCACCAGGCTGGGTCTTGCCGAGACCCCAGGTAGCACACGAGCACCATCTTCCATCCCCCATGCAGTGCGTGATTTCATGGCAGTGCACCTCGTAGGGCTGCCACAGCGATCTGCCGTTTGAATAACGTGCTCGCCTCACAAGCTAGTTAGATAGAGAAAGCTTACTGCCAGTTGTGTCGTGACCTCCATAGCCGATTAGAATCGTGCAGGAACCCGACGATTCGGCCGTTCTTGACGGACTGAACTCGTTGAACTTGTCGATCGCCAGCTCCAGGTCGCCGTCGGCAATCTCGAGTCGGGCCTCGAACTTGCCGGTGTTCGTGAAATCGTTGACGTCGATGTCCGCCGTTGCCCTGAGACCGGTTTCACGGCCTTGGCGTCATTATCCATGTGGTCCCAGCCTACCGGGTCGTTCAGACCCGCCGACCATGTAGATGCGGTTGGCTGACACGACGTAGTGCCCGTCATACAGGTCATGCTGCTCGGGCGCGAACATCGTGATCATCGCGCCCGGCTGCTGACGCGGATTCGGCGGCTGCTGTGCTGCTAGAGCTGTCCCCAACGACCAAACCCAGGATCAGAACGCCATTCCGCATAGCCCCTCCGTGGAACGCAGCTCGTGACCTGCAACAGCTCGAATGACTACTGTCCCTGGCACTCCGGACTTCCGCCTGAAGGCGGAAGCCACGGATATTGCTCGGCACTCGTGGCTTCGACGTCCGCTTTAGGCGGAAGCCACGGATATTGCTCGGCACTCGTGGCTTCCGGCTTTAGCCGGAAGATCGGCGATACCGAATCAGCTCGATACACCCCATAGTGGCTTGCAGGTAGTCGGAAGACTTCCGATTATCCGTTGACTGCAGCAACACTCCTCTTATACGCTGAAACGAACGTTACGAGGTCAAGTGCTTTGCCACGCCCGCGAACTGAGCCGGTCCCCGCGACCAAACCCAAACCCGGCGCCCGCCGCTGGCTGTTGTTCGTTCACCAGCTCCCCTCGAATCCCTCGAACCTCCGGGTCCGCACCTGGCGCCGGCTGCAGCAACTGGGCGCGATTCCGCTCAAGCAAGCAGTCTACGTGCTGCCTGATACGCCGGGCGCCCGTGAAGACTTCGAGTGGCTGAAGACCGAGGTGAAGGCGACCGGCGGTGACGCGAGCGTCTTCGCCGCTGACAACGTGGATGCCTGGTCGGATGACGCGCTCGTCGAGGAGTTCGGCGATCGCGCCAGGATGCCTACGCGGGTTGGCGCGCGACGTGAGAAAGCGGTGAAGCGAGCCGGCGGTGGACGGCGGCCTCGAGGGACACGCGCACCGGCGGTTCGCCGCCTGCTCGATATTTTCCGGGAGCGGCTCACCGCGATTGAGGCGGTGGACTTCTTCGGCAGCGCCGGGCGCGATCGGGTGACGACGCTGCTGGACCAACTCGAAAGCCGGACGTCCGCGACGCCACCAGTATCGCCAGCCTCTGCCCGGTTCGGAAACGCAGCGTCGTATCAGGGGCGCCTGTGGATGACACGTCCGCGGCCAGGCGTCGATCGGATGGCGTCGGCGTGGCTGATTCGGCGGTTCATCGATCCGCAGGCGCGATTCAGCTTCGCCGCCGATCGGCAGGCGGTCCCGAACGCGGCGTGCCCTTCGACATGTTTGGCGTCGACTTCAGCCATCAGGGTGACGAGTGCACGTTCGAAACCTTGTGCGCGGTCTTCGGTATCAGCGAGCCGGGCATCTCCCGAATCGCTGCCATCGTGCACGACCTCGACCTCAAGGACGAACGGTTCGGCGCGCCGGAAGCGGCGACGGTTGGCGCCATGATCGAGGGTCTTCAGCTCGCCTACGCCGACGATGGCGAGCTGCTGGCGCAGGGCATGACGCTCTTCGACTCGCTGTACCGCTCGTTCGAGCAGGCGATGCGATCGGCCGGACCGCGGCCCTCGCGCCGCCGAAAAAACGGAAGTCACGGAAAAAAAAAAAAAAAAAAAAAAGGCGCGGTCATCGACCGCGTGAGCAGGTCGGCGCAATGGCTACGAACTATCGGTTTTCCGGGTTGAAAGGTAGCAGTCCGATGCGAATGGCCAGCCCGCTCGTCATATGGATCACGTTCATGACCATCGTTGTGCATGGCGCAACGTTGAAGGTCGAGTTCTCGGACGACACCGTCGGGCAGGCG
>CAVTGK010000046.1:0-63138 GCA_963734095.1 uncultured Acidobacteriota bacterium | reverse complement strand
CTGACGACGGGCGAACGGCCCGTGCGGTTTCGGGGGTTGGATATCGCGCAACCGTTCAAGGTCGGCTAGGACATCTTTTCGACGCCAGCGGTACGGGTATCGGGCGAACGGACGTGGGGAAAACGTCCCGTGTTGTAAGGCACGACGGATCGTGGAAAACGAGATCCGATAGATCCCGGCGAGTTCCTTGATCGTGAGTAACACCGGGAGAGTGTCTAACGACGTGATCGCGGCCGGTTTTTTCACGCGTAACCCCTTTTGTTCAGGTTCCAGGGGATGGCGGGGAGAGTGTTTCTTTTAGACGCTTCTAGCGAATCTGTCAAATTTCAGCCCGATAATTAGTTAGAATTACTACCGCGGTTCAGCCGCGACACGCGCCGCACGATCGCGGCCGGTGAACCGATACAGCTGCACATGCCACGCACACACGCCCTCGTGTACATCGCCCCGGGGATTTACCGCGACGGCACCGCGATCATTGCCACGGCCGCAATCGGATCGGCCCGCGAGGGGACATTGCGCCGCGGCCGTCACCGGTTCCCGTTGTGGACGGACCTTGACACGATCAAGGCATGGCAACACAACGCGAAATCCGAACTATTGCGGGCCGGTCCCGCGATCGTCGCACGCGGATCCCTTGCGGCCGACATTGCGGACTACCTCGGACGCGTCCCCGAGGGCCGGTACCGCGACGACGGCCGCGCGATCCTTGCGCACTGGACGCGTTCGGCCCTGGGGCCCGGGGCCGGCACACGATCACGCGGGCCGAACTCATTTCGCAAATCAGCGCATGGCGCAATGGCGGGGACGCGGCCGGCACGTGCAATCGCCGGTTGTCGCGGTTGCGGAAAGTGTACGAGGTCTTAGATACGGCCGGCACCCCGAACCCGACGAACGATCTAGAGTTCCTGAAGGAACCGGCCCGCGAGGCCCGCGAAATCCCGTTGATCGCCGTCGCGTTGATCCTGAATTCCTTGCCGAACGTGGGCCGCGCCGAACGCGGGAAAAAACGCCCCACACGCAACGTCACGAAACTGCGCCTCCGCGTCATGGCCTACACCGGCATGATGCAATCGGCCGTGATTCGTATCACGGCCCGCGATTTGGATTTGGACCGGGCCCGGATTTATCTACATCGCCGGATCAAGGGACGGGGGGCCCCGGCCGCATGGGTCCGATTACTCCCCCGGCCGTGGACGCATGGCGATCGTTCGTGGAGGCCGGGTTACTCGGCAAATCGTGGTCCCCGTCGTCCATGTGGAAATCGTGGCACACGGCGATCGCCACGGCCAGGGCCACGGCAGAGGCCCACGCGGCCAGGACCGGCGATACCTTGTGGGTTGCGGCCTTGGATGCCTTGCCCCGGGATGCCGGCCGTCCAGATTTGCGCCACTCGTTCGCCTCGGAGGTCTACCGGCAAACCGGCGATTTACGGGCCGTCGCGCAATTGCTGCAGCACGCGAATTTAGAAACGACGCGACGATACACACAGGGGGCCGTGTCCGATCGCGTGGACGCGGCGATCGCCACGGCCACGGCCGCGTCACCGACGATCCCGACGTTGCCGGCCCCCGAGGCCCCGCCACCCGTCGCCCCGCGTCTCGTCAGTCCCACGTCCTAAAGGGGGTTCTATGGCCAAATCGTTATCACTCTATGGCCGGTTGGCGCGGTTGTTGGCGTCCTACGAAAACGCGGCTGATACCGTGCCGGCCCAAATCCGCGTGTTAGGCCAGGGCGACGACGATCAAATCCTCGCGTCGCTTCGCCATCCTCACATCGTCAGCCTGATGGACGGCGGCGTCACGCCCGATGGACACGCCTACCTCGTGATGGAGTACGTCGACGGCGTTCCCATCGCAACGTATTGCGCCGAGCACGCGCTCCCTCTCGCAGACCGTCTCCAACTATTTCGAACCGTGTGTGCCGCCGTGCACTACGCGCATCGGCACGGCGTGGTGCACCGCGATCTCAAACCGGCCAACATTCTTGTCGCTCCTGACGGCGCGCCCAAGGTGCTCGACTTCGGCGTCGCGAAGATGCTCGACGAGTCGCTGCCCGGCGGCGGCACGGCGACGAGCATCGGCATTGGTCCTCTGACGCCCAACTACGCCAGCCCCGAGCAGCTTCGCGGGGTAACTCTGACCACCTCGTCCGATGTCTATGCGCTAGGGGTGCTGCTCTACGAGCTGACGCCGGAGTTCGACCGTCCCAGACCGACGGCAAATCGCTGGACGAAATGCTGCGGATCGTGATCGATGCGGAACATCCGCGACCGAGCAGCCGCACCGATCGCTTGGACACGACCGCTTCCGTACGATCGGAGGCGCGCGCTGAAAGGCGACCTTGACGCCATCGTTCTGCGAGCCATGGCCAAGCAGCCGGAAGACCGCTACGGTTCGGCGGAGGAATTGTCGGAGGATGTCGGGCGATTCATTGCCGGCGCGCCGGTGGTCGCACGAGAGCCGTCGTTCGGATACGTGATGCGCAAGCTGGCGGGGCGGCACAAAGCGGCGTTCGTCTCGAGCGGTGTTGCTCTCGTGCTCATCGTCGGCGCGCTGATTGTCGCGCTCTGGCAGGCGCAGGTCGCGACCGCTGAGAGGCAGCGCGCCGAACAGCGCTTCGGCGAGGTCCGCCAGCTAGCCAATGCCTTGATCTTCGAGATTCACGATGCGGTCGCGCCGCTGGCGGGGTCAACGCCCGTCCGTCGCACGATCGTCGAAAAGGCGCTCAGCTATCTCGAGCGACTCGCTGGCGAGGCGCAGGGCGATACCGGCCTCCAGATCGAGCTCGCGCGCGCGTACATCCGGATCGGCCGGGTGCAAGGCTCTGCCTGGCACGGCAAACCTCGGGGACCGCGAAGGCGCGATACGAAGCTTTCGCAAGGCGCAAGCCCTCATGGAACCGCTGACACAATCGCCTAATCCGGCACCTGAGAGTGTCGAGCAGTATGTCGAGGCGACGACGGCGCTTGAGCGGAACACTGCTGGCCGTTGCAGAACGACAAGACGAAGCGGATCGCGAGGCCCGGAAGGCGCTCGCGGTGGCTGAGGCGTACCATCGCCAACGGCCGGGCGATGTCAAAGCCCGAAATCTGCTCGCCAGCTCGAGTTTTAACGTTGCGATGGCCGCGCCCTCTTCAGCTGAAGTTGTCCGACTGGCAGAGGACTGGCGCGCTCTACAACGCGTTACTCACCGACGACCCGAACAATCCCGAGAATCAGCGAAACGCGGCATTGGTCGATAAGTATCTCGGGACTCAATACGAACTACGCGGCGATATGACCCAGGCGTTGCAACACTATCAACGGGCGCTGGAGCTCGACGAGAAACGCCTCGCTCAGGCCCCATCAGTGCGGGCCACGCAACTCGACGTGGCGATCTCCCTCGGCAGCGTGGCGGGGATTCATCTGGGCTCAAGGGAGCCCAGAGGCAGTCGCGCTGTACGAACGGAGTCTCAGCATCCGTCAGGCGCTCGCTGACAGCGACCCACAGGACGTGTTCGCTCGAACGCGAGTCGCTTTCGTCCACTTGCAATTGGCGGAGACTTTTTTTCCAGCGGCGCATGCTGCCTCGCGCATTAGAGCATAGCCGCCAGGCGATCCGCATTTATCAATCCGTCGAGGGCAACAGGGCGAATGCGCTCGAGTTTCGCGAACGCCCTCTGGACGATGGGGGCAATCAAGGACCAAACAAACGAAAGAACGGAGGCGTGCGCCGCTTACGGGCGCTCGTTCACCCTTCTTCAGGGATCTTCCGGTCGACGATCGCGCGCGCGGCAAAGCTGATCCACTCGGTGAGGTTGCTTCACTCGCTGCCCGCTGCGGGACTAGGGCCGCACAGGAGTGGCTCGCCCGGCAGGCCCGGCAACACCTGCTCGACCTTAGGCTGCTCAGACGTGGCCCCTTTTGCGACGCCTTTGCGCCAGGTTGGAGTGAGGACGCCCATGCGCAAACTACTCCAGACCGCGAGTGCCGTGATCTCCGCCGTATTGATCGCCTTGGCTGTATCCAGCGTCGAGGTTACTCCACAGTCCGTCTCATGCCTGGTCACGACGGCGAATGGCGACGTGCAGGGCACCGCAACCGGGTCGTCCTGCACGTTTCTGGGCATTCCATTCGCGCGCAACACCGATCGGGACCTTACGCTGGAGGCCGCCGCAACCGGCTGCACCCTGGGCGGACACGCTGATTGCGGACGACGCGCCCGCCATTGTCCGCAGATCAATCCAGCCGGAAGCACGACCACGGTGGGGACCGAGGATTGCCTCAAGCTGAATATCTGGACGCCCAACCCCGCGCCAGCCACGCCCGCTCCGGTGATCGTCTGGATGCACACTGGCGCGTTCCAGGCCGCGAACGCAAATCTCGCGGACAGCAGGGGCCAAAATCTGGCCGAGCGGACAGGCGCCATCGTCGTCGCGCCCGGTTATCGGCATGGGCCTTTCGGATTCCTCGGCCACAGCGCCCTCACCGCCGAGGACCCCGCCTACCCCTCATCCGGCAACTACGGATTTCTTGATCAGCGCGCCGCGCTGGTCTGGGTGCGCAGACAACATCGCCGCATTCGGCGGCGACCCGCACAACGTGACGATCGCCGGACAATCGGCGGGTGGACATAGCGTGAGCCTGCACGTCGTGTCACCCGGAAGCGCAGGGCTGTTCACCCGCGCAATCATGCAGAGCTCGTACGCGTCACAAAGGTGGACGACGCTCGCCGACGCCGAAGCGCTGGGCCACACGTTTGCGTCCAATGCCGGCTGCACAGACCCCGCGCAGGTTCTGACCTGTATGCGGAGCAAGACGCCGGCCCAGGTGCTGCTGGCATTCGCCAATGGGCAGCAGCAGTATGCCGAAACGCCTCGGGTCGACTGGAATCCGGTCGTCGACGGCCTGGACATTCCCGATCAGCCGCGCACGCTGTACGAAAGCGGGGCGTTCAATCAAGTCCCCTTGATCATTGGCGCCACCCGGGACGAGGGATGGATCTATGTCGACAGAAGCTTCCCTGGTGGCCTGACGGAAGCGCAGTACGCAGATGCCATCGCGGCCGAGTTCGGCGTTCTCGATGCACCGTCGATCCTGGCCCAGTACCCGGTTGCCGACTTTCCGTCGCCGAAACACGCGCTTTCGCAGCTCACCGGTGATGTGGAGCTGATTTGCGAGGCGCGGAGAGTCGCACGACTCGTCGAGCGGACGGGCACGCCCGTCTACATGTATTCGTTCGAACGCGAGGTGGGGCCGGTTGCGGGCGACCAGGTCATTCATGGAATCGACCGAAACTTCGTCTTCGGCAACAACTACGGGCCTAACCCGACTTATGTCCTGAACGCCGAGGACCTGGCGCTGTTCGGCGCCATCAGCGACTACTTTGCGCGCTTTGCCGCCGACGGTAACCCGAACGCCGCTGATGAGAGCGCAGTCCATTGGCCAGCCTTCAAACACCCGACCGGGCGAGGGACGCGGGGCTGACAAATACATCGTGCTCGATTGGCCCGTGCGTGAGGGGAAGCGACTGCGAGAAGCACAGTGCGATTTCTGGGAGCCGTTCTTTCTTCGATCGATTGCCGACGGACCCGTGCCGGCCGCGGGTCACTAGCGAAGCTCAGCCTCAACCAGCGCGAAGGACCGCTTGAATACGGAGGGTACGATGTCGAGATTCATTGGCGCAGTCCTCGCTCTCGGCGTGTTCAGTTTGGGTTGCGAGGCACTCCACTCGAGTGTTTCCGTTCCCGACCTCGCCATCTGGCGGCACCTCCGCCGCCCCGGTCCCCACCCCCACGCCCCACACCTACACCCACTCCCCAGCCGCGACCGCTTCCGTCGATCGACTTCACCGAGATCACGTGGGACAAACGGTGACCAAGGTCGTACCGACGTCGCCTCCGCCGTGCTGGGATTGGCCTGAATGGCCGTGTCAGTACTTCCGGTTCACCGCGCCAAGCGACGGCCGCGTGACCGTGGAGTTGAGATACAGGCCGGAGACACAACCACCAGGCCGCTTCGGGCCGCAGGGCGTGGACATCAGCGTCGTCGACGCCTCAGGTCGAGAAGTGTGGGCTGACTTCGGGAGTCCAACCGTGACCAGGGCGAGTCTGGATGTCAAAGCAGCGTGTGATCTATCAGATTACGCTTTGGTACACGTATGAAAGGTTGGAGTACGAGCTACAGACCATGCTGGATCGTTAACGCCTGATCGGAAGGTTATCCCTTTTGCACTGACACGAGATAGCCATGGCGCGGCCAGTGTATCCTCTCGCATCACATGCCCGCCTGGTTCGTCGCTCTCGACCCTATCTCGCAGGCTCTCGTCGCAACCATCGGCACCTATCTCCTGACCGCCATCGGCACCACGCCGGTCCTCTTCTTTCGGCGGGCACCGCGACGGCTGATGGATGCGTTGATGGGCGGGGCCGCGGGCGTCATGGTCGCGGCGTCATGCTGGTCGTTGTTGCAGCCCGCGATCGAGATGGGCGGCACCTGGCCCGCGGTCGTCGGCCTCGCCTTCGGCGGCCTGTTCATCTATGCGCTCGATCAACTACTGCCCCACCTGCACCCGGAATTTCCGGACGAAGCCAGCGCCGAGGGGCCACGCTCAGGCTGGCGGCGCGCGGTGCTGTTGATGGTGGCCATCACCATCCACAATTTTCCCGAAGGTCTCGCGGTCGGCGTGGCGTTTGGCGCCGGCAATGCCGGCGCGGCGCTGGCGCTCGCGCTCGGCATCGGCCTCCAGAACATACCGGAAGGCCTCGCGATCGCGCTACCGCTGCGGCGCGAAGGCATGAGTCGGCTGCGCGCGTTTTGGTACGGCCAACTCTCGGCCACCGTCGAGCCCATCGCTGGCGTTCTCGGTTGCGCGCTGGTCCTGGTCGCGTCGCCGATTCTTCCCTACGCCATGGCATTCGCCGCCGGCGCCATGCTCTACGTCGTCGTCGAAGAGCTGCTACCGGAGACGACGCGCCAGGGGAACACGGACGTCGCCACGCTCGGCTTCCTGAGCGGCTTCCTGATCATGATGGCGATGGATACGTCGCTCGGGTGACTACATTAAATCGATTGGGTGATGGTCGATTTGGTGATTGCATCGAGTGATTTGTGATTGGTGATTGAATTGAGTGATTGCGTGATTGGGATTGAGTGATTGGCGGCGACTCACGCGCGGCTCTGACCACTGATCAATCACCCAATCATCCAATCACCAATGCAATCACCCAATCACCCAATCACCAATGCAATCACCCAATCACCCAATCACCCAATCACTCAATGTCACTGGAGCAGAAAATCCGTCGGCGGACTCTGCTGACCGCAGGCGTTGACCGCGATCACGCGAACGAACGCCTGGAACCCGGCTGGCAGTCCGCTTGCGCCGAGGCTGGTCACGCAGACCGATATTGGATGGCGGGAGGAATTGCGTTCCGCCCGCGGTGGTGCCCGCTGACACGATGTACCCCGTTGCGCCCGGCACCGCCGGCCAAGTCATGGTGCGCAGTGCCGCCGACAATGGCGCCGCTGACGATCGGTGCTGCCGGCACCGTGCACGAAGGGCCGATCGTGAAGTTGAAGAGCGGCGAGGCCGGTCCCGCGACGCCCCGTTGAACGCCGTCACCCGCACCGCAAATGCGCCTTGGACTCCTGCCGGAAGCGGGAACCCGACGCTCGTCGCTGCACCGACCGTCAGGTTCGCAAACGGCGTGCCCGCCTGGAAGAAATCAAGGCGATGCGTGGGTGCTGCGCCAGCACCCGACGTCCAGTTGATGGTCAGAATACCCCCGCTCGCGTTGCCGACGTCACCGTCGGTTGCCCCGGCGCGCCACCGCCAATAGTGAAGGTGAAGAGCGGCGAGGTCAGACTCAGCCCCGCGGCATTCCCGGCGGTGACGGTTACACCGAAGGTCCCCTGGATGCCGGGCGGCAACGGAACCGAGAAACTCGTGGCCGGTCCCGACGTGATGTTGCCAAGCGGCGTGGCCCCAGAAAAAAAGACGAGACTATGGCCAGTGGGTGCGCCCCCAGCTCCTGACGTCCACTGGACCGTCAGGACGCCGCCTGCGGTCACAGCCGATGTGACGACGGTTGGCCGGGGACGCCACCGCTGGCGGCACCATAGATGAACTGAACGCCAGTGATGTCGTCCCCCTGAGCGGCCGTGCCGCTCACGGAACATTGAGCAAACGAGACGGTGGGAGCCATCATCGCAGTCGGTCGGCTGAATGGCCGATCCCAGGGCGTGACCCATCTCGTGCAGCTCGTCTGGTTGTAGCAATTGCTGTTGGTCACGAACTGCAGGGCGGTCGCGCTGTTGTTCGTGATGATGTCTCCTGGATCATTGCGGCTGAAACCGACGCCGTTGAACGTCTCCTCAACCGCGCTTGGGAACCAGGAGAACGCAACTGCGAGTGTTCCGCCCGCATCGGAGATTTCTCCGCACGGATCGTTGGCCTCGATCACCAGAAGTTTGTTGCCAGGCTCGCTGGCAGGAGTGTTGCCGCAACGGGAGGCCGACGAGTCACTCACCACGTTCCACTTGAAAATGGACGGGGCGTTCCATCGCGCGAGCGTGGGCGATTGAGTCAGTCCGCCACCGGCGAGGCCCGGCTGACCACCGGCCTGCACGTCAATGGGCACGGCAGGGAACGCATATCGCGGGGTGCTGAGGAACAATAAGAACGGGAATGGCCGGCTGTCACGGCATCTCCGTCGGAATCGCGTCGAGGCGAGACGCGCCGCTCCTGCGCGCCGGCGTGACGAGCGACGCGCAACGATGCAAAGCGGCTCGGGCCATCTCGCTCGATCCGTTGCGAATGCTGGCGTTCCGTTGCACTGCACTCACGCGCGCCGTCACGGCATCGGTTTCGAGTACCCATTTCCCCTGCCAGAGTGCCGTGGTGTAGAGCGTCGCATCGCGAGGCCGAATTTCGGCGAAGACGAGCACCTCTTCGCCCATCGAAAAGGTGGCTTGCCCGGGAACGTCCAGTCCAAGCTCGCCGACGATCGCCGCCCGCCTGCTTCAACACCACCTGGCTTTCCGCGATCGATCCCTTCAGGACCTCGGTGATATCGACCGACACATAGGTGTAGATGCCGCCGTGGCGCTCGGTCGCTGTCACGATGGCCCTGACTCGACCCGTGACGATGGCAGCAGAAAAATCGGCCAACTGCTCGGTCGACCACTTCGGGCCACTGCTCGCAACCGCCATGGGGGTTGACCGAGCACCAGTAACGCTGCAACGATGGGCGGTCGTCAGGACCATCCGAAAACTGCTTCATACGTCCTCCAACAGGGTTTCTTGGATAACAGGTTTCTTGGATCGGGAGCTACCGTTCGTTCGGGGCAGCTAACCCTACGTCGAGCCGCACGCCAAATCAAGGGAAACTCAGCGGTGTTGCCGGTCGAAACGCCAAAAATCGACCTTCGCGCTCCTTTGTCCTACAATTGACTTCAGGAGCAATCGATGAATTCGCGTGGCCGTCTCGGCGTGCTGATGGTTTCGGTCCCCGTCCTGGCCTTTGCCGTCGTCGGCGGGTTCATGGGCAAGGCGATGGCGCGCCAGGAGAGCCTTCTCAGTACCTTCGCATCTTCGAGGACGTGGTCAGCTGATCGTCAACAACTACGTCGAGGAAGTGAAGGTCGACAAGGTGATGCACGGCGCGATGCACGGTCTGGCCGACGGCCTCGATCCCGACAGCGCGTATCTCGACGTCGATCAGGTCAAGGTTTCGAGAAGAACGAGACTTGCGCGGCGCGGGTCAGCACCGGCCTCGAGCTGACGCGACAGTACTACCTGCGCGTCATCGCCGCGCGCGACGGCTCGCCGGCCGCGCGCGCCGGCCTGCGGCCGGGCGACTACATCCGCGCCATCGATGGGCAGTCGACGCGCGACACCTCGGTCTATCGAAGGCATGCGGCTGCTCGCCGGCAAGCCCGGCACCAAAGTGACGCTCGCGGTGCTGCGCGGCAACGCCGCCGAGCCGCATCGAGGTCGAGCTCGTGCGCGAGGAGCTGCCGGCCGCGCCAGTCCGAAGCCGGATGGCGTGCTCCGAAGGCGTCGGCTACCTGCGCATCGCGGAGTTCGGCAAGGCGACGCCCGATCAGATCCGCACCGAAGTCGCCGTCGCTGACCAAGGGTGGCGCACCGCGTCTCGTGCTCGATCTGCGCGGCACGGCGTTTGGCGACGTCGAGAGCGGCCTCGCGGCCGCCCGGCTCTTCGTGCCAACGGCACGCTGGGTTTCCGGCAGGAGCGCGGCAAAGCGAAAGAAGCCGTGTCGACGCGCGGCCGGCGACGGCAGCATCACGCTGCCGCGTCGCGCTCCTCACCGACAACGGCACGTCGGGCCCGGCGGAGCTCTTCGCGGCCGCGCTCACCGGCAACAAGCGCGCGTCGCTCTTCGGCGAGCGCACGCTCGGCCGCGCCGCGCGTCAGCGTCTCGTGCGCCTGCCCGACGGCAGCGGGCTGCTGCTCACGCACCTGCTCTACCTGACGCCGGCCGAAGCCGTGATCAACGAGAAGGGCCTGACGCCCGATGTCGCCGTCGAACAGCCCGACGTCGAGTTCGGCCAGCCCGCGCCGACGGCGGACCCGACGCTCGACAAAGCGATCGAGCACCTGAAGAGCAAGTAGGACTCGTCGCGCAGCGAGTCGCTTCCTGTCACTCGACGCCACGACGCTCGCGCTAGAGTCGGCAGCTTTCGCGCTCGATCAGAATGTCACCGAAAAATCGGGCGCTGCCTCTCGGCGCTTGCACGTGCGATTCCTGCGCCGAGCGGCGAGTCGCGTCATCCGAAGCGGCGAGTCCTTCCGTCGATTCTGCTCAACAACACACACGCGCAGTCGCGCGAGACGCCCGAAAAATCGCGCTTTGCGCTTGACTCGATCTTGCGCTCGCGTATAACCGCTCACGTTTCGTCCTTGCAGGACGGTCAGCGCGTGACTGACGCGCTGGCGCGCGCCAGGAGGTCAGGATGAACAAACAGGAACTGATTGCGAAGGTCGCCAAGGACACCGGCGGCAGCAAGAGCACGGCGGCGCAGGCCATCGAGTCGGTCATCGACGGCATCACGCGCGCCCTCAAGAAGGGCGACTCGGTCACCTTCGTCGGCTTCGGCACGTTCAAGACATCCAACCGCAAGGCGCGCACCGCGCGCAATCCGCAGACCGGCGCCACCATCAAGATTCCCAAGCGGAAGGCCGTGCGCTTCGTCGCCGGCAAAGCGCTCAAGAGCGCCGTCAACTAGCGCGTCGACTCGGCGCGCTCGACTGCAATCTTCGATCACGCCCGGGCATCGCACCTCACGTGCGCCGGGCGTCGATCCGTACGCTATACTTTTTGTTCGCCTTTCGACCGGAAGGCGCACCCTGCAGGCGCGTAGCTCAGTTGGTTAGAGCGCCTCCCTGACACGGAGGAGGTCAGTGGTTCGAGTCCACCCGCGCCTACCAACCTTCGCTCGCTGCTGCGGACGTCGAGCGTCGGAGCCGTCGGCGAAGGCGAGCCACGTGCAGCAGGTTGACGCCCGACAGCTGGCGCCGACGGCCGAGCGCGATCGCTCACGATGTCTCAGATCACCAGTCACGCTCCCTGACGGCTCGACCCGCCAGGTCGATCCGGCACACCGGTCCTTTCGGTCGCGCGCGACATCTCGCCGCGCCTCGCCGACGCCGCGCTCGCCGCCAAGGTCGACGACCGCCTCGTCGATCTCTCGCTACCCGCTCGACCGCCGACGCGCGGGTGCAGATCGTCACCAACAAGTCGCCCGAAGCGCTCGAGCTCTATCGCCACTCGACGGCGCACCTGATGGCCGCCGCGGTGACGGCGCTCTTCCCGCACGCGCAGTGCGGCATTGGCCCGCCCATCGACGAGGGCTTCTTCTACGACTTCGTCGTCGATCGGCCGTTCGTGCCCGAGGATCTCGATCGCATCGAAGCGAAGATGCGCGAGCTCGCCGGCGCAGGATCTTCCGTTCGAGCGGCAGATGTGGCCGCGCGAGGAGGCGATCGAGTTCTTCACGAAGCGCGGCGAGCCGCTCAAGGTGCAGTTGATCGAGGAGAAGACGGCCGGCCAGTCGCACGTGTCGTGCTACACGATCAAGGACCGCGACACGTTCGTCGACTTCTGCGTCGGCCCGCACGTGCCGTCGACCAACCGGCTGAAGGCCTTCAAGCTGCTCTCGACGTCGAACGCGTACTGGAAGGGCGACGCGAAGAACCAGCCGATGCAGCGCATCTACGGCACGGCGTTCTTCTCGCAGAAGGAGCTCGACGAGCACCTCAAGCGCCTCGAGGAAGCCAAGAAGCGCGACCACCGCAAAGTCGGCAAGGAGCTCGGGCTCTTCACGTTCCATCCGTGGGCGCCGGGCGCGACGTTCTGGCTGCCGAAGGGCACGATGCTCTACAACACGCTCGGCAACTACATGCGCGGCGTGCTGATCCCGGCCGGCTACGTCGAAGTGAAGGCGCCGATCATCTTCAACAAGGCGCTGTGGGAGACGTCCGGGCACTGGGACTACTACCGCGACAACATGTTCCTCGTGAAGTCGGCCGACGGCGAGGAGATGAGCCTCAAGCCGATGAACTGCCCCGGCCACTTCCTGCTGTTCGCCAGCGAGATGCGCAGCTACAAGGACCTGCCGCTGCGCTTCCACGAGCAGACGCCGCTCCATCGCAACGAAGCGTCCGGCGTGCTGTCGGGCCTGACGCGCGTCCGCCAGTTCTCGCAGGACGATGGGCACTGCTTCGTGACCGAGGAGCAGATCGGCGGCGAAGTCGAAGCGCTGCTGGGGCTGATCCAGCGCGTCTACGGCGATTTCGGCCTGGAGCTACACGGCCAAGCTCGTCGACGCGTCCGGAGAAGTTCCTCGGCGAGGTCGCCACGTGGGATCATGCCGAAGCGGCGCTCAAGCAGGCGCTCGAGCGCGCCGGGCAGGCGTACACGATCAACGAGGGCGACGGCGCGTTCTACGGCCCGAAGATCGACTTCGACATCACCGACGCGCTCGGCCGCAAGTGGCAGTGCGCCACGATTCAGCTCGATTACATGATGCCGCAGCGCTTCGATCTGAAGTACATCGGCGCCGACAACGCCGAGCATCGGCCGGTGGTCATCCATCGCGCGATCTTCGGCAGCATCGAGCGCTTCATCGCCATCCTGATCGAGCACTTCGCCGGCGCCTTCCCGCTGTGGCTGGCGCCGGTCCAGGCGATCGTGCTGCCGATTGCGGATCGGCACGTCGAGTACGCCGAGCGTGTCCGGCGACAGCTGGTCGAACGCCGGGCTGCGCGCCGAGCTCGACGCGCGGCAGGAGAAGATCAATTACAAGATCCGCGAGGCGCAGCTGCAGAAGGTGCCCTACATGCTGGTGATTGGCGACCGCGAAGCGGCCGACGGCGCGGTGGCGGTCCGCAGCCGCGCCAAGGGCGACCTGGGGGCCCGGCCGGTCGACGCAGTTCTGGCCGATGCGCTTGCCGAGGTGGCGGCAAAAACGGTATCCTAGTGGTTTCCGTTCACGCCGGGTTCCTGGGTGGCAACCGGCGTGAGGGACCTACCACGGCGAGTGCCCTGGGACGGGATTCGGTAAGGAACCTTCGGAGGGAATCGTATCGCTTTCGATCGTAATCGGCCCAGCCGGCGCGACGACCGGCTCCGCATCAACGAACGCATCCGCGTTCGGGAAATCCGCGTCATCGACGACACGGGCCAGCAGCTGGGCATCATGCCGCCGCCGCAGGCCCTGGCCATCGCCCGGCAGAAAGGGCTCGACCTCGTGGAGATTTCGCCCACGGCGGTGCCGCCGGTCTGCCGGATCATGGATTACGGCAAGTATCAGTACCAGGAGCAGAAGCGCGCGCGCGAAGCCAAGCGGCACCAGCACGTCGTCGAGGTCAAGGAAATCAAGTTCCGGCCGAAGGTCGACGAGCACGATTACACGTTCAAGAAGAACCACATTCAGCGGTTCATCGAGGACGGCGACAAGGTCAAGGCGACGATCTTCTTCCGCGGCCGCGAGATGGCGCACCCGGAGATCGGGCACAAGATTCTGATGCGGCTCATCGGCGACCTGGCGGACGTGGCGATGCCGGAAACGCAGCCGCGGATGGAAGGCAATCAGATGCACACCATCCTGACGGCGAAGAAGGGCGCCAAGACCGACCAAGCGCCGGCGCCGGCCGGCGGCGCCGCGGCCGGCCGAAGTGGAAACGAAATGAAGATGAAGCTGAAGACGCATCGCGGCGCCGCCAAGCGCTTCAAGAAGACGGCGACCGGCAAGTTCAAGCGCGGCCAGTCGTTCAAGCGGCACATCCTGACGAGCAAGACGACCAAGCGGAAGCGCGGGCTGCGCAAGACCGTCGCTCGTGTCCGAGCCCGATCAGGCCAAGCTCGAGCGGATGCTTCCGTACAAATAAGCAGGGGTCAGTGGATCGGTGGATCAGGGATCGGTAGTGACCGAACGGATGGCAACGGTCAACTGAACCGGCAGAGTCATCGAATACGGCCGTGACGGCAGGCGATCAGGGCTTTTCCGCCGTCGACGTTGAAGATCGTCGCGAGCATACGCTCGCGGCCAAGTCCACTGAACGGCCCCTGATCGTCGACTAGGAGCATCATGCCTCGCGTCAAGCGTGGAACCGTCCGTCGAGCCAAGCGTAAGAAGCTCTCCAAGCTCACCAAGGGCTACTTCCAGAACAAGAGCAAGCTTTACAAGTTCATGAAGGAGGCGGCCGAGAAGGCGGGAGTCTACGCCTACGTCGGACGCAAGCAGAAGAAGCGCGACTACCGCAGCCTCTGGATCGTCCGCATCAACGCGGCCGCGCGCGAGCACGGCGTGTCGTACAGCGTGCTCATGAACGGGCTCAAGACCGCCGGCATCACGCTCGATCGCAAGAGCCTCGCCGAGCTCGCCGCGCGCGAACCCGCGGCGTTTGCGGCGCTCGTCGAGAAGGCCAAGGCAGCGCGTTCCGGCGGCCTGACTCGGTCCAGCGGTCCACGGTCTCACGGTCCACGGTAGATCACGGTCAGAGACCGTAGGCCGTCTGGGACCGTGCGACCGTAGACTGACCGCTGGCCCGTAGGCCGCACATGCCTCCAGACATCGATCCTTCCGTCGGTCACGACCGCGCCCTCGCTCTCTTTCGCAGGAGGAGTTGGCCGCGGTCCGTACCGACGCCGACCTGCAGGCGCTGCGCACACGCTGGGTCGGCCGCAAAGGCAGCTGGGTCGCGGCGTTCATGGAGCTCGTCGGCCGGGCCACGCCCGAAGAGAAGCGCGAGCTCGGCCGGCAGGCCAACGAGCTGAAGAAGACGGTCGAAACCGCAATCGCCGAGCGCGAAGCCGCGCTCGCGGCCACGCGTCGGCCCGCCGGCGCGGTCGACGTCACGCTCCCGGGCGCGCCGGCCGGTCCTCGGTATCGCGGCATCCGCTCAGCCTCGTGCGCGAGCAGGTGCAGGAGATCTTCACGCGCCTCGGCTACCAGGTGCTCGAAGGCCCCGAGATCGAGGACGACTACCACAACTTCGAAGCGCTCAACATGCCGGCCGAGCATCCCGCGCGCGACATGCAGGACACGCTCTATCTCGCGGAGCCCATTCCGCCTTCGCCGCGCGACTTCGACGGTGCGGCTTCGGCGCGACACAGCGCCGTGAGCCGCGAACGCCGCAGCCGCTGACGCTGCTGCGCACGCACACCTCGGCGATGCAGATCCGGCACATGGAGCAGCACGATCCGCCGGTGCGGCTGGTCGCGATCGGTCCGGTCTATCGGCGCGACAATCTCGACCTCACGCACACGCCGATGTTCCATCAGGTCGAAGGGCTGGTCGTCGGCCCGAACATCACGCTGGCCGATCTCAAGGGCACGCTGACCTCGATGGCCCGCGCGCTCTTCGGCGAGGGCCAGGACGTGCGGTTCCGACCGAGCTTCTTCCCGTACACCGAGCCGAGCGCCGAAGTCGACATCCGCTGCATCCGCTGTCAGGGCGCAGGCTGCCCGATCTGCAAGCGCACCGGCTGGCTCGAGATTCTCGGCAGCGGCATGGTGCATCCGGCCGTGTTCGAAGCGGTCGGCTACGACCCGGATCGCGTGACCGGCTTCGCGTTCGGCATGGGCATCGAGCGCGTCGCGCTGCTGAAGTGGGACGTCGATGACATCCGGCTGTTCTACGAGAACGACCTGCGCTTCCTGGAGCAGTTCGGGCCATGAAGGTCTTGCTCTCCTGGATTCGCGACTTCGTCGACGTGCCCGGCACGGCCGAGGAGATCGGCGCGCGGATGTCGATGCGCGGCCTTGCGCTCGAAGGCATCGAGACGCACGGCGAGCGATGAGGCGCTCGATTTCGACGTCACCGCCAATCGGCCCGATTGCCTGTCGATGCGGGGCATCGCGCGCGAGATCGCAACGGCGTACGGGCTCGAACTGCGTGACCGGGCTAACCAGCCTCCGCCGAGGCTACGGCGGTCCGCCGAAGCTTCAGCGACAGGCGGAAGCCGGGTCGACCGCCATTCCGGTCACCATTGACGGATCCCGATCTCTGCGGGCGCTACGTCGCGGCCGTCGCCGATGTCACCATCGGCCCGTCACCCGACTGGATGCAGGCGCGCCTGACGGCCTGCGGCGTCCGCCCGATCAACAACGTCGTCGACATCACCAACTACGTGCTGCTCGAGCTCGGGCAGCCGATGCACGCGTTCGATCTCACACGTCTGCGCAGGCCCGGCCATCGTGGTGCGACGCGCGCAGTCGGGCGAGACGCTGACGACGCTCGACGGCAAGCGTCGGACGCTCGATCGCGAACATGCTCGTGATTGCCGACGCCGAAGGCGCGCGAGCGCGATCGGCGGCGTGATGGGCGGCGCGGAATCGGAAGTGTCCAGCACGACCACGCAAGTCGTGTTCGAGAGCGCGTGGTTCAAGCCTCAGTCGGTGCGCGCCACCAGCCGAAGCTGGGCCTGCGCACCGAAGCGTCGTATCGTTTCGAGCGCGGCGCCGATCTCGACAGCGCGCGCAGTCGCCATGGCGCGCGCGCTGGAACTCATCGAAGCCATTGGCGCGGGCGTCCGACGCGGCGCCATCGTCGATGTCTACCCCACGCCCCGAGTTGCGCCCGAGTTGATCATCGACGCGGCTGGCATCCACCGGCTTCTCGGGATGGAGGTGCCCGATGCCGAAACCGAGCGCATTCTCGAGAGCCTCGGATTCGGCGTTCAGCCGCTCGGCGGCTGGCACGCGGGCTTGCCCGACGCACCGATCGCTCGACGAGCAAGCAAGGCAATAGTTGGCAGCGTGACGGTCCCCTCGTGGCGTGTCGACGTTCATCGGCCGGTCGACCTCATCGAGGAAGTCGGCCGCCACCACGGATTCGAGCATCTGCCGATCACGTTCCCGGCAGTCGAGGAGGCGCCAGGCGCCCTCGGACCCGCGGATTGCGCGCGACGCGCGGATTCGGCGCGCATTGCTCGCCATGGGCTTCAGCGAAGCCATCACGTTCGCTTTCATCGAATCGGCGGCAGCCGCGCCATTCCTCGATGGCCAAGCCGTGACGCTCGCCAACCCGCTCTCCGAGAAGTTCACGACGCTCCGACCAAGCCTCCTCCCTGGTCTCCTCGACGCGGTGAGCCACAACCGACGGCATGGGCGGCGCGACGTCCGGCTGTTCGAGATCGGCACGCGCTTCTCGCGCGCCGGTGAAGTTCGCGCGGCGGCTGGCATTTGGACCGGCCTGGCCACATCGGACCACTGGAGCGGTGGCCGACGCGATGTGGACTTCTTCGACGTCAAAGGCGTCGCCGAGCAACTTGCGGCAGTGATGTCGGTGCCGCTCCGGGTGGTGGCGAGCGGACCGCCGTTTCTGCTGGACGGCCAGAAGGCCGAGCTTCTCTCGGGCGATCGCGTCGTCGGCTGGCTCGGTCAGCTCGACCCAGCCGTGGCCGACCAGACGCGAACTCCCCGGTGACGACGCGGTTTTCGTCGTCGAAGTCGACGTCGACGCGCTGGCCGCAAGCCAGTCCGACGCGCCCAAGTTCGCCACCCCGCTTCCACGTCATCCGTCGGTCGTGCGCGACGTGTCGATTCTCGTCGACGACATCTTGTCTGCCGAGACCGTTCGTGACACGATTCGAGCGGCGAGCCCGGCGACACTGGTCGACGTGCACGAGTTCGATCGGTACCAGGGCAAGGGAATTCCGGACGGCAAGGTCAGCTTGGCACTGCGACTGACGTTTCAGGCCCCCAACCGGACCTTGACCGATGCCGAGGTGCACGCGGCCATGGAAGCGATCGTCGCGTCCCTCAGCAGTCAGTTAGGCGCAATACAGAGATAGAGATAGGGTGCCCATGGCCACGAAGACAGCGTCCCCATCGGCCGTCGAGCCAATCGATCGCCTCGAAGAAAAGATCAAGCTCCTGGTGAGCGTCATCGGGCGGCTGCGCCAGGAGCAGTCGCGCGTGACCGAGGACAACGCCCGGCTTCAGCGCGAGCTCGAGTCGTTCAAGGCGCGCATTGCCGATGCCGAAGGCGCCACCGGCGAAGTGGTCGAGTTGCGCGGCGAGCGCGACCAGATCCGCTCGCGCGTCTCGGAGATGCTGCAGCAGCTGGATGCGCTGAATCTCTAGGTGCGAGGACGCGTCGCACCTAGCCGCACCTGTGCTATGGCTGAACCCCGCGTCGTCCACGTCCAGGTGCACGGTCAGCGTTATCCGATTCGGACGACGCTCGATCCGAGCTACGTCCAGGACCTGGCGTCGTTCGTGGATCGCCGGATGGCGCTCGCCGCCGACGCATCGCCGTCAACGGACATGCTCGGGCTTGCCGTGCTCACGGCGCTGAACATCGCGGACGAGTTGTTCCGCTCACGCGATCAGCAGCTGGACGACAGCGAGTCCGTCAGCGCCCGCACGGCGGCCCTGGAGCGCATCGTCGATCAAGCGCTCGCGCTGGCCGGCCACCGCGAGTGACCTCGTCGCACCCTAGGCACGATACGGCACACAAGGCACCCTGCGGCACTCTCGTCCGCTTTTGCCTTTTGTTCGTTGGTTCGCATCTCTGCGTCCTTGACCCATCCGGTCCGCCCGCCTAAGATCCAGGTCGTTCCTGCTTTGCTCGTGATGGTTCTCGGGGGCTTGTCTGAGCCGATGTTTTAACCCAAGCGAGTTGCGACAGCCGTGTGGTGTGCATGCCTCCGTGGCGAGGAAGCCTGAAGCGCGGTTTTTACAGCGACTCCACCTGTTTACGCAGGTTCAGCAAACCTCCCCACACGGCAAAGCGGGACACCTAAAGTTTCTGGCCTCCTCCCCCCTCGAGGCCATCGTCGCCCCTGCTCACGTGACGTAATGCTCGTCTCGCAGTTCGGCGAGCGACGGTTACTAGCAAGAATCCAGAGTCGCTTCGAGAAGATTGACCGGCACTCGGCGCACGTCGTTCTCGGAATCGGCGACGATGCAGCGGTGGTCGCGCCGCGGCGGAATACTCAGACGGGTCCTGACGACGGATGCGCAGGTCGAAGGCGTGCACTTCGACCGCCGGTTCTCGTCGCCGGAAGATATCGGGTTTCGATCGCTGGCCGTCAACGTCAGCGACATCGCCGCGATGGGCGCGACGGCGCGGTGGGCATTGGTTTCGCTGGTGTTGCCGGATGCGACGGCGGTCGCCGAGGTCGATGGCATCGTTGAGGGAATCGTGCAGCTTGCCGAGAGCGCTGGGAATGGCGGTCATCGGCGGGAACCTGACGCGCAGCCCTGGGCCGCTGATGATCGACATCACCGCGATTGGTGAAGTCGCCGCTCGGCGCGTGTTGACTCGCAGTGGCGGGCGGCCAGGCGACGCGTTGTATGTGAGCGGGACGATCGGTGCGGCAGCGGCGGGCTTGGAGATGCTGAAGGCATCCGGTGAGGGCCCGGGCTTTAGCCCGGGCAACATCTGTATCGATCGCTATCGCCGCCCGGAACCTCGCGCGCGACTCGGCGTCGCCATCGCGCAGGCCAGGGCAGCACGCGCGGCGATCGATTTGAGTGACGGTCTGGCGGATGCGGCAGTACAGCTCGCTGACGCCAGCAACTGCGGAGTGGAGATCGACGCGTCGATACTCCCGATCGAGGTGTCGGCACGCGATTGGTGGAGTGCGAGAGGAGCTGACCCTGTGGTCTCGGCGCTCAGCGGCGGTGACGACTACGAGTTGCTGATCGCTGTGCCTTCGGCCTGGGGCGGTCGTTTGCGGCACGCCACAACGCGTGTATCGAAGCCGTCACTCACTCGAGTCGGCGTGCTGACGAAAGCAGCTGGCAGTTGCGTTCTTCTGCGTGACGGCCGGCGGAAGTCTTGCCTGGAGGATTTGATCACTTCGGGCCGATAAGAGAGTAGAAGGGATGGCACAGATCGTCACGGACAGGCCACAGAGGCTCAGAGACACAGAGTCCGGGCGGTCCCCCGTGCGTGGACTCAGCCGTGGACGACCGCGATTCAGGTAACGACGAACGACAGCAGGCTCATGTTCATTACCCGCTCGTTCTGGCGGAAGGTCGTGGCGACGGTTGGCGCCGCCGTGGGATTCGTGTTCGTGTACGAAACCACGATGCGCGATTCGCGCTACGCCGCACGCCAGGCGGCGATGGCCGACACCTCCGCGGCGCCACAGCCCGGCGCGCAACTGCGATTCACGGCAACGGCGTACTGTAAGGGCGAGACCACGGCCTCTGGCGTGGTCGTGCGCACGGGCATCGCGGCGGCCGACCCGATGCTTTTGCCCGTCGGTACCGTCGTTCGCATCGACACCACCAACGAGCTCTACGACGGTATCTGGACGATCATGGACACCGGCCCTGCCGTGCAGGGCCGAACGATCGATCTGTATCTCTGGAGCTGTCACGATGCGCTACGCTTCGGCCGCCAGACGGTCCAGTTGACGGTGCTGCGCCTCGGTTGGAATCCTCAGAACAGCGAGCCCGGTCGCGTGGATTCGCTCTTCAGGCAGCGCGAGATCGATCGTGCTCAGATGCCGCTGCCCGCCAAGCCGGTCGATCCTGAAGGCAGGCTGATCGCGCCCTCCCCGACCGCCTCCGACGTCACGGTTCCATCCTCGTCCGGACCACCGCCTCCCGGAAACTGAAGCTGGTACAGGCGATAGTAGATGCCGCGCTGGCCGACCAGTTCGAGGTGGGTGCCAGCCTCGCGCAGCTCGCCTTTGTGAAAGACCAGAATGCGATCCATATCCTGAATCGTCGACAGGCGGTGTGCGATCGCGATCGTCGTGCGACCGCGCATGAGCGTCGCGAGGGCATCGCGAATCAGCATCTCGGTCTCCGTGTCGATGCTCGAGGTCGCCTCGTCCAGGAGCAGTATCGGCGGATCGACGGCCAAGGCCCGCGCGAACGATAGCAACTGCTTTTGTCCCACTGACAGCGTTGCGCCACGTTCGGTGACCGGCGCACGAATTCCTCCCAGCCTCTTGACGAATCCCCAGGCGTTTACCGCCGCAAGCGTCTGCTCGATGTCGTTGTCGCCGATCGACGTCGTTGCCGAGCCGGACGTTGTCGGCGATGGTGCCGGCGAACAGGTGGACATCCTGGAGCACCAAGCCAAAGAGACCTCTCAACTCTTCGAGTGTGAGCTCGCGGATGTCGACGTCGTTGACCAGGATTCGTCCGCGGGTGACGTCGTAGAACCGTAGCAGCAGGTTCAGAATCGTCGTCTTGCCGGCGCCGGTTGCACCCACGATGCCGATGCGCTGCCCGGGTTCGACGACAAATGAGACATCGCGCAAGACGAAGTCGTCGCCGTTGTACGCGAACCAGACGCGGTCGAACACAATTCGAGGCTGATGCACTTTCGCTCGCTGCGTCGGCGGGTCTGAAGACCCGCCGCTCCTCGTGGCGAGCTGATCTCGACCGGAGTATCGAGCAACTGAAACACGCGCTCCGACGAAGCCATCGCTCCCTGAAGGATGTTGAACTTCTCCGAGAGGTCCTGAATGGGTCGAAAGAACCGTTGCGCGTACTGGAGGAACGCCACCAGCATCCCCAGCGTCAGGGTGTCCGACATGACGCGAACGCCGCCGAACCAAAGGATGAGCGCGGCGGCGAGCGCGCTGATGATCTCGATCGCCGGGTAGAACACGGCATAGTAGAAGACCGACCGCACGTTGGCGGTCATATGGTCCCGATTGACCGCGTCAAAGCTGGCAAAGCTCCGCGACTCTCGTCGGAACAGCTGAACCGTCGCCATGCCAGTGATGTTTTCCTGCAACAACGCGTTGATTCGCGCGATGAGCAGCCGCACCTGTCGATACGTCTCACGGACGTGCACGCGGAACCATTGTGTGACCGCGGCGATCAATGGGATGACCGCGAACGCCACCAGCGCGAGCCGCCAGTCGAGCAGCAACATGGCCACCATCACGGCCATCAGCGCGAACACGTCGCCAAAGACCGAAACGACTCCCGACGTGAACAGCTCATTGAGCGCGTCCACATCCGTCGTGACACGTGTCAACAGCCGCCCGACTGGATTGCGATCGTAGAAGCGCACGTCCAGGCGCTGCAGGTGGCTGTAAATCTGCATTCGCAGGTCGAACATGATGCGCTGTCCCGTCATCTGCAGCGTCATCGTTTGCACGAACTCGAAGAGGAACTCGGCGACGAGCGTGGCGAGATACAGCGCCCCGATCAGACGCAGACCGCTCCAGTCAGCGGCCGGAATGTAGACGTCGACGACCTGTTGTGTCAGCCAGGGAGGCACCAGCTGGAGTGACGCGTACCCCAGGATGGTTGCGAGCGCCAACGAGACCTGCCGCCAGTACGGCCGCAAGTAGCTCAGAAGACGCCGCATCAGGCGCGCGTCGTAGGCCTTCCCGAGCACCTCCTCGTCGTGGGTCATGACGCGGCCAGCTCCGCTTCGAGCAGTTGCTGGCGATGCAGCGTGGCATAGAGCTGTCCGGCGGCCACGAGCTCGTTATGGCGTCCCCTGCTCGACGATGCGACCATGGTCCAGGACGACGATGCGATCGGCGTCGCGGACGGTCGAGATGCGGTGCGAAACGATGAAGGTCGTCCGACCGCGGCGTACGTCACGCAACCGCTCGAGAATCTCGTCCTCGGTGTGAGTGTCAACGGCCGAGAGCGAATCATCGAGCACCGAGAATCCGGGGATCGATGTAGAGCGCCCGAGCGATGGCGGTTCGTTGGCGCTGCCCTCCCGACAACGTGATCCCGCGCTCGCCGATTCGCGTCCGATAGCCTTCGGGAAACGCCATGACGTCGAGGTCGAGGCGGGCGATCTCCGCAACCGTCGCACGCGATCCTCGTCAGGCGCCTCGAGCGCGCCAAACGCGACGTTCTCGGCAATGGTGTCGGAGAACAGAAAGGGCTCCTGCGGCACGAAACCGATGGCGCGACGCAGCGTCGCCAGCGGCAGCTCGCGAACGTCGATGCCGTCGATCAACACGGTGCCCGGCGGCGGGTCGTGAAGGCGCGCGAGCAGCGACAACAGCGTCGACTTGCCCGACCCGGTCTTGCCGACGATCGCAATCGTCTGTCCGGCCTCGACGTCGAGCGAGATCCCTTCGAGCACCAGCGGATCCTCAGGACGATACCGAAACGTCAGGTGTCGGAAACTGACCGCGCCGCGGAGATCCTCGAGGCGCACAGTTGCGGGTGCGTCACGTGGCGATCGTCGATCGCCGGCGGTGTCTCGAGGACCGCGAGCATCCGCCCCACGATGCTCGTCCGCGCTGCACGAGATTGGTGACCCAGCCGAACGCAATCATCGGCCACGCCAGCATGACGAGATAGCTGTTGAAGGCGACCAACTCGCCGATGGTCATGCGTCCGGCGATGACGTCGCGACTGCCCAGCCACAGGACGGCAAGCTCGGACATTCCCATGAAGAGCCCCATGCTGGGAAAGAAGAGCCCCTGGAGGCGGATCAGCCCGCGATTGCGTTCGGCGTATTCTTCGTTGGCGACGCCGGAATCGCGCGAGCTCACGCGCTTCCTGGCGATACGCACGAATCACCCGGACCCCTGCCAGCGCCTCTTGCGTCACCGCGCTGACATCGGAGAGTTGCTCCTGAATTCGCTCGAAGCGCTCGTGAATCATCCGGCCGAAGTACCGCGAGGTCACCGTGACCAGAGGCAGCGGGATCAGGGCCATCAGTGTGAGACGGGGATTGATGGTCGCCATCATCGCGACGGCGACGACGAAGGTGAGGGCGGTGCTCGAGGCGTAGAGAATCGCCGGGCCGATCATCATGCGAACCGCGCTCAGATCGTTGGTCGCGCGCGACATCAGATCGCCGGTCCGATTCGCGTGAAAGAACGCCAGCGACAGGCGTTGGAGGTGCGAGTAGAAGGCGTTGCGGATGTCGTACTCGATCGCACGGGACGCGCCGATCAGCACGCAGGCGGCGTGCCAAACCGTGTCAGGCCGCCGACGACGGCAATACCGAGCAAGAGCGAGGCGTATTGGATGAGTTTTGCGTCTGTGACACCCGCGGACAGATCATCGATCGCGCTCTTCAGGACCCAGGGGCCACCGAGGGTGATGATGTTGGTGAGCACGACACAGGACAGCCCCAGCGCGAATCGTCCGCGATAGCGGACGATGAACGTCAACAACTGTCCTGTGGCGTGGTCAATGACGCGGGAGATCCCCGTAAATGCTGACAATCTAAGGCTTCCCGCCGATTCCACGCTGCTGATATCATCCGATCGCTCATATGCACGCGCTGTATCTGATCCTGCCGGCTCTCGGCATTTTCGCGATCGCCTACCGCTACTACAGTGCGTTCATCGCCACGCGGGTCATGATGCTGGACGACTCGCGGGTCACGCCAGCTCACACGAAGTACGACGGCCACAACTACTATCCCACGTCCAAGTGGGTGCTCTTCGGCCACCACTTCGCCGCCATCACCGGCTCCGGCCCGCTGATTGGTCCGACGCTGGCGGCGCAGTTCGGCTACGCCCCCGGCTTCATCTGGCTCGTCGCCGGGTGCTGCCTCGCCGGCGCCGTCCACGACTTCATCATCCTGTGGGCCTCGATCCGGCGCGGCGGCCGGTCGCTCGCCGAGATCGTGCGCGACGAGATCGGCCCGGTCGCCTGTTTTGCCGGCGCCATCGCGATCCTCTTCATCGTCGTCATCGCCATCGCCGGCCTGGGCATCGTCGTCGTCAACGCGCTGGCCGAGAGCCCGTGGGGCACGTTCACGATCGCGATGACGATCCCGCTGCGCGATCTTCATGGGCTTCTACATGTACGTGTGGCGCAAGGGCCGGGTCGTCGAGGCCACCGTCATCGGCATCATCGGGCTGATGGCGTGCGTCATCTTCGGCGAGCCGCTCAATCACCCCGGCTCGGCCATCGGCAGCTGGTTCCGCCTGTCGCGCGAGCAGCTGGTCTTCGCGATCGGGATCTACGGATTCGCCGCGTCGGTGCTGCCGGTCTGGCTGCTGCTGTCGCCGCGCGACTACCTCAGCTCGTTCATGAAGATCGGGACGATCGCTCTGCTGGTCCTCGGCATCGTCATCGTCAATCCCGGTGCTGCAGATGCCGGCCGCTCACGGAATACATCAACGGCGGCGGCCCGATCATTCCCGGGCCGCTCTTCCCGTTCTGCTTCATCACCATCGCCTGCGGCGCGATCTCCGGCTTCCACTCGCTGGTCGCCTCGGGCACGACGCCGAAGATGGTCGACAAGGAAAGCCACATCCGCCCGATTGGCTACGGCGCGATGCTGATTGAAGGCACCGGTCGGCGTCCTGGCGCTCATCGCCGCCGCCGTCGATGCACCCGGGCGATTACTTCGCGATCAACACGACGGCGCAGGTCTACGCGACGCTGGGTCTGTCAGCACGTCAACCTCGAGGTGCTCGAAGCCGCGGTGGGCGAGACGGTCGCCGGGCGCGCCAGCGGCGCGGTGTCGCTGGCCGTGGGAATGGCGCAGATCTTCACGGCCCTCCCGGGCATGAGCGGGCTGATGGCGTACTGGTATCACTTCGCGATCATGTTCGAGGCGCTCTTCATCCTGACGACGATCGACGCCGGCACGCGCGTGGGCCGCTTCCTGCTGCAGGAGTTCCTTGGCCGCGTCTACGCGCCTTTCAGCAACACGGCTGGATCCCAGGGTCGATCATCTCGACGTCGCTGATCGTGCTTGGCTGGGGTATTTCATCTACACCGGCAGCGTGAACACGATCTGGCCGATGTTCGGCGTCGCGAACCAATTGCTGGGCGTGGTGGCGCTGTCGACGGCCACGACCGTCCTCATCAACATGGGCAAGGCCCGCTACGCGTGGATCACCGGCGGCGCCGCTCACTCTCCTTGCCGTCAATACGCTGTGGGGCGCCTTCCTCAATATTCGCGACAACTACTATCCGATGGCGACCGGTGCTCGACAACGCCGTCCAGTTCCAGGGCTGGGTGCTGACGCTCTCGTCGGTCATCATCATGGTCTGCGCGCTGGTGATCCTGGTCGCCTCGATTCGCAAGTGGGTCGAGACTGCTCGGTAGCGGATCGCCAGGCGCTGGCAGCCGAATCGTAAACTGCCACGCAGAACCCAGTTTCCAGTCTTCAGTTCAACGTTCGGCAGCTTGGAACTTTGAACTTTGAACTTGTAACTAACTGTTGGTATCCTCGAACAGCCTGTCGCCCAGCCAGGCTGACGAGCCCTCCCCCAGGGCTGTGATCGCCCGCTTCCTGCGGGCTTCGGTGACAACTTCCGGGGCAGGATTGATTGTGATGCGAGCATTCGATTGTCGTCGTGTCTGGAGCGTTGCATTCGCGGGGGCCGTGTGGTTGTCCGCGACGTCAGCGCAAGCGCAGTTCCGGTCGGAGTGGCCGCCACGTCGGCGAGCCTTACAACGTCGAGGCGGCGCTGTACTTCTGGAGCGCCAATCCCGTCCTGATCGTCTCGAGCGAATCGCTCGGCATCCCGGGCGACGATGTCGACCTGACCAGCGATCTCGGGATCGAGCAGAAGCGACTGACCGAACTGCGCGTTCGTCCTGCGTCCCGCGCCCAAGCACAAGTTTCGCATCCACTACATGCCCATCAAGTACGAAGCGAACGCGGTGGTCACAGCGCGAGTTCGTCTTCAACGGGCAGCGCTATCGCATCGGACTGCCAGTCAGCACGAGCGCCGAGTTCACGACCTGGCGATTCGGCTATGAGTACGACTTCCTCTATCGCGACCGCGGGTATCTCGGTTTCCTGATGGACCTCAAGTACACGAACGTGGACGTTCGACTCGACAGCGCGATCGGTGCTGCGTTCACCGAACAAGTGGCGCCGATTCCAGGCTTCGGCGTGGTCGGGCGAGGCTACGTGCACCCCAACGTGTCGATCAGCGGCGAGTGGAGTTACTTCAAGGTGCCGGAAAATATCACTGACGAGTTCGGCGGCAGTTACCTGGACTACAACTTTTATGGCATGGTGAACTTCACCAGGAACGTGGGCGCACGGGTTGGACGGCGCTCGATCGACGTCGATTACTTCAGGGATCTCGATCGGGGCAACTTGAACTTCGGTGGCTGGTACTTTGCGGGCGTCGTCAGGTATTAGCAACGGTGCCATCGTCGTGCAAGTTCAAGTCGACGCACTTCAGTGGCTGCTCCGTGACTTCCGCCTTTGGCACAGTACGCGTGTGCCTCCAGTGTTTCCGTGGCTGTCAGGTGGGCTTGCGGGCGTGACACATCAGCGAGCTGCCAATGGGCATGTCCACGAGCCGGAGCGCCGCGGCCTCGAGTCGAACGATGCCGGTCAGCACGGCATTCACCGGAGCGGCTGGTACTCGGATGTCGAACTCGCCGGGTGGCAAGGTCTCACCGCTTTGCCAGCGTTGCATCACCCGGACGGGAAGCATGACGGGAAACAACGCCGCATGCAGAAAAGTCAATCGTTCGAGCTCGAATCCGCCAGCCTCGACGATGTGTCGAAGCCGCGCCGGCGTGTAGCGCCGGACCTCCTCCGAGAGCACGGAATGATGCCCGCGCAGGACGTTCAACGCGGCGACATTCAAGATCAGATGCCCGCCCGGCCTCAGCACCCGGAACAGCTCGCGAATGGCCGCAAGCTCCACCTCATCGGGCAAGCACTGGAACACATCGAACGATGTGGCCAGATCAACGCTCGCATCCGGAAATGGAATCGCCGCGATGCTCGCGCGAGCCAGGGTCCGACGGCCCATCTGGCGGCCAAGTTCGAGGCCATTCCAGGTGAGGTCGAAGCCGTACGGTACGGCCGTACGCGCGCAGCCAGGCGACATTCGATCCGGTACCGCAGCCGCAATCGAGAATCGTCGGTGACGTGCATCCGTTGACCGCACGCATCACTTCGGGCTGCACGAACCACCGAAACCCGCGAAACCAGAAGTGTGATTGCTCAGCGCGAGACGTGAGCTCCAGCAGACGATCCATGAGGTCAGCGAGGCGAGGCGCCCATGCTACCATACGCCGCCGATGCGTCCGCGCGGGCTGACCGAGGCCACACTCGTTGTCTTCACCGCGCTGGTCCTCACGATCGCTCTTACCTACCCGGTGGCGTTCCACATGGATCGCCTCGGCCGCGTCAACACGGACGATGGCCGCTGGAGCCTCTGGGTGGTGGCATGGGTGGCACATGCGCTGACCACCGACCCACTCAACGTTTTCGATGCGAACATCTTCTACCCGCATCGGTACGCGCTGGCCTTCTCGGAGGCCAATCTGGGCGCTGGTGTGTTGGCCGCTCCCGTGTGGGCGCTGACCAAGAACCCGTACACCGCGCACAACGTGGTGTTCCTGCTGTCGTTTGTGCTGGCATTCAGCGGCGCCTACTATCTGATGCGATTCCTCTCTGGCAGTCAGCCCGCGGCGCTCGTTGCGGCGGTGCTGTTTGCGTTCTGTCCGTACATCTTTGCGCGGACCGCGCACGTGCAACTGCTGTTCACCGGTGGGCTTCCATGGTGCATGCTCGCCTTCCACCGGCTCGTAGAGGCGCCTTCGATCCACCGATCGGTGGTTCTCGGCCTGCTGCTCTGGGCCACGGCGCTCGCCTGTGCGTATTACGGAATCTTCGCGGCGCTGATGGTCGGCCTCGGCACGTTACTGTTTGCTTTCTCCCGGAAGCTGTGGAGTTCGGTGGACTACTGGGTGTCCATTGGGCTGGCGGCCTTCATCAGCATCGGGCTGACCGTCCCGTTCTTCTTGCCCTACATCTACGTGCAGCGCGAATTGGGCTTCACGCGCACGCTTGACGATGCCCGGCAATTTGCGGCCGATCTGAGCGCGTGGGGCGCCTCATCGGCCTGGGCTCATCGCTGGTGGCTCCCCATGCTCGGAGACTCCCGGGAAGTGCTGTTCCCCGGACTGATCGCATCAGCGTTGGGAATCGCAGGAGCCGTGATGCTGTTGAGGCCACGGCGCAACGATGCCGGCGCGCCCGGCGCCGCGAGCCGATTGCGCCCCGACGTCGCGTTGTTGTACGTGCTGATCGCGCTCTTCGCGTTCTGGGGTTCGTTCGGACCCGATGCCGGCTTGTATCGGGTGTTCTATGAGACGTTGCCAATCTTTTCGTTTCTTCGTGCACCCGGACGCATGGGTGTCATGACGACGTTTGCCCTGACGGTGCTCGCGTCGGCCGCCCTCGCCGTGCTCCTCGGTCGCACTGGTCGTCCCTGGACGGTCGCGGCCACCGTGGCGGTTCTGGCCACGTGCGAACTGGCGGCGATGCCGCTCCACCTGTTCCGAGACGCCGAGCCCCTTTCGCCCGTGTATCAGCGACTGTCGACGCTGCCGGAGGGCCCGGTTGCCGAGTTTCCCGTATTGGTACCAGCGACCCGATTTTCCACGTCACGCGTACTACATGTTGAACTCGACCGCGCATTGGTTTCCGCTCGTCAACGGCTACAGCGACCACATACCGGCCGACTTTCGCAGGAACGTCATTCCCCTGTCGTCGTTCCCGTCGCGCGAGTCGTTCAGCATTCTGGGCGCCGCGGGCGCGCGATATGTGATCTTTCACACGCACCTGTATGACGCTCGATCGCGGGCCCGCCTGACCGATCGGCTCGCCAGCTATTCGACGTACCTGCGTCCGATTGCGCAAGAAGGTTCGGTGTGGCTCTACGAGATCGTCGGCTGGCCCAATTAGGCAGTGGCCGGCTGCCGGTGGCCCGGTTGCCGGTGGCCCGGACTACTGGCTGCTGGCCACTGGCTGCCCTCGTGTGACATATCGCGCTCTGACCGCGGCAAGCGTTCGATTCATCGATTCTCGCGCAATGCGATCGATGATGGGCGCAGCCATGATTCGGATGGCCCAGGGAATATCACGGCTCAGCGTGACCGAATCCAGCTGCACGATCACACCACCTTTGACCGCTTCATAGCGCCAATAGGAGTGCAGGCGCCACATGAACCCGCGGTCCTGTCCAACCGGCCTCTCACGCTCGTGTGACGTCCCCACGTCCTGCAATTCGGCGATCCTGGTCGAAATGCTGCGACTGATGGCCCGTGTCGGGCTGAGTCGCGTGTAGCTCACCGAATGTTCGGTGTTGTAGGCGGCGGTGACGATTGCGGTTCGGCGCACCTTCAGGAACAAGCGGAGCGAATCGCCCTCTCGACTGAGCACCCGAGACTCGAGGACGTCCTCTTGCCGATGTTTGACGGCGGCGCCACGCACCGCCGCACCATCGAGGACATCTTCGAGACTGACGCCGGGCACGAAGAGATAGCCGCGCCAGTGGCTGATGGTGCCGCCTCCGATATCGACCGTTCCGTCGCCGACATTCTCCAGGACGATGTCGCCACGTCGCACTGTTGACCTCAGGTGGCGAGTTTGAGCAGCCATCGCATGGTCCACACTGAGGAACGGGCCGGTGCGGTCCACCTCCTGTCGAATGCGGGCCTCGACGTCTTTGACGTACTGCTCCCACGCCTTCACCGTCTCCGGTTTCAGCTCAGCGGCCTGCGCCTGGCTCCCGAATGCAGCGCCGAACACGGCAAACAGGAACGCGACAATTCGTCGAGTTCGCTGACGGGTCGCGGGAGCGAACGCCAGCCGATCCGCTGCGAGGAAGTTCAACATCGTGAGGCATACGATAGCCGCCACGTTGGCCGCCAACACCGGAGCGCCGGCCAGCTCCACGAACACAGCGGTAAAGAACACGTTGCCGACGATCGAAATGAGGCCGGACGCCGTATTGAACTTGACCAACCGTGCGTATGCCGCCTCACGGCTCGAGCCGGTGACGCGATCGCGCCACGTCCACCGCTCGTGCCAGACGAAATTGTGAAGGATGGCGGCCTCGACCGCGAACACGATCGCGACGAGATAGTCGAGGCCGACCACCGACGTCAGAAGATGCACGAGCGTGAACTGGACGGCAAACCCAATGACGCCAACGCTTGCAAAGCGCGCCCACCTCCTCATTGATCACCGCCTGGCAGTGGTTCTGCCTGATAGAGCGCACGCGTGTTTCGCGCGGCTGACACGACAAAGACCGTCAGCATGCCGAGGATCGCGATGACCCCGCCGACATCGAACAGCTGAAACTCGCCGAGCCCGAAGGGGTGGACCGTCGGGCGCTGCATCGCAACCAGCGCGCCGATGCTGAGCACGATGCGCAGCTCGGTTGGACCAAATCCAGCAAACGAGATGCGGAACACGCCGAGCGTATGCGTGGCCAGGAACGATTCCGCACAGAGCAGCAAGTAGGCAACGAGAAGCCCGGCCGCGACCCACACGTCGGCCAGCCCCGACACACCAAGACCGGCAAACATGACGGTCGCGTTGGCGATGTCCACGACGTGGTCCACGTAAAAACCATAACGAGGACGCTGCGCGTTACGCACGCGCGCGACCGTACCATCGAGACTGTCGCCAAACCAGTTGACGGCGAGAAACAGCGGGACCAGCGCCAGGAAGATCGGCGACACGCGCGCGGCCGCAAACGACGCGCCGACGCCCACCATCGCGAGTGCACCCAGCACGGTTAGATGATCGGAGTTGACCCAGCGCGGCAAACGATGAGCGAGCCAGATCAGTGTTCGTCGTTCGATGTCAGCGAGAACACTTCGATGCTCCCTGACGTGTTGCCCCGGTGAAGGAAGTACGGCCACGGCCTGCCCCTGCATGATTGGTCTCCAGAGAAGCGGTGACAATCACCGCTTCACCTGGGAATGTGCAGAGACCGGCCAACCCGGCTCAGGTGCGGCCGGAAACGGGCTTTAGCCGCGCCAGTCGGGCTTCTGCCTCGCGAATCGTGGCTTCGCGCTTCGAAAAGCAGAACCGGACGAGCGACGACCCATCGCGCGGGTCGGCGTAGAAGCTGCTGCCTGGAATCGTTGCGACGCCAACGTCTTTGACGAGGTGACGCGCGAACTCGACGTCGCTGGCAAATCCGAAGCGCGAAATGTCCGTCATCAGGTAGTACGCGCCGCGTGGTTTGTAGCAGACGAAGCCGCAGCCGTCGAGGACGCCGACCAACCGATCGCGCAAGCGCTGGTACTCAGCCGCCATCGATCGATAGTATTCATCCGGCATTCCCAGAGCAGCCGCGCCGGCGTGTTGCAATGGTGTCGGCGCCGCAACGGTGAGAAAGTCGTGCATCTTGCGAATGCCCTCGCTCAGCGCCGGTGGAGCGATCGCCCACCCAATGCGCCAACCGGTCACGCTGTAAGTCTTGGACAGGCCGCCGATCGTCACCGTCCGCTCAGCCATCCCAGGGAGCGATGCAATCGGCACGTGCTCCGCGCCATCGAACACGATGTGCTCGTAGATTTCATCCGAAATCGCGATGACGTCCCAGTGCTGACACAGGTCGGCGATGACCGACAGTTCTTCCCGCGTAAACACCTTGCCGGTAGGATTCGCGGGCGTATTGATGACAATGGCCCGGGTTCGATTCGAGAAGGCGGCCGCCAGCCGATCGCGATCGAACGACCACGCGGGTGGGCTGAGCCGAACATACCTGGGCGCGGCACCCGACAGGATGGCACCCGGCCCGTAGTTTTCGTAGAACGGTTCGAAGACGATGACCTCGTCGCCGGGATCGACGCTGGCCAGCATGGTTGCCAGCATCGCTTCGGTGGACCCACAGCAAATCGTCACGTCGCTGTCGGGATTCACCGCAACGCGATGGCGTCGCGTGAACTGGGCGGCCACCGCCTCGCGCAGGGCGGGTGACCCGGCGGCGATCGAGGTACTGGTTGTCGTCCGCCTGGATCGCGTCGCAGGCCGCCTGCTTGAGGAGGTCCGGTGCTGGGAAGTCGGGGAACCCTTGCGACAGGTTGACGGCGTCGTACTGCTGCGCCAACCGCGTCATCTCAGGAAAAATCGAGTCGCTGAAGTCGTTCAACTTTCGCGATCCGCGCACCTTCGACGGCATGAATCGGAGGGTATCACTGCTTCTTCGCGGGCGGTCGCTTGGTCGTCGCTTTCTTGGTCGGCGCCTTCTTGGCGGGCGTTTTCCTGGTCGTTGGTTTGTTCTGCGACACCGTACTCTTCGTGGGTGCCGTCGGCGCCCGACGGTTCACACTCGGCACAGCGCTCCCCATACAAACGGCGATAGTCGTCGACCGTGCCAAGAATCCGCTTGACGTAATTCTGTGTCTCCGGAAACGGGATGTTGTCGATCCATTCATCCGTCGGCAGGCCGGGCGCCTCCTCGTTCCACCGCTCGACGCGATTCTCGCCGGCGTTGTAGCCAGCCAACGCAAAGTGAGCGCCGCCAAACTGCTTGACCATGTCGGCAAAGTACTGCGTGCCCAGCCGAGCGTTGATCTCGGGATTTTCGAGCGACCGCGTCGTAAACCCCCGCATGCCGACTTTGCGCGCATAGCGGCGTCCGGTGGATGGGAGGATCTGCATCAGCCCAATCGCGTTGGCGGACGACCGGATGCTCGGATCAAACGTGGATTCCTGCGCCGCGAGGGCCGCGATCAGAAACGGATCGAGACCATGCGCCTGCGCGTTGCCTTTGAGCAACGGCCAGAAATCGATTGGGAAGATGATCTGGAGAATCTCCTCCGGCAGCGCTTCGCCGCCGGCAGCCAGGAACTGCGGGTAGGCGCGACGCATGGCAGAGATGCCGAGCCGCAGGTTCCCCATCTTGTTGTGGACCAGCGCCAGGGTCGCCTGCAGCGGAGGCGAATCGCCCCACATCTTCTGCGCATATTGCAGCTCATGTGAGTGCTGGGCGATAGAGTCCTGCTTCGATGAGGCGCGCGATGATCGACGCCGTGGGAGGCGGCGTCGGCGGCGTCACAATGACACGTCGAATCCCTGGTGTGACGGTCGCCTCTTTCCTCTGCTCGAGTTGGGTCCAGGCCAGCCGTCCGTAATATGAATTGCGGTAGTCCGTCGCGGTCAGCCGGTAGCGCTCGGTTGCAGCCTGACGATCCGCCACCTGGTCGTACGCGCGTGCTGTCCAGTACAACCACGAGGGTCGGTAATCGGACCGCGGAAACGTCGCCGCGCCCTTTTCAAACACCCGAACCGTCTCGCGGAAGTTCTTCTCTCGATACGCCCACCAGCCCGCTTTCCAGGTCGCCCGTTCCGCAAACGCCCCGGTCGGGAACTGGTTGATCATTCGCGCGTAGATCTTCGCCGCCTCGCCGTCCTCATCAGCCAACACATAGTGTCGCGCCAGCTCGTTCAAGGCTTCTTCGGCGAGTCGATGGGTTGGATTCCGGGCGACGAAGTCGTCCGTCAGTTGCTTGAATTCGATCTCCTCGCCGAGCATCCGTGTCGACGAAACAATCGCGTATTGCGCTTCGGCAGCGAGTTGGGGGTGGCTTGTGAAACGGTGGAAGATCTCACGGGCGATACGGTGTTGCCCGTTGATCGCGTCGATCTGCGCGAGACGAAAGTCCGTCTGATCACGCTCGTCGCCCCGAAGAAGGTCGCGCGCTCGGGTAAACGCCGTGCGCGCCTGATCCCAGCGCCTGGCCTTGAACAGAACCTCGGCCCGGCCAAACTCCGCGCTCGCTGCCGCTGGGGTCTCCAGGACGAACCCGCCCAGACTTGCGAGCAGCTTCTCCGCTTCAGCCGCTTCCGACGACAGCGGGTGCTCGCGGAGCACGCGACGATAGGCTTCGATGGCGCGTGGTGTGTCATTGGCCGCCGTGGCCATCACCCCCAGTCGCACCAGCGCAATCTGCGGCGACGCGATCGGCCGATCGAGCAGTTGCTGATAGATCGCCGCGGCGCCGGCAAAGTCGCTGCGCGTCTGGCGAATCTCTGCGCGGCGATACAGAGCCGATTCAGGCAGCTGACCCATCGGGGCGCGCTCCACGACATTGGCAAACGCGCCCTCGGCCTCGTCCAGCCGATCGAGTCGCTGGAAGGCGATGCCCGTGAAGTAGCGCGAGTAGTCGGAGAGATCCGACTTTGCCAGTGCTGGCGCGCTCACGAGCGGCAGAGCGACCGCCGGCGTGAGGCCGTCGTCGAGCATCTGAACGCCGCGGGCGAAGTCGGCCATCGGGCCCGTTGTCGGTGCGGCGGTCCCGCGCGCGTACCACATGGCCTCGAGCGTCGGCGGGACAGCCGGATGGGCCGTCGGGGTCAGGCTAACGTCGGCGGTGGTGGGTGTCGAAGCGGGTGTGCCTTCCTGCTGAGCGACGGGCGACGCGTTCCATGCCTGGACGCTGATGAGCAGCACACACCCACCCAACGGCCAGAAGAGCCGGGTCAACCGTGGTGGCTCGGTTCGAGCGTCACGCGCCATAGCCCTACGTATCGGCGGAATTCAATCCGTGTTCCGGAAAGACTTTCCGCGAGAGATTCGTCCCACGACCGACCAACGTGGTTGGTCGAAAAAGCAATGGCGGACGGGGCAGCGGCTGGGGGCGCGACCGGCCCCGCGAAGCAGGATGGCGGGGATTTCGTCCGTTCTTCGCATTATGCGAAGCGGGATTCCGCAAAGTCAACAGAACCGATGGGTTAACAGCCCACGTGGGCCGATTCGCCTTGAATCGGCCTCCTAGCTCATCCCGTGGCACGCATCCTGCCTCGGTCGTCCACGCTTCGGTGAGGCCGAACCACCCTGCCCTCACCACGTGGGGACCCATGACAGCGCCAAATTCGCCGGGAATGTCCCGCTCGGGCGGCAACCGCCGCGCCAGACGACTGCGAAGTAGTGTGCAAGGCCGGATTTCACTTCTGACCGTCGCTGCCCTGCTCTGTAATGTCCTCGCCCTCGCGGGACAGGGCCAGATTCTGGAGGCTCCGCGTGCGGTCGCCAACTCCGCGGCCCAATTCCTGGAGCTCGCCACCTTCGGTCCCACCGCCGCGGACGTCGCCGCCGTGCAAACAGGCGGAAAAACTGCCTGGCTTGCCTATCAGTTCGCGCTTCCGGAAACACCGCTCGCTGATGGCCTCAACACCGATGGCGTGCGCAACCAGTTGTTCCTCAACATGGCCAACGCGCCCGATCAACTGCGCCAGCGAATGATCTTCGCGCTCAGCCAGTTCATCGTCGTGTCGGCCAACAAGACCGGCAGCGGCGAAGAGCTCACGCCGTGGGTGAGGCTGCTGTCTCGGAACGCCTTCGGCAACTTCCGCACCCTGATGCGCGACGTGACGCTCAGTCCGACGATGGGCAAGTATCTCGATCTGGCCTACAGCCGCAAGGCGTCGTCGAACAGTTCGCCGAACGAGAACTACGCGCGCGAGCTGATGCAGCTGTTCACGATCGGGCTGTGGGAAATGCACATGGACGGGACGCTGAAGCTGGACGCCACCGGCCAACCCATCCCGACCTATACGCAGAACCACATCAAGGATTTCGCCCGGGCGCTCACCGGCTGGACGTTCCCGACCATGCCCGGGGCCACGCCGCAGAACTCGAACCCGCAGTACTTCGTTGGGAACATGGAGCCGCGGACGTCGACCCACGACACGGGCTCCAAGACACTGCTGCAAGGGGTCGTGATACCCGCCAGTCAAACGACGACGCAGGACATGGAGTCGGTGCTCGACAACATCTTCAGCCATCCCAATGTCGCACCGTTTGTTTCAATCCGATTGATTCGCTCGCTCGTCACCAGCAACCCCAGCGCGGGCTACATCCATCGCGTCGCCAACGCCTTCGCGAACAATGGCGCCGGCGTCCGGGGCGATCTCCGTGCTGTGCTGACCGCCGTCCTCACCGACCCTGAGGCGCAGTCCTTTGCAGCAGAAGACGGCCGATTGAAGGATCCGGTCCTGCACATGATTGGCCTCGGTCGCGCGTTGGGCGCGCAGATTGGCGATCCCAATCAGTACAACTGGGTCTTCAACAATCTTGCGCAGCGGGTGCTGACGCCAACGACTGTCTTCAGCTTCTACTCCCCGCTTGCGACGCTGCCGGGACATTCGGATCTCTACGGGCCTGAGTTTCAGATCTATCCGCCGGCGCTGGCGATCCAACGAGCGAACTTCATTTATGGGCTGCTCAACGGACAGTTCGGGTCGGCGTTCGCGGTCGACCTCACGCCCTACAAAGCGCTGGCCGCCAATCCGACGACGCTCGTCGACCGGGTGAATCAGAACCTGATGTTCGGCCGAATGTCCGACGAGCTGCGCGAGTTGATCCTCGTCGCAACAAGCGCGGTGCCGGCGTCCGATACGACGCAACGAGCACTCGGGGCTCTCTATCTGGCGGCGATCTCCAGCGAGCACTCGGTGTTCGCCGACAACAGCGGCGTCGGCGCCACCACGGTGCAGCCGCCGACGAACCTCGTCACCGCTTCGGTTTCAGGCAATGTGGTGACGTTGCGGTGGAACCCGCCGACGATTGGCCCGTCGCCGACCGGGTACGTGTTCGAGGCCGGCGTGAAGCCGGGCGAGGTGCTGGCCAGCATGCCCACGGGCAGCACGTCACCAACCTTCAGCTTCGCGGCGCCGCCCGGATCGTTCTATGTGCGCATGCACACGCTGTCGGGCGCGAACAAGAGCCGCGCCTCGAGTGAGATTCGCGTCTACGTCGAGGTCGCGGCCGGACCGACCGCACCCTCGAATCTGCTGGGCGTGGTCAAAGGCTCGAGCCTCGGATTGTCGTGGCGAAATACCTTTGGCGGCGGCGCGCCCACTTCGCTGATCCTGGATGTCAGCGGCGACGCGAGCGCATCGGTCCCGCTGCCGTTGTCGGAGAGCTTCACGTTCCCAAGCGTTCCACCCGGCAGCTACAGGTTCACCGTGCGCGCGCTCAATGCCGCCGGCAGCAGCGGGACCTCGAATTCCGTCACGCTGACGTTCCCGACCAACTGTTCCGGATCGCCGTCGACGCCCGTGAACTTCATCGCGTCCAAGGCGGGAAACGTCATCTCGCTCAACTGGCAGCCGGCCGCCAGCGGCGCCGCGACGCTGAGCTACACGATCAACGTCAGCGGCGCGTTCAATGTCAGCGTGCCGACACCTGCGCGGTCGATCTCCAGCCCGGTTCCGGCAGGCACCTATAACTTCTCGATCCGAGCCGTCAACCCGTGCGGCACGAGCTCGGCGACGCCCGTGCAGTCGGTCACTATTCCGTAAGCGCAGAGCAGAGAGACGCATCATGGGGCACACACACGTACCGGCACGTCGCAACTTTCTCAGGCTCAGCGCTCGCCTGGCGGCACTGGGACTCACGGGCGTTGGTCTTGGCCCATCACGTTCGTTCTTCGTGGCCGAAGCCAGCGCGGCACCGAACGTGACCGATTACAAGGCGCTCGTGTGCGTCTACATGTTCGGCGGCAACGACAGCAACAACACGATCGTGCCGGTGGACACGGCGCGATACACGGCCTATCAGACTCTTCGGGCCGGTCTGGTGCTCACTGGCACCGAATTGCTGGCGCCGATTCCTGACGCCAACGGCAATCCGTACGCGCTCCACTACGGGCTGGCTGAGATGAATCCGCTTTACATGAGCGGCCATCTCGCCATCGTGTTGAACATGGGGCAGCTCAATCGGCCGCTGACCCGCGCCGAGTACCTGGCCGGGGCATCCGCGCCGTCCAACCTGTTCTCCCACTCGGATCAAACGACGCAGGCACAGACCGGCACGTCACAGCAGGTGGCGTCGGGGTGGGGCGGGCGGCTTCTCGATCTCTTTGGCGCATCGGACACGCTGGCAGCCGTGTCGGTCTCGTCACCCGCCATCTTCCTGCGCGGCGAGAACGTTCGCAGCAACGTGATCCCGCCGGGCGCCAATCTCGCGCTGTCGGGCATGAATTTCTGGCCGCCTGCGGCAGCCGACGCGCGCCGGCAGGCCGTCAACGCGATGGTGTTGATGGATGGCGGCAATCCGATTCGCGAGGCAGCCAACCGCGCGTTTGCGGATGGGCTACAACTCGGCGACACGCTGCAGTTGAACGGGAGTCTGCCTCCCCTCGCGGCGGTGTTTCCAGGAACGTCGCTCGGCAATCAGTTGAAGGAAGTCGCTCGTCTCATCCGCGTTCGATCGCAGATGGGTCCTGGGCGGCAGGTGTTCTTCTGCTCGATGGGCGGCTTCGACACACACAGCGGGCAGGACTGGACGCATTGGAACCTGCTGCAGCAGTTGTCACAGGCCCTTTACGCATTCGCGAGCGCGACGTTCGAGCTTGGGGTGGCGGACCGCGTCACCACCTTCACACAGTCCGAGTTCAACCGGACGATGCAGTCCAATGGAAGCGGGAGCGACCATGCCTGGGGCGCGCATCAGTTCGTGCTGGGCGGCGCCGTCCGCGGCGGTATCTACGGCCAGATGCCCACCTTCGCGTTCTCGGGACCGGATGACGCCAACAATCGCGGGGTGTGGATTCCGACAATCGCCGCTGCCCAATTCGGGGCGACGCTGGGCAAGTGGTTTGGCGCCACCCCCGGCGAACTCGACTGGGCGTTCCCGAATCTGAGCAACTTCTCGATTAAGGATGTTGGGTTTATGGGGTAGCAAGGGAAGGGCACAGGGCACAGGGCACCGGACACAAGGACCATTTTTTCTTCCTGCTCCCTGGTTCCCTGCGCCCTGCGCCCTGCGCAACCTGAAACATCGGTAACAAAACAGACCGGATACATGGGTAACACTGCATGTCCGTTCCTTCTGGTTTCACCCGCATCCAGAAGGAGATTCGCTTGTGGCAACGTGGGAATCTCGCGGTCTGTGCGAGATTCCCAAGCACCTGTGGAAATCGTTCTGTGATTTCCATGGGTGCCCTCATTTCCATCTGCGCCCCCCCTGTCGTTTTCCCTCAGCCGATACGGCGGCCGTGCCACATCGGGCTCCAGCGATCGCTTCTACCGATATTGCGGCCGAGTTCGACGTGCATTAAACGCACCGTTCAAATCGGCGCGTAGCGTTTCCGCAGCCCCACTATTTCCCCGCGGACCGCTTCGCTGATAAAGACCCTCTCGCCGTGCCACTTAATCTGCCCGGTCTGCTGGACGCGGCGCACCTGGTGCGTGGCGTCATACCACGGCTCCTCGAGCCGCGCGGGATAGTGCCGGGGCGACGGCACATAGTGACGGGCCGGGGGAGTTTGCCCGAGTGCTTCGGGTGGACGCTCCGTGTTGAATTCACGCCGCATGCGATCAAATCGGCGTTGCTGCTGCAACGGGGTGGCCGCGGGGGGCGTCGTCGTCTCTTGTTGGAGCGTGAGATGGAACCGCTCGTGCCGCCCGTTCTGCTCGGGATGCCCGCGATCAATCCGATCCAGCTGGATCCCCAGCTTCAACCACCAGACGGCGAGATGCGACAAGTGGCCCGCGCCGGTCGTCGCAAACGGCGAGCCGTTGTCGGTCCGGAGCGCGATCGGCAACCCATGCTCCCGAAACGCCCGCTCGAACCACGACCGCACGCCGCGTTCGCTGGGCGCCACAATGCGACAGCAGAAGACGAATCGACTGCACGCGTCGGCCACCGTCAGCGGGTCGCACCGCGTCTGATCGGCGGTGCGAAACCAGCCCTTGAAATCTGCCGTCCAGACGTCGTTCGGGGCCTCAGCCGCGGCCAGCGGCTGCGTCCCCGGCACGACATAGCGCGTGCGACGACGAGGCTGACTGACCCCGGCGCGCCGCAACAGATCGCCCATGGTGCTTGCGGCGGGCCACGGGGCGAGCGGCTGCCGCTCCAGCAAGAATGGCCCGGAGATTCTTCGGGCCCCCGTGCGGATTCGCGCGAACCGACCAGTGTCAATACAGCATCTCGGGTTGCGTCGATCATCGCACGTCCGTGGCCTTCGGCGGGCGGGGGCAATCCGACAGCCCCGCCGCGGAATCCGCGGCGTAGTGATCCGCCCTTTTGTAGGCGGTCTTGCGACTGATCTGATACCGCTCCGCCAACTCGGTCATCGTCCACTCGTCTCGCAGCCACTCCGCAATCAACGCCAGGCGCTGATCCATGGGGCACGTCTCCGTCCAAGGCATTCGTCCACTCTCGCCGATCGCCCTGACAATCTGTCACCCATGTATCCGGCCCAATGTGTTACCTTTCTAACCGGTTCTGACCGCCCTGCGCCCTATGCCCTACGCCCTATACCCCCTCAGGAATACGAAGCACCTGACCGGGTTTGATCACGTCCGGATTCGTCAGCTGATCCTTGTTGGCCTCAAAGATCTTCATGTACGCATTGGCGCTGCCGAGGTGATCCTTGGCAATCTTGCTCAACGTATCGCCGGCCTGCACCGTGTACGTCTTTGCAGCGGGAGCAGCACCGGCTGGCGGCCCAGTCACCTGGATGTCAGCAACGATTTCCTCGCGCCAGGTGGGAATTGTCTTGATCGCATTCCATAGTTCGTTCTTCTGCTCTTCGGTCGCGATCGTGCCCTTGAAGTACAGCTTGCCGTCGCGCTCTTCCGCCGCCCCCTGAAATTTGCCCTTGGCGGTCTGAATGGCGTATGTGTACCTCATTCTCAAACCCATAAAAGCCTCCATCGTTGCCACGACGCGCAACGCAGAACCTGCCGCGCTCATGGCTCATCGGTAGCCGTGAATAACCTAGTCGTCCAGCACGATTTCGCTGACTTTGGCGACTGACCGACCTCCTCGAAGGGTTCACCATACACCCGGGCGATTAGGCGCCTACAACGATTTGAGATCGTCAACCCAGCTCGTGCATTGTGGTCTCGCGATCATCTCAGCGCGGGCGAGCTGCCGACATCCACCTGCCAGCGCCACACACGCCCGTCGTCTGGGTCCATGACCACACCAGCAAACACCATTCCGACTTTCTCCAGGACCTGTGTCGATGCGTTGGTCTCTGGGAGCGTATGGGCAACAACCTGCTTCACTGCCGCCGACCTGCTAGCCAAATCGACCAGCTTCCTGGCCATCGCCGTTGCGTACCCTCGCCCCTCAAACTCTGGGTACGTGAAATAGGCGATCTCAACCATTCCCTCGTCCGTGGGAGGCCTCTTGAACGCACACGAGCCGACAAGCTCGCGAGTGCCTTCATCCACGACGAAGTAACCATCCCAGCGCAATTCGTCCACGTTCGCGGTTGACGCGACGGTGCGCCCGACGACGCGGTGCACCACATCGGCCATCCCCACCCAATTGCCCTGGACGAGCGCTTTCTTGAACTCGTCGTCGTTCGTGAGCGTGTGCTCGAGAGCTGGGTCGAGCCTCACTAGTTGAATGGTCGACATATGCTCCAGAAGCAGCGGATCGCATTCTCCGGGTGGCAGTACCCTCTGACGCGCGGGCCAGCTTCAGCCACGGGTTAACCATTGAGCGGCACGCTGTCGCGCTCGAGATCCGTGAAGGGATACACGCCGTGGCGCTTCAAGAGATCCAATAGCCTCTCGGCCCCATGTTGGTGCTTGAATTCCAACTCCGGCTTCGTGATGCCAATGCACAGCCGTAGTTCATTCTCCAGCCCAAAGAGGCTGAACGACGCGTAGGTATCGAACACAAACGCCTTGATTCGAGAGTCGGGTGGCGTTGCAGCATCGATATCCATGGACTCGCCACTCGCAATGTATGCCTCCTGCGTATACGGCGCCAGCCGGCTTATCACGTTGGGACCCCAATCCTGGGGCGAACGGTGACAGATCATCAACTCGTAATCCGCGTAGGAGGCGTTCGGCTTGCCGGTCAATTCCGCGGTCACATAAACCACGCCGTCCAAGTGGCGGTCGAACGACATGACGTCGGCCTGTCCGCCAAGGGAAAACGGGTGTGGGGCGTGGAAAACATTGTCATGTCCGCCCAACACGCCGGCTAGCGCGTCGGCGCGAGCATCCCAGACTTCTTCCCAATCGTCGTCACCAGTGTCGCCCATGTCTCCTTCGGCTCGAGGCCCTCAGTATGCCGTAGCGCCAATTCCTAACTGCGTTACACTGCGGCCTCAGCGACCGTACTTCAGACAGCCCCGTACTCGAGGGCATCGGAACCGTCGTTCTCCCGCAAGGAGGGACGCCATGACGTCGAATGCGCTTCGGTTCAAATGGAGTTCGATCCTCGTCGCCAGTGTGAGCGTTTGGGTCATCGGCTTTGTGCTCGTCGCGATGGTGATCTTTGGGTATGCCTTCAGCCTGGGATGGGCTGCCCGTGGTGCTCCGGATACCGACGTCATTCAGCAATTTGCCAATCGCGTGGGGCCAGTGTGGACTCCACGACTCTGTGTCCTGCTGACGGCAATCGCCGCAATCTGGCTCGGCCGCCGGGTGATCGCCCGGCCGATCTGGCACGGCGTGCTGGTCGGAATCATCGTGGCGACCCCGCTGGTGATGCGTCGACGTTTCGGGATTGAACCGGTCTTGCTCTTTTCAGTCACGTTACTCGCAGGCGCCGTTGGGGGGTGGCTGGGCAGCCAAATCAAGGGGAGCCGACCGAATTCTGCCGACCCACAACACGCCGTTTGACAATGCACGGGGTCAGGTCACGCGAGTCCACGCCCGCGCACGTGGACCAAGCCGGCGGCCACGGCCAGTGCGCATACGCTGACCAGCGACAGCGCCATGAACTGGCCGTACAGCTCGCGACCCATGAGATCGAACGTCGTCAGACACATCAGCGCGATCGCCACGCCCAGTCCCCACTGCCAGGGCCTCGTCAACTCGCGCCAGCGGTCCACGAGACAAACGACGGCCGGCGTGGCGAGCAGCAGCACGTAATCCCAACCCTGCGGCGAGACGAGCGGGACGAGGAGCATGAGCAGCGCGCACTCGAGATATTCCGGCGCTGACACTGCCCGCCTGCGCCGCCAGACCACGATCACCAGGACCAGGGTCGCGATGACGGTGAGCCACGCGAGCCCGGACGCCACAGAACCGGGGCCCAGCCACTTGGCCCACATTGCGGCAATCGACACGTTGTCGCTTCCCAAGAGGTTCGGCGTCGTGGACTCAGTCACCGTGCGCAGCCATTCGCGCAGCAGGTCCAGGTTGCCGCTCCAGCCATAGACGGCGGCCGGCAGCAACAGACCGATGACCACGATTCCGGCGGCCATGGCGGCGGCTGCGCCATCCCTGAGTGACGAGCAGCCAGGGAACCAGAATCAGCGCGTACGGTTTGACGAAGACGGCCAGGCCCACGAGCCCACCGGCAATGATCCGCCGATCGATCTGGACGGCCAGCAGCATCGCGACGAGCAGCACGCCGAGCAGGAGGTTGGTCTGCCCCAGCAGCAGTTCGTGCGCGTAGAACTTCGCCATCAGGACGATCGCGAACAACAAGAGCGTCCGCTGCGACAGGCGCCGCTCGGGCAGAGCCGTGATCGACCAGCGCAGCAGAGCCGCGAGAAGCCCGACCTCGATGGCGAACCAGAGCATCTTCCCCGTGTCCTGATCGACAACCCCAAACGGGGCCATCATGACCGCGAACATCGGAAAGTACTTGAACTGGTAATGGCCGTCTTCCGGACGGTACAGCGGTTCGGCGTCGAGGGCTCGCACGACCGCCTGTCGCCACGTGATGAAGTCGACCATCTCGTGACGAACCCGCGTGTTGTAGACGACGACGGCCAGCACAATGACCGCAAGAAGGGCGAACGGCCGGAGTCTCGCCGTCATGTCAGAAACATGTGTCTCAGGGCTGACGCCAGCGCTCACGCGAGAGCCCGCCACCGCAAGCGAATGAGGCAGGCGGCAATCAGCACCGCGCCAACGCTGACCGCGGCCAACTCCATGAGGTGAATGTAGAGCGGCCGCCGCAGCAGGTCGAAGATGGTGAAGCTCGTGAGGAAGAACCCCGTCAAGACCACCGCGCGCCAGTTCGGCGACAAGTCGCGCCACCGATCGACGAGGCACATGTAGGCGGGCAACCCGATCAGCAGCACATAGTCCCAGCCTTGAGGCGACAGCGAGCGGAATCAGCACGAAGAAGTACGCGGCTTCAAGATAGTTGGGCTCAGCCACGTGTCGCCGCCGCCACATGACGGCAACCCCCGCCGCGACAGCGATGACCGCCGAGGCTAGCGCGAGGCGCGCGGCCAATGTGCCGGGCCCGATCCACTTCGCCCAAAAGGAAGCGAACGAGATGTTCTCATGGCCGAGCAGGTTCGGTCCCGTCGTGTCGGTGACGGTGCGATACCACTCGTGAAGCAGCGTCAGGTTACCGTTCCAACCGTAGGATGCGGCGGGCAGCAGCAGCCCGCCAGCCAGCACGAGACCGAACGGAACGAGCGGGCGCCAGCCGAGCGCCAACGCCAGCCAGGGCACCAGCACGAGGGCATAGGGCTTGACGAACACGCCGGCCGCGACGAGGGCTCCAGCCGCGAGCCCACGACCGTGCTGCGCCGCCATCACGGCGCCGAGCATCAGCAAGGCCACCGGCAGGTTGAACTGTCCGAACGCAAGCTCCTTGACGAGAAACTTGCCATTCAGGAGCAGCGTGAGCCAGAACAGCACCCGCACCGACAGTCGCCGCTCGGGAAGGGCGGCGATCGACAGGCTCACGAATGCCCAGGTCATGGCCACCGTCAGCGTGAACCACGTGAACTGTGCGACCTCCTTGGAGACCCAGGTGAAAGGCACCATGAGCTGCGCGAACGCCGGAAAGTACTTGTACTGATAATGACCATCATCCGGCCGGTACAGCGGCTCGTGCGCAAGGAAGCGAAAGGCCGCCGTGCGCGGCACGACGAAGTCGACGAGCTCGTCGCGCTGGGAGCGAAGGAGCGCGTAGAGCGCCGACGACGACGAGCACGAAGACGATGGGCCGGGACGAACGATTGGAGCCGGGGCGGCACGCCCTGAGCGTACCATTTCACTCCGGACGGCAACCCCGCGATTTGCTCATTCGGAGCGTGGTGGGCAGAATGGTGCGGACGCTACCTTGAATCCGAACCTAATGCGGGCGATCGACTTCTGGGTCGGGATCCCGCTCACCTTTCTCCTCACCGCCGCGACCGCATCAAGCGCCTGGTTGGACTCGCCGCCTCGCCCGCCGGTGCGCCGCGCAACATCCTGTTCATTCAGCTCGCCGAGATGGGGACGATGGTCGTGGCCTACCCCTCGCTCAGAAAAGCGCGCGAGCTCTTTCCGGATGCGACGCTGCACTTCCTGTGCTTCACGCAGATTCGGTCGAGCGTGGAGATGCTCGGAATCATCGCGCCCGAGAACATCATCACGATCGACGCGGACTCCGGCTGGTCATTCGTTCGCGACACGCTGGTCTTTCCGTGGCGCGCCCGCCGCCGCGGCATCGACACGGTGGTCAACATGGAAGCGTTCGTCAGGTACAGCAGCATGCTGAGCTACCTGTCGGGCGCCCGCCGACGCGTCGGCTTCCACCGGTTCAACCAGGAGGGGCTGTACACGGGAGATTTGCTGACGCACAAAGTGCTCTACAACGCGCATATCCATGCCGCGCATACGTTTCTCGATCTCGTTCACGCGCTCGAAACGCCGCCGGACCAGGTGCCGCGCGTGAAACGGCCGCGGGCGATGGACTGCCTCGACGTTCCGAAGATCACGACCGACGCGAACGCGGCCGCCGGCATCTGGCGAAAGCTCCGCGCGATCAATGCCGACATCGGACCGGCCCGCAAGCTCGTGGTTCTCAATCCCAACGCGAGCGCCCGCTTTCCGATGCGCCGCCTGCCCCTCGAATCGTTCACCGAGCTCGCTCGCCAACTGCTCGAGGATCCCGAGGTCTACCTCCTGATCACGGGCGTCGCCAGCGAGCAGGCCCGACGCGCAATACATTTGCGCGCGGCTCGGATCGCCGCGTGCGCTGGACCTCACCGGCCGCACGACGATGAACGAGCTACTGCACCTGTTCGACCTCGTCACACGTCCTGGTGACGAACGACTCGGGACCGGCGCACTTCGCGGCGCTGACCCGGATCCACGTCGTCGTCTTCTTCGGACCCGAGATCCCCGAGCGCTATCGGCCGCTGGCGACCAGCTCGGACGTGGTCCACACCGGATACTCCTGCAGCCCCTGCATCGGTCCGCACAATCAGCGGCTGTCGCCCTGCAACGACAACCTGTGCTTGAAGAGCATCAGCGTTCAAGAGGTGTCGGGGCTGGTGCGAGCACGGCTCGAGGCGGCGCGTCCTCATTCAGCGACGTCTTGACTTTGCTACGCCGTACGCAGTAGACGTACAGCGTAATAGAGACCACGTCGTTCGGACGATCCGCGAGACGTGAGGACTGGATGAAGAACCAAGACGACTTGCTCGCCGGCCTGGGGCGTTTTTCGGAGCCGGCCCTGTACATCCTGATTTCGCTCGCCGATGGCCCGAAGCATGGCTATGCGATGACGCGGGACATCGAGGCGGTGACGGGACAGAAATTGGGCCCTGGCACGCTCTACGGGGCGATCGCGCGGCTCGAGGCCCGCAAGTGGATCGTGCCGCTGCCGGCGGAGGAGCGGCGCCGGCCCTACCGGCTCACGCCGGCGGGTCACCGCGTGCTGCACCACCGCCTGCAGAGCCTGCAGACCCTCGCGCGCGTGGGTCGAATGCGACTGGCGGAGGGATAGGTGCGGCTCACCCACCTTCTTGGCCTGTACCCGCGTGCGTGGCGCGACCGCTACGGCGAGGAGTTCCTCGCGACCGTCGGGCACGACCGGCTGCACCCGCAGCAGGTGATCGACATTGTTTCAGGGGCAATCGACGCGTGGCTGTCGGCCGATGTGCGGCGCGCGACCACGGCCGCGCGCGTCGCCCCGAGTGCAGGAGGACCGATGACGCTGAAATCGCTGATTCTGTGATCGGAAGCAGGTGCGCTACACGACGCGCGATTCGTTGACTGGCGCTGCCGTCATGCTCGGCGCCACGCTGGTGTTCGTGGTGCTGGGCATCGCCGCCAGGCGCTCCGGCCTCTCGATCACGGGCGAGGTCTTGACGAGCATCGCGTTCCCTGGATCCTTGGCGCTCTCGATGCCGTTCTGGTTGATGAAGGGACAATCGTGGAAAGCCCAGTTGGTGCTCGTGGGCGGACCGCTGGTCCTGCTGGTGGTGAGTGGCTACCTGGCATCCGTTACCTAGCGGCAGTTGATTCGTTATCGCGCCTCCGATGTTCCGGCTAAAGCCGGAAGCCACGGGTCACGAACAATTATGCGTGGCTTCCGCCTTCGAGGCGGAAGTCCGAAGCGAGCTCCGGCTATCTGATGTATCCACCGAACGTCGCCGGCATAGCCGTGATCGGACTGCTGTTGCTGATCGGCTGGCGGCAATCGCGACCCGTTCGCCCGAGCCGGGATGTGACTATAATCCGCGGCGATGCGCCGCCTCGCCCTGGCAGCCTGCCTCGTTGCGGCCGTGGGTCTCAGCGCCGATACCTCGGGCACAGAAGCCCTGCTCGAAACCGTGCTGCAGCGGGCCGGCGAGCAAGTCGAACGTTTCCTCGCGCGTGCGCAAAGCATCGTCTGCCTCGAAGTCGTTCAGCTGCAGCCGATGAACGCGGCATGGGGACCCAACGGGTTCGGGAGAACCGTCGAATCCGAGCTTCGTCTTTCATGGCAGCCAGACGCGGACGGCCGACTGTCAATCGAGGCGCACATGCTGCGGCAGTTGCTCCGAGTGAACGGTCACACGCCGCGCAAGGATGACTGGAACAACTGCACGGCACCGGAACAGCAGACACAAGAACCACACGTGCTCTCCCTGCTGCTCTCGAGTGAGCGCGCGGACTACGAGTTCACCCTGGCCGGGCAGACCTCAATCGATCACCGCACGGTGACGATGATCGACTACCGGGTACTTCGGAAGGCGTCGGTCGAGTCGAGCATGATCGAGGGGCGCGACGACTGCGTCAGCTTCAATCTCGAAGGCGGCCTGCAGGGCCGGATCTGGATTGACGCTGAAACACACGACGTGCTCAGGCTCGATCAGCGATTGAGTGGCATGGTGGAGATTCCCTTGCCAAAGAAGGCACGCGCGCGGGCGACCAATCCCATGAGCTGGACCATGGAGCGATGGGACACATCGATTCGCTTCAAGCGGGTCACATTCGACAACCCCACCGAGACGCTGGTGCTCCCAGAATCGCTCACATCGATCAGAATCACCCGCGGTTCCGGCGTGCCAAGGCTGCGAACGACGACCCACTACAAGAACTATCAGCGGTTCCTGACCAACGGTCGAGTGGTTGGCGACTGATTGCAACCGGCGGACAACGGAATCTCACTGACTTCCGTCTAAGGCGGAGGTGAGCACTCTTTTTCGCGACTCGATCTACGCGCTCCGTAAGTTCCGCGCCGCGCGCGTCTTCACGGCCACGGCCGTGTTCACCCTGGCCCTGGGGATTGGCGGCACCACGGCCATCTTCACGCTGATTCACGCCGTGATGCTGAAGTCGCTGCCGGTGAGCGACCCGTCCCGGCTCTATCGGATCGGCGACGGCGGCAACTGCTGTGTGCAGGGTGGCCCCCAGGACAGCTGGGGCATGTTCTCGTTCCCGCTCGTCGAGCGCCTCAGGGCCGAAGTGCCGGAGTTCGAAGAGATCACAGCGTTCCAGGCCGGGAGGGGCCGACTGAGCGTACGCCGCCAGGGCGTCGACCAGGCGCCGCGGCCGCTCCGCACCATCTACGTCACCGGGAACTACTTCAAGACGCTCGGCGTCGGCGCGTTCACGGGTCGCGTATTCTCGGCTGACGACGACAGACCGGCGGCATCGCCAGTTGTGATGATGGCCTATCACACCTGGCAGGGCATCTATGGCAGCGATGCCTCGATCGTCGGCGCCACACTCTCGATCGAAGGGAATGCGTTCACCGTGGCTGGCGTGACGCCGCCAGGCTTCTTCGGTGAGACGCTCCAGGCCAATCCCCCGGACCTATGGCTGCCACTGCAGCAAGAGCCGCTGATCTCCGGCGGCCAAACGTCGCTGCTACGCCAGCCCATCTCGGCGTGGCTGCGCGTGATCGGTCGGCTGCGCCCGGAGGCAACCATCGTCGGCATGGATGCGCGGCTGACCGGGCTGCTCCGGCAGTGGATGCAGCACGAGGCCGGCTACCCGTCGAACTGGATGGCGGAGATCGAGCGCACGCTGCCGCAGCAAGTGATCACGGTGGTACCTGCGGGCTCGGGTGTTGGCGTGATGAAGGAGCAGTACGGGCGCAGCCTGCAGATCCTGCTCGGCGTGTGCGCACTGGTGTTGCTCATCGCTTGCGCTAACGTGGCCAACCTGCTGCTGGCCCGCGCGGCAGCACGCCGCGGACAGACCGCCCTGCGACTGGCCATGGGGGCGTCGCGACGGCAGATCCTGACCGAGGCGCTGGTGGAGAGCGTGCTGCTCGCCATCGGCGGCGCCATCGCCGGATTGATCGTGGCCGCGGGCGCCGCGCGGCTCCTGCTCTCCCTTGCCTTCGCCGGTGCCACCATCGTGCCGATCGACACCGCACCATCGCCGGTCGTGCTCGCGTTCACGATTGGCCTGGCGCTCGTGACCGGACTGCTCTTCGGCGCCGCACCCGCATGGTTCGCAACGCGCATGGATCCCATTGAGGCGTTACGCGGCGCCGGCCGCACCGCGGGCGATCGCGCGTCGTTCACGCGCAAGGCGTTGCTCGTGGTGCAGGCCACGCTGTCCGTGGTGCTCGTGGCGGGCTCGACGATGTTGGGGCGCAGCCTGGGCAATTTGCAGGGGCAAGACTTCGGCTTCAACCGCGATGGCCGCGTGATCGTGTCCGTGGGGCGAGCCGCAGCGTCGTTCACCGGCGCACGGCTCACCGCGCTCCACCGCGACGTGGAAGCGCGCCTCGCGCGCATCCCCGGCGTGCAGGGCGTGGGGCTGGCGCTCTACAACCCGCTCACCGACAACTGGGGCGAGGGCGTGCTCGTGGCCGGCAAGCCGCACCCGGCTCCGGGCGCGGAGATTGGATCGTCGTGGGACCGCGTGAGCACGAACTACCTGCAGCAGCTTGGGCGTCAAGCTGATGCGGGGCCGCCACTTCACCGAGGCCGACAACGAGAACTCGGAGAACGTCGCTGTCGTGAACGAGGCATTCGTGAAGCGCTTCTTCAAGCCCGAGGAGGATCCGCTCGACCAACACTTTGGGCTGAACCTACCAGAGAACGTCAACTCCTTCCGCATCGTGGGCGTGGTGGGTGACGCCCGGTTTGCGGGGTTCCAACTCGATCGCCCGATGCGGCCCATGTTTTTCGTCCCGCTCGCGCAGACGGTGAACTACGCCAACGAGATGATGAAGCGTGTGGAGACAGCCTCGCACAACGTCGGCGGGGTGCTGCTGGTGACCAACACGCCGCCCGGCGTGCTGGAGCCGCAGATCGCGCGCGCCCTGGCCCAGGCGGATCCCAATCTGACCGTGATTACCATCCGCACCCTAGCGGAGCAGGTAGAGAGGACGTTCGACCGGCAGCGAGCGGTGGCGAGCCTGGCCGGGATGTTCGGCGTGATCGCGATCATCCTGGCCGCGATCGGGCTCTACGGCGTGACAGCCTACTCGGTGGCGCGCCGCACGAGCGAGATCGGCGTCCGCATGGCCCTCGGCGCCGATCGCGGACGGGTGATGAGCCTTGTGCTGGGCGGGGCGTTCATGCGCGTGGCGGTAGGCCTTCTACTCGGACTGCCTTTGGCGGTTGGCGCCGGCTATCTGCTGTCGGCGCAACTCTACGGCGTGGCGTTCTGGGACCCGGTGGCCCTGACCGTGGCCGCCGGAGCCCTCGCGTTCACGGCGTTCGTCGCGGCCGTGGTGCCGGCGACGCGGGCAGCGGCGCTCGCGCCGATGAAGGCGCTTCGCACTGAGTGAGTGACCCGAGTCGAACCAGCTCCAACAGCGTCCGGTCAATCAGCGCCGGTTGTTCCGCACGGCTTCCGAAGCAGAATGTTGTTCATGATCAGCGCGTCGAGACCGCTGCTGAAGAAAGTTCTGAGCGCGTCGCGCGGAGTATTGACGACCGGTTCGCCTTTGAGATTGAACGACGTATTGAGGATCATCGGCACGCCTGTCTTATCGGCAAAGGCCTTGATCGTGTCGTAGTACCGTGGGTTGATCTCACGCCTGACCATCTGAGGACGCGTCGTGCCATCGCGATGGACCACCCCGCCAATCTCTCGCAGACGATGTTCCTTCACCGGGAACGTCACGATCATGAAAGGAGCGAAGAATCCGCCTTCGAGGTAGTCGTCTGCTGCTTCCGGGAGCATGCTCGGCGCGAACGGCCGCCACCAATCGCGATATTTGATCGCCGTGTTCACGCGGTCCCGCATCTCCTCGTGTCGGGGGTCTGCGATGATCGACCGTGCTCCCAGAGCCCGGGGGCCCCATTCGGTCCCCAGCTGGAACCATCCGACAATCTTCTGCTGGGCGAGGAGCTCCGCAGTGCATGACGCGACGTCGGAATCCGACAGCTTTTCGAACGGCAGTTTGACCAGCTCCACCTGCTCGATGATTTCCTGGTCGGTGAAGGACGGACCCCAGTAGGCGTGCTCCAGCTCCTGACGGGGCAGCGTCTTTCCAAGAGCCAGGTGGCCGAGGTAGGCCGCTCCGAGTGCGCCTCCGGCATCACCAGCCTCCGGTTGAATGAAGATCCGATCGACGAGCTCAGACCGGCCAATCTTCCCGTTGAGCGTGGCATTCAAGGCGCATCCACCTGCAAAGCAGATGTCCCGAATGCCTGTTTTTTCAACGGCACCCTTCACGATGTTCATTCCCAACCGCTCAATGAGCCGCTGGAGGTCGGCACCAAGATCTTTGTGCCGCTGCTCCAGGGGCTCGCCCGGACGTCTGGGGGGGCCCGCAACTTTGATGAAGCTTTCCGGAAAGGGCGCGCGCTGATCCAGCAGATCCATCCGCATCGTGCTCGATGCCACATCGACGAGGCCGTCGAGCAACCCTTTTGGCGTTCCGTAGGGCGCGAGGCCCATCAAGTTGCCCTTTTCGCTGGTCCGCAGGAAGTCGTACACAAAGTCGTTGAGCTTTCCGATGGAGAAGCGTTCGTAAGGCACTTCTTCCAGGACGGTGATGCGCGATCCCTCGCCGTGCGCGATCAAGCCTGACAGGTGATCGCCCCAGCAGTCCCAGGTCACGATCGTGGCTCGTTCAAAGCCGCTGGGGTAGAACGCGGATGCCGCATGCGCCAGGTGATGATCGAAACACATCACCGGAATTCGTGAGTTCAGGTTGTGCCAGTACAAGAGCTCACGTTTGACTCCCCCGACAGCTCGCTCCGGCAGAAGCGCGTCCGGTGCCATGCCCGAGAACGTCCGAAACGGTGTGTGCCGCAACGCGAACTGAGCGACCGTTGCCAGACTCCCAACGACCGGGCCCCGCCGCTGCTTGCCGCGCTCGGCAGCGATCATCGGATTCCAATTCCATCCGACAGCCGCCAGGTCGTTGATCGTAATTCCGCCCCTCGAGAGACAAAACTGAATGGCGTTCACGGGAAATATGCCTGGCGCTTCCTTGACCCGGATGAAGCGCTCCTCCTGACACATGGCCACGATCTGTCCGTTTTTCAGGAGGACGGCTGCGGGATGATGACCGATGTCGTTACCAGCTACCGGCCGGTAGTTGATTCCGAGGACGTAGGTATCTGCGCTCATGAGATCTCGAATGGAATCATCGTTTCCGGAGCACGCAGCGGGTTGCGGTCCGTGGGTGTATGGAAGAGCTGCGAGGATATCAGAACCGGGGGGCCAACCACAAACTCGAGTGTCGAGCAGCACGGCGCGATTAGAGTTTCGGGTCGTGGTGCAAGGCACACTCCTGATGTTGAAAACACGGGCACGCCATTAGAAGCTGCACGGGTATGCCCATCACGACTCACATTCAGCATCTCTCGGCAGATCCCGCCCTCCTCGGTGTGCCTGGATTCTGGCGCCTCATCATGCTGGCCGCCGGCGCCGAAGGCGTGTTGCGCGTCGCAGCGGGTGTGTTCGCGCGCCGCGTCAGACACGCCGTAGCGAGCGGCGTCGTGATTTCGTTCGTTGCGGTCGGTGGGATCGCGAAGGCCCAAGAGATTCCTCTCGAACGCATCGATGCACTCCCTGCATTTGTTGATGCCACGGTGCCGAAATTGATGGAGGCGGGACATGTACCGGGTTCTGCGGTTGCTGTCGTGTACCAAGGACGCATTCTGGTGCTGCGCGGCTACGGAAATTCGCAACTGGAACCTGAAGCACGAGTGGATCCAGCGCGGACCGTATTCCGGATCGGCTCGGTGTCGAAAACGCTGACGGCACTCGCCGTGCTCCAATTGGTGGATGCCAGGATGCTCGACCTTCAACGAGATGTTCGGGAGTACCTGCCAGACGTGCCGCTTCGGTACGGCGCGACGATGCATCAGCTGCTGACTCATACCGCGGGTCTCGACGAGCGATTTGCCGGCGCGTATACCGACTCACCCGAACACCTCGAAATGCTGTCCGAACACGTCCGGCGACATCCACCGGAGCAGTTCATTCCACCCGGGAGTGTCTATAGCTACTCGAACTACCACTACGCGCTGGCGGGCGCCGTCGTCGAGCAGATCACGGGTCTGCGGTATGAGCAGTACATGGCCGATCGTGTGTTCAGACCGTTGAGAATGGTGGCGACGACCGCTTATCAGCCACCGCCACCGACCCCGACGCTCGAATTTACCCGGGGGTACGAATGGCGCGAGGGAACACAGATCGCCCTCCCGTTGCGGTTCACTTACGCGAGTCCGTCGGGAGGCATAACGACCACGGCATCAGACATGGCTCGCGTCATGCTCGCCCTCCTTGGCGATGGCTCGGTCGATGGCCAGCGAGTCCTTTCCGTGGCTTCCGTCAACGCGATGCTGGCACCGCAGTACACCCTCGACCCGCGCATCCCTGCAACGGCGTACGGCATGACCCACTGGGTGACCCACGGGCAGCGTCTGCTACACAAGGACGGCACACTGGGCGACCAAATCGGCGTGATGGTATTGGCCCCGGCGAGCGGACTGGGAATCTTTGCTGCGTCGAATGCGCTGCCGGGTGTGGCGAACCAGCTCTTGGAGCCGCTGCTGACCCACTTGTTCGGTCCGGAGATTCCCGCCGTGCCGCCGGTGCCCATGTCCGTCACGTCAAACAACGCGAGCCGCGCTGCTGGTACGTATCGAGACTTCCATCACACGCGGAACGACATGTCGCGACCGATCTCATTGATGCTCCAGTCGCGGGTCAGTGCCGAACCCGACGGGGCCATTCGCTGGCGAGACCGTCGCTGGGTGGAAGTGGCACCGTTGGTGTTCACTAGCGCCGACGGTCGAGACACGATCGTCTTTCGCGAGGACGCCTCCGGGAAGATCGCGACGCTTCATGCGTGGGGCGCGACATACGAGCGTCTTGCGTGGGCTGAGCAAGCTGTCTTTCACCTCTCCTTTTTGGCGGCGTGCATGGTCGCTTTCGTGGCGTACCCGTTGTCCCGAGGCGTCGCAATACTTCGGCGACGTCCGACCTTGCTCGAGGGCCGAGCGGCCCGTCGCTGTGCCGTTGTGGTCGCGCTCGCGAATCTGGCCTTCATCGTGTGGCTGGGCTTGTCACTAAGAGGCCTTGGAGCCTCGGTCCCTCTAGCGCCGGCTACGATCATTTGGCTCTCGATCCCTCTTGTCAGCGCCGCCATGACGGCACTACTGCCTGGGTTCGCAGCCGTCGCTTTCCGGGAGGGCTGGTGGACGTTCCGCGAGCGCGTCAGCTACGCAGCGTTCGCGGCGGTCAGTGTGGCCTTCATGGTCTTTCTCAACTACTGGAAAGTGCTCGGCGTCCGTTATTGAACAACGGCGTGGCGAACTTCTCGTCACCTGGCTGCGTAATGACTGCTCGGGGAGCCGCATGCGGAGCAAGTTTTGGAAATTGACCAAGCTCGCCGCCTTGGGCTTCTTGGTTCTCATCCTTCTCCTCGTTGGAGGAGGTTTAGCCTACCGCGCATACCGGCACGGCGTACTGGCCAAGGCCACCTTGATCGACCCGGTGCACGGCATTGACGACGCCCTGTTCACGAAGATCGGCGGCATCGATCAATGGATCGCCGTTCGCGGGCAGAACCGCGACAATCCCGTCTTGCTCCTCCTGCACGGCGGACCGGGGATCGCGCTCAGCCCGATGCCGCGCGACTTCCTGTTCTCCTGGACCAGGGATTTCACGATCGTGCTCTGGGATCAGCGCGGTGCGGGCAAGACATTCGGCAGATCGGGACCCGTCGCTGCCGGTGTGACGAAAGATCGTATGGCACAGGACGGGGTTGAAGTGGCCGAATTCATCCGCACCCGTCTGCGCAAACCGAAGGTCGCAATAGTTGCGCTTTCGTGGGGGACGGCGATCGGCGTCCGCATGGCGCTGGCGCGACCTGATTTGTTCTCCCTCTATGTCGGCTCTGGCCAGAGCGTGAATCAGGGAAAGTATCGGCGAGTCGCGTACACGCAACTGCTGGCCGAGGCGCACACGCGAAACGACCGCGAGGCGATTGCGGAACTCGAGGCGAACGGTCCGCCGCCGTACGATTCAGTCTCGAAGGCAACCGTGCACACGAAATGGGCCAATCGCTATGAGCCTGGACAACTGTCGAGGAGCCAGCCTGATTTCTACTGTGCTGTTCGACTCGAATGCGAGCCTGGGAGATCTTCGCGACTACATGAGAGGGCTGACCAGTAGCCAGGATCATTTTCGTGATGCCGTCGAACAGGAGGACATCCCCTCGCTCGGGACCACCTTTGCGATTCCTTTTTTTGTGTTCCAGGGTGCTGCCGACAATGTGACGCCGGTTGCGCCGGTGCGCGAGTACGTCGATAGGGTTACCGCGCCTCAGAAGGAACTTGTCTTGATCCCAAATGCCGGGCACAACGCGATTGCCACGAGAAGCGATGAGTTTCTGAAGCTGCTGCTCGAGCGCGTCCGACCGCTCGCTCTATGGGAGTGATGACACGAAGTCGTCAATCTCGCGGAGAACTTCCCGTGCATTGCTGATGAACAAATGATGTGCGCCTGATATCTCCAACACTCGGTCCCGTTCGGCAAACGCCTCAAACCACTGCACGTGCCGCCGGAAGCGCTCGCGAGCCAATTCGTAGAGCGTCTCCACATTCTTGCGAACGACCGGATCATCCGCGTTATACCAGGGCCGCATCAGGTCGGTCGCCGATTTCGGCACAGCGTAGATTGCGAGTGCCGGCACGCGAATGCGCTCGGGGTTGTACGATTCGGACATGCGTCGCATCTCGGTCGTGAAGGCTTGCCGCACCGGCGGGGCAGGCATCCAAGCGGCACCCACGCTGCCGTCGGGGTTGACCGTGTAGCGAGCTCGGAGATGCGCCTCCGGTAGTGCGGCCCCTCGGGTCTGGGTCTCCGCCAGAAAGGCACCAAGAGCTGTGAAGGAAGCCAGATGCTTTGCTTGTGGAGCAGGCGCCGGCGGCAATTTTCTCGCGACGGCGTCGTAGTCCTCCGACCCGTCAGCGCGATTGAACGCGGCATCCACGTAGACCAGGCCGGCGACCTCCGTCGCATGGTGCGCACCCAACACGTGGAGCTCCTCCCCGGCGATCGAGTGTCCGACGATGACCGGCTTGGTCAGCGCGAGCGCGTCGATCACGCGAACGACATCCTCGGCCAAGCGCGCAAACTCGTACCCGGACGAGGGCGCCGACGAGGAGCCGTGTCCGCGCCTGGTGACGCCATAGACGCGGTACTGCTTGGCGAGCATGGGGGCAAAGTCATCGAAGACATGCGCGGTATCTCCCAGACCCGCCAGCAGGACGATGCCTCGACCGGAACCACCCCAGTCCAATACCTCGACCTGAACCCCGTCCTGCACGGTGACGAGCGTTGTCGAGTGCGGCGAACGGTCGTGCCATTCGGTAGACTGCTGTGTCGAAGTGGCTCTCGGACGAAGCCAGGAGGAGCAGCGCAATCAACGGAAGCCGCAGGCGATCAACCATGGTTCTTCGACCTATGTCGCCATGCGCCGGCGAACGATAGCGCCCCCAGCCAGCAGCGGTACCACCACGAACAACGCGCTCATGTAAACGAGTAGGGACCACACGTGTGGTCCGTAGGACCACGCAAAGAAGAGCCGGGATGCGACGAGCAGCGCTTCTCCACCGACCGCAAGAGTCAGGCATGCCGTCATGCCGTGCTTTGGCGCGACGCTGGCCAAAGAGACGCCGGTCCAGAACGCGGCGCTCCACCAGAAAAGAGACAGGAGCACCCAGCTCACGCCCGAACCAAGGAAGGGGAACAAGAAAACGCCAGCCACGCCGGCGAAGGCAAGCGTGACGAACAGCACAAATCCCAAAGCCCCAAGGGCCAAAGCGGGCACTGGAGCGCTTGCAAGCGCGCTCGTGAACAGGGCGAACGTGGTTCGGAAGACGTGAACCCAGAACCAGGCCGAACCGCGAACCTCACGTTCTTCGGCCAGATCGCCCGCGATCGATTCTGCACGGTCGCGCGTGGTGAATAGCGAGAGCAGGGCTTCGGCCCGGGAGGCGTCACGCATGGGAGCCTCTGAGGATGTCGAGGCCTTCGAGCAGCCGCTGAAACGCGTGCTGGGCTCGGGCGATCGCTTTGGCACCCGATGCGGTGACCGTGAAGTATCGTTTCGCTCGCCCGCCTCGTTGCGGAGTGGGCTCGCCGATCCGCGACGTTACAAGGCCTTTGTCCTCGAGCCGCTCCAGGGCCGTATACAACGCGCCCGGCGCTACCGTGCGTCCTGCGTGTTCGGAGATCTCGGTGCGGATCGTCACTCCGTAGGCCTGGTCACCGAGTCGAAGAATCGCCAGAAGAATGAGTTGCTCGAATTCGCCGAGATTGACCACAGGCGGCATATGTCCTGCATTGTAGTTAAATTGAATGAGCTGTCAAGCTCCCGGAAAGCGAGTGCGTCGTCGTCAGGCGGCTTATGCGATATCTTTCCTGCGGAACCGGTTTGACGTGATGCTGCGAGCCGCTACCGTCGGCGTCGCCGAGCACAGTAACTCGGCGGTGCTCGTCACTGTCGCGCCCGGCGGCGAGCTCCTCGATCGCCGGCGCATCGACCTCACTGATCGCGGTCTGCCGACGCACCCGCATCACCACGAAGGGTCGTGGGCGGTGGGCCGTTACTTAAACATCCCGGGAGCACGGGTGCTTTCGCTCACCGACGCCGTGGCGCTCGTCGAGCGCGTGCGCGCGTCCGCCGCGCGCGGCGCGCGCGCGAGCCTCGAGGCGCTGGCCGCGGCGGTGCCCGTGCCGATTGCGAGCATCGCGATCCGCGCGTGCCCTCAGCTTCCGCCGACGACCGAGGAGCGGATCGCCGACAATCGCGCGCAGACCCTCGCCGACTCAGTCATGTATCGCGAGGCCCTCGCGACCGCAGCCGAGGCGCGCGGCTGGTCGGTGCATTGGTACGACCGCGAACGCGTGTTTCGCGACGCGGCGGCGGCGCTCGGCCGCGAGGACGTCGACGCTTTCCTGCTGCGCGATGGGTCGATCGATCGGGCCGCCGTGGCAGGCCAAACACAAGCTTGCGGCAGCGGCGGCGCTTGCGGCGACGCACCTGTCGTCTTCGTGCTCGCCTCTGCAATCAGACTAGGAGCGGCCCATGCCTGCGCTACCGTCGTCCAATCCAGCTCAGTTTGTTCAAGGCGCACCGGTACTGCATGTCGCAAATGTCGAGGCGACAGCAGCGTTCTATCGTGATGTCTTGGGTTTTACATGGGACTACGGTGATGACGCCTACGCGGTGGTCTGGCGCGATAACTCCGCAATCCACTTCGTTCGCGATGAGGGGAGTCCAAAGGGCGTCCACTTGTTCCAATGGGTCAAGGATGTCGACGCATACTTCAAGGAAGTCGTCGGTCGGGGTGCTCAAGTTGCTGCGGAGCCGACCAACCAGCCGTATCGGATCCGCGAATTTGGTGTCCGTGACCTCAACGGTGTAGGGATTGTGTTCGGCCAAGACATCGATCACGACTAGTGTCCGGCCGCGTAATTCGTGGCGTATGCCGACGCGGCGGCCCGATGGCAAGGCGCGACGAGTGAGATATTGGCATATTTGAGCGAGGAGCAACGCCGCAGCGGGATGCCCCCCCGGCAGTTATGTCACGAATCAGCGGTGGGACACTACAGCAACCATGGTAAGTCCCGAGCGCAGATACGCGGTTATCGCGCTTTGCGTCTTTGCCACGGCAATAGCGAGCGTTGGGCTGACCCGCGACCTCCCTCCCCCGCTGTCGACATTCGCGTGGAAGTTGTGTTGGGTGGTGCTGTGTTTCGCAGGGATCCGAATGGCCAATCCGGGCAGGGCCGAGTCGGCAGTGCGTCAACTCGGCCTGGGGGCGTCACCAGTCCTCGGGATTTCGGTCGCGCTCCTGCTGTCGATACCCATGTTGGCCACGTTCGCCATCACGTCGACCACGAATCCGCGCCTTGAAGCGGTGCCATTGCTGATGACGGCGATCGTGTCGCCGGTGAGCGAGGAGTTGCTCTTTCGAGGGTATCTCTTCCTACAGTTGTATCGCCGAGCAGGCTGGTCTTTCGCGGCGGCGGTTGGAACGACGGCAGGGGTCTTCGGCCTCGCGCACGTCACAGGCCTCACCGGCCGGCTGAGCGCCATGCAAGTACTTGGCGAAGTCGGCATGGTAGCCGCTGGCGGCGCCTTTTTCGCGTGGCTGCTGATCCGGTGGCGCGACAACCTGTGGGTGCCGATCGGTCTCCACGGCTTCATGAATCTATGGTGCTATGGCTTCGCGTGCGACGAACAACCCGGCGACCTCTCCACCAACACCGGTCGTCTGTTGACGGTCGCTGCGGCACTTGTCGCAACGGCGGTGTGGCGCCGGAGGGTCATCACGGCCACCTAATAACTCACATTTCACCACGCGTCGGTTAAGCGGTGGATCAGCGAGGCTGTGTACTCTGAATCATCTGGTAGACGTAGTCGGTGAGATCGCGCAGCCGAAGAGCGGCAGTATCCTTCGACCAGTCGCCACTTGTCGGAATGGTCGGTACTTCTACCGCACGTGTCAGGATCAGCGCCGCAGCGATGGTCGCTCTTGCTTGAATTTCAGCCGGTTCCATTTCAGCTCCCTGTCTAACCTGCTCAGTCGCCATTCCGCGCGTCATGACAGTCCTTCCGCTTGCCTGCGGTCAATCATCATCGCCACCGTTGTGTCATGCGAGTCATACGTCGAGCGGGACTCCAGATCTCCCCGCAACCCAAACAGCGCCAATAGCTGGTCGCGTTCGGGATCTTCGCCGTCGACACGATGGACGCTGACGTGCAGAACGGACAACCGTGTGGCGAGATTGCGACCGCTGTCGAGCTCGGTCTCGTGCGATCGGCAGTGAAATCGAGATCCGCCACCGGGGCCCCCAAGGATGTGCTTTGGAGAGGGCTGGTGGCCGGAATGGCCGCAAGGCTCAGGAAAGCAGGAGAGAACGCTTGATTATACTTTGCCGCCAGAAGACCGCGACGCAATTCTCCGCCGACGCAATCGGTTCCTCCGCAGCTCGCCATGGCGCGGACATGCTCGCGCGGTTGACTGCGGGGAAGGACTGGCGGTCTACTTCAGGAGTTCGTTAGGCGCACTCAACTGCTGCTTTTGAATGTACGAGCAACGCAGGCATCGTCTTCTGGCATGGCCAGCGTTTCTGCGCCGAGCTGGTCGGCATTTGTCCTGGGCACTTCTCATACTTCTAGGTGCCGTAGGTCTCGGTACGGTCGGCTACCACACGGCTGGAGGACTCGAGTGGCTCGACGCGTTCCTTAATGCTTCAATGATTCTCAGCGGCATGGGTCCAGTCGATCGAATGGAAACGCCGGGCGCAAAAGTGTTCGCGGCCCTGTATGCGCTCTTCAGCGGTCTGGTGTTCGTCGGAGTGGTCAGTATTGCCGTGGCTCCCTGGGTACACCGCCTCTTTCATTGGCTGCACGTCGAGGAATCATCATGACTGCGAACGGCGCGAGCCGCGAAGGAGCGCGTAGGAATCTCGCTTCGATCTGCAGCGCCGCCGAGCGCCGCGGCTGATGGCTAAGACGTTATGCCGATCACGATATGCACCAGTGATGGACGCAGTTCCCATTGAAACGCGTCGACTGCGGCTGGTCCCCAAGACCTTGGCGGAGGTACGCGCGCAACTCGAGGTGATGAGCGCGGACCAACGGGCGGAGGTGTCACCCGAGTGGCTTGCCCAGCTCGACGCGGCAACGGTAGATCTCTGGACACTCGGGTTTGCCATCGTGGATCGGGGCACGCACGCCGTTGTCGGAACGTGTGGTTTCAAGGGGCCTCCCGCAGCCGATGGGGTCGTGGAGATCGTGTACGGCGTGACGCCAGACCAGCAGGGCAAGGGCTATGCGACCGAGGCCGCAGAGGCGCTGGTGTCGTATGCGTTCGGCGAAGACCAGGTTCGCCTTGTGCGTGCACACACGTTCGCGGCGGCGAATGCCTCCGCGCGAGTGCTAACCAAGTGTGGTTTCAAAGCGGTTGGCGAGGTCATCGACCCGGAAGACGGGTTGGTCTGGCGATGGGAGAGGCAACCGGCCTGAGCGTTGACCTCAGATGCCAACAAGCGGTTGCACAGGAGGGGAAATGCCAAGCGGGTATGTAATCTTCACAGAAGTGATTCGCGACCCGGCGCGCCTCGATGGCTATGTCCAGAAGGCACTACCAACAATCCTGCAGTCGGGAGGCCGCCCGATCATTGTCCACGACGATCCGGAAGTGGTCGAGGGCACGTGGCACGGAACGCGTACGGTCGTGCTCGAATTCGACTCCGTGGAAGCGGCTCGCACTCGGTCAACATCATCCGATACCAAGCTATTGCCGGTGAGCGTCACGCGTGTACAGAATCGAATGCGGTCATCGTCCGCGGCTTCCAGATGCCAGGCGGCTGAGTCAGCCTGCGGA
>CAVTGK010000045.1:0-170674 GCA_963734095.1 uncultured Acidobacteriota bacterium | reverse complement strand
CGAGGGCGAGCAGGCCGGCCACATCCTGATCCCGAAGATCGGCTCCGACTGGTACTTCGTCGAGGGCACGTCCCGGGAAGACCTGGAGAAGGGGCCGGGGCACTACCCCGGTACCCCGATGCCGGGGCAGGTCGGCAACGCCGCCATCGCCGGGCACCGCACTACCTACGGAGCGCCGTTCAATCGCCTCGACGAGCTCGCTCCGGGCGATGAGATCATCATCACGACCTGGGTCGGCGAGTACACCTACAAGGTGCGCGACGTGCCGTTTCCCGTGAAGCCCGGACCAGACCGAAGTCGTGCAGCCACACCGGACATCAGCCAGCTCACGCTCACGACCTGCCATCCGAAGTTCTCGGCTCGGGAGCGCCTGATCGTCGTGGCCGACCTGGTGGTCCAGGAGTCGTCGCCGCCGACGGATGGCGCGCTTGTTCCACGGCGAGGAGCCTGCGCCCGCCATCGAACCCAACGCACTCAGCGAAGGGCTCGAGGGCGAAACAGAAGTCGCTCGGTCTGACGTACCAGTGGGGTGCGATCGTGGCGGTGGTCGGACTGGCGTGGTGGTGGTTCTTCCGCCGGTGGCGGCACCCGCTCACGTGGGTGGTCGGAGTCATCCCGTTCCTCGCGGGGCCGTTCCGGGATTCTTCGTGTACCTCGAACGCGCCCTGCCCGCCGGCATATAGAACGAGGGTGTGGGACCGACCTTCGCCTGATGTGTGCGGTGCCGGCTGCGACTCGCATCGCGCCGTTCGTGCACCGCACCCCGGTCATGACGAGTGCATCGCTCGACGAGTGGGTCGGCGCGACCGGTGTCTTGAAGTGCGAGCACCTGCAGCGCGGCGGCGCGGTCCAAGTACCGCGGCGCGAACCAACGTGGTGCAGTCACTCGACGGCTCGGTGGCTGAACGCGGCGTGGCCGCCCACTCGTCGGGGAATCACGCAGCTGCACTGGCGCTCGCAGCGGCGACGCGTGGTATTCCCGGCCTACATCGTGATGCCCGACACTGCGCCCGCGGTCAAGAAGGACGCGGTCGCCCTACTTGGCGCGACGATCACGTTCTGCGAGAACACGCCGGAGGCCCGCGAGGGAACACTGGCGGATGTCGTTGCTCGCACCGGCGCAACCGAGATCCATCCGTTCGACAACGATCGGGTGATCGCAGGCGCGGGCACGGCCGTGTTGGAATTGCTGGAAGCCGTACCCGATCTCGACGTCGTGATGGCGCCGGTCGGTGGCGGCGGCTTGCTGTCGGGGACTTCGATCGTGATGCATGGTGTACGTCCCGATGTGCGTCTCGATCGGCGCGGAACCCGCGGTGGCTGACGACGCGGCGCGCTCGCTCGTCAGTGGCGTGCTGCAACCGCCGCTCCCGCCGACCACGATCGTGGACGGTTTGTTGACGGCGCTGTCGGAACGCACGTTCGCCGTGATCCGCGAACACGTCGAAGAGATCGTCACCGTCGGCGAAGACGCTATCGCCGAGGCGATGGTCGTCGTATGGGAGCGCGGCGAAGCAGGTGATCGAACCTTCGGCTGCCGTCGCGGTCGCGGGTGCACGCACAGCCGACGTCGACGGCACGCGAGTCGGCATCATCCTCTCGGGCGGCAACCTCGATCTCGCACCGCTGTTCGCCGCTTCAGGCGAGCTTGAGCGCAGCGAGGAACGTCGCCGCGAGCGTGACCGTGATCCCGAGGTTCGAAGAGATGAGGCTGCGGGTCTGACTCGTTATGGCGGTGTTGAGCTCGCCGCGGAACGTGGCCGTGAGTTTGTGCTCGCTCATCTCGATGCGGGCCGTCATCCGCTCGTCGAAACGCTCGCAATTCGCTCGGACTTCCTACCGGAATCCGTCGAGTTCTCCGAAGAGGTCTGTCCGTAGGAGTGCGAGGTCAGCCTTCGTAACCAACTCGTCCCAGGGGTGCGGGTAAGTGCTTCCATCAGCGTCTCGACGGCTTCGGCGCCGAGCAGCTCGGTCAGTTGCCGTCGCAGCTCGTCGCGGGAATGTGCATTGTGGGCCATGTTCGTCTCCTCCAACCGCAGTTGCAACTGTGATGGAGGAACGTGGCCTGCTCCTCGAGGCATGGACGAGACTAGTTGGCGGGTGAGACGTCACCGGCCCTTGAAGTTGGCGGTGCGTTTCTCGGCGAAGGCCGCCAGTCCCTTCTTGGAGGTCTTCGCTCGCGAACGCCGGGCTTCGAGCGCGCGATCTCGGCCGCGGTCGTCGGAGCTGAGCCAGGCGGCTTCGGCGACGAGGTTCAACGCGCGCTTGTGGCCCTGCACCGTGAGCGGCGCGACGCCGCGATCTCGGCCGCGACCGCATCGCATCGCCCAGCGCATCGTCGACGAAGCGCTGTACGAGCCCGAGCCGGAGCGCTTCCTCGGCGTCGACGTACGGCCCGCGAGCAGGAACTCGCGCGCGGTGCCCTGGCCGACGAGGTGAGCCAGCCGCCAGATGTTCGCGCGCTGAGCATGAATCCCGAGCTTCGACCGCCCGGGATCGCGAACCGGCGCCCGCGCCGCGACGCGGAAGTCGCACGCGACCGCGAGCTGCATGCCCGCGCCGATCGCGGGACCGTTCACCGCGGCGATGACCGGCGCCGGATAGCGACGATCTCGTCGAGCACCTGCTCGAACGCGGGCCGGAACGTGTCGCGTGTCGGCACCGCGCTGTCGGCCGCGAAGCGCGGCACGATGTCGGCGCCGGCGCAGAACGACGAGCCCTCGCCGGTGATGACGATCGCACGGAGGTTGGTGGTTCGCAGGTGCTCCGCGCAGCTCGTCGCACAGCTCGCCGTTCAACGCGTTGCGGCGCTCCGGACGGTCGATCGTCGCGAGCCCGACGAGCCGCGCTCCTCGAATCGGATCATCAGGACTCGTCGATCACCGCGATGAGGTCGCCCTCGTGCACCGCCTGCTCGGGCACGACGTGCAGCTCGCGCACGACGCCCGGGCATCTCGGTGACGACGGGGATCTCCATCTTCATCGACTCGAGGATGCAGATCTCGTCGCCCTCGGCGACCATCTGCCCCTCTTCGACGACGACTTGCCACACGTTCGCGGTGATCTCCGCGCGGATCTCGGCCATGGGCCGGATCGTAACGCACGCGAACCGGCTCGTCGCGATCAGACCGGCAGGACGCCGTGCTTGCGCCACGGCCGGTCGACCCGCTTGTCGGCGCTGATGCGCAGGCCGCGCGCGATCGCGGCGCGGGTCTCGGCGGGGTCGATCACGTCGTCGAGCTGCGCGTGGCCGGCCGCGATGTAGGGGTCGATGTTGGCGCGGATCTCCTCGGCGAGCTCGAGCCGCTTCGCCGTGCGCTCGTCCTCGTCTTCGATCGCGCTCGAGCGTCTTGCGGTGGATGATGTTCACCGCGCCGTCGGGGCCCATCACCGCGATCTCGGCGGTCGGCCACGCGACGATGTAGTCGGCCTCGTACGCGAGCCCGTTCATCACGAAGTAGCCGGCGCCGTAGCTCTTGCGCAGGATCACGCTGATCTTCGGCACCGTCGCCTCGCTCACCGCGAACAGCATCTTGGCGCCGTGCCGGATGATCCCCTGCTTCTCGACCGCGCTACCCGACGATGAAGCCCGGGACGTCGTGCAGGAACACGAGCGGGATGTTGAACGCGTCGCACAGCCACACGAAGCGCGCCGCCTTGTCGGCCGCGTTCACGTCGAGCGCGCCGCCGAGCACCATCGGCTGGTTCGCGACGATGCCGACCGGCTGCCCGCCGACCCGCGCGAACCCGGTCACGAGGTTCTTCGCCCACTCGGGCTTCATCCAGAACACGTCGCCGTCGTCGACGATCGCGGTGACGACCTTGCGCATGTCGTACGCGCGGCGGGGCGCGGTCGGCACGATGTCGTAGAGCTCCTCGACGCGCCGGTCGACGGGATCGTCGGTCGTCGCGGCGGCGGCGGCTTCGCCGTTGTGCTGCGGGAAGAACGACAGGTACTGTGCGGACGATCGCGCAGGCACTCGGCGTCGTCGGCGACCTCGAGGTCGGCGACACCCGAGATCTTGGTGTGGACCGCGGAGCCGCCCATCTCCTCCTCGGTGACGTCCTCGCCGACCGCGGCCTTCACGAGGTGCCGGCCGCCGAGCGCCATCGACGACGTGCCCTTCACCATCGGCACGAAGTCGGCGAGCGCCGGGATGTACGCGGTGCCCGCGGCGCAGTGCCCGAGCATCGCGGCGACCATCGGCACCACGCCGCTCATCGCGACCTGCTCGCGGAACAGCGCGCCGGCGCCCGCGAACGTCGACCCGCTCGTCGACTGGATGCGCGCGCCGGCGGAGTCGAGCAGCCACACGATCGGGATGCGCTGGCGCACCGCGTGCGCGCGCATCCGGCGATCTTGTTCTCGCCGACGCCGCCCATCGACCCGGCCATCACGGTGAAGTCGTAGGCCGCGACCGCAACCGGCCGGCCGTCGATCTCGCCGATGCCGGTGACCGCGCCGTCGGCCGCGAGGTAGCGGTCGCCGAGACCGGCGTCCATGTGGTCGGCGAGCATCCCGTACTCCACCCACGTGCCGGGATCGAGCAGCAGGTCGAGCCGCTCGCGCACCGTCAGCTTGCCGAGCGAGCGCTGCCGCTCGACGAGATCGGGCGCCGCCCATCCCGAGCGCGCGTTCGCGGCGCGCCTTCAGGTCGCCGACGAGCGGACCCCAGTCGTGCTTCTGGTCGCTCACCGGCCCTTCCACTTCGGTTCGCGCTTCTCGGCGAACGCGGCGACGCCTTCGGCCGCGTCCTCGGTCTGCGTCGTGACCGTCAACATGCCCTGGAGGTACGAAAGCGCGGCGTCGGCATCCATCTCGAGCACGCGGTAGAACGAGTCGCGCCCCCACTTCATGATCAACGGCGACTTCGCCGCGAGTTCGGCGGCGAGCGCGTCGACCGTCGCGTCGAGCTCCGCGACGGGCACGACACGCTGCACGAACCCGATCCGCTGCCCTTCGGCCGCGCCGACGCGCCGTCCGGTCATCATCAGGTCGAGCGCGGTCTTGGGCGGCATCGACCGCAGCGAGCGGCACCGTGATCATGTACGGCCAGAGGCCGACGTTGATCTCCGGCGTACCGAACACCGCGTCGTCGGCGGCGACGATGATGTCGCACGCGCACGCGAGGCCGAAGCCGCCCGCGAGTGCGTAGCCGCGCACGCGAGCGACGATCGGCTTGCCGAGCGACCACATGTCGCGGAACAGGTCGGCGAGCAGGCCCCGGCCTTCGTGCGCGGCCGCCGCGCCCGCGTTGTCGGCGATGCCACCGAGGTCGGCACCGGCACAGAACGCCTTGATCGCCGGCGCCGGTGAGCACGACCACGCGCACGTCGGCATCGGCGCGCGGCGCGCGCCATCGCGTCGCGCAGTCCGGCCATCACCCCGTACGACATCGCGTTGCGGCGTTCGGGCCGGTTGATCGTGACCCGGGCGACGCCGTCTCCGGTCTCGTAGAGCACATCGTCAGCCATCGCGCCGGATCGTAGAACGGCTTCCACGCACCCGCGCACGCGCCAGGTACCCTCGACCCGCATGCTGGTGCTCGGCCTCGCCGTCGCGATCGCACTCGTGCTCCCGCTCGTCACCGGTGGGTCGTACACGCGCCTGGTGATGACGGCTGGAAGTGGTCATGGCTGCTGTTCGTCGGGCTGGCGCTGCAAATTGTCCTCGAATACCTGCCGATCCCCGAGTCCCGCTACGACGACCTCGGCTTCGGCCTGCTGTTCCTCTCGTACGTGTGCATCCTGGCCTTCTCCGCGGCCAACGTCGTTCTGCGAGGCATGGTGATCGTGCTGATCGGCGTGGCGTGCAACGCGCTCGTGATCACCGTGAACCAGGGCATGCCGGTCGACGTGCCCGCGAGCTGGGCCGCCGAAGCGTGGGTCGAGCCCACGATCAAGCACCATCCCCAGGAGCCCGACGACAAGCTGATGTTCCTCGCCGACATCATCGTGTTGGACGGCCCGTTCGACGCGGTGATCAGCTTCGGCGATCTGATCCTCGCGGTGGGGCTGTGCGACGTGACGTTCTGGGCGAGCCGCAAACCCAAGCGGACGCCGCATACAGACGATCCTGAGCCCGCGGCCGGACTGCCGCCGGAACCACCGCCGCCGCTGCCACTACCCGACTTCCGGCGCATGTCGGGCGCCGTCAGCCGACCCAAGCGTGACGTCGCGAACCCCGAACCGTAACGCTCGTTCATTGCGGATCTGGCGTCGGTTTCCGACGCTAAATCTTCAATGAAGCGTTTGGCAGTCCAGCCATTGTGTCTGGCGAGCGCGACCTCTACGCTGCCGCCGCCATGGTGCTGCAGCGGTTGGGGGCCGCCTTCATTGTGTTCGTCGCGCTCGCAGCCTGCAGCGGCGACGACGACGAAACCGCTTCCGCGGAAGCGCCCGCAACCACGACGACCGCCGTCGCGACCACGACCACCGCGGCCCCGACGACCTCGACGGTCCCGACGCCGCCGACAACGCCGCCGCCCTACTCCTTCGACGGCAGCGTTCCCGCGCCACCCCTCATCAACACCGGCAACGACTACGCCGCAATCTTCGAATCCCTCGACGCCTACGGCGGCTGGCTCCTCGCACACAATCCTGACGACGCTGTTGGCACGCGAGGCATACGTGCACGGCACGTCCGCTTACGAACGCCTGCAGAAACTCGATCACGACATGCGTCGAGAACGACCTGCGGCTCGTCGATGTGCGTGACGCGACCGAGGTCGACAGTCGTCGATGTCGCGCTACCGATCGTGTCACTTCGGGTTGTCGAGAGCGGCGAGCGTTCCAGGCATTCGCGAGCGATGGGCACGTCTCGACGAGGAGGCCGTCACCAATCCGACATGGCTCGTCACCCTTCAGGCAGACGCGAACAGGAAGGTTCCGCATTTCGAGCGTTGATCCAGCCGATGTCCGACGGCAGTCGTCGAGCTATGAGAGCGCGTCGGTGCCACTGTCATCGCTCTCGTGGCGCTCGGCTGAGTACGACGCCCGCTCGCGCTGCTACCAGGCGTAGGCGAGTTGGACGACTCGAGGAGGGCGCGGTACGGAGATCGTCGTGTGGGTCGGCGACGACAAGCCTGCGACCAGCGCTTCCGACACCGCAGCCGCCACCGACTCGCGAAAAGCCGTCGACCGTTCTATTGGGAGGCGGAGCCGCATTCTTCTACTGGGGTTGGGCTCGAGCATCTTTGCAACGCATCGGGCACGGGCGGCGAGGTCGTGTTCGGCTGGTGGTACACGATCTACAAGCGCAGCCGCGCTACCGGCGCGATCGAAGGCGAGCCAACCTTGCGGTGTGTGCCGTTCCCGCCTGACGCACCCACGGATGAACCGCCGCCGCCACCGGTGTTGCCGCAACCGCCGACGGTCGGCGAGATCTGGGACGCGGCCACGCTTCCCGCTCCGGCCATCGGTATCAGCCCCACCACCCAAGGCGTCACCGGACTCGAAACCTGGCTCTGGGCCAACACCACCCAGTCCGACGTCACCGTCAGCGCCGCGCTCAACGGCTTCACCGTCACCGGCACCGCCCACATCGTCGGCTACAGCTTCGACTTCGGCGACGGACCCGCAACCGAAACCACCGAACCCGGCAGTGAAGAACACCCGGCCGCGTTCCACACCTACGAAACCAAAGGCCTGTACGAAGTCGCCGTCTCCACCCTTTGGCGGGGCGAGTTCGTCATGACCGGACCCGAGATCACCAACCCGCTGCCCGTCGACCTCGGCACCGCCCAACTCACCACCCGCAGCGACTACCGCGTCATCGAAATCGTCCCCGAACTCGTCCGCTGATTCCCGGCGACCGACGAGATCCGCGTTCACGTTGTGTTTCGCGCCGAAATTCGGCGGCAAACACAACAAGGTCGCGACGCGGGGTCAGGCAAATTGCCACGGCCGGAAGCTCGCACTTGTTTCGATGACCATCTCGCTCGTCGTGGGCTGAAAGCGCTCGACCGAGCGACAGCACGTTCGCCGGTGTCGGTATGAGCGCCGTCGCCTATCGTCGCCCCTCATGGCTCCGCAGGCCGCGGTGGTTTCGTACCGCTTGGGTGGTGACGACGGCGTTTCCGTCGAGGCCCGCAAGTGGGCGTGGGCGCTCGGCGAGCTCGGGTTCGAGGTCCGGCGTGTCGCCGGCCTCATCGAAGACGACGGCCGGCCCGACGACATCGTGATCGCCGAGCTCAGTATCGACTCCGGCACCGCGCCGACGGCTGCCGCGCTCGCCGACTCGCTCGATGGCGCCGACCTCGTGATCGCCGAAAACATCTGCTCACTGCCACTGAACCTCGACGCGGCGCGAGCTGTCGCGGGAGCGCTCACGCACACCCGGGGCCACATCCTCTTCCGCCATCACGACCTCCCGTGGCAGCGCCGCAAACTCGATCATCTCAGCAACGAGTTCCCACCGCGACTCGACGGCGCAATGCACGCGACCGTCAACCTGCGCTCGCGGCGCGAGCTCGAAGCGCGCGGGTATGCGGGCGCGGTGGCAGTGCACAATCGTTTCGACCTCGAAGCGCCGCTCGGCGACCGCGACTCGACGCGCACCGCACTCGGCTTCGAAGCCGACGAACTGATCGTCTTCCAGCCCGCGCGTGCGATCGAACGCAAGAACGTTCCCGGCGGGATCCGCTTCGCTTCCCGTCTCGCGAAATTGGTACCCGACCAGCGTGTGCACTACTGGATTTCAGGTCCCGCCGAAGACGGCTACGGCCCGACCCTCGACAAGATCCTCGCCCGCGCCGACGTTCCCGTGACGCTCGGTCGCGCCGCGACCTCGGTCGACGCGTACGCCGCGTGCGACGTCGTCGTGTTCCCATCGACGTGGGAAGGCTTCGGCAATCCGATCATCGAGGCGATCGCAGCTCGCCGCCCGCTCGCGGCCTTCGCCTATCCGGTGCTCGCCGAGATCCTCGCGACCGGCGTCCGTGTGTTCTCCACCGACACGCCGGAGAACATCGCGCGCTTCCTCGCGCGAGCCCGAGGCCGTGCGCGAGCGATATTTCGACATCAACCTGCACCGCGCTCGCCTCTCGTTCGCGTGCGACGACCTCCCGCGCGCGATCGATGATGCCTTCCGCGCCCACGGATGGACAGCGTGGTAGACGACGACCCGATCCTCGTGCGCCGCGCGCGCATCGCGCACGCCGTCGCGATCGGAAAGCGAATCGGCTACGCGGCACTCCTCGTCGCGATCGTCGGGTTCTTCGCGGGGCTCGCGCTCGACTTCCCGTCATGGTCGGTCGTCGCCCTGGTCGGTGGGCTCGTCACCGCGTGCGTCGTACTGCCGCTGCCCATCGTGTTCGGCTATGGCGTGCGCGCCGCCGCCCGCGAAGACGGCACCGGCCCGGCCCGGCACTGAGCGTCCACGCGCGTCGGGTGGATGCGCGGCACCCACCGTACCAACCTGCGTGGATGAGCGCGTATGACGCGCTCAGTCACGCAGGTACGCCGTTTGTTCTAGCGAGTCGGTACGATCCGGGGCATGCGCTATCGCCGGCTCGGAAACACCGATCTCGTCGTCTCGGAAGTGGGCCTCGGCACCTGGACCCTGGTGTCCGACTGGTGGGGTCAGAGCGAGGATCCGGCTGCGATCATCGCGGCCGCGCTGGATGCCGGGATCACATTCATCGACACCGCGCCCGTCTACGGCAGCGACGGTGCAGGTGAGACGTTCCTACGCGACGTCCTCGCCACCCACGACGAGATCGTGCTCACCACCAAGGTCGGCTACGACATCACCGCCGAACGACGTTTCCCGGGTCAGTCGGAACGGCCGCACGACTGGCGACCGGAGTCGGTGCGCGCGCAGTGCGAAGACTCGCTGCGCCGGCTCGGCGTCGAGTGCATCGACCTCTACCAGCTGCACAACACGCGTATCGACCCCATCCTCGACGACGAGCTCTGGGCGACGCTCGCCGACCTCAAGAAGGAGGGCAAGGTGCGGGAGCTCGGCGTCGCGCTCGGGCCCGCGATCGGCTGGGTCGAGGAAGGCAACCGTGCCATCGACGATCGCCCGATCGCCTCGCTGCAAACCGTGTTCAACGTGCTCGAACAGGAACCGGGCCTGACGTTCGCCGCCCGGCCGAACGCGGCATCGGGCGCGGTCGGGCTGATCGCGCGTGTACCGCACGCGTCCGACACGCTCTCGGGCAAGGTCACGCCCGACACCGTGTTCGACCCGAAGGACCATCGGTCGCACCGCAACCGCGACAACATGCTCGACAACTTCGAGAAGGCCGCGACGCTGTCGTTCCTGTGGGCGCCGGAGACCGGACGCACGATCGGTCAGGCCGCGATCGCGGCGATCCTCGCCAACCCGGCGTTCACGACGGTGCTGCCGTCGGTGCTCACCGTCGCCGACATCCGGGAGTACGCGGCGGCCGCCGATCTCCCGCTGACCGACGCCGAACACCGGCAGGTCGACGACCTGTGGGCCCGCAACTTCGACCACACCGACCGCTACGTGATGCCGCTGAAGTCCAGCGTCGCGGGCGCATAGCCTCGCGCTGCATGCGACTCCCCGCCGATCAACGCCGCCAGCAACTGCTCGACGTCGCCCGTGAGGTGTTCGCGGCGTCGGGTTTCCACGCGACGTCGATGGACGACATCGCCGACGCCGCCGGCGTCACCAAGCCCGTGCTCTACCAGCACTTCCCGAGCAAGCGCGCGCTGTACGTCGAACTGCTCGAAGACACCGGCCGCCAGCTCCTCGACACGCTCGCGGCCGCGACGAACCGCGTCGAGACGGGCCGGGAACGCGTCGAGGCCGGCTTCCTCGCCTACTTCCGCTTCGTCTCCGACAGCCGGGCCGGGTTCCGGCTGCTGTTCAGCGCGTCGATCCGCACCGATCCCGAGTTCGCCCGGGTCGTCGAGGGCGTGGTGAAGGCCGCAGCCGACGTGGTCTCCGAACTCATCGAGATCCCCGCTTCCGACGAACATCGCCGGGTGCTCGCGAACGCGCTGGTCGGGATGGCCGAGTCGGTCGGCCGGCACGCATTCGACTCGCCGGATACCGACGCCGAGGATCTGGCGCGGTGGATCTCGGAGCTGGCGTGGTTCGGGCTGCGCGGTGTGCGCGCGCCGAGGAACCGTCACAGCTTTCGTAGCCGCACCCGCTTCACCTGGTGGTCGTCGCCCTTCTCGAGCAGCAAGTGCGCGCGCCCGCGCGTCGGTTCGATGTTCTCGCGCAGGTTCACCGCGTTCACCTGCTCCCAGACTTGACGGCCGAACGAACGCGTGTCGTCTTCGGTGTACTGCGTCAGGAAGTGGAAGTACGACTCCGGATCCCGCAGTGCCGTCTCGCGCAGGTGCACGAGCCGGTCGAGGTACCACGAGCGGATGTGCGCCTCGTCGGCGTCGACGTAGATCGTGAAGTCGAAGAAGTCGGAGACAACGACGGTCGGTTCGACCCTTCCGCGCCGCACCGGCGCCTGGAGCAGCGTTGAGACCTTCGACGATCACGAAGTCGGGCCGGTCGAGCACGATCTCGGCGTCGGGCACGATGTCGTAGGTGACGTGCGAGTAGACGGGGGCGCGCACGACCTTCTGCCCGGCCTTCAACTCAGCGAGGAAGCGCAGCAGTGCACGCACATCGAAGCTGTCGGGAAAGCCCTTACGGCTCATCAGGCCACGCGCTTCGAGGGTGGCGTTCGGGAACAGGAATCCGTCGGTGGTGACGAGATCGACGCGCGGATGGTCGGGCCAGCGCGACAACAATGCCTGCAGGATCCGCGAGATCGTGCTCTTGCCGACCGCGACACTGCCCGCGAGGCCGATCACGAACGGGACGCGCGCATGCAGCTGGCCGAGGAACGTCCCGGTGACGGAGTGCAGTTCGCGCTGCGCCGCGTAGCGGAGGTTCAACAGGCGCGACAGCGGCAAGTACACCTCTTCGACTTCGGTCAACGCGACCGGCTCGTTGGCGCCTCGCAACGCTTCGAGATCGGCTTCGGTCAGCGTGAGGGGCGTCGAGGCCCGCAGACGACTCCACTCGTCGCGGGTGAAGTCGACGTACGGGGAGACGACGGGTTCGTCTTCAGACTCGTCCGCGGCTTCCACAGCGCCGAGGACGCTAGTAGCTCGGGGCCGGCACTCCTAGGAAAACGGAGTCGCATGGCGGGCTGGGTGTCCAGCCGCGCCGAGGGTACGGTCGTTCCATGATCGCGTCACCCGTGACGATCTCACCGGATCCCGCTTCGAGCGTGTGATCCTGGCCGATGCCCAGGTTATGAAGTTCTTGATCAAGACGCTGGGGTGGGAGCGATGGCGCGACGAGGTACTCGCGGAGTACGAGCGCGTTCAGCTGGAGGGCGGCGCGCGCCTGCCGTTTGATCCGGATGCCCCGCCACGCGAAGAGGCACCGGCGTGGGCGCGCGACGCCGCGCCATCCGTGCAGTCGATCCGCGATCTCGTGAATCGAACGAGACCACGCGGTCCAGGTCTGCATCCAGCCGTGGTCGAGAACGGCGTGGGGGCCGCGGCCTTTGACGGCTGGCGTGGCACGAACGTTCGCGCCCAGCGGCAGGAAGGTTACTCGGTCGTGTTGGTGCGTCTTGCGCTCGGCGACGTGACCGCCGGCCAGCTGCGCGCGCTGGCGGTGCTGTCGCTCGGCGTTCGGCGATGGCGGTGTGCGGCTGACGCCGGATCAGAATCTGTTCCTGCGGTGGGTGCCGGATGGCGCGCGTGCGCGGAGTTGTTCGTGCGGCTGGCGGCGGCGGGACTGGCGACGCAGCGGAGCGTCGACGATTCGCGATGTCACGAGCTGCCCGGGCGCCGAGTCGTGCCGGCTGGCCGTGACGCAGTCGCGCGGTCTTGGCCGGGTGCTGACCGACGCGCTGGCAGCGCCGACCCGACCTCGCCGCAGCCGCGGCGACGGCGTCGATCAAGATCAGCGGCTGCCCCAACGGCTGCGGACAGCATCACATCGCGACGCTCGGATTTCAGGGCAGCGTGCGCAAGGTCGACGGCCGCGCCGTGCCGCAGTACTTCGTGATGGTCGGCGGCTCGGCCACGGCGGAGGGCGCGACCTTCGCGCGGCTGGCCGCGAAAGTCCCGGCGCGACGCGTGTCGACCGCGGTCGAGCGGCTCCTCGAGTGGTATCGGCGCGATCGCGCTCGGTGACGAGACGCCGCAGGCATTCTTCGCTCGCGCCACGGTGCCGGAGGTCAAGGCGCTGCTCGCCGATCTCGAAGCCTTTCGACCGCGAGCACGCGCGAGCCAGACGACTACGTCGACCTGGCGGAGACGCAGACGTTCACGCCGGAAGTGATGGAAGGGGAGTGTGCGACGTAGTTCGCAGTGTCAAGTTACCAGTTGCCAGTTGCCAGTTCAAAGCTCGTGGCCAGCACCTTGCCGTGAGGGCGCCCGGACGCTGTGACCAGCACCTTGATGAACACGAGCTTTGAACTGGTAACTTGTAACTTGAAAACTGATCGCGTCTCACCTCTCCATCAGCTCCTTCCAGAACCCCACCAGCCGCCAGACCTCGGTCGCGGCGGCGCTCTTGTCGACTTCCGCGTGCGTGATGAGGCCGCTCAGCACGGCGTGGACCTCGGTCTTGCCGCGGTAGTGACTGTGCCAGCAGCACGGTTTCGACCGACGGGATGACGTTGTCTTCGGCGCCGTGCAGCAGAAACACCGGCGCGGCCGGCGGGGCGGCGCGTTCGGGAGACAGCGCGGCGAGTGCCGCGGGATCGTCGATGCGTCTTCGATGACGGGCAGCAGCACGGGCCCGAGCTTGTCCACGGCGCGATCGTTGACGTGGGTCATCAGCGTCCGCGACGGCTCCGGCAGCGTCGTCGGCATAGCTCGCGGGCGCGCTGGAACTCGATCGCGGCGCGCGGCTTGTCGACCATGTCGAGCGACGAGGCGGTCAGGAAAGTCATGATGCCGTGCCGCAGCGGCTCGACCTGATCGGCGGGGACGACGCGATCGGCCAAGCTGAGCAGGACGACGGCGACGCCGTAATCGTGCGGCGGCTTGATCGAGACGTGCTCGGCGCCGGCGACGTCGACGTGCGCCTCGCCAAGCGGCGGCATCGCCGGCGCGTTGCCCGAGCAGAGATATCGCATCACGCGCGGCAGATCGCCGTGCCCGCCGAACGACATCACGAAGCTCACCTGGTCGCGCAGCTCGGGGCGGCCTGCGGCGACGAGCGAGAGCCCGCCGGAAAAGCTGATGCCCAGCATCCCGATCTTGCCGTCGCTGCGTCGGTTCGCTTCGGTCGGCGAGCCACTTGGCGGCGTCCTCGATGATGTCGGTGGAGCGCGCGCGTGATCTGGAAGCGCTGCAGATCCGGCGTGGCCACGGTCATCACGCTGAAGCCGCTGGCCGCAAGATCTTCGGCCATGCCGACCAGCCGCGGCTCGCGAATGCCGTCCATGTGGACGCCCGGCACCAGCGTCACCGTGCGCCGCTTGCCGCTGGCGGACGGCCGATACATGCGCGCGTCCACCGGGCCGTGCCGCGTCGGGATCTGTCGGATCGGTTCGGCGACGAACGCCTGCGCGCGCCAGTGCGGCAACCTGTCCGGGATAGCCGTCCATGCCGGCCGCGCGCGCGATGAACGCGAGCGCGTCGATGTACGGCACCGAGAACACCGCCGGCAATCACGAGGAGCGCGCCGACGAGCAGCCCGCCGCGCACCAGTCTTCGCATCGACCAGGATGTTACACTGGCGAAGCTCCGCATGAGTCAGCGAGACCGTGGCGGACGTCCGTCGCCAACACGCGTTGCTTGCGGCTCTGCGTGGCTTCCGGCTTTAGCCGGAAGATTGAGCCGCGATACCGATCCAGCCGATACACCGCACTTGTGTCGTGATGAAGGACGAAACGCTGATCATCGCCATCGACGGACCGTCGGGTGCCGGCAAAGGGACGCTTGCGCGCGCCGTCGCCGCGGCACTTCGCTACGCTCACGTCGACACCGGCGCGATGTATCGCGCCGTGGCGTGGAAGGCTGTGCGCGACGGGATGCCGCTCGATGACGAGGCGCGGATCGCGGACCTCGCGCACGGGCGGCTCGACTCGACCAGACGGACGGCCGAGTCGTCATCGACGGGCATGACGTCACGCGGGCGATTCGGACGCCAGAAATCGATCAGGCCGCCGCCGCGGTCGCGCGACTGCCGCGCGTCCGCGAGGTGCTGGTGGCCCGTCAGCGTGCCTCGGTGAAGGGCGGAACGTCGTCATGGAGGGGCGTGACATCGGAACCGTGGTGTTTCCGGACGCAGACGTGAAGGTCTATCTGGACGCGTCGGCGGAAGAGCGAGCGCGGCGGCGCGCGAACGATGCGGCTCACACCGGCGGCCAGCACGCAACGCTGGCCGGCGTGCAGCACGATCTACTGGCACGCGACACGTCCGACAGCACTCGCGCCGTAGCGCCACTGGCCGTCGCCCCTGACGCGATCTACATCGACACGACGGGCATGACGATTGAGGACGTCGTCCAGCGCGTGATGGGGATCGTGCGGGAGAAGGTGAAGGAACGAAGCCGGGTAAGCCGCGACATCAGTTCCAGTTATCAGTTTCCAGTTCAAAGTTGAGTCGAGCAGAATGCGCTTTGAACTGGTAACTGACAACTGGAAACTGTCTGCATCCGCAACTCAGTCCTCCCTGTCGTCGAAGTCGTCGGACGAGGCCGGATCGAGCTCCCAGCGATTGCGATCCCGCTCGTGATCTCGTCGCCGCCCTGCAGTTCCTCGTCATCGTCGTACTCCACGCCGAGGGCCTTGCCGATTTCGTCCACGACATCCTGATCGGGCGTTGGGTTGTCGCCGCCGGGCGCTTCATCGCCAACCGATTCAGCCGATTCCCAGTCAGCGTCGACGTCGCCGGCCGTCAGCGCCGGCCCGGTGGAGGTGTGCTCCCGGAAGCGTTGGTTCAATTCGGCCCGCCCCGAGCGCGCCGCCGATGCCGAACGGTCCAAGTCCAGCGACGAGGGCGGCGTCGGCACGACGGGGGTTCGGTGGCCGTCCGACGCTCGCGGTCCAGATTGTGGAGTCCTGCGCCTTCGCCTTGGTAGGGGCTCGGCGAGCCTTCGGTGCCGCCGCCTTTGCCGCTTTCTTCGTGGTACGTGCAGCGACTGTCGCCTTTCGTCGCCGTGCTTTGGCCCTGCGGCTCGCGGGTGCGGCTTTCTTGCGGTCCGGCCTTCTTCGCGACTTTCCGCTTGGGAGCGGTCGATCGGGCTGCGGCAGCGCGTCTGGCCTTGCGTATCGGTGACTTCTTTGAACGGCCGCGCCCTTGCTTGCGCCCACCGGCCGCTCGCCGCGCCTTTCTCTTGGCCATGACCCTGTTCCTTTCGGCTGCTCGAGCACCCCTAAGACGTCTCGGGTGCTACCTTGACAGGACGAGCTAAGTAACGTAACTTCTATTGGTTACGCGAGCGTTAGATTTCGAGCTGGTGGAGCCGAGGAACATGTTGCTCTGACCGGCCCGGCCCAAAGTCGACGCAGAACGGACATCCGCGGAGTGCCGGCCACCGCTCATCCCTCGCGCCGCTCGGGATGACCCCGAGCAAAGTCGAGGGGGCACCAACGCCCGGCAAAATCGAGAAGTAGGAGGACGCGCACCGCAATGGCCATGCCGCAAGACGAGCACAACCCGGCTGTGGAGCCGAAGGGCGTGTCGGCCCCGGTTAGACAGCCGTCGGGCCGGCAGACGCTCAAAACCACGACGCCCTGGATCCAGGGAGATTCCGACGTAGACCCACAAGAATACGCCCGCCTGTTGGACCTTTACGATAACAGCTTCCGGAATATAGCAGAAGGCGAAGTCGTCAAGGGCACGGTTCTGAAAGTGACCGACAGCGAGATCGTCGTTGATGTCGGCTACAAGTCCGAAGGGATCATTCCCGTCGACGAATTCCTCGACGAGACGGGACAGGTCACCGTGCAGCCCGGCGACGTTGTCGACGTCCTGCTGGAGCGGACCGAAGATCGAGAAGGCCATATCGTGCTGTCGCGCGAGAAGGCCGAGAAGATGAAGATCTGGGACGAGGTCGAGCGCGCCTTCGCCGAGAAGAAGGTCGTGATCGGCCGCGTCATCGAGCGGATCAAGGGCGGCCTCGCCGTCGACATTGGCGTGCGCGCGTTCCTGCCGGGCAGCCAGATCGACGTTCGACCGGTTCGCAATCTCGACGCGCTGAAGGGGCAGGAGCTCCGGATGCGCGTGATCAAGGTCAACAAGAAGCGGGGCAACATCGTCCTCTCGCGGAAGGTGCTCCTCGAAGAAGAGAACGCCGAAAAGAAGAAGCACACGCTCGAGACGCTCGCCGAAGGCAAAGTGCTGCGCGGCGTCGTCAAGAACATTACCGATTACGGCGCGTTCATCGATCTCGGCGGCATCGACGGCCTGCTCCACATCACCGACATGTCGTGGGGCCGGGTCGGCCATCCCTCGGAGCTCTTCAAGGTCAACGACGAGATCGACGTCGTGGTCCTGAAGTATGACGCGGGCACAGAACGCGTCTCGCTTGGACACAAGCAGCTGATTCAGGATCCCTGGGTCACGGCCATGGATCGCTATCCGGCCGGCGCTCGCATGTCGGGCAAGGTCGTCAGCCTGACCGACTACGGCGCGTTCATCGAGCTCGAACCGGGGGTCGAAGGCCTGATCCATGTGAGCGAGATGTCGTGGAGCAAGCGCGTCAAGCACCCGTCGAAGATCCTCAACGTCGGCGACAGTGTCGAGGCGATGGTGCTCGGCGTCGATCCGACCGCGCGCCGCATTTCGCTGGGCCTCAAGCAGGTCGAAAGCAACCCCTGGCACGAGCTGGTCGAGAAGTATCCGGTCGGCACCCGTATCAAGGGCAAGGTGCGCAACCTGACCGAATTTGGTGCGTTCGTCGAAGTCGAAGAGGACATCGACGGCCTGATCCACATTTCTGACATGTCGTGGAGCAAGCGCATCAAGCATCCCAGCGAGGTGCTGAAGAAGGGCGACGTGGTCGAGGCCATGGTGCTCAGCATTGACGCCGAGAATCAGCGGCTGTCACTGGGCCTCAAGCAGCTTGCAACCGATATCTGGGAAGACTTCTTCTCGCGGCACCACGTGGGCGACACGATTGAAGGCAAAGTCGTTCGCATGACCAATTTCGGTGCATTCGTCGAGCTGGACGAGGGCATCGAGGGGTTGATCCACGTCAGTGAGTTCGACGACTCGCAGGGCGGCGAGAAGCTCAACCTGGAAGTCGGTCAGACGACGCCCATGAAGATCATCAAGCTGAGCCCGGCGGACCGGAAGATCGGTCTCAGCATTCGCGCCTTGAAGTCGGACGAAATCCGTTCCGACTGGGTGGAGGTACTCCTCGTCGCAGGGCGAAGGGGGAGCGACGCTCGCGGAGCATCTTGAAACACAACCGGTAACAGCGAACGTGTCCAAGGTGCCAGGGTTCCGGAGAGTGCCACTGCTTCTGGAACACCGGCCACTTTGGCCACTGTCCTGGAACCCTGGAACTCTGACCATGACCAAAGCCGAACTCGTCGAAGAGGTTTCTCGGGTTTCCGATCTCACGAAGAAGCACTCCGAGGTGATCGTCGATACGGTGTTCCAGAGCATCATCGATGCGCTGCATCGAGGCGAGAAAATCGAGCTCCGAGGGTTTGGAAGCTTCCGGCTTCGCAAGCGCGAGCCGCGCAAGGGGCGCAATCCCAAGACCGGCGACAAGGTGGACGTGCCGCCCAAGCGGGTCCCGTATTTCAAGCCTGGCAAGGAACTGAAAGACCTGATCAACAAAGAGGATGAGGGGCCTTCGGATCCCTCAGACACCTCGCCGGCGCCTGACTCGGCGACGCTCGTAAGAGCTCTTGGCAGTTTCCAGTTACCAGTTTTCAGTTCAAAAGGTCGGTCCAGAGGTACCGTGACCTTTGAACTGGTAACTGATGACTGAGAACTGATACTTTTCCTCCGTGGACCGCCTCTTCTCTCCCTGGCGTCACACCTACGTCACGCGCAACGCGGATGAGAGCGGTGCGTCTTCTGCGACGCCCTGCAGAGTGAGGACGGACGCTCCCTGATCGTGACCGAGGGCCCGACGTGCTTCGCCATCCTCAATCTTTATCCGTACAATAGCGGCCATCTGATGATTGTGCCTCGCCGACATGTCGGGACACTGGCGGCGCTCGAGCAGGTGGAGCTGGGCGAGCTGGCGTGCTCGACGCGACGGGCGGAGATGGCATTGAGCGAGGTGTATCAGCCGCAGGGAATCAACGTGGGCATGAACCTCGGACGGCCCGCGGGTGCAGGCGTCCTCGATCATCTGCACGTGCACCTGGTGCCACGGTGGACGGGCGACACCAACTTCATGACCGTCGTTGGCAATGTGCGTGTCCTGCCCGAGGAGCTCCCGCGCACGGCCGAGCGCCTTCGGCCCGTCTTCGATCGCTTGTTCAGGGAACCGCATGACGTTCGAGTTGTCTTCGCAGACGATGTTGCCGTGCGCGATCGAGCGCGCACGTTTGCCAACAGCCAGGTTCAACCCCGGCCGGTGAAATCGACCGCACGGCGCCGATGCCGCCGCTTTGGCCGCCGAGGCTTGGCCGCCCGATCACTGGCGCGGCAACGTGCTCTGCGACGAGCCATCGTCGTCGAAGAGCTGGCGACTGCCAGCGGCGCGGTCGCATTGGCGGCCTTGCATGGCGACGGCAGGTGCGAGCTCACGACTCTCCGGGGCTGCGAGGCGGACCGCTGCCAACGGACTCGCCGAGCACGCAGCTGAGTCTCGCGGCGGTCGCGTTGGGGCTTGGTCAAGTCCGCGATCAATCAGGCGTTGGCCGAATTGCGGCAGGCCCCAGCCGGGCGTGGGCTCGGAAAAACCGCATTGGATTGTCGCGGATGCGGCCACTGATCTGGAGGCGGCTCGACTACTCACTCGATCAGCGGCTCACGTGGTGGATAGCAATCAAGGGCGGCCAGGCGTCCATCGCCATCGCGCGGCTGATGGCGTCGAGCGCGGCACGGACCGCCGTCGACGCGGCGGTCCGGATTGCCGGCCCCGAAGGCTATCGTGACGGCGTCGTTGCTCGAGCGCCTATCGCGCGACGTGCGCGCGATTAGTCTGCTGTTGGGAACCGAAGAAGATCACCGCTCCCGGGCGGCGGAGGAGCTGCTGCCGGGACGATAGCAGCGTAAGTTTTCAGTTACCAGCGCTTGACCCTTTGAACTGATAACTGAAACTGAAAACTGACTGGTCTCTTAGGCTGCTACCTCGTATCCCGCCGTCTCGATCGCCTGTTCGATCTTCGGCGCGATTCGTCTTCGACGGCGTCGAAGACGACCTTCACCTCGCCGGCTTGATGCGATGCCGTCGCGCTGGTCTACGCCGTCCACCATCGATAGCACGCGCCGGATGGCGCTTTCGCATCCTCCGCACGTCATGCCGGTTACTTTGAGCGTTAGTTCTTCAGACATGTCAACTTCCTCGACATTACATACGGGCCTCAGAGGCGCAGAGACACTGAACCTCTAGTCGTTAACTCTGTGCACTCTGAGTCTCTGAAGGCTGTCACGCGTCTACGACAATAGCTGCTTCGCGATCGTCACCAACTGCATGTTCGACGTGCCCTCGTAGATCTGTCCGATCTTCGCGTCGCGAAACAGCTTCTCGACGGGGTAGTCGCGGACGAAGCCGTAGCCGCCGTAGAGATTGACGGCCGTCGAGGTGACGCGCTCGGCCACTTCGGATGACAGGATCTTGCACATCGCCGCTTCGTGGAGAAACGGCTGCCGGGCGTCGCGCAGGCGCGCGGCGTTGTAGACCATCAGCCGGGCCGACTCGACGTCGATCGCCATTCGCGCGAGCTGGAACTGCACGCCCTGGAAATCGGCGATCGCTTGGCCGAACTGCTGGCGCTCCTTCGTGTAGCGGACGGTGTGATCGAGCGCGCCCTGGGCGAGGCCGACCATCTGCGCGCCGATGCCAATCCGCCCCTCGTTGAGCGTCTCGATCGCAACCTTGTAGCCCTTGCCGATCTCGCCGAGCACGCTGTCGCGACCGACGACGCAGTCCTCGAAGAGCAGCTCGCAGGTGCTGCTGGCGCGAATGCCGAGCTTGTCCTCCTTCTTGCCGACGGTGAAGCCCGGCGCCCCGCGCTCGACGAGGAAGGCGGTGATGCCGCGGTAACCGGCCTCCGGGTTGAGGTTGGCGAAGACGATGAAAAGGTCGGCCTCGTTGCCGTTCGTAATCCACAGCTTGCGGCCGGTGAGCCGGTAGCCTTCGGGCACCTCGGTCGCGCGCGTCTGCAGGGCGAACGCGTCGCTTCCCGAGCCGGCTTCGGACAGGCAGTAGGCGCCGACTGTGCCGGCGCGCCAGCTTGGGCAGCCAGCGCTGCTTGATGCTCGTCGTTGCCCCAGCGCAGCAGCGCGTTGATGACGAGGGTGTTCTGCACGTCGACGAGCACGCCGATCGACGGATCCACGCGCGAGAGCGCCTCGACGGCCAGCACCGAGTGGAAGAACGACGCGCCTGCCCCGCCGTAGCTCTCGGGAACCTCGATGCCCATCACGCCCAGCTCGAACAGCTGGTCGATCAGCGCGCGCGGGATCTTGGCGTGCTCATCCATCTCGCGGACCAGCGGCCGGATCTCCCGGTCGGCGAACTCGTACACGCTGTCGCGAAAGATGACTTCGTCTTCGGCGAGACGAGTCAGCGCGCGGCTCGTGCCGAGCGTCGATTCAGTCGGTTGAAGCATGCGGAAACCCCTGAAATTCGCAGGAAAAGGCCCTCGAGCGGACAGGGCTCGTCGAAAGAGGGAATGTTATCATCAGCACAGGAGCCAGCGGTCAGCTCCCGGCCGACGGTTTCTGGAGAAGTTGGGGGATCCAGTGATGCGTAGAGTGCGTCTTGTGCGCAGCAGGCAGCGATCCTCGCTCTTGCTGACGATGACGGCCAGTCGCGGATCAGGCGCCGCAGACGCCGCCCGCCGCAGCCTCCGCCCGCCCGAACAGCCCCCGCCGCCGATCCGCAACAACCGACGTTTCGCACCGGCATCAACTTCGTCCGCGTCGACGCCATCGTCACCGATCGTCAGGGCAACCCGGTCGATCGATCTGAAGCAGACCGACTTCGAAGTCCTGGAGGACGGCAAGCCGCAGACGCATCGAGTCGTTCCGGCTGGTCAAGATCGATAGCGCCACGCCGGTCGAGACCTCCGGTCGCCCGCATTCGCACACGCGCGGACGAGGAAACGGCGGCGGCCAACGAGGACTCGCGCATCTTCGTGTTCTTCCTCGACGACTATCACGTGCGGCTTGGCAACAGCATGGCCGCGCGCAAGCCGCTCGTCGAGTTCGTCCAGAATTCCGTCGGGCCCAACGATCTGCTCGCGGTCATGTATCCGCTGATCGCCGATCGACGCCGTGTCGCTGACGCGCGATCATCAGTTGGTGATCCGGATCCTCGAGAAGTTCGAAGGCCGCAAGTTCAACTACGAGCCGCGGAACGACATCGAGCATCGCTATGCGCTGTATCCGGCCGAAGTCGTCGAGCGCATTCGGCGGCAGGTGTCGTTGAGCGCGCTCGAGGGGCTGTCGGTCAAGCTCGGCGCATTGCGCGAAGGGCGCAAGGCGGTCATCGTCGTCAGCGAGGGCTACACGGCGGTGCTGCCGCCGCAATTGCGCGATCCGGTCGCGGCCGATGCCGGGCGTTGGGCAACCCCAATCGCCGGAATCCCGCCGCTGGCGAGAACAGCATCACCGAGGACCGCGCCGACATGGCCGGGCAGATGGACCTGCAGCGCGAGATGCAGGACGTCTTCGCCGCCGCCAACCGCAGCAACACCGCGCTCTACACCGTGGATCCGCGCGGGCTGGCGACCGGCGAGTTCGACATCAACGAGAACGTCGGCCTGCGGCGCAGCAACGAGTCGCTGCGTCAGACGCAGGACACGCTGCGCGTGCTCGCGGATCAGACCGACGGCCGCGCCATCGTCAATCGCAACGATCTGGCGCGAGCGATGAAGCAGATTGTCGTCGACTCGAGCGCCTACTACCTGCTCGGCTACAACTCGATCGCAGGCGCCGCAGGACGGCAAGTTCCACGAGATCAAGGTGCGGGTCAAGCGGCCGGGGACGCAGGTCCGCGCGCGCAAGGGCTATTGGGCGCTGACGGCGACCGAAACCGCGCGCGTGACCGCGCCACCGAAGCCGGGCCCTCCGCCGGCCGTCAGCAAGGCGCTGTCGTCGATCTCGGAGCCGACGCGCGGCCGCTTCGTTCGCACCTGGATCGGCCACTCGCGAGGCGCCGACGGCAAGACGAAGCTCACGTTGGTGTGGGAGCCGCTGCCGCCGACGCCCGGCATGCGGCGCGACGAAGTGACGGCGGTCTCGGTGATCGCGGCGTCGACCGAAGGCCAGGTGTACTTCCGCGGGCAGGTGCCCGCGAAGAACGAAGCCGCGACGAATGGCGGGTCGACCACGACGCTCACGAAGGGTACGTCGTTGAGCTTCGACGTCCCGCCCGGGCGGGTGCAGCTTGCGCATGTCGATTCAAGGTGTGGCAGGTCGCGCTCGACAGCGACGATCGGGAGGTCGTCGTCCCGGATCTCACCACGACGGATGTCGCATTCGCCACGCCGAAGGTCTTCGTCGCGCGCAACGCGCTCGAGTTTCGGGCGCTCACCAAGAACCCCGAGGCCGCGCCGACGGCGGATCGGGATTTCCGCCGGACCGACCGACTGGTGATCCGGGCCGAAGCCTATGCGCCCGGTAACGCCGCGCTCAAGGTCACGGCCAGGTTGCTGAACAAGCAAGGGCAACCGCTCGCGGACGTCCCCGTGCCGTGCCCCGGCGGCCGCAACCGACCCGTATGTCGTCGATCTGCCGCTCGCGAGCCTTGCGCCGGGAGAGTATCTGCTGGAACTGTCGGCGGCAACCGAAGGCGCGCCCGCCGCAACGCAGCTGATTCCATTTCGAGTGAGCGGCTAACCCGTCTAGGCGTACATGCCGCGCAGCTTGGTCACCGTCGCGACGCGATTGATGGCGACGATGTAGGCGGCGACGCGCATGTCGACGTTGTACTTCTGTGCCGTCTCGAGGACGGCCGTAGAACGCCTGCACCATCTTGGCTTCCAGGCGGGTGTTGACCTCTTCTTCGGGCCAGAAGTAGCCGTGCCGGTCCTGCACCCACTCGAAGTACGACACCGTGACGCCGCCGGCGTTGGCCAGGATGTCGGGAACGACGAACACGCCGCGTTCGTGCAGATACTTGTGCGCTTCGGGCGTCGTCGGCCCGTTCGCTCCTTCGACGACCAGCTTGGCCTTGATGTCCGTGACGTTGGCCGCGGTGATCTGTTCCTCGAGCGCGGCGGGAATCAGGACGTCGACGTCGAGCTTGAACAGTTCGGCATTGCTGATCGGTTCGGCGCCGCCAAACCCTTCGACCGTCCGATGCTGCTGGTTGTGCGCGAGGAGCTTCTTGATATCGAGTCCGTTGGGGTTATAGACGCCTGATTTCCAGTCGGTGACCGCAACGATTTTCGCGCCCATGTCGGCCAGCAGATCGGCGGCGACGGAACCGACGTTGCCGAATCCCTGCACGGCGATGCGCGCGCCCTTCAGATCGAATCCGAGATGCCTGGCCGATTCGCGCGTGATGATCATCACGCCGCGCCCGGTCGCTTCGCGGCGCCCCAACGAGCCGCCCATCTCCACTGGCTTGCCGGTGACGACGGCGGTCGAGGTGTGCCCGATGTGCATGGAATAGGTGTCCATGAACCAGGCCATGACCTGTTCGTTGGTGTTGACGTCGGGCGCCGGCACGTCCTTCTCCGGGCCGATGGCGTCGATGATCTCGGCGGTGTAGCGTCGCGTGAGCGCCTCGATCTCGCGCTTCGACATCTTGGTCGGATCGCAGACCACCCCTCCCTTGCCGCCGCCAAAGGGCAACTGCGCGACCGCGCACTTCCATGTCATCCACGCGGCCAGCGCCGTCACTTCGTCGAGGGTGACGTCAGGATGAAAGCGGATGCCCCCCTTGGCCGGGCCGAGTGTGATGTTGTACTGGACGCGATAACCGGTGAAGACCTCGATGGCGCCGTTGTCCATCTGGACCGGGCACGCCACGATGATCTGTCGCTTGGGCTTGGTGAGGATCTTCCAGATCCCGGGATCGAGATTGAGAATTCGGGCCGCGCCTTCGAACTCCTGGAGCATCGCTCCGAACACGCTGCGATCTGACGCCATGCAGGGATCAGTCTACTAGGACTCGCTCGCCCTCGGCTCGCTCGTCAGGACTCGCGCGCTTCGGACGCTCGTCGGACGCCGCCGACCGTAGCGGCCGCGGCTACGGATTGTGTCGAACGCATCGATCGCGCGGTCGAACGGTCCGCGCTCCCACGAGGCGCGAATCGCCGCGCGAGCCTCCGAACGCCCGAGCCCACGGGCGAGCCGAGTCCTATATAATGATCGCAGCATGAAAACCGCCATCGATCCGGCCCTGACCGGCCAAGCAGCGCTGGGAACGCGAGGTGCTCGAACCGACGCTCAAGAAGTCTCCCGAGCGCGCCGGACCGTTCACGACAATTTCCGGGCGGCCGATCGAGCGGCTGTATACGGCGGAGGATGTGCAAGGGATCGACTACGACCGAGAGGTCGGCAACCCGGGCCAGTTCCCTTACGTTCGCGGCATTCACCCCACCGGCTACCGCGGCAAGCTGTGGACGATGCGACAGTTTGCGGGGTTTGGGACGCCGGAGGAAACCAACCAGCGTTATCAGGATCTGATTGCCGCCGGCAGCACTGGACTCTCGGTGGCCTTCGACTTGCCGACGCTGATGGGACGCGACCCCGACCATCCGCTGTCGCTCGGCGAGGTCGGCAAGTGCGGTGTCAACATCACGTCGCTGGCCGACATGGAGCGGCTCTTCGACGGGATCTCGCTCGGCGACATCACGACGTCGATGACGATCAATTCGCCGGCGCCGATGATCTTCGCGATGTATCTCGTCGTCGCCGAGAAGCAAGGCGCCGACTGGCAGCACATCTCCGGGACGATTCAAAACGACATCCTCAAAGAGTTCATCGCCCAGAAGGAGTACATCTTCCCGCCGCGTCCATCCATGCGGCTGGTGACTGACATCTTCGGGTTCTGCTCGGAGCGGGTGCCGAAGTGGAACACCATTTCCGTGAGCGGCTATCACATTCGCGAAGCGGGTTCGACCGCGCTGCAGGAGCTGGCGTTCACCTTGCGTGACGGGCTCGAGTATGTCCAGTACGGCGTCGACGCAGGGCTTGCGGTCGACGACTTCGTTCCTCGCCTCTCGTTCTTCTTCAACTCGCATAGCGACTTTTTCGAAGAGATCGCCAAATACCGCGCGGCCCGCAAGCTCTGGGCCGAGGCGATGCGCGATCGGTTCGGTGCGCGCAACCCGCGCTCGTGGCAACTGCGCTTCCACACCCAGACCGCGGGTGTCTCGCTGACGGCCCAGCAGCCCTATAACAACGTCGTGCAGGACGGCGCTGCAGGCGCTTGCCGGCGTGCTGGGCGGGACCAACTCGCTGCACACGAACTCGCTGGACGAGGCGCTCGCCCTGCCGACGAAAGAAACGGCGACGATCGCGCTACGAACGCAACAGATCATCGCGCACGAGAGTGGCGTGACGAACACGGTCGATCCGCTGGGCGGCTCGTACTTCGTGGAGAAGCTCACTCGCGACATGGAGGAAGGCACGCTCGATTACTGGCGCACGATCGATCGGATGGGCGGCATGGTCGAGGCGATCGAACGCGGATATCCGCAGAAAGAGATCGCCGAAGCGTCCTATCAGTTTCAGCAGGCGGTCGAACGGCGCGAGAAGATCATCGTCGGCGTCAACGACTTCGTCCAGGAAGACGAAGATCCCATCGAGATTCTCTATATCGACGACACGGCGGCCGAGCGCCAGCTGGCGCGACTGGCGGAGCTGAAGAAGACTCGCGATCAACGACGCCGTTCAGCGGACGCTCGACGGCTTGCGCCAGACCGCGCGCGGGCGCGCGAACACGATGCCGGCCATTATCGAGTGTGTCCGTGCGTATGCCACGGTCGGGGAGATGTGCGACGCGCTTGCGTGACGTGTGGGGCGAGTACGAGGAGACGCCGATCATATAAGTGGCTTCGCTGACGGTTGCCAGTCGCCGGTCGCCGGCCGACGACCGGAAACTGCAGACCGAGGACCGGAGACCGGGACTGAAAACGCTATGAGTCAGAAAATCAGAGTCGTCATCGCCAAGCCGGGCCTTGATGGCCACGACCGCGGCGCCAAGGTCATTGCGCGCGCGTTGCGGGATGCCGGGATGGAGGTCATCTATACCGGCCTGCGCCAAACCCCAGAGCAGATCGTCAGCGCAGCGCTGCAGGAGGACGCGGACGTCATCGGGCTGTCGATTCTGTCCGGCGCCCATATGCACATCTGCCCGCGGATCATGGAGCTGCTGGACGAGAAGGGCCTGTACCGACGTGCTCGTCGTCATCGGCGGCATCATCCCGGACGTCGATATCGCCAAGCTCAACGAGATCGGCATCCGGGGCGTGTTCCTGCCGGGGACGCCGATGCAACACATCGTCGACTTCATCAACAGGAACGTTCGCTCGCGCGTTGGGCAGGCGTGATCAAGCTACGGTTCGGTAGAACCGGACAGGCCGAGCCGCTGCCATCCGGTCGCCTGGTCACGTCGCTTGAAGCACCTTCAGCACCTGACAGCACCTTAGCACCCAGCACCTCAAGCACCGCACTCAAGCACCAGCACCGCAGGCACATCAGGCACCCCCGGCACCCCAGGCACCTTCCGAGGACCTCGACGCCCTGGCCGCACGCGTCCTCGAGCGACTCGCCCAATCGCCCTTGCCCGACTCGCTGGCCCGCATCGTTGCGGAGGTGTCAGAACGCTTGGTGCGCGAGGAGATTGCGCGCATCCGCGCCAGGGCTCAAACGCCGCCGGGCGGCGAACGAGGGATCGCGCTAGCGTTCGACCAGGTCGCCGATGCGGATCGTTCCGCTACCGGCGTGATTGAAGTTCCTTCCAAACACGACGCCATCAGGTCGTTTGCGGTAGGTGGCCAAGGTGCGCAGTGGTTCCTTCCCGCGCTCAGCGGTCTCCTGATTGGTCGTGGTCGTCGGACACCTGAGGCAGAGCGTCGTGCCGAAGAATTCGACGGTGCCAATGCGAAAGCGATCGAGAACATCCTCTTCGTAGGGCGCCCCGCCATGCAGGACGATGTTGGGGCGAAACCGGTTCATTGGGAGTGCGTGCTCCAGCCGGGAGTTGAGGTCCTCGAGCGACGCCTCGGAGATAATGAGGAACGGATACGCGTCACCGAAAGCCAGTTCGGCAACGCCCATCTTCGCCGATCGTCGTTGGTTGTCAGGCATGCGGACGAGCCGATAGCGTCCGGGTCGCTCTTTGGACAGGAAGCGCGTGGCCCAGTGCCCGGCCTCAGTGCCTTGATCGATGGCGGTCGTCTGGCTGTCCCAGATCCGCACCGAAACTTCATCACCAGGGTTGCCGTCGATCGGGACCTTCAGCGTCGCCATGCCGGGCGCAGTGATAACGAGGACACTATCAGTGATTGTGGTCCGAACGAGCGATGTCGTTCGGATTTCGATGCCGCGACCGTGCGAGCCGCGCTGGGCCACGAACATGCCGTGCTCGTCGACGAACATCCATTGGCGGTCGTGTCGAATCCCCATACGGCCGGCGTCGGCCTGCGGAAGCGAAAGACCGCCGCAGGCCTTGACGGGATAAACATGGATGGCCGCGACCGTGATGGCTGGCTGGTTCGTCATTCTTCGCTGAGGATTCCTTGATCTCTGCTCCGTTGTGTACGGAGAGGTTAAGATCATCCTCAGTTATGAAGGTTCCGGACAAGCCCGCCCTCGAGGGGCTGGAAGAGAAGTGGACTGCGCGCTGGGAGGCCGAAGGGACGTACCGATTCGACCGATCGCGCCCGCGCGACGAGGTCTATTCGATTGACACGCCGCCGCCCACCGTCAGCGGATCGCTGCACGTCGGGCACGTCTTCTCGTTCACCCACACCGATATCATCGCGCGATTCCAGCGCATGCGCGGCAAAGCCGTGTTCTACCCGATGGGGTGGGACGACAACGGCCTGCCAACCGAGCGTCGCGTTCAAAACTACTTCGGCGTGCGATGCGATCCGTCGCTGCCGTACGATCCGGACTTCACAATCCCCACGCCCGGGCAAACATCCCGTCGCGGTCTCGCGCCCGAACTTCATCGAGCTGTGTATCCGCCTGACGCAGGAAGACGAGAAGGCCTTCGAGCACTTGTGGCGGTACCTGGGGCTGTCGATCGATTGGTCGATGACCTACGCGACGATCGCGAAGCCCGCGCAGCGTGTGTCGCAGATGATGTTTCTCCGGCTGTTGCGACGGGGCCTCGCGTATCAGCTCGAGGCGCCCACGCTGTGGGATGTCGATTTCAAGACCGCGGTCGCGCAGGCCGAGCTCGAGGATCGCGAGCAGCCTGGTGCGTATCATCGCGTCCGCGTTTCACAAACCGGACGGCGGCACCGTCGAAATCGAGACGACTCGACCGGAGCTGCTGCCGGCGTGCGTCGCGCTCGTCGCGCACCCGGACGATGCCGCGCTACCAGCCGCTGTTTGGCACCGAAGTCGTCACGCCTGCTGTTTGGCGCGCGGGTGCCGGTGAAGGCGCATGCGCTGGCCGATCCTGAAAAGGGCACCGGCATCGCGATGATCTGCACCTTCGGCGACATCACCGACGTGGTGTGGTGGCGAGAGCTGAAGCTGCCGGTTCGCGCGGTGATCCAGCCAAACGGCACGCTTGGCCGGTGCACCTGGGGCGCGCCGGGATGGGAATCGGTCGATTCGTCGCGCGCGCAAGCGGCTTACGACCAAATGGCAGGCCTGTCGGCCAAAAAAGCGCAAGCCGTTGTGGCCGACCTGCTGAAGCAGAGCGGCGATCTCATTGGCGAGCCGCGACCAATTACGCACAACGTCAAGTTCTACGAGAAGGGAGATCGGCCGCTCGAGATCGTGACGAGCCGGCAATGGTTCATCAAGACCATTGAGTTCCGTGAAGAGCTGCTGGCGCGTGGTCGCGAGCTGCAGTGGCATCCGGCCTACATGCGCGCCCGTTACGAGAGCTGGGTCAACGGCCTCAACGGTGATTGGTGCATCAGCCGGCAGCGCTTTTTCGGCGTGCCGTTTCCGGTGTGGTATCCGGTGCGCAGCGACGGCACGACCGACTATGCCAACCCGATCCTTCCGGACGAATCGCGCTTGCCGATCGATCCGTCGACCGACGTGCCTCGACGGCTACGCCGCCGCGCAGCGCGGTCAGCCCGGCGGTTTCATCGGCGATCCCGACGTCATGGACACCTGGGCGACGTCGTCCGTGACGCCGCAGATCGTGACTGGGTGGCAGACAGATGCCGATCTGTTGGCGCGCACGTTTCCGATGGACCTACGGCCGCAGGCGCACGACATCATCCGCACGTGGCTGTTTTCGACCGTGCTGCGGAGTCACTTCGAATGCAATTCGTTGCCATGGAATCACGCGGCGATCTCGGGCTTCGTCCTCGATCCCGATCGCAAGAAGATGTCCAAGTCCAAGGGCAACGTCGTTACGCCCCTGAGTCTGCTGCAGGAGTACGGCTCCGATGGCGTACGCTACTGGGCGGCTCGCGGCGGACCGGGTGTCGATACGGCCTTTGACGTCGGCCAGATGAAAGTGGGCCGCCGGCTGGCGATCAAGCTCCTGAACGCGTCGAAGTTTGCGCTGTCGACCGGCACGGTCAGGGGCACCGTCACGCATCCGGTTGACCGCGGGCATGCTGACAGAGCTCGCTGCGCCTGTTGGAAGATGCGACGACGTCGCTCGAGGAATACGAGTACACCCGAGTGCTCGATCGGACTGAAACCTTCTTCTGGAGCTTCTGCGACAACTACCTGGAGCTCGTCAAGTCGCGACGCTACGGCGATCAGGGCGAGGAGGGCGCGCAATCGGCGAACACGGCCATGCAGGTTGCGTTATCCGTGATGGTGCGGCTGTTGGCACCCTACCTGCCGTTTGTCACCGAAGAGGTCTGGTCCTGGTCGCATCAGGGTTCTGTGCACGTTGCGGCGTGGCCCTCGTCCGCCGACGTCGCGCAGGTGGCGGCGCTCGATCCTGGCGCAGCCACGACGCTCCGGGCCGCGATCGACGTGCTGTCGGAGATTCGCCGCGCGAAATCGGAGGCCAAGCGTCCGCTGAAGGCCGCGATTGCGCGGGCATCCATTCGTGACACGCAGGAGCGGCTCGATCACCTGAAGCCGGCCCTGGCGGATCTTCGGGCGGCCGCATTTGTCGAAGCCGTGACCCTCGACCCCGCCGACAGCTTCTCGGTGGTCGTGGAGTTTGGAGATCCTGAGCCGGCGCTTTCCGAGCCGAGCGTGTGATGCCTCTGCGACCCGCTGCCGGTTGAAGCGTATCGCGATCTCGTCGCGCGCGCGCTGGCCGAGGACGTGGGCTCCGGTGACGTCACGTCCGCGCTCATGATTGCCGAGGGGCAGCGCGCCCGCGGCATTCTCGTGGCGAAAAGCGAGTTGGTGCTGGCTGGAATCGACGTGGCCGCGGAAACATTTCGCCAATGCGATCACGCCGCAACGTTCGTCAGCCATTGCCGCGATGGCGAGCGCTGTTCGGCCGGGGCTCCAATCGCTGAAGTCACGGGCTTGGCGCGTGCGCTTCTCACCGCCGAGCGCACCGCCCTCAATTTTCTCCAGCGCTTGTGTGGGATCGCAACCGAGACTCGACGCTATGTGGACATCGCCGGCGACCGTATCACCGTCCTCGATACGCGCAAGACGACGCCCACCTTCCGCGATCTCGAGAAGTACGCGGTCCGCTGCGGCGGCGGAACGAACCACCGACTGCGGCTGGACGACGGTGTGCTGATCAAAGACAACCACAAACGGCTGGCGGGCGGCGTTTCCGCCGTGCTCGAGAAGGCAGGACGCGCCAGTCTGCCCGGTTGAAGTGGAGGTCGAAACCCTGGCAGAGCTCGATGAGGCGCTGGCGGCCGGCGCCCGCCGTATTCTGGTCGACAACTTCTCGCTGGCGAATCAGAAGGAAGCCGTGCGGCGGGCTGGTGGCCGCGCGGCTGATCGAGATTTCAGGCGGCGTCACGCTGGATTCCCTCCCGGACATCGCTTCCACGGGAGCGACCTATGTCTCGGTGGGCGCGCTCACGCATTCCGTTCGCGCGGCGGACATCAGCTTCGAGGTGGAAAGGTTATGAGGTGCCGAGGGTGCCTAGGTGCCTTGGTGCCTGGTGGTGCGGGTGACCGCAATGTGCGCAGTGCTTAGCGTGCGGTGGGTGCGTCCCGCGTGAACGGGTGCGTTGGTGCCATGCGATTCGATATCCGCACGTTTGACACGGTAACGTCGACGATGGATCTTGCCATCGAAGCGGCGGAGATGGGCGCTGCAGAAGGGTATGTAATCACCGCCCAGGAGCAGACGAGCGGACGGGGCCGGCGTGGGCGCGTGTGGGCCTCACCGCCGGGCGTCGGCGTGTATCTCTCCATCGTGTTGCGCCCGCGACACGAGGTGCTGAATGGGCGATTGCTGCCGCTGTTGACTCTTGCGGCCGGCGTCGCCGTGCGCGACGCCGTCCGGCGGGTCACGGGTATCGAGCCCCGTTTGAAGTGGCCCAACGATGTCTTGATTGGGCCAAGAAAGGTGGCGGGCATCCTGGCCGAGGGCATCAACATCGGCACGCATGATCAGATCGTCGTCCTGGGGGTCGGCGTCAATGTCGCCGACGGCGTCTACCTCGAGAGCGTGGGACCGCACGCGACGTCATTGGAGCGCGAATCCAATCGCCGCGTCGAAAGCGACGTGGTCCGCGATGAAGTGCTTGCGGCCATTGCCAGTGTCTACGAATGCCTGTCTCGAGGCGAAGCGGATGATATTCTGCGCGCGTGGCGCGCTGCCGCACCCGGCGCAGTTGGCGCCAAGGTCGAATGGGATGGCCCTGATGGCGCTCTCCAAGGCACGACGAACGGCATCGACGATACCGGTGCATTGCTCGTCTGGACGGCCACCGAAGTGCATCGCGTGATCGGAGGAGAGCTGCGGTGGCTGTAGCCAAACACGGAAACACGGAAACACGGACGGCACGTTGCGCTCGATCAGCTTCCGTGCAGGGGATGGATCGCTTCCTTGGCGAGTCAGCGCGTTCTCTATAAGGACTTTGCAGTGCGTTTGCCGCGCGTCTCACGGCGCGCGTCCGTGCGCATGCGGAGGCACGTGGCTCATCAGACCGGCCGGCCGCTGGAGTACCTGCGCTCCTCGTGCGACTCTCCAAAGAGGCGCGCGCGCGTGAGATCCTCGCCCGCGATGGGATCACCGAGGGGCTCGTCTGCATCTTCTCGTGTGTCGAATCCTGTGCATGGACCTGACGGTGCGCGGCGATCGCACGACCAAACGATCTGCGCCTGGTGCGCGGAGGAACGCTGGTGTGCTCTTTCTGCTACTTTCTACTATGTCGATCGCGACTTCGGGCTGATGCACGTCCGCTTGCAAACCTGGTTGCCGCTCGTCGATCCAGGTGTGCGTGAACGGGCGCGAATGGCTGGCGCGGCAACTGACGGCCGCTGGCCTCTCGTATGAGGCAGCATGACAACTGCCCTGATCCCCGACGATCGTTACCCGCCGCGTCCGCCATCAGTGATCGCAGCTGGCAACCTTCGCCTGGGAGCCCTGGCTCACGCCGCTACGCCGCCGGGATCAATCCCTGGCTCGACTGGCGCCGCACGGCGCTCTGTTCCGCAGTTACTACTGGAGCGTGCGCGAGAGCGAGTTTGCCACTGATGTGATCGTTCGCCACGCGGGCCGACCTTGCGGCGTGCTATCCGCGTCTGCTCCATCATGCGATTGAACACTTCACCGACCGGCGACCTGCTGCGCTTTCTCGGTGCGCCACGGTGCCCGGCAGCTTTCGAGGCGAGGCCCATAGCACGTTGATCCATCGCCCCGAAGGTCATCCGCATCCGCCACTGGCTCGATGAGAACTCGCTCAAGATGTATGACAAAACCGAGCCGACGTCCTCCGCGTCGAGATGACGCTCAACAATCCGACCCGCTTCAAGGTCCTGCGCCGCCGCCCCAGTGATCGGCGGCTCGATTGGCTCCCGCTGCGCCGCGGGATTGCCGACATGCGTCGACGGGCCGATCTCGGTCGCGCCGCAACCGCGCGCTATCTCGACGCGCTCAGCGTGGTAAGACACGGAGACGCGGAAGAGAGACAGCCACGAGGCCACGAAGACACGAAGAATCATTGCCATCTTGCTTCGTGCCTTCGTGCCCTTCGTGGCTGCATCCTTCGTGCCTTCCGCCTTACCGGAAGCTACCGATCGTGCCTCCGTCTTGCCCGTGCTCTGGCCCTCTACGACGATGACGCATTCATGCTGCTAGCCATCGACGTCGGCAATACCAACATCGTCCTCGGCGTGTTTCGAGGAACAGAGATTGCGCAGAGCTGGCGGTTGCCGACGCTGCGCGAGCGCACATCCGATGAGCTTGGCATCCTGATCACCGGGCTGTGCGGTCATCGGCAGATCGCCAGAGATGACATCTCCGGCATCGTGATGGCGTCGGTGGTGCCGCAGTTGACGGGGACGATGATCGCGATGGCGCGCGACTACTTTGGGCAAACGCCGCTCAACGTCGAGCCTGCGACGAACGCAGGCATGCCGATCCTCTACGACAACCCGCGCGAGGTCGGGGCGGATCGGGTGGTGAACGGCATTGCCGCCTACGAACAGTACGGCCGCCACGGCGGGCGTCCCGTGATCGTCGTGGACTTCGGAACCGCCACGACGTTCGATGCGATTTCCGCCAAGGGGGAGTATCTCGGCGGTGTGATCTGTCCCGGCCCTCAGATCTCGGCAGACGCGCTCTTTCAGCGCGCGGCCCGGCTGCCCCGGATCGACGTCCAGAAGCCCGATCGCGTCATTGGTCGCACGACGGTCGCGTCGATGCAGGCCGGTCTGTTCTGGGGTTATGTGGACATGGTGGACGGGCTCGTTCGGCGGATGCGTGAGGAGCTTGGCGGGAACGTTGCGGTGGTGGCGACTGGCGGCCTGGCGGCCAGCGTGGCGCCCGAGACGACTGTGGTCGAGCATGTGGATCCGGACCTCACGCTGCGGGGGCTTCGGATAGTCTGGGAAAGGAATCAAAGTGCCTGAAGTGCCTGGGTGCCTGACGTGCCTGGGTGCTGGTGCCTAGGGTGCATAGGTGCTAAGGTGCATGGGTGCTTAGGTGCTTAGGTGCTTGAGGTGCTTAGGGTGCAGAGGTGCGTGAGGTGCATGATGGACCTGCGTGCAGGTGCTAGGTACGCGGACGTCGCACCTAGGCACCTTAGGCACACCCGGCACCTTAGGCACCTTCGTTAGTCATGCTCGATCCCGAAAGCTACTGCCGCGACATCGAAGCCTATCTTTGCCGCAAGAATGACGGCCATCTGATCCGAATCGTCGGCCCGGCCTTCGAGCAAGTCTCGCGATGGGCACAGCAAGGCGTGCCGTTGAAGGTCGCCTATGCCGGGATTGATCGGTACTTCGAGCGCTACTATCGCAAGGGCCCTCGAAGGCGGCCCGTTCGAGTGGAGTTCTGCGAGGCTGACGTCCTCGACGCTTTTGACGGATGGCGTCGCGCGGTGGGCGTGGCGGCCCCGATCGCGATCGGTAAGGCTTCGTCGGTTTCGTCCGGAGACGGCGACAGCAGCCCGACCCGCAGGCGAGCGTCGCTCGCGGCCCATGTCGAGCGCGCGATTGCGAAGCTGACGGCTCTGCGCGCGAGCGCAGCCGGGGCACAGGAGTTATCCAACATTCTCGAAACCACGGCGCGTGCCCTCGATGCGCTTCAACCTGACGCGAAGCACGCGCGCGGCGAGGCGCGAGAGGCCGTCCTGGCACGGCTTGTCAGCCTGGATGCCGCGCTGCTCACGGCGGCGACCGAGGCGCTCGACGAGCAGGGCCGCGCGGCCGGTGACGCCGAGGTCCGTGAGGCTTTGGCGCCCTTCCGGGATCGCATGGCGCCGGCGGCCTACCAGCAGGCACGCGCAGCGGCCCTGCATCGATACGTTCGTGACCATTTCGGGTTACCGACGTTGTCGTACGACCGATGAGGGTTGGCGATCAGCTCACGCTGCAGATCGAAAAGCCCGCCGCCGGCGGACGGATGATCGCTCGCCACGATGGCGCGGTCGTGCTCGTCGCGGGCGCCATTCCTGGGGAGATCGTAAAGACCCGGGTCGAGCGGGTGCAGCGGCATACGGCGTGGGCTGCGACCACTCAGGTCGTCGACGCGTCGCCCGATCGACTCGACGCCGACCTCGACTGGTCGTGCGGTGGCTGCGTCTTCGCCCACGTGCGCTATGGGCGCCAACTCGACCTCAAGCGCGAAATCATCCATGACGCGTTGAAGCGGATCGGCCACTTGGAGCCGCCGGCGCCGGTGGTCGTGCATCCCTCTCCGACTGACGGCTACCGGATGCGAGCCCGCCTGCACGTTCACGACGGACGACTGGGCTTCTATCGGGAAGGCTACCCACGCACTGTGTGATCCAGCCCGAACTGGCCAGTTGCTGACCGACACCATGAACGCGCTGCGGAAGCTCGAATCATCTTTGCGAGCCGCAGGCCAACTCGCCGTGACCGAGGTCGAAGTCACGGAAAACATCGCCGCCTCCCAGCGCGCCGTCCATCTGATCCTGGCGCCGGAAGCTGACGCATCGAGGGTCGGCTCCATGCTGTCAGTCCCAGGCGTCGACGGCGTCTCTTGTAGTCAGGCCGACACCCATCACACGCTGGTGTTGTCGGGATCTCCCTTCGTCCGCGATCAGGTGAGCGTTCCTGCGGCACGAGGCATGATCGATGTCACATTGACTCGTCATGCGCGGTCGTTCTTCCAAGCGAATCGATTTCTCCTACCCGAACTGGTGGCGGCGGTTGTGGACGTCGTCCCGGTGGGTCACGTCGTTGACTTGTATGCCGGTGTCGGGTTGTTTGCGGTCGCGGTGGCTGCTGCTGGCGACCGTCAGATCGTTGCTATCGAGGGCGATCGGTTGGCCTCCGATGATCTCAAGACGAATGCGGGGAGCGCTGGCGGCTCGATCGTGGCGAGGCATCAGTCGGTCGAAACGTTTCTCTCAGTCGAACGACCACTGTCGCCTCACACCACCATCGTTGATCCGCCCCGTACGGGCCTGAGCAAAGACGCTCTCAGAGGACTCCTGATGTGGAAGGCGCAGCAAATCGTCTACGTCTCGTGCGATGCGGCGACGTTCGCTCGCGATGCGCGCGGATTGGTAGACGCGGGGTACAAACTCCGGAGTGTGCGAGCATTCGATCTGTTTCCTAATACCGCCCACGTTGAGACGGTGGCCGTGTTGGAGAGGTAATCCCAGATGCCGTATTTCGCCTTGCTCTATGAAACCGTTGACGGTTATGTCCAGAAACGAGCGCAGTTCCGGAGTCAGCATCTCGATCGCGCGCGGGAGGCCTTCGCCCGGGGCGAGCTCTTGATGGCTGGCGCGTTTGCCGATCCGGTCGATCGTGCGTTGCTGGTCTTCCGTGCGCCCGACCAGCGCACGGTCGAGGAGTTTGCGCGGCGCGATCCCTACGTCACTGGGGGGCTCGTTCGTAAGTGGGAAGTGCGGCCGTGGACGGTCGTGATCGGCAACGATCCGGCGGAGCCCGGGCCGCCACCGCCCGCACCGGCCGGTCGATGATTGCTCGGATGATGGACCGCACTATCGCTGGGAGCTTCCGCCTGAGGAGCCTGTGAATTTATCCTCATGTGGCTTCCGCCTTTAGACAGGGCGTTGAAAAAGGGCCGATGAATCCACCCATCTCCAGTGCGAGGCGAGGGACGCAGCCGCGAGTGCGGGCGCCCGGTCCTCCGCGCATCCGCGGGAGGTCACGCCGACGCATAGAGCAGATTCCGCATCCGCACGAGGTTGTAGGCGGCGGCGGTGAAGCGGAAGATCCACTCGACCAGCGGTCCGCCACGATGCCGCAGCTTGCGCACGAGGCCGACGGTCTTCATCCAGCCAAACGTTTCTTCGACGCGCTTCCGTTTCCGTTGACTGACGGCATAGCCGGGATGACGGGTGCTCCGGCCATCGATGGCACTCCGGCGGTTCGTCGTGTTCTGCGCCACATGGGGCGTCACGCGCATTCGCCGCAGCTCGGCCACCAACGCCGGTAGTCGTACCCTTTGTCGGCCACCTAGCGTGACGCGGCCGCCGGGGACCGGCCAGCATCCATCAACGCGGCGTCACGCTCGCGCATACCCGTCCGCCGGCGTGACGCGCGTGTCCACCACCAGGCCCGACCGATTCTCCATCAGCACATGCGCCAAATACGCGAGCTGCGCGTGCCGCCCGACGCCTTTCTTATAGAGCCGCGCATCTGGATCGGTCGTCGACTGGTGCGTCTCGTTCGTGCGGCGCTCGCCTCGAAAATTCGCGCCTCGGATTGCTCGGGTCGTCCGGCGGCGCCACCACGCCTCGCCCTTGCGCCGAAAACTCTTGTGGCTCGCCCACGCCTCCAGCAATGTGCCGTCGACCGTGAAGTGCTCGTCCGACATGCAGGCGATGCGCGTCGGCCTCGCGACGTACCGCCTCGAAGAAGGCCTGCGCGATGTCGCCCTCGAACAACCGGTCGCGGTTGTTCGAGAAGTGTCGAATGATTCCACACCGCGTTCATCCATGCCGAGGCCGACGAACCAGCGAAACAGCAGCTTGTAGTCAGTTGCTCGATCAGCAGGCGCTCGCTGCGACGCTGTAGAGCACCTGCAGCAGCAAGGCGCGCAGCAACTACTCGGGCGGAATCGACGGCCGCCCGATGGCCGAGTACAGCTTCGTGAACCGTGGGCGCAACGGTCCAACGCGCGCGTCCGTCATCTGACGGATCGGTCGCAGCGGGTGATCCTGCGGCACCCGCTCCTCGGGCGAGACGTAGCTGAACAGATCGGACCGCTCGTCGTGACCTCGCATCGTCGGCGCACCCTCCTTAACAGAGTGGCGCCCAGTGTAGTACGCGGACGACTTCGATCCCTTCCAGTGGTTTTCAACAACCTGTTAGGCGGAAGTTGGGCGCGGGCTTGATCTTCCGGCTTCAGCCGGAAGACCAGTCCTTATCGCGTCACGCTGCGCGCCGCCTCGATGAACCCCTCGAACAGCGGACGGAACTCGCCGGTGCGCCAGAAATTCTCCGGATGCCACTGCACCGCGAGCCGGAAAGCCTGTCCGGGCTGCTCGATGGCTTCGATGACGCCGTCGGGTGCGGTGCCCGACACTTCCCAGCCGGCGGCGACGGTCTTCACCGCCTGATGATGGCGGCTGTTGACCTGGCACGTCTCGCCTTCGAGCTTGTCGCCCATGATCGCGGCGAGCCGCGAGCCGCGCGCGACCCACACCTCGTGCGCGATGTGGTAGCGCGGGTCTGGCACGGAGTGGTGCGCGGCGCCGTTCACCATCGACGGGATGTCCTGGACCAGCGTGCCGCCGAGCGCGACGTTCAAAATCTGCATGCCGCGGCAGATGGCGAAGATCGGCAGGCCGGCGTCGATGGCGGCCTTGATCAGACCGATCTCGTAGGCATCGCGGCCTTCCTCGGACGGCTGAAACGTCGGGTGCGGCGCCTTCGCCGTACAACGCCGGGATCGACGTCGCCGCCGCCGGTCAGCATCAGGCCGTTCGCACGCGCTACGACCGTCGGCGGCCGTGTCCCGCGCCGCATCGAGCTCGAACGGCTCACCGCCGGCACGGCGGACCGATTCGAGGTAGTCCGCCATGGCACGACACGGGGCAATTGCGATCAGTGGCATAGTTGGCCTTTAACAGATAGCGTATACGGTTACATTCGCGCCGGTACGCCGACGCCCATCAAATCGAGCACCCGGGTCAGCTGCTGGCGGAAGTAAGCGACCCCGGCCGCCCGCCAGCGCCGCACGTCCGTGCGCTCCTCCTTGAGGATCGGCGCCTTGTGATAGAAGCCGTTGAACATCTGCGCCAGACCGAATCCGTACTTCGCGAGCACCGCAAATTCCAGCGACCGGACCACCTGCTCGACGACGTCGTCCAGCCGCGAGGCTTCGAGCACCAGGTTCCACAAGTCATGATCGCCGTCGGCGCCGTCAAGCGACGCGGGGTCGGTGGTCGCCAGAGTCGCCAGCACGTCCCGCTCGCGTCAGGCCCTCGCGCTCCGCGAGCTTCTGGAAAATATTGTTCGCGCGGACGACAGCGTACTGCAGGTACGGGCCGCTCTCGCCCTCGAAACTGAGCGCTTCGTCGATATCGAAGGCGATGACCTTGGTCCGCGAATACTTGATCATGAAATAGCGGACCGCGGCGACGCCGATCGAGCTCCGCTGTCCGCCGCCGTTCGCTTTCGGGAAGGTCGGGGTTGCGGCGCTCGACTTCGACTGTGAGCCTTGTCGAACAGGCGATCGATCAGGTCGTCGGCCTTCACGCCAAGCCCCTTGCGCCCCGAGACCTCGACGAACGGCCGCCGGGCGTCGTCGGAACCGGGCGGCGGGGCGAACCCCAGCTCGCGCGCGGTCTCGTGCGACAGCGCCACCATCTCGTACGAGAAGTGGGTCAGGCGATCCGCTTCCGCCGGGTGCCCGACCGCGACGAGCGCCTGTTTCAGCAGCTTCTGCAGGTACGCCTGCCGCACGTCGATGACGTTGTAGGTCGCCTGCGCGGCCCCAAACGACGGGTGCGCCGCCTCGGCGAGCTCCGGGCGGCTCGTCGTCGCCCACAGAGTCGTCGCCGTCCAGTCGCGACCGAACGCTGCGATAGCAGAAGTCGCGTCCCAGCAAGCCCGACTTCCAGAACTGATAGGCCATGTCCTTGCCGACGTAGGTCACCGTCCCGTTCGAACGAACGATGACCTTTTCGCGCTCGTCCGCTTCCTCGTCGCTTTCGGTCGCGGCAGCCTCGGCTTCGTCGGTTGCCGGCTCCTCGATGCGTCATGACCCAGCAGCCCGCCAGCCGCCCCTCGGTCTGCAGGTAGACCGCGCCGGTCTCCTTCAGCACCTCGAAGGCGCGAGCCCAGAACTGCAGCCGCAGGATGTCGCCTTCCCAGGTGAGCAGGTTGTAGTCGATGTTGAGGCGCCCCATCGTCCGCAGGTGGCACCGGACGATGCGCTCGGCGACGAACTGCGCGATGTCCGCGGTCGGGCTGACGCCATGCTCGATGTCGTGCAGGGCCGCGCCGCGCACATCAAGCCGCTCCTTGTCTGCCCCGTACCACTCCGTGACGCGCGCGTACAGGTCCCAGCAGTAATAGTCGAAGCGCGTCGATTCGGCGAGGGCCCGAACCGCTGCCAGGTCGCGCTGCTCGAGCTCGCGAAAGCCAACGACGACGTCGGCGACCTGGACGCCGGTGTCGTCGATGTAGTTCTGCACTTCGACCGGCGTGCCGCGAAAGCGCAGGACGCGCACCAGCGTGTCGCCGAGCGCCGAGTTCCGTACGTGGCCGATGTGCGCCGCCTTGTTCGGGTTGATCGCCGTGTGCTCGACGATCGTCTTCGCCGTCGATCGCGGGCCCATCGGAGGTGGTGTCGTGACGCCGAGGCGCTCCAGCAGAAACGCTGGGCGGTCGAGAAACACGTTGAGATAGCCGTTGGGCGCGGCTTCGACCCTGGCGATGCCCTGGCACCTGGCCGAAGCTCGCCGCGATCTCCTGCGCGATGGCGCGGGGCGGCTTGCGCAGCGTGCGCGCGAGCTCGAAGGCGACCGGCGACCCGAGGTCGCCCAGTGTCCGATTCGGCGGCGCCTCGATCGGCACGCTCAGCGAATCGCCGGACAGATCGTAGAGCTCCGCCAGAATGGCGCGGACACGGTCCCTGACCCGTTCGTGCAGCGGAAGAATCATGATTGACAGGAGAGCGGACTATGCGTGGTCGTGGGCGCGTTGCTGGGCGCGCGCGTAGTCATCGGGGGTGTTCACGTTCATCAGCAGTCTGCCATCGGGATCCATGCGCTCAACTGTCTCCGTTGGCACCTCGACCACCCGCAGATCACTCAGTGCCTCGGAGATCCGGAGGTCGCGCCGGTCCAGTCGCGCCTTGATGAGCGCCGCGGCTGCCGACGGTAACCCGCACACAAAGGATGCCAGCGTCCGTTCACGCGCGGTACCACGGCGTCGGCCTCGGCCCCGACGTCTGCCAGCACCGATAGCAGCGACGGCCGAACGAACGGCATGTCGCCCGCGAGCACGACCACCACCGGGGTCGTCGCCATCAGCAGCGCGGAGTATAGGCCACCGAGGCCGCTCCGTCCTCGAGCACGTCCGGCACATGCCGGACCCCGGAAACCGGTGCTCAGTGTCCACGGCCGACCACGATCACGTCATTGATATTGGCGGCCCCGAGGGCGTCGATCTGCCGCTCGAGAATCATCCGCCCGCCGACCGGGAGTGCAGCCTTGAGTCGGCCATCGAAACGCCGGGCAAGGCCGCCAACGAGGATAGCTGCGCTGGTCTCGCTCACGATGGCGCCCAAGTCACCTGGCCGTGTTACGTTATCAGAACCTCTCCCCGCATTATGGTCGATGCCGGAATCGGACGTCTCCTGATCGCGAGCCTTCACCAGGGCATCGCGGATGCGATCCGGACCGGTTGCCGTTCTACGAGCACTGGCTCACGCCGCCCGGTCTTCGGGATGGAAAGTTCGGACTGGCCCCGCTCAATGCCGTCCTGAGCTTCCTGCGGCTCGAAGGCCAGGGGCAGTACGAAGAGACGATGCGGCAGGCCGGCCGGCATACGGGTGACTGGGCCTATCTCGAGCTGGGGCCCCTTCGGCGCGCGCTGGTCAGGATGTGTCCCACGGCGCTGCGAGCCCGCTGGGCGCTTCACCTGAGCCGTCGCGCTCGTGCGCCAGACGTTCCGGGGGTCGTCGAGCCAAAGTCGGCTGCGTCAGGGGACAGGCACCATGGAGATTCGGGGCTCGATGTTCTGCGAGGTTCGCGAGGCGGTCGGCTGGCCGACGTGCGTGTTTTACTCGGCGGCAGTCGAACAGTTCGTCCAGTGCTTCGACATCAACGCCAAAGTGGTCGTCAGCCAATGCAAGGGTGCGGGGGGGAGCAATTGCACGATGGCCGTGAAGATTCTTGGCGAGCGCGCGGCCGAGCCGGCGGCGGAAGCTGCCTGATGCCGCTGGTCTGGGTGCTTCTCGCAATCGCGACGCTGACCGCATCCCCGGCACGGGCGCAAGGCGTGGCGAGTGAAACACTCGTCATGCCGTTCGACAACACGCTGACCGACCCCAAGCTGTTTTGGCTCGGCGAAGGGTCGGCGGTCCTCCTGTCCGAAACACTCGAGCGCTACGGGGCGACGACCGTCCCGCGCGAGGCACGATTGAGCGCGTTCGAACGACTGCAGCTGCCGCCGGCCGCGGCGCTCAGCCACGCGACCGTGATCAAGGTCGGCCAGTTCGTCGGCGCGTCGGATGTCGTCGTGGGCGGGTTTGCCCTGTCGGGCGATCACCTGACGGTGCGGGCTCGCTCGATTCGCCTGGAGGCGGGACGGTTGTTGCCGGAGGTGGTCGAAGAGGGGCCGCTGACGGATCTCGTCGCAATCTACGATCGCACGGCGCGGCGCCTGCGAGGCGCCACGTCTGCCGCACCGGCAGCGCGACGCGGCACCCTGCTGACGTCGCCACCGGCGCTCGAGTTGTTCGTCAAGGGGCTCATCGCCGAGCAACTGCCGACCAAACGGTCGTTTCTCGAGCAAGCCGCTAAGTCGGCGCCCGACGACGATCGCATCAAGCTCGCGCTGTGGCAGGTGCACACCGACGTCGGCGATCACCTCCGGGCGCTCGATGCCATCGCTAAGGTCTCCGACGACCAGCATTCGTTCACGCCCGGCGCGCTATCTGTCGGCGCTCTGTCGCTGATCGATCTCAAGCGCTACGACGAAGCGTTCGGCACGCTCAAAGCGTTGAATGGCGAAGCGCGATCGGCGGAGGCGCTCAACGCGATGGGCGTCGTGCAGCTTCGCCGCGGTGGCAACCCGCAAACCGGCACGGCTGCGCAGTTCTTCAGCCAGGCGTCGCAGACCGATCCTTCCGATCCCGACTACTTCTTCAATCTTGGCTACGCGCACTGGATCGACAAAGATCCGCCGGCGGCGATCTACTGGCTGCGCGAGGCCGTGCGCCGCGAGCCCGACCGACGGCGATGCCCACTTCGTGCTCAGCGCGGCGCTGCAGCAAGGCGGCGCCACGGCCGAAGCCGCGCGCGAGCGCGAGCTGGCCCTGCGGTTGTCCTCGAGCTACGGCGGTGAGGCTCGAAGCGCCACAGAGCCTGTCCCGCGCGGGCTGGAGCGGCTGAAGGATTACCTCGAGCGCCAGAGTCCCAGCGTGGATTCGATCATCACGTCGACTGGGCAGCGCGATCAGGCCGAGCTTGCGGCGTTCCATCTCGATGCCGGGCGCCGCGCGTTCGAGCGGGAAGCCGATCGCGAAGCGGAGCGCGAGCTGCGTCGCGCGCTGTATCTGTCGCCCGTACCTTGCGGAAGCCCATCTGCTGCTCGGGCGCATCCATCTGCGCACCGGCCGGACCGCGGACGCGATTCAGGCGTTCAAGATCGCGCTGTGGAGCGAGGAGACGGCCGCCGGTCACGTCGCCCTCGCGGAGGCGTATCTGCAAAGTCAGAACGTCGATGCCGCCAAGGAAGAGGTCGACGCGCGCGCTCGTGCTCGACCCGGCATCGTCTCGAGGCGCGGGCGCTACGGGAGAAACTCGGGAAGAGATAGCGGGCAGCGTTGCCTGGCCCCGCTCCGCAGGGCGAAAGCGTGTTAAGATCGCCTCTAGAATCAGGGTACTTACACCGTTCCGAGGCAGCTATGGCCACTACGACAGACGACGGCTTCCACGAGATTCAGCTGAACGGGAAACAACTCGTCTTCCTGTTCATGGCGGTCACGGTCGTCTCGGTCGTGATCTTCCTGCTCGGGGTCCTCGTCGGTCGGAACGTGCGCGCGCGAAGCGGCCGCGACCGACCCCTGGCTGGGCAGGCGCGAGCAGCTGAGGTTACAGGCGCGCCGCCGCCGCCACCGGCGGTTTCAAACCCCGGCGCGCCGTCCGCGACGGCCAACGAGCCGCTGTCCTATCCGCAACGTCTCGGCAGCGGTGCTCAGCCCCGCGAGTCGCTGAGCGCTGCCGCTCCGCGAAGCGAACCCAAGGCCGCGCTGCCTGCACCCGCGGCGGCGAGCGAACCGCTCCGGCGCCGACCCCTCCATCGACCGCAGCGACTTCGCCGGCGACGCCTGCGACCCACCGCCGCGCCGGCGACGCCGGCAATGGCCGGAGAGCCGAAGGGTGCGGGCTTCGCGATTCAGCTGGCGGCGCTGGGTAAGCGCGACGAGGCAGATGCCATCGCGCGGCGTCTGACCGGCAAGGGCTATCCGGCGTACGTGATGCCGCCCGAGGCTGGTGCGCCCGCGGTTTTCCGAGTTCGCGTGGGCAAGTTCAAGGATCGCCGCGAAGCGGAAGGCGTCGCCGCGCACTCGAAAAAGAAGAGCAGTTCAAACCCTGGATCGTTCGCTAGCGCTTCTCTCGGGAGCGCTGCTGGCGCTCTCGTTTCCCCGCTACGGTCACGCGGCCGTTGCCTTCATCGCGCTGACGCCGCTCTACGTGGCGCTCTGCGGATGCTCCACGCGATCGCGCCGCGCTTGCCGAGGCATCTCCGGCCGCGCCGCGCGCGTTCTTCCTCGGCCTGCTGACCGGCGTCGTGCACTACGCCGGCACCGTGTATTGGACCAGCGGCACGGTGCGCACCTTCGGCGGGCCTGCCGCTGCCGGTCGCGATGCTCGTTGCCGGTCTGCTGGTGCTGTACATGTCGCTGTATGTCGGCGTGGCATGGCCGCGGTATCGGCGGTCATGATCCGCCGATTCGGCGTCACCGGCCTCCTGCTGGCGCCAGCGGCATGGGTCGCCGCCGAGTATCTGCGCGCGCATACTCTTCGGCGGCTTCCCCTGGATTCCGCTGGGCAACGCCGTGGTGACGCTGCTGCCGCTCGCGCAGCTCGCGAGCGTTGGTGGCGTGTATCGGTTGTCCTGGCTGCTCGCGATTCTGCACGCCTGCTTCGCGCTGGCGGCGGTGCAGCGCGGGCCGCGCCCGGATGCTCGGCCGGTCGCCGCCGCGCTGGGATTGTTGACGGTGACCTCGCTGTGGGGCGTCGGCGCGGATCAACGAGCGGCGGCGCTGACGCGCGAGGGTACGCCGGTCCGCGTCGGGCTCATTCAGGCGCAACATCCCGCAGGAGCGAGAAGTGGGATCCGTCGCGCGCGCGCGACGATCTTCGAGCGCTATCTCCAGATGACGCGGGAAGCGGCGGCCAAGGGCGCGCAGTTCATCCTGTGGCCGGAGTCGGCGACGCCGTTCTACTTCGACGAGGATCCGCCGGCGGCCGAACACGTGCGCGCGCCTGGTTCGGGAGACGGCGACGCCGTTGCTGTTCGGCACCGACGAGATCGAGCGCGGGATCGCCGCGATCGCTACTACAACTCCGCGTTCATGCTCGATCCGGCCGGGGCGACGGCGGCGGTCTACCGCAAGATGTTTCTCGTGCCGTTCGGCGAATACGTGCCGTTCGGGACCTGCTGACCTTCGTCGGCCCGCTGGTCGAGGCCGTGTCGCCGTTTCACGCCCGGCGCGCGGGTGACGATGATGCCGGTCGACGGGCACATGGTCAGCACGGCGATCTGCTACGAGGTGGTCTATCCGCACCTGATTCGCGCAGGCGTGCGTGAGGGGAGCGAGCTGCTGACGACGATCACCAACGACGCCTGGTACGGCGAATCGTCGGCGCCGTTTCAGCATTTCGAGCTGGCGAGCATGCGCGCCATCGAACAGGGCCGCTACCTCGTGCGCGCCGCCAATACCGGCATCAGCGGCATCGTCGATCCGTACGGCCGCGTGCTCGCGCGAACCAACCTGTTCGAGACGACCACGCGTCATCGGCGAGGTGCGCTTCCTGCAGGAGCGCACGGTGTATGCGACAATTGGCGATCTGCGCGGCGCAGTTGGCCGTGTTGTTGACGCTGCTCGGACTGGGCGCGGCCGTCTTCGCATCGACGTGCCCAGCCGCATTTGAGAGGAACTCACGTTGTCGCTCGTGCTCGAAGATCTCGATCCGCCGCTCCGAAGGCCTGGTGAAACGCGCCAGAGACCTGCGGAGCTATCTTTGACGCCGCCAACACCGCCCGCGAACTGACCGAGCTCGAAGCCCGCGTCTCCGCGCCCGATTTCTGGAAGGATCAGGCCGACGCGCAGAAGACGCTGCAAGCGCCGGCGCCGCCTGACCGACGAGCTCGAGCTGCGCAATTCGCCGTCGTCCAGAAGCTCGACGATCTCGGCGTGCTCCTCGAATGGGCGGAGCAGGGCGAGGACGTCAGCGCCGATCTGCAGCGCGCGCTCGACGCGCTCGAGAAGGAAGTCGAGCTGGCCGAGGTCAAGAAGATGCTCGGCGGCGAGCACGATCGCGCCAACGCCATCGTCACCATCCACCCGGGCGCCGGCGGCACCGAGTCGCAGGACTGGGCCGAGATGCTGCTGCGCATGTATCTGAAGTGGGCGGAGCGGCGCGGCTTCAAGCGCGAGGTGCTCGACTACCAGCCGGGCGACGAAGCCGGCATCAAGAGCGCGACCATCACGCTGAACGGCGAATACGCGTTCGGCCTGATGGCGGCCGAGGCCGGCGTGCACCGCCTGGTGCGCATCTCGCCGTTCGATCAGGCGGCGCGCCGGCACACGTCGTTTGCGTCGGTCTATGTCTGGCCGGAGATCGAGGACGACATCGACATCGAGATCCCGGAAAAGGATCTGCGCATCGACACCTACCGATCGAGCGGCGCCGGCGGCCAGCACGTCAACGTCACCGACTCCGCCGTCCGCATCACGCACCTGCCGACCGGGCATCGTCGTGTCGTGTCAGAACGAGCGATCGCAGCACAAGAATCGCGACGTCGCGATGAAGGTGCTGAAGGCGCGGCTCTACGACATGAAGCAGAAGGAGCAGCAGGCCAAGCTCGAACAGATCGGCGGCGCCAAGAAGGACATCGCGTTCGGCAGCCAGATTCGCAGCTACGTGCTGCAGCCGTACCAGATGATCAAGGACCACCGCACCAAGCTGCAGGTGGGCGACGTCCAGCGCGTGCTCGACGGCGACATCGATCAGTTCATCAAGACCTACCTGATGCAGAAGGCGTCAGGCACGCTGGGCACCGGCCGGCGGAGACGCGACGACGATGTAATCAGGAATCACGGAGCCAGCACGTGGCGATCGGCGAACCTTAATGGCCGCGAATTGCAATCTGCGATCCGTGCCGATCTATGCGACTCGCATGCGGCGGCTGCGTCAGGCTGGGTGCCGGAGATGAACGCTTCGTTGATCGCGCCGGCGTCATCGGTCGGCGACCGCTCCGGTCGCGCGATCGACCGGCAGGAAGACGATGTTGCCCGGCGGCTTCGAACGTCGGCGGGTTCTTGCGATCGCCGCGCAGCTCGATGTACGTGCCGCATGAAGTCGATCCAGATCGGCAGCGCCGTGACCGCGCCGGTCTCGCCGTTGCCGATCGGCTTCTTCTCGTCGTAGCCGACCCACACGCCCGACGGTGATGTGCGGATCGAAGCCGACGAACCACGCGTCGGTGTAGTCGTCCACGGTGCCGGTCTTGCCCGCGAGCGGCCAGTCGAGCGCGGCGGCGCTGGCTGGCCGTGCCGCGCTGCACGACGCCGCGCAGCAGGTTGGTCATCACGAACGCCGTGTCGGCGCGAATCGCATCGCGCGGCGCCGGCCGCGTCTCTTCGAGCACGTTGCCTTCGCGATCGAGGACCGCCGTCACCTGATAGGGCTGCAGGCGAATGCCCTGGTTCGGAAACGCCGAGTAGGCGCTCGTCGACTTCGAGCAGCGTCGCTTCGGCGGCGCCGAGCGCGGTCGACAAGATACGGCGGGAAGTCCTCGGGGAAGCCGAAGCGCTTCGCGTAGGCCGACGACCTGGCGCGGGCCGAGCATTTCCATGACGCGCACGGCCGGAATGTTGCGCGAGCTTTCGAGCGCGCGCCGCAGCGTCACGCGGCCCTTCGAACTTGCCGTCGTAGTTGCCCGGCGTGTACGGGCGGCTGCCCGGCGCCGGCGTTGAACGACGCCGGCGCGTCGACCAGCATCGACGTCGGCGTCAGGCCGCGATCGATCGCGGCGGTGTAGAGAAACGGCTTGAAGGTCGAGCCGAGCTGCCGGTAGGCCTGCGTCGCGCGATTGAACTTGCTGCGCGCGAAGCTGAAGCCGCCGACCATGGCCAGCACCTGGCCGGTGCGGTTGTCGAGGGCGACCAGCGCGCCTTCGACGATGCGGCTGCTGCTCGAGCGTCACGGTCGCCTTGCCCCCGACTCGTCGAGCGTGACGATGCCGACTTCGATCGAGATCGCCGGGCTGCACGAGATCCGCCGCGTGCGTGCGGCGCGTCCACTGGTACGCCGCTTCGGCCGAGTTCCGCCGTGTAGCGGCCGAACCGCACGCGCGCGGTCGCCGGCGCTGCGTCTCGCGGGCGTCGACGCCATGACGACGGCGGGCACGATGTCGCCGGCGGCCATCGGCCGCGACCAGCGATCGTGCTGAAAGCCGTCGAGCGCGTGCCCTTCGGTCAGGACGTTGCGCGCCGGCTTGCGCCAGATGCCGCGCCGCCGCGCAACCTGCGCGCAGCCCGTGATCGACGGCGCGCGTTGGCCGCGACGCTGCAGCTCGGCAGTCGAGCGACGTGCGGACCGTCAGGCCGTTTTCGTACAGCGCCTTGGCGCCGTACTTCGCCTCGATGTACTTGCGGACCTCCTCGATGAAGTACGGCGCGATGGTCGAGTCCTGCGCCGGCTCGCCGCGCGTGACGATCGGCTTCTGCTTGGCGGCTTCGGCCACCTCGCGCGTGATGTAGCCCTCGGCGGCCATCCGCTCGAGCGCGTAGTTGCGCCGGCGCCGCGCCGCGTCCATGTTCACGTACGGGCTCTGGCGGACGTTGCCCTGGATGATGCCGGCGATGAGCGCCGCTTCTTCGAGCGTCAGGTCGTTGACGCGCTTGCCGAAGTACACCTGCGAGGCGGCCTCGACGCCGTACGCGCCGTGGCCCCAGTAGATCTGATTGCAGTACAACGTGAAGATCTCTTCCTTCGTGTACCGCTTCTCGATCTGCATCGCGACGATCGCTTCCTTGATCTTCCGCTCCCACGACCGGTCGCCGGCGGTGAAGCCGATGGTGGCGGGAACAGGTTGCGCGCGAGCTGCTGCGTCAGCGTGCTGCCGCCCGGCGTGCGTGCCCGGCGTGACGATGTCGCGCATCAGCGCCAGCACCATGCGCGAGATGCTCAGCCCGGCGTGGTCGAAGAACCCGTCGTCCTCGGCCGAGACGATGGCGTTGCGCAGGACCTCGGGAATCTGCTGGTAGGTGACGACCGAGCGGCGCTCGACGGCGAAGTCGCCGACGACCGCGCCGTCGCGTCCGAGCACGCGCGTGATGGTGTGCGGCGAGTAGTCGTCGAGCGCCGGTGATCAGCGGCAGGTCGTCGGCGTAGGCGAAGACCACGCCGCTCAGCGTGCCGAGCGAGCGCCGCCACGATGAACAGCGCCGCGATGCTGGCCTGGCGAGCGATCTTGACGACGAGTAACTCACGAGCATATCAGCGTGAGCTGTCGGCGGCGCAGTCGCCGCCTGATACCGCGCCTCGCTCGCGACGGCACCGCTGTGCCGCTGCGACGCCGCTCTGGCCCTGCGCCGCCGCCCTGGCGCGCGGCGCTCGCGCAGATCCGACCGACCGCGCCTCGCGATCTGCCACGCGGTGTCGCCGCCATTGCCCGGACGCGCGCCGACTCGGTGTCTGCGCGCGCTGGCCTGCGGGCGAACGCGCACGCTTCGTCAGGTCCACCGCGATCGCCCTGATTACTGCGATCACCGCGGATCGGCGCGGTTGGCGTCGTGACATAGCCGCCCTGGTGCTCGGCGGCTGACGCGATCGGGCTCGGCACGCCGACGCGTCTCGTTGTCGGCTGATGCGCGGCGGCGCGGTGCGCACCACCGCCGTCTCGGACTCGCGGGCGCGTTGGTCGCGCACGACGCCGGATGCGGCACCGGGTCGATGCCGGTCGCGCTCCAATCCCTGATAGGGATTCGCAGTCGTCCGCGGCGGACGGACGCCTCACGTTACCGGTCGCCGCGTCGATGCCGGCCGGTGGCGACGACGGCTGATCGCGATCGCTTGCGATGCCGACGCGCGCTGTAGCGCGGCACCGCGTAGCCGAGTGGACGTCGCGGGCGGCAGCGCCTGCACCGACCAGCGCCGACGGATCGAGTCGTCGAGCCGATCGCCGTCGATCGCGTGCACGCGAACCGGGCGACGGTGGCCGAAATGATCGCGCGGCACGACCGTCCATGACGCCACGGGTTGTACGGCCGTAGCCGACGTACCGTGGTGGCCGAACCCGATCGCGGGCAGTCCGTCCCAGCCGAGCGGCGACCAGCTCACGTAGCCAGGCGCGAGCCCCAGCTGACCCACGCCGGGCCCCAGACCTTGGCCGGAATCCAGATACCAGAAGCTGCCGTTGAAGCCCCAGCGGCCGTAGTGATGGGTCGGCCAGGCCCAGCGATCGCGGCCGTGCCAGGTCCAGCCGTAGCGCGTGTAGCCCCACGAGCCGTCGTAGTACGGACGCCACGCCGACGCCGACCGACGGGAACCAGACATGGCCGTAGGGCGCGACGTAGTCCCAGCGGCCGTACTGATCGAGCACCGGCCCGTAGGGGCGCAGCTCGTACGGCAGCTGCGCGCGCGACGGCGCCGCCGCGAAGCCGTTCGTCCGGTCGTTCGACCACCGCTCGAAGGCGTCCAAGCGCGCGGAGTTGAACGCCTGGAAGAGTGGACGCGCGCCCGGCCCGGCCAGCGACAGGCATCTCGCCGGCGCGCACGCTCGATCGGCTGCGTGCCATCGTCGATCGTCGGCGACGCCGCGCGCGACGGTCAGACTTCGAGATCGCCACGCTGATCGTCCGCGACGATGCCGTACTCGCCGCGCGGCGTCGAGGCGGACGATCGCGGCCGGTGTGTCGACGACATACGTCGTGAGCGGCGGCGGCCGACACGCGGAACAACGCGCGGCCGCTCAGCAGGCGCACGCGCTCGGGCGCGAGCAATCTCGAGCTCGGTGTCGTGATCGAGGTGCAGCAGCGTGCCGTCGCCGAAGACGATCTCCGCGCGGCCGTTGCGCGTGCGGACGATGTCGCCGTCCTCGAGCAGCATCGGGCGGATCGGCGCGCTCGGTGACGCCGTCGTGAATGAGGTCGACGCCGCCCTCGACGTACGCGAGGTTGGCCGGAGCGCCGCCGGTGCGTGCAGCCGGGACGTCCTGCGCCTGCGCAGCGACCGCGGCAGAGCAGACAGCAGCGCCGCTGCAGCGCAGGAGCGTGATGCGCATCGCTGACCATCAGACTGTCCTCGGTGCTGGCGGGCAGGCAGCAGCGGATCCGAGTCGGCTGGCAAGCACAGTATATCAAAGATTGGCGACGTCGCGCAGGTCTCATAGAGGTTCTGACGACGGTTCTGGCGAGTCGGGCCTCGACAGGGCCGCGTGAGCCTTCGGAGCCTGTGCAGAACCGCCGAGTCGATCGCGATCGTGCTTTGACAGCGACGCACTCACATTTCATACTAAGACGCATGAGCAAAATCATCGGCATCGACCTGGGCACGACCAACTCCGTGGTGGCCGTCATGGAAGGCGACCAGCCCACGGTCATTCAGAACGCCGAAGGCAGCCGGCTGACGCCGTCGGTCGTCGCGTTCAGCAAGACCGGCGAGCGGCTGGTCGGCCAGGTCGCCAAGCGCCAGGCCGTCACCAACCCCGAGAACACGATCTTTTCCATCAAGCGATTCATGGGCCGGCGCTTCGACGAAGTCAGCGAAGAAATGAAGATGGTGCCGTACGAGGTCGTGCGCGCGTCGAACGGCGACGTGCGCATCAAGGCCAGCGGCGCAGGAACAGGCGCCGCCGCAGATCTCCGCGATGATTCTGCAGAAGCTGAAGCAGGCCGCGGAGGACTATCTCGGCCAGCCGGTGACCAAGGCCGTCATCACCGTGCCCGCCTACTTCAACGACGCGCAGCGGCAGGCGACCAAAGAAGCCGGCAGCATTGCCGGCCTCGAAGTCATGCGCATCGTCAACGAGCCGACCGCCGCGGCGCTCGCCTACGGGCTCGACAAGAAGAAGGACGAGACGATCGCGGTCTACGACTTCGGCGGCGGCACGTTCGACATCTCGATCCTCGAAGTCGGCGAGGGCGTCGTCGAAGTGAAGTCGACCAACGGCGACACGCACCTGGGCGGCGACAACCTCGATCAGCGCATCATCGAGTGGATCATCGCGGAGTTCAAGAAGAGCGACGGCATCGATCTCGGCAAGGACCGCATGGCGCTGCAGCGGCTGCGCGAGGCGGCGGAGAAGGCCAAGATGGAGCTGTCGTCGGTGATGGAGACCGAGATCAACCTGCCCGTTCATCACCGCCGACGCCAGCGGGCCCGAAGCACCTGGCGATGAAGCTGACGCGGGCCAAGTTCGAGTCGCTCGTCGAAGACCTGCTGCAGAGGACGGTCGGGCCGACCAAGCAGGCGCTGAGCGATGCCGGCCTCGATCCGTCGAAGATCGACGAGGTCGTGCTGGTCGGCGGCTCGACGCGCATCCCGCGCGTGCAGGCGATCGTCAAGGAGCTGTTCGGCAAGGAGCCGCACAAGGGCGTCAACCCCGACGAAGTCGTCGCGATCGGCGCCGGCGATCCAGGCCGGCGTGCTCGCGGGCGAGGTCAAGGACCTGCTGCTGCTCGATGTCACGCCGCTCTCGCTCGGCATCGAGACGCTGGGCGGCGTGATGACGACGCTGATTCCGCGCAACACGACGATTCCGACGCGGAAGAGCGAAGTGTTCTCGACCGCCGCCGACAATCAGACCAGCGTCGAAGTGCACGTGCTGCAGGGCGAGCGCCCGCTGGCGCGCGACAACCGCACGCTCGGGCGCTTCCATCTGGTCGGCCTTCCGCCGGCGCCGCGCGGCGTGCCGCAGATCGAGGTCACCTTCGACATCGACGCCAACGGCATCGTCAACGTCTCGGCGAAGGATCTCGGCACGCAGAAGGAACAGAAGATCACCATCACCGCCTCGTCCGGCCTCAGCAAGGACGAAGTGGACCGCATGATGCGCGAAGCCGAGTCGCACGCCGAGGAGGACAAGAAGCGGCGCGAAGAGATCGAGGCGCGCAACCGCGCCGACCAGGCGGTCTACGCCGCCGAGCGCATGCTGCGCGACACCGGCGACAAGCTGACGGCGTCCGATCGCAGCGCGATCGAATCGGCGATCGCGCGATCTGAAGAAGGCGATCGAAGTCGAACGACGCGGCCGCGATGAACTCGCGCGATGGACGCGCTGACCGCGGCGCAGCACAAGGCGGCCGAGACGTTGTACCGCCAGCAGCAGCAGGCTGGGGCGTCGCCCGGCGCCGGAAGCCGAGCCGCGGTCGGGCCCAGGCCGCGGACAGGCGGCAGCGCAGCCGGGCGGCGATGTCATCGACGCCGAAGTCGTGGACGAGGAGAAGAAGTAGCGCATCGGCATCTGGCCGAGACTGGCCGCGTGGACATGGATCTCTACATCGTCCTCGGCGTGGAGCGCGAGGCGTCGGACGCCGAGATCAAGCGGGCGTATCGGCGGCTCGCGCGCCGATTTCATCCGGACATCAATCCGGGCGACCGCGAGGCGGCGACGCGCTTTCGGCAGATCCTCGACGCCTACGAGACGCTGATCGATCCCGATCGCCGGCGCCGCTACGACACCGGGCGACGCTCGCCGGTCGCCGACGAGCGCAGCGCGTTCGGCTTTGCCGGGTTCGATTTTTCCGCGGCCGCGACCGGCGATCGCGGCGACGACGTTTGGCGATCTGTTCGAAGAGGTGTTCGCGCGCGCGCGATCGCGACAGGTCGCGAGCCGAACGCGGCGCCGACCTCCACGTCAAAGCGAGCCTCTCGTTCGAGGAGGCGTGGCGCGGCGTGGAGTGGGCCGGCGACGCTGACGCGGCAGGATACGTGCCGCGCGTGCGCGGGCTCGGGCTTTCATCGCACGGTCGAGTCGCGCTGCCTGGTCGTGCGAAGGATCCGGGTCGTGCGCTCGGTGCGCGGGCACATGGTGTTCTCGAAGAACTGCCCGCACTGCGGCGGCACGGGCCGGCTGCGGCAACTGTGTGCGACACCTGCCAGGGCCAGGGCGTCGAGCGGCGGGTGGAATCGTTCGCACGTCAGCATTCCGGCCGGCGTCGCCGACGGCGCGCGGGTTCGCGTCGCCGGCAAGGGGCATGCCGGCGTCCGTGGCGGTCCGCCCGGCGATCTGCTCGATCGACGTCGAGGTGCGGCCGCACCGCGATGTTTCAACGCGACGGCGACGACCTGCACATCGAGCTGCCGATCGCGATTCACGAAGCGGCGCTCGGCGCGCGCATCGAGATGCCGACGCCGGACGGGCCGCGCGCCTGCGCGTGCCGCCGGGCACGCAGTCGGGCCAGCGGTTTCGCTTGCGCGAGCGCGGCGTGCCGTCGCGCGAACCGGCGCGCGCGGCGACCTCGTCGTCGAGGTGCGGCTGATGCTGCCGAAGCTGCTCGACGAGCGCTCGAAGGAGCTGCTGCGCGAGTTCGGCGCGCATCAACGGCGCGACGCAGGTTCGCGGGAGTGAGCATGGCGAAGCGAACGGGCAAGGCGTATTACATGATCAGCGCGGTGGCGCAGAAGTACAACATCCACCCGCAGACGCTGCGCCTGTACGAGCGCGAAGGGCTGCTCAAGCCGTCGCGCACCGAAGGCAACACGCGCCTCTACTCGGAAGACGATCTCGAGCAGCTCGAGACCATCCTCTCGCTGACGCGCGATCTCGGCGTCAACCTCGCGGGCGTCGAGATCATCCTCAACATGCGCCGCAAGATGGAGCGCATGCAGTCGCGAGGTCAACGAGTTCATGGAGTACGTCAAGCGCGAGCTCGCGCGCGGCATCGACGACTGGGAGCAGCGGCTCGGCACGGCGCTCGTCAAATCGTCGCCGACCGATCTCGTGCGCACGACGCCGCCCGCGGCCATGCCGCCGCGGTGGAGGAGGGCGAACGACCAAAGCGATCAAGTCGATCCGATGATCGTGATCATGAGCGCGATCGGACGGTGATGAAGATCCGACAAGTGCTAGGATACGTTCCGATCACTAACTACGTCGACTGCGACCACTCGACCACCGATCACGACTGACCAGCTGACCACGATGTGTCCGCATCTGCAACGACACCTACTGGAGATCGATCGACGTCGACGGCGTCGAGCGCGTCGTGCGCTGCGACTGCTGGCGCGCGGACGTCACGTCGCGCTTCCTGAACGAGGCGCGCATCCCGCCGCGGTTCGCGCGCGCCGAGCTCGAGACGTTCGAGCACGACATGGACACGCAGCGGCAGGCCTGGCAGAAGGCCACCGCGTTCGTCGACGCGTTCCCGGTGGTCGACCGCGGCCTCTTGCTGTACGGGCCGCACGGCGTGGGCAAGACGCACCTCGCGGTCGGCATTCTCAAGGCCTGCGTGCGCGCGAAGGGCGCGCGAGGGTACTTCTTCGAGACGCGCGAGCTGCTGCGCCTGGTGCGCGACACCTACAACCGCTCGGTCGACGAGACCGAGATGGACGTGCTCAAGCCGCTGCTCGAGGCCGACCTGCTGGTGCTCGACGATCTGGGCACCGAGAAAACGTCCGAGTGGGTGCAGGAGACGCTCGGCCTGGTCGTCAACACGCGCTACAACGCGAAGCGGCCGACGATCTTCACCAGCAACCTGATCGACGCGCCGGACGCCACCGATCCGCGCTCGTTCATCTTTCAGCTCGGCGCGCGCACCCGCTCGCGGCTGCTCGAGATGTGCGACTGGGTCGAGATTCAGGGCGCCGACATCCGCGAGGTCGGGGCCCGACGCATCATCGAGGCCATCGCGCGCTGGCAAGCCGAATCGCCCGCCTCGCCCGATAACGTCGAACGAAGCCCAAGCTGCCGCCACGGGCCAGAACCCAGGCCCGCGCCCACCTGCGCGCTCCACGCGGCGACGCCGACCTGAAGTGGACGGGCGGGAAGGCGGGGTCCTGAAAAGTTGTCAGTTATCAGTTGCCAGTTCAAAGGTTCAGTCAAGAGTTGTCAGAGCAATGCACTGAGCCCGGCCGCCTTTGAACTGGCAACTGGCAACTGGTAACTGACACTGACAAGCTTGCAACTGCAATGCTCGGTCTCTACCTCCACATCCCGTTCTGCGCCGCGATCTGCAACTACTGCAACTTCAATCGCGGTCTGCTCGACGAGGCGCTGAAGCGCGCTACGTCGATGCGCTGATGCCGGAGATTCGGCGCGCGGCGGAGCCAGACGACGCCGGTCGACACGATCTATTTCGGCGGCGGGACGCCGTCGCTGCTGCTCGGCAGACGAGGTTCGGCGCATCGTCGACGGCGTGCCGCGAGAGCTTCGCCGTCGCACGCGACAGCGAGGTCACGCTCGAAGCCAATCCCGAGACGGTGAGCCGCGAGACACTTGTCGGGTATATCGGGCCGCCGGCGTCAATCGGCTCAGTTTCGGCGTCCAGTCGTTCCGCGACGAGGAGCTGCGGCGGCTGGGCCGGCTGCATTCCGCCGACACGGCGCGTCGCGCGCTGGCGCTGCGCGCGCGAGCCGGGTTCGACAACGTCAGCCTCGACCTGATGATGTGGCTGCCCGAGCAGCGCGTCGACCAGTGGCTGGCGTCGGTGGACGCGCTCATCGACGTGGCACCCGGACCACGCCTCGCTCTATCTGCTGGAGCTCTATCCCAACGCCCCGCTGCGGGAGGACATGGCGCGAGCCGGCTGGTCGCAGGCGCCGGACGAGGACGCGGCGAGCATGTATCTGGAGGCGCTCGGCCGGCTCGACGCGCGCGGGCTACGAGCAGTACGAGATCTCGAACGTCGCGCAGCCCGGCCGTCGCGCGCGGCACAACGTCAAGTATTGGCAGGACGGGGAGTGGCTCGGCTTCGGGTGCGGGGCGCACTCGACCCGGGCCGGCGTCCGCTGGCGCAACGTTCCTGCTACCATGGACTATGTTCGGTCGAGTCGCCGCGGGTGACGGCGGTGGTCGCCGAGCGCCGGATGCTGGAGCCAGGCGAGCGCGTCGAAGATGCGCTCTTCACCGGGCTGCGACTGACCGCGGGCCTCGATCTGGCCGCTATCGAAGCGCGATACGGCGTCGACGTCTGGGCGTCGATACGGCCCCGAACTTGCGCGGTTCGTCGACGCCGGTCTGCTGGTTCACGAGCCAAAGCGCCGCTTGGCCTTGACCCGGCCCGGGATGCTGCTGGCCAACGAGGTCATGGCGGTTTTCATCTGCCCGACAGTACGGTAGAGTAACGACCTTTTGTGAAGGAGGCTGGTCAATGCTGCGAGGATTCCAGGTCTTCGTGTCGGGTCTGGCGCTGGTCGCCGTGACACTCGCGGGCGCGTCCACGGCCGCCGCCCAGGAGCCGGCTGCGGCCCCCGCGGACCCTGCCAAGCCCGTGCTCACGCTGAACGGTGACGCGGCGCTCATCACGCATTCTGATCAAGCCTGACAAGACGGCCGACTTCGAGTTCGTGCTGAACAAGCTGAAGGAAGCGCTCAACAAGAGCGAGAAGCCCGAGCGCAAGCAGCAGGCCGCTGGCTGGAAGGTCTTCAAGTCCACCCAGATGGCGCAGGGCAACGCCGTCTACCTGATGCGCATCGACCCGGTCGTCAAGGGTCAGGAATACGACATCAGCCGCCTCATCGCCGAAGTCTTCCCGGTCGAAGTGCAGGAGATCTTCGCGAAGTACAAGGAAGCGTTCGCCGGCCGCGCCATCACCGAGATGACCGCGCTCATGAGCATGTCAGCAGTAGCAACGGATCGTGCCCCGGAGCGTTCTCCGGGGCACGACTGTCCGTGCCGACGACGCTGTGCTGCGACCGCTCCTCGCGCTGCTGATTCTCGTTCCCCTGTTTCAAGCCTCCGCCCCTCTCGCAACCCGCCTACCAACCAGTCGCCCGGGCAATCAGTCCGCCTCCGTGCGACGATCCAGCCGACGCCACGGATCCGGCGACGCTCACGTTTTCAACCAGCATACCGGCCTCATCGTCGTGCCGGTGCACGCGGCAAAGACGGCTGACTACGAAGCGGCGATCGTGGCGTTGCAGGAGCGCTGTCGAAGGCAGAGGATCCCGAGACCCGCGCGCTCGCGGCAGGTTGGCGGGTGTTCAAGTCGGCTGACACCGACGCGAAGTCGAATGCTCTCTACATCCACGTGCTGGCGCCGGCCGTGCCTGGCGTCGACTATCGGCCGTCGCTCTGGCTCGACAAGCTTCTCGGCGGCGCGCCGCCGGAACTGCTGGCGAAGTACCGCGATGCGTTTGCCGGAGCGCCGAGCAAGTTGGGGCTGGTGGAGTTGGCGCACATGTCGGTGACGCCGGTGCCGAAACCAGCAAATGCCTCACCGACAAGCGCCGCCGCCGCCGCCGAAGCCGGTCAACGGTTCGTCACGCTGGAACCGCATCGGCGATCTCAATTGAAATTGGGCGGCACGCGAACCGTTCACATCGTGGCTTCCGGCTTTAGCCGGAGACCGGAGCCGCGATACCGAATCAGCTGACACGTCACTAGAACGCCAGATTGCGCGCCGACGTAGAAGCGCTGATAGGTCTCGTGCAGCGGATCGCCCTGCAGGCGGAACACTCGGTAGTCTGCGCGCACGCGCAGCGGGCCCACCAGGCGGATCTTGACGCCGCCGCCGATGTTGGTCGCGAAGTGCGTTTCCTGACGCGTGACCAGGCGCTCGCGATACATCCGCCGCCGCCTGCGGTGCCGTAGAACGGGAAGCCGGATACCTCGACCGGCGTCTGAAGGAGGATGTTGCCAGACCCGGTCTGCAGGCCGGGGATGCCTTCCAGCTCATCTTCGGAGAGGTTGGCGTACTCGAACTCGAAGCCGATCACGAGCAAGCCAAATCCGATCGCGAAGCCGCGCGCCATGTGGCGTTCGGGAGTTGGTGATGAGCCCGAGAAACGCCGTGATATCTGCGGACGCCGGTCCGGGGAGAGCGAGGAGATGACGAGAGACCACGACTGCGGTCAGCCAACTGTCGAGGCATCGCGGTATGATCGCACGAAGCTCCGAGGAGGCGCTGCCATGCCCCGCACCCTGCTCGTCACCATCGTCGCGCTCGATCGTTGCCGATCGCGCTGCTGGCCGACGTGCTCGTGCTTCGCGATGGCACTCGCGTGCAGGGCGAGCTGATCACCGTTCGCAACGGCGTGATCGAGTTCGAAGAGCAGCGGTTTGGCGGACGTGGTCGCATGTTGCGCGTGGATCGCGAAGAGGTCGTTCGGATCGAGTTCGACAGGTACGGGGGTGACGGTGGCTCGCCCGGCGGTGGCGGCGGCGATGTTGGCGGCGGTACCGCCCGCCCGGCATGCGCGAGCGGGTCGTCAACGTTGGCGCGTCCGTTCAGTGGAACGACACCGGCATCGATGTGCGCTCAGGTCAAACCGTCTACTTCGATGCCAGCGGCCAGGTGCGGTGGGGCCGCGATCGTCGGGATGGACCGGCGGGCGAGAACAACTCGCCGTCCAATCCGGGACGCCCGATGCCGAACCGTCCGGCCGCGGCGTTGATCGGTCGCGTCGGCGGGTCCGACGACCCGTTCTTCATCGGCGGCGCCAACGGCGGCATTCGGGTGCGGTCGAGCGGCCGGCTCTATCTCGGCATCAACGACGATGTGCTGACCGACAACAGCGGCACTTTCCGGGTCACCGTGTACTACTGAACGAAGCACGCATGGCTGGACATTACAGTGCGCACGCCGGGCCGCTACGGGCCGAGCTCGCCACGGCGCTGTCGCGCGACGACATGCGCCGGCTGCACCACAAGTCGCCGGCGCGCCATCTGCTCGATCGCGGCGCGCCAGTTCGCGATGCTCGGGCTGGCGACCTGGGGCGTTGATTCGCTTCGACCATCCGCTGATCTGGATCCCGCTCGCCCTCGTGCAGGGCTTCACGATCTTCAACTTCACGGTGCTGCTGCACGAGGTCGTGCATCACGCGGTGTTCGAGCGGCGGCAGCCGCGGGCGGAGCGGTTGCTCGGCGTGGCTCTATGCGGTGCCGAGCGGCATTGCGGCCTCGCAGTTCAGGCGCTGGCATCTCGATCATCACGCCGAGCTCGGCTCGAACATCGACGATCCCAAGCGGCACCACCTGTCGCCGAAGATCAACGCGCGCTGGTTCAAGCTGCTGTACTGTTCGCCAGCGCTCTTTCCGATCTACTTCCGCGCCGCGCGCCGCGAGTGCGGCACCTACGATGCCGGCGTTGCAGCAGCCGCATCGCCGTCGAACGCCGGGTCGCGATCGTGGCGCACCTGTCGGCGCTCGGTGCTGATCTGGTGGTTTGCCGGCGGCGCCGCCGCGCTGCGCGCCTATGTCGATCCCGGTGTTCTTCATGTTCCCGATCGCGTTTACGCTGAATCGCCTGGGACAGCACTACGACATCGATCCAACGGATCCGGCGAAGTGGACGACGCTGATGCGAGGCAACTGGTTCTGGGATTTCTGGTTCCTCAACTCGAACTATCATCTCGAACATCACTACTTCCCCGGGGTGCCGTTCTATAACCTGCCTGCGCTTCAGCGCGCGCTCGTGCCGTTCTACGAGCAGCACCAGATTCCCTGGCGCCATTACGGTCAGCTGGTCAAAGGCTGGCTCGTCGACAACCACGCGCCGCACACGAACTGGGACTTGGCGTAACTCGGAACACTGGACAGAAAAGCCTCAGAGACTCCGAGACACAGAGAACATCTGTTAGAACTCTGTGTCTCTGTGGCTCTGTGGCTTGTACGTTGAGTTGCCAGCCAGCCAGGTGCAGTCGTCAGCGTTTGTCGCCACCGGCCGCGTTAGAACACGCGTTCAGATTGCCGTGATACATTTTCATCGATGGATTTTCGCCTGAGCGACGACCAGGCGCTGCTGCGTCGCAGCGTTCGCGAGTTCGCCGAAACCGAAATCAAGCCGCACGTCAGGGAGTGGGACGAAGCGCAGCACTTTCCACCGGAGCTGCTGCCCAAGCTGGCCGACCTTGGGCTTGATGGGCATTCAGTTCCCGACCGAATACGGCGGCGCGGGCATGTCCGCCGTCGACTACTGCATCTGCATCGAGGAGCTCGCGCGCGTCGATCCGAGCGTGTCGCTGTCGGTCGCCGCGCACAACGGCCTCGGCGCGGCGCACATCTCGATGTTCGGCAGCGAGGCGCAGAAGCGACGCTTTCTCGAGCCGCTCGCGCGCGGCGAGAAGCTTGCGGCGTGGGGGCTCACCGAGCCCGGGTCGGGCAGCGACGCCGCGGCGATGCGGACCACGGCCGTCGCTGAGGGCGACGGCTGGGTGCTGAACGGCAGCAAGGCGTTCATCACGCACGGCGCTCGGGCGACACGATGGTCGTCATGGCCGTCACCGACAAGAGCAAGGGCAACAAAGGCATCTCGGCGTTCATCGTCGAGCGCGGCACGCCAGGCTTTCTCGCCGGCAAGAAGGAAGACAAGCTCGGCATGCGCGCCAGCGAAACGACCGAAGTGATCTTTCAGAACTGCCGCATCCCTCGCGCCCAGCTGATCGGCGAAGAAGGGCAGGGCTTCATCCAGACGCTGCAGGTGCTCGACGCCGGCCGCATCGGCATCGCGGCGCTGGCGGTCGGCCTGGCGCAAGGCGCCTACGAAGCGGCCCGCAACTACGCGTTTCGAGCGCAAGCAGTTCGGCCGGCCGATCGGCACGTTTCAGTCGATTCGCTGGAAGCTGGTCGACAACGCCGCCCGCGTCGAGGCGGCGCGCCTGCTGACCTATCGCGCGGCGTGGCTGAAGGATCAGGGCCGCCGCATGACGCTCGAGTCGTCGATGGCCAAGCTCTATGCGAGCGAGATCGCCGTTCGCGCCTCCGAGGACTGCGTGCAGATTCATGGCGGCTACGGATTCGTGAAGGACTACCCGGCCGAGAAGTTCTTCCGCGACGTGAAGCTCACCACCATCGGAGAAGGCACGAGCGAGGTCCAGCGGCTCGTCATCGCGCGCCAGCTGCTTGCCCACTGACGTGACTTCCGAGCCGCTCTCGCCGATCGCGTGCTCGCCGGCGATCCCCGCGCGATCGCCCGCGCGATTTCGCTCATCGAAGACGAAGCGCCGGCGGCGGCCGACGCTGATCCGCGCCATCTTTCCCAGGACCGGCCGCGCCTATCTGATCGGCGTCACCGGCCCGCCCGGCGCCGGCAAGAGCACGCTGGTCGATCGGCTGATGGCCGAGACTCGCAGCGCACGGCGAGACGGTCGGCGTCATCGCCGTCGATCCGACCAGCCCGTTCACCGGCGGCGCGATTCTCGGCGATCGGCTGCGGATGCAGGCGCACGCGGCCGACCGCGACGTGTTCATCCGCAGCATGGCGACGCGCGGTCAGCTTGGGCGGCCTGGCGCGCTCGACGACCGACGCCGCGCTCGTGCTCGACGCGGCGGGCAAGTCGCTCGTCATCATCGAGACCGTCGGCGTCGGGCAGGACGAGGTCGACATCGTCCGCACCGCCGACATCTCGATCGTGATCCTGGTGCCTGGCGCCGGCGACGAGGTGCAGGCGCTCAAGGCCGGCATCATGGAGATCGCCGACATCTTCGTGGTCAACAAGGCCGACCGCGAAGGCGCCGATCGCACGGTGACCGCGGTCGAGTCGAACCTGGCGCTGCAGTGCTATCGGCGGGCGAGTGGCGGCCGCCGATCATCAAGACCGAGGCGACGACGGGCCGTGGCGTGCCGGAGCTGTGGGCGGCCATCAAGGCGTTTCGCGCGCATTCGGAGGCGGGCCGTCACAGGCGGCGGAAGGCGCGCGGCGAGTTCCGGCTGCGCGAGCTGCTGACGCACACGTTTCTGGAGCACGTCGAGCGCGACGTGCTGGCGCCCGGCGAATTGGAAGCGCTGCTCGAGCGCATCGCTGCGCGCGAGATCGATCCGTACTCGGCGGCCGCGGACATTCCTGCGCAGCAGACGGTCGAAGCAGAGGTCGCCGGAGTGAAAGCGACGCCTCGATCACATCGGCATTGCGGTCAAGGATCTCGATGCAGGCGCTCGCGTTCTATCGCGATGCGCTCGGCCTCGAGATCGAGCCGCCCGAGGAAGTCGCCGTCTCAGCGCGTGCGCGCGCATTTCATTCCGGTCGGCGAGTCGGCGCTGGAGCTGCTGGAAGCGACGGCAGATGATTCGGCGATCGCAAGATACGTCGAGAAGCGCGGTCCCGGCATTCACCACATCACGCTGCGGGTGGACGATATCGACGCGGCGCTGGCGCGGCTGCGCGAAAAGGGGGTTCGGCTGGTCGACGAGAGCCCGCGCCGGGTGCCGAAGGTTCGCTGGTCGCGTTCGTGCATCCGTCAGCGGCGCACGGCGTGCTGGTCGAGCTGAAACAGGCTGCGACCAGCCGGCGAACCGTCTTGCGCACGCCCTTGCGGCTTCGGCTGGGGCGATCTCGAGCTCATCACGCTTGTCCGATGGGTTCTTTCGCCTCGACGGCGGCGCGATGTTCGGCGTCGTGCCGCGCGACGCTCTGGGAGCGCACGTTCGCCACCCGATGATCGCAATCGCATCACGCTGGGGATGCGGCCGCTGATCGTGCGCGGCGAGCACACGCTGCTCATTGATGCAGGCTGTGGCGACAAGACTGGATGCCAAGAGCGCCGAGATCTACGGTCTCGAACGCAGCTATCACCTCGACCATGCGCTCGCCGATGCCGGGTTACGCGTCGGACGACATCGAGATCGTGCTCGCCAGCCATCTGCACTTCGATCATGTCGGCGGGTTTCACGGCGCGCGGCTCCCGACGGCAGAGTGGTGCCGCGATTCCCGAACGCGCGCTACCTCGCGCATCGCGGCGAATGGGATGACGCGACGCATCCGCACGAACGCAATCGTGCCAGCTACCTTCCGGAGAACTTCGTGCCGCTTGGAGCCAGGCCGGGGTGCTCGATCTGGTCGATGACGACGCCGAGATCATGGCCGGCGTGACGATTCGCCGGTCGGGTGGGCACACGCGGCATCATCAGGTGGTGATGATTGAATCACGAGGGCGAAACCGCGGTGTTTGCCGCCGACATGTTACCCGACGACGGCACACGTTGCCCGATGCGTGGATCATGGGCTACGACCTGTATCCGATGGAAACGCTGGACTTCAAGCGGAGCTTTGCGCGAGAAGCGATCGAGCGCGAGTACCTGGTCTTCTTCGAGCATGATCCGCGATCGCGGCGGGCCGGCTCGCAGACGTGGAGGCAGAGAATTGTCGAAACGGTGATGTACGGAAAGCGGGTCGTCGAGGCACGGTGTCCGGTAACCCGTCGGAGTGGCACTGGAGCCGTCGACCGGCAATGGCGACGTAACCGAGGAGAGACGCATGACGGCACAGATTGGAATCATTGGCGGCAGCGGCCTGTACGACATGGCCGAGCTCACCGATCGCGAGCAGCGGGTGCTGACGACGCCGTTTGGCGATCCGTCCGGGCCGTACACGCTGGCCACGCTGCGCGGCAAGCGCGTCGCGTTTCTTGCGCGCCACGGCGACGGGCATCGGCTGATGCCGTCGGAGCTGAACTTCCGCGCCAACATCTACGGCTTCAAGGTGCTCGGGGTCGAGGCGATCATCTCGGCGAGCGCGGTCGGCAGCCTGCGCGAAGAACTGCGTCCGCTCGATCTCGTGTTCCCCGATCAGTTCATCGATCGCACGTTCAATCGCACCGCCACGTTCTTCGGCAACGGCATCGTCGCGCACGTCGGCTTTCGCGCATCCGGTGTGCGACCCGCTGCGGCAGCTGACCGCGTCGTGCGCGGAAGGGGTCGGCGCCGACCGTCCACCGCGGCGGCACCTATGTGTGCATGGAGGGCCCGCAGTTCTCGACGCTGGCCGAATCGAACCTGTATCGATCGTGGGGCGCGCACGTCATCGGCATGACCAATCTGCAGGAAGCCAAGCTCGCGCGCGAGGCGGAGATCTGCTACACGACGATGGCGCTGGTGACCGACTACGACTGCTGGCACCCCGATCACGACAGCGTGACCGTCGAGCTCATCATCCAGAACCTGACGCAGAACGCGAAGACGGCGCAGCAGGTCGTCGCGGCCGCGGTCGAGCGCTATGCCGGCCGCCAGGGCTGCCACTGCGGCAGCGCCCTGGTCGACGGCGCATCATCACGCGGCGCGACGCCATTCCGGACGCGGTCAAGCGCGACCTCGCGCCCATCATCGGAAAGTACATCCAATGAAACTCGTCGTCACCGGTTCGATCGCGTTCGACTACTTGATGTCGTTTCCGGGCAAGTTCACCGAGCACTTGCTGCCCGAGCACATGCATCGCGTCAGCCTGAGCTTTCTCGTCGACACGATGGACAAGCGGCGCGGCGGCTGCGCGCCCAACATCGCCTACACGCTCGCGCTGCTCGGCGAGCGGCCGCTGCTCATGGCGACGGCGGGGCAGGACTTCGGCGACTATCGCGCGTGGCTCGACGCGGCCGGCATCGACACGTCGCACGTGAAGGTGATCGACGGCAAGTTCACCGCGTCGTTCTTCTGCAGCACCGACCAGGCGAACAATCAGATCGCGTCGTTCTACACCGGCGCGATGGCCAACGCCGGCGAGTTGTCGTTCCGGCTCGATTCCTGGGCTCAAGAACGGACGGCCTCGTGATCGTGTCGCCGAACGACCCGGACGGCAATGGTGCAGTACGCGCAGGAGTGCAGCACGCTGGGCATTCGCTACATCTGGGATCCAGGCCAGCAGTGCGCGCGCATGGACGGCCCGCAGCTCGCCGAAGGCGTGACCGGCGCCTTCATGGTGATCGTCAACGACTACGAGTTCGAGCTGCTCCGACAGAAGACCGGCATGGACGAGGACGAGATCCTCGAGCAGGTGCGAGTTGCTCGTGATCACGAAGGGCGAGAAGCGGTTCGACCGTGATCAGCAGAGACGGCACGCCGCGTCGACGTTCCGGCCGTCGCCGCCCGATCGCATCGAGGATCCGACCGGCGTCGGCGACGCGTTCCGCGGCGGCTTCATGAAGGGCCTGGCGATCGGCGCGTCCTACGAAGTGTGCGCGCGGATCGGAAGCGTGGCGGCCACCTACGCGCTCGAGCATCTCGGCGGCACGAGCCACGCCTACAGCTGGGACGAGTTCGCGGCCCGCTACGAAAAGCACTTCGGCCGCTGACGTGCAGGTCTCCGGTCTCCGGTCGCCAGTTCTCGCGACCCGTGTCTCGGCAACCGGCTACCGGCACTGCCGCTGCTTAGTCGCGCCCGCGGCGGTCCGCGCCTTGGCGGCCGCGACGATGCGGCTGTATTTCGCCTGCATCAGGAACCATTCGGTCTGCAGCAGCCGCACCTGCGCGTCGTTGAGCTCGGCCGACGTGATGACGCCGTTCTCGTAGGACACCTGCGCGATCGCGACGCTCTCGCGCGCCAGCTCCAGCGCCTTTTGCTGCGTCGTCACGACTTCGTCTGCCGCCTCGAACGCCGTCCAGGCCGATTCGACTTCGAGACGGGCGGCATCGGTCGCCGCATTCGAGGCCGTGCTCCGACTGCCTGACCTGCGCGGTGGCGACGACGCGTTTCGCGGCCGACGCCGGGAGCGGCGAACAACGGCACGCTGCAAGCGCGACGCCCCATCGTGTAGCTCTGGTTGTCGGTGCGCAGCAGGCTGTCGACGCCGTCGTCCTGATACTGCAGGTTCCCGGTCAGCGACAGGCTGGGCTTCCACTCGGCGTTCGCCAGCGCGACCGAGTGCTGCGCCATGTCCTTGCGCGCCGCGAACGCCCGCAGATCGGGCCGCGACGGGAGGGCCGCTTCCAGCGCCGTCCCGGGTGAGCGTCTCCGGCCGCTCGTCGAGACTGCCTCGGAGCGACCAAGGCTTGCGACTGCGGCAGCGACAACACCGTCCGCAGCGCCTGGTAAGACGTGTCGACCGCGGCCTTCGCCTGAATGCGACGGGCCTTCGAGTTGGCGAGCTCGACTTCGGCCTGCAGCACGTCGAGTCGCGCGACGCTTCCGGCGTCGAAGCGCGCCTTGGCCAGCGACAGCTGTTTGGTGGCCAACGCAATCTGCTCGTCGGCGACGCGCACGCCCTGTTCGTTCATCAGCGCCGCGTAGAACGTTTCGACGACCTGCAGCTGCAGCTCCTGCCGCGCGCGCTCGAGCTGCAGCTTCGACGCGTCGAGCGCCGACGCCTGCATGCCGTAGGCGTTGGTCAGCCGGCCCGCCGGTGTAGATCGGCTGCGACAAATCCACTGCATGATGTTGCGCCGGGTGAAGCCCGGCCTCGAACGTCTGCTCGTTGGGCCCGAAGATGCCGCCGGAATCCGGATCAGCGGAAATCGCTGCGCGGGCGTGTACAGGAAATTGAGGTTGACCGACGGCAGGAAGCTCGTGCGCGCTTCCTGCGACGCGGCCCTGGCTTTCGCGAACCTGCTCCTGAACGACCTTCAGCCCTTCGTTGGCAGCTGAGCGCGCGCTCGAGCGCCTGATCGAAGGTCAGTTCCAGCACGTGCTGCTGGGCGCCGGCCGCGGGTCGCGCGCTTGCGCGAACGCTGCCGTTGCCGACAGGAGCCAGCCGACCAGCGCCACGATGATCAACGACGCCAGTGACGCGCACCGCCGGGTGCAGCTGCGGCGCCGTGCTCGGTGCGCCAGCCCTTGACGCGCTCGAGGAACCGCGCCAGCAGCAGATATGCGACTGGCACGACGACCAGCGTCAGGGCCGTCGACGTGATCAGCCCGCCAATGGTCGCAATCGAGATGGGCGCGCGGAACTCGCCGCCCTCGCCGCGCCCCAGCGCCGACGGCAGCATCCCGAGGATCATCGCCATCGTCGTCATCAGGATGGGGCGCAGCCGAATCGGGCCAGCCGTCAGGATCGCCTTTTCGACCGGCAACCCTTCGCGAACATAGTGGTTGGTCATGTCGATGAGCAGGATCGCGTTCTTCGTCACGAGTCCCATCAGCATGACCATGCCAATCATTGCCGGCATGCCGAGGTTGTTGCCCGGTCAGCAGAATCGCGAGCAGCGCGCCGACCACGGCCAGCGGCAGCGACAACATGATGAGAAACGGTTCGAGGAACGATTCGAACTGCGACGCCAGCACGATGTAGATGAAGGCGACCGCGAGCAGCATCGCGAGCCCCATGGCGGCCGCCGATTCCTGCATCAGCTCGACGTCGCCCAGGAAGCCCCACTCGAAGTTGGGTGGCATCTGCACCGTTGCCATTACCGCGCTGACGTCGGTCGTCACGTCGCCGAGCGGACGATCGGACAGCTCGATGTCGATCTTCGCCTGCCGTCGCCGCTGTTCGCGTTCGATGTTGGTCGGCCCGACGCCGGGCTCCATCGTCGCGATGTCCGACGTGCGGATCAGCGCGCCGCGCGGCGAGTAGAGCGGCGCGCGCGCGATGCGACTGGAAGTCGTTGCGGAATTCGGGCGCGAGCCGGACGCGAATGTCGTATTCCTTGTCGCCTTCGCGCAGCTTGGTCGGCACCACGCCCTCGACCATGCCGCGCAGCTGCACGGCGACGCTGCCGACGTCGAACCCGAGATCGGCGGCCAGATCGCGATTGACGCGCGCGACCACTTCGGGCTGGCCGCCTTCGAGCGTGCTGTCGACGTCGACCGTGCCGGGCACCTGGCGGATCTTGGCGACGACCTCGTCGCTGAGCCGCTGCAGCGCGACCATGTCGTCGCCGCGGACGTAGACGCTGATCGGCGCCTGCGACGGCGCGCCCTGCATGAACTCCGGATCGGTGACGACGGACTTGACCAGCGGCACCGACGCGATGCGCTGACGCGTGTCGGTCTTGAGCGCGATCAAGCCCGCGCTCGCGTTCGTGCTTCGGCGTCGTCCGGACGCGCAGGTTGGCCTTCAGCGGATCGCCGTTGACGCCCACGGTTGAAAAGACCTGCCGGACCTCCGGAATCTCCTGCACCTTCTTCTCGAGCGCCGCCACCATCTCGACGCTCTGCTCGAACGACGTGCCGGGCGGCAGTTCGGCGTTGATCTCGAACTGGCCGCGGTCCTCGGCCGGCGTGAACTCGGTGCCGATCACGCCCAAGCGTCGACAGGCTCCCGATGAACACGACGGCCGCGATGCCGAGCACGGCCCAGGGGTGCCGGACCGACCACCCGAGCACACCCTGGTATTTCAGGTCGATGCGATCGTAGAAGCGGCCCCAGGCTTCGAGCATGCGCCCGGTGCGCGTCTTCATCCGCTCCTCGGGCGGGATGTAGCGCACGAATCGCGACGACAGCATCGGGTCGAGCGTGAACGCGACGAGCAGCGACATCGCGACGGCAAACGCGATGGTCAGCGCGAACGACTTGAAGAACTGACCGACGATGCCGGTCATGAAGCCGACCGGCAGGAACACCGCCAGAATCGTGAAGGTGGTGGCCATGACGGCGAGCCCGATTTCGGCGGTGCCGTTGCGCGCCGCGGTGAACGCATCCTCGCCGTGCTCCATGTGGCGATAGATGTTCTCGCGCACGACCACCGCGTCGTCGATCAGGATGCCGATGACGAGCGACAGCGCCATCAGCGTCATCATGTTGATGGTGAAGCCCACCGCCCACATGAAGAAGAACGTCGCGATCACCGAGGTCGGCAGCGCGAGCGCCGAGATCAGCGTCGAGCGCCAGTCGCGCATGAACACGAAGATGATGAGCACGGCCATGAGGCCGCCGAAGAAGATGTGATTGCGGACGTCGCGGACGTTCTCCTTGATGAAGTCCGCGTCGTTGTGGACCGGGCGAATCTGCAGGGCCGGGAAGTTCGGCGCCAGCCGCGCGAGCGTCGCCTCGACGCGATCGGCGATTTCGACCGTGTTGGCGCCCGACTGCTTGCGCACCGAAAACGACACCGCATCGGCGCCGTTCAGGCGCGTCGTCGACGTCTTGTCTTCGTAGCCGTCGACGACCTCGCCGACGTCCTTGAGCTTGACGGTGGATCCCGCGGTCGAGCGGAGGATGACGTTGTCGGATCTCGTCGATCGTCTGGAACTCGCCCTTGGTGCGGAGCGAGATGCTGCGGCCGTCGCGCTTGACCTGACCGCCGGGCACGTCGAGGTTTTCGGCGGCCAGCTTGGCCGCGACCTCGCTGAGCGGCAGGTTCAACGCTTCGAGCCGGCGTGGGTCGAGATTGATCTGAATCTCGCGGACTTCGCCGCCGTTGACCTCGACCGCGGCGACGCCGTCGATCTGCTCGAGGAGCGGCTTGAGGTCGTCCTCGATCTGGCGCCGAGTGACGTCCGACGGCTGGCTCGAGCCGACCGCAAACATCATGATCGGCAGCGCCGCGACGTCGAAGCGCTGAATCGTCGGATCTTCGATTTCCTGCGGCAGCTTGCCGCGAATCGCGGCGACCTTTTCGCGGACTTCGGCGGTGGCCGCCTGCGGATCGACTTCGAGCCGCAGCTCGACGCCGACATGCGCCACGCCCTCGGTCGAGGTCGAGACGACCTTCTTGACGCCGTTGATGCCGGCGACGGCATCCTCGATCGGCCGCGTGACGAGGGTTTCCACCTCTTCGGGGCCGGCGCCCGGATACACCACGGTGACGTTGACGAACGGGAAGTTGACCTCGGGGAACAGGTCGATGCCCAGCCGCGTCATCGACACGACACCGAGCACCATGAAGCTCATGATGACCATCGTCGCGAAGACCGGCCGTTTGATTGCGGTATCAGATATCCACATGGGAATTCAGCTTTCGAGACCGAGCGATCGCTGAGACGATCGCGTTCGGTCGCGCTACTGCAGAATCGCTTTGACGCGGGCGTCGGCCGGCAGCTGCCGACGGGCGTCGGCGATCACCTGGTCGCCGGCGGAGAGGCCGGACACGATCTGGACCAGCCGGCCGTCGTTGAGTCCTTCGACGACCGTGACCGGCGTCACCTTGTCGGCATCGACCTTGAGCACGACGCGCTTACCGTCGCGCGTCGTGACGGCTTCGCGCGGCAGCGTCAGGGCGTTGTCGGCGGCGGCGACAACGAGTCGCGCCGTCGCATACATGCCGGCGAGCAGCGTGCCGTCGGGGTTCGCGACGCGCACCTCGATTCGGAAGTGGCGGTTCCGCTCGTCGACCTCGGGAGCGATCGCCGCGAGCTGGCCGGTGAAACGCTCGCCCGGCTTGGCCTGCACCGACACGGCGGCCGGCAGCCCGGTCTTCAGAGCGTCCCGCCTCGAGCTCGGACACGCCGGCTTCGAGCTTCAGTTGTCGAACGTCCGCGACGACCACGATGGGCAGATCGCCGGGAATCGCGCCGGCGTCGTAGTTGCGCTCGACGACGAAGCCGGACACCGGGGCGCGGAGCGTGGCGTCGCGCTGCACTTCGCGAGCGCGACGCACGGTCGCTTCGGCCTGGGCGATGTTCGCTTTCGCGAGGTCGCGCTGCGCGACCGCCGAGCGATGTGCCGTCTGCGCGGCGTCGAGCCGCTGGCGCGGAAGAGCGCCGCCTTCGAACAGCGTCTTCGCGCGCTCGTGCTCGAGCACCGCGTTGGCGAGCGCTGCCTCCGCGCTTTCGAGCGCGGCTTGCGCCACACCGACGGCTGCCGTCGTCGCGTCGAGTTGCGCGTCCACTTCGCCGCGATCGATGGTGGCGACGACCTGGCCTTCGGTGACGCGGTCGCCGATATCGACGAGCACGCGCTCGAGCCGGCCGGGCAGCTTCGGCTTGATGCCGACGCGAGTTCGTGCCGCCAGCGTGCCCGAGATTTCGAGCGCCGATTCGACCGTGCCGACCGTGGCGCGGACGACCGCGACGTCGACGACCGCCGCCGGCGGAGCGACGCTCGCGGCGGGATCGGCAGCCGCTGACGCGCTGTCCGAACTGCAGGCGACGCTGAAGACCAGTCAGGCCGACAAGAGCCGAGAGAAGAAGAACGAGAACCGCTACGAGTCATGAGTGCGCACTCCATCTGAGGCCAGTGCTTCGACGAATGAGTGTTGCATCGGGATGAGGCATACAGGGAACAAGGTCGTGGCGGCCGTGCCGCTGCGGAAGCCGGCGATCATCAGCTCGAGCACGTCGCGAGCGAGCGCGTCGGGATCTTCGCCGGGCGACAAGTCGACAGCCGCTGCCGATGACGGCGGGGCCGGTGAGCGCGCCCCAGATCAGATGCATCGCGACTTCGGCGTTGGTGTCGGCGGCGAAGACGCCGGCATCGATACAGCGCTGGATGCGTTCGCTGGCGAAGGCGAGCATCTGATGGACGAAGGCGAGGCCGGTCCACTGCTCGGTGATTTGCGGCACCGACCGGTCGACGAACATCAGCTCGAAGAACTCGCGATCCTCCTTGGAGAACTCGTAGTAGGCCCACCAGCACGCGCGAAACGCGTCGAGCGGATCGGTCGTGGCCCAGCGCGCTGCGGACCTTCGCGTCGAGCCGGCGAAAGCCTTCTTCGGCGAGCGCGAAGAAGATGTCGTCCTTGCTGGGGAAATAGCTGTAGATCGCGGCGGGGCTGTACTCGATCCGCTCGGCGATCTTGCGGATCGACACGTTGCGGTAGCCGTCGGAGACGAAGAGGTCGCGCGCGGCGTCCAGGATGGACTGGCGGACGGCCTGGCGTTCGCGGTCCTGACGTTCTTTGATTCCCATGCGGTCCGGAGTCCTTCGACAGTGGTGCACTGAACAGTGTTCGAAGAACTAATGGTGTTTGACGGAGGGCCTTTTGGCAAGTTCCAAATTGATGCCTGGCGGCCGCGCTCACTAACCTGATACTTGGGGTAAGTGACTGATTGAGATGGTAGGCTTAGCCGTTTTTCATCGAAGGTTCGGCATCGACCGGCGCGCGTCCATCCCGCATGGAAGACCGCGCGGCGACATGCCGGTCTACTCGCCGTGGTGCTCACGACTGGTGCTCTGGGTTGCGGGGCTGGTGGCTGCGCCGCTCCGGAGCAGCTCGTCCGACGGCCTCCGGCCACGCTCGCCGCTGCGGCCGTGTACGCGGCGGGCTCGTTCGTCTGCCACCAACGGCCAGAACGCTCATTTCACCTGGCCGGCGCACAACTTCCGGTCTGTGCGCGATGCCTGGGCTTGTACGTCGGCGGTTTCGTCGGGGCGATCGCGTGGGTGCTGCTGGCTGGCGTCGGCGCCAGTGCAATCCGATCGTCGCGCAACGACTGCTGAAGCCGCGCCTGTTGCGAAGGATTCTCTGCTGGTCGGCGCTGCCCACCGTGGTGACCGCAATCACAGCCTCGCTTGGATGGTGGGATCCCGCGAACCTGCTGCGAGCGCTGTTCGCGGTACCGCTGGGCCTCGCAATCGGCGGCGCTCGTTTGCGCCGGCTGCCTCGAGAGACCTGAGGTAAACTGACCGCCGTGCGGGCCACCGCCGCCGATCGCGTGCAGTCGACCAATCCCACGCTCATCTCCATCGCGGCATGGCTCGTGCCCGGGGCAGGCCACCTCTGGCAGGGGCGGACGCAGAAAGGCGCGGTGTTTCTCGTCGCCATTCCGCTTGATGTTTGCCATCGGACTCTGGCTCGATGGCCGGCTGTTTCCGTTCGAGCCTTCGCAGCCGCTGGTGGCGCTGGCGGCGTTTGCCAGCGTCGGCAATGGCTTGCCGTACTTCATCGCGGCACTGCTCGGTCTGGGCAAAGGCGTCGTTACCGCTGCCTCCTACGACTACGGCAACACGTTTCTCATCGTCGCGGGCCTGCTCAACATGCTGGTCGTTCTCGACGCCTACGACATCGCGCTCGGCCGCAAGTGATGACGTCGCATCTCGGCCTTGCTGATCTGTTTTCTGCGTCTTCGTGTCCGTCATTTTCGCGGTGCTGATGCGAGACCAGCCACGCGATCAGCTCATGCTTGGCGCCCGCTTGCTCGGCGGCTTCGTTGGCGTCGCCTTGCTCCTGGCCTGGCTGATGTACCCGCTTGCCGCTCTGATCGCGCGGCCGTCGATCGCGCGTCCGCCTTCTGTGTCCTCCAATAAGCCTGTGCCTTCATCGAGTCGTGCCATCGCGAGGCTCGCGCATCCTCGAACCCAACGGCGCGCCAATGGCTGTGGCTTTGGCTGCCGGTCATCCTCTACATGGTCGGGATCTTCGTTGCCTCGTCGATCGTCGATCCGCCGATGCCGACGAATGTGCCCGATGTGTCGCTGCACGAGATCGTGTACTTCGGACTCACGCTGCTCCTGATTCGCGCGCTGTGCGAAGCGAGACCTGGTCCGGCGTGATCGCAGCAACAACTGTTGCTCCTGGCGTTTGCGATCGCCGTGGCCTATGGCGTGAGCGACGAGTGGCATCAGTCGTTCGTGCCCGACCCGTCATGCCGACCTGCGCGACCTGCGTGCCGACGCGTTGGGCGCGTTTGCCGCCACGATGGTCGTCGGGGCGTGGGGTATAATTCGTCGTTTATGAGCTTCGAAACCCTTCTCGTCGAGCGAGATGGCGCCGTCGCCGTCGTCACCATCAATCGCCCGAAGGTGCTCAACGCTCTCAACAGCCAGACCATCAGCGAACTGGGCCGCGTCGATGCGCGAGCTGCAGGACGACGACGGGCGTGCGCGCCATCGTCCTGACCGGCGCCGGTGAAAAGTCGTTCGTCGCTGGCGCTGACATCAACGAGCTGGCGGTGCTGTCGCCGGCCGCGGGTCAGCTGCACGCGCGCACCGGGCAGACGGTCTTCGATGCGATCGAACGGCTTGGGAAACCCGTCGTTGCGGCGGTCAATGGATTTGCGCTGGGCGGCGGCTGCGAGCTGGCGATGGCGTGCACGATGCGTATTGCGGCCGACACGGCGCGTTTGGGGCAGCCGGAGATCAATCTGGGCATCCTTCCCGGCTACGGCGGCAGTCAGCGTCTGCCGCGGCTGGTGGGCAAGGGCATCGCGCTCGAGATTCTGTTGTCGGGCGACATGGTGCCGGCGGCGCGTGCGCTACGAAATTGGGCTCGTCAACAGAGTGGTGCCGGCGATCGGAGCTCCTGGCCGAAGCCAAGAAGATCGCGCACGACGCTTGCCGTCGAAGGCGCCGATGGCCGTTCGCTACATCATCGAGGCCGTGAATGCCGGGTCCGAGATGCCGCTTGCCGAGGCGCAGTTCATCGAAGCGACGCTGTTCGGCCTGGTCGCCTCCACCGACGACATGAAGGAAGGCACCAAGGCCTTCCTCGAAAAGCGCGCGGCCGCCTGGCAGGGCCGCTGACGCGGCGGATCCCGGAGCCGCCCGGATGCGCATCGCCATCGTCGTTTCCCGCTTCAATGACTTCGTCACTGATCGGCTGTTGGCCGGCGCGCAGGAGGCGCTGCGCGAGCGCGGCGTCGGCCGAGCGCCGACATCGAAGTGCTGCACGTGCCGGGCGCGTTCGAGTGCCCATTGCCGCACAACGGGTCGCCGAAACCGGCCGGGTGGCGGCGGTCGTCTGTCTCGGATGCCTGATACGCGGCGCGACGCCGCATTTCGAATACATCGCCTCGGCCTGTGCGCATGGGATCACGGCAGCGGCGGCGGCCACGGGTGTGCCGATGGCCTTCGGCGTCTTGACCACCAACTCCGTCGAAGAGGCGCTCGAGCGGGCGGCGCCCGGCGAAGGCAACAAGGGCCGCGAAGCGGCGCTGGCGGCACTGGAGATGGCCAGGCTGTTCGGGACCCTGGGCGACTGAGTTGTGGCGGCGAGCTCCAGCCCGGACTCGCGATGGGAAGGGCGACGGCGCGCCCGCGAAGCCGCGCTGCGGATGCTGTATCAGGCCGAGGTCGGCCAGCTGTCGATTGCCGAGGTTGTGCGTTCGCACCAGTCGATCGGGGACGCCGACGCCATCGAGCTGGACGACGAGTCGCACGCGTACGCCGTGGCGCTCGTGACGGGGACGTGGGACGCGCGCGAGGGCATCGACGCCTATATTGCCGACGCCGCGCAGAACTGGCGCGTCGAACGCATCGCGATCGTCGATCGGTTGGTGCTGCGCCTGGGCATTCACGAGTTGCTGACCCCGGCGGCCACGCCGCCTCGGGTGGCGATTGACGAGGCGATTGAGCTCGCTCGCGCTACAGCGGCGACGAGGCCGCACGATTCGTCAATGGCGTCCTCGACGGCGTGTTTAGGCGGCTGAAAGAAGAAGGGAAAGCGATTGAGTAAGTTCCGGTTTCCAGTTGCCAGTTCAACGAGCGCGGATTGCTTTCAACTGGTACGGAGACCTGAGAACTGACGCATCGACATCATGTCCAACGAAGACGAGCAGGTCGAACAGCGGCGCGCCAATCTCGAGGCGATCACGAAGCTGGGCGTTCGTCCGTACCCGCATCGCTTCGCGACCGACGCACACCATCAGTGCACTGGTCGAGGCGCACGGCACCCGCAGCAAGGAGGAGCTCGAGGCTACGCGGGTCGAGACCACTGCGCCGGCCGCATCCTCAGCATCCGCAGCTTCGGCAAGGCCAGCTTCTTCGTGCTGTCCGACGGGCGGAGCCGGATTCAGGTGTACGTCCGCCAGGACGCGCTCAGCGAGCGCGACTTCGCCCTGTCGAAGCTGCTCGATTACGGCGATCACATCGGCGTGGCCGGCCACCTGTTTCGTACCAAGACGAACGAGCTGTCGATCTGGGCGATCGCGCCTGGAGTTTCTGGCCAAGTGCTTCATCCCGCTGCCGGAGAAGTGGCACGGACTGCAGGATGTCGAGATTCGCTACCGCCAGCGCTATCTCGATCTCGTCGTCAACCCCGATGTGCGTCACGTGTTCGAGGTGCGCAGCCGGACGATTACCGCGATCCGGGATTTCCTGGTCGGCCGCGGGTTTCTCGAAGTCGAGACGCCGATGATGCAGCCGATCGCGGGCGGGGCGCTCGCGCGGCCGTTCGTGACGCATCACAACGCGCTCGACATGAAGCTTTACCTGCGCGATCGCGCCGGAGCTCTATCTCAAGCGGCTCGTGGTCGGCGGCATCGAGAAGGTGTTCGAGATCAATCGCAACTTCCGGAACGAGGGCATCGGCTATCGCTGGAACCCCGAGTTCACGATGCTCGAGTTCTATTGGGCGTACGCCGATTACAACGACCTGATGGAGCTTGACCGAGGAGCTGCTCGCGTCGACCGTTCAAGCAGGCCGTCGGAACGGATTCCGTGCACCTGGGGCGACGCACACGATCTCGTTCAAGGCGCCGTTTGCGCGCAAGCGCTTCCGGCAGCTGGTGGCGGAGGCCGCTTGTCGCCCGGCTGGGCGAGCGGTCGACGAGGCCGCCGTTCGGGAACCCGCCAGCAGTGTACGCACTTTGCGAGCCGGCTTGGCGTCGAGGTCGAGAAGGGCTGGGGGCCCGGCAAGATCGGCACCGAGATCTTCGAGAAGTTGGTCGAGGACGAGCTGGTGCACGCCGACGTTCGTTTACGACTATCCGACCGAGATCTCGCCGCTCTCCAAGCAGCGAGCCGACGATCCGGAGACCGTCGAGCGGTTCGAGCTGTATATCGGCGGCATGGAAATCGCCAACGCGTTCAGCGAGCTCAACGACCCGCTCGAGCAGCGCCGCCGCTTCGAAGCCCAGCTGGCCGAGCGCGCGCGCGGCGACCAGGAAGCGCATGCCATGGACGAGGACTACATTCGCGCGCTCGAATACGGACTGCCGCCCACCGGAGGAGAAGGGATCGGCATCGATCGCCTCGTCATGCTGCTGACGAACTCTCCCAGCATCCGCGACGTCATCCTGTTCCCGCTGATGCGACCACGGAAAGACGGCGAGCCGCACACCCGGACGGCCTTCGAGCCGATGCCGTTTGAGCTCCAGATCGCGCTGCGCTACCTGCTGGCCAAGCGCCGGCAGGTCTTCATTTCGGTCATCTCGCTGGTGTCCACCCTGGGCGTGACCGTGGGCGTCATGGCGCTCGTGATCGCGCTGGCGATCATGACCGGGCATGCAGCAGGAGCTGCGCGACCGCATTCTCGGCGCGCATGGCGCACATCAGCGTCTGGAAGACCGGCGGCATCGACGACTATCGGGCCGAAACCGCAGCGCGTCGCGCAGGTTCCGGGCGTGGTCGCGGCGGCGCCGGCGATCTACAGCAAGGCCCTCATCACGACCGACCGCGGCGACGATGTTCATCACGCATCAAGGGGATCGATCCGGCGCTCGAGCGCGAGGTCACCGAGATGGCCGGCGCGATGACCGGCGGCAGCCTCGACGCCCTCGAGCGCCAGCGAACCCGACGGGCTTCCGGGCATCGTCATTGGTCACGGACTGGCCGGGACGATGGGCGCCTTCGTGGGCGACACGGTCACGCTGCTTACGCCGCAGGGCACGCTTGTCGCCGATGGGCATGGCGCCGCGGCAGCGCCGATTCAGCGTCGTCGGAACGTTCCGGCTTGGGCTTGCTGGAGTTCGATCAGGCGTATGGATTCGTCTCGCTCGACATCGGCCGGCCGGATGATCGGCTCACGCAGCCGCGATCATCTCGAGCTGCGAGGTACGGGATATCTACGAAGCCCCGAAGATTGCCGACGCCATCACCGCACCCTGGGCTCCGAGTACCTGACGCAGGACTGGTCGGCATGAACCAGTCTCTGTATTCGGCGCTTTACCTCGAGAAGATCGCCATGGGCATCGGCATCGGCCTCATCGTCGGCGTGGCTGCCCTCAATATCGTGGCCTCGCTCATCCTGCTGGTCATGGAGAAGACTCGGGACATTGCTATTCTGAAAACGATGGGGGCGTCGGCGCGCAGCGTGATGCTGATCTTCCTGATCCAAGGGATGGTCATCGGCACGATCGGCACTGTCGTCGGTGCGTCGACTCGGCGCGGCGATCGCGAACGTACTGGATCGCTACCGTCTGATCAGCATTCCGGGCGACGTGTACCAGGTCAGCTACCTGCCGTTCCGGGTGCAGGCCAGCGACCTGTTCTTATCGTGGCCGGCGCGGTGGTCGTGTGCTTCTTCGCCACACTGTATCCGTCGCGCCAGGCTGCCAGGCTCGATCCGGCGCAGGCGCTGCGCTACGAGTAGCCCATGGCGTTCGTCCACGCGCGCGGGCTCAACAAGTCCTACCCGGTGGCGACGACCCGCCTGCATGTCCTGCGCGACCTCGAGCTCGCGGTCGAGCAAGGCGAAATGGTCGCGATCATGGGCGCGTCGGGCGTGGGCAAGAGCACGCTGCTTCACGTGCTCGGTGGGCTCGATCGGCCCGATTCGGGAAACGTCCGGGTCGGCGTCGGTTGATGTGGCGACAGTGCAGGACGCCGAGCTCGTGGCGTTTCGCAATCGCCATGTCGGCTTCGTCTTTCAATTCCATCATCTGCTGCCCGAATTCACGGCCGCGGAGAACGCTGAGATGCCGCTGCGCATCGCAAGGGTGGATACCGTGACGCGCCGGCCGCGCGCCGGCACCCTGCTCACCCGGGTCGGGTTTGGCGAGCGCCTGGACCATCGCCCCGGCATGCTGTCCGGCGGCGAACAGCAGCGCGTGGCGGTCGCGCGCGCGCTGTCATGCAGCCCTCCTTGCTCCTTGCCGACGAACCCACGGGCGACCTCGACGAAGACCACCGCGGATGCACTTGCACGCCCTTTGCGCGAGATGCACGCCGAATTCGGGACTCACGGCTATCATTGCCACGCACAACCCTCGCTTGGCGCAGCAGTGCGACCGCATTCTTCGACTCGAAGCCGGACAGCTGCGACCCGCATGAGCATTCGCCCCGCAATTGGGTTAGAATCAAGGGGGATCGGTTGAGCCGCCTCTGCTGAGAGCGGCACCGGGTATCCAAATTGCAAATGCTCGGGCATGATGCGTCGCCGCCAGCCTCGCATCACCTCGCCTCGCCAGCGCGCCCGAGCGCACCAGAGGCTGTGCCGGCCGATCGCCGTGCTCGAAAACTGGGCCCACGCGCAGTGGACCGATGGCTGCCAGATCGATCGAACTTCCAGCTCTTCAAACCCTCACGGTTTTCACGATGAACCACCTGTACGAAATCATCGTGCTTCGCGAGTCAGGAAGGTCGCGTCCGTGTCCGTGGTGGGCAGTTCTTTCCCGAGTGGCGGGAGGCCAGTCTGGCCGGCTGCTCTCTCGGGGGAAGTTTCCTGAAGATGCGCGGCGTTTACACCGGCTTTTGTATGGAGCTGTGTGCCGGAGGGCGAGGTGATTGTGACCAGTCCGGTGCAGAAACTGACGCTCTGTCCCTCGAGGGCGGCACCCAGAACCATCGCAGTCCCACTACCTGCCGCCCCGTCCCAGGAGCGCCCGCTGCTTGCAATCCGCCACGTCTACTGCCGCCGCTGCAGATGAGTAGATCAGGCGCATGCGCGTCCTTGGTGCGGCCGTTTTGACGCTCCTGTCGGCCTCCAGCGGCACTCGGCACAATCCCTTTTCATTCTGCAGGGAGAGCGGGCCGCCGAAGGGTCGGTCGGCCTGGTCGGTCGGCCCCTTTTCAAACGGCATCGAGACCCATGGGGCGTTTCGCTCGGACGGCCGCTGGGATGTGGGGTTGGGGTTCAATCGCTACCAGGTCGACTTTGGCGGCGCCGACGACACCACGCTGACCGAGTGGACGCCGTTTGTCCGCTACTTCCTGTTCAAAGAAGACGACGACGCCACGCCGGTGAGCCTGGCGGTGCACGGGCAGTATTTCGCTGACGATTTCGACGGCGACGACGACGGCTGGTATCGTCCTGGCCGGCAGCCAGTTGTTCAAGAGATTGACGCTAGCCGATGGCTTCTCCCTGTATCCGTATGTTGGCTTTTCTCTTGCTGGCGAGTCGTTCTCGGTTGGGGGCGCCGACGCCGAGCGTGCGATCTATCTGACGCGCCAGTTCGGGGTGCACGCGCAGTTGCGAGTGACCGATAACTCTGGGTGAGGCTGACGTTCGAAGAGCACAGCTTCCGCCGCGAAACCTATCGTGCGCGCGGGTCGCGTACGTCGTCAGGTTCTAAAATCCAATCTTCCGAAGTCTCACGCCACCTGCAACTTAGCGACATCAATCGTTGGAGTGAAGGGCCTGCCTTGCCGTATAATGGCCGCCAGGGACATGGATAGTTCCAAGGTTCCAAAGTTCCAAGGTTCCAAAGGTCTCAACGTCCACGGTCCGCGCGTAGAACTCGCGCGACCTTGGAAGCTTGGGACTTTGGAACGCTTTCAGGACATAGGCGGCCGAATGTTCGAGCGGTACACGGAAAGAGCGAGGCGGGTGCTGTTTTTTGCCCGCTACGAAGCAAGCCAGCTCGGGAGCATCTCGATTGAGACCGAGCACCTGCTTCTTGGCCTGATCCGCGAAGGAAAGGGCCTGACCAGCCGCATTTTTGCCCGCTCGCACCTCTCTCTCGAAAACATTCGCAAAGAAATCGAAGGTCGCACGGTCTTCCGCGAGAAGGTGTCGACTTCGGTCGAAATTCCGTTCAGCGCCGAGACCAAGCGCGTCTTGGCAGTTTGCGGCTGAAGAAGCCGACCGCCTTCTGCACAACTACATCGGCACCGAGCATCTGCTGCTCGGCATCCTGCGCGAGGAACGGTCGGTGGCGGCCACGATCCTGATGGAAAAGGGCATGCGCCTCCATCAGGTTCGCGAAGACATCGTCCAGCTCCTCAACGAAAAGACGACGCTGACGCGGGTCAAGGAAACGCCGCTGCTCGCGGAATTCAGCCGCGACCTCACCGAAGCGGCGATGAAGAACCAGCTCGATCCGCTGGTCGGCCGCGACTACGAGCTCGAACGCGTGCAGCAGGTTCTGTGCCGGCGGACCAAGAACAACGCCGTGCTCATTGGCGAGCCCGGCGTCGGCAAGACCGCCATCGTCGAAGGGCTGGCGCAGAAGATCGTCTACGGCGACGTGCCGCACTTCCTGGCCGACAAGCGGATTCTGGCGCTCGACATCTCGCTCGATCGTCGCCGGCACCAAGTATCGCGGGCAGTTCGAAGAGCGCCTCAAGGCGATCATGAAGGAGCTGACCGACAACCCGAACATCATCGTGTTCATCGACGAGCTGCACACGCTGGTGGGGGCGGGGTCGGCGGAAGGCTCGCTCGACGCCGCGAACATCCTGAAGCCGGCGCTGTCGCGCGGCGAGATTCGCTGCATCGGCGCGACGACGCCAGCCGAGTACCGCAAATACATCGAGAAGGACCGCTCGCTCGAGCGGCGCTTCCAGGCGATCAAGGTCGATCCGCCCTCCGAACGCGAGACGATCGAGATCCTGATGGGGATCAAGGATCGCTACGAGCAGTTCCATCACGTCGAGTACACGCGGGAGGCCATCGAAGCCGCCGTCTATCAGTCGAGCCGCTACATCACCGATCGCTTCCTGCCGGACAAGGCCATCGACCTGGTCGACGAGGCGGGCGCCCGCGCCAAGCTGCGCGAGGCCGGCTTCAGCGAGGAGTTCGGCGAGATCAACAAGAGCATCCGCGTCGCCGTCGAGCAGATGGAGAGCGCGGTCTCGACCAAGGACTTCGACAAGGCGCAGTTCTATCCGCGAGCAGGAGCAGGTGGCGCGCGAGAACCTGCAGCTCGTTCGCGAGAAGTTCGACGTCCGCTCGAGCGCGCGCCGCGTGGTCGTCGCCAAGGGCGAGATCGACGAGGTCGTGTCGAAGTGGACCGGGCGTGCCGCTGTCGTCGATCAACCAGGACGAGAGCGACAAGCTGCTGCGGATGGAGCAGGAGCTCCACCGCCGCGTGATCAGCCAGGAAAAGGCCATCTCGGCGGTCTCGCGGGCCATCCGCCGGTCGCGTGCCGGCCTGAAGAATCCCGAACCGGCCGGTCGGCAGCTTCATGTTCCTCGGGCCGACCGGCGTCGGCAAGACCGAGCTGGCGCGGGCGCTGGCGCAGTTCCTGTTCGGCAGCGAGAACGCGCTCGATTCGCTTCGACATGTCCGAGTACATGGAGAAGCACTCGGTCTCGAAGCTGATTGGCTCGCCGCCGGGATATGTCGGGCACGAAGAGGGCGGGCAGCTCACCGAAAAAGTGAAGCGCAATCCCTATTCGGTGGTCCTGCTCGACGAGATCGAGAAGGCGCATCCCGACATCTTCAACATCCTGCTGCAGGTGTTCGAGGATGGCCACCTCACCGATGGCCTCGGCAATCGCGTCAACTTCAAGAACGCGATCGTCATCATGACGTCGAACATCGGCGCGCGCTTCATCCAGAAGAAGGCGTCGATGGGCTTCCAGTCGGCCGACACCAGCGAGCTGGCCAAGAGCGTGCAGGACATGGTGCTCGGCGAGGTCAAGCGCACCTTCAATCCCGAGTTCGTCAACCGCATCGACGAGCTCATCGTCTTCGAAGCGCTGTCCGACGACGACCTGCGGCAGATTCTGGGCCTGCTGCTCGAGCAGCTGAACGGCAACCTCACCGACCGGCGGATGCGGGTCGTCCTGACGCCCGAGGTTGCAACCTGGATCATCGATATCACCTGCAAGGACCGCTCGTATGGCGCGCGCCCGCTGCGCCGGGCGATCCAGCGGTATATCGAGGATCCGCTGGCCGAGGAGCTCATTCGCGGGCACCTGCAGGGCGGCGAGGTCGAGGTGTACCTCGAGGGCGGTCAGCTCGCCTATCGCCCCGCCGGCCAACCAGTTGCAGCCGGCCGTCGCTTGTCGACCAACGTCTGATCAGTGGTCTGTGATCAGTGGCTCAGGGTCGGTCTGGGGCCAGTGACCTAGCCGGGTAGTGGCAGGACCGCCGCTAATCCCTGCTAAGATTCGATATTTGGGCGTTTTGTATCAGCTGGTTATGGGCCACTGACAACCGGTCGCTGACTGACCACTGGCCGCTGGCCACAGACCACCGAAGTATGGCATTGAAGTTTGCAGGCTTCTCGGCGCCGCTTGTCTGGCGCTGGCGATTTTCTCGGGTCCGGCTGGCCGCTCAGACGTCGCCGACGCAGTGCCCGCTCCCGCGGCGCAGCGCTCCCCTGGGCGTCTCAAAGCCGGCGACGACGGCCTCCGCCGGGCTCCGGGCCGCTGGTCCGGATCATCGAGCTCCGCTTCGAGCCGGTCAACGAGTCGCTGATCGAGCCGCAGACCTACCTCTATTACATCCAGACGCATCGAGCCGCCCGAGCGACGGCGTCTGGGTCCCGTACACCGAAGAGACCGAACGCTCGCTGCTCGAGGACTTCAAGCGGCTGTGGGCCACCAACTTCCTCGACAACCTGCGGATTGAGGTCCTCGACCGCGGACTTCGACGGGCGTCGCGGGCAAGCACGTCATCTTCCACATGGAGGAGCGCCCGCGCGTCAAGATCGTCGAATACGTCCCAGCCGACAAGGTCGATCGCACCAAAATCGACGAGAAGATGAAGGAGGCGGGCGTCGCGCTCCGCCTCGATTCGTTCCTCGACCAGGGCGCGATCCGGCGCGTCGAGGGCATCCTGCGCAGTCTGATGGCCGAGAAGGGCCACCAGTTCGCCGAGGTCAAGTCGCGCGTCGAAGAGCTGCCCGGCGGCCCGAAGCTGGCCAAGGTCATCTTCGACGTCAACGAAGGCCCGAAGGTCAAGGTCCGCGACATCGAGTTCATCGGCAACGAGAAGATCAGCGACGGCACCCTCAAGCGCCGGATGAAGGAAACCAAGGAGCACTGGTTCCTCTCGTGGATCACCGGCCGCGGCACCTATCAGGAAGAGAAGTTCGAAGAGGACGCCGACAAGGTCCAGGAGTTCTACCGCGAGCAGGGCTACATCCAGGCGCGCGTCGGCACGCCCGAGATCAAGACGCTCGAGGACTCCGACGGACAAGGAAACGCGCTGGGTGCAGCTGCGCATTCCGGTCACCGAAGGGACATCGCTACCGGGTTGGCGACGTCAAGTTCGAGGGCAACAAGGTCGTCGACACCAAGTTTCTGCAGCCGCTCTTCAAGCTGAAGACCGGGGAGTGGTACTCGGAAAAGAACGTCCGCAAGGGGTTCGAGAAAGCGCGCGAGCTCTACGGCGGCGGCGGCTACTTCGAGTTCACCGGTTTCCCGGACATGGAGTTCCAGGACCCGGCCGAGGGTCCGGTCGCCGGGCCCGGCGGAGCCGACCGTGAACGTCACGATGCGGATGACCGAAGGCGAGCAGTACTTCGTCAACCGCATCACCTTCACCGGCAACAACACCACGCGCGACAACGTGATCCGCCGCGAGATGCGCCTGGTCGAAGGCGGCGTCTTCAGCACCGAGCCGCTGAAGTACAGCATTCGCCGACTCAATCAGCTGGGCTACTTCCAGAACCTCGAGCAGTCGCCCAACGCGGTCGACGTCCAGAAGACCCCGGACTCGAAGAACGAGGTCGACGTCACGCTGAAGCTGGAAGAGCAGAACCGCAACCAGCTGACGTTTGGCGCCGGCGTGTCGCAGTTCGAGGGCTTCTTCGGCCAGTTGTCGTTCCAGACGTCCAACTTCCTGGGCCGCGGCGAATCGCTGACGCTGTCGCTGCAGGCGGGATCGCGCGCCGAGAACTACCAGCTCGCGTTCACCGAGCCGTTCCTGTTCGACCGCAACATCACCGGCGGCATCGACGTCTTCAAGCGCAGCCTGCAGTACGTCAACCAGTTCACGCAGAAGTCGACGGGCGGCAACATCCTGTTCGGCTTCCCGGTCGCCGACTTCTCGCGGCTGTTCCTGACCTACAGCTACGAGGGCACCAGGGTCAGCGACTTCAACGAAGCGTTCTTCGATCCGAACTGCTTCTTCCGCGAGGGGGGCTGCCGCGACATCTCGCTCGACGACCTGTCGGAGTTGACGCCCGGACGCGCTGGAGCTGCTGCGCCGCAATCCGTTCCTGCAGGACTCGCTGCTGATTGGCCAGGGCGGCGAGCGGACGATCAGCAAGGTCGTCCCGAGCTTCGTGTTCAACACGATCGACAACCCGATCTTCCCGACCACCGGCCGGCGCCTGTCGCTCTCGAGCGATTTCGCCGGTCTCGGCGGCAACACCAACTTCATCAAGCCGCGCGCCGAGGCCGTCGGCTTCTTCCGCCACACCAGCCGGACGTCGTTCGGCTTCCGCGCGCAGGTCGAGTACGTCCGGCCGTACGGCAGCGACGCAGATCCTGCCGATCTTCGAGCGGCTGTTCCTGGGCGGCGAGTACAGCATTCGCGGGTTCGACATCCGCTCGATCGGACCGCGCGATCCCAACACCAACTTCGTGCTCGGCGGCAACAAGAGCCTGCTGTTCAACGCCGAGTACCTGATCACGATTGCCGGCCCGGTGCGGCTGGTGCTGTTCTTCGACGCCGGTCAGGTGCGGAACATCGGCCAGAGCTTCGCGTGGAAGGAAAACGTCATCGAGATCGTGCCGCCGCCGGCGCCGCTGCTGTTCGATCCGTTTGCCGACGACGCGACTCACCGTGCCAGGACAGGTCGACCGAGAACAGACCGAGGTCATCGGCGAGACCTACGCGTTCAAGGTGTCGACGGGCGCGGAGATCCGGTTCTTCATGCCGGTGCTGAACGTGCCGTTCCGCTTGATCTTCGCGCACAACCCGAGCCGCGACGGCGTGCTCGACAACAGACTTCCAGCCCGCCAAGAATTCACGTTCCGCTTCGCCGTCGGCACCACGTTCTAGTGTCGGCATGACGGACCGTCACGAGCGCCCAGATCACGAGGGATGCGCAGCGGTAAGCCACGGGCACACGAGACGCACAGCTATGCAGCGATGGATTCGAGTGTTGATCGTACTGCGCGCTGGTCGGCGTTGTTCACCGCGTGCGGCGACGATCCGATCGACGCCGACGGCGCCGACGCCGCCGCCAACCGTCACCGAGACGTTCAGCGGTACCGTGAGCAGGAACGGCGCTGTCACCCACAACTTCACCACCGCAGGCCAGCGGCACGGTCACCGCGACGCTGACGACGCTTGTCCCGGACAGCGCGCTGCTCGTCGGCCTGAGCCTCGGGACCTGGAACGGCACGGCGTGTCAGCTGGTGATCACCAAGGACGGATGCGACGCAGGGCACGGTCGTCACGGGCGGCGTCTCGGCGCTCGGCAGCCTGTGCGTGCGGATCTACGACGTGGGCAACATCGTGGACCCGATCACCTACGAGATCACGGTCGTGCATCCGTGAGCGGACATCCGATGGCGCCGGCTGAGGTAGAATGATCGAACTTCGTACCCACGAAAGGAACCACAGTAATGAGAGGTCTTGCCTTTGGCGTGGCCGTGGCCGTGATGCTGGCTGGCGCGCCCTCGTTTGCTCAGAACACCGACGCAGCCCCCGCCGGCGCAACCGCCTGCCCCAGCACCACGCAGAAGCCCGCCATGCCCGCGCGCGCCGCTGCGAACCGGCGCCGGCGCCACCGGCGCCGCCGCCCAAGCCGTTCCCGGAGGGCGCCAAGATCGGCTACGTCGTGCTGCAGCGGATTGCCAACGAGTCGGCCGAAGGCAAGGCCGCCACCACCAAGATTCAGGCGCTGCAGCAGAAGAAGGCGGCCGAGCTGCAGACAAGAACAAGCAGCTGCAGGGTCTTCAGCAGAAGCTCGAGAAGGAAGGCTCGGTCATGAGCGCGACCGCGCAGGCCGACGTGCAGAAGCAGATCGAGCGGCTCCAGGTCGGACATCCAGCGCTTCACGCAGGACGCGCAGACAGGAGATCCAGGATCTGCACGACGCAGCTGCAGGGCAGCAGTTCGAACAGCGCATGACGCCGATCCTCGACCAGGTCGGCCAGGAAAAAGGCCTGCACTTCATCTTCAACGGCCCCGACTCCGGGATGGTGTGGGCCGATCCCGGCCTCGACATCTCGACGGACGTGATCAAGAAGCTGGACGCCGCTCCAGCAAAGCCGGCCAAGTAAGCCGCTACGCGGTAGTTATCAGTTTGCCAGTTACCAGTTCAAAGCGCGCGGATGGTTGCCTTTGAACTGGCAACTGGCAACTGGAAACTTTCGACTATCCTGTAACTCTTGTCCATTGCATCACCGCAGCTCTCGACCGCCTCTCCTTTCGCTACCCATCGCTTCTCGTGGATGACATCGTCGAGCACGAGCCCGGGCGCCGGATCGTGGCCGTCAAGAACGTCACCGTCAGCGAAGAGTTCTTTCAGGGGCACTTTCCCGGCGCGCCGCTGATGCCGGGCGTGCTGATGATCGAGTCGATGACGCAGGTGGCGACGCTCCTGATTGCCGAGCGGGCGAGTGTCGCTTCGCGGCGTGGACAACGCGAAGTTTCGCAAGCAGGTCGTGCCCGGCGACCGTCTCCGGCTCGAGGTGCGCGCTCGATCAGCGGCGCGGCGGCTCGTTCGCGCCAGGGCGTCGGCCGACGGTCGATGGTCAGCTGGTGGCCGAGGCGGATCTCGTGCTCGCCGTGTGCGAGGACGAGCCGCAGATCGACCCGACGGCGCACGTCGCACCCGGGCGCAAAGATCGGCAGCGGCACCATCGTCGGGCCGCATGCCGTGATTGGTCCCAACGTCGTGCTCGGGCGCAACTGCCGCGTCGGCGCGTCCGCCGTGATCGATGGCCATACCACGGTCGGCGACGGCACGGAGTTCTATCCCTTTGCCTCGATCGGCCTGCCGCCGCAGGACCTGAAGTACAAGGGCGAGCCGACGACGCTCGAGATCGGCCGCCGCAACATCTTTCGCGAGTTCGTGACGATCCATCGAGGCACGGCGGGTGGCGGCGGGCGCACGACGATCGGCGATCGCAATCTCTTCATGGCCTACGTGCACGTCGCGCACGACTGCCACGTCGGCAGCGAGACGATCTTCGGACCCGGCGCGACGCTCGGTGGGCACGTCAAGGTCGATGATTTCGCGACGATCAGCGCCTACTCCGGCGTGCATCAGTTCTGCCGCGTCGGGCGGTACGCGTTCATCGGCGGCTATTCGGTCGTCACCAAGGACGCCTTGCCGTTCGCCAAGACCGTGGGCGCCCGCGGGATGTGCCGGGTCTACGGGCTCAACACCATCGGGCTCGTGCGCCGCGGATTCGCGCAGCGACACGCTGACCAAGCTGAAGCGCGCCTATCGCTACCTGCTGCAGTCGAAGCTCAACGCGACGCAGGCGCTGCGCAAGATCGAAAGCGACCCCAGCCTCGCGTGCCCTGAAGTCGAGTACCTCGTGACGCTTCATCCGCACGCCTCACGCGGCGCCATCCTCAAGCGCGGCAAGCCGACGGACGAAGAGGCGTCGGACGGCTAGAGCGTCCGATGAAACTCGGGCTGATCGCGGGCAACGGGCGATTTCCCGTTTCTCGTGCTGGACGCGGCGCGTGCGATGGGCCACGACGTCACCATCGTGGCCGTGCGCGAGGAGGCCTTGCCGGATCTCGAGGACGCAGCCGCGCACGCGCGAATGCGGCCATCCATTGGATTTCGCTCGGCCATCTCGGCACGTGCCTCAAGGTGCTCAACGAGGCCGGTGTGTCGCAGGCCGTCATGGCGGGGCAGGTCAAGCACACGAAAATCTTCGAGGTCATCTGCCGGACTTGACGATGCTGTCGGTGTTGACCCGGCTTGCGGGCGCGCAACACCGACGCGTTGATCGCTGCCGTCGCCGACGTCATGCAGCAGCGTGGCATTCAGCTGCTCGATTCGACCGAGCTGCTGAAGCCGCTGCTCGCCAAGCCTGGACACGTTGAGCCGCAGCGCGCTCGACCGACGAGCAGCGGAAGGACCTGGCGTTTGGCTATCGGATGGCCGACGCGATTGCCGGGCTTCGATATCGGCCAGACCATCGTCGTCAAGCATCAGGCCGTCGTGGCCGTGGAGGCGATGGAGGGCACCGACGACACGATCGCGCGCGCCGGGTGCGCTCGCCGGCCCGGGCGCGGTGGTCGTCGAAGGTCGCCAAGCCCAATCAGGACATGCGATTCGATGTGCCCATCGTTGGGCTGGCCACGATTCAGGCGATGCAGACGGCCGGCGCGGCGGTCCTGTCGGTCGATGCCGGAAGACGCTGATCTTCGATGCAGGGCGACGTTCATTCGTGCAGCCGACGAGGCCGGCATCGTCGTGGTCGGGACGGGAGACGACGTGAGGATCGCCGTCGTCGGCGTCGGGCATCTCGGGGCGGCATCATGCTCGCATTCTGTCCGACCTGTCCGGAGGTGACGCTCACCGCGGTTGTCGACATCAACCGACCGCGCGCTCGAGGAGATTGCCGACGGAGCGGCGGCACGACGCGCGTTCACCGACTGGCGCGAGATTCACGGATGCGGTCGATGCGGTGACGATTGCGGCGCCGACCGAAGCGCACCTGGAGATCGCGCGAGGCGTTCCTCGAGCGCGGTGTCCACGTGCTCGTCGAAAAGCCGATGACGCCGACGACGGCCGATGCCGATCGGCTGCTCGAACTCGCCAGGCGCAGCGGGGCGGTCCTTGCCGTCGGCCATACCGAGCGCTTCAATCCGGCGGTCGAACGGGCTGCGGTCTCTGGTGCGGGAGCCTCGATTCATCGAAGTGCATCGGCTCGGGACGTTTCCCGAGCGCAGCCTCGACATCGATGTCGTGTTCGATCTGATGATCCATGATCTCGACGTCGTGCTGAATCTTGTCGGCGGAGAAGTCAGCGCCATCGAGGCGGTTGGCGTGCCGGTGCTGACGCCGCGCGTCGACATCGCCAACGTCACGGCTGCGATTTTCGCAGCGGCTGCATCGCGAACCTCACCGCCAGCCGCATCAGCCGCGATCGCGTGCGCAAGATCCGGTTCTTCCAACGCGATGCCTATCTGTCGATCGACTACGCCGCACAGGAAGTCGAGATGTGGCGCCTGGTGCCGGTGGCCGGTACAAGCGCCGGGGATCGAGGGCGGCAAGCTGGAGGTCGCCCGCGAGGAGCCGCTGAAGCGGGAGCTCGAAGACTTTGTCGCGGCGATTCGCGAGAAGCGCGAGCCGGTCGTCACCGGCGCACAGGGCCGGGCCGCGCTGGAGCTGGCCGAACAGGTGGTGGAGCGAATGGAGATGGCGACGTGATGGCACTCGACGAGCTCGCTGGGAGTCGACATTCTGCGCTGGGCATGTAGGCCGACGAGGCGCGGCGGTCATTGCCCATCTGGCAGATGTCGTGACCTACCTCAGAGTGCACGCCGTGCAGGCCGGCCGATTTGGAGCGGAACCGTGCCGATTCCCGAGGCGGCCGTCGGAAGTTCGAGTTGTACGAGACGCCCGACTCGCTCGGCTGACGCCGTCGCGCAGGTCCAGGCCCTCAAGACGGCTCGCCGGTGCGCGCGGCGTGTGTCAGCGTTCTCGATGGCCGACCTCGAGGAGCGAGCGCGCGCCGGTTGGGGCACGATCGAGATCGGTGCTGACGGCGCTGGTCGATGCCGGCTTGTCGGACTTGGCGGAGATGCCTGTCGATCGAGTCGAGAGCCTCTCCCAGACGCTCGGCGCGCTGCGGGCGGCGGGCATTACACCCAGCCCGATTGACCGTGTCGCGTCCGCTGGGCGAGAGACGCAGCTCGAGTGCTCGAGGAGCTGCGGAAGATGCTCGCCGCTCACAAGGGTCTCATTCGCTTCAACCCGCTGCCGCGCGTGCCGCCGGTCGACAAGCCGACCACCGGCTACGACGATGTGCGGATGGTGGCGATGGCGCGGCTTGCGCTGAAGGATGCGGGCACCGATGCCGATTTCGATCGAGGTCGACTGGTCGTTGTACGGGCCGAAGCTCGCGCAAGTCGCGCTGACGTTTGGCGCCGATCATCTCGATGCCGTGCCGGCGACGAGCGACCCGCAGCTCGGACCGCGCCGCGCGACCGTGGAAGACGTCGAGCGCAACATTCGCGCCGCCGGTTTCGAACCGCAGGAATATCGACCTCGATGAGCATCGTCCGGCTGGGAGCTGTCTCCTATCTCAATACCAAACCGCTCGTGCACGGCCTGGACCGGCGATCGGACCTGTTCACGCTCCGCTTCGATGTGCCGGCGCAGTGTGCGGCGCTGCTGCACGAAGGGCGGATCGATCTCGGCCTGATCCCCGCCATCGAATACCTGCGCGGCGACTACCGCATCGTGCCGGGCGTCGCGATCGGATCGGATGGCCAGATCGCGTCGGTAGCGATGTTCAGCAAGGTCCCCGTCGACCGAATCGCGACGCTGGCGCTTGACATCAGCTCGCGGACGTCGGTCGCGCTGACGCGCATCCTGTGCGCGCGGCGCTGGCACATCGCGCCCAAGCTGGTGCCGGCCGAGCCCGACCTGCGCAGCATGCTGGCGCGGGCCGATGCGGCGCTCGTCATTGGCGATCCGGCGCTTGACGATCGACCCGCGGCGCGCAGGGCTGATCAAGATCGATCTCGGGAGCGAGTGGCAAGCGCTGACGGGACTGCCGTTCGTCTACGCGATGTGGTGTGGCCGTGACGGCGCGGCGCTCGCCGACCATGTCGAGGCGCTGAATGCAGGCCCGCGAGCGGGAGAGGCCGCCGTCGCCGACATCGCGCGCGGCGAAGGGCAGGGCGACCGCGCGCACGAAGAACGGGCGCTGCGCTACCTGCGTGATAATCTGAAATACGGCTTGGGCGAGGCGGAACTCGCCGGCTTGCGGCGTTTTCACGAACTCGCCGCCGATGCGATCTCGTCCCCGGCCTGCGCACCATTGCGGTTCTTCGGCGGAAAGAGGTCGGGTCTATTAACGTTATTGTGTACCCGCGCCTCGCAGGATCGCAAACACTGCCACCGGATGACGCTCGAGGCGCTGCAGCAACGCATCGAGACGGGCGGCCGCATCGCGCCGGACGAGGCGCTGTTTCTCTATCGCGAGGCGCCGACCTATTGGCTGGCCGGCATGGCCGACCACGTTCGCGCCCGCAAGCATCCGACAGGCATCGTCACCTACATCATCGATCGAAACGTCAACTACACGAACGTCTGCGTCGCGCGCTGCAACTTCTGCGCGTTCTACCGGCCCGTCGGCGATGCCGGCGGCTATGTCCTCGGCTTCGACGAGATCTTCCGCAAGATCGACGAGACCATCGCGGTCGGCGGCGTGCAGTTGCTGCTGCAGGGCGGCCACAACCCCGACCTGCCGCTGCAGTGGTACGAAGATCTCTTCCGCGCGGTCAAGCAACGCTATCCCGAGTTCAAGCTGCACGCGCTGTCGCCGCCCGAGGTCATCCACCTCTCGCGCATGTCGCGACTGTCGGTGCGCGACGTGATCGATCGGCTGATCGCCGCCGGACTCGACAGCATTCCCGGCGGCGGCGCCGAGATTCTCGTCGACCGCGTGCGCAAGCTGCTCAACTGCTACAGCAAGGCGAGCGCCGACGAGTGGCTCGACGTCATGCGCCATGCCCATCGCGCCGGCCTACGCACGACGGCGACGATGATGTACGGCACGGTGGAGACGATGGAGGAGCGGCTCGAGCACCTGGTCCGGCTGCGCGAAGTTGCAGGACGAGACCGGCGGATTCACCGCGTTCATCACCTGGAGCTATCAGCCCGAGCACACCGAGCGCGGCGGACGCGAGGCGACGGGCATCGAGTATCTGCGGACGCTGGCGATCGCGCGGCTGGTCCTCGACAACTTCGACAACCTGCAGGCGTCGTGGGTGACCCAGGGCGGCAAAGTCGGACAGCTGAGCCTGGCGTTTGGCGCCAACGACATGGGCAGCGTGATGATCGAGGAGAACGTCGTCCGCGCAGCCGGTGCGAGCTACTGCATGGACGAGGTCGAGATCGTGCGCAACGTCGAGGACGCCGGATTCGTCGCCAAGCGTCGCAACATGCACTACGACATCCTCGGCGACCCAATGTTCCGGCTGCGCGAGGTGCCGCGCATGCTGTCGCTGGCGACGGCGCGCGCGGAAGGCGACCACTCGATGCCCGTCGAGTTGCTCAACTACCCGGCGCGCAGCGCGGCCGGCAAGCGACTGCGCGAATCCGGGCTCGACGCCGTCCACGCAATGACCGTCTACCGGGCAGCGTGGATCTGCCCGATCGTCGCGCCCCCCATCGAGAATGGCTGGGTCGCGGTCGACGACGGCCGCATCGAGGCGGTCGGCGGCGCCAGGTCGAGCACGCCGGCCGAGCCGGCTCGCGATCTCGGGCCGCGTCGCCATCCTCCCTGGACTGGTCAACGCGCACACGCATCTGGAGCTGTCGTGGCTGCGTGGACCGCGTCCCGCCGGCGGCGAGTTCGTCGACTGGATCAAGCAACTCGTGCTGATGCGCGGTGGGCGGATCGAGCGCGCCGGACGATCCGACGGTGCTCGCGGCGGCGCGCGCGGCAGCGCGGAGGCGCGACAGGCTGGCACCATCGGCCGTCGGCGACATCAGCAACTCGCTCGCCGGCGTCACGGCCGCTTCGCGATGCCGGGCTCGACGGCGTCGTGTTTCACGAGCTGCTGGGATTCAACCAGACGGACGCGCGATCTGGTCGAACGATCGCGGCCACCAGCGCGCTGCTGCGCGCGGCCGCGGGACGGCCGGGTGCGGGTGTCGGTCGCGCCGCATGCGCCGTATTCGGTGTCGCCAGAACTGTTCCGCGCGATTCGTGACGAGGTCGAGTGCGCAGCGGCGTGCCGATTACGAGCGTGCATCTCGGCGAATCGACGAGCGAGATGGAGTTTCTGCAGGACGGATCGGGGCCGTGGCCGGGGATGCTGCGGTTGATTGGAGCGTTCCGCGCCGACTGGCGGCCCCCGGCGCCGGTCCCGGTCGAGTATCTCGACAGCTTGGGTGTTCTCGACGCTCGGACGCTCGTCGTTCACGCCGTGCAGCTCGACGACTCGAGCCTGCGGCGCCTGGCCGGCATCGGCTGCACCCTCGTGACCTGCCCGCGGAGCAACCAATGGGTCGGTGTTGGCGTGCCGCCGGTCGCGCGATTCTATGATTCGGGTGTTGCGGTCGCCGTGGGCACCGACAGCCTGGCGAGCGTCGAAGATCTGAACCTCTTCTCCGAACTGAAGACGATGCGGTGGCTGGCGCCGCGGTGCCGCGCGACGTCTGCTCGAGAGCGCGACGCTGACCGGCGCCCGCGCGCTTGGCTCTGGGCGACGAGCTCGGCTCGATCGAAGCCGGCAAGCGCGCGGAATTGATCGCCGTGGACCTGCCGCGGCACGTCGACGGATGTCGAGGAACACCTGCGTGAGCGGCGATCGATCCGCGCCGCATCCGCTGGGTGACGGCGTGATGCCACGGCTGGCACACCTACCTGTCGTTCGTCCGGTTCTCGCATTCGGTCTTTGCGCTGCCGTTCGCGCTGACGGGCGCGCTGCTCGCCGCACGGGAGCATCCGCTGACCTGGACGCACGTCTGTTGGATCATCGTGGCGATGGTGGCGGCGCGCAGCGCGGCGATGGGATTCAACCGGCTGGTCGACGCGCGCTATGACGCGCTGAATCCCCGAACGGCGATGCGCGAGATACCCCGCGGCGCGATGACCACCACGGAAGCAACCGTCTTCGTCGTCGTCTCGTCGGCGGTCTTCGTGGTCGCGTCGTGGATGCTGAGTCCGCTGTGCGGGCTGCTGTCGCCGGTCGCGCTGGCAATCGTGTTTTGGTACTCGCTGGCCAAGCGCTACACGAACTTCACGCAGGCCTTTCTGGGCCTGGCGATGGCGGTCGCGCCGGTGGGGGCTGGCTGGCCGCCGGCGGCCGCGGTGGATGGGAGCCCTGGCTGCTGGGCGCGGCGATCGGGTTGTGGGTGGGCGGGTTCGACGTCCTGTACGCCTGCCAGGACGAGGCCTTCGATCGCGCGCATGGGCTGCGATCGATCCCCGTGCGGTTCGGCGATCGAGCGTTCGCTGCTGATCTCGCGTGCGATGCACGTCGCCGCCGTCGCGTGCATGGCGCTGCTGGCGCTGTGGTGGTTCCGCTGGGGCCGATCTATCTCGTCGGCGTCGTGCTGGTGGCGCGCTGTTGATCTACGAGCAGTCGCTCGTCAGCAAAGAGGATCTGTCGCAGGTGAAGCGCGCGTTCGATCTCAACGGCTATGTCGGCATTCTGTACTTCGTGACGACCGCGGTCGCAGTCTACGTCGAGCTGACATCGTCGTGGCATCTCGAAACCAATCTGGACAAGTCGCCGGGCCGCATCGCGGGGATGTTCGACGCGATCGCGCCGCGTTACGACCTGCTCAACACCGTGCTGTCCGGCGGCTCGATCGCTACTGGCGGCGCTCGCGCCATCGGCTCGCTCGGATTCACCGGGCACGAAACGCTGCTCGACGTGTGCACCGGTACCGGCGATGTGGCGCTGGCGGCGGCGCGTCCAGGCCGTGCCCGACGCGTTCTGGGCGTCGACTTTGCGGGCGCGATGCTGACGCGGGCCGTCGAGAAAGGCTCACGCGAAGCCGGCCGTCGCCGCGTGCATTTCGTGCGCGGGGATGCGATGAACTTGCCGGTCGCCGAGCGCGACTGCGGACGGCGTCACCATTGCGTTTGGCATTCGTAACGTCGCCGTGCCCGAGACGGCGTGTGCGGAGCTGTACCGTGCCCTGAAGCCCGGCGGACGGCTCGCGATTCTCGAATTTGGCCTGCCGGTCGTGCCGGCCGTGCGGCCGCTCTATCTCTGGTATTTCCGCCACGTCCTTCCGCGCATCGGCCGCAGCGGTGTCGCGACACGACGCGGCCTATTCGTATCTGCCGGCCTCGGTCGGCGCGTTTCCGTGGGGCGAGGCGTTTGCCGACATGCTGCGAGCGGCAGGATTTAACAACGTTCGGAGCCGGCCGCTGACCCTGGGCATCGTCTATCTCTATACGGCGTAAGAAATAGGGCGGGTGGGCAGGTGCGGGTGGGCTAGTGTGGCTGGTGGGCGAGGCTACCAGACCCCGATATACTTAAACTACTGATGTACTTCGACTTCGACGGACGTTTCGAGGACCACGTGCCCGTCGGCGGGGGGCTCCGCCGATGGGATGGCGTCCTGCTGTCCGTCGCGTTTCATGTCGGGCTGGTGATTCTGGCGCTTTTCGATCCCCGCCGCTGCCGATGTTTGCTCGAGCCCCGGCCGAGACCGAAGTCGTGCAACCGGTCCGACCGAGGGAGGAGCCGCCCCGTTTCGTCTTCGTCCAGCCGCGTGTGGATCGTCCGGCGCCCGACGCCGCCGCCGACGGGCCGAGGCCTCGGACATTGACCGCCGCGCCAGCGCGCCCGAACTGTCCCGAGCGCCGGCAAACCCATTGCCGTCGCCGCGTGGCAATTCCGCCGAGCGCGTCGAAGCGTCGCCGGACGAACGCGCGCGTGGCCGTGGCCCGGAGCCTGAGCCGACGCCCGAGGCGCCGCTCCGGTCACCAGACCCGCCGCGATCGACACGCCGCAGCGCGATCGGAGCTGAAGCTGCCCGACCGAGAAGCCGCCACCGCCGCAGGGCGGGTCGCTCGGCGAGGCCCTGCGCAATCTGCAGAAGTACGTCGATCAGGAGTCGTTCGCCAACGACAAGGGTCAGGTGCAGAATCTCGGGCCGCTGCAGTTCGACACCAAGGGAGTCGAGTTTGGGCCGTGGATTCGCCGGTTCGTCGCCCAGGTGCGGCGCAACTGGTTCGTGCCCATGGCCGCGATGTCGCTGCGCGGGCGTGTGGTGCTGACCTTCAACGTGCATCGCAACGGCGCGTTGACCGATGTCCAGGTGATTCAGCCGTCGTCGATCGAATCGTTCAATCGCGCGGCCTACAACGCGCTGCTGGCCTCGAATCCCACCGAGCCGCTGCCGCCCGAATATCCCGCCGACAAGGCGTTCTTCACGGTCACGTTCTATTACAACGACGGCCCCGGAGGGCAGTAAGTGCCGACGCGTTCGCAGCAACTCGGCCTGCTGATCGTGGCCTCGCTGCTCGTCGTGTTCGTGTTGTGGCGGCTGACACCAGATGAAGCGCGCTCGATCGCGGTCCTGGGACCGACCGCCACCGGCAAGAGCGCGCTTGGCGCTGGCGATCGCCGAACGGCTCGGCGGCGAGATCATCAATTGCGATTCGACCGCGGTCTATCGCGGCTTCGATATCGGCACCGACAAGGTGCCGCGCGCCGACGCCGCGGCATTCCGCACCACCTGATCGACATCGTCGAGCCAACGGCCGAATACACGGCGGCGGATTACGGGCGGGATGCGGCCGCGGTCATCAACGAGATCCACGCGCCGCGGTCGCGTGCCAATCCTCGTCGGCGGCACCGGCTTCTACTTTCGCGCGCTGACGCGCGGCCTGTTTCCCGGGTCCGGGCAAGGACGCCGCGCTGCGCGATCGGCTGGACGCCATCGCCGAGCGGCGCGGCGTGGAGTTCCTGTGGCGGATGGTGAAGCGCGTCGATCCGCGCGTCCGCGGAGCGCATCCTGCCGCGCGATCGCAAGCGGCTGGTTCGGGCGCTCGAGGTGTTTTTCCAGACCGGCCGGCCGCTGACCGCCCACTTCGCGGAGACCGTGTCGCCGCTGCCGCGCCGACGTCGCGGTCACCGCGATTGGGCTTGCGGCTCGACGCCGCGGCTGCTTGCACAGAGACTGGCCGCGCGGGTCGACGCGCAGTTCGCCAGCGGGCTGCTCGACGAGGTCGACGGCTCTGCTGGCGCCGCGGGGTCCCCGAGTCCGCGCGCCCGTTTGGCGGGCTGGTCTACCGGCAGGTCATGGACCACCTGCGTGGCGTGCGCGACCTCGATGCGACCCGCGCATTGATCGTGCGGGAGAACCGTCGTTACGCGCGTCGCCAGTTGATCTGGTTCCGCAAAGAGCCTAAGCTTAGGTGGTTTGACGGCCCCGGCGAATCTGCCGGACGTGCAGGCCAGCGGTCCTTCGGTGGCTGGCCGAACAGGGCCTTGTGATCGACGGGGGACTTGCCGCTCATGCCTGAGACGAAGACCGGTGCGCCGAATATTCAGGATGTGTTTCTCAACTACGCGCGCCGCGAGAAGCTTCCGGTCACGATTCATCTTGCTCGACGGCCGCGAATTCGAAGCGCGCATCAAGAACTTCGATCGCTTCGCGCTGATCGTCGAGCACGGCGGCATGGATCATCTGATTTTCAAGCACGCGATCGCGACCATCCGCACGCCGCGCAGCGTGCCGAACTACTTCTCGTCGCATCATCCGTAGATCAGCGTGATCGGGGTACCCAAGGCCTGTCGGCCCACGGCACCGCGCACCAGTCGCGCTCGGCACTTCGGCACCGTTGCCCGCGACACTGCAGACTGTTTCCCGCGCCATCGTCATCGTCCTCGACAGCGTTGGCATCGGCGAGCTGCCCGATGCCGACGCAGTACGGCGACAGCGGCAGCAACACGCTCGGCAACATCGCGCGGCAGGTGCGACTGAACATCCCGACGCTCGCCGCGCTCGGTCTGTCGCGCGTGGTGGCACTGCCCGGGCGTGCCGGCGCCCGCAGCGCCGCTCGGGGCGCATCGGCCGGATGGCCGAGCGTTCCGCCGGCAAGGACTCGGTGACTGGCCACTGGGAGCTGATGGGCATCGTGCTCGATCGCGCCGTTCCCGACGTTTCCCAACGGGTTTCCGCCGGACCTCATGCACGAGTTCGAGCGACGGATCGGCCGCCCGATGCTCGGCAACGTCGTGGCCTCTGGCACGGCCGTGATCGACGAGCTCGGTCCCGAGCATCTCGCAATCGGGCGCGCCGATCGTCTACACGTCGGCCGACAGCGTGTTTCAGATTGCCGCGCACGAAGAAGTCGTGCCGCTCGAGCAACTGTACGAGTGGTGCGAGATCGCCTATGAGCTGGCGGTCGAGGGTCTGGGCCTTGGGCCGCGTCATCGCGAGGCCGTTCGTCGGGCGCCCGGGAGCGTTCACGCGCACGCCGAATCGCCACGATTACGCGATGCCGCCGCGTGGCGAGACGCTGCTCGACCGGCTGACCGGCGGCGGGGATCCACGTTGCCGCAATCGGCAAGATCAACGATCTGTTTGCCGGCAAGGGCATCGGCGAGGCGCTACCCGACCTCGAGCGATGACGACGGGATGAATCATGTCCGCGGAGCAGATGGAGCGTCAGGACCGCGGGTTGATCTTTGCGAACCTCGTCGACTTCGACACGCTGTACGGACACCGCAACGACGTCGCGGCTACGCGGCCAATCTCGAACGCTTCGATCGGCGGCTGGCGGCGCTGCTGCCAGCGCTCCGGCCCGACGACTTGCTGGTCATCACCGCCGATCACGGCAACGACCCGACGACGCCGAGCACCGATCACTCGCGAGAGTACGTGCCGGTGCTGCTGACCGGCGCAGCGCGTCCGTAAGGGTGTCGACCTCGGCACGCGCGCGACGTTCGCCGACCTGGGCCAGACCCTGGCCGAGATGTTTCGGCGTGCCACGGCTCGCCATTTGGCGAAAGCTTCCGCGCCCAGATCGCCTCACCCTAAAATAGTGCACGTCGCAGCCATGACCATCCGCGAGGAGCTGGAGCGGCGCGAGCGCGAGATTCTCGCGCCCGCCGCCGCCAAGAGCGCCGACAGCAAGGGCCGGCTCAGACCGGAACCCGAAGATCCCATCCGCCCGTCGTTCCAGCGCGATCGCGATCGCGTCATCCACACCAAGGCGTTTCGCCGGCTCAAGCACAAGACGCAGGTGTTCTTTTCGCCCGCGGGCGATCACTACCGCACCCGGCTCACGCACACGCTCGAGGTGGCGCAGATCGCGCGCACCATCGCCAAGGTGCTGCGCCTGCACGAGGAGCTGACCGAAGCCATCGCGCTCGGCCACGATCTGGGCCACACGCCGTTCGGCCATGCCGGCGAGCGCGTGCTCAGCGCGCTGGTGCCCGGCGGGTTCAACCACTACGAGCAGAGCCTGCGCATCGTCGACGTGCTCGAAAACGATCGGCAGGGCCTGAACCTCACGTGGGAGGTGCGCGACGGCATCGCACGCCACTCGAAGGGCAAGAGCGGCTTGCCGGTCGGCGCGCCGCCCGAGCATCGCGCCTCGACCATCGAGGGGCAGGTGGCGCGCGTCGCCGACATCATCGCCTACGTCAATCACGACATCGACGATGCGGTCCGGGCGGGGCTGCTGACGATCGAGTCAATTGCCGCCGGGGCCTGGCCGAGTCGCTTGGGCGCACGCTCGTCCGAGCGCATCGGCCGCATGGTCAGCGATGTGGTGCACGAAACGCTCGCCGGCGGCCTGACCGAGATTCGGATGAGCGACGGCGTTCTGGAGGCGACGCTCGAGCTGCGCAGCTTTCTCTTCGACGTCGGTCTACGAGAACGAGGTCGCGACGGCCGAGTTCGGCAAGGCGGAGGGCATTCTCGGCGGCCTGTGGGAGAAGGTGCGGCAGCGGCCGGGCGAGTTCCTGGACCAGCGGACCATCGAGGCCGAAGGGCTGGATGTGGCCGCCCAGGACTTCGTGGCCGGGATGACCGACCGCTACGCGGTCAGCCTCTACGAGCAGCTCTTCATCCCCAAGCCCTGGGTGGAGATCAACGCCTGAAACGGGCGATTGCGGAGTCGACCCTTCGTCGATTGAGACGCCTGCTGGCCCGGGTATAATTGGGGGTTCGCGGTGCCTTCGGGGACCGGGACGTACGCGGCACCATGATTCTGGACCTCACGCATCTCCGGCAGCCCGAAACCGAGCTGTCGCGCCGGTACGAGCCCGCCGGCGTTCGACGGGCGTTCCAGTCAGTTCCGCGTCGTCGCGCCGGTGGAGCTGCAGGCGACGGTCCACAAGGACAAGGACCGGTTTCGGCTGGTCGGGACCGCTGACCGACGACGCTCGAGCTGACGTGCAGCCGCTGTCTCGAGCCGTTCCAGCTGCCGGTGGATGCGAGCTTCGACGTGCGGTACCTGCCGCAGTCGGAGAACACCGGCGACGAACGGGAAGTCGAAGAGGACGATCTGTCCGACGCGTTCTATCGCGACGATGCGATCGACCTCGGGCAGTTGATGGAGGAGCAGTTCTATCTCGCGCTGCCGATGAAGCCGCTGTGCCGCGAGGACTGCAAGGGGCTGTGCGCCAGCTGCGGCACCAACCTGAACGACGAGACGTGCGACTGCCAGGTCCGCTGGGAGGATCCCCGGCTGGCGGGCCTGAAAGCGCTGATCAACCGGGACAAAGACGATGCCTAATCCAAAACGACGCCATTCCAAGACGCGCGGCCGCAAGCGCCGCACGCACGACGCCCTGCCCGTCACGACCGCCGGCAAGTGCCCGCAGTGCGGCGAGCCGAAGGCGCCGCACACCGTGTGCCGCTACTGCGGCTTCTACAAAGAGCGCCAGGTTCGGCCGGTCGACGAGGAATAGGTCGTCAGCAGTTGATCAGGTGGCCAGTTGTCAGTTCACGAAGGCTGAGTCGCGACGCTGATCCTTCGTGAACCTGGTACACTGATCACTGGACACTGATCCTGACCGCAGCCAGTCCTTGACCTACATGCGCATCGCAGTCGACGCGATGGGCGGCGATCACGCGCCGGCGCGCATCGTCGACGGCGCGCTGGCGGCCGCGCGGCATCTCGGGATCGGCGTCGATCTCGTCGGACGTCCTGATCTCGTGCGCGCCGAGCTGGCGCGCCACGACGATGCGTCCGCGCTCGACGTCCGAGTGATCGACGCGCCGGACGTCGTCGAGATGGCGGAATCGCCCGATCCAGGCGCTGCGGCGCAAGCCGCGCGCGTCGATTCGGGTGGCGGCCGAGCTGGTCGCCAGGGGCGATGCCGCGGCGCTGGTGAGCGCCGGGCATACCGGCGCCGCCGTGGTCGCCGCGCACGCCGCGTTCGGCATGCTGCCGGGCGTCGATCGGCCGGCGCTGGCGCCCTCGGTGCCGACGCGCGACGGGTCGGCGGTCCTGATCGACGCCGGCGCGACGGTCGAGTGCAAGCCGAGCTATCTGCTGCAGTTCGGCGTGATGGGGTCGGTCTACGCGCGCACGTGGCTGGGGATCGAGCGGCCGCGTGTCGGGCTGCTGTCGATCGGCGAGGAAGAGACCAAGGGCAACGAGCTGACGCGCGAAGCGCATCGGCTGCTCAAGGCCTCGCGGCTGCACTTCGTCGGCAACGTCGAAGCGCGCGACATTTTCTCGGGTCAGGCCGACGTGATCGTGTGCGACGGCTTCACCGGCAACGTCGCGCTCAAGCTGAGCGAGGGCCTGGTGGAGATGGTCGAGGATCTGCTGGGCGAGGAGCTGCAGAGCACGTTTTCGAGCCAGGTGGGCTACCTGCTGTCGCGGCGGGCGTTTCGGCGGTTTCGGCGGCGCGTGGACTATTCGGAATACGGCGGCGCGCCGCTGATGGGCGTCGCCGGGCTGTGCATCGTCGGCCACGGCCGCTCGTCGGCCAAGGCCGATCCGCAATGCGGTCGCGATGGCGTCGCGGTTCGTCGAGCAGCAACGTGCTCGGACCGGGTCGAGCAGGAGATTCGCGTCGCGCGGCTGGTGACGCGAAGCGAGTGATTGCATTTCTTTTTCCCGGACAGGGCTCGCAGGCCGTCGGCATGGGCAAGGCGCTCGCCGAGCAGTTCCCGGAGTGCCGCGAGGTGTTCGACGAAGCCGACGCCGCGCTCGGCGAGCCGCTGAGCGATCTGATCTTCAACGGCCCCGCCGACGCGCTGACGCTCACCGAGAACACGCAGCCGGCGATTCTCACCATGAGCATTGCCGCGTATCGGCTGCTCTGGCTCGCGCGGGCTCGAGCCCGACATGGTCGCGGGTCACAGCCTCGGCGAGTATTCCGCGCACGTCGCCGCCGGCACCTTCGCGTTCGCCGATGCCGTCCGCATCGTCCGCAATCGCGGCCGCTACATGCAGGAGGCCGTGCCGGTCGGCACCGGCGCGATGGCGGCGATTCTCGGCCTCGACGCCGACGAAGGTCGAGCAGGCGTGCCGCGAAGCGGCGGAAGGCGACGTCGTCAGCCCCGCCAACCTCAATGCGCCCGGGCAGGTCGTGATTGCCGGCACGGCGGCCGCGGTGGCGCGCGCCATCGAGCGGGCCAAGGCGCTCGGCGCCAAGCGGGCGATCCCGCTGCAGGTCAGCGCGCCCTTTCACTGCGCGCTGATGAAGCCGGCCGAAGAGCGGCTGGCGCCCGAGCTGCGCGCGCTTCGCGCCGAGTCTCCGCGCGTGCCGGTGGTCGCCAACGTCGACGCCGAGCCCAAGCGCGATGCGCCACGCGGCGATCGACGCGCTCGTCGCCCAGGTCTCGGCGCCGGTGCGCTGGGAGGACGTCATGCGTCGGCTGGTCGGCGAGGGCGCCACGGTCTTCGTCGAAGTCGGTCCCGGCACCGTGCTGTCCGGCCTCGGACGCAAGGTCGTGCCGCGAGGCCACGTTCGCTCGCATCGACAGCCCCGAGCATCGTCGAGGACATCGTGGCGCTCGTCGCCGCACAGCGGGGCGTGCGGTCCTGACTCACGCCATGGCCCAGTTCGACGGACAGCGTGCGTTTCGTCACCGGCGCGTCGCGCGGCATCGGGCGCGCGATTGCCAGCGAGCTCGCGCGCCGCGGCGCTATCGTCGTCGCGGCTGCGCGCGGGACGAACGCGCAGGCCACCGTCGACGAGATTCTCGCGGCCGGCGGCGAGCCGAAGCTGGCGATCGGCCGACATGACCGACGCCGGATTCGCTCGACGCGCTGGTCGCCGGCGTGATCGAGCGGCACGGCAAGATCGACGTGCTGGTCAGCAACGCCGGCATCACGCGCGATCAGCTGATGCTGCGCATGAAGCGAGCCGACTGGGACGAGGTGCTGGCGACGAACCTGACGGCCGCCTTCACGCTGTGCCAGGCGGTGCTCAAGCCGATGATCCGGCAGCGCAGCGGACGCATCGTCGCCATCAGCTCGGTCGTCGGGCCAGATCGGCAATGCCGGGCAGGCCAACTACGCGGCGTCGAAGGCCGGCCTGATCGGCTTCTGCAAATCGCTGGCGAAGGAAGTGGCCTCGCGGAACGTCACCGTCAACGTCGTCGCGCCCGGGCTTGATCGACACCGACATGACGCGCGCGATCACCGCGGACGCGCAAGCAGGACTGGGCGGCGCAGATTCCGCTCGGCCGCGCCGGGCACGCCGGCCGACGTGGCGGCGGCGGTCTGCTTTCTCGCCTCGGACGAGGCATCGTATATTACAGGGCAGGTTCTGCACGTGAACGGCGGGATGTACATGTAGCGAGCGTTGGGACGGCGGGTCGTCGAACCTGCGTCGAAGGATTCAGACTGACGATCGTGGGTCTGCGGTTCGGATTCAATGGAGGGCACACAGTGGCCGTTGCCGACAAGGTCAAGAGCATCATCGTGGAGCAGCTGGGCGTCGACGAAGAAGAAGTGACGCCGGATGCCTCGTTCGTCGACGACCTCGGCGCCGACTCGCTCGACACCGTCGAGCTCGTCATGGCGTTCGAGGAGGAGTTCGGGATCGAGATCCCGGACGAGGACGCCGAGAAGATCACGCGCGTCAAGGAGGCGATCGAGTACATCGAGGCGCACGCGAAGAAGAAGTAGCGGGCGCCCTGGTGCGTCAGCCAGGAGGGACGGAGGGATTTTGAGCAGGCGAGTCGTCGTGACCGGCATCGGCCTGGTGTCGCCGGTTGGTATCGGCACCCAGGCAAACTGGGATGCCCTCTGTAGCGGCGTGAGTGGCATCGGCCCGATCACCCGCTTCGACGCGTCGGCGTTTGCGACGCGCTTTGCCGGCGAGGTCAAGGGCTTCGACCCGCTGCAGTGGATCGAGAAAAAGGAACTGAAGAAGATGGACATCTTCATTCAGTTCGCCGTCGCCGCCTCGCAGTTTGCGATGGACGACGCCAAGCTCGACGGTGACGCCGGAGATGGCGCCGCGAGTCGGCGTGTTCATCGGCTCGGGCATCGGCGGGTTCACCACCATCGAGCGCGAGCACATCGCGTATCTCGAGGGGGGTCCGCGCAAGATCTCCCCGTTCTTCATTCCCTCAGCGCCATCATCAACCTGGCGGCCGGGCAGGTCTCGATCCGCTTCGGCGCCAAGGGGCCGAACCTCGGCGACGTGCACGGCGTGCACGGCGTCGGCGCACGCCATCGGCGATTCGTTCGAGATCATCCGCCGCGGCGCGGCCGACGCGATGATTGCCGGCGGAGCCGAAGCGGCGGTCTGCGCGATGGGCGTCGGCGGGTTCGGCGCGCTGCGCGCGCTGTCGACGCGCAACGACGATCCGGGCGGCGCGAGCCGGCCGTTCGATCGGGATCGCGACGGCTTCGTGCTCGGCGAAGGCGCCGGCATGCTGATCCTCGAAGAGCTCGAGTTCGCGCGGCGCCGCGGCGCGCCGATCTACGCCGAGATGGTCGGCTACGGCATGTCGGCCGACGCGTATCACATGACGGCGCCGTCCGAAGACGGCGACGGCGCGTATCGCGTGATGCAGGCGGCGCTCGAGTCGGCCGGCAGTGCAGCCCGGACGCCGTCGACTACATCAACGCGCACGGCACCTCGACGCCGCACAACGATCGCATCGAGACGCGCGCGATCAAGCGGGCGTTTGGCGATCACGCGCACAAGCTGGCGGTGTCGTCGACCAAGTCGATGACCGGCCACCTGCTCGGCGCGGCCGGCGGGCTGGAGGCGGGCATCACCGTGCTCGCCGTGCATCATCAGAAGGTGCCGCCGACGATCAACCTCGAGCATCCAGACGAGGGCCTCGATCTCGACTACGTGCCCGAACGTCATGCCGTGAGATGCCGATTCGCTACGCGCTGTCGAATTCGTTCGGGTTCGGCGGCACGAACGGGGCGCTGTTGTTCAAGAAGTTCGAAGAGTGATGACGCACAGGCCACGGAGGCACAGAGACACAGAGAAGACATCGAGGTCCGATCCGGGACCATGTGTTCTCCGGGTCTCTGTGTCTCTGTGGCTCGTCCGTAACGATCTATGAAGATTGCCGTCTGCATCAAGCAAGTGCCCGACCCGCGAGTGGCAGCCGCGTCTGAACGACGACAAGACGTGGATTCGCGAGCAGGACGTGTCCTACGAGATGAACGAGCCCGATGCCTACGCGCTCGAGGAGAGCCTGCGGCTGCGCGAGAAGCACGGCGGCGAGGTGGTGGTCTGCTCGGCCGGGCCCGCGCGCGTGCAGCAGGTGATTCGCGAGGCGCTGGCGCGCGGCGCCGATCGCGCGATCCACGTCGAGGATCACGGCGCTGGGCGCGGCCGACGCGTTCGCCGCGGCCGCGGCGCTGGCGCCGGCCATGGCGGAGGAGAAGTTCGACCTGATTCTCACCGGCCTGCAGTCCGACGATCAGGGCCACGCGCAGTTCGGGCCGGTGCTCGCGACGCGCCTCGGCGTGCCGCACTCGACGATCATCATGGAAGTGCAGGTGCGACCCCTCGACAGGCCGGGCAGGCACGCTGCGCGTCAAGCGCGAGCTCGAAGGCGGCTGGTTTCAGTACGTCGGCATGCCGCTGCCGGCGCTGCTGACCATTCAGAGCGGCATCAACCAGCTGCGCTACGCCACGCTCAAGGGCATCATGGCGGCGAAGAAGAAGGAGATCAAGAAGGTGGCGCCGCGCGGCGGCCGTGCAGTCGCGGCAGAAGATGCTGGCGCTCTACGCGCCGCAGAAGGCGAAGCAGACCGTCATGATCGGCGGCTCGCCGGCCGAAGCCGCCAAGGAGCTGGTCAAGCGGCTGCGCGAAGAGGCGCGCGTCCTATGATTCTCGTCGTCGCCGAGCAGAAGGACGGCAAGCTCAATCGCGCCAGCTGGGAAGCGATCGCCGCCGCGCAGCAGCTCGTCGCAGGCCGCTGGCGTCGCGGACCGGTCAGCGTCGTGGTCGCCGGGAGAACGTCGGCGGGGTGGCGACGCGAGCTCGCGGCGGCCGACGTGAGCGGCGTGCTCACGCTCGGATGCACGAGGCGCTGGGCACGCTATACGCCGGACGCGTTCGTTCAGGCGATGCGGCAGGTGATCGACGCAGCCGAGCCGCAGTACGTCGTCTTTCCGCACACCTATCAGACGCGCGACTTCGCGCCGGCGCTGGCGGCGACGCATCGATCGCGCCCTCATCACCGATGTCATCGGCGTCAAGGCCGCTCAGCGGCGCGCCGGCGTTTGCGCGGCCGATGTTTCAGGGCAAGCTGACGGCCGACGTCGTGCCCGAGGGCGCGACGCCGCATCTGATCACGTTTCAGATCGGCGCGTTCCGCGCCGATGCCGTCAAGCGCGGCGCCAGCCGCGGCGCCGTGACAGCCGCGCGTCGGTCACGATCGACGCCGGCCAGCATCCGGCAGACGCCGGAGCCGCCGTTCCAGGAAGCCAAGCAGGCCGTCGACCTGTCGCAGGCCGAGCGCATCGTCGCCGTCGGCCGCGGGATCAAGGCGCAGGAGAACCTGCCCATCGCCGAGAAGCTGGCCAAGGCGTTCGGCGCCGAGCTCGCGGCCTCGCGGCCGATCTGCGACAACGGCTGGCTGCCGATGGAGCGTCAGATTGGCAGCTCGGGTCAGACGGTGGCGCCGAAGCTGTACGTCGCGCTCGGCATCTCGGGCGCGATTCAGCACCTGGTCGGCATGAAGGGCGCGCGCACGATCGTCGCCATCAACAAGGATGCCGAGGCGCCGATCTTCGAGGTCGCCGACTACGGCATCCAGGGCGACATCTTCGAGATCGCGCCGGCGTCTGGTCGCCGAGCTGGAGAAAGGCTAGCGGGGTCGGTCGCGATGACCCGCGACACGCTCGAAGTCGACATCCTGATCGTCGGCGGCGGGCCCGCGGGGCTGTCGGCGGCGCTGCGGCTGGCGCAGCTGCAGAAGCAGCGAGGCGGCGAGCCGCTGTCGATCGCGGTGCTGGAGAAAGCGCGCGAAGCCGGCGCGCATCAGCTCTCGGGCGCGCTGCTCGATCCGTCGACGCTGCAGCGAGCTGATTCCCGACTTCGAGGCGCGAGGCGCGCCGCTCGAATCCGAGGTGCACGAGGACAACGTCTACTTCCTCACGCCGCAGACGGCAGATTCGGCTGCCGATCACGCCGCCGCCGTTCCGCAACCACGGCAACTACATCATCTCGCTGAACAAGTTCACCAAGTGGCTGGCCGAGCAGGTCGAGGCGGCCGGCATCGATCTCTTCACCGGCTTTCCCGGGCCAGTCGGTGCTGTCCGACGGCACGCAGGTCATCGGCGTGCGGACCGGCGACAAGGGCATCGGCCGACACGGCGAGCAGAAGCCCAACTTCGAGCCCGGCGCCGACATTCTCGCCAAGGTCACGATCTTCGCCGACGGCGTGCGCGGCAACCTGACCAAGGAGCTGATTCGCACGCTGCAGCTCGGCGATCCCGGCGCATCCGCCGAGTACGCGATCGGCCTGAAGGAGATCTGGGAGGTCCCGGCCGATCGCCTCCAGCCGGGCACGGTGATTCACACGCTGGGCTACCCGCTGCGCGAGGAGGAGTTCGGCGGCAGCTTCCTCTATGCGATGCCCGGCGGACGCATCTCGATCGGCTTCGTCGTCGGCCTGAGCTACAAGGATCCGCTGTTCGATCCGCACGCCGCGTTCCAGCGCTTCAAGCTGCACCCGTTCATCCGCCGCATTCTCGAGGGCGGGCAGATGGTGCGCTACGGCGCCAAGGCGCTGCCCGGAGGGCGGCTGGAACACGCAGCCGCCGCTCTACTTCAACGGCGGGCTCATCGTCGGCGACGCGGCGAACTTCGTGAACTCGATGCGGCTCAAGGGCATCCATCTCGCGATGCGCAGCGGCATGCTCGCGGCCGAAGTCGGCTTCGACGCCGTGCGCGCAGGCGACGTCTCGTCCGCCTCGCTGCAGCCGCTACAAGAAGCTGGTCGACGAGAGCGCGATCAAAGCCGAGCTCTATCCGGTCCGCAACGTCCATCAGGCGTTCAGCAAGGGCTTGTACGCGGGGTCGCTGTTCGCCGGGCTGGCGATGGTCACCGGCGGGCGGATGGCCGAGGACCTGCACGGCGAGCCCGGCCACACGCGGCTGACGCACCTCGACGACTACTACGGCATTCGCAAGCGCGACATCCTTACGGCGTCGAACGCCGTCGCCGCCCGACCGCAAGATCCTCTTCGACAAGGTCACCAACGTCCACTACTCGGGCACGCAGCACGACGAGGATCAGCCGGTCCACCTGCTGGTGCACACCGAGGTCTGCCACACCATCTGCGGCGACGAGTACGGCCACCCCTGCGTGCGGTTCTGCCCGGCCAACGTCTACGAGATGGTCGACGACGGCCGCGGCGCCCTGCGACTGCAGATCAACGCCTCGAACTGCGTGCACTGCAAGACCTGCGACATCATGGATCCGTACGGCGTCATCACCTGGGTGCCGCCGGAAGGCGGCGGCGGGCCGCAGTACGACGGGATGTAGGGAGAGTTACAAGTTACAAGTTACAAGTTCAAAACCACGGCAGATTGCGCCTCACGCCCCGATGGGCTGAGCGGCAATATGGTTTTCACGAGCTTTGAACTTGTAACTTGTAACTTGTAACTTCATGGAACGAGCCCCGCTGGCGCGCCTCCGCCCTCGCAGCGCGCGCAGCTTGCCGCCATCAGCGGCCTCGGCTATCCGCTGCTCGCGGCGCTCGGCTCCACCTACCGCTACCGCGTCGACGGGCTCGAGCATCTGCAGGCGGCCGAGGCGCTCGGCCAGCCGATTCACGCGTTCTGGCACGGCCGCATCCTGCCCGGCACGATCTACTTCAAGCGCCGCGGCATCGTCGTCATCACCAGCGAGAACTTCGACGGCGAGTGGATCGCGCGCATCATCACCAGGTTCGGCTATGGCACCGCGCGCGGGTCGTCGTCTCGCGGCGCGCGGAAGGCGCTGCTGCAGATGGTGCGCGACATCAAGTGCGCGGCCGGTCGCGTTCACGCTCGACGGCCCGCGCGGCCCGGCGCGCGTGGCGCAGCCGGGCGCGGTCTGGCTGTCGAAGGCGACCGGCAATCCGATCATCCCGTTTCACCTCGAAGCCGATCGCCACTGGACGATGAAGAGCTGGGACCGCACGCAGATCCCGAAGCCGTTCGCGACCGTCGCGCTGGTCGTTTGCGCCGCCGATTCAAGTGCCCTCGCGACGCGGATGACGCAGAATTGACGCGCGATCAATCGCCGGCTGGAAGAGGCGCTGCGCGGCTGCGAGCAGCGCTGCATGGAGCTGCTATGTCGCTAGTGCTCGTCACGACCGATCGGTTTGCCGATCACCTCACGCCGCCGGGCCATCCCGAGCGCGTCGAGCGGGCCGAAGCGATGCAGGTGGTGACGTCGCGCTGGCGCCAGCAAGGCGGCGAGGTCGTCGCGCCGCGAGAGGCGACCGACGAGGATCTGCTGCGCGTCCATGACGCCGCCTATGTCGAGAGCGCTCGAAGGCCGCAAGCGGCCGCGCGGCGATGCTCGACGCCGACACCTTCATGTCGCCGGAGTCCGAAGAGGTCGCCCGGCTCGCCGCGGGCGCGGTGCTGACGGCAGTCGATCACGTGCTGGACGGATCCGGCCGGCGAGCGCGTTGGCGCTGGTGCGGCCGCCGGGTCATCACGCCGAGGCGAACCGCGCGATGGGCTTCTGCCTTTACAACAACATCGCCGTCGGCGCGGCCTGGGCGCGATACGCGCGGCCTCGCGCGCGTGGCCATCGTCGACTACGACGTGCATCACGGCAACGGCACGCAGTGGATGTTCTACGACGATCCGACCGTGCTCTTCGTGTCGTCGCATCAGTTCCCGTTCTATCCGGGCACCGGCGCGGCCGACGAGACCGGGCAAGGATGCCGGCGTCGGCTACACGGTCAACCTGCCGCTGGAGGCGGGCGCGACCGACGCCGACTTCGATCTCGTCTACAGTGCGGCGGTCATCCCGCTGCTGCGAGCAGTTTCGGCCCGAGCTGGTGCTGGTGTCCGCCGGCTTCGACGCGCACGAGCGCGATCCGCTGGCAGATGCGCATGACGACCGATGGGTTCGGCGCCTGCTCGACGCGCCTGCTGCGGGCGGCCGACGAGCTGTGTGACGGCCGGATGGTGTTCGTGACCGAGGGCGGCTACGACACGCAGGCGCTGGCCGAGTGCTGCCAGCGGGTGATCGCCCTCTGTGCATCCGAGTCGCTGCCGGCTCCAGCGTCGATCGAGGGCGACACACGCCGCGGCGAACGCTCTCTGGCCGATTTCCGCCGGGCGCACCGGCGCTGATATCCTTAACGGATCCGCGTGGCCCCGAGGAGCTGGCTTTGGTGCCAGCAAATTGGAAGGAGCCTCAGCGGCTGGACGCGCAGTGTCTGACTATCATCCGCAAGAACTGGATCGGAAGTGGCAGCAACGCTGGGCCGACGCCCGCGCCTTCGAGGTCACCGAAGACCCGCTCGAAGCCGAAGTTCTATTGCCTCGAGATGTTCGCGTATCCCTCCGGCCACGCGCACGTCGGCCACGTCCGCAACTACATCATCGGCGACATCGTCGCGCGCGTGAAGCGGCTGCAGGGGTTCAACGTCCTGCACCCGTTCGGCTGGGACGCCTTCGGCCTGCCCGCGGAGAACGCCGCGATCAAGAGCGGCATCCATCCCGAAACGTCGACGCTCGGCAACATCGCCCACATGAAGGGGCAGCTGCAGCGGCTCGGCATCAGCTACGCGTGGGAGCGCGAGCTGGCGACGTGCCTGCCGGACTACTACCGCTGGAATCAGTGGCTGTTCATCCGGATGTTCGAGCGCGGGCTGGCGTATCGCCGGCGCTCGACGGTCAACTGGTGCCCCAGCGACGAGACCGTGCTCGCCAACGAGCAGGTCATCGATGACGGCGTCTGCTGGCGATGCGGCACGCGCGTGACGCAGAAGGACCTCGAGCAGTGGTTCTTCCGCATCACGGCCTACGCCGACGATCTGCTGGCAGCGACCGATGCACCTGTCGAGCTGGCCCGAAAAGGTTCTGACGATGCAGCGGAACTGGATTGGGCGGTCGGAAGGCGCCCGCGTGAAGTTTCCGCTGCTCGATGCCCGGGCTAAAGCCAGCCGCGCCCTGAGGTCATCGAAGTTTTCACGACGCGCATCGACACGATCTATGGCGCGACGTTCGTGCTGATTGGGCCCGAGCATTCGCTGGTCGAATATGTTCGCGGACGCGTCCAGCGACCCCGCGGCGTTTCGTGCGCAAGCGGCAAGGTTCAGGGCGCAGGACCGCGCGGCGCGCGTGAGCGGCGAGGTCGAGAAGGAAGGCTTCTTCACCGGCCACTACGCGATCAATCCGTTCACCCAGGAACAGGTGCCCGATCTGGGTCGCCAACTTCGTGCTGGGCGAATACGGCACCGGCGCCGTGATGGCCGTGCCCGCGCACGACGAGCGCGACTTCGAGTTCGCGCGGAAGTACAACCTGCCGATTCGGGTCGTGGTCCGCCCGATGGATGGCGAGGCCGCCAATGTCGATGCGATGACCGAGCCGGTCTCGAATGACGGCGTGCTGGTCAACTCCGACTGGATGGGACGGCCTCCCGTCGGACGAAGCGCGGCGGCGGCTGACGGCCGACGCAGCCGAGCGAGGCATCGGTGAGGGCACCGTGCAGTATCGGCTGAAGGACTGGGGAATCTCGCGGCAGCGGTATTGGGGGACCCCGATCCCGATGATCCATTGCCCGGTCGACGGCATCGTCGCCGGTGCCGGACGACCAATTGCCGGTCGAGCTGCCGAAGCTCGCGCAGTTCACCGGTCGCGGCGATTCGCCGCTGGCGCAGGTGCCCGAGTTCGTCAACGTGACGTGCCCCAAGTGCGGCGGTCCGGCTCGTCGCGAGACGGACACGATGGATACGTTCGTCGACTCGTCGTGGTACTTCTACCGGTTTGCCGACGCGCACAACGACCGTCTGCCGTTCGATCCGGCCAAGGTCGCGTATTGGTGTCCGGTCGACTTCTACAGCGGTGGCATCGAGCACGCGATTCTGCACCTGATCTACTCGCGGTTCTTTGCGCGCGTCTTCCGCGATCTCGGGATGGTGAACCACGCCGAGCCCTTCACGCACCTGCTGACGCAGGGCATGGTGCTCAAGAACGGCGACGTCATGTCGAAGTCGAAGGGCAACGTCGTCGATCCCGACTCGATGATTGCGAAGGTCGGCGCCGATGCGCTTGCGGCTGTACGTGATGTTCGTGGCGCCGCCAGAAAAGGAAGTGGAGTGGAGCGACAGCGGCCTCGACGGCAGCTTCCGCTGGCTGGCGCGTGTCTGGCACATCGCGCAGCACTGGCAGCCAGCTGTGAGCGAGGCTGCCAGCCATCGACGTCAGCGTCGCTGACCGACGCCGAACGCGCGATTCGGCGCAAGACGCATGACACGATCCGGCGCGTCACGCTGGACGTCGACGTTCGCAAGCAGTTCAACACCGCGATCTCCGCGATGATGGAGCTGGTCAACGATCTCTACGCTTCACCAAGCAGCAGGAGGAGTCGCCGTCTGCCGCAGGCGACGTGCGGTCGTGCGGGAGGCGCTGGAGGCGCTCATCGTCATGATGTCGCCGTTTGCGCCGCATACCGCCGAAGAGCTGTGGGAGCAGTTTGGCCACGCCGGAACGCTGGCCGCGGCTCGCCTGGCCCGTCTTCGACGCCGAGGCGGCCAAGGCCGAGGAGATCGTGATTCCCAGTCCAGGTGAACGGCAAGGTGCGGGCGCGCCTGACCGTGTCGCCGATGCCTGCGGATGCAGGAGCTGGAGCGACTTGCGCTGGCGGACCCGGCCGTTCAGCCGTACACTCAGGGCAAGACCGTGCGGAAAGTCGTGATCGCGAAAGGACGGCTGATCAGTGTCGTGGTCGGTTGAACGGCTTCGACGTCAGCCGGCGCGAGCCTGCTTGACGGGCGCTGCCCGTGGCCGTCAGCGGCAGCTCGCAGCCGGAGCGTGCGGCTACTCGCTGGCCGGCCGCGGCTCGTTCCTGCCCGACTACATCCGCATCGATCGCCATTCCGTTGTTCGTGAATCGCACGCCGTATCTCACGGTCGAGCAGATGTTCACCGAAAAGGTGCGCGTCGAGTTCCAGAGCCGCGGCAGCTACTCGGTCCAGCCGACGTGAGGCCGGGGCCGACGGCGTCGTCCGCGGCGAAATCATGGGTATTCGGCGCGGCGCCGGTCGGCTTCACCGACCAGCAACTGGCCACGCGCTATCGCTTCACCGTCACAGTCAGCGTCAAGTTCGACGATGTGTCGCAGAAGAAGACGCTGTGGGAGAACCCGGCGCCTCAGCTTTTCGGACGAGTACGAGCTGGCCAGCCGCACCAGCGTGAGCCTCGACGCCGCGGCGTTTCTCGAGCAGGAGCGCGCGGCGATCGATCGTCTGTCGACCGACTTCGCCAAGAGCGTCGTGTCCGCGATCCTCGAAGCCTTCTGATGGCTCCGCTCACTACGATGGTCAAACCCGCTGCCGTCCGCCAGCAGATCAGCGTCTGGTGACACGGCGCCGCTCTATCTGCTCGAAGGCGACGATTTTCAGCCGCGGCTCGATCTCGCGGGCGAGTTCGCGACGGTCGTGGACGAAGCGCTCCAGCCGTTCAACGTCGAAAGCTTTCACGCCAACGAGGCGACCTCGCAGCGGTGGTCGCGATCAGCTGATCACGGGTCTCCTGGCCGCGGCCCGCACGCTGCCGATGATGGCGCCGCGCCGGGTGCTGATCGTGCACCAGGCCGAACGCCTGCTCTCGCCACGTAAGGGAAAAGACGACGACGCGATGAGGCGCCAACATCGACCGACAGTGGGAAGAAACGGAAGCGTGCCACGACCCCGAGCGAGGAGTTCGAGCAATACCTCGAATCGCCCGAGCCGCTGACGACCATCGTCTTCGTCGCCGCCGCGCTCGAAGAGAACCGGCGACTGGTCAAGCTCGTGCGCAAGCACGCGATCGCCGTCGACTGCGGAAGCTTTGGCACCACGGCCGACGCCGCCAAGTGGGTCAAGACTGCGTCTCGAGAAGGACGGGTTGTCCATCGAGCCGCAGGCGATCTCGGCGTTGCTCGAGGCCGTCGTCGCACGATCGCCGGCCGCATTCGTGCTGAGGTCGAAAAGCTCGCGTTGTTCGCGGCGGGCGATCGCAACGTGACCGTGCAACACGTCCGCGATCTCATTTCTCCGGAACTGAGGCCGGGTGACTGGTTTGTGCTCCGCGATGCACTGGCGCCCGCAATGCGCGGGCGGCGTTACGAGAAGTCGACGCGCAGTTCGAAGCCGGATTCAAGGACGTTCAGATTCTCGGGCTGATTCGTTCAGTCGTGCGGGGCTTCCCGACGAGCGCGCAAAGCGCGGGCTCGACGCCGTGTTTCGGACCGACCTTGCCCTCAAGACGGCCGGCGACCCACGGGCACCTAGCTACCTGTTGGAAAGCCTCGTCGTCGAACTCTGCGGCAAATAGACTCCGGTGCAGCTTGCGTTGCATCGTTCGATCACATACGGCTGGTCGCAGTTGTGGCCGAGCCAGTCGCGTCCTGGATAGCGCTACAATCGCTTCCGTTCAACACCTCCGTCGGAGTCGCGGCGCAGCGCCATCGCCGTCGATGCAACCCAGAAAGGCAATGCGATGAAACGCTACCTGCTTTCGATTGTGATCCTCCTAGGCGTGAGTTGTGGTGACGACGACATGCCCACCGGGCCATCTGGTTCGTCGTTGAGCTTTTTCGTCACGAGCGCGACGAGCGTGACTGGGAATCTTGGCGGGTTGGCCGGCGCCGACGCCGACATGCCAGCTGGCCGCCGCCGGCTGGACAGGGCGATCGCACATGGCGCGCGTACCTGAGCGTCGAGCGCGACCCGGCGAACGGTAATCAGCCGACCGACGCGCGCGACCGGATTGGCACGGGTCCGTGGTTCAACGCCAACGGCGTGAACGTCGCCAACAACGTGGCCGAACTCCATTCGCGCACGGGTGACGCCGATGTGTTTGTGGATGAGCGCGGTCAGCGCATCAACGGGCAGTGGACGGGCTCCCCGGCGCCGGTCGCAGCACGATATTCTCACCGGGTCGAACGCGGACGGCACGTAGCCGCCGGGTTGACGTGCGCCGATTGGACGTCGACCTCCGCGAGCGTCGCAGCCCAGGTTGGGCATTCCGACGGGATGGGCCCCAACAGAACTACGACCGGCCCCTTGTCGTCCTGGAACTCGGCGCATGCTCAATCAGACTTGCGCGAATACCGCGCCGGGCGGCGGTGCGGGACGCGTCTATTGTTTCGCGCAGTAGGGACGTTACCGCAAGGAACCACTGGAAACGATTCGAGAGCGTCACCCGAATCATTCGCGCAGGCGATAAGCGTAGAGGACCACGCCCAGCGGATCGCCGACCGCTCGGCCGCGGTGACATGAGAGGCACTGGTCGGCGGTCGCACGCACGGCGCGAGCTGTGAACTTCAATCCCCGATCTCGAAATCGTGTCGCTCTCGCTTCGTCAGCGTGTTGAACGCCAGTCGGCTTTCGTCGATGAGATCGACCGCCGCAGGCAGACCCGGCAGGGCCTCCGGGTCAGTCACCGCGACTGGCCCGAAGATCACACGCCGATCGAGTTGTGTCGGCTCTTCGGTGGTCAGGTGCGGTTCGCGGTCCAGGACTCGGCGGCCCGCGACAGTACAGCGCGACGCTGGTAGTCCGGCGTCCTTCAGTTCCTTGACCGCCGCGAATTCGGGCACGCTCTCGGGCCTGAATTGATGTGGCGTATCGCCGATGACGACGATTCGCCGAAGGCCGAAATTCTTGTCGACGTCCTTGAAGCGGTCTTGAATGGATCGGTTGAGGGAAGCGATGGGGTCATCGGCACTGACGATGATGGTCCCGGCCGTCAGGACCGCACTCAATGCTGACAGAGTCACGAATGCCGTGGGACGCATGCGGCCTCCTCGCGCTTAAGGACTATTTCTTAGACGAGCGCTCTCCGACGCCGGTTTGGTTCGACCGTGAAATCGAGCCAGTCCGGCCGCAATTCACGCTTGACAAACGAATTCATTAATACTAAATAATTAGTAACGATGCGGCCGAAATCCGACACGCTCACCGGGCAAGAGCTCGAGATCATGAAAATCATCTGGCCGCTCGGACGCGCGACCGTTCGCGACATCTACGACACGCTGCGCGATCGCCGGACCATCGCCTACACGACCGTGCAGACGATGATGAACATCCTCGAGGCCAAGGGTCACCTCCGGAAGGAACCGGGCGAAAAGGCACAATTCTATGTGCCCGTTCGTCCTCAACAGGCCGTCGTCAGATCCATGGTCCGGGAATTCGTCGATCGCGTGTTCGACGGCTCGGCGCGGCCCCTCCTGGTGCATCTCGTGAAGGAGAAGGGCCTGACCGACCGCGAGCGGCGCGCGCTGCAGAAGCTGCTCGACCAGGAGGACGTATGACGCTCTGGCTCTCGAACCTCGTCGCGTACAGCGTCCAGCTCGCCGTGCTGGTCGCTACGGCTGCCGTCATCATGGCCGTCCTTCGCGTCACACGTCCCCGTGCGACCCTGCGGTTCTGGCAGCTCGCTCTTCGCCTCGAGTCTGTTGTTGCCCGTCTATCAACTGTGGGTGAACTCTGGACGTCCGTCGCGCGGAGGTCTTTGCGCGGCGGCGTGCTGTGGAGGGTGGCAGCTTCGGGAGCTCGCCGGGATGTGCGGGCCGGCTGCGGCCATCGACACCGGCGTGGTGCGCTGGTCATCGCCGTGCGTCGCGACCGGCGTGGCCATCAGGCTCGGTTGGCTTGGCCTTGGCTTGATCAGGCTGCGGTCCATTCGCGCCGCGTCCGAACCGGCACATGCCCTCTTGCCGATCTCGGCGCCGTTGCAGCACGAGCTCGGCGTCACTGCCGACATTCGCTTCTCCGACGACGTCAACAGTCCCGTCACGATCGGCACGTGGCATCCGTTGGTGCTGCTGCCACGCCACGTGCGCGACCTTGCGCCAGCGGTGCAACGCGCCGTGTTGTGCCATGAACTGATTCACGTTCGACGGCGGGATTGGCTGCCGGCGCTGCTCGAAGAACTGTGGTGCGCCGTCCTCTGGTTCCATCCGGCCGCGCGCGCGCTGGTGTCGCGCTTGAGTCTCGCGCGTGAAACGCTCGTCGACGAAGCGACCATCGCGCACACGCGCGATCGCCGGGCCTACGCCGCGGCCCTTCTCGAATTCTCGACCGCCTCGGCCCCGGCTGCTCGGCGCCACCGCGCTCATCGGTCGCCGCCATCTCGAACAGCGCATCGCGCTCATCGCACAGGAGGTTTCGATGCCCCGCTCCTCTCTCGCCGCTAAGGCTGGCCGTGGCCGCCAGCGTCGTCGCCATCGCGACGCTTGCGACGACATCGAACATTCCCATGAGCGCACGCTGCAGGCACAGACCGAGAAGAGTCTACAAGCCTGGTGAAGACGCGGGGGTCACGCTGCCGCGAGTCGTCAGAGAAGTGAAGCCGGTTTACACGCCCGAAGCGATGCAGGCCAAGATCCAGGGCACGGTCTGGATGAGGGTGGTCGTGCTGGCCAGCGGCGACGTCGGCGAGGTCACCGTGAGCCAGTCGCTCGACGAAGAGCATGGGCTGGACCAGCAGGCGGTCAACGCCACCCGCCAGTGGAAGTTCGAGCCGGGCACCAGAGAGGGCAAGCCTGTCCCGGTCGAAGTTACGATCGAGATGACCTTTACCCTCAAGTAGCGAGAGACTGCTTCCGCGGTCTTCACTGTATTCCGCGGATGCTACTCGGTCCGCAACACGGTGACCGGATCGGCGGCCGCGGCGCGACGCGCCGGCAGATAGCAGGCCGCCAGCGCGGCGAGCGTCATCAACGCACCGCGGCTCCGACGAGCGCCAGCGGATCGGCCGGCGTGATCTGGAACAGGAAGCTGCGCAGCAGCTGCGCCGCGCCGAGCGAGCCGGCCAACCCGACGAGCAGGCCGACGCCGGCCATCACCAGCCCGCGGTCGAGCACCAGCCGCACGATGTCCCAGCGGCTCGCGCCGAGCGCCACGCGCAAGCCCGACCTCGCGCAGGCGCGCCGTCATGATCGCGCTCAGCACGCCGTAGACGCCGGCGATCGCCAGCAGCAGCGCGACGCCCGCAAAGCCGATGATCACGGCCAGCGCGAAGCGGCGCGGCGAGACGGTCTTCTGCACCAGCTCGTCGAGCGTCGCGGAGCGGTAGATCGTCTGCGCCGGGTTGACGGCCCAGATCGCGGCGCGCGCCGGCTCGAGCAGCGCCGACGCATCGCCGGCGCTGCGGCACGACGAAGGTCATCGACCCGAACGGCATCTGCGCGAGCGGCATGAACAGCTCGTCGCGCGCGCCCCGATCGAGGCTGTCGTGCCGCAGCGACGCCGACGACGCCGACGATCTCGACCTCGGTCGGCGTGCCCGAGAAGCGGAAGCGTCAGCGTGTCGCCGATCGGGATCGTCGCCGGCTGCCCAGTAGCGGCGCGCCAGCGCTTCGCTGATGACCGCGACGCGCTTGCTGTCCGGCCCGTCGCGCGCGTCGAGCAGCACGGCCGGCCTTGAGCGGAATGCGCATCGCGTCGAAGTAGCCCGGGCGTGGCGACCGACAGGTACGCGCGCGGCGCCTCGCCCTCGGTCGGCGTGCGGCCGGCCGCTGATCGCGATCACGTTCTGAATGTTGATGTTCGACTCGATGAACGGCATCGCCGAGACCGCGCCGGCGTGCTGCACCGCCGGCAGCGCGGCCAGCCGCGCGATCGCGTGTCGAAGAACGTCCGCAGCTGCGCCGGCGTCGGGTTGTAGTCCCAGGCGAACACCTGCGCGACCAGCACGCGATCGCGCTGAAACCCGGGATCGACGTTCATCAGGCCGACGAAGCTGCGGATCAGCAGCGCCGGCGCCGGACACCAGCACCAGCGCCAGCGCGACCTCGGCGACGACCAGCCCGGCGCGCAGGCGATGCTGCGAGACGTCCGCGGTCGTCGTGTTGCGGCCGGCGTTGGCCAGCCCGGCGCGCGCGACCCGCCAGGCCGGCAGGATGCCCGACGAGCAGCGCGACGGCGACCGACATGACGCGCCGGCGAAGGCCAGCGCGCGCCAGTCGAGGTGCAGCGTTTCGATCCACGGCACGGTCGGCGGGCCGAGCCGCGAGATCGCGGCGAGCGCCCACATCGCGAGCGACCGAGCCGACGACGCCGCCGACGACCGCGATGACGCAGGCTCTCGAGCAGCAGCTGCTGCACGATGCGGCCGCGCCGCGCGCCGAGCGCGACGCGCACGGCGATCTCGCGCTCGCGCGCCGAGCCGCGCGCGAGCAGCAGATTGGCGACGTTGACGCAGGCGATGAGCAAGCACGAGCCCGACCGCGCCGCCGAGCAGCGTCACCGCGAGCTGCGACGTTGCCGACGAGATGATCGCGCAGCGGCAGCACGCGCGCGCCGGTCTTCTCGTTGGTGCGCGGATACTCGTTGGCCAGCTGCTGCGAGATCGCGTTCATCTCGGCCTGCGCGGCTCTCGATCGTCACGCCGGGCTTCAGCCGGCCGACGACGGCCCAGTAGCCGCTGCCGCGGATGTTCGGCTCGTACTCCTCGATCGCCTTCGGCTGCCAGACGTTGCGATGGCCGGTGCCGGTCGGCAGCAGCCGCGGCTCGAACGTCGCCGGCACGATGCCGACGATCGTGAGCGGCCCGTCGTCGGCTCGGACGGTTCGGCCGACGATCGACGGGATCGGCGCCGAAGCGCTGGCGCCAGAACGCCTCGCCGAGCACCAGCACCTGATCGCGGCCCTTCTGGTACTCGTCGGCGCGTGAAGAAGCGGCCGAGGAGCGGCTGTGACGCCGAAGGTCTCGAAGAAGCCCTCGGTGACCTTGGCGGAGAACCACACCTCGGGCCGCGGATTGCCGGCGACGTCGAGCGACCACGGATCGACGCCGGCGAGGTGCTCGAACGACTGCGCGCGCTGCGCGCCAGTCGAGGAGGTTGCCCGGCGCGACTTCGAGCGGCTCGTCGGTCGGGCGCCCGCGTTTCCCAGACCGTGACGATGCGATCGGGGTCGGGATAGGGGAGCGGCCGGAGCAGGATCTGATCGGTGACGCTGAACATCGTCACCGTCGCCGCGAGGCCGAGCGCGAGGATGCCGATGGCGGTCAGCGGCGAAGCCGCCGTGCTGCGCGAGCTGCCGCACGCCGTGCCGCACGTCGTCGATCCAGTCGAAGTCGGCGATGCTGCGCTGGCGCAGCCAGAACGCGTCGGCAAACGCGCCGAGCGCGCGGCGGACCGGCCGCCGGTAGCGCACCGGCGACGTCGCCCAGCGCCGCGAGCTCCGCGTCCCATTCGCGCGCCAGTCGTCGCGCAGTCCGGCGGGCACCAGCACGGCGGCCGCGCGGATGATGCGACGAGCGAGCGCGTGATCGGCGGTCAGGGCTCATGGCTTACCTCTCCGATTTCGCCGGCTCATGGGCGGCGACGTCCTGCAGCGCGCGGTAGCGCGACGCGGCTTCGGTGGCGATGCTGCCGTCCGGCGGCGTGAGCTCGTAGTAGCGGCGCGGCGGGCGCTGCTCGCGGCGCGCGACGCCTTCCTTCTCCCAGCGCGACCGGACGCAGCCCTTCGGCGTCGAGGCGGCGCAGGATGGGGTAGACGGTGCCGCTGGGCAGGCCGGTGGCGTCCATGATGTCGAAGCCGTGGTGATGGCCGTGCAGCAGGGCCTGCAGGACGAGCGTGGTCGGGTAGGTCAGTCGCATCGGTCCTCCGTCGAAGACTACCTATGTAGACTTAGACGGAGGGCAGTCGTGCATCAGGTTGGCGGTGCGAGTCGAAACTCGGAGGCGGATCTACTTGGCGACGCGGGCCGCCAGGCGGGACTTGTAGCGGGCGGCGGTGTTGCGGTGGATGATGCCCTTGGCGGCCATCTTGTCGACCAGCGACTGGCGTCGCCGACGGCTGCTTCCTGGCCGCCGCCTTGTCGTTGCCGTCGACCGCCTTGCGCGATGGCCTTGAGGCCGGTCCGCAGCTTCGAGCGGAGCCGCCGATTGGCCTCGCGCCGCTTGATGTTCTGCCGGTGCGCCTTGAGCGCCGACTTGTTTCGCTTTGCCACGTACTAGGTCCTTGAATCAGAACGGTCAGAACCTTAATGATATCACGGGATCGGATGGTCACGAGGTTAGACGAGGTCTGCATGGGGCCGCACGGTGAGCGGACACCGGACCTGTGTCGAGATCCGCGGCGTCAGTGCTAGCGTTCCGACGATCTCGTAGGCGACGCCTTTGGGCGGGATGTTCGAGTAGCGCGTTGAGCGGTCGCCGTTGACCAGTTCGATCCACTTGTAGATGACCGGCGGCGGACGGCGTGGCGGCGGCGGCGGCCGCGGCTGGTCGCGCCCGTGATCTTCTTCACGTAGTCCCGCGTCTCGCGATAGGGCGGCACGCCGTCCGTAGCGTTCGACGCTCGCCGGGGCCGGCGTTGTAGGCGGCCAGCGCGAGCTCGACGTTCTGGTCGTAGCGCGTGCAGCAGCCGCGCGAGATACGCGACGCCGCCGCGGATGTTCTCGGCCGGATGGAACGGATCGGTGACGCCGAGCTCGCGGGCGGTGGCGGGCATCAACTGCATCAGCCCCATGCGCGCCCTTGGGCGAGATCGCGCGCGGGTTGAAGCCGGATTCGGCCTGAATCACGGCCCGGACCAGGTCGGGCGAGAGCCCGTGGCTGGCGGCATGCTGCTCGATCAGGTCGTCGTAGCGTGCGTGCGCCGCGGCTGCGGCGGCTTGGTCGTCGTCCGCATCGACCGGCCCGGGACGGCATAGGTCGCGACCGTGTCGCCGCGGTCGGCCTGCGGCTTGTTCGACAGCACGAGGTGCCCGGACGCGTCGCGCCAGGTGTAGATCTGTGCCTCGGCCGGCACGAGCCGTCGCGAGGCAGACGAACAGCAGAAGCCGAGAGACGTCGCATGTGTTGCAGGAATCGCGCGCGGAGGACGCGCGAAGACTCTGCGAGGTGTATCGGCCGACTCAGCGACGTCGGCCAACAGCCCCTCGACCAGGCTGCCGGCTTTCGGCCAGCATTTCGCCGATCTTCGACGGATCTTTGCCCGCCGGCTTCGGCGAAATCGGGCCGTCCGCCGCCGCCGCCGCCGACGATCGGCGCCAGCTGCTTCACGAGCTGCCCGGCGGGTGCGCGCTTGGTCAGGTCCGGCGTCACCGTGGCGATGATGGCGACCTTGCCGTCGCCGGACGGCGCCGCGAGAAACACGATGCCGCTCTTCAGCCTCGACTTCAGCGTGTCGGCCAGCGCGCGCAGCGACTCCTTGTCGACGTCGTCCACCTCGCCGGGCGATGAACGTCACGCCGTTGATCTCGACGCGGTCGTCGTCCGCGCCGGCCCGCTGCCGCCGCCGAGCGCGAGCTTGGTCTTCAGCTGCTGCACTTCCTTGCGCAGCTTCGACTGCCGCGGTCAGGTGCGTCGAGATCGCCGTCGACCAGGCTCGTCTGGTCTTGCGCGTTGAGCAGCGCGAGCCGCCATCGAACTGCGTCGAGCCGCGTCCCGCGCATAGGCGTAGGCGCCCAGGCCGGTGACGCGCCTCGATGCGGCGCACGCCCGCCGCAACGCCGGATTCCTCGGTGATGAAGAACGGGCCGATGTCGCCGGTCGCGCGCACGTGCGTGCCGCCGCACAGCTCGACGCTGAAGCCGGGAATGGTGACGACGCGCACGCGGTCGCCGTACTTCTCGCCGAAGAGCGCCATGGCGCCGGCCGCGATCGCCTCCTGCGTGTTGCGATCGTCGGTCTGCGACCGGCGTGTTCGCGACGATGTGCTCGTTGACGAGCCGCTCGATGCGCGCGAGCTCGTCGCGGCGTCAGCGCGCTGAAGTGCACGAAGTCGAAGCGCAGGCGATCGGGCGCCACCAGCGACCCCGCCTGCTTGACGTGCGTGCCCGAGCACCTGCCGCAGCGCCGCATGCAGCAGGTGCGTCGCGGTGTGGTTGCGCCGCGTCGCATCGCGCAGCGCCGACGTCGACGTCGGCGGTCACCAGATCGCGGTACCTCAGAGATGCCGCGCGTCACCTCGACGCGGTGGAAGCGGCGCAGACCTCGCCGCCTTGATCACGCCGGTGACCGCGGCTTCGGCCGTGCGCGACTGCAAGCGTGCCGACGTCCGAGACCTGCCCGCCGGACTCGAGATAGAACGGCGTCGCCGCCAGCACGACGAATCCCTGTTCTCCTTCCTGGAGCTCATCGACCGGCTGCGCGCGGTCGCCGTAGTCCTTCAGCAGCTCGATGATCTGCGTGCTGACCGACGTCGTGCTCGTACCCGCGAAAATCGTCTGGCTGCTGCAGCGTCGTCACTGGCATTCCGGTCGTGTCTGCCAGGTCACGCGTCGGGCTCCCGTGAAGGCGCTCTTGCCCCGCGCCTTTTCGCGCTGACCTTCCATCGCCTGCTCGAAGCCTTCGGCGTCGAACCGCAGCCCCTGCGCGCTTGCCAGATCTTCGATGAAGTCGCGCGGCAGGCCGTAGGTGTCGTACAGCTTGAACGCCTGGTCGCCGCTGACCACCTGGTCGCCGCGCGCGCGCCTGCTCGAGCACGTCCTCGAGCCGTGGGCAGCCCCTCGGTCAGCACGACGCCGAAGCGCTCTTCCTCGCTGCGGACGACCTGCACGATCGCGTCGCGGCTCGCTGTCAAGCTCCGGATACGCGTCGCCCATCTCGCCGACGACGACGTCGACGAGCTCGTAGCAGGAACGGCTCGCGTGAGCCCCAGCTTGCGCCCGTGCCGCATGGCGCGCCGCATGATCTTGCGCAGCACGTAGCCGCGCCACTCGTTCGACGGCACGACGCCGTCGGCGATGAGAAACGTCGTCGCGCGGATGTGGTCGGCGACGACGCGCATCGAGACGTCGGCGGGCTCCATCGTGCCGCGATACGTCGCGTCCGCCCGTGCCGCCGAGCGCGCGCAGAATCGGCTGAAAAGCTCGGTGTCGTAGTTCGAGAGCGCGCCCTTCATGCACCGCGGAGATGCGCTCGAGCCCCATGCCGGTGTCGATCGACCGCGCCGGCAGGTCGCGTCAGCGCGCCGTCGGCCTGCCGCTCGAACTCCATGAAGACGTTGTTCCAGATCTCGACGAAGCGCTCCGAGCCCGACTGCGGCGTCGGTCATGAAGTCGCCGGTGCCGGGCACGCGCGTCGCCGCGGTCGTAGTAGATCTCCGAGCAGCGTCCGCAGGGGCCGGTGTCGCCCATCGCCCAGAAGTTGTCGGCCATCCCGAGCTCGCCGATCTGCTCGGCCGGCAGAAACGCCGCCAGACCTCGTAGGCCTCGTCGTCTCGCGGGATGCCCTGTTCGCCCTTGAAGATCGTCGCGACCAGCCGCTTGGGATCGAGCTTCCACTCCTCGGTCAGCAGCTGCCAGGCCAGCGGAATCGCGTCCTCCTTGAAGTAGTCGCCGAACGAGAAGTTGCCGAGCATCTCGAAGAACGTGTGGTGGCGCAGCGACGGGCCGACGTTGTCGAGGTCGTTGTGCTTGCCGCTGACCCGCATGCACTTCTGCGACGAGGCCGCGCGCGGTAGTCGCGCTTCTCGCGGCCGAGAAACACGTCCTTGAACTGGTTCATGCCGGCGTTGGTGAAGAGCAGCGTCGGGTCGTCGGCCGGGACCAGCGGCGAGCTGGGAACGATGCGGTGGCCGTGGCGCTCGAAGTACTTCAGGAATGACGCGCGGATCTCGTTGGGGTGCACGCCTCTATTTTACTCGTCGCTCTCGACGCCCCTGCGGCGCAGCCGCGCGTAGACCTGGCCGGCTCGAAACCCTGGCCCGACGAGACTGCGGACGAGGCGCGCGCGCGCCTCGCGATCGAGCGCGCTGGCCGCGATGCCCTTCAGACGCCGCTCGATCGCCTGATCGAGCAGCGCGCGCTCGTCAATCTCCGCGAACACCTCGTCGACGGCTGCTTCGCCGTTGCGGCGCTGATGCCGAGCTGCTGAACGCTGCTGCAGGACACGCGCCGCGGCCGCGGCGCTTGACGACGGCCTCGAGCGAGCGGAGGCGCGCGCCACCGCGTGTCGTCGAGCGTTCCGTCCGCGTGAGCCGCGTAATGACGGCGGTCGATCTCGTCGGGCGCGAACTTGCGGCGCGTCAGCCGATCGCGCAGCTGCCGAGTCGACAGCTCGCGTCGAGAGAGCAGGGTTAGAGCGTCATGCAGGTGTCCATGCAGTGCCACGCGCCAGGCTGCCGAGCTTCACGAACACGTCAGAGACCATGCGTACTTGGCCGTCCGTGACCGCGCAGCGCCGCGACCGGACCGGCGTCAGCCAGTTGTGCTCGTCCGGCAGGTCGCCCTTGATGATGCCGAAGAAGCGCTCCTGCAAGGCCGCGGTGACCGGCCCGCGCCGGCCGTTGCCGACCGTGATCTTGTCGATCGAGCGGATCGGCGTGATCTCGACCGCCGTGCCGCAGAAGAACGCCTCGTCGGCCAGATACAGGAACTCGCGCGGCAGCGGCTGCTCGCGCACCTCGAAGCCCGAGGTCGCGCGTCAGCGTGCAGCACGGTGTCGCGGGTGATGCCCTGCAGAATCGACGAGGTCAGCGACGGCGTGTAGACGATGTTGTCGCGCACGAGGAACAGGTTCTGGCCGCTGCCTTCGCTGAGGAGGCCGGACTCGTCGAGCGCGATGCCTTCGGCGTAGCCGTCGACGGTCGCCTGCATCTTGATCAGACCGGAGTTGGCGTAGTTGGCGGTCGCCTTGGCCATGGCCGGGAACGTGTTCGGCGCAATCCGCGTCCACGAGCTGACGCCGACGTCGACCCCTTTCGCCAGCGCATCGTCGCCCGAGAAACGCGTCCCACTCCCACACGATGATCGCGACCTCGACCGGGCAGGGCATCGGGTTGACGCCCAGCTGCGCGTAGCCGCGATAGATCAGCGGACGGATGTAGCACGACTTGAAGCCGTTGGCGCGAATGGTTTCGAGCACGGCCTCGCTGAGCTGCTCGAGCGTGTAGGGCAGGCTCCATCCGGTAGACGCGGCACGAATCCCACAGCCGGCGCATGTGCTCGGGGAGCCGGAAGACGTTGGTGCCGTTCTTCGAGTCGTAGGCGCGAATGCCTTCGAACACGCCGGAGCCGTAGTGGACGACGTGCGTGGCCACGTGAATCGTGGCGTCCTTCCAGTCCACGAGCTTGCCGTTCATCCAGACTTTGCCGGTCTCGCTGAAAGCCATGTCCTGCTCCCAGGAACTGAGTGCATTGACGACGGTCACCGCTAATTATCCTGCATCGGGCGCGATTCGAGCACGGACGCCACCGCGACGATCCGCACTGATGAATCTTTTCACCCCGGCGAATGAAGCCGCATCATGCGTCACTGCGCCTCGCCGCAGAACGGGCACTGGTCGGTGCGCGCGTGGAGCGCCTTGCGGCAGTGCCAGCAGAACCGTGGCCTGGGGCGCTTCGCGCGCCTTGAGCCGCGCCTGGATGTCGTCGACGTGCTCCGGTCCGGCGCTGTCGAGCGGCGCCGGGCGCCACGGCCGCCGTCGCGGCCGGGCCGTCCGGCGGTGCCGGCGGCGTCGTCGGCTGGCGATCGGGCGTGCGCGCGCCGCCAGCACCGCTTCGAGCACATCGGCGGCCCGCTGATAGCGCGCCGGAATCTCCGGCGCCATCGCCTTCATCACGATGTCGCTGATCCCCTTGCGGAATCTTCCGGTTGCGCGTGCGCGGCGGCGCGGTCAGCTCGCCCTTGCATCAGCCGCTCGAGGTCGCCCGGCGACGGCGTGTCGTACGGCAGCGACCCGGTCAGCATCTGATACATCGTCACGCCGAGCGAGTAGATGTCCGACGCGAAGACGGCCTTGCCCTGAAACTGCTCGGGCGCCATGTACGGCGGGCTGCCGATCACCGTCGTGCCGTGCGCGGCGATCTCGAGGAAGCGCGACGTGCCGAAGTCGGCGACCTTGACCATGCCCGTTCTCGGTGACCAGCACGTTGCCGGGCCGCAGGTCGCGATGGATGACGCCCTGCCGGTGCGCGTGATCCATCGCGTTGCAGATCTGGCAGGTGTAGTCGAGCGCGCGCGCCAGATCGAGCGCGCCCTCGCGCTCGATGATCTGCTCGAGCGTGTCGCCGGGCACGTACTCCATCACGATGAAGAACATGTTGTCCTGCTTCTCGGCGGTCAGGACCGTGACGATGTTGGGATGGCTCAGGCTGGCCAGCAGCCGCGGCTCGCGCAGCAGCTCGCCGAAGTCGAGGTTCTGCCGATGCGGAACCTTGAGCGCGACCTTCTTGTCGATCCAGGTGTCTTCCGCGAGGTAGACCGCGCCGAAGCCGCCGCTGCCGAGCGGCGCGACGATGCGGTACTTGCCGATGGTCTGGCCGCGAAGAAACATCTCTGCAGAGTATAGAGCCTCGCCGTATACTCACCCCGTGCTGCCGCGCTTCTTCGTGCCGCAGCCGACGCGACCGGGCTCGGTGGTCGCGTTGCCGGACGACGAAGCCGCGCACCTGATTCGCGTGCTGCGCCTCAAGCCGGGGACGCCGTCCGTGTGTTCGACGGGCGCGGCCGCGAATGGAGCGCGCGCGTGGAGCGAGATCGGCAAGGCGCACGCGCGGGTTCAGCTCGATGCGATCGCTCGCGCCGCTCGCCGAGCCGCAGGTGGTCGTGACGCTGGCTGTCGCGCGTCTTGAAGGGCGACAAGATGGACGATGTCGTGCGCGACGCGGTGATGCTGGGCGTGCGCCGCGTCATGCCGCTCGTGACCGAGCGCACCGAAATTGCACCTCGGTCGATCGAGCGCGGGCAGCCGCGTCGAGCGGTGGCAGCGGATCGCGGTCGCGTCGGCCAAGCAGTGTGGCCGCGCGGTCGTTCCCAGCGTTGACGCGCCCGTCAGTGTCGCAGGAGGCTCTCGCCGAGTCGTCTGCGGCGCCGCGGATCATGCTCGTCGAGCCGGAGCCAACGGTCGGCGCGCAGTCGCCGTCTTCGACGATCTCCCGCGGTCGCAGTGAAGCGGTCACTCGTTCATCGGGCCCGAAGGTGGGTGGAGCGTCGAGACCGAAGCTCGAGCTGCGCCGGGCAGCCGGCGTTCATTCTCGTGACGCTCGGCGCGCTGACGCTTCGCGCCGACGCGGCGCCGCTCGTTGCGCTCACGGCGCTGCGCACGACGTGGGACGATCTGCTGACGGAAGCTACAGTTCAAGTTGCAAGTTACAACTGTTCGATGCTCGAGTTCAAAGTTCAACAGTGCGACGTGCAACAGTTCAACGGTGGCGTGAAACATGAAGCGAGTATCGGCGCATGCGATCGCAGTGTTGTGTGCGGCGATTGTGCTTGGCGGCGTCATTGGCTCGCGCAGGCGGCGCTGCCGGATCCGGTCGCGACGTTTTCGATCCTTGGCTTCGACCCGGCGACCGGCGAAATCGGCGGCGCCGTGCAGTCGCGCGTCTTCTCGGTCGGGCAACGGCGTGCTGTGGGGCGAAGCCGGCGTCGGCGTCGTGGCGACGCAGGCGATCGTCGACGTGAGCTACGGCCCGAAAGGCCTGGCGCTGCTGCGCGCCGGCATGGCGCCGGAGGCGATCATCAAGGCCATCTGGGAGAGCGATCCGGATCCGCGGCCCGGAGAATTGGACCAAGCAGGGCCGGCAGTTCGCCGTCATCGACGCCAAGGGCAACACCGCCGTGTTCACGGGCCCGAAAGCCTCGACGTGGGCCGGCCATCGGCAGGGCAAGTTCTCCACCGCGCAGGGCAACATCCTCGCCGGCGAAGCCGGTCGTCGCCAACATGGTCAAGGCGTTCGAAGAGACGACCGGCCACCTGTCGATGCGGCTGATGGCGGCGCTCGATGCCGGCCAGGCCGCCGGCGGCGACACGCGCGGCATGCAGTCGGCCGCCGTGCTCATCGTCGGCAAGGGCATGGGCGTGTGGCTCAACAACGACGTCGTCCTGCGCCTGCAGGTCGACGACAGCCCGGAGCCGCTCAAGGAGATGCGGCGGCTGATCGAGGGGTGGAACCAGCGCCGCGCGAAGAACCAGCAGCAGCCCGGTCGGCTAGTGGCGCGACTCGCGCCAGAACGAGGCCCGACCCAGCCGTCTTCGATCGAACGTCGCTGCGGTACGTTCGTCGAGGTCCGAGCGGCTTCGCTTCGACGCGCGGCGCGTTCGCTGCTCGTCGAAGCCGCTGGCGATCGAAGGCCGCCCTGGGCGCGACGCAGCTCGCGAAGTCGCGTCGGGCAGACGAGATCAGCATGCCGCCGGTGAGGTTCGCCAGCGACGACGTCCCAGGGCCCGTCGCAAGCCGCGGCCCAGTCGCGCGTCACGAAAATCGCCAACCAGCCACTCGATCGACGCTGCACGCCTGCGATTGAGCGCCGCGCTCTCGCGCGCGGCGTCGATCGCGTCGGGATCGACGTCGACCGCCACGACCTGCCGCGGCGCCGCGGAGCGCAGCGGCCATCGCCAGCACGCCCGAGCCAGTGCCGAGGTCGAGCACGCGCCGTCGCGCACGTCGATCGCCGGAGAGCGCGCGCAGACACAGCCGCGTCGATGCGTGATGCCCGGTGCCGAAGCCGCGCGACGGCTCGATGACGATCAGCGTCGTGCCGCTCAGGCATGTCCGTCGGCATATCCCACGGCGGCGCGACGATGAACGTGCCGGCGCTGATCGCCGTCAGCGCGCGCTGCGAGCGCGCCGCCCAGTCCTCGTCGGCACGTCCTCATCGCGAGATCGCTGAGGCCGGGATGAGCACGCCGCGAGCGCGGCGGCGGCGTCATCGCGATCGCTGGCGTTCGCGAAGAACACGCGCCAGTGCGAGCGGCGCGGGCGGCGGATCGGGCGGCGGCGGAAACGTCGGATCCCACAGTCCGCCCGGCGGCAGGGGCAGCTCGGCGAGATCCTCGATCGCGACCGGCGAGAAGTCGTCGAGCGTCGCGGCGACCAGAGTCATCGGCGAGGTCGAGGTCGACGCGTGGCTCGTTCGGATGATGCAGCGCCGGCCAGACCTTCGTCAGCCAAAGATGTCTTTGACCTTGTCGAAGAGTCCGCGATCGTCGCTCTCGCGCGGCGTCGGCTCGAACTCCTGCGCCGGCAGCGTCGCGGCGAGCTGCTCGAGCAGCTTGCGCTGCTCGCGCGTCAGCTTGCGCGGCGTGATCGCCTGCACGGTGACGAGCAGATCGCCGCGGCCGCGGCCCGGCCACGTCGGGCATGCCCTTTGCCGCGCAGCCGGAACACCGAGCCGGTCGCGGTGCCTTCGGGAATCTTCAGCGTCTCGGGCTCGCCGTCGACGCTGGGCACCTTGATCTCGCCGCCGAGCGCGAGCGTCGTGAAGTTCACCGGAATCTCGCAGGCGAGGTCGTTGCCGTCGCGGTGGAAGAACGGATGCTCCTGGACGCTGATGACGACGTAGAGATCGCCGGGCGGCCCGCCCTGGCGCGCCGGCTTCGCCTTCGCCGGTCAGCCGCAGCCGCTGCCCGGTGGCGATGCCCGGCGGGATCTTGACCGTCAGCTTGCGCAGCTGCTCGACGCGCCGGCGCCGTGGCACGTCTGACAGGGCTTGGTGATGACGCGCCCGCTGCCGCGGCACTGGCCGCAGGTGCGCGCGACGGTGAAGAAGCCCTGCTGATAGCGCAGCTGACCGGTGCCGCGGCACTGCGGGCACGTGGTCGGCGACGATGCCCGGCGCCGCGCCCGATCCGCGGCAGGTCTCGCAGGTCTCGTGACGCGGAATCTGGATCGTCGTTTCGGTCGCCGGCGGCCGACTGCTCGAAGCGTGATCTCGAGGTCGTAGCGCAGGTCGGCGCCGCGCTGCGGGCCGCCGCGACGGCGGCTCCGCCGAACATGCCGCCGAACCCGAAGATGTCGCCGATGCTGCCGAAGATGTCGTCGAACTCGGCGAAGATCGTCGGGTCGAAGCCGGCCGCGCGCCGCCGCTGCCGGCGACCGCGGCGTGCCCGAAGCGATCGTAGCGCGCGCGCTTGTCGGCGTCGGCCAGGACCGCGTAGGCCTCGGCCGCTTCCTTGAACTGCTCCTCGGCGGCCTTGTCGCCGGGATTGCGATCGGGGTGGTACTTCAGCGCGAGCTTGCGGTAGGCGCTCTTGATGTCCTGGTCGCTCGCGTCGCGCGCGACGCCCAGGACGGCGTAGTAGTCGCGCTTGCTCACGATGCTTTGGCCACGCGGACGAGCGCCGGCCGGAGCAGTCGTTCGCCGAGCCGATAGCCCTTGCGCAGCTCGCCGACGACTTCGCCTTCGCGAGCGCCGGGCGTCTCTTCGTAGGCGACGGCCTGATGCAGGTGCGGATCGAAATCGGCGCCGAGCGTCTCGAGCGGCGTGACGCCGCGCTTGCGCAGCAGCTCGCCGAGCTGACGGTGAATCAGCTCGACGCCGGCGCGATACGGCTCGCGCCTCGGGCGGCGCCTCCACGGCGAGCGCGCGATCGAAGTCGTCGAGCACCGCGACGACATCGGTGAGCACGTCGGCCGCGGCCCACTCGGCTCTGCTCGCGGCGCTCCTTGTCGACGCGCTTGCGGTAGTTGTCGAACTCGGCGGTCTTGCGCAGCAGCCGATCGTACATCTCGTCGCGCTCGCGCCGCGAGCGCGTCGAGTTCGCTCGTCGTCGCCGTCGCGCCCGTCGTCGACATCGCCGCTCGTCCGCTGGGTCGCGCGTCTTCCTGCGTCGGACCGTCTTCGTGTTCGTCGTTCATCTCGTCGATCGATCTGTCTTGGCTGCACATGTCACTCAGTGCGTACTGCATGCCAAGTCTGACACGTGATCTAATTGTCGCGCAGCACGCTTGCCGACCGCCTTGGCGGCGTTCTCGACGACATCGATGGCGCGCGAATAGCGCATGCGCGTCGGACCGATCACGCCGACCATCCCGGTGCTGCGGCCATCGAAGTAAGTCGAGGCGATCAGGCTGAACGGGCGCAGCTCCGGATCGCTGTGCTCGGCGCCAATCACGACCGTGAGGCCCGGCCCGTCGATGTACTCGTTCAGCAGCCGGACCAGCCGCTGCTTTTCCTCGACCATCGACGAGCAGCGCCCGCAGCGTCGACAGCGACAGCCCGCTCGCGCGCACGACCTCCTCGAGCAGCGACGACGTGCCGTCGATGCAGACCGTCGGCCGCTCGCAGGTTCTCGAGCGAGCTGCTCGCGAGCCGCAGCGCCAGCCCGAGCAGTTGATCGTAGAGCGTGCGCTCTTCGCGCAGCCGCGCGAGCACGCCCTCGCGCACCTCGTCCAGCGTCCGGCCGCAGAACTCCTCGTTCAGGTAGTTGGCCGCCTGCACCAGCTCGCTCGGCTCGACTTCTTCGCCGATGTCGATGGTCTTCTGCGACACCTGATTGCCGCGCGCGACCACCACGACCAGAATCCGGTTGCCGCTGAGCGGCACGAACTCGATGCGATGGAACACCGCCTGAGCGTTGGCGGGCGCGATGGCAAACCCGACGTGCCGCGACACCTCCGACAGCACGTGCGACGCGCTCGACAGCAGGTCGTCGATGAGCGGAGCGTCGCCGGCCTGCTGCCGCAGCCGCGCCTCGACGCCGGCGGCGTCCTTGGTCGCGCGCTTGCGCCTCGAGCAGCGAGTCGACGTAAAAGCGATAGCCGAGATCGGTCGGCACACGTCCGGCCGAGGTGTGCGGCTGCCACACGAAGCCCATCTCTTCGAGTTGGGCGAGCACGTTGCGAATCGTGGCGGACGAGACGGCCAGGCCCGGTCCGCCGCGTCAGGGCAGCGGACGCGACCGGTTCACCCGTCTCGATGTACTCGCGGATGAGCGCCGCGAGAATGCGCCGCGTCCGGTCGGAAAGCGCCGGAGAGGTCATTAGCAGTCGACACTATCGACTGCTAATTATAGCAGGGGTTGGAACGGAGGTTCTTCAGTCACGGAGGTTCTCCACGGAGGTTCTCACGGAGGTTCTGACGGAGGTTCTGCGGAGGTTCTGACGTAGAGCTCGCCAGGCCACGTGGAACGCATCGTAGGCCCGTGCCAAGCCTAATGCCGAACGCTCGTGCGACTTGGCAACCGCGGTATGCGTGAACGACATAGTGTCGAAAGTTCAAAAGGCCCGTTTCGCCAGGGCCGCCGCCTCCGCACACGCGGTGGCGACAATCGCGGGCACGTCCTCGTGGACGAGTCGGAAATCGTCCACCAACAGCTCCCCGTCCACAATCGTGCTGCGGACGTCGGACGGGCGTGCGGCGTAAACGACCGCGGAGACGGGCTCGGGGCTGGTCGCCAGGTGAGGGCGATCGCGATCGATCAGAATCAGATCGGCGCGCTTGCCGATCTCAATCGACCCGATTTCGTCCTCGAGTCCAAGCGCTCGGGCGCCTTCGCGTGTGGCCATCCGCAGAAGATCTGTCGCGCCCAGCGTGCCCGGGCCGACGGCAATGGCCTGCAGCCCTCCGGCCAGCCGCATCTCGCCGAACATGTCGAGGTGGTTGTTGCACGCGGCGCCGTCAGCCCCGAGCGAGACGGAAATGCCTCGCTTCCGCATGTCGGCGATCGGCGCGATTCCCGATGCGAGCTTGAGGTTCGATCCGGGGCAGTGCAGGACCTTCACCTCGCGGCTGGCAATCAGGTCCTGCTCTGATTCGTCAACCCACACGCAGTGCGCCAGGCACAGCCTCGGTGAGGCGAGGCCGACGTCGTCCAGATAGGCGACGTTGGCACGACCCGTTCGCGATCGAACGAGCGCGATCTCGTCCCGGTTCTCCGACGCATGCGTGTGGACCAGCAGCCGCCGGTCGCTGGCCAGCGAGCCTACAGCCTCCAGCAACTCGCGGGAGCACGACACGGCGAACCGAGGCGCGAACGCCGCCCGCAGGCGGCCGTTGGCGCGTCCATGCCACCGCGACGCAAGGGCCAGGCTTTCGTCAATCGATGCCGTCGTCTGTTCGAGCAGTCGCGCCGGCACGGCTGGCGTCGGCGTCCATCATGCACTTGCCAACCACCGCCCGCAGCCCCATCGGCTCGAGCGCGTCGAAGACCGCATCCGTATCGTGCACGGTCTCCATCGTCAACACCGTGGTCGTGCCGCCGAGGAGCAGTTCTGCGGCCGCCAGTCGGGTCGCCGCCGCCAGCGACGCGGGCGTGTGCGCGGCTTCCATGGGCCAGATGCGCGTCTTCAACCAATCCATCAGCGCCAGATCGTCGGCGTAGCCGCGAAACAGCGTCTGGCACAGGTGGACGTGGGTCTGGATGAATCCCGGAAGGAGATAGCCGCCGCCAGCGTTGATCGTGCGTGATGCCTGCCTCGCGGAGAGATTCCCGATTTCGACAATGCGACCCGCGTCGACAAGGACGTCGCCCGAGATGATGTCGAGCACATCGTTCATCGTCAGGATGGTGGCGTTGCGGATGAGGAGAGACACGGCGTAAGGTGCCTAGGGTGCCTGAAGTGCCTGGGTGCCTAAGGTGCTGGTGCTTAGGGTGCGTAGGGTGCTCAAGGTGCTCAAGGTGCTTGCGTATTCTGTCGCTTGACGCCTTGGGTTGGATCGGGATTGTTTTCCAAATACCGAATCAGTCCGTTGGCTGCCTTGATCGCTTTTCGCGCGGCGTGTTCGAGAGTCGTGCGCTCGTCCTTGGTGATATGGCCGCTGTCAGCGGCTTCGATGAAGTGGTTCAGCAATTCGATCTCCGATGCCTTGGCGATTCGCGTGAATCGGGCGAAGTCCCGATGGTGCCAGCGGGCGAATCCTTCGGCGATGTTGCGCGGACCTGAGCGTGCCGCGTCGAGGAGTTGGCCGCGAAGACTTGATCCGTCGAAAGCTGGTCGCCGCAATCTCCATGGACCTGAGCATCAATTCAATGGCCGCTGCCACGCGCCGATTTCCTGAAAGATGCGATCCCATGGCGCCGCGGTGCAACTGACGAGTCCCACTCGGAGAGATCGAAATATCCTGCTACTGGCCATCAGGGGCAGACGTCGCAATTACTGCACTCCGTCGTAGCCTCGACTGCACCGCCCGCACCTGACGCACCCTACGCACCCTACGCACCTTAGGCACCAGCACCCTAGGCACCTGAGGCACCATAGGCACGTCAGGCACCTTACGTAGCTTTGCGCCACCTTTACCTTCGGCATCCACCGCAGCGACGCGCGACGCGATCTCGCGTTCTTGCCCGCGGCGGATCGCGATCAGTTCGGCGACGATGGAGACGGCGATCTCCTGCGGGGTGACGGCGCCGATGTCGAGGCCGATGGGGGCGTGGACGCTCTCGAGTTGTTCGATCGGTGACGCTGCCGTCCTCCGCCAGGACGTCGTAGATGCGCTTGACCTTGGCGCGGCTGCCGATGAGACCGAGGTAGCGCAGGTTCGTGGCGCGCAGCGCCCGCAGCGCATCCAGATCGTGACGATGGCCGCGCGTGACGACGACGGCGTAGGCCGAGAGGGAAGGGGCGTGCGGGCGAGCCAGTCGGGAATGTCGTCGACGACGATCTCGGCAGCGTCGGGAAAGCGTTCGCGATTGGCGAACTTCTCGCGATCGTCGATCACGTGCACCCGGAACCCGGCGTCGTGGGCGACGCGTCCGACGAACTGACCGACGTGACCGGCGCCGAAAATGTAGACGGCCGGCGAAGGCTCGATCGGTTCGATGAACACTTCCATCTGGCCGCCGCAGATCAGTCCCGATTCCTCGGCGAAATCGTCGGCCAGCTCGTAGCGAACCGTGCAGGCCTTGCGGGTCTTCAGTGCTTCGCGAGCCTTCCACAGCGCTTCGTTCTCGTAGCAGCCGCCGCCGATGGTGCCGACGACGCGTCCGTCGGCGTAGACGAGCATCTTGGCGCCGACGCGCTGCGGCGTCGAGCCGTTGGCCGACACGATCGTGACCAGCGCGACCTCCTCGCCGGCTTTGAGGGCCTCGCCGAGCGCCGCGAACACTTCGTGATTCACTCTTGAATTATAGCGACTACGGCTCTAGCGTGGCCTGTAGAGTGACACTGGCGCAGCGCTCGGACTCCGCTGAAGCGGAAGCCACGAAGTCGTCGGCACCACGGATATTCGATACTCGTGGCTCCGGCTAGCCGGAGATCGCGCCGATCCGATCAGCTGTCACGCCCTAGTGCTCAGCCGCGTTACCAGCGGTGCAAGTCGCAGACCTCGAGCGGTTCGGTGCCAGCCAGAAACGACTTCGGTCGTGACGCGCGGGCAGGTGGGCAGCGCCAGGCGGCCGGTGTCGCGGTCGATTTCGACGAAGCTGATGCCTTCGGGCGGCTCGAAGCTGACGTTGTCGTGACCGGCCAGCGCGCGCTTCATGAAGTCGGTCCAGATCGGCAGCGCGGCCTGCGTCCCGCTCAGCCCGAGCGGCGTGTTGTCGTCGAAGCCGACCCAGACGACCGCGAGCAGCTCGGGCGTGAAGCCGACGAACCAGGCGTCGCGCAGATCGTTGGTCGTGCCCGACTTGCCGGCGGCGTCGAGCGTGAAGCCGTTGCCGCGCGCGCTGGCGCCGGTGCCTTCGTTGATGACGCTGCGCATCATGTTCGTGACCAGAAACGTCGTTGACTCGCGGGCGATGCGCGGTCCCTCGACCGCCTTCGGCATGAGCGAGTCGTCGCCGCTCCGGACGCGCGCGATGCTGCGGAGCGGCTTGATCACGCCGCCGTTGGCGAACGCGGTGTAGGCGGTCGCCACTTCCATCGGCGTCAGCTCGAACACGCCGAGCGCGATCGACGGATAACCCTGGAGCGCGGTCCGCCCGATCTTGGTCCTTCGCCAGAGCGCCGCCACCTGATCGAAGCCGGTCTGCTCGGCCACCTTGATGGTCGCGATGTTGCGCGACAGCGCGAGCGCGCGACGCAGCGTGACGAAGCCGTCGTACTCGCTGTCGTAGTTGCGCGGCGACCACTCCTGCTCGTCGTAGGTCCACGTCGTCGGCTCGTCCCACACCATCGAGGCCGGCGTGACATCGGTGCGCCCCTCCTCGGCGGCGCGCTCGAACGCGGCGAGATACACGAACGGCTTGAACGTGGATCCGGGCTGCCGCCGGGCGGTCGTCGCGCGGTTGAACTGCGACTGGTTGTAGAAGCGCCCGCCGACGAGCGCGAGCACCTCGCCGCGTCCGCGGATCGAGCGCGACGAGCGCCGCCTGCGCCGGGACCGGCTTGCGCTTGCGCTTGGCGAGGATCTGGTCCACCTTGGCGAGCCCGTCGCGCACCGCATCCTGCGCGTAGCGCTGCAGGTTGAGGTCGAGCGTCGTGAAGATTTCGAGCGCACCCGTGCGCTGCGTGATGCCGGGGAACTCGGTCTGCAGCTCTTCGCCGAGGTAATCGACGAAGTACGGCGCCTCGTTGTCCACGGCGCGGGCGACGACGGTGATCGGATCGTTCGCGGCGCGCTCGGCGGCGTCGCGCGGTGATGAACTCGGCCTCGGCCATCGCCGACAGCACGAGATCGCGTCGTTCCTTCGCGCGCTCGCGATTGACGAACGGCGAGTGCTGATACGGATTCTGGATGATGCCGGCGATGAGCGCGGCTTCGGACAGCGTGAGGTTGCTGACGTCCTTGCCGAAGAAGATGCGCGCCGCCTCGGCGACGCCGTGCAGCGCAAACGAGCCGCGATTGCCGAGATAGACGTCGTTCAGATAGAGCTCGAGGATCTCTTCCTTGCGTCGCCTTGGTCTCGAGAATCACCGCCATGAAGGCTTCGAGCGCCTTGCGGCGATACGACCGCTGGCCCGACTGCAGCTCGGCGTTGAACTCGTCGCTCAGAAAGAACATGCGCGAGAGTTGCTGGGTCACCGTGCTGCGGCCGACGGGCTGGCGGCGAGTCGGACGTCAGGTTCGTGACGACGGCGCCGACCACGCTGATGGGATCGATGCCGGGGTGGCCGTAGAAGCGCCGGTCCTCGATCGCCAGCACCGCCTGCTGCATGCGCGCCGGAATACTCGCGAGCGGAACGCGCCGCCGCTTCTCGCGCGATGCCGGTGACGAGGCCCGCAGCATCGGCGGATCCAGCACGACTTCGTCGACTGGTCGGCCGGCCGCCTCGAGCTGGCGATGCGAGCGGGCGCCGGCGACGGCGGCGGCCTGCGCCGGTCTTGACGACCCGCGGCTCGGCGAACGCGATGCGCACCGGCTTGCCGGCATGATCGCCGCCGCGCGGGACCACGCAGAACGGCGTTGCGATCGAGCGCGAACTCGCCGGCGCGCTCGACGCGCGACTTCTCGGTGTAGCCGACGTCGTTCAGCCGCGCGACCAGCTCGATGTTCGCTCAGCCCCTGCCCGGCGTGCAGGGTCAGCGGCCGCGCGAAGACGCGAGGAATGACGCGGTCGCGCTCGCCGTGCAGCCGCGCTTCGATGATGCGGGAGAACTGGACGTAGTAGTAGCCGAGCACGCCCGTCCCGACGACGATCGGGATGCAGCAGCATGGCGAGCAGCGGCGCGCTTCCAGCCGGCGGCTCGGAATGCGAATCCGCCAGCCCGCGGAATCGTTTCGACGTGACGCCGAGTGGCAGCGGCCATCAGATGGCCAGAACCCAGTGATGCCCCATGTCGAGGGGCAGATCTTCGAGCAGCCGATCGACCAGCGCCGGGCCGTAACGGTTGGGAACCAGACGCAGCCGATCTCGCGCTCCTGCGGATGGCCGTTGGGAAACGTCGAGCGCCTGCGCCCGCTGGAACTGCCGGCGCAGCGTATCGTCGCGGCGCTTGGCCGCCTGAATCACCTTGTGCGCAGCGTGCGGAGGTCGTGCTGCATCCTGCTCAGCGTCGATTCGCACCGTGCCACGGAGCGTCGGATCGATCTGCGGCACGGCCGTCGCCGACCGCCGCCATCCGCTCTTCGACGACGCTCGACACGCTGTTCAGCGCTTCATCCACGGTCGGCGGCAGCTGATCCTGCAGCAGCTGATTGAGCGCCGATTCGTCCTGCGGCTGCAGCGCTTCGAGCGGCAGCGCGTACTTGGACAGGAAGCGCAGCGTGGCCGAGTCGACGATGGTCGCCGTCGCGCGCTGGTACATCAGCGGCATCGGCACGTCGAAGTGGCGCGTAGACCTCGCGCAGCTGACCCAGGTAGGCCAGCTCGTTCGGGCCCGCGACGTAACAGATGGTCGGGAACAGCGTGTCCTGGACGATCGGACGCAGCAGGACGTTGGGGCTGAAATGGTGCGGCGTTCGTTCGACTTCCTCGACGAGCGCCGCCAGCGTCGTCTCGCGTTCGCCGACCGTCGCCGAGTCGCCGCGCGAACCGCATGCTTTCGCGGCCGTCGTTCAGATGAAAGAGCGAGACGGCACCGTCGTGCGGCGTGACCTGCGCGTGATAGCCGGCGGCGACCAGCGCCTCCCCGGCGCGTAGCGGCCAGACCGGGCGGTCTGGCCGGGGTGGAGCAAGCTCGTGCGCGAACACCTGCGAGACGAGCGGCTTCGCGGCCGGATCGGAGGAGTCGTAGACGACCGAGCCCGTGCGGGCCCAGGACGCGACTCGATCCATCGGCCGAACGCCTCCGCCATCGTGTGCCCGGGTGCATAGGCCCCGCGGATGTCCGTCGAGGACGGTCGCCTTGAACTCGGAATCGGGAAGCGCCGCCCTGCAAGGCGTCGATGGCGTCCGCGATCCGTTGATCGAGCGTCAGGCGGCCGATTGGGCAGGTCGCCCGGCGCCCTGCGAGGCTGGCAAGCTGAATGCGTCCGGGCAACACCGTCTGCGTCGAGCACCGTGCACCCGCTGACCTCGGGCCAGTCGTGATCCTCGGCGTCAATCCAGAACACCGGGACGACGGGCGCACGGTGTTCGCGCGCGACCTGCGCGGCCAGCTTCATGGCGGTCAGCGCCTTGAGCAGCGTGAACAGCGGCCCGCCGAACAGACCCGCCTGCTGCCCGGTGATGACGACGACCGTGCGGGGATCGGCGAGCCGTTCAGCGGCGGCGCGCGAGGCCGGGGGCGCGCCGCGCCGCTCCTGCTGGGCGGCGATTACTCGCGCCAGGTCGCTCGGCGCCGGTGGCACACCGTGCGTGCGACGCGCGTGGCGCCGCGCAATGGCCTCCGCCCACGCATCCGGTTGCGCGGGATTGCCGGCGAAATAGGGCGCGATCCGGTCGAACGCGAATGCGTAGTCGGTGGCGAACCGTCGAATCCAGGGGAAGCGGCGAATGTCGACCGCCAAAGCGGCCGATGTTGTGCTCGAAGTGTGGTGTCGGAGTGCACCGGCGGGTACTCTCGCAGAGGGGTACAGATACTGTCAAGCTACGATCACCACCACAGCTAAGTTACTGGGACGACACAAGATTGGCGTGATAGGATCGTATTCCGTCCCGTGCCCGGGGAAGCTCCCACCGACGTTCCGCCCGCGGCCTTCGGCCGCTTTCGAGTGCTGCACCAGATCGGGGTTGGCAGCTTGGGTCCGGTTTTTCGCGGCGAGGACCCGCACGACCAGGCGGCCGTCGTCATCAAGCAATTCCGGCTGAACGTGTCCCCGGAAGACGCGCGCAAGATCGCCGACGGGCTGCGAGCGCTCAACGGATCGGCCCAGACCCATCCCGCGATCGCCGGCCGTGATCGATGCGGGTGTCCATCGTACCGATCCGTATCTCGTCACGGCGCTCGCCCCCGGCGAGTCGCTGGACGTCGCGTTGCGCGAGTACGGACCGGCAGCGATCGCCGACGCGCTGCCGCGTCTGCGCCATCTCGCCGATGCGCTCGACGGCGCGGCGGCCGCGGGTGTCTGGCACGGCGCGCTGCAACCGCGCGACATCCTGATCGCCGGGCACGACACGCACATGATCGGCCTCGGCGTCACGCCGATTCTGGAGCGGGCCGGCGTTCATCGCTCGACCCGTCGTCCCTACGCCGCGCCGGAGCTGATCGAATGGCGACCCGACGCTCGCCGGCGACCGACCAGTACGCGCTGGCGGCGATCGCCTACGAGTGGTTCTTCGGCGGTCGCGCGCCAAGATCTGCGGAATCGGTCCTCGACGCTCCGTCGCTTCCGGGTGTTGACGCGGAAGCGCTGGCGGGCGCGCTGATGACGGCGCTCGCCACCAATCCGGCCGAGCGATTCGCGAGCTGCACGGCGTTCGTCGAAGCCATCGATGATGCGCTCGAAACGAGCGTGCTGTCGGATGACGACGAGGAGGTCATGGCGGGCGCTGGACTACTGCCGCTCGAGGGCTTCGTGGCCGAGGACGCCCCGGATCACAGTGACGACGATCACGAACTGGGCGACCGTCGCACGCCGCTTCCGCCGGCCGACATTCCCCTCAAGGATCCGCCGCGACCGCCGCTGCGATCGATCGCGATCGATCCGCCCATTGCCGCGTCGCGTGTCACGCCCGAGCCGGTGGCATGGCAGGGCAGGCTGGGCGTCATGAACCCCCCGGCTGCGCGGCGGCGTCGCTTACAGCGCCGGTACGCTGGTCGCGGCGCTCGTGACGGGAGCCGCGCTTGGCGGAGCAGCAGGCTACATGTTTGCGACGTCACGAGTCCAACCGACTGAGGCGAGCCTGCCGGCCGCGAATGGCCAGGTGACCGCCGCGGATGCCCAGCCGGCGAAAGAATTCACTGACGCAGCCGTTTCGCCTGCTCCGCCGGCACCCGCGCCGCCTCCGCCAGATGCCGCCCGGACTGCAGTGGCCGAGCCAGTTCGCACGCCGCCTCCAGCGCCTCCAGTCGCCAAAAGCTCACCCTCACCACGCGAGACCGCCAGTCTGCTGATCCGAAGCTCGCCCTCCGGGGCCGTGGTCACAGTCGACGGCACCGCGCGAGGAACGACGCCGCTCACGCTCAGCGACGTGGCGCTCGGGACGAGAACGATCGTCCTGAGTCGTCCGGGGTATGTGCCGAACGAGCGCCGGGTCACGCTCACCGCCGATCGGCCATCGCGTTCGGTCGACGTGCAGCTCTCGCCGATCTCTGCCCCGGCGTCTTCGCGATCGTCGCGCGAAACGAGGCCGGCGTCCCCCATGACCGGTAGTCTCATCGTGGACTCCCGCCCGACCGGCTCGTCCGTGATCATCAACGGGCAGGCCGCTGGCACGACGCCGTTGACGATGGCGTCGGTCGCGCCGGGCACCATCACGGTGCGGATCGAGCGGCCCGGCTATCGACCGTGGACGCAGACGATCGAGTTGAAGGCGGGCGAACGCCGCCGCGTGGCCGCCTCGCTCGAAATCGGACAGGAGTAGACGCAGGACAGCGATGAACGCGATTCTGGCGCTCGAGGATGGCACTTGGTTCAGTGGCGTTTCGGCCGGCGCGCCCGGAGAAACGTCGGGCGAAGTGGTGTTCAACACCAGCATGACCGGGTATCAGGAGGTGCTCACCGACCCTTCGTACGCCGGCCAGATCGTCACGATGACAGCGCCGCAGATCGGCAATTACGGCATTGCCGCGGCCGATCATGAGTCGGGGGCCCCCGCGTCGCCGGCTTCGTCATGCGCGACCTCTCGCCGATCGCCAGCAACTGGCGCGCGCAGTCGACGCTTCGCGAGTACCTCACTGCTCATGGCATCGTGGCGATCGGCGACATCGACACCCGCGCGTTGACACGCAAGCTGCGCTCGAGCGGCGTGATGCGCGGCGTCATCGCGACCGGCGCAGCGCTGGATCCGGAAGAGCTCGTCGCCAAGGCCCGCGCCATTCCGTTGATGGAAGGCGCTGACCTCGTCAAGGAGGTGACGTGCGCGACCGCGTACGACTTCGCGGCGTCGCTGGCCGACACCGTCGCCGAAGCGACGTTTGGTGTCGCCCCGTTGAAGCGCGCGAAGCGGCAGCTGCGGGTCGCTGCCTACGACTACGGGATCAAGACGAATATCCTGCGTCGGCTCGCGGCGCACGGCTGCGACGTTCGGGTCTTTCCGGCGTCGGCACCGGCAGCGGACGTCCTGGCCTCCGATCCGGACGGCATCTTTCTCAGCAACGGCCCTGGCGATCCGGCGGCGGTCACCTATGCCGTCGACAACGTGCACAGCGCTGGTGGACGCGGCGGACCGCCCCATCTTCGGCATCTGTCTTGGGCACCAGCTGCTCGGCCTCGCGCTGGGTGCCGAGACCTACAAGCTCAAGTTCGGCCATCGCGGCGCGAACCACCCGGTCAAGCAGCTCGATAGCAACAAGGTCGAAATCACCTCGCAGAACCACGGGTTTGCGGTGAATCCCGACACGCTTCCCGCTCACGCGCGCGTAACGCACCTCAATCTCTACGACGGCACCGTCGAAGGGTCTGCGCCACGTCGGCAAGCCGATCTACTCGGTTCAATACCACCCCGAGGCGTCACCGGGCCCGCACGACGCCGATTATTTGTTCACCCAGTTCATCGAAGAGATGGAAAAGCGGTAAGCGTCGCCTCATGCCGAAGCGCACAGACATTCATCGCGTGCTCGTCATCGGGTCGGGTCCGATCGTCATCGGGCAGGCGTGCGAGTTCGACTATTCGGGAACGCAGGCCGATCAAAGCGCTGCGTGAGGAGGGCCTCGAAGTCATCCTGGTCAACAGCAATCCGGCGACGATCATGACCGATCCGGAGCTGGCCGATCGCACGTACGTCGAGCCGCTGACGGTCGAAGCGGTCGAGCAGGTCATCGCGCGTGAGAAGCCCGACGCGGTCCTGCCGACGGTCGGTGGTCAGACCGCGCTCAACCTCGCCGTCGCGCTCGACGAAGCCGGGGTCCTGCGCAAGCACAACGTCCGCCTGATTGGCGCGTCGGTGCCGGCCATCAAGGTCGCCGAGGATCGACTCGAGTTTCGGGACGCGATGAAGGAGATTGGGCTCGAGGTCCCGGCCAGCGGCGTCGCGAAGACGCTCGAAGATGCCGCGCGCATCGTCGAGGACGTTGGCTTCCCCGCCATCATTCGCCCGTCGTTCACGCTCGGTGGCGTCGGCGGCGGCATCGCCTACAACCACGAGGAGTTCAAGGAGATTGTCTCGCGCGGTTTGGGCCTGAGCCCGATCCACGAAGTGCTGATCGAGGAGTCGGTGATCGGCTGGAAAGAGTTCGAGCTCGAAGTGATGCGCGACGGCGCCGACAACTACGTCGTCATCTGCTCGATCGAGAACATCGATCCGATGGGCGTGCACACCGGCGACAGCATCACGGTGGCGCCGGCGCAGACGCTGACCGACAAGGAATACCAGCGGATGCGCGATGCCGGGCGTCGCATCATTCGCCGCGTCGGCGTCGAAACCGGCGGGTCCAACATCCAGTTCGCGATCAACCCGGCGGATGGCCGGATGGTCGTCATCGAGATGAACCCGCGCGTGTCGCGGTCGTCCGCGCTGGCCTCGAAGGCCACCGGCTTTCCGATCGCGAAGATCGCCGCCAAGCTGGCGCTCGGCTACACGCTGGACGAGATCCCCAACGACATCACCCGGGTGACGCCCGCCTCGTTCGAGCCGACCATCGACTACGTCGTCGTCAAGATTCCGCGCTGGAACTTCGAGAAGTTTCCGCAGGCGGATCGCACGCTGACGACCCAGATGAAGTCGGTGGGCGAGGCGATGGCCATCGGGCGGACGTTCAAGGAAGCGTTTCTCAAGGGCATTCGCTCGCTCGAGCTCGGCCGCGAAGGATTGCTGTTCGGTCCGCCCGAGGGCATCGACGACGACGTGACGTCCGAGCGTCGATGAGGAAGAGGACGCGTCGCTTCGCCGACAGTTGATCGTGCCCAACGACCGCCGCATGTGGGCCCTGTTCCGCGCGCTCGACAAGGCGTGGACGGTCGAGCAGATCTGCGAGCTGACGAAGATCGATCCGTGGTTCCTCGAGCAGTTCGCCGAGATCGTCGAGCTGCGCCGGACGGCGGAGATGATCGGCCTGCGCGACATGTCGAGCGATCTGCTGCGGACGCTCAAGCGCGCCGGATTCGGCGATCAGGAGCTCGGACACATCCTCGGCTCCGGCGAGTCCGCGGTGCGGGAAAAGCGACTCGAGTTCAACCTGGTGCCGGCCTTCAAGCGCATCGATACGTGCGCGGCGGAGTTCGAGTCGTTCACGCCGTATCTCTACGGCAGCTACGAGGACAGCGTGCGAGGCCGAGCCGACCGATCGACCGAAGATCGTGATCCTCGGCAGCGGGCCCAATCGCATCGGGCAGGGCATCGAGTTCGACTATTGCTGCTGCCACGCCGTCTTCGGGTTTCGAGCCGAGGGGTTCGAGACCGTGATGGTGAACTGCAATCCCGAGACGGTGTCGACCGACTACGACACCGCCGACCGGCTGTACTTCGAGCCGCTGACGTTCGAGGACGTGATGGCGGTCATCGAGCGCGAGCGCGCAGGGTCATCCCGACGTCGCGTGCATCGTGCAGTTCGGCGGTCAGACGCCGCTCAAGCTGGCGCTGGCGCTGCAGGAAGCGGGCGTCAAGATTCTCGGCACCTCGCCCGATTCGATTGATCTGGCGGAGGATCGCCAGCGCTTCGCGCAGCTGCTGTGGGACCTCGGGATTCCGCAGCCGGCCAGCGGAACCGCGACCTCGCGGAACGAAGCGCGCGACGCGGCGGCCAAGATCGGATTCCCGGTCGTGGTGCGGCCGTCGTACGTGCTCGGCGGCCGCAACATGGCGATTGTGTACGACGTCGGCACGCTCGATCGATACATGGCGACGGCCGTCGACGTGTCGCACGACCGGCCGATCCTGATCGACCGCTTTCTCGAGCGAGCCAAGGAGCTCGACGTCGACTGCGTCGCGGACGACACCGGCGCGGTCGTCATCGGCGGCGTGATGGAGCACATCGAGGAGGCCGGCATCCACTCCGGCGACAGCTCCTGCGTCGTCCCGCCCGCGCGCGTGAGCGAGAAGCACCTCGCGACGATTCGCGACTACACGCGGCGCATCGCATCGGCGCTCAAGGTCGATCGGGCTGATGAACGTGCAGTACGCCATCAAGGACGACGAGGTGTACGTGCTCGAGGTCAACCCGCGCGCGTCGCGCACCGTGCCGTATCTCTCGAAGGCGACCGGCGTGGCGCTGGCGCAGATTGCCGCGCGCGTGATGGCGGGCAAGACCCTGGCGCAGCTCGGGCTCGTCGACGATCTCGAGCCGGCCGGCGTGTTCGTCAAGAGCCCGGTGTTCCCGTTCGTCCGTTTCCCCGGCGTTGACACGATTCTCGGGCCGGAGATGAAGTCCACGGGCGAGGTGATGGGCGGCGCCAGCAGCTTTGGCCTGGCGTTCATCAAGGCGATGCTGGGCGCAGGGCAGAAGCTGCCCGACTGCGGGCACGGTGTGCCTGAGCGTCAACAACGAGGACAAGCCGCAGGTGCTGCCGATCGCCCGCGCGCTCGCGGAGCTGGGATTCGATCTCGTGGCCACGCGCGGCACAGCGGCGTACCTCCGCGCGCACGGCATCGAGAGCGACGTGATCTACAAGGTCAACGAAGGACGTCCGAGCCTCGCCGACGAGATCGTCAATCGCAACATCGCGATGGTGATCAACACGCCGCTCGGCCGCGAGTCGTTCTTCGACGACAAGGCGGTTCGGCGCGCGGCGATGATGGCCGGCGTGCCGTGCATCACGACCATCACCGGCGCCGCGGCCGCGGTGGACGCCATCCGCGCGCTGCGCACCGAAGGACTCGACGTCCGGCCGCTTGCAGGACTACTACGCGGCGGTCAGCGCCTAATCAGGTGGTCTGCGGCCAGTGCCTCGGTGACCAGTGGTCGTGTGTGTCTGCGATCTCTGCGCCAGCGATCGCAGCGCATTCTGCGAGATGGCACGCCAACCGTTGATTTCCTCGACAACTCGAGCAGTCCCGTCGGTTTGCAGCAGGGCGGGGCATGCCACACCTCTCTCTTGCCTGGCGCTCACTCTATCGGTCGGTCTCGCCTGCGGCGTCCTGACTGACGCGCAACCCACGGGCCCGCTGTCGCTCGCGCTCGCATTGAGCTGGGCGGGCGGTTCGGTCGCCTTTCTTCCGCGGCTGGCCTCGCGTCCAACTGGCCGGCGTTGTGGTCACCGTCTTCGCCGCCGGCTGGCTGCTCGGCGACCACGCGCTCGAGCGGGCCATGCATCCACCGCTGCGCAACCTGCTCGAGCAGCGGTTGGGCGGCTTCGCGATCGATGGGAGCGGCTGATCGACCTGAGACGCCCATCGTCATCGAAGGTCGGCTGAGCCAGGACGCGGCGCCGAGCGGCAACGGGCGTCGTCCTGCGCGTGCAGGTCGAAGCGCGTCTGGATTGGACCGTGCCCAGAACCATGCTGCGGGCGGAGTGTCCGCTGTCGGTCGGCGGTGAGCAGCAGGCGGCCCACCTCGCGGAGTGGAGAAGGGGCCGCGTGCTTCGCGCGCCGGCGATGCTGCGCCGGCCGGCGCGCTATCTCAACCACGGCGTGCCCGACCAGGAGCGCGCGCTGGCGAGGCGCGGCATCGCGCTCGTCGGCAACGTCAAGAGCGCCGCGCTCGTCGAGGTCGATCGACCGCGGTCGGTGGTGGGAGGAGGCGGCGCGTCGCTGCGCGCTCGCACCCGCGCGGCCCTGGATCGTCACGTCAGGCCGCTCAGCGAGCGCAGCGCAGCCGATTGCCACCGCGATCCTGATTGGCGATCGCGCCGGAATCGACGTCGAAGTCGAGCGGCGCTTGCAGGAAGCCGGCACCTATCACGTCATCGCGATCTCCGGCGGCAACATCGCCATCCTCGCCGGCCTGCAGCTGGGCATCCTCGCATGGCTCGGGCATCCGTGGCGGCATGGCACGCGCTGCCGCCACGTGGCCGTGCTCGATCGGCTACGCCGCGGTCGCCGCGGGCGGCGCCTCGGTCGCGCGCGCCACCCTGATGGCGTGCGTCTACCTGGGGTGCGCGCGCTCGACCATCGCACGGCGCCGAGTAACGCGATTGGGCTGGCCGGTGCGACGCTGCTGCTGCTCGATCCGCTGGCGATTGCCGACGTGGGGTTCTGGCTGACGTTTGGCGCGACGGCGGCCATCGTGGTCGGGGCGTCGCGCGTACCGTTGGCCCGGCCGACTCGTGGCTGCAGTCTGCTGCTGGCCGTACTGCTCGCCTCGGCGTGTGCCGAGCTGGTCCTGGCGCCGATCGGCGCCGCTGGTGTTTCAGCGCGTCACCTTGGCCGGGCTGTTGCTCAACTTCGTCGCGATTCCGGCGATGACGTTCGTGCAGCTCGGCGCAATGGCGGTCGTTCTCTTCGATCTGCTCGGGCTCCAGATTGCCGTGGCGGGGTCGTTGGGGAGCGTTGTCCATGCTGGCGGTGAAGCGCTTACCGAAAGCGCGCGATTCCTCGACGTCGCGCCGTGGCTCACGTGGCGCGTCCCGTCGCCCGCGATTCATCGTCACCGCCTCGCGTACTACGGCACGCTCGGCCTCGTCGCTGGGCGCGCCGGCGGCTGCCACGCCGGCGCGCAGGACTTCGATGCGGTGCCGGTCTGCCGCGGCCGCGTTCTCTTCATCGTGATCATCGCCGCGCCACAGGCGCGCATTCGCGACCGCGGAGACGGCCGTCTTCACGTGTCGCTGATCGACGTCGGCCAGGGCGATGCGATCCTGATCACGTTTCCCAACGGGCGCCGGCTCGTCGTGGATACGGGCGGCGCGAGCGGTCGCGGGGATTTCGACATCGGCGACCGCGTCGTTGGCCCGATGCTAAGAGCGCTGGGTGTGCTGAACCTCGACTATCTGGCTGTCACGCACGGCGATCCAGATCACATCGGCGGCGCGCGAGCGCTGGTCCGCGACTTCTCGCCGCGCGAGATCTGGTGGGGTGTCCCGGTGGCGAACCACGAGGCGACCAGCATGCGTGAGCGCCGAGGCTGGCCACGGCGAGCGACGTGGCGCTGGCTGCAGCGCGGCGACCGGCTCGAGATCGGTGGCGTCGAGATTCGCGTTCATCATCCGCCGCTGCCTGATTGGGAACGGCAGAAGGTACGCGTAACAACGACTCGCTCGTGCTGGAGCTGCGATTCGGCGAGGTTTCGGTGCTGCTCACCGGCGACATCGATCGTGAAGTCGAACGCGAGCTGCTGCCGACACTCGACCTTCTGCTCGACGGTGGTCCTCAAAGTCGCGCACCACGGGAGCGGCACATCGAGCGGGGACGAGTTCGTTCAACACATCCGCCCCAAGGTCGCGCTCATCGGTGTCGGCCGCGCCAACCCGTACGGTCACCCGGTCCCACACGTGCTCGAGCGACTCAAGGCGGTGGGGACGGAGGTGTTTCGGACGGATCTCGATGGGCAAGTGACGGTGTCGACGGACGGGCGATCCGCTGCGTGTCGAGACATTTACGGGCCGTTTCTGGGAGCTGACACGCAGCCACGAAGGACACGAAGGCACGAAGGACATGAGGAGGTGAATGTGGTCTTTCGACTGACATCTCCACTGGATGCCGAGACGGAGGCAGTGGTCACCCAGGTCGTGGACAGCGCCCTTGAAGTGCATCAGCAACTTGGTCCGGGTTTGCTCGAGAGCATCTATAGCGACGCATTTGCACTCGAACTAGACCATCGGAAGCTGCGGTTCGAGCGGGAGAGACCAGTCCAGATCTACTATCGCGACAACCGCTGAGGATACAGCGGGTCGATCTCATCGTGGAGGACAGGGTCTTGGTGGAGATCAAGGCGGTCGACCGGCTCCATGCCTGTCCACCAAGCGCAGGTGCTGTCCTACCTGAAAGCCACTCGCTGCGAATCGGCCTTCTGGTCAACTTCAACAACGATCGCCTGAAAGGCCACATCAGACGAATCATCCTTTGAGGCGACTGCTTCGTGTCTTCGTGTTCTTCGTGGCCTCGTTTTTCAGCCAGCCACAATGCCTCGAGTTCTGCCAACTTCAAGTCGCGGAGCACTTTCCCCTCGATTCCTGCTGAGCGCTCCATCCCCTCGAACCGCCGCTGAAACTTGTCATTCGCCACCCGCAACGCCGCCTCTGGTTCGATGCCGAGTTTTCTCGCCAGGTTGACGATCGAGAACAGCAAATCCCCCATCTCTTCCTCGACTCGAGCAGGGTCGCGGGGGTGACTCGGCCACCATCTCCCGCAGTTCGGCAACCTCTTCGTCGATTTTCTCGACCACGTCGGCTGCCTGCACCCAGTCGAAGCCGACGGCGGCGGCGCGTGAGCTGAGCTCGTACGCGCGCAGCAGCGCAGGCAGCGTGCGCGGAATCGCCGCTGAGCGCACGTCTTCTCGGCGGTGTCGGTCTGTCTCACGTTCTCTGGCCTTCAGGTCCTCCCATTTCTCCACGACCTGCCGTCGGCGGTCAGCGATGGTCCGCCCTCGGCCAGCGGGCGACCGTCGGGTGAGAACACGTGCGGGTGACGCCGCACGAGTTTGTCGACGATCGACTGAATCGCGTCGACGATGGAGAAGTGGCCCTCCTCTTCGGCAATCTGCGCGAGAAACACGGCCTCGAACAGGAAGTCCCCAAGCTCCTCGCGCAGGGCGCTGCGGATCGCGGCGATCCAGCGTGTCGAGCAGCTCGTAGGTTTCTTCGAGCACGAACGGCCGCAGCGACAGCAGTGTCTGCTCGCGATCCCAGGGGCAACCCTGCGGGGCTGCGCAGCGTGCGCATGACGCTCGACCAGGCGTTCGAATCTGCTGCGGCGGACTCGGGCCATGCGGATCGATCGACCTCGCGCGCTATGGTACCATTCGATTGTTGGAGGGCCGTGCGGTGAGCTGAGTCAGCCGAGCATCCGCGCCGTCAGCTTCGTCGCGTTCATCTTGTCGCTCGCGAGCAACGCGGCCGTCCATTTCGGCGATCTGCCCGATCCGATGACCAACGAGACGCGGCCGCCCGATCTCGAGGCCGCGGCGCAGCTCATCGAGATCATCGCGATGCTCGAGGAGAAGACCCGCGGCAATCTCAGCGCCGAGGAGCGCCAGCTGATCGACCAGATCCTCTTCGAGCTGCGCATGCGATACGTCGAAGCGAAGAAGGATCAGAGTCCCATCATCCAGCCGTGATCGCCCGATCCGGCGCGCGTGACGTTTCTCGGGTCGGGCACCTCGCACGGGGTTCCGATGATCGGGTGCTCATGTGCGACCTGCCACTCGAGCGACCCGCACGATCGTCGCCTGCGGCCGTCGATCTATCTCGAGATGGCCGACGGTCCGTCGTTGCTGGTCGATACGTCCACCGACTTCGACAACAGGCGCTCACGCACCGGATCTGCGCGCGTCGACGCCATCCTGTTCACGCACAGTCACGCCGACCACGTCATGGGACTGGACGAGGTCCGGCGCTTCAACATGCTGCAGCGCGCGTCGATTCCCGCCTATGCCGACGAGCGCACAGTGACGGACCTGCGGCGGATGTTCGCGTACATCTTCGACCCGTCCGGCCGAACCAGGGTGGCGGCATCCCGCAGATCAATCTTGACGCCGATCGATGGGCCGTTTACCGTCGGTCGATCCGCGTCGATACCGATGCCCATCTTTCACGGCGCCGCGGCCGATTCTGGGCTTTCGGCTTGGGAACTTTGCCTATCTGACCGACTGCAATCGCATTCCCGAGACGTCCTTTCGGCTGCTCGCCGATCTCGACGTCCTCGTTCTCGACGCGCTGCGGCATCGTCCGCACCCGACGCATTTCACCGTGGCGGAGGCCGTCGACGTGGTCGAACGGCTGCGGCCCCGGCGGACCTTCTTCACGCACATCTGCCACGACCTGCCGCATGCCGCGACCAATGCGGCTCTCCCGAGCCGGCGTCGAACTGGCCTTCGACGGCTTGACCTTCGACGTGACAGCCGTCTGAGCTGCCGATGACCTCATCAGACCCGACCCGAGTCGACACCGGTGACCTGCCGAGGCGCCTTGATATGATCACCGCCAGTGGAGGTTGCCTGGTTTCCAGACGATGCGCGCACGCCGAGGTGGCATCAGCCAGTGCTGGCGCTTGGAAACTTTGACGGATTGCATCGCGGGCACACGAAGATCATCGAGCGGATTCGACGCGGCGCGGCCGAACGCGGCGGCACCACGCTGGTCCTCACCTTCGATCCCCACCCGCCGCGTATCGTTCGGCCGGACAAGGCCCCACTCCTGCTGATGACGCTGGAGCAGAAGCTCGAAGGGCTGGCGAAGGCCGGCGTCCAGGGCGTCGCCGTCGTTCGGTTCACGCACGATCTGTCACGATGGGAGCCCGAAACCTTCGTGAAGACCGTGCTGGTCGACTGGCTGCAAGTGGCCGAAGTGTGGGTGGGCGCAGACTTTCTGTTCGGCCGCGATCGGACGGGAAACTTCTCGGTGCTGCGAGCGCTCGGCGCTCAGTACGGCTTTCGCGCCGAAAAAATTGACCCCGTCCGCTACAAGGATTTTGTCGTCTCGAGCACGCGGATTCGGCGCCTGGTCGCCGAAGGCCGTGTCGACGAGGCCGGCGCCCTGCTGGGCCACCATTTCTTACATCGACGGCATGGTCGTTCGCGGAGCGGGGCGCGGCCGGGAGCTTGGAATTCCAACCGCCAATCTTGCATCGACGAAACGAACTGATTCCGCCGCATGGGGTCTATGCGACGACGTTGAGCGTCGACGGGGTCGTGCATCCGAGCGTGACCAACATCGGCCTGCGGCCGACCTTCGGCGATGTCGCGGCGACAGTCGTCGAAGCGCATGCGCTCGACTTCGATCGCGACCTGTACGGGCGCGTCGGTTCGCCTTGGTTTCGTGCAGCGCCTGAGGGACGAACGGCGTTTTCCCGACGTGGATGCCCTCAAGGCCCAGATCGAAGCCGACGTGCAGGCGGGCGAGACGATTGTTCGATAGACTGAGTGTCTGAGGGTTCTTGACGGAGGTTCTTCGACGGACGGTTCTTTACGGAGGTTCTCAACGGGGGTTCGACGAGGGTTCTCAACGACGGTTCTCGACGGGGGTTCTCGACAGAGGTTCTCGACGGAGGGTCCCTGAACGTGGAACCCCGTCGAACCTCGTGAAGAACCATCGTCGAACCCTCGTAAAGAACCGACGTAAAGAACCGACGTGAAGAACCACGTAGAACCACGTGAAGAACCAACGTGAACCAGCGTGCAGAACCACAGCAGAATCGCCACATGACCCCCAATTCGTTCGAATTTACCGTGACGCTGCCCGGCGATGCCCGATTCCTCGAGGGCCGTGCGCCAGCTCGCGACACAGTCGGCAGACTACGCGCAACTTCCGGCGGACACCGGGGCCGAGCTGGCCGCCGAAGTGGAGCGTGGCCGCTCACACGGCGATTGTCGAAGCGGCCGGCGGCCCGATTGAGATCGTCTTCTCGGGCACCGACAAGGCCGTGACGGTGACAATCAGCTGCGCCTCGTCGGCCGATGCGCCCCGTGCGACTTCGTCAGGCGCCGAGGGCATCTCGGTCGAGTGGACCAGCACCAAGGGTCGTCACGTCTGCCACATCCGGCAACGAATTCCCGCCTAGTCCGGCATGCGCCTGTTCAACACACTGACCCGCCAGGAGGAAGCGTTTGCCCCCCTGCGCGACAACACCGTCCGGATGTACACCTGCGGGCTGACCGTCTACGCGCGCGGGCACATCGGGAACTTCCGCACCTTTGTCTGCATGGACGTCCTGCGGCGCGCGCTGAAGTATGTCGGTGGCTGGCAGATGCGGCAGATCGTCAACTTCACCGATGTCGACGACAAGACCATCGCGGGCGCGCAGCGCGAGGGCATTTCGCTCCGCGAGTATACGGACACCTACATCGCGGCCTTTCACGAAGATGCGGCCGCGCTGGGCCTCGAGCCGGTCGAGGAAATGCCGCGCGCCACCGATCCGCTCAATCTTGCAGGCGATGGCCGACGTGATCCGCGCGCTCGACGCAGCGCGGACACACCTACGTCAGCGACGGCTCGATCTACTTCAAGATCTCGACGATGCCGGACTACGGCAAGCTGGCGCGGCTCGATCATGAGGGGATGCAGGCCGGCGCCCGCGTCGATTCCGACACCTACGGCAAGGAGGACGCGCGCGACTTCGTGCTGTGGAAGGCCACCAAACCAGGCGAGCCGACCTGGGACGTCGGCGTCGGCCCCGGCCGTCCCGGGTGGCACATCGAGTGCTCGGCGATGGCGTTGCGCTTGCTGGGCGAGGCGCCGATCGACATCCATGCCGGTGGCATCGATCTGATCTTCCCTCATCACGAGAACGAGATCGCGCAAAGCGAGTGCGCAACCGGCAAGCAGTTCTCTCGGTTCTGGGTTCACGCGGAGCATCTGCTGGTCGACGGCCAGAAGATGTCCAAGTCGCTTGGCAACGTCTACACGCTCAACGACATCGCCGACTCGCGGATATCGCATCTCGGCGTCTGCGCTACCTGCTGCTGTCGTCGCACTATCGCAAGCAGCTGAACTTCACGTTCACAGGGCTCGAGCAGGCCGACGAAGTCGCTGACGCGGCTCACGGATTGCCTGGCCCGGCTGGAAACGGTGCCGGCGGGTGCGGCGCATCCGGCGATCGCGCGACAGGTCAACGAAGCGCGGAAAGCGTTTGACGAAGCGCTGCGTCCGATCTCAACACCGCCGCCGGACTAGCCGCCATCTTCGATCTCGTGCGCGTGGTCAACTCGTGCCATCGATGCGACGAGAGTTCAGCGGCAGCGATGCCGACGTGGTCAGAGACGCCTTCGATCACTTCGACCGCGTGCTTGGCGTCATTTCGCTGCGGCGCCGGGAGGACGAGCAGCCGCCGGTGCCGCGTCGAAGAGATCGAGCGTGCGATCGAGGCCCGCAAGGAGGCTCGCCGCCGGCGTGACTTTGCCGAAGCCGATCGCCTCCGCGACGACTTGGCCAGCCGCGGCGTGCTGCTCGAAGACAGTCCGCAGGGAACGCGTTGGAAGCGAAAGTAGGCCGGTGGCAAACGCACAGTTGGCCAGCTAAGATCGCTGACATGTCCGTGCCCGCAGATCAAGACCGCCCTGCCCGGCCCGCGCGCGAAAGCGATCATCGAGCGCGACGGCCGCGTCGTCTCGCCTTCCTACACCCGCTCGTATCCGTTCGTCATGGCACGCGGGCAAGGTGCTGCGGTCGAAGACGTCGACGGCAACGTATTTCTCGACTGCGCCGCCGGCATTGCCGTCAATTCGACCGGGCACTCGCACCCGGCTGTCGTCGCCGCCGTCGTCGAGCAGGCGCAGAAGTTCCTGCACATGTCGGGGACGGACTTCTACTACGAGCCGCAGGTCCGGCTCGGCGAGGCGATGAACAGCCTCGCGCCGTGGAAGGGGCCGAAGAAGCTCGTTCTTTTCCAACTCGGGCACCGAAGCGATCGAAGCGGCAATCAAGCTGGCGCGCTACTCGACCAGGCGCTACGGCATCATCGCGTTCCTCGGCAGCTTTCATGGCCGGTCGCTCGGCTCGCTGTCGCTCACGTCGAGCAAGGCGATTCAGCGCAAAGGATTTGGTCCGCCGCTCGGCGGTGTGTATCACGCCCCGTTTCCCAATCCGTATCGCGGCGTGGCCGGATCGAGCCCCGAGGCTGCTGTCGACGCGACGCTCCGCTACATCGAGGATCAGATCCTCGCGCATCTCGTCTCGCCAGACGAAGTCGCGGCGGTGGTCGTCGAGTCGATTCAGGGCGAAGGTGGCTACGTCGTGCCGCCGCCTGAATTTCATCAGCGCCTGCGCGCGCTTGACGCAGCAAGCACGGGATGCACCTCGTCCTCGACGAGGTGCAGTCGGGGATGGGCCGCACGGGAAAGATGTTTGCGATCGAGCATTTCGCCGTCGAGCCCGACATCGTCGCCGTCGCCAAGGGCATCGCGTCCGGACTTGCCGCTCGGCGTGACGACCGCGCGCGCCGACATCATGACGTGGCCGCCGGGGTCGCATGCCAGCACGTTTGGCGGCAATCCGGTGGCGTGTGCAGCGGCGCTGGCGACCATCGATCTGATCAAAGGATCGCTGATGGAGAACGCCGCGTCGTGGGCGCGCACCTGATGAACGGACTGCGCGCCCTGCAGGACGAAGCAGCGCTTGATCGGCGACGTGCGCGGCATGGGGCTGATGATTGGCATCGAGCTGGTGCGCGATCGGCGAGACGAAGGAGCGCGCGACCACCGAGCGCGATCGGCTCGTCGACGGAGTGCTTCAAGCGCGGTCTGCTGGTGCTCGGCGCCGGACCGCAACACGCTTCGCCTGTGCCCGCCGCTGGTGCTGACCAAGGCAGAGGCGGACACGGCGGTCAGGATCATCGACGAGAGCCTACGGCGATAGCGTAGATTGCCAGTGGCCGGATGATGCGTGGCTCCGGCTCAGCCGGAAGGTTAGCCGTAGGTTGCGCACGGTTCGTGTTGCCGGTTGCGAGCGCGTGAGTTGCGTCGCGTGCATGACCCAAGAGCGACTGGCGTTTGGTTTGCACGGCGAAGAGCTTGCGTGCGAGGCGCTCAGTCGAGCGCGGATATGCCATCGTTGACGCGACGTTACCGCACCAAGCACGGCGAGATCGACATCGTGGCGCGCGACGGCGAGACGCTGGTGTTCGTCGAGGTGAAGGCGCGGCGGGATGGCAGTTTTGGCGATCCGGAGGAGTCGGTGACGTTGCAGAAACAGCAACGCCTGGTGTGGATGGCGACCGACTATCTGGTCAGGCAGCACGTCGGTGAAGTCGCGTGTCGCTTCGATGTTGTCGGCATCAACACCGGTGACCACGCCGCCGACGGTGACGATCATCCCCGATGCGTTTCGTCCGGGTTGGTGAGCGTGCTATCGGCATATGCGTGCCGACCGGTCGAGCCTCTGCGCGCGAAGCTACCGCGCACGCGCGAGCACGCATCTGTGAGCACCAGCACCTGTCACGGCAACCTCAGACAGCACACTGAATCGGCACTCCGGCTCGCTGCACCGAGTATCTGCATGCGAATGTCCGAACTCCGCCGCGATCCCATCACCGGCCGTTGGGTCATCATTGCGCCCGAGCGTTCTCGGCGGCCCGAGGACTTCGCGCCGCATGCCGGTGGGCGCCCTCGACGGCGACATGTGTCCCTTCTGCGAAGGGCAGGAGGCGATTGCCGGGCGAGAGCTGCTGGCGTGGCGTCCTGGCGGCGGGCAGTCGCGAATGGTCCGGGGTGGCGAGTTCGCGTCGTCGCCAATCGCGAGCCGGCGCTGCGCGTGGAGAGCACGCTCGGCGAGGCCGCCGAGCCGCTGTTTCAATCGTGGGGAGGGCTGGGCGCGCACGAGGTCGTGATCGAGTCCGCCGACCATCGAGCCACGCTGGCGACGATGAGCGCCGAGGACGGTCTGGCGGGTTCTGTGGGCCTGGCGCGAACGCATTCGCGATCTGCGCCGCGACATGCGCCTCAAGACTTTCTTCATCGTCAAGAACGTTGGCGCCGCGGCCGGCGCGACGCTCGATCATCCGCATTCGCAGATTCTCGGCCTGCCGTTCTCGCCGCCTGCGATCTGAGCGTCGAGATCGCAGGCGCCACGTCGTATCACGTACGAGCCATGCGCGCTGTGTGTTCTGCGATCTCGATCAGCGAAGAGAAGGCCGACGGCAACGCCGAGTCGTCTCGAGCGACGATGATGCGGTGGCGTTGGCGCCGTTTGCGTCGCGTGTGCCGTTCGAGATCGTGGGTGCTGCCGCGCGCGCACTGACGCGGCGTTCGAGGAGGCCGGACGACGAAGTCGCTGCGCGCCGTCGCGCGAGCGGTTACGCGACGTGATGCGCCGGCTCGACGCGACGCTGGTGTCGCCGCCGTACTCGCTGCTGCTGCACACGGCCCGGTGGGGGAGGCAAGTCGCGCGGCGTTTCACTGGCACCTCGAGATCATCCCGCGGCTGACGCCGGTGAGCGGGCTGGCGTGGGACGGTGGCGTGGCGATCAACCCGGTGCCGCCCGAAGAGGCCGCGCAAGTGTTGCGCGCGCACGCCTGTGTGAGGGCCAGCGAATGGCGCCGACTGCGGCGCGACCGCGGTTTGCCGAGGCTGAGGCGGTTTGCTACACTGAGTGCTCTGCACGTCGTGGGCGGGAATAACTCAGTGGTAGAGTGCGACCTTGCCAAGGTCGAAGTCGCGGGTTCGAATCCCGTTTCCCGCTCCATTCGACTCACCTGGCGCTTCGCCAGGCGAACCGCCAGGTTCGCTCATGGCAGGCCAGTGAGGGAGAATGCCCTGAGCGAGCGCAGCGAGTCGAAGGGCAGCCTTGCTCGCGCGTTCGCATAGCGATCGACGGCGAAGTTTCGGCCCTTCGATTCCGGCTTCAACGATCGCTGTTGATCGCGGTATCATCCGCGGCCGGACGTTCACGTTCGATCTGAGCATTCCGACCGGCGCCGTCGCCAAGTGGTAAGGCAGAGGTCTGCAAAACCTCCATCCCCGGTTCAAATCCGGGCGGCGCCTCCAATTTTCATTAGGAAAAACGACGAGTCGGAGCGGTCAGCGCCGCGTCGCCGTCCGCAAATCAGCTCGGCAGGAGCCTAAAGTAGACTTACGCGAATTGAAGCGGCGTCGCGCATATCGTGGCCCCCGCGCATTGATGACTCTGCTGCTTGTCTTTCTTCGCGGTCTTGTCGCGAGCGTAATTGCCAACCTCGTGACGCCGTTCCTGGGCCGTTGTGGGTGACGATACGTTCCTTGTCGCGACGGGGATATGATGCGCAGACCCTGAAGCCAGCGCCGTCGTGCAAGCCCGCTTGCTGTTCGCCGCTTTGGTTTTCTTTATTGCCGCCGTTGTGGCCAGCTTGGTTATGCTGAATTACAGTCGCGAGTTAACTTCTACAGGCATGCTCAAAAAGGCGGCTAAACTTCAGGCTGACATCGCAAAGCTGACGGCCAAACTACAGTGACGTAGACATTCACGCTCGTGCTGATAACCGTAGGCGAAAGTCCAAGGAGTGCGCGATGAATTTGCTGATTGTGCTGATCATCCTGTTGTTACTGCTCGGCGGAGGCGGTTTTTACATGGGTGGCCCGAGGGTAGGTGGGAGTCTCGGCGGTCTCATTCTTATCATCCTGCTGATCTTGTTCTTGACAGGCAGACTGTAGGAACACAAATTAGCGACCTGCTGCGACGTTCATCTTGATCGCCGCCTCACGCAGATCCCCATCAGAGACGATGTTGTACCGCTGAAACACTGACGCAGTCTTGTGCCCGGTGAGTCGCATCGCGACGCGTTCCGGGATGCCGGACCGGACGAAGTTCCTAACTGCCGTCCTTCTCAGGTCATGCGGATGCGACCAGGGCACCCCGCCTTGGTCACCACCGAGGTCAATCTTCCAGATCTCGCCGCCGAGGGTGACGACATACGCGGTGTCCCTGATGAATTTGAGCGAGGTCGGTTGGTTCAGGCCGGGGGTCACGACGGTGAGCGTGCCATCCCAGTTGGCCTTCAGGAGCGCTCCGGTGTTGGGAAGCGCCGGAGCCGCTGGATCTCCCCCGACCGGAAACTCGCCCTGCGACAAGGCGTAGAGCGTGCGATTGCACCCGAATTCCACGTCCACGAGAAGGCGGCCGCCAGAGGCGACCTCGAGGGCGAAGGGCCACTTCGGGCGGGCCCGGCCTGGGCCATGAACACCAGCGGACCCGACACCTCGAGCCCGGTCGGTACGATGTTGTCGAACGCAATGACTTCCGAGACCTCGCCGTGGACGGTGGCGCGCAGGACGAAGTCGCCCAGGTGTGCGCCACCCTGACCGATCGGACAACGGAAGCGATCACGTGGTCGCATATCGCACAGGTCCACGAACGGCTGGAGAATGTCGCCGAGGCACAATGCGCCTGGGAGCGCACGCTGGCGATTTGCAGGGTTGTTGCCGATCTTCAGGGAGAAATACGACGCGCTCGAGGGGCTCGGGCGCGTCGCGCGGCGGCACATGCCACAGTCTGTGGCGCTCCGGTTCCACGACGAAGCGATTGCCCGAGCGACGTCATTTTGGCGACGCGCGCCGGGCGGCGCGGCTGCACAACTCCGCCGGGATCGTCGAATGGACGCGTGGCCGCCACGAACTGGCGATCGCTCATTTCGAGCAGGCACTGGCCCTGTTCAATGCTCTTTCCGATGCAGCCGGTGCAGGACTGATGATGAACAGTATCGGTGTCAGCCTGAGTGCGCTGGGCCGGTGGAGCGAAGCTCGCGCCCGACTCCAGGACGCCCTCGTCCACCGTGCGCGCACCGGCCAGGGGCAACTCGAAGCGCACGCGTTGGGGGCCCTCGGCGACGCGTACTGGAATGCGGGCGAGACCGATAAAGCGCCGGAGTGGTACGAGCGATCGCTGGGCCGGCGGCTGGCGATCGGCGATCGGCGCGGCGAGGGCTGGATGCTCCATCGCCTGGCCCGGGCGAAAGCAACGTCAGGGGACCGCGAAGAGGCTGCGTCCCTGCTGGCGCGTGCAACGGAGCGGTCGACGGCCTGCGCCGACGAGGAGCTCATGGACGCGTGCGAGCAGCTGCGCCAGGCACTCGAGAGAGCACGCGCCGCGAGCTCGCACTCCTGACCAGTGGGATTTGGAGTTGGGAATGTGGGAGTCGGAAGATGAAAATTGGGGAGTCTGCGCTTCGAGTTGTCGTTGGAGGTCGCGTCGGACAGCTCCCAACGTGGCAGCTGGGCCGCGGCCCCGAATCGAATTCGCGATCATCGCGGGTCACGTGAAAGGGTTCAGGACAGCTACGCCGGTAGGCTGGTAGTCGCCGCGATGGCGCACGGCTTCAACGCCCTGACGCAGCTTGCCGATCGTAACCGCCGACAGGAACAGCGGGATACCCTGCGCCGCAGCATCGCCAAAGAACCGACGAACACCGGGGTTGGCGCGAGACCGCTTTCGCGCGTTGCTGATGACGTCGGTGTCGACGAGGTACACAGGCCCTCGTCACGCCCGTCGGTCGATCTGGCGGCGCTCGAAGTCGGCGTCTTCGCCGGCGTCGGGCATCGCCGCGAGTACCTCAGCCAGCGAGCGGCGCCTGGGGCGCAACAACGCCTGTTCCAGGATCTCACGATGCTCCTGTTCGGCGCTGTGGTTGCGTCGGGCGGCGCGCTTTTTGAGTTCCCGTACGACGGCTTCGTCGACGTTACGGACCATGAGCTGAGCCACGTTCCGATCACCTCCCGCTGCTAGCAAAGCTAGCAGTTGCTCGGCGGCGAGGCAAACGCCCGATGCATGGGGCGCCGAAGGGAATAGCGGGTTGCGATGAGCCCAAGACATGCGCATATTGCAAGTGCTCTCCAAAGCGTTGGTGCCAGTCGTCCGTGATTACGGCGCTTCGCGGGTCGCGCCGCTCGAAACGCCACGGTGGACATCGGAGGTGCGCCGCCAGCACTCCCATTGACTCCTCGCGCCAGAAGGAGCCGGATCTGGCCTCCCGGGTTAGCGTGAGATCGCGGGGAGTTCGCTACCCTGATCGGGAGTTCTTCAAGGAGTTAAGGAATGGTTCGAACGCGAAGCGTTAGTCTTGCGCTAGCCTGCATCCTTCTATCGGTAAGTGCAACGGCGCAGTTGCCCGAGCGTATCGCGGCGTCGCTCTGCGTGAGAACTGTCGCACTTTTTGTGTTGGCACTTGGCGTCGCTGCAATCGCGCAACGACCTGTGCGAGTTTTCGTCGTGCCGGTCCGCGTCACGCAAGGGTCGACACGGTGACTCGGGAGATTCCCGAGCACCACCTCTGGACGCTCACGAAGGACGGCCGTCGCGTGGAGGCCCGCACGCGCATGGTTCCCATCGGCCTCGGCCGACCAGAGTTGACATTTTATGTTTCGAGCCGCGAGACGGGCGAAATGACGTTGCTGTGGTCGCAAGTCTTCGAGGACGCGCGCCAGCTCAGCGAGCTCGCCGATGCAAAGAAGCGCGAGTTTGAAGCAATGGGGTGGGTCGACGTAGAGGAACCTACCTAGGTTCGTCAGGCCGCGCCAACTGCCGATCCGGCGCGCCGCGAGTGAACGGGCCGCTCGGCCCCGTCGTCCTGCTGCTGGCGATAGCTGAGGCCGTACTGCATTCCTGGGATTTCACACACTTCTTCGCGGCATCAGTGAGGTCACCCTCCCTGACGATGCTGTAACGCTCAAAAGACCGACCGAGTCTTTTGACAGGCCATCGGCATTGCAACCCGCTCGGGAATGCCAGCTCGAGCGAGGTTCCGCACCGCAGTGCGCGCAGCTCGCGCGCCTCCTCTGAACTAGGCGCTTGAGTCCTCCGCCAAAGCGGTGTACAAGTCGCCCGTTCGAGCAGTCCCGGTTCGACGAGCTGCGGACAAGTCCGCGACCGATTCAGAAGGCCCACAGGATGTTCGTGAGGCACCATGTTGCGCCGAACCAACCTGGTCTAACCGTCAGAGGAACCCATGCGCAAAGAAATCACTCGTCGTGAGTTCGTACAGACCGGCGCCGCCGTGGGAGCCGCGGCGATTGTGCCAGACCGCGTCTTCGGGCAGGCCCCTGCGGGTACCGACTCCCAAGAGCGTCAAGCCGGTGGTCATCGCGTCGGCGAATGGCAACCGCTACAAGAACGGCGGGACGCAGACGTGCGTCGAGAAGGCCTTCGCGATGATCGTGCGGGGCGACGACGTCCTCGACGCGCTCATCGCGGGGGTGAATATCAACGAGCTCGACCCCGAGGAAGGTGGTGTTGGCTACGGCGGCACGCCGAACGCGGACGGCGTCGTTCAGCTCGACGCTTCGTGCATGCACGGACCGAAAAAGCGGGCGGGCGGCGTCGCGGCACTCGAAGGCGTACGGACGCCATCGCTCGTGGCTAAAGCCGTCATGGAACAGACCGACCATCACCTGCTCGTCGGCTCAAGGCGCGCAGCAGTTCGCGCGCAACATGGGATTCACCATCGAGCCGGACCTCAACACCGAACGCTCGCGAGCGCGATGGCTCGAATGGAAGCGACGGATCGATCCGTCGCATTACCTCGATCCGAAGCGGAGGCAGGGAGAAGCATTACGCGTGCTGCAAGAGATGGTGGCCGATGGTGTGCTCGATCCCGAGCATTATCTCGGGACCATCAACTGCGACGGCATCAACGCGAAGGGCGAACTCTGTGGAGTCACGACCACGAGCGGGCTGTCGTTCAAGATTCCCGGACGCACCGGCGATTCACCGATTCTCGGCGCCGGGCTCTACGTCGATGGCGATGTGGGCGCCGCGGGATCGACCGGACGCGGTGAGGCCAATCTGTATGGACTGTGTTCGTTCGTGATTGTCGAGGAGATGCGGCGCGGCCGCCATCCCAAGGATGCCGGGATCGAGGCGCTCAAGCGCATCAAGGCGAACACGATTGAGAAGCGCCTGCTCGACGAGCGCGGCGAACCGAGCTTCGGCATCAGCTTCTACGTGCTCAATGCCAAAGGCGAGCATGCGGGCGTGTCGATGTTTACCGGATCGAACTATGCCGTCTGCACCGAGAACGGCCCGCAGACGCTCGCGTGCGACGGTTTGATCACTCGACTGCCCAGACCGTCGAGCGGCCAGGACTGACGTTTTCCACAAAGGGGTCGGGTCTATTGCAAGTTTCTGTGTACGCAAATTGTTGCATTAGACCCGACCCCTTTTTCGCAACTCACCGCAGGAAACATCATTCGACGTTTGTGCGCCACTATCGTCGTTAAGGCCAAAGTAACGCGCCCGAGATGCCGTACGACTCGGTGAATTTCATCAGCAAGATGCCGGCCGGCCTCTACATGGGTGAAGGCATCGGCGTCGCCACCAACTCGAAAGGCAACGTCTTCGTCATCACCCGCAGCGGCGAATCGCGGGTGTTCGAGTTCGACCGCAACGGCAACTTCGTCAAGGAGTTCGGCAAGGACAGCTACGGCTACGGCTTCGCCCATGCCGTGCGCGTCGACAAGGACGACAACGTCTGGTCGGTCGACGAAGGGCACGAACGTCATCCTCAAGTACACGCCCGACGGCAAGCTCCTGATGGTGCTCGGCAAGCGGCCCGACCCGATCGAGCAGCTCAATCGCATGCCGGGCACTGCGCCGTATTCGGGCGCGAACCGGCCGTACTCGTTCCATCGGCCGACCGACATCGCCTGGGATCCGCAGGGCAACATCTTCGTGTCCGACGGCTACACCGATTCTCGCGTCGTGAAATACGACAAGAACGGCCGCTTCATCAAGTCGGTCGGCACGCGCGGCAACGGCGTGAATCAGTTCAGCACGCCGCACAGCATTGCCGCCGACGCGCAGGGCAACGTCTACGTCGCCGATCGCGGCAACTCGCGCATCGTCGTGCTCGACAACGATCTCGAACTGGAAGACGACCTATGAGGACACCGGCGCGCCGTGGGGCATCTGCATTTCACAGAGCACGCCGCAGTATCTCTACAGCACGGCAATTCGAGCGGCACGAACATGGAGGTCGGCAACGCGGCCATGACCGGCGAGATCTACAAGATGCAGCTGGATGGCACGGTGCTCGGCCAGTTCGGCAAGGCGGGCAAGGCGCTGAAGGAGTTCGCCAGCATCCACACGCTCGACTGCCGCAACCCGAACGAAATCTACGTCGCCGAGATCAACGCCTGGCGCGTGCAGAAGATCACGCTGCACCCGCAGGCCGCAGCCCCGAGCGCAAGCTAGGAGAGCCACCATGAAGCGCTTCTGCAGTTCTTGTGGCGGCGGCGTCGTTGCCGTCGGTGCCACGGTCGTGGCCCAGTCGGTCGCCAGAGCTGAACTACGACGCCAACGCCGACATCCTGACCCTCCCCGCGTACGGCGAGGTGGCCGGTGTCGCCACCAACTCGAAGGGCAACATCTTCGTGTACGCGCGAACCGGTCACGCCGATCGCGACGCTCGGCGACGAGCGCACCTTCTATCACGGCGGCTCGCGCCTGTTCCAGTTCGATCCGAGCGGCAAGTTCGTGAAAGAGATCGGTCAGGGCACCTACGGATTCGATTTCGCGCAGCAGGTGCGGGTCGACCCGCAGGACAACGTCTGGGCGGTCGATGCCGGGTCGAACATGTTGACCAAGTTCGATCCCGATGGGAGGTTCCTGCTGGTCCTCGGCCGAAAGCCCGAGGCGATCGCCGTCCGGCATGGTCCGGGCGTGCCGGCGCGGCTGATCGACGACCGAGCCGACCGCCGCCGCCGACCGGCCGGCGGCGGCGGCGGCGGCGGCGGCGCGCCGGCGCGCATCCCTCCCGGCGCGGGCACGCGCAGCGAGCCTTCAACCGTCCGTCCGACGTCGCCTTCGACAAGGGCGGCAACGTGTACGTCGCCGACGGCTTGGGCAACAACAACCGCATCGCGAAGTTCAACACGCGATGGCAACTTCGTGCAGACTGGGGCCAGACCGGATCGGGGCAGGGCCAGTTCAACAAGATCCGCGGCATCGCCATCGACGCGGCCGGCAACGTCTACGTGGCGGACGCCGGCAACAAGCGCATCCAGGTCTTCGACGGCGAGGGCACCTTCAAGTCGCAGATCACCGGCATCGGAACGCCGCAGGCCATCTGCATCACCGGCGGCTCGCCGCAGTATCTCTACAGCTCGAACTCGAACGATCCGGAGAGCATGGACAACGGCGAGATCTACAAGATCTCGCTGAACGGCCAGGTCGTCGGCCAAGTTCGGCAAGGCCGGCAAGCTGCCGCGGCGAGTTCGGCATGGTCAATTCGCTCGACTGCCGCACCGACAATAACCTGCTGGTCGGCGAGGTGTGGAACTGGCGGGCGCAGAAAGTCACGCTGAAGCGCTAGAACAGCAGTTCGGACACCGGACCGAAGGAGGCGTCAAGGATCTGCCGTCGCGCGACAATTCAGGAGCGTCGCTCTCCGCCAGGATCGCGCGGTATCGCTGCCGCGCGTGTTCGTAGGCGCGGCTCGCCGCGTCGCGCTCAGCCCGGCTGATCCTGGGCCATTTCTGCGACCAGCACTGATCGACCGCCGCCAGGCACCACTCGGCGCTCTTCCTCGACGCGCGGATCGGCCGGCCCGCCGACCGTGACGAAGATCGGGTTCGTGTGCGCGCTGCCGGGCATCCGCAGCGCGATCCAGCTGCTGCGCTCCAGCGGAACCTCGAGCTCCACGTCGCGCAGCGACCCGTCCGCCGGATTCGCTGTCAGGCCACCGCCCGCCCGTTGACGACGGCTTCGACGGTGACGTCGCGCGTGCCGGACACGCGCGCGTGCTCCGGCGTCCATCGAGACGGCTGTCGATGGGAGTCCGGCGGGCCGGCGCCGTCTCGGGCAGCAGGCAGGCGGCGCGCACCGTGAGTGCGAAGCGGCCGGGCCGCTCGAGCGCAGCTCGCTGCCGTCGATGCCGGCCGCAGTCCGTTGGCCGCGAAGTCCATCAGATGGCCGCAGCCATCCGACACGTACGAGCGGCCGTTCCGCACGCCTTCGCACCACGCGTCGTAATTGAGGGGCCCGCGCAAGTGCACGTAGGATCGGCCGCCGCCGACGCGCTCGTCGGTGATGCAGGGAAAGTCCGTTTCGCCGCTGATGCGCGTCCGGAACCCGCAGTTGAGCGTGTGGTACCAGATGTTCAGCTCGTGGAGGTACGGGGTGTCGACCGCCGAGATGAAGTCCACGGCATCATGCGTCACGTCGACGATGTATTCGTTCGCGCCGATGCCGTCGAACGGCGGCATCTCGTAATTCGGCAGCTCGCGGCTCTTCACCTGGAGCCCCAGCCGCTGTGCGCGAACCCGGACAGCTCCCTGCGCTTTCCCCCACTTGAGGATCGGCAGATCCCACGACGGCCAGTCTTCGATCTGGCGGGCATCGGGATAGTCCTGGTCGCGCAGCCGCAGGAACACGAGATGGCCGCAGTGGCTCGACGGGAATCCCGAGACTTCGAGGTCGTAGCGCATCAGCGTCGACGGCGTCGAGAGCTGTGTTGTCCTTGCTCTCGAAGTACTGCCGCTGATGGTAGTAGCTCGGCCCCCAGTTGAGCACGGCGCCGACGCTCAGCGCCTCTCCCAGCACGTGACGCATCATGTCTTCCGGCCGCACCCCTTCGGTCGGGCTCTCGTAATGGCTGCATCCGGCGGCATGGATGTGATGATCGCCCGAATACCAGCCGAGCGACGCGGGATCGATCCAGCGCGGCAGCTGAAACTCGACCGCGAGGTCGCGGCGGACCGGCGATCGACGCGTCGTGTTCGGGAACGTATTCGGGCCCGCGCCCGCACGTGAACGTGTACTCGCCGGCGGGCAGCCGCATGGTTTCGCCGTCGGCGCGATAGATCTGCTCCTGGAAGAAGAAATCCGGCGCCAGCCGTTTGGATCGGGCCGGATAGACGCGGCCGACTTGGTCCTTGACGAGGAACGACGCGATGCGCGGCCTTCCGTTCTCGTCGCGCACGCGGAACGTCACGTCGTGCGAGGGATCGACCTGGAACAGCACGGCGACGCGGTTCCGGAAGCCGATGTCCTCGCTGCCGGGGCCGACCGATGGCGCCGAGCTGCGCTTCCCGCCGGCCGCGATCGCGGCTGTAGAGCAGCGACGATGCGGTATTCCAGCTCCAGTCCCGAGAGCTGCGGCTCCATCGGCTTTTCGTCGTACATCTCCAGCGCCAGCCAGCGGTCGACGATATCGGCCGGGCGCACGACTGCGGCGCCATCGCAGTCCGGTCCCCCGGCGATAGACCGGCCGCGCCTGCGGGCTCTCGACGCAGCACGCCGGTCACGCCGGCTTCATTCCGCACCTTGACGAGAAACGCGCGCCAGCCCTGCTCGACCAGCCGCGCGCGGCGCCGCCGCGCGCACCGAGATCCGGCTCTCCGGATTGATGCGGACGGCCAGCAGACAGCGCGGGTCCAGCACCCGCTGGATTTCCTCGAGGGCGCGGGCGCTGTCCGTCATGTTCGCGGCCGCGTCAATCCGGGCGCGGTCGGCGTCGCTGAGCGGCTCGCCCACATACGCCATCGCTTCGACCAGCCGCCGCACCTGCGCGACGAGCGGTTGTATCTGCAGCCGCCGCGAGCAGTCGCCTTGCCGAGCGGGTGAGCGAGCACGACCAATCCGAAAAGAGCCGAGGAGGCGCCGGCGGCTCACAAAAGTCTCTACAGAATCTCGGCCGCAGCAATCCTGGTGGGCCATTCGATGATCTCTTTCTTGGTTTCCTGACGATGAATGGCGCGGTCTTCAAGTTGACTTTGGATT
>CAVTGK010000044.1:0-246551 GCA_963734095.1 uncultured Acidobacteriota bacterium | reverse complement strand
ACACTCGATGAGGCGGATTTTGTGCTGGCCGGCGTAACGGTCGCACAGGTGCGCCCTTCGGTTCTGGACATCCAAGGTGGCGTCGTCACGATCAAGGAGATGCAGTTCGACGCGGGTGGGAGCCCGCTGACGCTGACCGGCACGGCGCACCTGACGCCGACCGACAAGCAGGTACTCGATCTCACGCTGCAAGGTACGGCGGACCTTCGGATCATCTCGGCATTTACGCCGACGGTCGCCACCGATGGCGAGGCCAAGATCAACATGGGGATCGGCGGCGCGCTTCGCTCCCCGGTACTCAGCGGCCGCATTGACATTGCCGACGCTGAAATGGCGATCCGCGAGCCTCGGATCCTGGTTTCCGAAATCAACGGCACGATTGCGCTCGATGGTAAGAGGGTGTTGTTCGACAGCATGCGGGGCAGCCTCAACGGCGGCGCGCTCGCGCTGGATGGTGGTTTTCTGCTCGAGGGATTCACGCCAACGACGGGAGGTTTGACGATTGTCGTGGACGGCGCGGCCCTCGAGTACCCAACCGGGCTGCAGAGCGAAGTTGACGCCCTCGTCACGCTGCTCCCAAGTCCCACCGGCTGGACGCTGACCGGCGACATCAACGTGGAGCGAAGTGCTTACACCGAGCCGATCAGCCTGCCCGCCCTGATGGCGGCGCGCCGTACCCGCGTGCCGTCGCCGGCCGGCGAGGAGTCCTGGGGCGAACGGCTCCGGCTGAACATGTTCGTCTCGACCCTGCAGGATCTCCGGCTGGACAACAACTACGGGCGTATCGAAGCGGGTGCGGGACTTCGCATCAGCGGGACGATGAGCGACCCGAGCCTGGCGGGCCGCATCACCTTTCGAGAAGGTGGCGAGGCGTACCTCGCCGGCAACACGTTTGTCGTTTCGCGTGGCAGCATTTCGTTCACCAACCCCAACCGCATCGTTCCGGAGTTCGACATCGAGCTGCGCACGCGGGTTTCAGGCAGCGACATCACCTTGACGCTCGAAGGCCCGCTTGATCGGCTCGAAACCAACGTCTCATCGTCCGACCCGCGGGTTGACTCGCGGGAGGCGATGGAGATGCTCCTGGGTGGGTCGGGCGAGGACGCGGTCGCGTTGCTGTCAGCGGAGCTCCTGGGTGCTGGGGGACGCGCAATCGGGCTGGATAGCGTTCGCGTGCAACGTGGAGAATTCGAGACCGACGAGTTTCGGGCTGACCCCGGTCTCATTGCGACGGAGACCGACCCATCGACGAGACTGACGCTGTCGAAGCGACTCCGGTCTAACGTCGAGCTGACCCTGTCGCAAAGCCTTCGCGAGAGCGGCGGCTTGTCGACCATCCTCAGTTATCAACCCCGACGCAATATCGAGTTGCGCGCGGTAAACCGGGACAATCTTGATCGGTCGTTTGCACTGCGACACGAGATCACGTTCGGTGGCGGCGCGTCCACCGACCCGGCTGCATCGACGCCTCCGCCAAAGGTCACGGATATCAGAATTACCGGCGAGCCGGGCCGTCCCACAGAGCAGTTATTGGCGCTGTTGGGGCTCGAGCCTGGGGAACCGTTCGAGTTCCACACGTGGCAGCGTGACGTCGATCGTCTGCGTGAGGAATACCAGAAGCAGAACCGTTACGAGGCGCGTGTTCGCGGCCTCCGACACGTTAGTGACGATGGCTCGAGCGTGGCGCTGGAGTATCGCATCGAGCCAGGTCCGATAACCGAGTTCGTCATCGACGGTCACCCGCTCGAACCCGAGGTCGAGCAGGCGATCCGAGACGCGTGGCGCCGAACCATCTTCGACCGCTTCCTGCTGGAGGAGGTCGAGGCACAGATTCTGCGCCACCTGATGGAAGAGAACGTCATCGGCAGCAAGGTCGAGGTTGCGGTGGCGTCATCGACTCCGCAGCGGAAGCAGATTCGCGTCACCGTGACGCCGGGCGTCACGGTCAGGCGCCGGTCGATTCAGTACGCCGGGAACCGGGCATTCGATAGCGATCGCCTCGACACGGTGGTACACGAAGCCGGCCTCCAGCTCGAAGGCTGGCTCGATCCCACCAGGCTGGCGGACGCAATCGCGACGTTCTATCGCAACCAGGGTTACCTTTCGGCGACCGTGAAAGCCGATCAGCCAGTGGTTCAGGGGAATGAAGGCGTACTCCCGGTGACGATCACCGAGGGGACGGGTTTCGTGCTCGGGCGGCTGTCGTTCCCAGGTGTCAGTCCGAACCGGCTGGCGAGTGTGGCGAGCGCCGCCCGTCTGGATAGCGGCATTCCCTTTGTCACCGCCGAGATCGACGCGGCGCAACAGCGCGTGGAAGATTACTACGCGAGTCAAGGCTTCAATTCGCTTCAGATCGAGGTCGAGGCCGAACCCGATCCCGATGCCGGCACAGTAGCGGTCGAGTTTGCCATTCTCGAGGGCGTGCAGCAGGTGCTCCGCGAGGTGAGCACGTCTGGTGCGACGCGGACTCGCGAGGGCGTGCTCCACCGCACGCTGCGATTGCGGATCGGGGCGCCAGTCAATCTCGCGGATTGGGCACAGGCACGAAAGCGCTTGTACGACACCAACGTCTTCCAGCAGGTGGACATCCAGCCGGTGCCGCTTACCCCTACCACCGAGGAATCCGCGGCGGGCATTCAGCCGGTTCGTGCCGTGGTGCGGGTCGTCGAGTACCCGGTATGGCGCTTTCGATACGGTGCGCAGTACACCGATGAAAAGGCCGAGATACCGGACCCGGATGGAACCGAACCACGGCTGCAGAGCCTCGGCGTTCTAGCAGACATTCAAAACCAGAACCTGTTTGGTCGAGCGATTACGGCTGGCATAGCTGGGCGATACGAACGAAGTCGGCAGGCGGCCAGCCTGTTTACGTCGAACAGCTCGTTCTTTGGCTTACCCATTCGATCGGGCGGCTTTGTGTTCTACTCGCGGCAGCGATTCGAGGATCGGTTCGAGGATCAGAGCCTGGTTACCATCGATCAGCGCTCCGGCGTCAACGTGGAACAACGCTGGCGGCCCTTCCGGTTTTCGGAGCTGATCTGGGGTTACCGCTTCGAACGCGAAGAAGTGATCCTTCGATCCTCCACAGCCGATCTGATCCACCCCGCTCCCGCTGTATGTCGCGTCACTGAACGCGGGGGTGGTGCTGGATCGTCGAGACGATGCAACGAACCCTCATCGCGGATGGCTGACCACCGCGAACTGGGAACAAGCGTTGCAGGCGCTCGGGTCTGACTACACGAGCGGCAAACTCCTGTTCAAGCAATCGCTCTACCGCGAGCTTGGGCGGATCGTCGTCGCGGGACGTGTGCAGTTTGGAAGTGGGTATGGCGGAGAGGGACTGGTTTTCACCGAGCGGTTCCAGCTTGGTGGCGCAACGACCGTGCGTGGTTATTCCGAAAACAGCCTGGGTCCGCGCGATGCGTTCGGATTCCCGCTTGGCGGCGACGCGTTGCTCGCTTTCAATGGAGAGCTACGATTCCCGGTTCGCGGGTGGCTGCACGGCGTCGCCTTCCTGGATGCCGGCAACGTATTTCCGACGAGGAGTGACATCTCGTTCAGCGACCTGGCGACGGGCTATGGCCTTGGCTTTCGTCTCGTGTCGCCTTTTGCGCTGCTTCGCATCGACTTCGGCATTCCGGGGACGACGCTCTCACCCCAACGCCCCGCCAACCAGTTGAAAAGCGGCAGGTGGTATTTCGGGATTGGGCATATTTTCTGAGTTGTGCGGTTCTTCACGACGGTTCTTACGACGGTTCTTAACGAGGTTCCACACGGTTCGGCACGTTCTTCACGAAGGTTCGCGACTGAACGCGGACGAACCATCGTGACCGAACCTTTGTAGAACCGTCGTCGAGAACCGTCGTCAAGAACCCTCGTCGAGAACCGTCGGCAAGAACCGCAGTCCTATCGGCGTTTCAACGTCCGTAAAATCGCCGCGACGGCTGCCCGCTCGGGCGCGTCGGGAGCGAGCCGCATGAAGGTTTCGAGGTGCTCGGACATCTTCGGAATCTGCTTGATGCGCTGATTCGCGAGCCCGGCATAGTAGTGGGCATACGCAAGATCGGGTTTGATCTCCGCGGCCCGACCAAACGCCTCGGCGGCTTTCTGGAAATCGTTCTGCCGACTCGCCACGATACCGAGCTGGAAGTGAGCGTACGGGTTGCCGCCATTGGCCGACACGGCGCGCGTCGCAGCCGCCATCGCTTCGTCCACGTTGCCCGCGGTCAGCGCGGCGCCGGACTCGCCAATCGCCTTCCAATCCTCTTCACCACGCTCGCGAAGTCGTGAATACTCCTCGTTGGCACGGCCGCCGTCGTTCATCTTGCCGAACGCCTGGGCGGCAAGATAGGTAGACTCTGGGTTGTCGCGTTCGCCTTCGGCCTTTTGTACAGCTTCGTTGAGCGAACCACGTTCGATCAGCTTTTGGATCGAAGCCTCTTGTCCGGCGGCGACAGCCACCGAGAACAGCAGGGGCGTAGTAAGAGCCAGTGACCTTGTGAAGTGACGGATCCCAGGCATCAATGTTCTCCTGATGCCTACTGTGCAACGAATGTACCGGCCATGGAAAGCAGAGCAATAGCGGAGCTTGTCGAACGAATCGTCGCGGGCGACCCATGGCACGGGCCGAGTGTGAAACAGGTGCTCGATGGGATCGACGCCACGCTCGCCGCGCGCCGTCCGCCGGGCGGGGCCCACAGCATCTGGGAATTGGTGCTCCACATGACCGGTTGGGCGCGCGAGGTCACCGCTCGGCTTGGCGGTCGGCCAGCGCAGGATCCCGAAGCAGGCGACTGGCCGGAGGTCGAGGACGTTGCGCCAGGCCGCTGGCGCCAGGCGCAAGCGGATCTGTTCGAGGCGCATCGCGCGCTCGCCGCCGCCATCCGGTCGATGGACCCCGCCACGCTGGATCAACCCGTGCGTGATTTCCGCGACAATGCGCTCGGAACGGGGCTGTCGTACTACCTCACCTTGCACGGACTGGCGCACCACACGATCTACCATTCCGGCCAGATTTCATTGCTGAAGCGGGGCTAGCGAGGCTCCGCCCTGAGCGTTGAGCGTCTGTCGCGGGGCTCCGCCTCGCTAGCGGCAGTGTTGGTTTTGCCCCGCCTCCCCACCCCACCACGCAAGAAGACGCGTGGCGGGGACCCCCCTCCGGCGGGGCGTCTGGGCTATACTAGTGGAGTAACTTCTGCGTCGCGTACGTCGCGTCCCCGAAGTTTGTTGCCTCCCTGGTTCTCGCGATCTCTGGCCACTGAGCCCGGCGTTCTTTCGTGATCGCCTTGCGCACGGGCTGCGATCCCAGATCACAGACCACTGAGACCACGGATCACAGACCACGGATCACAGACCACTGATTACTAACCACTGGAAGAAATGTCCGATCAACGATTGAAGATTGCTGTCTTCATCGATTTCGACAACGTCGAGATCGGTGTGAAAACTACCCTCGGCCGCCAATTCGATGTTGGCGCCGTCCTCGAAGCCGTGAAGGAACGCGGCGAAATCATCACCAAGATTGCCTACGGCGACTGGAAACGAGCTGGCGACCACAGTCGCACGATGGCTCAACACGCCGTCCGCCTCGTGCAGCGCGTCATGACCCCCGGCGGCGACAAAAACGGCGCTGACATCAACCTGGCCCTGGATGCCCTCGAGATGGCGTTCACGCACGACCATATCAACGCGTTCGTGATCGTTGGCGGCGACAGCGACTTCATCACGCTGGTTGAAAAGCTGAAGCAGTACGACAAGAAAGTGTTCGTGATTGGCGGCCGCTCGTTCACCAGCCAGGTGATGCAGAAGAACTGCACCGAGTTCATCGCCTACGAAAACGTGGCTGGCAGCAGCGGAGTAGACCGCCCGCGCAGCGCGCCGCGGCTCGATCGTGGTGGCCGACCGGGCCAAAGCTCGCTGGATCAGGTGTTCCCGCTCGTTCAGCGTGCGCTCAAGGTCCTCGCCGACCGCGAAGTGTCGCCGCAGCTGGGGTTGCTCAAGAGCACGCTGTTGCAGCTCGACTCGTCGTTTTCCGAGCGCGATTACGGTGCCAGCACGTTCCGCGATTTTGCTGAGAAGCTCGAACAGCAGGGCCTCGTCACCCTCAAGCACTCGGGCCGCACCACCATCGTCGAGATGTCGGAGAACGGTCAGTTGGGATCTGTCAACGGTTCGAGCGCCGCAACCGCCGTCCTTGGATGCGCCCGCTTCCGCGGAGGAGGGGACCGCAGCCGTTTCTGCGACGCCGGAGTTCTCGCTGGCCGACGGTGTTGCGCTGGTTCGAGCGGTGCTCGCCGAGTCGCCCACGCCACCGCGGTGGCCAATGTATCTGCGACAGATGAAGCAGTTCATTCGCGCGGCTCGTCCGGATTTCGATGAGCGGCAGTACGGATCGCTCCCTGAGTTGCTGCGCGCGTGCCAGAAGGATGGGCTGTTGCGGCTGGAGCGTGATCGGCAGGGCGGGTTGCGCGCGTTTGCGGGCGCCGCGCGGCCGACGAACGTCCCACATGGCTGGGCGAGCCTTGAAAGCGTGGAGACAGTTTCGCCCGTCGAGATCGACGAGGCCTCCGAAGTCGCGGACGCCACCCCTCACATCACGCCGGACGAGCCTCCGGTGACCATCGGCGCATTGCCAGCGGGCGAGACCGATTCGAGGGATGAGGCCGAAGCCGACGATCAGCTCGCGATGTTCGGCGCCATCTCGCCGATGGATCCCGAGCCGAAGATTCGTAAAGCACGACGACCGGCGAGCGAAACGAGCAAAGCCAAACGTACGCCGGCCCGTCGAGCACCTCGCACAACGAAGGTCAAGAGCGACGTACCTCGCACGAGGCGACGAGCGGGAGGCAGGGGACGGAACGAGGACAGGAAGGGTGCCAGTAGACCGCCGGCAACTGATGGAGCCGCGAGATGCTTCATCTGACCAACGGCACCGCGATCATCCCGCTGATGCGACAGGCCGGCATCGAGGGACCGATGGTGCCGTGGGACGATGTGCTTCACGAGGGACCGGTGCCTGCGGGGCTCAATCCGGCGGCGCTGCGTCAACAGCGGGCCGAATTTCTCGCGTCATGCGGCTGGGGATCGGCGGAGGCGATCGGACGCGAGCTGGCCGACCGCGACGCCGCTCTCGACGGGCGCGGGGGTCGCGCGGCGCCGCGCCCGTCGACGAGATCGTGCTGTGGTTCGAGCACGATCTCTACGATCAGCTGCACCTGCTGCAGATTCTCGACCGGCTCCCGCTGGACGGCAGTCCGCGGGTCGACGGCCGTCCCGTCAGCGACGACTATCTGGGTCACTCAACCGGCGGCGCGCTTTGCCGGCCTCTTCGCTGCGCGGCGCCGACGTCACGTCGGCCCAGCGGCGTCGCCGCGCGCGATGCGTGGACCGCGTTTCGCTCCACGGATCCGCGAGCACTTGTCGACGTGCGCTCGCGAGTCGACCAACTGCCTCACCTGCGCGCCGCGCTTTCGCGTCATCTCGCACAGTTTCCCTCGATGCGGAACGGCCTGTCTCGCACCGAGCAGCAGGCGCTCGAGGCGTCGCCAGCGGGTACACGAGCGTGCGGCGACGTCTACATGCGCGCTCACATCAGATGCGCGAGGACGCCGTGTTCATGGGCGACGCCGCGTTCCTCGCCCACATCGATTCACTCCTGCGCTCGTCCCGCCCGCTTCTCAAAGCGAGCCTTCCGCACGCGACCGTTGACGTTGGAGGATGACTGAGCCTGACGACGATGGTCAGCAGTGCTGGACAGCCGCCCGATCGCGTGCGCGCCTGCGGCATCGATCGGTGGCTCGGCGGCGTCGAGTTGAAGGGCACCGGTCCGGTGTGGCGATGGGATCCCGATGCAGGACGGTGCGATTCGCGTAGTAGGGCACGGGCATGGGCGCAGGGCGAAACTCAGACCCTTGCCCTCACCGTATACCCTCTGCCCGTGCCCTGTGCCCTGCGCCCTCTCTATAATCGCCACCAGTGTCCTCATACACCGCGAAAGACATCACCGTTCTCGAAGGGCTCGAGCCGGTCCGCAAGCGCCCCGGCATGTACATCGGCGGCGTCGGCTCGACCGGGCTGCATCATCTGGTCTGGGAAATTCTCGACAACGCGATCGACGAGGCGATGAACGGCTACGCCTCGAACATCCGCGTCACGCTGCACAAGGACGGCTCCTCGATCACCATCGAAGACGATGGGCGCGGGATTCCGGTTGATGTGCATCCCAAGACGAAGAAGACGCGCGCTCGAGGTGATCTTCACGGTGCTCCATGCGGGCGGCAAGTTCGAGACGCGGCAATTACAAGACCGCCGGCGGGCTCCACGGCGTCGGCGCGAGCGTCGTCAACGCGCTGTCGCGCGAGCTGGTCGCCACCGTCAAGCGCGACGGCCACCAGTGGGAGATGCGGTTCAAGCAGGGCAAGCCGGCTCGGCCGCTTGAAGAAGCTCGGCGCGGCCCGCGGCACCGGGACGACCGTCTTCTTCCATCCCGATCCCGACGATCTTCCCGAAGATCGAATTCGACGCCGGCGATCATCCGCGACCGCCTCGAGATCGCCAGCTACCTGCATCGCGGCGTCAAGGTCATCGTTCGACGACGAAACGACCGGCACGCAAGACCGTGTTTCAACACGACGAAGGCCTGGTCGACTACCTGAAGAAGATCGTCGCGCGAGCGCGGCGCGCAAGCCCGTGCACGAGGCGCCGTTCGTGCTGCAGAAGGACAACGGCGTTCAAGGCCGAGCTCGTGCTGCAGTGGACCGAAGCGACCGACGAGCACCTGCGCAGCTACGTCAACGGCATTCCGACCGGTTCCGGCGGCACGCACGAAAACGGCTTGCGCGCCGGGCTCGGCAAGGCCGTCCGCAACTACATCGAGACGCACAACCTGACGCCGAAGGGCGTGACGCTGACCGCGGAGGACATCCGCGAAGGCATGACCGGCGTGCTGTCGGTCTTCATTCAGGAGCCGCAATTTCAGGGGCAGACCAAGGATCGGCTGAACAATCCCGAGCTGCTGTCGGCGGTCGACGGCATGGTGCGGCCGGCGCTCGAGCACTGGCTGAATCACAACCAGTCCATCGCCGAAGCGATCGTCGCGCGCATCATCCTCGCCGCGCGCGCGCGCGAGGCGAGCCGCGCGGCGCAGCAGGAAGTCGTCCGCAAGGGGCCGACCTCCGGTCGCGTCACGCTGCCCGGGCAAGCTCTCCGATTGCACGCATCCCGGCTCGATCACGAGCGAGCTCTTCATCGTCGAAGGCGATTCGGCGGGCGGGTCGGCGAAGCAGGGCCGCGATCGCGCGCGTCAGGCGATCCTGCCGCTGCGCGGCAAGGTGATGAACACCGAGGGCATGGCGACGGGCAAGGTGCTGGAGAACAAGGAGCTCGCCGATCTGGTGACGGCGCTCGGCTGCGGCGTCGGCAAGGGCTTCGACGCGTCGCGGCTGCGCTACGGCAAGGTCATCATCCTGGCCGACGCCGATTCGGACGGCCATCACATCGCGACGCTGCTGCTGACGTTCATCTTTCGGCACATGCCGCAGCTGATCGCCAGCGGCAAGGTCTACCTGGCGCAGCCGCCGCTCTATCGCATCGACATCGGCAAGGAAACCTTCTGGGCGCTGGACGACGCGCAGAAGGATCAGATCGTGAAGCAGAAGTCCGGGCCGCGCGACGCCGGAGATCACGCGATTCAAGGGGCTGGGCGAGATGATGCCGAAGGTGCTGTGGGAGACGACGCTCAATCCGCGGTCGCGCCGGCTGCTGCGCGTGGAGGTCGCAGACCAGCTCGTGACCGACCGCGTCATCAACGAGCTGATGGGGAAGGATGCGTCGGCGCGGTTCCGCTTCATCATGGAGCGCGCCGAAGAGGCGCGAGGAGTCTGGATGTGTGACAGTCGGCAGGTGACGACTCTGCTGGCGATCTATCTCATCGGCGTTGCTCGATTGGCCTCGTCGTCATGCGGTGATGCGCGATCCGTGGCCGGCACGCCTCGCGACGGCACTGGTGTGGCCGCTGGGACCAGTTGCGTTCGTCGTCGTCATCACGCTCCTGTCTTGCCGCATCCGCGGTCCTTGTGGCCGGTCGCCGATGCTCGGCGGACGGCCGCGCGTTCGTGGGCTGCGGTCGTCTGGCTGCGTGACTGTAAAATCACACGTTCGGCACAATGTCCGAGTCCGGCGCCCGCCGAAGAAGTCATCCCCGTTCGATCGCTCGCTCGTCGAAGGTCCCATCAGCCCGGCGGTCTGGAAGCTGGCGTGGCCGACGATGGTCCAGAACCTCGTCGCCGGGCATGCAGGGCGTGATCGATCACGTCCTGGTCGGCCAGCTGCTCGGCTACACCGCCAACGCCGCCATCGGCGTGAGCTGGCAGATCTTCCTCGTCGTCATCGTCTTCATGGCGTCGCTGTTCACCGGACAGGCGGTGCTCGTGGCGCGCTTTGCCGGCGCCGGCGATTCGGATCGGGTCAATCGCGTCGTGCAGCAGGCGTTTCTGACCGCGATCGGGATGTTCGTGCGTGATGGCGCGCGATCGGGTATTTCGCGGCGCCGGCCCTGCTCGATCTGGTCAACGCCGCGCCTGAGGTCAAGGCAGCAGGCGCTGCCGTTCCTGCGGATCAACTTCGTCGTGCAGCATCGGCATGCTGCTGTTCTTCATGTTGTCGGCGGCGCTGCGCGCGGCGGGCGATGCGCGAACGCCGCTCCGGCTGGGTCTGACGATGACGGTGCTGAACGTCATCCTCAACGTCATCCTGATTCGCGGCCTCGGACCGATTCCGGCGCTCGGCACGGCCGGCTCGGCGCTCGGCACGGCGATCGCCTCCGGCGCCGTCAGCGTGTACGCGCTGTATCACCTGTTCCGCGGCGACTGCGTGATCCAGTTCTCGCGCCACATGGACTGGCGGCCCGACTGGGCGATCATCCGGTCGCTGTTCCGCTTCGGCCTGCCCACCGGCGTGCAGGGCATTGCGATGAACATCGCCGGCGTGCTGCTGCTGCGCTTCATCGGCTCGCTCGAGCAGAGCGCCGCCGCGCAGGCGGCGTACGCGATCGGCTACACCGAGCTGTTTTCGATGATCACGTGGACGTCGGTCGGGCTGATGGGCGCGGCGGCGACGATCGCCGGACAGAATCTCGGCGCCGGCCATCCCGAGCGCGCCATTCCAGGGTGTCATCACGCCGCGCGCATCGGCATCACCGTCGCCGCGGTGGTCGGCCTGATGTTCGTCGCGTTTCCGCATGCGCTGCTCGGGATCTTCGGCGCGACCGAGCCGGATGTCGCGACGCTCGGCGAACAGCTTCTGCATGTATCTCGCCGTGTCGGGCTTCTTCATCACGCTGGCGCTGGTCTATCACCGGCGGCCTGCAGGGCACGGGCGACACGCGCAGCCCGCTCTACATCACGCTCGCCTCGCAGATCGCCATCCCGATCGGCATGTGCAGCTTCATCCAGGTGATCCGCCCGCTTGCAGTCGACCGACATCTGGCTGGCGATCGTGCTCGGCCACTTCACGCGCTGCGTTCTGAGCGTCCTGCGCTTCCGTCAGGGCAAGTGGCGACACATCAAGGTGGAAGTCGAGGGCGCGCGCGCGTGAGTCGAGACGGAGCAGCGACGAGCGCCGATGCAGAGCACGATGCTCGCTTGCAACTAGAATCCTCATGATGTCCTCATCATTTCGCAGGCGTGCGGCGAGTGCCGCCGCCGACAGAACGAACCCAATCTGACGTATGCCCCGGGCACCCCGGAGCGCGCCGAGATCAAGAGCGCGCCTGGCAGACATGGCCGCGCGAGCGTATCGACATTCCCTCTGGTCATTGGCGGCCGCGAGGTCCGCACCGGCAAGACCGCGCAGGCGGTGATGCCGCACAAGCACGCGCACGTGCTGGCCGACTAGCACAAAGCGGGTCGTAAGGAAGTCCGACAGGCCATTCAGGCGGCTCTCAGCGCCCGACGCGACTGGGCGAACTGGCCGTGGGAGGACCGCGCGGCGGTATTTCTCAGAGCCGCCGAACTGCTGACGACGACCTGGCGGCAGACGCTGAATGCGGCGACGATGCTCGGCCAGTCGAAGACGGTGTTTCAGGCCGAGATCGATGCGGCGTCCGAGCTGATTGACTTCTGGCGCTTCAACGTCGCATTCGCCGAGGAGCTTTATCGGGAGCAGCCGATCAGCACGCACGGCGTGTGGAATCAGTCCGACTATCGGGGGCTCGAAGGGTTCGTTTACGCGGTCACACCGTTCAACTTCACCGCAATCGGCGGCAATCTGCCGACCGCGCCCGGCTCTGATGGGCTGCACGGTCGTGTGGAAGCCGGCATCGAGCGCGATGCTGAGCGCGCACTACATCATGAAGCTGCTCGAGGCCGCCGGCCTCCCGCCCGGCGTGATCAATTTTGTGCCTGGCGATGCCGCGGAAGTGTCGAACGTGGTGCTCGACCATCCCGAGTTCGCCGGCGTGCACTTCACCGGCTCGACCACGGTTTTCAACAGCATCTGGCAACGAATTGGTCAGAACCTCGGCAGTTACCGTTCGTACCCGCGGATCGTCGGCGAGACCGGCGGCAAGGACTTCGTCGTGGTACACCCGTCCGCCGATCCGCAAGAGGTTGCGGTCGGGCTCGTGCGCGGAGCCTTCGAGTATCAGGGCCAGAAGTGCTCCGCCGCCAGCCGTGCCTATGTGCCCAAGTCGTTATGGCCCGCGGTCAAGCAGCGCATGCTCGCGATGATGAAAGAGATCAACATGGGCGACGTGCGCGACTTCCGCAACTTCATGGGCGCCGTGATCGATGCCAATGCGTTCAAGAAGATCAGCGGTTACCTCGCTGATGCGAAGAAGAACGCCACCATCGTGGCCGGCGGCGGCGCCGACGACGCAAGGGCTACTTCATCGAGCCGACGCTGGTGCAGGCGCGAAGGCCGGACTACCGGCTGATGTGCGAGGAGATCTTCGGGCCGGTGCTGACGACCTATGTCTACCAGGACAAGGACTGGACGCGACATGCTGAAGATCGTGGATCGACGTCACCGTACGCGCTGACTGGCGCCGTGTTCGCGACCGATCGTCGGGCAGTCCATCAGGCGCTCTCAAGCGTTACGGTATGCCGCGGGCAACTTCTACATCAACGACAAGCCGACCGGGGCGGTGGTCGGCCAGCAGCCGTTTGGCGGCGCCAGGGCTTCGGGCACCAACGACAAAGCGGGATCGAAGATGAACTTGCTGCGCTGGGTGAGCGCGCGGAGTGTGAAGGAAACGTTCTCTCCCCCGCGCGACTTCAAATACCCCCACATGACCGCGGAGTGACGATATGAGTTCCGGATCCCCTGAGTCCGCACGCGAAGCGCTGCGGCGAGAGCACGACGTTCAGCTCGTCACTCCCTCCCAAGAAGGGTTTGCCGCCGAGACCCTGCCAGACGGCGTCTACGGCTTCACGAGCTCGCCGGCACTGGCCTCGCCGTTGTTTGCCGTCCGCCACTATCGCAACTTCGAGATCCATCGCCTGGCGAACGGGGTCAGTGCGGTCATTGGGTTCGTGACCCCCGCAGAAGCGACTCAGCTCGCGCGGGAGCATCAGAACGAGCCGGTGACGGTCTTGCTTCACCCGGATGCCGAAGGCGATGCCACAGCCATCGTCTCGCTGCCCTACGAACGCGTTGTGCAGCACCGGCAGGTACTCGGTCCGCAACGCGGCGGCCATCGTGTTGCAGGTCGCGCCGGCCGGTAGAGTCGGCGTCTAGTCAACCATCCAACCCCTTCAGCCGTCCAATCGCGGCGAGGAGTCAATCCGTTGACAGCTCTACGATCCGAGTAAGCGGCGGAGCTGCGCCACCTGTGTTGGATTGCCGCGCTCCGCGGGCACGGACAGAGTTTTACCCGCTTGCAACAGCGGCGTCCGCCCATACAATGACCGCGTGCGAATGCGCCCCACGCTGGCCGCTGCCAGTGTTCTGGCCCTCACCGTCGCCGTCCAGGCGGTCGCTCAAACAGCTGTTCGGCTCACGCCGGAACAGCAGCGGGCTTTCCTGACTGACGCCAAAGTGATTGACTCGAGGCCCGCCGGTAAGGGCATTACCGGATCGCTTCGACTCACGCTCAGCGATGGCGTCGTCACCCACGACGCCGGTTTTCAATCAATCGACGATCGTCTATCGCCGCTCGAACGGGCTCAGGGCAAAAAACGCGCGGGCGAAGCTAACTTTGTCGACTCGTATAAATACAACATCGCCGCGTACGAGATTGCCCGCCTGGTGGGTGTTGACGGCATGATGCCGGTTACGGTCGAGCGTCGGTGGAGAAACCAGACTGGATCTCTCTCCTGGTGGGTTGACGATGTGCTGATGGACGAAGGTGATCGGGAGAAGTCCAACACTCGACCACCAGACTCGCTCGCGTTTTCGCGCCAACGTCAGAGCATGGTGATCTTCGCGGAGCTGTTGCGCGACATGGATCGGAACAAGGGCAACATCCTCTACACCAAGGATTGGCGTGTCATCATGATCGACTTCAGTCGTGCATTTCGGCTCGATCACGCCCTTCGCTACCCTGATACCGTTCAGCAATGCGATCGGATGTTCTACCAGAAGCTCCAGACGCTGACGGAGGCCGACATCCGGCGCGTCGCCGGCAAGTATCTCACCTCGAAGGAGATCGAGGGGGTGATGGCGCGTCGACAGCTCTTGGTCGAGCGGATTGGCCGACTCATCCGCGAACGAGGTGAAAGCAACGTCTTGTACGACCTGACCTCGGGAATGTAGAGTCGCGCCATGACTACAGAGATCATTGGCTTCATCGGCCTCGGTGTCATGGGGCGACCCATGGCACGCAATCTTCTCAAGCGGGGCTTCCCGCTCGTCGTCCACAGTCGAAGTCGTGGGCCGGTCGACGAGATAGTCAGCGCCGGTGCTCGGGCGGCACGGTCACCCGCCGATGTCGCTGCACAGGCAACGCGAATCATCACCATGCTGCCCGATGGGCCTGACGTCGAGCAGGTCCTGGCCGGCACGGACGGCGTGTTTCAATCGCTCCAGAAGGGCTCAGTTCTGATCGACATGAGCACCATCGCGCCGGCCACCGCCCGTCGGCTGGCGCAGGAGGCCGCCACGCGCGGCGCGACCCTGCTCGATGCGCCTGTGAGCGGAGGCGAGATTGGCGCCATCGACGGCACGCTGTCGATCATGGTGGGCGGCGACGCATCCGCACTCGAGCGTGTGCGCCCCATCCTCGAGGCGATGGGCAACCCGGAACGCATCATTCATATCGGCGAGTCCGGCGCCGGCCAGATTTGCAAGGCGTGCAATCAGTTGGTGATCGGCGGAACCCTGGCAGCGGTTGGTGAAGCGTTTGCGCTGGCGCGCAAGTCACACGTCGATCCCGCAAAGGTACGTGCCGCGTTGCTGGGAGGATTCGCGGCGAGCCGCGTGCTCGAAGTGCACGGCGAGCGCCTGTTGAACAGCAACTTCAAACCCGGCTTTTCGGCACGTCTGTACCGCAAGGATCTGCGCATCGTGCTCGACGCGCTCAACGACGCGCGCGCCCCCGCCCCCGTCACCGCCATCGTCCAACAGCTTCTGACGGCCCTGCTGGCGCGTGACGGAGAAGCGCTGGACTACTCGGCACTGGGCACTGTCCCTATGGACATGGCCCGTGTCGAGGGATGATTCAGAGATCGCCCGACTGAAACCTGTAGACCTAGCAAGCCCGCCTCGCTTAGAAGATGTCGAGCAGTCGTGCCATATCGTCAGGGACGGGCGCCGTCACGTCGATTCGTTCAGCGGTAGACGGGTGGGTCAACGCGAGCCGCCACGCGTGCAGGGCCTGTCGCGCGATACGGGGGAAGCCAAGCATCGCCCGATCCGGCCTTTATGCGCTTGCCGTACAAGGCATCACCAACGATTGGCCAGCCTTTGGCCGCGAGATGCACTCGAATCTGATGCGTGCGGCCGGTAACCAAGCGGCATTTCAGCAGCGTTAGCGCTCGTCCCGGTGCCACCGTGATCGACTGCAGACGCTCGAACCGCGTCACGCTCGGTACGCCGCCGCGATCGCGGACGATCACCCGACGACGATCCCAGGGATCGCGGTCGAGGGCGAGATCGATGGTGCCTTTCGACGGCGGCCGCCCGAGCACGATGGCCAGGTAGTCCTTCTCGATTCGATTGGCGTTGCCGAGCCGCTGAAGAGCCGTTTGCACGGTCGGGTCTTTGGCAACCAGCACGAGGCCTGATGTGTCCTTGTCGAGGCGACTCAACAAGGCAGGCTGCCAGCGACCGTTGGCGTGCGCAAGAATTGCGTTGAGGAGTGTCCCACTGGGGTTGCGAAACGCAGGATGCGAGACTTGACCAGGAGGCTTGTTGACGACCAACAAGTGGCCGTCTTCGTAGACGACCGACACCGGAATGTTCTCGGCCGTCGGTGCGGACCGCGCGCGGCGAGCCGGGAGATCGACGGTAATCGCATCAGTCGCAGCCACGCGTCTCGAGGGTCGGCTCACTGGCAGCCCGTTGACGCACACCAGGCCGCCATCAATCAGCCGCTGCAGACGGTTCCTCGTCACGCCTGGAATGTGCGCGAGGTGTCGAAGCAGCACTCGGTCGATACGCACTCCGACGTCGCCTCGATCGACGGGAACCGTGGTTCGGTTTGTCATCGACCGTTCGTTCGCTCATTCAAGCGGCGCCGAGCGTAAATAACAAAGGTCGGACCTGGCCGGGTCACCGCCGCAAACCCCGCCAACGGGACAAAGAAGGCATCGTCACGGTCGTACACGAGTCGGTTATCCGACGACTCAACGGCCGGCAAGGTCCGCCGGATCTCGTAGCCTTCATCGAGTATTCGTCGGATGTCCTCTGAGACTGCCGAATACCCCAAGGGTGACTGCTGCAAGACGATGATCTCCGGCAAAGACGATGATGGACTGCCGTTGGAGTCTCGAAAGACACGAGCCGCCTCATCGTAGGTGTGCTCGCGATAGCGAATCGGCGCCAGGGCATCGATGGTCCGTCATCTGGACGTGACCGTAGGTCGAACCCGTTTGGTGAAGCGTGACGCCCTCGGGAAACTCGGTCCGAATCCACTCAGCCGCCACCAACCGATTATCCGATCTCGAGAGGAGACGGTTCGTTTGAACGACCGACCATACCGAAGGAGCGGCGATAAGGCACGCCAGAAGACCCATCAGGGGACGCAACGCAGCGGGCCGAGCCATGGCCGTCACGGCCCACCGTGCGCCTTCGGTGGTTGCATAGGCTGCCGCAAGGCACAAAAAGGGAACGACGGGCAGGATATATCGCGCAAACGCTGTCTGGCCCACGCCGATGAGTGCGAAATAGACGAGTGGAAAGGCTACGAACACCACTGCGGCACGGGGTGCGCGCCACAGGTAGAGGAGGAGCCCTGCGATCCCGGCGATCAAGAGCGGTAGGCCCAGACCATATCGCAGCGAGCTGGTCAGGTGAATCACCCAGCCAGGCCCGCTCAAAGCCATATGGCCACCCCGCAGGTGGTCGCTGATCTGCTCAAGAGCCGTCACGAACGCGCGCCAATCGAGGAGGGCATAAGGCGTCCCGGCAAGAAAGGCGAGCGCCGCGACGCCAGCATAGAGGGTTGCACGTCGGGCCCGGGTCGCCAGGTTTTCGATGTCCACTCGTCCGCCCAGCGGCACGACGAGTCCCGGCAGCGCGATGAGTCCTGCGTTGTACTTAGTTGAGGCGGCGAGGCCGGCACAAAGGGCCGACCAGAGCCACGCGCGTTTCGCCCGGGTGTTTGCATACTCGACTGTGAAGAGGAACGACATCGTCGCCAGCCAGGTGGCCGCGATGTCCGTGACGCCGAAATGCGAATCCCGTACGTGAACCGCGGCGACCGCGATGTAGAAAGCCGCAACGATTGCAGTGTTGCGACCGAAAAGTTTGAGTCCAATACGGTGCACGGTCCAGACGGTCATGACACCGGTCGCGACACTCACGCCGCGCGCTATCAGATAGTTGGGACTTGGGTGAAGCGTCGCCGATTCGAGAAAGATTCTCTCGAGTGGAAACCAGCCCAGCGTCCGGCCGATATTAAAGTAAACGACGTAGACCGCCGCCACGACGTACATGAAGAGCGACGGCCAGTCGAAGAAGCCCGGGTTCAGGTTGCGCTGGAAGAATCGCAGGGCCACCGACACGACCGCGTCCTCGTCTGGTCGGGTCAACGTGTGGGGCAGACCGAAATCGAGAGCCCAGACCCTCAGCGCCAACGCCAAGGTCAGGACGGCGGCGAGCGGCCACCATGAGCCCGCATGTCAGAGGTCACGCTCGGCTTATGTCAGCGAGCGTAATTGTTCCGCAGCTCCTGCTCGAGGTTCTTTCGGCGGGCGCTGGCGAGTGAATGATCGGAGAAGAAGAAGTTCGTCACCCGATCGCCCTCGCCATACTTGGTCAGAAACCGCTGCCAGACCTGCGGGGCGCCATTGACGTCGAATCCTCCTTCGTGCGCGTAACGAAGCCCGACGCGATCGGCCTGATCCTCCAGATCGCGGCCATAGCCGCTCATCCAGGCCGAGAAGCCAAGCGCGGAGCCGAGTTGCGCGGCGGCTCGCAACCCGTTGTTGTCGATCGCGCTGGCCGCCAGCAGCGCCGCCAGGCTGCCGAACTGCCCCCACATGTTCTTTCGCATCTGGCGACGCGAATGCTCATGCGTGTAGTGCGCCAGCTCGTGGCCCACGACGATGGCCAGCTCGTCGTCGGTCATGTCGTTCATGATGCCGTTGAAGACCCACATAGCACCGTTGCCCATCGCCATCGCGTTCCACTCTTTGTTGTCGACGACATAGACGCGAATCTTCGACTGGTCGACGTACGACGGCGACATGCGACGCACCAGGCGACGGACGCGATCCACGGATCGGCCGTCACGGGCAACTTCGCCGATGACCTTGCGACGTCCAGCCCGATCGACCTCGAAGGCTTCACCGGTCCGCAGCCACAGGCCTTCGAGCTCATTCGTGCCTTTCTGCACGTCGCCCTCGAAGAGGGCGTCGCCGTTCGGACGCACGTCGATTTCACGCGCCAGGACCGAGCCATCGACATGACGGATGCCGCGCACGCGGACTTCGTGGCCGAGCGGAACGTCGTCGATGGACGTGGGTTCGCCCTTCCAACGTGTGCCCTGATCCGCTCGCACGCGCTGCCCATCGACCAGGATCAGCCCGGCACGCCTCCACTCGGCGTAGCCGTCCAGTCGAATCGCGTTCTGCGCAGCGCTGATCGGCAGTCCAGCGGTGAGCCCAATGATGAGCACGCCGACCGCTAGAATCGCCAGACCGCGATCGCCCGGTGAGAGGTTCATACCGCCTCGCTACTGATCTACCGAAGGTCGGGCCAACTCCAAGCTTCCGAGTTCGAGACCAGGTTCCCTTCAAGAAATGCTCTCTGAATCTCTGGAACCTTGGAACCTGTTCGTGGAACCGTGCACGCTTTACGGCGCCCGATGCGACAGGAGTTCGATGTCGAACACCAACATGCCACGGGGGCCGCTGCCTTGTCCCTTGTAGGCGAGCCGCTCTGGAATCCAGAAGCGGGTTCGTTCACCTTCGACCATCAGTTGAACGCCTTCCGTCCATCCCTCGATGACTTCGTCGAGCCCGAACGACGCCGGTGCGCCACGTTCGACCGAGCTGTCGAACATCTTGCCGTCTGTGGTCCAGCCCGTGTAGTGAACGGTCACGCGACTGCGTCGTTCAGGATGTGATTTCCCGGTGCCGGGCTTCAGCACTTTGTACGCGAGACCTGAAGCAGTCTTCTTGGCGTCCGCCGGCGGCGCGGCGACGTCCGGCGGCGCGACGCGGGGAGACGCGGCGATGTCGAGCAACTCGATGTCGAACACCAGCAATCCGCGAGGGTCGCGTTTGCCCTGATACGCCAGCGCTTCTGGAATCCACAGTCGCCGTTTCTCGCCGACGACCATCAATTGCACGCCCTCGCCCCACCCTTTGATCACACGGCTCACGCCAAACGTGCTGGGCTTGTTTCGAGCATAGGAGCTGTCGAACATCTTCCCGTCGGTGGTCCACCCCGTGTAGTGAACGGTCACCATGTCTTCGGCGCTCGGTCGCTTATCGCCCTTCCCGGCTTGCAACACTTTGGATGCGAGCCCGGAAGCGGTCTTCTGCGCATCCGCGGGCGGACCTGCCACATCGGGAGGCGGCGGTATCGGTTCAAACTTCGCCGCGGGCGCCTGGCGAGCGCTGACGGAGAGCGGACTGAGTGACATACCGAACACGAGAACGACGACGAGCGAAATCAATCGAAAGGACATGCCGATATCGTCCTTCGGACCACCGCGACGGCGCAAGCCATCGGTGCGCGAGGCTCAGACAGGACGTACGAGCCCCCAAGATGGGACGTACGGGCCACAGAGGCACAGAGACTCAGAGAAAACCATCAAGAAACCACGAAATACCTACGGAGCCCTGTGGTACTCAACGTAGTTAGCTATGTGTCTCTGAGTCTCGGTGGCTTGTCCGTGACCCCCGCCCTGCGGAGCAGGGCAAGGCAATACCGCCCGAGCGAAGCGCAGCCTACATGCTTTTTCGAACAGGCGGAGCTTCGCTAGTGACAGAGGTCGGAACCGACGTCCTCGATGACTCTGGTCGTGGACAGGAATGCCCAGTCGTAATTGTCGCGATTCAGTGTGAACCGCAGCACACCATGAGCCTTGACGCGAACCTGGGAATTGGGCGCCATGCGATGGAAATCGTAGAGCCGTGCGCCGCCGGTGCCGACGACGAACTGCCGGATGCCGCCGCCAGAGGATCGGCCTTCCGCATCCTGCTTTCCGAAGCGCTCATACAGATGATCGTGCGCAGCCACGACGACATCCACGCCCTGACGATGGAGGAGGTCGAACAGATCTCGCATCATCGGGTTGTTGCCATTCTGTCCCGACGAGAACAGCGGATGGTGCCAAACGGCCATCGCGCAGCGCGTAGGATGGGCAAGAAGCTCCGATTGGGCAAACGCGTATTGCGGCGAACCGGCGCCGACCTCGACGTTCGAGTTCAACATCAGGACCAGCCAGTTGCCGGCTCGGAACGAATAGAAGCCTTCACCTGCGGCCTCGCCGAAATACGCGAAGTAGGCCGAGGCGGACGGCGTCATGTACTCGTGATTCCCCGGAGTAGGCCGCCAGCGGCTTCGGTGCACCCCCCACGAAGGGTCGAAGCATTCCATGAAGTTGCGCATCGAGCCCTGCATGTAAGCCAAGTCACCCGCGAGGACGAGGTGACCGTCGATGCCGTCGACAAGACGCGCTGTCTGCTCGACGGCGGGCGACCCGCACTCGCCGATATCGCCCACAGCGACGAGGTTGACGGTCTGGGGAAGGCCCGGTCCTGGGGAAGGTCCGGTCATTGTTCGAGGCGAGTCGCTCCCGCACGCGACCGTGATGACCAGGCCGACGCAGGCAGCGCAGCTCGCGACCGAACTGGACCTCACGACCGTCTATGGTACTAGTGTTGCCAATGGCCGAGCATGCTAAATCGAATGGCGCCCCGATGCCTGGACGAGCGCTCAGCGTCTCCGGAATGCTCGCCATCGGCCTGCTGACGGTTCCGGGCTGGGCGGCCGGCCAGGACTCCCAAGAGACGCCGCCTGCGCCCATCTTTCGCTGGCGGAACCGGCCGTCGATCCAGCTTGGCGACGTTCGGCTCGACATTCGTTTCAAGACCCAACTCGATTGGCGGACCTTCGATCCCGAGGTTGAGGAGGACCGGTTCGACCGACGCTCCTTGCGCGGCGGGATCAACGGCGAGATTGGTAACCACGTCGAGTTCCAGATCGAGCGGGATCTGGATCCGGATGGCGAGTGGCGCGACGTCTTCGCGAGGTGGCGGACCTATCGACAGTTCGAGGTCTCTGCCGGTCGCTTCAAGGTTCCCTTCGGCAGGGAGGAGCTGACGAGTTTCAGCGAGATCGACTTCGCCTACCGCGCGTTGGTCTCGACGACGGTGCCGCCGGCCCGGGATAGTGGTGTGATGGTCAGCGGCCGCTTCCTCCGGCGAGGACTGACCTACGAAGCGGGTGTCTTCGACGACGATGGCGACAACGGCCGTCTGCAGGAACCGCAGTTTTCCGTGACCGGCAACCCACCAAACATTGGCCCGTCCTTTGCGGGGCGGGTCACGGCCACGCCATTCCGTCCGCTGGCGGAGACATTTGAAAATTTGCGGATTGGCTTCGCCTACGGCAGCGTGGACGTGCCGGAAGGCCTAAACAGTTTGCGTGGCGAGACGGTCTACGGAAAACAGTTCTTCGAGCCCGTCTATGTGAAAGGGAAGCGTAATCGCATTGGTGCTGAGGTGGCGTTCAATCCCGGCCCGGTTGGTTTGTCCGCCGAATGGATGCGCGCGCAACGAAGAGCGACGCAATCAGGGATTGGGCGACGTCGACCTCTCCGACATGCGGACGACGGGGTGGTATGTGAGCGGAACCTGGCTGCTGACCGGAGAGGACAAAGAAGGGTTCGCCAACCCGCGGCGATCGTTGTTCGATGGCGGCGCCGGTGCCATCGAGATTGCCGCGCGCTACGAAACGCTGAGGTTCGAAAGCGTCGACAAGTCAGGGCCGGCGTTCACGAATCCCCGTGCAGACCACATCCTCCCGAACAGTGATGACGTGGTCACCATCGGAGTCAACTGGTTCTTGAATCGATGGGTCCGCGTGACGATCAACGCAATCCGCGAAGAGTTCGACGATGCGACGCGAACTCCCGTGCCTGGAACCACGACGTTCTGGTCCGCGGTCGGCCGCGCTCAACTCGCTTTTTAGCGAGGTCATCTATGAAACCCCTTGCATTCGCCAACCGGTATCTCTCTTCCCTCGCACTGCTCATCATCGGCGCGACGCTGACCGCCGCAGGGCAGGACGCCGGGGCTCTTCCATCGGATGCGCTGTTCAACCCCGACGTGCTTCAGCGGGTTGACCTCAGGATTCATAGCGCCGACTGGGAGAAACTGAAGCAGAACTTTCAGGAGAACACGTATTACCCCGCTGATTTCGTGTGGAACGGACAGGTTGCTGACAACGCAGGCATCCGCTCGCGCGGATCGGGCTCGCGCAGCCCCACCAAGCCAGGGCTGAGAGTCGACTTCGATTACTACCGTGCCCAGCAGAGCTTCTTGTCCTTGAAATCAGTAGTTCTCGACAATCTGACGCAGGACCACTCGGGCATCCACGAGACCGTGGCGATGCGGGTGTTCGCGCGATTAGGCGTGCCGGCCCCGCGTGAGACGCATGTGCGCTTGTATGTGAGGGACGAGTACATTGGGGTGTATGCCATCGTCGAATCGATCGACAAGCAATTCCTCGCCCGCGTCTTCGGGTCAATTGCCGAGGACACACAGAACGACGGCCATTTGTACGAATATAACTGGGTCGACCCGTGGACGTTTGGTTATTTCGGTTCTGACCTCGCGCCCTATGCACTGCGGTTCGATCCCAAGACGCACGAGAAGGACAGCGATGCGGCGAAGTTCGGCCCGATCGAGAATCTCGTCCGGCTCGTGAACGATCTTCCGATCGAGATGTACAGCTCGTCACTCAACGAGCACCTCGACCTGCATGCGTTCATGCGTTACCTCGCGGCGCAGAACTTCGTCGGCCAGAACGACGGCTTCCTCGGCTACGAGGGTGTGAACAACTTCTATTTTTACCGTCGCGAGAACTCACCCCAGCACGTGTTCATTGCCTGGGACGAAGACCTTGCGTTCTGGGGCCCCGAATATCCCATCGACATGCGGGTGCAGGACAACGTCCTGGCCCGCAAGGCGATGCAGATTCCGGAGTTGCGAAACGCCTATTACGCCGGGCTCTCGGACGCGATGAGGCTTACTGACGAGCCCACCGGGCCAGAGGGGCTGACGTGGTTGGAGTACCAGATCAAGCGGCAGGCGGCGATGATCTACGACGCGATGCGCGACGACCCCTCCAAGCCCTACAGCATCGAAGAGCACGAGGCGGCACAGGCCCACATGATCTCGTTTGCCCGCAACCGCTCGCGATATCTGTCCGAACAGATGGGCACGTCGCAGCCTTCACGACGCCGGCCGTAGATCTAGCGAGGCTTCGCCGGACGCCCGGCGCCGTCGCCTCACCCGATGAGCATCCACGCGGGATCCTCGATGTAGTCCTTGATCTTCACGAGGAACTGGACCGCCTCGCGGCCATCGACGAGACGGTGATCGTAGCTCAACGCGACGTACATCATCGGCTTGACCACGACCTGCCCGGCAACGACGACCGCCCGATCCGCGATCTTGTGCAAGCCAAGAATGCCGACCTGCGGAGGATTGAGAATCGGCGTGCTCATCAGCGATCCGAACACGCCACCGTTGGTAATGGTGAAGGTACCGCCCTTGAGATCTTCGAGCGTCAGCGTACCGTCCTGCGCACGCTTGGCGAAGTCGCGAATCGACAGCTCGACCTCGGCGAAGGTTTTGAGATCCGCGTCGCGAATGACGGGGACCACGAGCCCGCTTTCGACGCCGACCGCCATGCCAATGTCGTAGTAGTGCTTGTAGACAATCTCGTCGCCTTGAATCTCGGCGTTCAGTTGCGGAAACGCCTTGAGCGCGCCGATAGTGGCCTTGACGAAGAAGGACGCGATACCGAGGCCGACGCCGTACTGCTTGGTGAACGCTTCTTTCCGTCGCTCGCGAAGGCTCATAACCGCGCTCATGTCCACTTCGTTGAACGTGGTGAGCATGGCGGCGTTGTGCTGGGCCTCGACGAGCCGTCTCGCGATGGTGGCGCGACGCTTGGACATGCGCTCGCGGTGTTCGGATCTCGAGGATCGTAAAGGCCCGCCTTCGCGGCCGACAGGCCGCTTCGGCGAGGTCTCGCCGTAGCTCGCCGGTTGATCTGCGCGAGCGGAGGCGGATGCCTGAGGTGCGGAGGGTGCCTGTGGTGCCGAGGGTGCTTTTGTGCGGAGGACGTCGCTCTTTGTGACTCGGCCGCCCGCTCCGGTCGCAGACACGGCGTCGAGCTTAACGCCAGCCTCACGCGCCACATTTCTAGCAGTTGGTGTGGCACGCACTTCAGGTGCGACGGGTGCGGCAGGTGTCGGCGAGGTGCGGCAGCTCTCGGGTGCGATGCGGTGTCGGATGCGGCGGGTGCCGCAGCTGCGGTCGTGGCTTTGCCGTTCCCACGTCGGATCGAGCGTCGCGAGCACTTCGCCAACCTTTACATCCGCGCCTTCGGCGTGTTTGATGGACGTGAGCACACCGGCGCGGTCGGCACTGACCTCCAAGTCGACCTTCTCGGTCTCGAGCTCGACCAGCGGGTCACCCAGGTTGACATGGTCGCCCTCTTTCTTCAGCCACTTGGCGACGCGCGCTTCCACCACAGACTCGCCCAGTTCGGGCACGACGATGTTGGTCATGTTCGAGAGTTACAAGTTACAAGTTACAAGTTCAAAGTTTTACGGGCTACCGACCCTGTCACCGACCACCGACCACTGACCACCGATCACCGACTAGACTTGTTTCGACAGCACACGATCCGCGTCTTTGGTCGTCGCCGATGCGGCGAATGCCTGCTCGACGATCGCTCGTTGATTGAGCGCGTGCCACGCGGCGGAGCCTTCTGAGGGACTCGAGTTGCGGACGCGGCCGACGTAGCGGAGCGGCCATCGAGCATCAATCAGCTGTTCGAGGATCGGCCGAACGAACTCCCAGGCCCCCATGTTCTCAGGTTCCTCCTGGACCCAACACACTTCGTCCAGCTTCGGATACGAGTCGAGCAGCCCGCGGATCTCGTCGGCGGGGAACGGGTACAACTGCTCCACCCGAACGATGGCAACCTTCGTATCAGCCTTCCGCTGCTCGCTTGCAATGAGGTCAACGTAGATCTTTCCACTGCAGAACACGAGACGTCGCACCTTGCCCGCCTGCTCGCGCATCTCGTCATCGTCTATCACGAGGTGGAAGCGGCCGTCAGCCAGCTCTCGCGGCGTGGATGCCGTCGCAGCATGACGAAGCAAGCTCTTCGGAGTGAGGAGGATCAGCGGCAGAGGATCCGACTCGAGTAGCAAAGCGTGGCGTCGCAGCACGTGAAAATACTGAGCCGCCGTCGTGCAGTTGGCGATGCGCAGGTTGGTATCGGCGGCGGATTGCAGGAAGCGTTCAAGACGGGCGCTGGAGTGATCCGGCCCCTGGCCTTCGTAGCCGTGCGGCAGCAGGAAGACGAGCGATGGTGTCAACCCCCATTTGGCGCGCCCGCTCGTGACGAACTCATCGAGAACAACCTGCGCGCCGTTGATGAAGTCGCCGTACTGCGCTTCCCAGACCACCATCCGGCGCGGTTCCTGGATGTTGTAGCCAAATTCGAACCCGACGACGGCGTTCTCCGACAGTGGACTGTTGTGCACTTCGAACGCGGCTCGGCTCGACGGCAACGCGGCCAACGGGATGTGCTCGTCACCGGTCACCGAGTCGTGCAGCACGCCGTGTCGTTGGCTGAACGTGCCACGCTCGACATCCTCTCCGGTCAACCGAATGGATATGCCGTCCTCGAGAATCGTGGCGAACGCGAGCTCTTCGGCAGTGGCCCAGTCAACCGTTCGCTCGGTCGGCGCGTCCAGCATCGTACGCCGACGTTCTCGCGCCCGTTCGAGTTTGCGATGGACCGAGAATCCCTCGGGCACCCTCAGCAGCGCTTGATTGAGGGCGTACAGGCGTTCGAACGCCACGCTCGTTTGCGCACGGCGGGCGGCTCCGCTCGGAGGCACCTCGGGAAGTGGCGGCACATAGTCTTGCTCCGGTTGGAGCGTCGCGTACGCCTGTTCGAGCACGGCCATGTGCTTCTTGACCATGGCCTCGGCCTGGTTGGGATCAATCGTCCCCGCCTCGGCCAGTTGACGTGCGTAGCGCTCGCGAACCGTCGGATGCCCGGCGACGATTTGGTAAATCTCCGGCTGCGTGAATGCTGGCTCGTCGCCCTCGTTGTGCCCGTAGCGGCGGTAGCCCACGAGATCGATCAGCGAGTCGAGGCGGAATCGGTGCCGGTACGCCCATGCGAGACGGGCGGCTTCGATGCAGGCCACCGGATCGTCGGCGTTGACGTGCACGATGGGGATCTTGAAGCCGCGAGCCAGCCCACTGGCATAGCTGGTGCTGTACGACTCCTTGGGAGTCGCGGTAAAACCAAGCTGGTTGTTGGCGATGATGTGAACCATGCCGCCCACCTGGTATCCATCGAGCCGCGACAAGTTCAACGTCTCCGCAACGACGCCCTGACCGGGGAAGGCCGCGTCACCGTGAATCAGAATCCCCAGGACCTGACCCGTCTGCAACTGCGGTCGACCCGGCGCGGACACGGACGTTGCTGCCGCACGCGCCATCCCAGCGAGCACGGGATCGACGGCCTCGAGATGGCTGGGATTCGGCGGCATGCTGATCGTCAGCGATTGCGGACGGCCATCGCCATCGACCTGATAGCGCGCTCCGGCGTGATACTTGACGTCGCCCATCCAGCCGAGGTCGATTCGGCCTGACCGTGCGAAGAGCGGATCCTTGAACTCCGCCAGAACCTGCGAGTAAGGCTTCTGGAGGATGTGGGCGAGCACGTTGAGCCGTCCCCGATGAGCCATCGCGATCATCACGTGTTTGACGCCGGCGGCGGCCGCGTCGCGGATGATCTCGTCGAGGATGGGCACCATCAGGTCGAGGCCTTCGATCGAAAAGCGCGTCTTGCCCGGGAAGATCCGGTGGAGAAATCGCTCGAACGTCTCGACTTGCGTGATTCGATCCAGGAGCTCCTGCGCATTGATCGGATCATTGGGCGGTCGGAACTGACCGGATTCCACGGCGTGTCGCAGCCAGACGCGCTCTTCGGGGACGAAGACCTGGTTGTAGTCGTGACCCGTCGTGGCGCAGTAGATCGCGCGGAGCCGTTCGATGGCTTCGAGCGCGTGGGCCGACCCATCGGCCACGGGACCGCCAACAATCGAGGCCGGCAGCCGCGCCAGCGTCTCGCTGGTGAGCCCGTGGGCTTGCGGATTGAGTGACGGGTCACCAATCGGGTCGGTAAAGCCCAACGGATCCAGTCGCGCCGCGAGGTGACCGAAGCGGCGGATGGATTCCGCGAGGTTGAACGCCGCAATGGCGGCGGTCGTGTCCGCCGGGCGAACTTCTTCGGCGGGCCGCACTGCCGGTTCAGTGTCCGGCGACCAGGTGGCGAACAGCGCCCGCGTCGCCTCGTCGACGCTGGTCGGATCCGTCAGATAGCGCTCGTAAAGGTCGTAGACATAACCGGCGTTGACCCCGCTAAACTGATCCCACGGATTCATAACCTTTCTAGTGTATCGGTACGATGCCCCAAGTGCCGAGGGAGCGCGAATGAAGACACGTCCAACCTACGACGACGCCAACCTGATCCTGCGGCTATACGAGATGCGGCGTGAGGAGCGGATGCGCCGGGCGCGCGCGTGGTTCACGGCGAATTTCAAAGTGAAGACCTGGGACGACCTCCAGAAGCTCGCCCCCGGCGGCTCAGACGAAAACGCCTCCTACCGCATGGTGGTGACCTACTGGGACATGGTGGCGTCCTTCATCGCGGGTGGCATCCTGCATCAAGAGCTGTTCTTTCAAAGCGGCCGCGAGATGCTGCTCGTCTGGGAACGGATGAGGGACGTGCTCCCAGAAATCCGGCAGAAGTACAAAGACCCGCACCTGTGGTCGCACCTCGAAATCGTCGGCAACCAGTACGCCGCAGTACTTTCAGGGGCGCAGTGGGGAAGGCTACGAGGCGTTTTTGAAGAGGATTAGTGGCTGATTAGAACGTCGAAGTTACAAGTTACAAGTTACAAGTTACAAAACGCACGATCCGTGCGCAACGCCTCAACTGGCTTGAGCAGCTCGCGCGGTGAACACGAACTTTGAACTTGCAACTTGTAACTTGTAACTTCAGAACGTCACTCCCAGCCCGAAGTGCCAGCGCGGTTTGTTGTCGCCGCGTTGCGGCCACGCGACATCGAGGCCGGCACGAAACACGGTGGCGGTGACGAAGACGCCGCCGCCGATGCCCTGGTCGAATTGCTGGTCGCGTAACTTCTCGCCATCCACAAACACGGTGCCGGCATCGACAAACGCTTTCACGCCGAATCGGCCGATGTGCAGCGGCGATGTAATCGGCACCCGGACCTCGGCAGACATCGCCGCAAGGTTGTCGCCGGCGCGATACCCAAACTTGTAGCCGCGGACACTTGACGTCCCGCCGAGCAGCGGTTGTTCATACGGGGGCAGCGGGTCGCTGGCGCGCACGGTTGCGAAGCGGAGCGCAAGCACACTCGATCGGATCAGCCCCACGTATCCGCGGACATCGCTCGTCCAACGGGTCACCTGGCGATCGCCTTCGAACCGCAGTTGCTCGATGCCAGCGACCACGTGAACCGCGTTGCGCGGAAACGCGGGATCGGTTCGGGTATCGACCGTGAGATCGACGCCGGGGGCAAGGTGCTGCTCCTCGATGTCGCCGAAGCTCACATTCGTCGCCCGCAGCCCGCCTCCCGCGCGCAGCCAGGGCGTGACGATACGCTCGGCTCGAAGTCGCAGCTCCTGTCGGGTATCACCAATCTCGTAGCGCGGGTTCTCGCGGCGATAGATCGACGCCGATCCCTCCAGTCGCGTGAAGGGTCCGCGTTCGAACACGCGGTCGACTTCGAGGGCGGCCTTGCGTTCGCCGCCCCACGTCAGAGGCACCGAGATGCGGCTTCTCGGGCCGAGGCTGTCCACGAAGCTCGTGCGAGCGCCGTACGTGAACCCGTAGCCATCCGCATAGTCGAGAATCGGCAGCCACATGCCGAGGCTTCGCATCCGCTTGAGCGGACCGGGCGCGAGGTCGCTTTCGCTCACTGCCGGATGCTCGTCCACGACGACGATGACGAGGATGTCGGATGGGTTGTCGATCGAGCGATAACGCTTGCGAACCTCCACGTCGGCGAAGCGTCCGCTGCTTCGGAGCTTTTCGGTGGCCTGCCGAATCGACTCGTCGGTGACGAGGCTCCCCACGGTAAGACCCGCCAGGGCGAGTACCTCGTCATCAGGCGTTGTGTGGTTGCCGTGCACCCGCACCTCGCCCAGCGTCTCGGCAACCTGCCCTGACGCGGCGGTCGCGACGCACAGGATAGCCGCGACGACCGTCATTCGCAGCCGCACCGCCGCACCTGCGCACTGTCACGGCCTGATCCTCGTCGTGACTTCTGCCAGCCGGTAGTCGTGATACTCGACGTCGTAGCTCGCTTCGATCGACCCCATCGCGGTCGTCACGAGAAAGTCCATGTCAATGGTGCCGGGCAGCCACACGTTGGGAAAAGGCTGCAGCATCTTCATGGCGGCTTTCATCTCGTCCACTCGCACCAGCGAACGGCCGGGGAGGAAGTCCATGTCGATGTTGTCGAACGTGTACTGGATGATCTGGTGCTCGCTCGGATCGATCCACATCGTGATGAGCGATACCTTGTTCATCTTCTCTTCAATCTGATCATCCCGATCCCGAGCGCGTTTGTTGGGCCGGCTGCGGCCCTCATTGAACAACTGCGCGGGGTAGTACTCGATGCGGAGAACGTCTCGCTCGCTGAGCCGCTCGCGGCCGGCGAGCGCGTAATGCCCCGGTTCGAATTTGAAGCGCAGGAAGTAGGCCGCGGACACGAACCGGGGTTCGAGCGAGTTCCGTAGGACGTCGACCGGCGCGGCCGGATCGAGTGGCGCCGACTCCGCTGGCTGCGGCTGCTCTTCACCGCGCTCCTTGGCGCGCTCCTGCGCCCTCCGTTCGCGCGACTTTTCCCGCTCGATCCAGCGCTCCTCCTCACGCGCCCGCTCCTCCTCGCTGATGCGCACGCCGTCGAATCGCACGGGACTGCGGATGAAATAGCCCTGCCTGATGAACCAGGTGTATTCGCGCGTGAAACCGTAGAGGCGGACTCCGCCCGGGCCGAACACCTGCAGGCGTTCCTCCTCGTCGAGAACGTACTGCTGAAGCTTTTTCCAGTTTTCATCGCGTCGCGCCAGAACGCGACCCATGAACTCATCGAGGTCAGATTGCTCGGAAGGTGCCGAGGGTGCCGGCGGTGCCGAGAGTGCTGGTGCCTGGGCGGGCCAGGGCACATCGTGCCGAATGTGCCAAAAGTGCGGGAGGTGCTGTCAGCAGTGTAACGACGAAGATCCAACGAAGGCTCACGGGTGCCGTCCTTCGAAACTGCAGGCAGGAGGCGGTCCACGCTGCTTGCGTGAACCGGGCATCTGGCATTCAGACGGCTGGTGCCGGCGAGAAGTTCCCCGGAGACGGCCCAAGTCGCCCAAAGCCGCGCTAAGGACACTAGTTGTCCGTTTCGGTCGAACGCTGGTACACGACTTTCCCATCGAAGATCGTCGCGGCGACTTCGGTCTCTCCAATCCGCGCGGGCGTCAGACTGAAGATGTCCTTCGTCAGGACGACGATGTCAGCGAGCATGTCGCGCGCGATCGAGCCCTTACGGTGCTCGTCGAACGAGGCCCAGGCAGCGCCTCGGGTATACGCGTCGACGGTCTGCTCGATTGTCAGCCGTTCCGACGGAATCCAGCCGCCCAGCGGCTCTCCGTCGAACGTCGTGCGATTGACCGCCACTTGCAGTCCGAGCAACGGATCGATCCCGACCACCGGCCAGTCGCTGCCGAACGCCAACGCGCCCTTGTGTCGCGCGATGCTGCCATACGCCCAGGCTCGCGAAGCGCGATCCTCGCCGATGTTGGCTCGCCACACTGCGATTTGCGCCGGGTCGGGCAGCCCGTGAGATGGCTGCATCGACGCAATCACTCCCAGGCGGCCGAAACGTGGAATGTCGGCCGCAGCGATCGTCTCGATGTGCTCAATGCGGTGGCGACGACTACGCGCCGGCAGCGGGTTCGCGGCTGCGGCACGCTCGAACGCGTCGAGCGCCATCCGAATCGCGCGATCTCCGATGGCATGAATCATCACCTGCCAGCCACGGCGGTCCAGCTCCGCGACGAGCCTGTCGAGGGCTTCTGCCGTGAAGCGCGGCTCGCCGCGCGCCTCCGCGCGATTGGAGTACGGCTCGAGCATCGCTGCCGTGTGCGATTCGATGACGCCATCGGCCATCAGCTTGATGGCCCCGGCCTTGAAGACGGGATCGTCCGCGTACTTCTCGCGCAGGGTGTCGAACGCGTCGAGCTCCTGGGCGGTGAGATCGGGCTTTCCGGAAAGGGCTGCGTAGACCCGCAGGTCGAGGTCATGCGACTTTCGAAGCTCGTCGTAGATCTCGAGCTCCTCCGCCGATCCGCTCGCGGTCTGGACGCTCGTCACGCCACGGCGCTGAGCTTCGACAATCGCCGATCGGATGGCGGCCACTTTTTCTGCACGGGTGGGCTTGGGAAGATGCGCCGACATCAGGCTCATTGCAGCCTCTTTGAGGACGCCGGTCGGCTCGCCGGTTCGCGCCTCCTTCACAATGATGCCGTCGGCGGGATTCTTCGATCGTCGCGTGATGCCGGCCAGCTTCAGCGCCGCCGAATTGGCCCAACCGGTATGACCGTCATACGACGTCAGGTACGCGGGTCGATCCGGAACGAGCGCATCAAGGATCTGTCGCGTCGGCAGACCACCGGGAAACGGTTCGTACAGCCATCCGCGACCGATCACCCACGGCTCGTCAGGGTGAGCGGCGGACCACTCGCGCACCGCGCTCTCGATGGCGGGCAGTGTCCTGGCGTCGAGCAGGTTGATCTGATTCATCGACAAGCCGCCACTCAAGAGGTGCGTATGAGAGTCGTTGAACCCTGGCAGTACCGCGCCACCGCGCGCGTCGACGACCACGGTCCGCGGACGCCGGAGCCGCTGCACTTCGCGGTTCGTGCCGACCCGCAAAATTTTGTTTCCCTGAACGGCCACGGCTTCGGCAATCGTGCCCTGTCCATCAGCCGTATAGACCCGTCCATTGAGGACGATCAGATCGACCGGGCCCGTATCGTCACGCTGCGCGCCAGCGATGAGTCCGGCGATAACCGTGATCCCGACGATGAACGCGACGAGATAGGCCGTGAGGCGTGCCGCCATGTGCGAATTCTATCAAAGGCATCTGCGCAATCATGGGAGATCTGTTGGCTTGACGCCGCGTCGGATTCCGTGATTCCGTGACCCGATGAAATGTGCGATTGTCGGCTCCGGTGCCGTTGGGGGCTATTTCGGCGCCAAGCTTGCGCGCGCGGGGCAAGATGTCACGTTCATCGCGCGAGGCGCCCATCTCGAGGCCATCCGCTCCAACGGGCTTCGGGTCCAAAGCGCCAAGCTGGGCGATTTCGTGGTCCACGCTGCTGCCGAGAGCGATTCTGCGAAGGTCGGTGCAGTCGATGTCGTGCTCTTCACGGTGAAGGCGTACGACAACGATCAGGCGCTGCGTCTGTTGCCGCCGCTCATCGGGCCGGAAACGGTCGTGCTGACACTTCAGAATGGCGTCGACAGCGTCGATGAGGTAGCGAATGCCGTGGGCGAATCGCACGTGCTCGGTGGAACGACTTATGTGGCGACGGCACTCGAATCACCCGGCGTGATCGTGCAGACCGGTGTGCACCGCTCGATCATCTTCGGCGAGGTGTTTGGGGAGCGTGGTCGCATCACGCCACGCGTGCAGGCCATTGCCGACGTCATGAAACCCGCTGACATCATCGTGACGCCGGTGGCGGACGGCCGCGTCCCTATCTGGGACAAGTTCGTCTACCTCGCGCCGTTTTCGGGATTTACCGGCGCCGCGCGGCTGCCGATCGGCGGAATCTGGGGCGACCCTCAGGTGCGGGACGTGTTCTACGCCGCCGCTCGCGAGATTGCCGCGCTGGCTGAAGCCGAGGGTGTGAAGATCTCACGGGACCGTTTCGAAAGCCTGCGGGAGTACATGGACAGCATTCCACCATCCACGCGCTCTTCGCTGCTCATTGATCTGGAAATGGGGAAGCGCATCGAAGTCCACGCACTGCAAGGCGCGGCCGTCCGTCGCGCGGCAAAGCATGGGCTGGCGATGCCGATCATCTCGACGCTGTATGCGGTGCTGAGACCGTGGGCGGATGGCCGGCGAAAGCTGCATAACACCGTACAAGCCTCAGAGGCACAGAGACCAGAGGATCAAAGGAAGACAGAGGCAATCACAGAGCGAGACGCGCTTGATGCCCTCGCTGAGTCTTGGTCGACTTGAAGTTGAGCATCAAACCGACGTTAATGCCAGTGACTCGCAGATAAGTGAGCATCTGCGCCAGAAACACGGGATCGAACGAGCAACACTCTTGATCTCAACCACGACTTCTTCATGACGATCAGCTCTGGATTGTAGCTCTCCGACCTTGACCCTACGGTAGCGGGGAAGGTCGGCTCTCGAATGGCAGCAGCTGTTCTTGGCGACCAGTTCAATCGCCAGGGCCGCTTGGTAGGCGTTCTCCGAGCAGGCCTGGGCCGCAGCTCGCGTGAACCGCCATTGCGCAGCCGATAATGCGCTCAGTCAGTGGTCTCGTTCTTCCGGCAGCTTTCCATGCCTTGACCCGTCCTCTGCGTCTCTGAGCCTCTGAGGCCTGTACGTAGTCAGCGATCAGCCAACGTCTGAGCCTCGCTGACAGCAAAGGAAACGTCCCCACGACATGCTCGTACTGCGAGGTGGTGAGTCCGTACAGCGCCGCCGCGATGCTGTTGATTTGCACATACGACTGCTCGTCGGCGTCGATCCCTGTTCGTGCGAGCGATTGGGCGAGGCGGGCGAGCTCTCGGAACGCCGGATCGTGGCCGGGCGGACGGGGAACGGGTAGGCGAAGCATCAGCCCGCTCGAGACGTGCGTGGTGACCTGGAGTCGCACCAGGAAGTTGGCGACCAGGCTGTTGAGCAGTGCGAGCAGGCAATACTGCGCGCGCGCGCTGACCGCGTTTTTCAGACAGAACACCGTGTGGGTCGAGACCGTGCCTGGCGGCAGCATGGCGGCGATCAGCGTCAGGCGGTTGGTGGCGCTGGCGACGTCGCGATACGCAACGCGTAAACATCCGAAGGTGCGGTCGCGGTCCACCAGCGTCTTGACGACGTGGGATGGGATCGCCAGACGAGAAAGCTCCGGCCGCACGCGAAACGGCTCGAGGTGCTTGCCCTCAATCACCGTGATGAGGTCAGGGCCCGCGCATCCAGGGCTGACAAAGTGGGGTCGATCCTCCGTGGCATTGAGCTCCCGCCCGAACTGAACGCCCCACCCGTCGGGTCCGCCCAGTGGCGGCACCGACGCGCTGACGTGCACCAGAAGTTCGAGATCGCTCGCGCTGGAGAGCAACGGGATCGACAGGTGCTCGGGATCCCATTTGTCGAGCAACCCACGATTCAAGGCGACACGGCGTGCCTCTGGCGGATCGTCGCGGGCGCTGTCAGGCAGGTCGTCGAGCCACGACGGTTGGGTGCGTCCGAAGGATCCCTCGAGACGGTCCGTGCGATCGGCCTTCGTCGAGGTCAGAAGAAGGAACTTGACGTCCCGGTGGATCGGAAAGATTCCGTCGCGGTTGTTGAAGCCGAGCACGCGATCGATGGTCGTCTGATCCAGGAGCGCGCGCCGAAGCGGTCCGCTCCCGCGATCCGTCGCGATGCCAGACGGCAGGACCAGCCCCATGCGTCCGCCGGATCGAGTCAGCTGCAGCGCTCGTTCAACGAAGAGTTGGTAGCGATTCAAGTGTCCCGGCCCCTGATGACGAAACACCCCGGCCTCGCGGAAGAAGCGGAGCCGTGCGTGCTGCGACACGCGCTCGTTCGACCGATTGTCAGGCTCGCCCGTGTCGGCCCGGAGGGTGTCCCACGGCGGATTGCCAATCACGGCATCGAATCCACCGCCGATGTCCGGCCGCCCCTCATGATCGAAGAACACTTCAGGGAACTCGAGCTCCCAGTGAAAGAAGTGGTGCTCATGCGCGACCGTGGCTGCGCTACCGAGAAGGCGAACGCGATCCTTCGGTGACAACGAGCCTCGGCCGCCGAACAGCGATGCGAGGAAGTCGGCAAAGATCGGCGACGTCACACGCACGGCTGGAAACCAGGCGGCGCACCACAGGTCAGCGGCCTGCCGCCATCGGCTCAGGGGTGTCCCTTCTACGTTGAGGGCGTCGAGCGCGCGTTCCTTTTCACGCACCGCCCTCAGCGTGTCTCCAGGTTCGACGCGCGAGCCGGAACCGTTCGGGCAAGACTCTGTCGTGCCAACTCATCGGCCGTCTGATCGGAGAATAGCGGCAGCGCTCGATTGATCGAGCCTTCCGGGCGCCGATGCTCCCGAACGGGATTGCGTGCGAGTTCCGGGAATCCGGCGCCAATCAGACTGTCGCCGGTCGCGAGGTGATGGTCGAGAAAGGTCAGCGGACGATCGCTGGCCAGCGTGGTGAGCCACAACGACAAGCGGGCGAGCTGTACCGCCATGGGGTTGCGATCCACGCCGTACAAGCAGCGCTCGGCAATGCTCCGTCGCAGCGCCACGCGTCGATCTCGAACGTCGCCATCAGCGGGCCACTCGCCGCATGTCACGAGCGCGCGTTCCGTAGCGGCCGCGAGGTATCTGCAGGCAGCCACCAGGAACGCGCCGCTGCCCATCGCCGGATCGACAACCTTGAGCGAAAGGATCTCGTCCGGGTTCCTGTCGACGACCAGCGGATGGAGCGTTCGCCGGACCAGAAACTCGGTCATTGCGCGGGGCGTGTAGAAGCTGCCGGTACGCTTGCGCTCGTGAGACGTTCGCGTCAAGAGCGTCGGTCCGGTGCTGCGCGTCGGCTCGTACTCGAGGACACGTTCGTACACGGCCCCGAGTTGCTCCACGCCGAGGTCGGCATACGAGATCGGCCGTCGGCCCTGCGGTCCAGCGCTGGTGGCCAGCGCCAGCACGGCTCGACTCACGACCGCATCAGAGACGCGAACACGGTCGACGTGTGGCGTGTGCGTGGGCGAAAAGAGGCGACCGTTGAAGGGCGTGACGGTCAGATCGCCCGCACGACAGCCCGCGTGCGCGAGCCGAGACATCGCCTGCAATGCCTTCCACAGCCCCCGCGGGTGATGACCAGCGCCGGTCGGACGCCAGAGCGCCTCGACGGTGTAGGCGTCGCGATAGACGTGATTCCAGGTCGGTACGAGGTCGCGTGCCTCAGCGAACAGCAGAAAGAGGAGCCGGTAGACGAGGGTGAGCGAGTGGTGGAATATGGTGTCGCGCGTTGGTCGTCCTGGCCACCCCTTGCCATCGAGTGCCGTCATCAAGGCATCGAGCGCATCGAGTACGCCATCGCCCAGTGAATCGCAGACGGTGAGGGCGTGACTGTCGCTGCGCCGCATGGCGTCCTCGAGAGCACTGGAGTCGTCGCGCGGTTCGAGCGCAGAGCGATGGGCGATCCCCCAGAGGACGGCTGCGCTCGAGCGGTGAGCCACAACCGATCCAAGCTCGAAGTCGAGGGCGCGACGAGACCACGTGCGTGCGGCATCGATCACTCGCAATGTGCGACCGGTGTAAATCAGTCCCCAACGCGCGCCTGTCGTACGACCGGCGCGCACGGTGTCGCGCCACGCGAGTTCCGGGTCGTGACCAAAGCTCGTTGTCCGGAGCACCGCAAGCGCCCTCGAGCCGGTTCCGACCATCCCCACGAAGCCCGTGCCGTACGGTTCGAGGCGCAGGACGTCGTAGCCCAACAGATGGACGAGGGGCAAGGCTCCCAAGTCCAGGACCGCGCGAGGACTCGACGCCGGGCCGAGAGAGGCGTCGACCCGGCGCCACCACCGCACAAGTAGTCGATGAGATTTCTCATCGTCCGAGGAGGTGGCTTGAAATTGGTGGAGAAGAACGTTCTCGAGAAACGAGCTCGCGACGAGCGATCCGCGGATGCCCGGTAGCATGCCGTCACCTTGCGACCCATGCCGCAACGAGTTGCGGTTCAGTTGCGTGAAGGCGGCGGAGCGCGCGAGCAGAGTCGAGTGTTCGAGCGAGCTGCGCCAGCATGCTCTTCGCATGCTCTGTCCGCGCACGCGCCTGCTGTTCAGCCCGCCGATCGAACAGGGATCCCTGGAAGACGAGATTCGATCGGCCCTCGATCGCCAACCGAATGCAGCCGATGCGCTGCTCGATCGCGTCCGCCGTGGGGGTCGCCTCGCGCTCGGCCGCGAGCAACCGAACCCGCATGGCCGATTCGAGGACGGCCCGCAGCTTGGGCGCTCGGATCAACGCATTGACCATCTCCTGCGTGAGCGACAACGCAACGCGTTTGTGTTCGTGAAGCTCGACCCGGACGCCTATGCAGTCCCGTTGTACGATTCGGCCGCCTGCATCGAGATAGTTGGCGCGAAAGAGCAGCACCACGCCGCTGCGTTCCGAGTGATCCGAAGACTCATCGCTATAGAGCGGTTGTGACACCTGCGGGGCTGACCCACCGTGAGCACGAAGCCAACGCTCGACGAGCGCGAACGCCGTGTCACTTCCGAGAGCGCTTGGCGCAACCGCGTTGGTCGCGGTCTGCCGACGTCGGTCGAGATTGGCCAGTACGACCTCTTCGAAGGAGTTGCGGTGATAGAGGTGAAGCGCATGAACCCGGCGCTGCTGGCCGATCCGATCGACTCGGCCGACGCGTTGTTCGAGTCGCCAAGGGTTCCACGGTAGCTCCAGGGTCACAATCAACCGGCAGCGCGCTTGCAAATTGAGGCCTTCGCCGGCAGCGTCAGTTGTCACGAGGATCCGAGTGTTTCCGTTGATGAACTCGCGAATCCGGTCGTGACGATCGCGGGCCGGAACTCCCCCGTGAATCACCGCCACGGACGAGAGCCTCGAGAGCCGGCTGGCGACTTCACAAGCGACGTCGCGATACTCGCTGAATACGATCAGCGGATCTCGACAGCGCCGAACGAGCCGTTCGAGGATCCGCAGCTTCGACGATTGGTCCGTCGCCGCGCGTGCGAGTCCAACCGAGCCGTTCGAGCCACCCAATCTCCTCGGCAGCGTTCGACATTCCGCGGACGCCAAGCAGCTGATCGCTCACCATCGCGTCGAGCTCATCACCCTCGTCCCACGGTAGGAGCTCCTGAGTCTCTGGTGGTGCTCCCTTCAGGAGAGCCAACCGCCGCTCTAACGTCCGATGCGCCGCGGTCGCGAGTGAGGCGGCACGACGTGCGATCACGGTTGCGACGAGGTGCGCTGCCTGATCGCCACCGCTGACGCGAAGCGCCTGCTGATATCGCAACGTTGCATCGAGGAGGAGGCGTTCGTCGCTGGTGGGTTGGACACCTAGCCACAAGTCTCGCCGAAGCCGTCCAGCATCTACTTCTGTTGCTCGTCGGCAGAATGTGACGAGCGGCGGGTGTTCCGCATGAGCGCCGATAGCTGTGCAGGAATCGATACGCGGCCTCGTCGCCTGAATGAGGTGTCGCGGTGGCCAACACGACCCATGGCGTGCGGCCCGCCAGATCGACGACCACCGCGCTGCGATCGGTACCGGGCGTGAGATGGTGTGCCTCGTCTACCACGAGAGCATCAAAGGGCACTTCGTCGAGGGCACTTCTGACCTCTGGCCGTTTCACGAGGTCGATCGAAGACACGACGATTGAGGCTGTCTTCCATGGATTCACGCCGACCGGCAGGTTCGCTGCGGCTTCTGCAAGAGCCGAGTGATCGAAAACGGCGGCGACCAGCCCGAACTTCGCCGACAGTTCTGACGCCCACTGCGCCCGTAGCGATGCGGGCGTGAGAATGAGGATGCGCTGCGCCAGCCCTCGTGCCGTCAACTCCGCCAGGATGAGGCCCGCCTGAATCGTCTTGCCCAGTCCGACAGCGTCTGCGAGCAGTAACCGCGAGGCCCCGGCAATCGCGGCGCGGGCCGGCTCGAGCTGCCACGGTCGCAAATCGATCCGTGCCGAACCCGCGGTCCAGCAGTCGCTCCACGAGGCTGAACCTGCGACTGCGACTGCAGCGACCCGCAAGACCGCATGACGACTGGCGCAACCGATGGCGGATCTGCTGGGCCATCGACCTCGCATGGTCGAATGGAAGAAGGACGCGCTGCGATCGGCCGAGGTTTCCGACCCCGATGCCTCGAAGCGTCAGCAACGTGACGTGTTCGAAGTGTTCGATGTTGAGGATGGTCCACGAGCTGTCGCGAACTTCGACCAGGTCACCGGCGGCGAGAGGCGTACGCGATTCCTGCAAGGTGCCCTCCCTCGAGACCGCGCAGAAACCGCCACATTCGCGGGTGATGCGGGCTCAGGATGGGAAGGGAAGCAATTGAGGCCCGGGTACACGCCTACGGTCCACGGCCACCGTTGCCACGAAGGTCACAGCCTCGAATCTGAATTGGACTGTAACTGGAACTGACTGAGACCGTGGGCCGAGACCGTGGACCGTAGCCTCTCGATTCGGAGCGCTGCCACCGGATCAATTCGCGTGGCTCTCCACGCGGGAACAAGACACGCCAAGGCGGCGACAACCAGGAGGGCCGACGCCGAGGCAGTCAGCGCCGGCAGGTTCATGGTCGTGATGCCGAAGAGTTGTGCGTCGATCGATCGACGGAGGGCGAAGGCTCCAATCAGGCCGCACACCACACCGCCAGCGACCAGCTGCAGTCCACGTCCGAGGACCAGCCACCGAATCTGTGGAGTCGTCGCGCCCAGCGCCAGTCGCACGCCGACCTCTTTGGTTCTCTGCGCGACCATGTAAGCGACCGTGCCATACAGGCCGATGAGTGCGATCACGACACTGATGAAGGCGAATCCCGTCACCATCCACAGCAGCAACCGGCGCGTCGCGACGGCGCGTTGCACCAGATCGGCGGTCGTGCTGATGGCGAACACTGCCAATCTCGGATCGCGCTCGCCCAGAAGCTGTCGAACGACTGCGGCGACTTGCAGCGGGGCTGTTCGAGGTCCGGATCGCGAGAGAGATGGTGCGGCCCCAGTGCTGACCGAACAAATCATACGCACGGGCATCAGGTTCGGCTTCGAGCCCCCGATGCCGAACGTCGCCGACGATGCCGATGACTTCGTGCCATTCGGGTGGTCCTCCGGGACCGAAGCCACCGAAGTAGACGCGCTTTCCAATTGGATCCTCACCGGGAAAATGCAGACGAGCCAATGCTTCGTTGATCACGGTCACGTGCGCAGTTCGTCTGACGTCGTCGGCGGTGAAGTCGCGCCCGGCGATGATGGGTATTCCGATCGAGGCGAAGTACCCCGGGCTCGTCCAGTGCCAGCCCACGGCGGGTCGCAGCGCCAGAGGTGTGTCTTCACGACCCTGAATGCTGAGCGTGCTGCCGGTGTTCCCGGCGAGCGGCAGGATCGAAACCACCCCCGCACTATCGACCATCGGCTGCGCGCGGAGCGTGTCCAGGAGTTCCGTGTAGAAGCGAACCGTATCGTCCCTGGAGACGTAGCGGCTCTCTGGGACGGCAATCCGCATCGTGACGACATTCTGGGTTTCGAACCCGAGCGGCTGCGTGAGCACCGCCCGCAGGCTTGTCGCCAGGAGGACCGCGATTGCGAGCAGCATGAACGCGAATGACGTTTGACCGACGATAAGCGCCGAGCGGAGTCGGACCGCTGGACGACTAGCTGTTTCGTGTCCGGTCCGCAGCGAACTGGCGGCTGCGAGGTGGCGCATCAGCAGCAGCGGCACCAGCCCTACGCCGCAGGCGATGACGACCGCGGCACACCGTCAGCGTGCCCAAGGCACGATAACTCATGTGGATTTCGGAAAGTCGCGGCAGCGCCAATTCTGGGAGCGACCGAATCACCGTGACCAAGGCGGTAGCGATGAAGGCGCCAGCGACCGCGCCCAGCACGCTCAGTAACAGCCCCTCAGCCATCGACTCCCGTATCAACCGCCACCGACTGGCTCCAAGGGCGAGCCGCACCGTGACGTCGCGGAGACGTCCGGCGGTTCGCGCCAGGAGAAGACCCGCGAGGTTGACCGCCGCGACGAGTAACACGAGTCCGACGAGTCCGGCCACCAGCCACAACTGCGACCGCGCTGGCCCGACGATCTCTTCCTGCATCGAACGGGCGACGAACGTTCGCCCCCGATTCGTCGCGGGGTATTCGGATGCCAGTCGGGCACCGATGGTGGCGACAGAGGCCGTGGCCTCCTCGATCGATCGACCCGTCGGATAGCCGGCCGATGACACGGAACGTGCGGATACCTCGATTGGCAGCAAAGGGATGGCTTGGGGTGAGCGGCAGGAAGAGATCCGCGGGATGCGTCATCAACTCGACACGCAGGTTACGCGGGGCAATGCCGATGACGGTGCGCGGGACCTCGTTGACAGCAAGCGCGCGGCCGATGATGTCGTGTGGCGCGCCCAGCCGCTGCCACAGTCCATGACCGAGGATCACGACCGGCGCAGCGCCCGATCGTCCGTCTTCTGGGGAAAAGTCGCGGCCCATCGTGGGCGTCAGTCCGAGCACTGACAAGAAGGACGTCGACACCTCAAAACCCTCGACGCGACTGGGCGGCTCTGTCATCGTCGTTGTGCCCGCGAAGGGCATCAGCGCTGCCATGCGTTCGAACGCCTGGCTCATCGCGGCCAGATCGATGCCGTCCGGATACGTAATCTCGTTCGTCTCCTGTCCATCAGGTGGGACGGTCGCCTTGATCAGCACCAGGCGATCGGCTCGAGGGTACGGCATCGGTTGGAGAAGGATGCCGTCGATGAGCGAAAAGGCCGTCGTACCCAATCCAAGGCCGAGAGCTAATGTCAGGATGGCGATGGCCGCGAAGCCCGGCGCGCTAAACAGGCTGCGCAGAGCATGCCGAAGGTCGAGCGCGAAGCCGCTCATCACGTGTGGTCTCTGGTTGGAAGTGAACCGAACGTCCTGAGGTCGTGCGCTCGCATCCCGAGCTTCGACGCGGACCAGGTCGCGCGCGAGTGCCTGCCAATCGGGCACCTCGTCGATAGCCTGTTGATGGGCCTCATCCTCGGACGCGCCCCCCGCTATAGCGGCGTCGTACGCCGCTTCGAGTTGAAGCGCCAGCTCGTCGATGATTTCAGCCTCGCGCTCGGCTCGAATGTCGAGATGCGGAAGGTGAGTGCGGACGTACGGCTTCCAGTCGGTCATGACTGCCCTCACGCGTGACGTACTCGCGCGACCTGATCGAGAGCATCGAAGAATTCTCGCCACACCCGCCGGCGCTCGCCGAGCACCACGCGTCCGGCGCTTGTGAGGCGATAGAACCGCCGACGGCGCTGCCCGGCTTTTTCGACCCACCGCCCCTCGACCCACCCGCGCTTTTCGAGCTTGTAGAGCAACGGGTAGAGCGTGGCGGCCGGGAACTTCAGTCGGTTTTCCGACCGTTCGGCGATGAGCTGCGCAATCTCGTAGCCGTGCCGCTGAGGACCCTCGAGGATGGCGAGGACGAGAAACTCCGCGCTTCCCTTCTGAAGGGACCGGGTCGTCAGGTCAGTCGGTGTCATATAGGTGGGTAACATATATATATATCTGACAGGCGGGGCCGGGAAACCGTTGGAACGCACTCAACAACAAAACCTGTGGGCGCCTTACAGATTCGTCACCGCCATGTCACAGACAAACCCTGAATTTCCAAGCAAATAGGCGCCTTGGGGTTCCTTCGCACAATGGCATACGAGTTGCGAAGTGGCCAGGCGGGATGATCCTGACTTTCCTGGGCACCAAGGGCGGCACCGGCACCACGACGATGGCCGTCAACTGCGCCGCGGACATTCGTCGAATTTCCGACCGATCGACCCTCGCGGTCGACGTTCGGCAGGCCGGTGACCTGGCCGTCTTCCTTGGGCTGCGCCCCCGCTACACGCTGGTCGATATGCTCGACCAGGTCGGGTGGAGCGATCGCGATCTGGCCACGCGCTTCGTCACCGAACACGAATGCGGGCTGCACGTTCTTGCCGCTGCTGAAGGCTTTGGGCGGCCGAACGCGCGCGATGCCGAGGGCGTCGAGGAGAGTTTGCGCTGCTACTCCGAAATGTACGAGTACGTCGTGGTCGACGCCGGCAGCACGTTGACGGAATCAACCGTGGCCGCCCTGACCATGTCGGACTACGTCATGCTGGTGGCAAATCCCGACCTGCCATGCCTCCGGAACCTCCAGCGTCTCACGGACGCCATTCGACTCGACGGTGTCGGTCCGGAGCGCATCCGCATCGTCTTGAATCGCACTGGCGACTCGGGTGTGCTGACCGTCGGGCAGATCGAGGACGCGCTGAGTCGAACGATTGACTTCAGGGTGCCGAGCGACTATCGGACCGTTGCTGCCGCCGTGAACGCCGGAGTGCCAATCTCCTCGCTCCGCGTGACCGACTTGCACCTTCAGGTCGATTCAATGGCGCGAACGCTGATCGGTCCACAGCTCACGGCAGTCGCATCCTAGGCACGGAAAGCGAAGCACGGAAACACCGAAAAGACATAGCCCGATCTCCGGCAAAGCCGGAATAGGTGGCCTTCCATCCTCCTGTCTTCGCCTTTAGGCGGAAGGGATCGGAAATGCCGGCCGCTGGCCGCTAGCGCTTATCGAAGGCGCACGACGGTCGCGCCCAAATGCGCCTCGACCGCGTCCCAGTAGCTCTCGACGGCATCGTGACTGCGCAGGAAGCGCTGCACTGCGGCGCGCTGAACACCCTTGCCGCGACCGTGAATCAGCCGGACCAACTCGAAGCCAGCCGCCTGCGCCTCGCGCAGGTACTCGTCGACCACGGAGATCACATCTGAGGGTGCGAAGGGATGCAGATCGATTGCATCCTGGATCGGGATCCGCACGACATCGTCTTCCATAAGGGCGCTCGCTTTGCTCGCGAGGGCCACGCTTCGCGTGGACGGCGGCGCTAAGGCGCCGAGGCCGCTCGCTAACTGCTCGCGCGCGAAGCGCGCTACTCCGACGCTTCCGCGCGAGCGCGGCCTACTCGCTTTTTACGTACTCTGCCGTCACCTTCGTCGTGATACCGCCGCGAGCCGTGAAGTCCCCGACGACCACCATCCGGCGTGGCGCACACGCCGCGACCAAATCGTCGAGGATCTTGTTGGTCGCCGCCTCGTAGAAGATGCCCTGGTTGCGATAGGTGAGGAGGTAGTACTTCAATGCCTTGAGCTCGAGACAACGCTGATCGGGAACGTAGCGAATTCGAATCGTGCCAAAGTCGGGCAAGCCCGTCTTAGGGCACATCGACGTGAACTCGGGGCAGTCGATGGCGATCTCAAAGTCGCGCTCCGGTCGAGGGTTCGGAAACGTCTCGAGCGCGTGCTCGGCAGGCATTGTTTGATTCTAACAACACGGAATCGCACCGACGCGAAGTAGGCACTGGCAGCTTTCTTCTGAGCCTCTGAGGCTCGGAGGCCTGTTGGCGTGCTCACACGACGTCGTAACGCTCGTTTGACAGCCCGGAGCACGCGCGCTAGATTTAGGGGCGTTTTTCCGCCATTTTCCGCGATTGGCCGCACGCGCGCGCGGCCCGCATCGCGGCGCTTCGACCAGTTGGCGCGCGGTACTTCCCAGGGGGACCAGACATGGTAGAAGCCCGCCGGATGGGCAAGTCGGAGTTGTTCTCACATTTCGCTGAGCGGTTCGAGACCAAGCGCACGCAGGCGCGCGAATTCTTTGACGAGCTGGCAGCATTGTGCGAGAAGGAGTTGAAACGATCGGGCGAGTTCGTCCTGCCCGGCATGGTGAAGCTCGTCGTGCAGAAACGGAAGGCACGTATGGGCCGTAATCCAGCCACCGGCGAGCCGATCAAAATTCCCGCCAAGACCGTTGTCAAGGCGCGAATCGTCAAGCAATTGAAAGACGCGGTTCTTCCTCGTAAGTAGCGCGTTTCAAGAACGTCCGTGGTTCGAGAGAAAGGGCGCTGAGCCCTCAGCGTCTCTTTTTCTCCAGCCAACGCGAGTCACCCACCCTTCAAGCGTCTCTGAACTTCACGGATGTCCAGGCGATCGATCTTGAATTTGAGGGTCGACAGCGGCACGCCGAGGTAGCGGGCGGTCTGCGTGATGTTCCACGCCTGCTTTTCGAGCGCGCGGATGATGTAGTTGCGCTCGAAGGTCGCCAGCGCCCGGTCGAGCAGGCTCTTCTCATCTTCCTGGTGGTCGAGCTCGGCCACCTGAAAATCGATCGGCAGGTCGTCGTCTGTGATCCATTCGCCGTCACAGGTGGCAACCACACGCTCGATGAGGTTCTCCAGCTCCCGGATGTTGCCCGGCCACCAGTAATGGCCGAGCATGCGAAGCGTCGATTGGGCGATGCCTTTGATGCTCTTGTTGAAGCGTGAATTGTAGCGGCGCAGGAAGAACTCGGCCAGCTCGGGCACGTCGTCCAGACGGTCGCGTAATGGCGGCAGTCGCACCGGGATGACATTGAGCCGGAAGAACAAGTCACCTCGAAACGTGCCGTCCTTGACCGCGCGCTCGAGGTCGACGTTAGTGGCCGCGATCAGGCGAAATGATGTCTTGATCGGCTTGGTGCCGCCCACGCGTTCGATTTCGTCCTCCTGAATGGCACGGAGCAGCTTGGCCTGAAGGTCGAGACGCAAATCACCAATCTCGTCGAGAAAGAGCGAGCCGCCGCTGGCAAGCTCGAATTTCCCGATGCGCTGTTGTACGGCTCCCGTGAATGCTCCCCGTTCGTGACCAAAGAGCGTGCTCTCCACGAGGTCGCGGGGAATGGCTGCCAGGTTGACCGCGATGAACGGTCGATCGGGCGTCTGCCCACCGTCAGCAGACGCACGATGGATCATGCGCGCTAACAGCTCCTTGCCCGTCCCGCTCTCCCCCAGGATGAGCACGGTGGCCGAGAGCGGTCCGACCTTGTTCACGACATCGATCACGTCCTGCATCGCGCGGCTGGGCCCGACGACGAACTCGCGGTCGCCGATGTCCTGCACTTCGTCGCGGAGGGTGATGAGCCGCCGATTCAGATCCTGCCGCTCGGAGGCGTGCGCCACCGCGGTCCGCAGGGTGTCGGGGTCGGCATCCTTACCGAGAAAGTGATAGGCGCCAAGCTTGATCGCCTGCACCGCGCCCTCGAGATCCGATCCGTCGGCCACCAGAATGCTTTCGGCCAACGGGTAATTCGCTCGCACAATCTGCAGCAGCTCCAGTCCCGTCACACCGGGCAACTGAACGTCCGAAATCAACAGATCGATCTCTTCGCGCTCCATCAGCGCGAGGGCGGCCTCGCCCGATGCCGCTCGCAGGACCCTGTAATCGCGCTTGAGCGGGGTGGCCAGTCGCTCGCGGGAGTCTCCTAGCGCATCGACGACCATCACGGTCTTTCGTCTCCCGCTCATTCGACGGGGAGTATACCGCTCTCAAAAGTTCCAAGGTTCCAGAGTTCCTGGGTTCCACGGTTCCAGAGTTCCAAGGTTCCAGGTTCAAAGGTTCGTCGTTCAACAACCAGCGTGCGGTCGCTGCATCTCGAACTTTGGAACTCTAGAACTTTGGAACCTTGGAACCGTGGAACCCAGGAACTCTGGAACCCTGGAACCTTCAAGGACTGTATAGTCGTTGACCTATGGAATGGCCGTGGATCCTGTCCGGGGTCAGTTGCCTGATTGCTCTGGCCGCCCTTGGCACGGCCCGGCGACTGTCACGGCGGCTCAGCCAACTGTCCGAGCAGGACCTGGGAGCTCAAGTACGAGCACGGGGAGCTAAAGGCGAGGGTCAAGGCCATTGCTCCGACAGACGAGGAGCGCCTCGCGTCGCAACCGGCGATTCAGCAAACGTTCGTGCCGCTGACGAGTATCAAGAAGAAGTAGTGCCTCCGCTGCGCTCGTCGCAGCTTGACGAGTTTCCCCCTTCCAAGGGAAATTGAGGGGTTGCTGAGTCCGACGTCCGGAGTTCTGGGTGTGGCGTTGGTGCGATGCACAGTTCTGTTCGGGTACCGAGCTCTGTGCTGGGTACGGAGTTCTACAGGGGTGCGAAGGGAGTTCGTGCGTTGGCAAACGGGTATGACGTGGTCGTCATTGGCGCAGGGACCGGTGGGTATGTGGCCGCGATCCGGGCGGCGCAGCTCGGTCTCAAGGTTGCGGTCGTCGAGAAACAGAAGGCGCTGGGCGGCACGTGTCTCATCTGGGGATGTATCCCCACCAAGGCGCTGCTCGAGCACGCGCATGCCCTCAAGGTCGCGCAAGCCGCGAAGGAGTGGGGTCTGGCCGGGATTGATCCATCGGGCGTTCGCATTGACATGCCGGCAGTGCACACGCGCAAGGACAAGATCGTCACCGGGCTGACCGGCGGCATCGAGCTGTTGTTCAAGAAGAACAAGATCGACTGGATCAAGGGAACGGCGAGGCTGTCCGGTGGCCGCAACCTCGAAGTGATGCTGCACGACGGCAGTAAGCAGGCGCTGACGGCAACGAAGGAACTAATCGTCGCGACCGGCTCGGCGGCTCGCAGCGTTCCTGGCGTTCAGCCCGATGGCAAGAGAATCATCTTCAGCGACGAAGCGATCCACCTGCCCGAAGTGCCCAAGACCATCGCGGTCATGGGCAGCGGCGCTGTCGGTGTCGAGTTCGCCTCGATCTTCCGCAGCTACGGTAGCGAGGTCACGATTATCGAGCTGCTGCCGCGTCTGGTGCCTGGTGAGGACGACGCCGTCTCATCCGAGCTCGAGAAGAATTTCAAGCGCCGAGGCATCAGGTCCTTCACGGCAACCAAGGTGACGTCCGCAAAAGCCATCGCCAAGGGCGTCGAGATCGAGATGACGAGCGGCGACTCCGCGAAGGCACAAAAGCTCAGTGTGGAGATTCTGCTGGTCGCCACCGGCCGTGGCCCCGTTACCGAAGGATTGGGCATCGAAGCGCTCGGCCTCAAGACCGATCGAGGCTACATCGTCGTCGACCCGATGTTTCGAACGAACGTCGAGGGCATCTCAGCGATCGGTGACGTCATCACCCTGGGAGGTCCGCACTATCAGCTCGCGCACGTCTCGTCGATGGAAGGGATCGTGCTGGCCGAACGCATCGCCGGTCAGACGGTGCATCCGCTCAATTACGATCACGTGCCCCGATGCACCTACTGCGAGCCCGAAATCGGCAGTGTGGGCTTGACCGAGAGCCAGGCGAAGGAGAAGGGGTACGACGTGCGGGTGGGTGCGTTCCCATTCAAAGCCCTGGCGCGTGCGCGCATGGCAGCCGAGACCGAAGGCTTTGTCAAGATTGTGGCCGATAAGAAGTATGACGAGGTGCTTGGCGTGCACATCATCGGTCCTCGAGCAACCGAGCTCGTCGCCGAGGCCGTATTGGCCCTGCGATTGGAATGCACGGTAGAAGAGCTGATACGAACGATTCACGCCCATCCGACGATGTCGGAGGCCGTGGGTGAAGCCGCGCACGCAACGCACGGGGCGGCGATTCATATCTGACAGTAGCCCGGCCAGCCAGTGGCCGGTTGCCGGCAACGGGAGAGCTGGCAACCGGAGACCGAAGGAATCGAAATGGCAACACCCGTTGTAATGCCCCAGATGGGGGAATCGATCGCGGAAGGAACGATCGTTCGCTGGATCAAGAAAGTTGGTGACAGCGTCGATCGCGACGAGCCGTTGTTCGAGATCTCGACAGACAAGGTCGACGCCGAGATTCCGTCGCCAGCGGCCGGGACGCTGATCGAGATCGCGGTGAAGGAAGGCGAGACCGTCCCCGTCAACAGCGTCGTCGCCACGATCGGTGCCGCGGGAGAGAAGGGCGTGGCTGCGGCTCCGCCGGCAACCGAAGCGCCGGCCCCGTCTGGTCAGACGGCGATGCACACGTCTCAAGCCGATGGCTCTGCGGCGACGAGCGTGACCAGTCCGCCGGCGGCTCCCGCCCGCCCTCAGACCGGCACGGCGTCCGCTCCAAGCGAATCGTCAGCCCCCCCGCGGACCAATGGACGCGAGAGCCCCGGCGCCCGACGGCCGCCAGAAGTCCTCGCCTCTCGTTCGACGAATCGCGAAAGAACACAACGTCGATCTAGGACAGATCGAGGGGACCGGCATCGCGGGCCGCGTCACGAAGAACGACATTCTCAGCTATCTCGATCGGGGTGTGCCGCCGTTAATGGCGCAGGCACCCGCAGGCTCGAGTGGACCAATTGCACCCGCCGTGCCGAGCCCGCCGGGCGAGCTGGCTCCACCCGAAGTCGTCCCGATGTCGGTGATGCGAAAGCGGATCGCCGAGCACATGATTCTCAGCCGACGAACGTCGGCCCATGTCTACTCGGTGTTCGAGATCAACTACAGCAAGGTCGACGAAATCCGCAAGGCTCGTCGAGCGGACTACGAAGAGCGCGGCGTCAAACTAACCTTTACATCGTTCATTGCCAAGGTCGCCATCGACTGCTTGCGTCGCCACAAAGTGATCAATGCCTCCATCGATGGCGATAACATCCTGTACAAGCGCGAGATCAATCTCGGGATCGCCGTCGCGTTGGAGAACGGCCTCATCGTCCCCGTGATCAAGCGCGCTGACGAGCTCAACGTCCTCGGGCTTGTCGCGGGCCATTGCGGATGTCGCCGATCGAGCGCGCACCAAGCGGCTCAGCCCAGACGAAGTGCACGGCGGGACATTTACGATCACCAACCCGGGCAACTTCGGGGCGCAGTTTGGTCTCCCGATCATCAATCAACCACAGGTCGCGATTCTCGGTGTTGGCACCATTGAAAAACGCCCCGTCGTGATCGACGACCTGATCGGCATTCGCTTGATGGGTTACCTGACGCTCGGCTATGACCATCGCCTGGTGGACGGCGCCGTGGCCGATCAGTTCATGGCCGACGTGAAGAAAGGCATCGAAGGCGTTCGACGGAGCGCAGATCTAAGTCGGGTAGGTCTGGTGGGTCGGGTTGTACGGAGCGGCGGGTCTTTAGACCCGCCGTCAGAATCTATGTCGATTGCTGTTCGTCGCTTGGGCACGGTTCCCTATGCCGAAGCGCTCGCGCTTGCAAGCCGAGCTCGTCGAGGAGCGACGCGCCGGCCGGATTCCCGATACGCTGCTCCTCCTCGAGCATCCGCATGTCTTGACCATCGGCGTCCGCCGCGGCGGCCGGTCCAACATTCTGGCGACACCTGATCGTCTGGACGCGCTCGGCGTCGAGGTGCACGAAGCCGGGCGAGGCGGTGACGTGACCTACCATGGCCCAGGCCAGGTCGTCGGATATCCCATTCTGGACTTGCGCCCCGATCGTCAGGACGTCCATCGTTACGTGAGGGATCTTGAAGAGGTGATGATTCGCCTCTGTTCACGTTTTGGCGTTTCGGCCGATCGGCTTCCGGGACTCACGGGCGCGTGGGTGCTTCACCCGGAGCGTGGTCCCGAGAAGGTGGCGGCTATTGGTGTCCGCATCTCTCGTTGGATCACGAGTCACGGCTTTGCGTTGAACGTCAACGTCGACCTCGACTTCTTCGATCTGATCGTGCCCTGTGGCATTGCCGATCGCGGTGTAACGTCGCTGCAACGCCTGGTAGAAAGGCCATTGAATCTGGCTGACGTCGAGCTAGAGCTCATCGGTCAATTCGCGGCTGTGTTTGACCGAGCGGCGCCCGTGACCGGCCCAGCCTTGACGACCACCCACTCCTGAGGAATTTTCGCCGTTCCGCGGGGTTCTCCTAATCACTATGGGAGAGCTCAAGTCCCTGAAGGCGGTGGCGGATCGGGAACTGGTGCGACGCCTCCAGGCCGGCGACGACGGGGCGGTAAACGATTTTGCACGCGACTACCGACCTCGGATTCAGCAATTGGCCTTGCGCTACTTGAAGAACGCGGAAGATGCGGAGGAGGTGACACAGGATGTGCTCCTGAAGGCTGTCGCCAAGATTGCGGATTTTCGCGGCGACGCAGCGCTGTCCTCCTGGCTCTATCGCGTCACCTTCAACGCGTCGATGTCACGCCTCCGGCATCTGCGAGCGACGAGGAGCCAGACGGCGGAGCCCGCTCGTCCGGAAATCGAGGACGGCCCAGCCAGCCCGGAGATTCCGGACTGGTCGGCGATGGCCGACGAACTGGCGCTTCGACGACAGATGCGGCGCCGATTAGCGACCGCGGTGAGGTTGCTGCCCGAGATCTATCGTGCGCCGGTGATTCTGCGCGATTTCCGAGGACTCTCGACGGAAGAAGCCAGCAGCGCCCTGCGAGTCAACGATCAGACGCTCAAATCGCGGTTGCACCGTGGCCGTCTGTTACTGCGCCGCCATCTGTCAGACTTTGCGGACGGTCTCGGTGCTCCATCGCGCGGCGTCGTAGTCGCGTGCACGGAAATGGAAACACGGAAACACGGAAGTGAGAGCATAGCTACAAAGTACACTGGAGAGCACGAAAGGTTTTCAATGAGTTTCTCGTCTGAGGATTGCAAGAAGTCCATGACATATCGTGCCTTCGTGACTTCGTGCCTTCGTGGCTACGTTGTCTCGGTGTCATCGGTGTCTCGGTGTCTCCGTGTCTCTGTGGCTTGTCACAGTCATCGGCCCAGCACCGTATCGAGTCGCACGCGATCTCGCGTCGACAGCGTCGGTGCGAGCAGTTGCACCACGCCGTGTGGGCCGAGGGTGACCGGCATCATCGCCACTCGTCCCCGGTCGCCTTCCTCGCGCGCCATCGCCACGAAGACTGTCAGCCCGTCCCGTTTGCGCCTTGGCAGCGACCGACAACACTCGCGCGGCCGCGGTCGCGAGCGTGAGCGGACCCGGCGGCCAGAGGCGGGGCAGCCGAGCATCGAGACGTGCCACCGATGCTGCGGACAGCACCGACGTCGCCCGCCGCCCTCCAATGGAGACTTCGTCCCACGGCACGATGATCTCGTGCGGGGGTCGTCCAACGACGGTGAGCGAAATCTCCGATGGGGCGCAGCCGGCTTCGAGAGCCGTCATTGCAATTACCGCCGAGCGCAACCCTTCGGCAGCGGACCCAAAGAGACGATGGCGTGGCACCGCGGCCTCGCGGACGCCTCGCTCAACGATGTCGATCTGCGCGGCGCCGGCACAGACGATCATGCCGCCGCTGTTCAGGTAGGCCATCCGCAGCATGAGCGCAACGCCTAAATCGCCTTGCCATTCGGCGCTCTCGCCGCTCGACCGATCGGCCAGCACGATAGCGTCAGCCCCCACGACCGCTGACTCATCGCTCGAACCGAGCACTTCGGTCGTATACGCATCGATCGGCGACGCCTGACGGATATCAAGGGCTTTGCCTTCGGCGACTGGTTGCGCCTCGTCCACGATGACGATGCGAGACGCGATGTGGGCGGCGGCCAGATGGCGCGCGAGTGCGCCGCCAAGTTCTCCGGCGCCGAGGATGCCGATCAACCGCACGGCGTTATTGTATAGGGTGCATGACTCGAGTCTCGCTCGTGACCGGTGGCTCACGTGGGATTGGTTTCGCGGTCGCTACCTCGTTGTTGAATCGCGGCGACAGCGTCGCCATCACGGGCACATCGGCGGAACGTGTCCACGAGGCCGCCAACGAGCTGGCGAATCACGCGGCAGCCGATCGCGTGCTGCCAGTCGTCTGCGATGTCCGTGAAGCGCCGTCGGTCGAATCCGCGATGCGTGCCATCGAAGGTCGCTTTGGTGGAATCGACGTTCTGGTCAACAACGCCGGCGTTGGCGTCGGCGCCCCGATCGCGGATCTCTCCGAGGACGAGTGGCATCGCATCATCGATACCAATCTCACCGGCGTGTATCACTGCTGCAAGGCCGCCATCCCGCGCCTTCGCCGTCGCGGCGGCGGCTGGATCATCAACATCAGCAGTCTGGCGAGCAAGAACCCCTTCGTTGGTGGGGCAGCCTATTGCGCCTCGAAGGCCGGCCTGAACGCCTTCAGCGAGGCGCTCATCCAGGAGTTGCGTACGACAACATTCGTGGAGTTACGTGTTGCCGGGCTCGGTCGCCACCGGGTTCTCCGGTCGAACGGCCACGGCCGGGGAGGATTGGCGACTGTCACCAGACGATGTCGCGCAGGTCATTCTCGATTTGTTGTCGCACCCGGCACGGAGTCTGCCCAGCCGCGTAGAGATTCGGCCGTCGAAACCGCGGAAATAAAGGTCGTCAGGTCGATGTTGCTCCCAGACAGCACGACGACTGCGCGTTGACCGGGTGATACGACCTGTCGTGCCATAACCGCCGCAGTCGCGGCAGCGCCGGCACCCTCAGCCATCAGATGATCGCCTTCCGCGAGGCACCTGATGGCTGACGCCAGTTCGGCCTCGCTCACGCTCACGACACGATCGACGTTGCGTCGCACGACGTCGAACGTCATCGAGCCACTCTCCAGATTGCCGACGAGGCCATCAGCGATCGACCGCTTCGGCGCGATCTCGGTGATGGCCCCGCGGGCGAGGCTGACAGCGAAGGCTGTCGACGCTGCGCACTCGACACCAATGACGTGCACTTTTAGTCCAAGGCCCCGGATCGCCGTCGACAGACCGCTGAGAAGCCCTCCTCCACCCAGCGGCGCGACGAGAACATCGAAGGCCGGACACTGATCAGCGATCTCGAGTGTGGCCGTGCCGGCTCCGGCAATGACATCCCGATCGTTGTAGGACGAAACGTAGGTGACGTCGTGGTCGTCGGCATACCTGCGCGATTCGCGCTCAGCCTCGTCGTAGTCGGCCCACTGATCGCGAAGCTCCGCACCGTGGTCTCGAATCGCGCGTCTCTTGGTTTCCGGCGCGGTGGACGGCGTGAACACGATGGCGCGAAACCCGAGGTGCTGTGCTGCATAGGCGATTGCTCGACCGTGATTGCCAGCCGACGCTGTTGTCAGTACCCTTCGTGCCGTGCCGTCCCGCTCCTGAAGTGACATCAGGGCGTTGAAGGCGCCACGGATTTTGAAAGAGTGTGTCGGCTGAAGCGATTCGAGCTTGAGGAACACTTCTGCCCGAGTGACGGACGACAGCCACTCCGAGCGTACGAGTGGCGTTGGCGGGAGCAACCCGGACAATCGCCGATGAGCGTTGCGAACGTCGGACAACCCCGGCAGTTCAGGCGTCATTTTCGGAGCCGGCCGCTCCGTGCGGTGCCAGAATGTCCGTCAGTTCGGCGACGAAGGCACTTCGAGCCAGGACACGCCCGATTCCGAGCGCCCGCGCCTCCTGAATTGCGGCTGCGTGGACGTGCGACACGAATCCGAGCGTGGGCAGGGAGCGGAGTTCGCTGTCGCTTCCGAGCCGACGCAGCACCTCGAACGGCTGCGTCCGTGTGCCATCGAGGTCGAGCAGGATCAGCGACGGCCGCTCCTCCTGCACCGCGGCCATGGCCGCCTCGGCAGTCGTGGCCGCCCGTATGACGACGCCGGTTCGCTTCGCAACCGTCGAGATCTTCGAGCGAAACAACAGGTCGTCTGCGACAACAAGCACCATTTCGATATCCTACATGCATGATTCTCGAGTCTGCTGCCGCCCCTCCCTTCGAGAAAAACGGGTACGTCGTGGCCTGTGAACGCACCCGCGAGGCGGTGTACATCGACCCAGGTGATGAGGTCGCGCAGCTCCTCGACTTCATCAGCACCGAAAAGCTGGTGGCGCGCGCGATTCTGCTCACGCACGCGCACCTGGATCACGTCTCCGGCGTCGGCCGCGCCAAGCGAGCGCTCGGCGTTCCCATCTATCTCCATCGTGACGACTTGTTTTTGTATGACCAGGCATCGGCGTCGGGACGCCGCTACGGGCTCGAGATCGAGCAACCCCCGCCGGTCAATGTGTTCTATGACGGACCCGGTCCCTTCTCGTTCGGAGATCACGACGTGTTCGTTCACCACACTCCGGGGCATTGCCCGGGTGGCGTATGTCTGCAGGTGGGCCGTCGGGGAGAACCCGGGAAGGATCTGTTTGTCGGTGACACGTTGTTCGCCGGCTCGATCGGGCGTACGGATCTCCCTGGGGGCGACTACGAGACCCTCATGCGGTCAATCACCGGTGTCTTGTACGGCTTTGGAGACGACGCTCGGGTCTTCTCCGGTCATGGGCCGGAAACGACGATCGGGCAGGAGCGGCGCACGAATCCGTTTTTGCGGCAGTGGGAAGAGAGTAGACGTTAGATCACTGGCCACCGATCACTGATCACTGGTGCGGACCGCGAACTCGACCCGGCCGACTTTCAGAGTGTCGCCAGCCCGCAGCGGCGCTCGCCGGACCTTTCGGCCGTTGACGAAGGTGCCGTTGGTACTGCCCAGATCTTCGACATCGAGACCATTGTCATCATCCATGCTAAGGCGGCAATGCAGTCGAGAGACGAGCGGGGCGTCTACGACAAAATCGGCCCGCGGCGCACGGCCCACCGTCTTGAGCGAACGAGACAGCAAGCGGAAAACCAGTTCGGGATCGTTCGATTCCAGAATCCACATCAGCGAAGCTCCGCAGGACGTCTAGTGTAAGCCAGCTCAGCTTAAGATTCCCTCGTGACCGTCTGGCAAGCGTTCGAGTCGGTGACCGGCCGCAAGAAGGAAGGCATCGTGTTGTCGTCGGGCCAGAACATCGATCCCGAAGAGATCGAAGCTCGATACCGACAGTCCACGTTCATCAAGGAGATTTGTATCCTCGGGCTCTCGCGCGACGATCAATCCGCGTCAGAACGACTGTTCGCAGTCGTAGTCCCTGATCTGGACCTGGTGCGGGCACGCCGTATCGTGAATGTCGGCGACCTGCTGCGTTTCGAGATCGAAGGCCAGTCGATCTATCTGCCTGCTCACGAGCGAGTGGTGGGCTATGACGTGTGGTTCGAGCCCCTACCGCGAACTACGACCGGCGACCTGAAGAGACACGAGATCGCCAGCCGTGTCGAGCTGCGCGATCGAGCGGCGCGTGCCTCGCGTGTGGTCGAAACGGATTGGCTGGTGAATGATGGGCACGCCGCCGAGTGTCGTATCGATTCTGTCCAGGCGGGTGCGCAATCACGTCATCGCGCCTGCGTCCAATCTCGAGTTGGACCTGGGGATTGATTCGATGGAACGGGTCGAGCTCCTCAGCGAGATTGAGCAGCGATTCAACGTCCGAATTCCCGAAGAACAGGTCTATCAGATTTTCACCGTCGCGCAGCTGATTGAAGCCGCGCGCGCCGGCGGGCCGGCAGCATCCGGCACAACCGAGGATTCCTGGGCGGTCATCTTGAGTGACCTCCCGAGCCCCGACGATCCAGTCCTGGGTGCGTTGTTGAAGCGCAAACCAATCGCCGATCGGGTATTTTTCAGCCCTGTCTCGACTGCTGCGCCTAGTCCTCCCTCGTATCGAGCCGAGCGGGCTCGACCAGTTGCCAACGAGCGGCCCGTACATCATCACCCCCAATCACCAGGGCTATTTGGACCCGTTCATCGTCTGCAGCGTGCTGCCTTTTCGCGTCTCCCGCCAACTGTTTTTCGTCGGCGCTGCCGAGTATCTTCGAAACACCGCTGATGGCGTGGATCGCTCAGAAGGGAAACTGCGTGCCGGTAGACCCAGACGCCAACCTGGTACCGGCCATGAAAGCGGGGGCATTCGGGCTAACGCACGGCAAGATTCTGATGCTGTTTCCGGAGGGTGAGCGATCCATCGATGGGACAGTGAAACGCTTCAAGAAAGGAGCGCCTATCCTGTCACGTCAGCTCGGCGTCCCCATCGTGCCGGTTGCCATCCGCGGTGCCTTCGAGGTGTGGCCCAGGAATCGAAGCATCAACTGGGCATTGCTGTTGCCGTGGCGGCGCCACAGGATCCACGTGTCGATCGGGTCGCCGATGCTAGTCGGCTCGGCAGATGACCCGGGGAAGAGCGGCCGAGCGCCTGCAGTCCGAGGTCACCGCCAGGTGGGAGAGACTGAAGTAGACGGCTCACGTCGGGCTGCATCGGCGCGGCGAAACTATTAGCCCAGCGTCTTGGTCAGCCACGCGGCGATCGCTGTCGTCACTTCGGGCGAGACGTTTTTCTCGGGTAGCAAAGGGTACTCGTCAACCTCGCCGGTCTTCGCGGGCACCAGCAAGTGGTTGATGCCAGGAACCTTCACGACCTCGACGTCGACCTTCCGATCCCTCGCCCGCGCGAGTTCGGCCAGACGATCCGCATGCGCCGGGGGGACTTGCACATCGAGCGCGCCCTGGACAATCAGCACTGGCTGCCGGACGTCTTTCATGACGCGCGCGGGGTCGAATGCCAGAAAACTCTGAAACCACGGCGTGTCGGCGACACGGCGCAACTCGGGCGGGATGCCGTCCCATCCTGCTCCGGAAAGCGCCGCTGCATGAATGCGTTTCTGCAGATCGATCTTGGCTTGCTTGTCGGCGTCCGGTGTCTTCAGTCGCTCGAGCGCGTGGCGCTGTTGCTCGAGAACAACCTCCGCGCCGGTCGTGCCCGCGCCGGCAACGAGCGCCACGGCTGCGATTCGACGGTCGCGAGCAGCCACGGTCATCGCAACCCACGCACCCTCGCTGTGTCCCACCAGCGCCATTCGTTTCTTGTCGATGTCTTTCCGCTCCTTCTCGAGCCAGGTCACAATCGCACGAACGTCTTCCGCGTAGTCGTTCAACGTGCTGGTTTCGGCGCGCCCGCCGCTCTGACCCACTCCGCGCTTGTCATAGCGAACCACCAGGAAGCCAGCGCCCACGAGATCTCGGGCGATTTGTCCCAGAATCGGGATGCCGGCGACCGTGCCGTCACGATCGAGAGGTCCCGAACCGCCGACGAGGACGGCGACGGGCAGTGGCGTCTTGGCGTCCGCTGGTTTCGTGACGCTTGCTGCCAGCCCGAAGCCCGCCGCGGGTATGCGCACCGATTCGTCATTGGGAAGCGAGAAGGCCGTCGTTCGAGTGGCAACAGACGCGATGTCTTCTCGTGCGACATCGAGCATCTGCGACGGCACGCTCATTCGCAGCAACGTTCCGTCGGCGTCTGTCCAGACGCTGAGTGGAAGGTCGCCGCCGGGATTGGAGACGACCAGGGCATAACGCGTGGCAGCGATCGCCTGCTTCGCGGTTTCGATCCGCTCCGGAAACACCCCCTCGAGCCGTATGGGAACCTCGGCCTGTGGGGCAATGTAGCCGCGGAATGTCGTTCCGGCCGACTTCCCGGCGAGACGGCGGCCGAGCGCCGCATAGGAGCCGAAGAACGCGTTGGGGAGAACGATGGTATCGCTCGCGACCTGATCGACTTTGGTCGACGCGGTTCCCGCGACGGAAATCTCGGACGACGCCTGACCATTCGCGAAAGTCGTTTTGACCGAAACCTCTCGTCCCTGTGACGTCCCATCGATGATCGATCGCGTGGGACGCCACTCGGCGTCATACGCTATCTCGGCCGTTCGCGTGACGACGTCGAGCGGCGGAGCCAATCGGTTGTTGCCGCGAATGAGCCATCCGTCCCCCTGTCGAACGACCGACACGCTCTCCTGACCGACGGCGCGCGATCGGAGGAAGACCGTATAGGTATGACCCTCCGGAGCAGCGACGACGAGAGGCTGGGAAACCACCGGCGTGTTGAATAGCGCCAGCAGACAGGCGAGCGTGTGCAGCGGACTAAAATGAATGTGCTTCATTGCGAAGAGACCAGCTTATCCATGTTTTCCACAGAGGGCTACCAAGCATTGCGGCACGGCGCGGGCGTCGTCCTTCGGGGCGACCGCGGAGTTTTGGCGGTCGTCGGGGCTGACCGGATGACGTGGCTGCAGGGCCTGCTTACCAATGACGTTTTGGCCCTGCCGATTGGCGGAGTCCAGGATGCCGCCTACCTCACGCCTCAAGGACGCATGATCACGGATCTCCGGGTGGTCAACCTTCCGGATCGAGCGCTTCTCGACGTGCCTGGGAGCCTCGCCGAAAGTCTCCAGGCACGGTTGGATGGTCTGCTGTTTTCCGAGGACGCGCAGGTCACGAATGTGTCTCAGCAAACGGCGGTTGTGGACGTCCATGGTCCGCTCGCGCCGAGTGTCGTCGGGGACCTCGAAAGTCACGTGGCCCGGTACGGCGCGATCGTCGCTGACAACGTATTCGGCATTCCCGGCTACAGCCTGTTCGTATCGAAGTCCGACGAAGAGATGTTGGTGCGACTACTGGTGGAGCATGGCGGACAACGCACCACGCTTGAAACACTCGACGTCATACGAGTCGAAGCCGGGCGTCCGGCCTTCTTGATCGACATGGACGAACACACGATTCCGCTCGAAGCTGGAATCGAGGATCGCGCCATCTCGTTCACGAAGGGGTGCTACGTCGGTCAAGAGGTCATCGTCCGTGTCATGCATCGGGGACAGGGTCGTGTGGCGAAGCGGCTCGTCGGCTTGCGATTGGCGAAGGGTGTTCTGCCCGAGCGTGGCAGCATCATTGTTGGCAACGGCCGCGATATCGGACGAATCACAAGCGCGGTCTGGTCGCCAACGCTCGAAGGCGGTATTGCGCTTGGATACGTGCAACGTGATTTCACTGCACCCGGAACGACCGTTCTGGTTCGGCCTCAGCAGAATGAGGGTGTTCAAGCCGAGGTGTCCGCCTTGCCGTTTGTTGAGAGCACCCTGCCCACAACCAAATAGCCGAGCTTTCCGTTAACCGTTTTCGCCCTGAGCGGGGATGGCGCTCCATTTGCAGGCTCAGCCGCATGACTACCCGCAAGCGTCTCTCAATGGTGGCCCTGGCTGTCGTCATGCTTCCGGGCCTGTTACTCGCGAATGCAAATCAAGAGCGCGCGACGGTGCTCCTTCGGGGCGGCGAACGCGTCGCCGGTCAGTTCGAGGGCATTGCTAACGGTGTCGTTTACGTGCGCTTGAGCCTGGCGGATCAGCGGAAGATTCCTGTCGGCGACGTCGCTCTGATCGATTTCGTCGGCGGTGCGTCGGGTCTGCCGGAAACCGAACTGTCGAAGGCCCGAGGTGACGATCACCTGGTCGTATTGAAGGACAGCTCCACGATGACCGGACGATTCGTCGATGTCCGGGTTGCGGAAGCCGGCACGCCCGACACCCTCTACTTCCAAACCGGCGGCCAGGAGCGACGGTTGCCCGCTCAACCAGGTCGGCCGCCTCTACCTGGGTCGGTTTCCTGGGGCTTCCACGCTGCCCGCGCCGGTAGATCCGTCGCCCGTCTGGCGCTATTCGGGTACCTGGCAACATGGCGTGGGTAGCGACCCAGGTACGGGTAAGGCAGGGTGACAGGGTGCGTTTCACGGTAACCGGCCGCGTGCAGCTATCGGACAATGCTGAGGACGCCGCGGTCCCGGATGGTTCGCTGCAGCAACGACGGACCCCCGGCGCGCCGATACCCCAAAGTCTTGCCGGCCAGCTCATTGCACGTGTCGGCAACTCGGCGCCGTTTCCGGTTGGCGCCAACGCAACCGTGACGATGCCGGCCGACGGGCAACTGTTTGTCGGAATCAACGACGACGAGCTGCGCGACAACACCGGCGACTTCTACGTGACGGTCCAGCCCCAGCGGCGGCGCTAAGTCAGTGGTCCGTGGCCGGCGGTCAAGTGGCCAGTGGTGCGGTTGCTGGTCAGGCCGAGAGTTCTGCCGAGGCAATGCGGATCGGGGGTTTAGACTAGCGGCGTGACGTCAGTCGACGCCGTCGTCGTCGCGGCTGTCATCGAGCGAGATGGCCGGTTTCTTCTCACCCTTCGCCCGGACGGAGCGCATCTCGCCGGGCATTGGGAGTTTCCCGGTGGCAAGGCGCTTCCCACGGAGACTCACAGCGAGGCGCTGCGCCGCGAGCTCCACGAAGAGCTCGACATCGTCTGTAATGTGGGCGACTGCATCTACAGTGTGACGCACGCCTATCCCGACAAGACGATCGCCTTGCACTTCTATCGCTGTCGGTTCGAGGGCGAACCGAAGCCCATGCTCGGTCAGGACATGCAGTGGGTGCGGCGAAACGATCTAGGGCGGCTGCGGTTTCCTGAGGCCGACGCCGCTCTCATCGAGCGACTGGTCGCGGAAGGTTAGACACTAAGTTGAGCGTCGGCGGCGCGGTGGGCGCGCCGAGACGATGCCGTCCAGCAGCGCGTTGAGGGTTTTCTGAATCTCACGCTCAGCAAATGGCCGGGCGCCGGATCCTCGCGCCAGCCATCGATCGCGGACGAGCCCCTCGGTTGCGGCCAGAAGGGCTGACGCGACGGCCGCCGCATCGAGTGAGCGATCGATTTCGCGCGCCGCCTGGCCCGCGCGGATGGCATTTCGGAGCATCTCGGCAAGCCCGACATACCCCTTGGCCAGCCGGACCCGCGGCTCGCCGCCGCGGAGACGACGCCCTTCGAAAAGCAACAGCATCGCGAGATCGGAATCCCGGGCCAGGGTCGCCACAAAGGTCTGCAGGGTCTCCAGCAGGATTTCTCGAGACGTTGTGCGACGGCCCACGGCGTGGCGCGTCTTCTCGTCCAGGTCGAGCCATGCGGCGTCGAAGACCGCTTCGAGCAGACCGATCTTTCCGCCGAAGTAGCGCATGAGCTGCGATTCCGAGGTGCCAGCTTGTCGCGCGATGGCCGAGGTGGCGGTCTGCTCGTATCCGTGTGCGGCGAAAAGGCGCTTGGCCGCCTGGAGAAGGCGGTCACGCGATGAGGAGAGTGGTTGAGGTGCCATCCCTTCTCCGGCTCAGGACACGCGATAGTAGTAATACTACCGCGCCGCACGTGGGATCTGCCTCGGCCGTGGAAACCGTGTGCACCTCGTCACGAACATGCGCGCAGTCCATGCTCGGCGGTTCGAGGCGGAGCCTCGCTAGGTCTTCCGTGCTTCGTTCTCGGGATTCCACGGGAAGGCGCGGCACATCGTCCGCATCGGACAGACCAGGCACAACGGCTTGCGCGCGACGCACACCGTCGCGCCGAAATCCATCAGCGCCTGATTGAAGTCGAAGACGTGACGACGCGGCACGAGGATCGCCGAGACTTGCCACAGCCGCCGGCGCATCGCGTGCTGCTTGGCGTCGCCGCGGCCGATGAACACGCGCAACAGGACGCGCGCGACGTTGGTGTCGAGGATGGCGGCGCGCTCGCGAAAGGCAAAGCTGCGAATCGCCCCCGCCGTGTACTCGCCGATGCCGTTGAACGAGAGCAGCGTCTCCTCGTCGGACGGCAGCTCGCCGCCGAACCGCTCGACCGCTTCGCGCGCAATCGACTGCAGCCGCGCGGGCCGGATGTTGTAGCCGAGCGGATACCAGGTCCGCGTCACCTCGTCGGCCGGCGCCGCGGCCAGCGCTTCGAGCGACGGATACTTCTCCAGCCACTCCCGGTACTTGGGCAGCACCCGATCCACCTGCGTCTGCTGCAGCATGATCTCCGAGACGAGGATGTGGTACGGGTCGTCGGTCTTCCGCCACGGCAGATCGCGGCCGTGCTTGCGATACCACGCGAGCAGTTGGCGGCGAAACCGTTGACGCAGCCGGGCGCGGGCAGGTGATGGGTGGGTCGTAGGACGTCGGTCGATGTGCAGCGGCCTATAATCGCCGCTCGGTGAAAATCTACACAAAAACCGGCGACGCGCGGCGAGACCAGCCTGTTCGACGGCACGCGCGTCGCCGAAAACCGACCCGCGCGTGGCCGCGTATGGCGAGGTCGACGAACTGCAGGCGGCACTGGGCGTCGCGTCAGCGGTCGGCCTCGATCGCGAGCTGCGCGACATGGTCGTCACGCTGCAGCGCGATCTGTTTGCGCTTGGCGCGCGGCTGGCGGATCCCTCCCATCGCATCGCGCCACGCGTCACCGAAGATTGTGATCAACGAGGACAGCGTCGCGCGGCTCGAGGGCTGGATCGATCGATTGGAAGCCGGCTTCCGCCGCTGCGGCACTTCATTCTGGCGGGCGGAGCGGCGCCCGGGGCGGCGCTGCACCTGGCGCGGACGGTGTGCCGCCGGGCCGAGCGCGCGACGCTCGCCCTTGGTGAGGCGCCGTCGAGCCCGTCGTCCTCGTCTATCTCAATCGGCTTGTCCGATCTGCTTGTTCGTGATGGCGCGCGCCGCCAATCATCGCGCCGGTGTCGCCGAAACCGAGTGGTAGACCGACGCCTACGCGGCGTGCCTGCGAGATCGCCCGCGACCACTACGAGAACTTTCCCGTCGCCTCGCGGCTGTGCCGGCGCGGCTGCGGCCGCACGTCGCGGCCATCTACGCCTTTGCGCGCGGCGCCGACGACATTGCCGACGAGCCCGGGCGCGCACCCCGGACGAGCGCCTCGCGCTGCTCGACGAGTGGTCAGGCGCACCTGCGACGAGCCGCCCCGTGACGCGGTCTTCGCGGCGCTTGCCGACACGCGAGCGAAGTTCGACCTGCCGCTCGCGCTGTTCGACGATCTGCTGAGCGCGTTTCGGCAGGACGTCACGACCACGCGTACGAGACGCTGGGACGACGTGCTCGACTACTGCCGCCGATCGGCCAATCCCGTCGGGCGGCTCGTGCTGCGGCTTGCGGGATATCGATCGGCTGACGCACGATCGCATGGTCCGATGCCGTGTGCACCGCGCTGCAGCTCACCAACTTCTGGCAGGACCTGGCGATCGACTGGGACCGCGGCCGGCTGTATCGTGCCCGACGAGGACATGGGAGCCGAACCGGCGCCGATCCCGGCGGATCTCGATCGCCGCGTGATGTCAGCGCCGTGGAAGACGGCCATGCGGCCGCGCCGTGCCATCGCACGCGCGACGCTGTTCTGACGCTGGACGGCCGATCTGCGATGCGGTTCGACGGCCGGCTTCGCTACGAGCTTCGCGCGACCTGGCTCGGCGGCGTCCGCATCCTCGACCGACTCGAGGAGGTCGACTTCGACGTCTTCACTCATCGGCCGACGCTGACGCCGTCGCGACGCATTGGTGATAGGGTCTGGACACGCTGCTCACGTGGCCCGCGACACCTCGTTCTACTACGCGTTCCTGATGCTCCCGCCGGCGAAGCGCAACGCCATCGTGGCGGTGTGGGACTTCTGCCGCGCGGTGGACGACGCGGTCGACGAGGGCGCGCCGCGAGGGCACGCGGTCAGCGAACTGCCAGGCCGAACCGAGCGCGGAGCAGGAGCTGGCTCGCTGCTTTGACGAGGCGCGCCCAACGCGCCAGCACCGCTGACCAGCAAGGCCGCGCGCTGCACCCGCTCGTCGCGGCGTTCGGCCTGCCGCGTCAGCCGTTCGACGATCTGATCGACGGCGTCGCGATGGATCTCGCAGCACGATCGCTACGAGACCATCGACGACCTGCTGGAGTACTGCCGCCGCGTCGCGTCGGCGGTCGGGCTGATCTGCATCGAGATCTTCGGCTGCCGCGACGCAGGCGCGCGCGACTACGCGATCAATCTCGGCATCGCCCTGCAGTTGACCAACATCATCCGCGACGTCGGCGTCGATCTCGCAGCGCGGGCGCGTCTACCTGCCGCAGGAGGATCTGCGCCGGTTCGCGTGTCGCGAGGAGGATCTGCGGCGCGGCGTCGTCACCGAGCCGGTTCGCGCGCTGCTGGCGTTTCAGATCGGCGCGCGCGCGCGAGTACTTCTAGCGCGCGGCGCAGGCGCTGCCGCGCGCCGATGCGCGCCGGCTGGTCGCCGCGGAGATCATGGGCGCGATCTATCAGGAGATCCTCCGCCGCATCGAACGCCGCGGCTACGACGTGTTCTCGCAGGTCATTCGCGTGCCGCGACCGGCGCGCGCCCTCTCGCGCTTCAACACCTGGGTCCAGGACGCTCGCCGGACTACGCCTGCCGCTGTCGCAGATGGACTCGAAGCCGTCTGCACGTGCACTACCGAGCCGATTGAGCGTTGCCGGTCGGGTCCAGCAGCCCCGGCCACAGTACTGACGCTTGAGCATGCCGGATGTCATCGTCATCGGCGGCGGCTTCGCCGGTCTGTCCGCGGCCACCGCGCTTGCCGAGAGCGGGGCTGCGCGTCCTCGTCTTCGAGGCCCGGCCCAGCCTCGGCGGGCGCGCGACGGCGTTTCGCGACCCGCCGACCGGCGAGCGCATCGACAACGGCCAGCACGTGCTGGCCGGCTGCTACGTCGAGACGCTCACGTTCCTCCGCCGCATCGGGGCTCTGACAAGCTGCATCGGCCGTCGACGCTGCGGGTGCCGATGATCGACGAGCGCGGCCGGCGCAGCGCGCTGGCGCTTCCGCCGCTGCCGGCGCCGCTCGCATCTGATTGGCGGCGTGCTCGCGTGGGAGCGCTCAGTCTTGGCGAGCGCCTCTCGGTGCTGCGCCTCGGGCTGCGTCCTTCGCGGCCGCGGCGCGGGTCGACGGACGACGACGGTTCGCCAGTGGCTCGTGCGGCACGGCCAGCCGCGCGGCTCTGCGCGGATGTTCTGGGAGCCGCTGGCGCTGGCGGCGCTGAATCAGTCGATCGATGAGCTGCTGCGGCACGTTTCTTGCCGTGCTGCACGGATGTTCGGTCCCGACCCGGACGCCGCGACCTGCTGCTGCCCGCGGTGCCGCTCGACGAGCTCTATGCCGCAGCCCCGCGGCGATTCCTTGCGAGCCGGCAGGGTCGACAGGTCACGACGAATGCGCCCGGCACGCGTCGTGATCACGGACGGCCGGGTGTCTGGGCGTCCAGGTTCGCGACCGCATCGTGCCCGGCGCCGGTGCGTCATCTGCCGCCGTGCCGTGGTTTGCGTTCGCCGATCTGTTCGATCGACGTCCGCCGCGCCCTTGGAGCCGGATCGTCGCCAACGCGTCCGCGCTCGGCCAGCTCGCCGATCGTCACCGTCAACCTCTGGTTCGCTGCGCCGCAGCGACTGGACGAGTGTCTCGGGCTTCCGGCGCGGACGTTCCAGTGGGTCTTCGACAAGAGCCGGCTCGTGGCGGTCCATCGCAGTCGCATCTGTCGATGGTCGCAAGCGGCGCCGACGCGATTTGCGCGGCTCCAATCGCGCGCTGATCGAGACGGCGCTCGACGAGCTCCGGCAGCGCTGCCGGCCTTTCGGCAGGCGCCGTTGCGGCACGCCGTCTGTCCTCCGCGAGCGGCGCGCGACGTTCTCGTTGCGGCCGGGTGGGCCGCCGCGGCCGTCGACGCTCACCCCAGTCGCCGGGCTGATTCTTGCCGGCGACTGGATTGAGACCGGTCTGCCCGCTACGATTGAGAGCGCCGTCGTGTCAGGCCACCGTGCGGCCGCCGCCGCGCTCGAGTGCCTCGAAGCTATGCTGTCAGTGCATCGCGCACTATCAGGAGATCGCGCTGAAAGGGAAGAACCGTCCGTGGTTTCTTCACCGTCTGATCCGCAATCTGCACACGCTGCTGGCGGACCTCGACGTGCGCGAGATCCGCACGCCGATGGGCCGCATCGAGATCGTGCTGGGCCCCGACGCCGACTGGCCCGAGGTGCGCGATCGGCTGGCGCGCACGTTCGGCCTGGCCAACTTTTCGCTCGCGCGACGCACGGGCCACGCCGACCTCGACGGGCTGGCCGCCGCGATCGTCGAACATCTGCCGAGCGAACCGGTGCGCCAGTTTCCGCGTGGCGGTCCGCCGCGCCGACAAGCGTTTCCCGATGCCGTCGCCAGAAGTCGAGCGCGTGATCGGCCGCCGCGTGCAGGACGCGCGCGGATGGAAGGTCGACTCTGTCGAATCCGGCGTTCGTGATCGGCGTCGAGATCGTGCCGGGCGAGGCGTTCTACTACTACGGCAAGATTCGCGGACCCGGCGGTCTGCCGGTGGGAACGTCGGGGCGAGTCGCGGTCCTGCTGTCGGGCGGCATCGACTCGCCGGTCGCGGCGTGGCGGATGATGAGGCGCGGCTGCCGCGCGACGCTCGATCCACTTTCACAGCTATCCGTTCCTGTCGCGCACCTCGCAGGACAAGGCGCGCGAGCTGGCACGCTTGCTGACGCGCTATCAGCTGCACACGCGGCTCTTTCTGGTGCCGTTCGGCGAGCTGCAGCGGCAGATCACGTTGAGCGTGCCCGGGCCGCTCCGCGTCGTGGTCTATCGGCGGATGATGTTCCGGATTGCGGAGCGGATCGCGCGCAGCGTCGACGCGCGCGGCGCTGGTGACCGGCGAGGTCGTCGGGCAAGTCGCGTCGCAGACGCTCGAGAACATGCCGGCGATCTCGGCGGCCACGACGCTGCCCGTGTTGCGGCCGCTGATTGGCATGGACAAGGAAGAGATCACGGCCGAGGCAGCACGTCTGGGCACCTATCCCATCTCCATCGTTCCGGACGAGGATTGCTGCACGCTGTTCACGCCGCGTCACCCGGTGACCCGCGCACGCGCCGCCGAAATCGAGGCCGCCGAGCGCACGCTGCCGATTGACGAGATGGTCGGCGCGCGGTCGCCGAGGCCGTGGTCGAGGAACTCTCGTACCCGCGTGCGATGGTAAAATCCGCCGTTTGAGGAGGTCATGGTGTTCACCACAGTTCGCGAGTTGACCGAGGCCCTGAAGGGGGTTGCGACGGTCCTGACGGATCGCGTGACGGTCTCCGGCGCACCATCCCCTGATCTCATCGATCGACTGGCCCGCACCGCCGCATTTGGGAGCGATGCCGAAACCAAGGGCACGGCCCGATGGGTGCTGCTGCAGCTTGGCGCGGCCGCGGGTATCCGTTTCGCCTCCATTCACGACCTCTACATGGCGATGGGACGAGGCGAAGCCGGTGGGTTTACCGTCCCAGCCATCAACGTGCGAGCGATGGCCTACGATACCGGCCGGGCCGTGATTCGAGCCGCGAAAGCGCTCGATGCCGGTGCGTTCATTCTCGAGATCGCCCGCTCCGAGATCGGCTACACCGAACAACGCCCGCACGAATATGCGGCCGTCATGATGGCCGCCGCATTGCGCGAAGGGTTTCGGGGGCCGTTGTTCCTTCAGGGCGACCACGTGCAGGTCGCGCTCAAAAAGTACGCTTCGCCCGACCGCGACAAGGAGCTGGATGCGCTGCGTGCCTTGATTCGTGAGGAGATGGCCGCCTGCTTCTTCAACATCGACATCGATACGTCAACACTGGTCGATCTCGAAAAGGCGACGCTCGACGAGCAGCAGGCCGTCAACTGCGATCTGGCGGCGGACTTCACCGCGTTCATCCGTCGGCACGAGCCTGCGGGCGTGACGGTTTCGGTTGGGGGAGAGATCGGCGAAGTCGGCGGCAAGAACTCTGACGTGAACGAGCTGCACGCGTTCATGCGCGGCTACACGGCGGCGTTGGCCCGCCGCGGCCCGTCCGTCGGCATCAGCAAGATCAGCGTGCAGACGGGAACCGCGCACGGCGGATTCATCGGCCCGGACGGCAAGCTCCTGACCGACGTGAAGATCGACCTGAAAGCGCTCGAAGAACTGTCACGAGTCGCGCGCGAGCAATACGGGTTGGCGGGCGCTGTCCAACATGGCGCGTCGACGCTTCCACCCGACGCCTTCGACGCGTTTCCCCGCGTTGGCGCGTGCGAAATCCATCTCGCGACCAACTTTCAAAACATGGTGTACGACCATCCGGCGTTTCCACCCTCGCTCCGTGAGGAGATGTACACCTGGGTTCGGGAGCACGCGCAGGAAGAGAAGAAGGCCAAGGACACGGAAGAGCAGTTCATCTACAAGGCGCGCAAGAAGGCGATCGGACCGTTCAAACAGCAATTGTGGGCTCTTCCCGCTGACGTGCGCGAGACGATCGGCGCCTCGCTTCAGGAGCAGTTCGCGTTCCTGATGTCGAAGCTGCGAATCCAAGGGACGAGTGCGGTCGTCAGAAAGCACGTCAGGCCGATTGAGACCATCGCCTCGCGAGACGATGCGGTCCTTGCTGCTGGCGGCAAAATCACCGCGTCGGAGCGTAAGGCCGAAGGCCTTTCCGACTAACGCGGTTTGACCGGTCCGTCGGGATCGCCCGCCAGGAAGTCCTTCAACGCCTCGTAGGTGCTTCGAAACGCCAGTTCATCCCACGGGATGGTCTGAGGGTCGAAGGTCCGCACGTCGAGTCCTTCATCGTCCACGGTCAGCGTGCCGCCGAGATATGTTGCCGCGTAGACGACCACGATGGGCGTGCGTCCGACATAGGAGTAGATGTTGATCAACCGGTCGAGCCTCACGTCCACACCGGCTTCCTCTTTCGCCTCTCGAATCGCGGCCAGTGTGATCTCTTCGCCGCGATCGACATAGCCGCCGGGGAACACCCATTTGCCATACCCGGGCTCGATTGCCCGTTTGACGAGGACGATGGCGCCGTTGGGCATTTGAATCACGGTCCCAACCGCGATCTTGGGGTCGAGGTAGAAGACGAACCCACAGTGCTCGTTGGTGCAGACGAGTCGCATGGGTTCGTGGGCCTTGAGGGCACGAGGTTCGAGCGGCGCGGCGCAAACCGGACAGAACCGAAATGCCGAACGACCGCCGTGGTTGTGCATCGAAATCGTTTTTCGTGACCTGACCCCAAGTATAAGATCCGGCGTATGTCGATCTTGAAGGTTGCCCGGATGGGGCATCCCGTCCTGCGGCAGAAAGCCCGGGCGCTCAAAAAGCTCGAACTGAAGAGTCCTGGCACTCAACGCTTCATCGACGACATGATCGACACGATGCGCGAGTACTCAGGCGTGGGGCTGGCCGCGCCTCAGGTTCACCAGAGCCTGCGAATCTTCGTCGCTCACCTCGACTCCGATGGCCGCGGCGAGGGCGAGCCGATTGCGATCGTCAATCCACAGATCGAGGTCGTCGGCTCCGACACCATTGCAGGGTGGGAAGGCTGTCTGAGCATCCCGGATATCCGTGGCTTGGTGCCCCGAGCCGCGCAGATCGTGTTGTCAGCGTTGGACCGCCACGGCAATCACCTCGAGCTCAAGGCGAGTGATTTCCCGGCTCGCGTAATCCAGCACGAATCCGATCACCTCGATGGTGTGCTGTTCTTCGATCGGATGCGGTCGTTCGAGTCGTTGACCTACATGGAAGAATTCTCCCGGTATCACGCCCGCCGCGACAAGGATGACGAGGACGACGAGTAGTGGAGACCACCGTGCTGGTCACGGGCGGTGGGCGCGGGATCGGTCGTGCCATCGCCCTGGCGTTCGCCGATGCCTCCACACACGTCGTCGTCGTCGGTCGAACGCGGTCCACGCTCGATACCAGCGCTGATCAGATCCGCCAGGCTGGCGCTCGGGCGACCGCCATCGTCGTCGATGTCTCGGATCGCGAATCGGTTGCGGCGGGGCTGGTGGAAGTCAGCCGGCAGGTAGAGGCCATCGACGTTCTCGTCAACAACGCGGGCGTCGGCGGTGGCGAGCCAGTTCAAGCGTCTGACATCGATCGCTGGCGGCGAACACTGGACGTCAATCTTTTCGGCATGTATCTCGTCACGCGTGCGTGCTTGCCGCTGATGCCGGACCGCTCGCGCATCATCAACATGTCATCGGTGCTGGGTCGATTTGGCGTACCAGGCTACACGGCCTACTGCGCGGCCAAGCATGGCGTCATCGGTTTCACGAGAGCGCTGGCGCTCGAGCTCGCTCCGCGCCGGATTACGGTCAATGCTCTGGTGCCAGGGTGGGTCGAGACCGATATGGCCGTCGAGGGAATGACCAGCGGCGCACGCGCGACGAGAACGACTTTTGAGCAGTTCCGCGATCAAGCGATCGGCGCGGTGCCCATCCGGCGGATCATCCAGCCCGAGGAGGTGGGACGTCTCGCGCGGTTCCTGGCCGCGCCTGAGTCGAGTGCGATCACAGGTCAGGCCTACAACATCTGCGGCGGCCAGACGATGGACTGAAAGGAAGTTGACAAGTTACAAGTTACAAGTTCAAAGTTGCAGACTGATGAAATGACCCCATGGCTCGCACATGCGTACACGGGCCTTGGTGCCGCAGTCGCGCTCGCCGCGACGCTGGATGTCATCCAGGGGGACTATCGCGGCGCCTTCTCTGTGGCTTGGCCTGCAAATCATCATCGATGCCACCGATGGCCTGCTGGCACGCGCGCTGCGTGTCAAGGAATTGCTTCCCGACTTCGACGGTGCCCGCCTCGACGACATCATCGATTACCTCACATACGTCTTCATTCCAGTGCTGCTGCTGATCCACGCGGGCGTGCTGCCGCAGCGCGCAAGCCTGTGGGTGGGTTCGCTGGTTCTGATGGCAAGCGCGTACGGCTTCAGCCAGACCGCGGCCAAAGTCGAGACCACGGACCATTTCTTCACCGGATTCCCGTCGGTACTGGAATCTCATCGCGCTCTACATGTACGTGCTGCACCTGCCCCCGTCATTCAACGCCACCATCCTGGTCGGCTTCGCACTGCTTGTTTTCGTGCCACTGCGTTATGTCTATCCCTCGCGAACGCGGACACTCAGCGGGGTCACCAACGGTCTTGGCGCCGTATGGGGTGTGCTGCTCGCCTGGATCACCTGGCGCCTGCCGGCGACTGACGGCCCGTGGATTGGCCTTTCGTTGATCTTCCCGGCGTACTACTTTCTGCTGTCGTTGTGGCTGGACCGTCGATCGAGGGTCTCAACGGGGGGTCTTGACGGGGGTTCTTGACGAGAGTTCTTCACGAGGTTCTTCACGAAGGTTCTTCACGAAGGTTCGTGAGGAAGGTTCTTGGCGAGAGTGCGGTGGTATGACCTGTAACCTACAGATGATCAGACGCCTCAAGTGCCGCCAAACCCGATTGTGACCTGGCCGCCCTCGACGATGACGGGAACCTGGCGACGACCCTTCGAGAAGGTCAGCATGCGCTGCAAACCCGCCGCGTCCTTCTTGACGTTGATGTAGCGAACCGGAACCTGCCGCTGTTCGTACTCCTCACGGGCGGCTGAGGTATAGGGTCAAGTGTCCTTGCCGAAGATGAGGATCTCGTCGGTCATTGCCATACCGTAGCAGGTTCTTAGCCCGACCGAACCGTCGTGAAGAACCGCGTGGAGAACCCCCGTGCAGAACCTTCGTTGAACGCCGCGAACTTGCGATCTTGTGAAACGTTTCACATAATCACCCCATCGTCATGCGCGCCGCCCAGCTCATGCGGATCGTCGTCGCCCTTGCGCTGACAGCCACGCCCCTGAGCGCGCAAGCGCCCCGCGTGGAAACCCCTGAGTGGGTCGCCAGTCAAATCGACGAGCGCGACACCGGCAGAGACTCGCGCCTGGAGATGACGATGCGCCTGTTCGATCGCCAGGAGCGAGTGCGCGAGCGCTCGCTGGTCGTGCTGGGGTTGCGAGGCAATGCGACCCGGGGCGATCGTGTCCTGGTGCGCTTTCACGGTCCCAACGACATCAAGGGCACCGCACTGCTGGTCTGGGAACACCCCGCCGCGGACGACGAACGGTTCCTGTACCTTCCGGCGCTCGGGCGCGTGCGACGGATTGCCGGCTCCGAGAAGCAGGAGAGTTTTGTCGGGAGCGATCTTTCGTACGAAGACATCGGTGGCCGTGAGCTCGACGACTACACCTACCGCTTCGTGGATCAAGAGACATCGTGGATAGACGCTGACGGTCGGTCGCACCGGGTCTGGCGGTTGGAGTCGAGGGCCGTGGACAAACAATCGGCCTACCCGCGAACCGAGTCGCTCGTTCGTAAAGACAACTTTGTCGTCGTCGGGGCCAACGTGTTCAATCGTCGGAACGAACGCGAGAAGGTTTTCGACGTTCGTCGTCTCGAGCCGATTGACGGGGTGTGGACGGCGACCGATGTGGTCATGAGCAACGAGCTCCAGAAGACCCGTACCGAGCTTGTCGTGACCAAGGCGCGATACAACACCGGACTGACCGAGGCAGCCTTCACGCGACGGGTGCTCGAACAGGGCGAGCCTTGAGCGCTCCGGACAGGCTCGCCGATTTCCTCTACCGCTTCCGCCTCGCGCTTTCCGCGTTGGTCATGGTGGGCGCAGCTGCGTTTGCCCCCCACGCCAACATCACCAGCATCGACAACGACTTGAGCGCGTGGATCTCGAAGGACGATTCCACCTACCAGGACTACGAGCGCTTCCGTCAGGAGTTCGGCGGCACGCGGCTACCTCATTGTCGCGCTTCAAAGCACCAGGATCTTCACGGCCGCCGGCCTCCAGTACGTCGACCGCATCACCCGAGAGCTCGAGCAGGTCGACCGGGTCGAGCGTGTCCAAAGTCTCGCGACTGCCAATGTCGTTCGCCCGCTTGCGGCCACTGCCAAAGATGATGGCGGGATCGAGGTGACGCCGTTGCTCGAGAATCGTTTGTCGAGCGACGACCAGGCCGCAGAAGTGCGGCGCGACGCGCTCGATGACCCACTCATGCGCGGCGATATCGTCTCCGAGGACGCCACTGTCACTGCGGTGGTCGTCACCTTCGACGAGGACCGCATCGACGAGGTCCGCGGCCAGGTCCTGGCTGACATTCGGGCGATCGTCGAGAAAGACAAGCCAGCGGACTTTGACGGTCTTCTACAACGGCAGCCTGGAAATCAGCGAAACCTACAACCGGGTCACCATCGCGAACACGACCGACCTCACGCCGCCGATCCTGGCCATCACGTTAGCGGCGCTCTATTGGATGTTCAGGTCGATTCGGAAGACGTTGTTGATTGCCTTGGCCGTCGGTGTGAGCGTCATCTGGACGCTCGGGCTGTACTCGGCCATGGGGTTTTCGTTCAACGTCCTGACCAGCATGCTGACGCCGCTGGTCGTCGTGCTTGCGATCGCTGATGACGTGCACATCGTGCAGCACTTCGATCAGCAGCTGCGCGCGTCGGGGAGCAAGGAGCACGCCTTCAAGTCGTCGGTCAGGCACTTGTTCGCGCCCTTGTTGGGAGCGAGTGGCACAACCGCGCTTGGCATGTTGTCGCTGGCGACGAGCGACGTCGTCGCCGTGCGGACGTTTGGCATTGGGGCCGCGACCGGCGTCATGGTGGACTTCGTGCTGTCGCTGGTCCTGATGCCGACACTCCTCACCCTCGTCCGTCCCGACACGGCACCGCCGCCGCAGGAGCGTTGGCTGATGGGCCCGCTGCAACGGGTCGGACGCTTCGCGTACGGACATGCCCGTGGAGTCTTGACCGTCGTGGTGCTCGTGACGATCGCAGCGGCGGCAGGCATCGGCCGGCTGAGAGTCGACACCAACCACATCAACTTCTTCCCGGAGAATCACCCGCTGTCGCGCTCGGCCGCCGTGGTCGATCATCAGCTCTCCGGAATCTACAGCTTCAACATTCTGCTGGAGGGGCCACCTGACTCGTTCAACGAGCCGGATACGTTGCAACGAATGGAGCGACTCTCCCAAGACTCTGTCGCGGCTGCCGTTCGTGCGCAAGGTGACGTCAGTTGCCGATTACGTCAAACGCGTCAATCAACAGTTGTCGGACGGATTACCGGAGGCCTATCGGCTGCCCGCCACGCGAGAAGCCATCGCTCAAGAACTGTTCGTGTTCGGCCTGTCGGATGAAGGTCGGATCGAGCTGTCGCGAGTCGTGGCCAGCGACTTTTCACGAGCGCACCTCGCCGTGAAACTCGCGTCGATGAGCTCGGATCTGGTATTCGACCAGATTCGTCAGGCCGAACAGTTGGCGGCGGCAGCCTTTACGGGAAGCCCGGTGACGCCGACAGTAACGGGATCGGGACGCCTGTTCTCAACGCTCGACCACTATCTGGTCGTCTCTCAAATCAGCAGCTTTGCGACCGCCTTTGTGACCGTCTTCGGTGTGATCTTCCTCGTCTTTCGATCGGCGCGATTCGGCGTCCTCGGCATCGTTGCCAACGCGTTTCCCGTGGTGGTTGTCCTCGGCCTCATGGGTTGGTTGGGCATCTCGCTCAACGTCGCCACCGTCATGGTGGCCAGCGTGGCGCTCGGCATCGTGGACGATGACACCATCCACTTCATTGGCCGTTATCGGCGCGAGGTTGCCGCAGGCGCAGAGACGCTTCAGGCCGTTGAGGCCGCTTCGATGAACGAAGGTCGCGCGGCGCTCACGACGACCGTTATCAACGCGCTTTCGTACACGGTGTTGATGGTGTCAGACTATCGGCCGACCGCTTGGTTCGGTTCGCTGCTGGCGGTGACGATGGTCCTGGCCTTCATTGCCGAGGTCTTCGTGGTGCCTGCCGTCATCAGCCTGCTGCCACGAGTGTTTGGCGCCCCCGTCGTGGCCAGCCACCTTCGCGTCCCTGCATGACTCTGGCGAAGCTCCGCCGGGCTTTCGTGCGATTGCTGATAGCGGTTCTGCTGCTGGCTTTGCCGAAGGACCTTGTCAGCGCGCAAGGCGTGGATGGATATGTCTCGCTCATGGCCGATCTGTTTCCGGACGTTCGATTCGATCTGGACGAGAGCGGAACCGTCAGTGAGCTCAGAGCGCGAGTGTTCCTCGAGCGCCGTTTCGACATCGGTGATCGCATCAGGCTGACCGCCGCCGGCTTCGTCGATGGCCTCCTCGCGCATCGGCAAGGCGAGCCCGCAAGCGACGCCATCCTCAGGCCTCGTGAGCTCCACATCGAAGCGAGCTGGGCGAAAGCAGACCTTCGGGTAGGCCTCAGCCGCGTCGTGTGGGGCCGACTCGACGAGTTTCTCCCCACCGACGTCGTCAATCCACTGGATCTTTCGAGGTTCTTCCTCGAAGGCCGATCCGAAGGGCGAATCCCCGTCGCCATGATCCGCGCCCGCGCGTTGCCGTCCGATCGATTTACGCTCGAGGCCCTCTACGTGCCGTTCTTTACGCGCGGGCGATTCGACGAGCTCGATGAGGAGACCTCGCCATTCAACATTGCGCCGCGGTCGACGTGTGCGCTCGGTGGTGATCCTCCCTGCATCGATCTGCCGATCCATTCGGACGCGCCACCGACCGCCAGTGGACAGGGGGGTGTGCGTGCCAACGTGACCACGGCCCGAGTCGACTGGTCTGTCACTGCCTATCGCGGGTTTGAAACGCTCCCGGTGTACGATGCCGAGATCCCACCCTCTCCGGAACTCCTGCCGGTTGTCCATGAACGGTTTCCTCGTTTCACGATGCTCGGCGGCGACTTCGAGACGGTCAGCGGTGAATGGGGTGTACGAGGCGAAGTGGCCGCCTTCGTGGATCGAACGCTTCAGGCCATCGAGCGACCTGTCCTGGCGAACGGAAGAGCCTTCGAAGCCGGCATCGGTGTGGACCGAAGGACCGGCGCCTACCGAGTAAGCGGCTCGGTGGTGGCCACGAGGCGTTGGGTCACCGACAACAGCTCAGCGGTCTCGCCGCAGATTGATCGAGCCGACGTCACTTTGGTTGCTGTGGTTGATCGCTCGTTCGCCCGTGAGACCAGGACGCTGCGCGTGTTCGCCGTATACAATCCGAACGAAGCCAGCGTGTTCGCACGAGTCATCTCGGCTTGGAGCCTCCGCGACAATCTCGCATTCGAAGCCTCGGGGGGCTGGTTCACAGGCGACGGTGTGGACGTGCTGAGCCGTTTCGCGACCCGCGACTTCCTCTACGGACGCCTGAAGGTGTTCTTTTGATTGTCCCGATTCACGCCGCCAATCCGGGCCCGCTCACGGGCGCTGGCAACTGGACGTACTTCTTTCCTGGCCGTCATCCAGTGCTCGTCGATGCGGGAATCGGCCTGCCTGCTCACCTCGACGACATCGCGAAGGCTGCGGCCACCGGCCCTGGACGCGTCGTCGTGAGCCACGCCCACAGCGATCACATCACCGGTGTCAGTGCGCTTGCTGGTCGCTGGCCGGACACCTTGTTCGCGAAGTTCCCGTGGCCCGAGCGTGACAGCAAACATCCCGTGACGTGGCAGACGCTTTCGGACGGCCAGATCATCCCGGCCGGAGACTCCGAGCTCGAGGTTGTGCACACGCCGGGCCATGCTCCGGATCACGTGGCGCTCTGGCACGCCCCGACGAGAACGCTGCTTTCTGCCGACCTCGTCACGGCGGGGACGACCGTCGTCATTCTTGCGTCTCAGGGTGGGAGTCTTTCGCAGTACCTCCAGTCCTTGAGGCGAGTGCTGGACCTCGCCCCGGCGCGACTGTTGCCGGCACACGGCGACCCGATTGACGATCCAGCGGCTTTGATTCGTCGATACATCGAACATCGTTCACAACGCGAGCGGCAGGTCCTGGCGGCGCTCGAGTCTGGCGTCAACTCGGTCGAGGCCATCGTCGAGCACATCTACGTTGGCTTGGAGGAACCGCTGACTCGTATGGCCCGTGAGAGCGTCCTTGCGCACCTGCTGAAGTTGCAGGACGAGGGGCTTGCGCGTCGCGAGGGCGACGCCTGGAGCGCCGACGATCAATAATCGGCAAACTGCCATGGACAAAATCGTCGACTTCATCAATGTCAATCGCGATCGTTATGTCGAGGAGCTGAAGCAGTACCTCGCCATTCCCAGCGTGAGCGCGTTGCCACAGCATGCGGCTGACGTCAGGCGCTGCGCCGAGTGGACGACCGACGAGATGCGCCGGATTGGTCTTCAGGAAGTGACGCTCGAAGAAACGCCAGGGCATCCTGTCGTCTACGGCGAGTGGATGGGCGCTAAGGGCGCGCCGACGATATTGTTTTACGGCCACTACGACGTTCAGCCTGTCGATCCCGTGAACCTCTGGACGTCGCCGCCTTTTGAAGCGACGGTACGCGACGGCGAGATCTACGCTCGTGGATCAGCCGACGACAAGGGCCAGGTGTTCATGCACTTCAAGGCGGTTGAAGCGCATATCAAGCAGCAGGGCCGACTGCCGGTCAACATGAAGTTCCTGATCGAGGGCGAGGAGGAAGTCGGCAGCGCCAACCTCGACAACTTCATCACGGCTCACAAGGATCAGCTGAAGGCCGATGTCGTCGTCATCAGCGACTCCCCGATGTTCGATCGGGGCATCCCCTCGATCTGCTACGGCTTACGTGGCCTTGCGTACTATCAGATCGATCTTCGTGGCACGAAGTCCGACTTGCACTCGGGGTCGTTTGGCGGCGCCGTGGCCAACCCCGCGATGGTCCTGGCCCAAATCCTCGCCCAGATGAAAGACAAGAGCGGTCGCATCAAGATTCCCAACTTTTACGACGACGTGGTGCCGCTGCGTCCGGAGGAGCGTGAGGAGTTCGCCAGGTTGCCGTTCAACGAACGCAAGTACCGGCAGGATCTTGGCGCGCCGAAACTATTCGGCGAAACGGGCTACACCACCCTGGAGCGCATCTGGGCTCGCCCGACGTTCGAGGTCAACGGACTCCTCGCCGGGTTCACCGGCGATGGCGCCAAGACGGTGATCCCCGCTGTCGCGATGGCCAAAGTCAGCATGCGGCTGGTGCCGAACCAGGACCCGCGGAAGATTGGCGAACTCTTCGAGGCGTACATCAAGAAGGTCACGCCAAAAACGGTGGACCTCACACTCACAAGGATGCATGGCGGCAAGCCATGGATGACGGCGTTCGACAATCCGTTCGTGCAGGCGGCCGGGCGGGCGATCGAGAAAGGGTTTGGCCAGCGCCCCGTGTTCAATCGCGAGGGTGGCTCGATTCCAGTGGTTGCCACGTTCCAGGAAGAGCTCGGTCTACCGTGCGTGCTCTTTGGAGTGGGCTTGCCCGATGAAAACGCTCATGCGCCAGACGAGAAGCTCGATCTCGGCAATTTCCACAACGGGATCATCGCGTCGGCGTTTCTGTACGGCGAGGTTGGGTCACTATCCGCGTCCGTGTAATCAGCTTCTGCGTCTCTGGGGCTCGGTCGGCAAACTAGCGGCGGGTCGCGTTGAAGCTCCAGTTCAGCGTGAGGACACCCACGCGATTCGTCGTGTTCGCGGCGTTGATGTTATAGGTTTCGATCGAGGTTCCAGTCGCGGTCGTTCCCGACACCGTCGCGTTGATCGGGTTGCTGGTGTATTCGAGATCGCGCACCGCCCCGTTCGAGCATGCGTACCCAGTCTGCACCATCCCTGCATCGCACCGGCTGAGATTCAAGACGAACGAGTTGCTGCTCGCGGTTCCGGTATATGAGCAGGTCCCGCTCACCAATTGACTCTGGACCGTTGCCGTAAGGCTTGCGCCGTTTTGCGTGATTTCCAGCGTGCCACCATCGTTGGGTGGCGGCGCGTTCTGCAGATCGGCGCCGACACACTCGCCGCCGGACGCGCCCGTCAGACGCAACGTGTAAGTCCACGTTCCCGCCACCTGCACGGCATTTGATGGGCTCGTCGGTGAGTCGGAGCTGCCGCATCCCGCCGCTCCGATGACAAGCGCCACGATGAAGAGGCGAAGCAAGAACTCCTCGTCGAGAACCTCCGTTGAGAACCGTTGTCGCAGAACCACGTGAAATTCCCAGGTTCAGTTCAGCGATGCGACTCGTCTGCGCAGTGCTTTGACATGCTCCCAGACTTGCTCGTGATCTTTACGCTGATCGTCATCGACGTCGCCCAGGCGTGCGACTTTCAAATACCGTTCCAGATCGCGCAGCGCGGCGGGGAAGTCGTTCATGTGATAGGCGAGCAGCCCGCGATCGCGAAGCTCGGTCACCGCTGATGGAGACAACGTCAGGAGTAGGTCGGCTACAGCGCGCGCCTGTGGGAACGATCGCCAGCGAACATACAGCCGCTTGAGGTTCAGAAGCATCCGCAGCAGGATCTGCCGACGGGTGGCGCGCGCCAGGAGGGACGGCTCCCACGCCGCGTCATCGCCGGCATGGCGGCTCAACAGGCGCCGACAGTCCTGCTCGTTCAGGATTGCGCCGGCATCAAAGGGATCGACGATGAGCCCGTCACCTGGATCGTCCGTGTGCAGGTCATGCAGTGCGCGAACCAGGAAGTGCCCCGGGAAGTTGACACCCTCCGCGCGCAAGCCGGCTCGTCGAGCGACTTCGATGTAGATCAATGCCAGCGTGATGGGTATCCCGGTGCGACGATCGAGCACCTCATTGAGGCAGCTGTTGCGCGGGTCCTCGTACTGTTGTCGATTGCCGGCGAATCCCAGCTCGTTGAACAGATAGCGGTTGAGCGCATCGACACGCGCCGCCAAGGGCGCGTCGTGCCCGGGATCGGCGGTGATGCGCTGAAGGGCCGCTTCACCCATCGCGTCGAGTTGGTCGAGATAGGGCCCGGGGTCGAGCCGCGGAAATTCCAGGCGGGCGATGAGAAACGCTGGCGCCGCCAGATCCGGTCCCGGACGGTCCGCGGCATCCGCGAGTTGTTCGCCCAACGTTCGCGGCGTGTTCATGGCGGTGCGCTCCATGAGGTCGTCATCGGGATGTCGTCGTGTCGGCCGCGCGCAGACGCTCGCCGGCCCGGATCGGCAGTGTCAGGCGGTTCTCCTTTGGTGGCAGCGGGCAATCGTAATCGGGGTTGTAGTAGCAGTACGGATGGTACGCGACGTTGAAGTCGACGATGTAGATGCCGGTGGGCGTTGGATCGAGATTCATGTAGCGCCCGGCCTGGTATGTTTCGGTGCCGCTCGTCAGATCGGAGAAAGGAACGAACAGCCGGCGCGAGCCGTCCTCGAGAAACGCCGTCAGCTTCATCGACTGGCCCCTCAGGGAGAACTCGAGCGTACCGATCCGCGTCGTGTTACGCAGCTTGCCGGTTGACGTCGGCATCTGCAGGCTGACCTGCTCGTCCGCGGGCTGCAAGCTGCGCCGGTACCGCGTACAACTCATCGATTGGGAAGTAAGCGAGCGGAAGGAAGGTACGAACGTCCTTCGCAAGAATTGGGGAATCTTCGCCCCCGCTCCGGAACATCTCGTCCTTGCGTGCCCGTTCGGCGGCAATACGGGCGCCGTAGTCCTGCGCCGGCTCAGGCGAACAGGCCGAGACCAAAAGCAGCGCAGGAAGGAGCCACAGACGCATTCCAACCATCAAACCACTTGCGACGCTTTGCTTCAACCCGCCCCAGGCGATGGCGTCAGGAGGTCAGGAGAAAAGATACCCGCCCCTGGCGACCGTCGCATCCGCCAGTCGGCGACGGAGCAGCACCGTGTTGGCCGGCGTGACCTTGATGAGCCGCCGCAGCGCCGCCAGCTGAGTGCGGAGCATGTCGCCCTCGGCCAGGGCCGCCAGGCACGATCGCGCGGCCAACTCGATGCGCCCCGCGGCTTCGTGCACGTAGACGCGGGCCGCGTCGGCCTGAAGGTCTGCTGTGGGCAACTCATCGTCGGCGGCCCGAAGGGCCCGCAACAGCGCGCTCTCGCTGGTGTAGGTGTCAATCAGCGTGTCAGCGATGTAGGAGAGCACTTCCTGCTCGTCCTGGAGCTTTTCTCCGTACCGCTGCATCGCCGTTCCAGCCAGCATCAGTACCACTTTCTTGAATGCACCGACGGCCCGGCTCTCCTCGGCAAGCACCGCGTCCCCATCGTCTGGAATGGAGAGCGATGGGCTCAGGATCTCGTCTTGCAGCTGCTTGGCCGCAGCGATCAGCGGAAGGTCGCCCTTCAGGGCCTTCTTCATGAGCATGCCGGGAATCAGCAGCCGGTTGATCTCGTTGGTGCCTTCGAAAATGCGGTTGACCCTGGCATCGCGATAGTGGCCCTCGGCGGGGTAGTCACGCACGTATCCGTTACCGCCGTGAATCTGCACGTTCTCGTCGAGGATGTAATCGATGACCTCGCTGCCCAGCACCTTGGCGATCGAAGATTCGACGGCAAACTCTTCGAGCGCCTTCAGCGTCGGCTCCCCCTGACCGCTGCCAGGCGATGTGTTCTTGACCATGGCGTCGATCAGACCGGCGGTCCGATACATCATGCTTTCGAGCGCGAACTGACGGGCGGTCATCTCGCCGAGCTTGTGCTTGATCGCGCCGAAGTTGGCGATCGCGGTACCGAATTGCTTGCGCGTCGACGCGTATTTCGTTGCCTCGCCGATCGCCGCCCGAGCGCCGCCCGAACACATCGCGCCCAGCTTGAAGCGGCCGAAATTCAGCACGTTGAAGGCGACCTTGTGGCCCTTCCCAATCTCGCCGAGCACGGCGTCGGCCGGGACCTTCACGTCCTGCAGGATGACCGGCGTTGTCGACGACCCGAACAGACCCATCTTGTGCTCTTCCTTGCCGCTCGACACGCCCGCCCACGCGCGTTCGACGATGAACGCGGTGAAGTGCTCACCGTCGACTTTGGCAAAGATCACGTAGACGTCGGCGAAGCCGCCGTTGGTAATCCACATCTTCTCGCCCGACATCACGAAGCTGCCGTCGGCTTGACGCATCGCCCGCGTCTTGGCGCCGAGGGAATCAGAACCTGAGCCCGATTCGCTCAGACAGTACCGCGCCCACCTTGGTCCCGGAGACGAGGCCGGGCAGGTACTTCTGTTTCTGTGCCTCGGTGCCAAACATGTAGATCGGCAGAATCGTGAGGTTGGCTTGCGCGCCAAACGTCGCGCCAAACGACGAGTACCGCGAAAGCTGTTCGGACACGACCAACGTCGCGATCTTGTCGAGATCGACGCCGCCATACTCTTCGGGAACGTTGGTGCCGAGCAGACCAAGCGCCCCGCACTTGACCAACAGCTCCCGACTGAGCGCCCAATCCTTTTGCTCCAGGCGATCCTTGTTGGGCATGACCTCGTTGTCGATGAACTCGGCGGCGGTCTGCGCGATCAGGCGATGCTCGTCGCTCAATTGCTCGGGCGTCACGACGGTGGACGGATCGGTTTCTTCGATAAGCCACGCGCCACCGCGAATCACCTGCTCGGTTACAGTTGTCATGACGGTTTGCCTTTTCTTTTCCTTTTGTCTCGACTCATGTGTCTCGGATCTGTGGCCTGTTGTGGTACATCGTCATCGTTAATCAGAGTCGTTCGAAGATTCCAGCTGCACCCATGCCACCGCCGACGCACATCGTGACCAGGCCGTAGCGGCTTCCGCGTCGGCGCATCTCATGAACCATGGTCGCCGTCAGCTTTGCCCCCGTGCAACCAAGCGGATGACCGAGCGCGATGGCGCCGCCATTGACGTTGAGGCGCGCCGGATCGATTGGCAGCTCCTTGAGGCAGGCCAGCACCTGCGCGGCGAACGCCTCGTTGAGCTCGATGAGGTCGATCTGGTCGAGCGTCAGCCCAGCCAGCTTCAAGACCTTCTTGATGGCCGGCACAGGACCAATCCCAAACAGCTCCGGTGCGACCCCGGCCGTTGCATAGGCCACGAATCGGGCCAGCGGCTTCAAGCCGTGCCCCTTCGCATAGTCCGCGGATGCGATCAGAACGGCCGCCGCCCCGTCGCTGGTCTGCGACGAATTGCCCGCCGTCACAGTGCCCTGTGCATGAAAGGCCGGGCGGAGTTTGGCGAGCGCTTCCGGCGAGGTGTCACGCCGCGGCCCCTCGTCGGTGTCGAAGGTGATCGTCACGCGTCGGAATCGATCGTTTGCGGCCGTTCGATCCGTTCCCGTTCATGTCCACCACGGACACCTTCAGCGGCACGATTTCTTCGCGAAAGCGTCCAGCCTCGATCGCAGCCAATGCCTTCTGATGACTGTGGAGAGCGAAGGCATCCTGCTGGTCGCGCGAGATGGCCGACTGCCGCGCGTGATTCTCGGCAACCAGGCCGGTGCTCAGGTACACGTCCGGGTAGCTGTCGACAAGGCCCGGGTTGGGAGAGATCTTGTTGCCGCCCATGGGCACCATGCTCATGGATTCGGTGCCACCGGCCACGACCAGGTTGGCGTGACCAACCATGATGCGCTCGGCGCCGTATGCGATCGCCTGGAGGCCGGACGAACAGAATCGATTGATCGTCACCGCCGATGCGTCGATGGGGACACCGGCGCGAAGGCTCGCGATCCGCGCGACATTCATACCTTGCTCACCCTCGGGCATCGCGCATCCGAGAATGACGTCGTCCACGTCAACGGCCTGCGCGCCAGGCGCGCGCTCGAGCGCCTCGCGAATCACCACCGATGCCATGTCGTCGGGGCGGACGACACTGAGGGTGCCCTTGGGCGCCTTGCCAACGGCGGTACGAACTGCGGAAACGATGACTGCGTCTTGCATCACTGCACCTTTGCGTCTTTCGACCAGGCTTCACTGAGGAGATCCTCAACCGCCTGTCCCAGCTCCATGGTCTTGCCGTTGAACAAGTGATCAGCGGCCTCGATGATGACGAGGTCCTTCGGCTCCGGGAGTTGGGCGTAGAACTTCTTGACCTCTCGGACCGGGATCAACTCGTCGAACTCCCCGTGAATCAATATCTTCGGCTTGTCGCTCTGCTTGAGCGCCGCGAAATCGTAGCGATCGACGGCCGGACCAATGCCCAATAGCAGCTCGACCCGCGGATCGTCGGGACCGACGGTCAACGCGACCCAGGATCCGAACGAGAACCCCGCGGCCCATAACGGGAGCGTGGGATACCGATTCGCCATGAAGTCGAGCGCGGCGCGAAAGTCCTCCATCTCGCCTGCGCCCGCGTCATGGTGCCCGGCGCTGCGCCCGACGCCTCGAAAGTTGAAACGCAGCACGGCGACGCCAATGCGCGCCATCGCTTTCGACGCCTGATACACGGCCTTCGTGTGCATCGTCCCGCCGTGGAGCGGATGGGGATGCGCGAACACCGCCGCGGCGCGTGGCTCGTCCGCCGGCAAATCGAGCAGCGCCTCGAGCGGCCCGGCCGGGCCGCTGATCTCACGCAGAAATTCTTCGGGCATCGTCAAACATCTTCAGCGAAGCGCCGAATGATCTCGGCGAACTCCGTGGGCTTGGTCAGCATCCCGATGTGCCCGGTCTTCGGCAGCACGACGTGTCGCGCAGCCGGGAAGGCGGCCAGATAGCGTCGTGTCAGTGCTGGATCGACGACGCGATCCAGCCGGTCCTCGCCGGTAATGACCAGCACGGGTTGGGCAACTTCTGAGACGTCCGAGTAATGGAACGCCTCGGTCCAGCGCAAGCGCGTCGCCATCCGGCTGGGCGACATCAAGGCGCGCACCACCCGTGCCGTTTGAGCAGTTGCGAAGCGCAGCACGCCGCCGAATCCCGGCAGTGCCGCCCTGAGCTCGGGGATCATCCGTGTGGGTGAATCGATCACGAAGACCGGGCTCAGCAATCGCGGTGCGCGGAGGTAGAACCGCGCGCGGGCGTTGGGCCGCCAGTCGGGTGGCAAGGCCGATACGAGGACAAGCCCGCGAACACGATCTGGACGACGAGCTGCGAACTCAGCCGCGATCGGACCGGTGTACGAGGTGCCAATCAGCACCGCTTCCTGGAGACCGGCGCGGTCGAACGCCTGGTCGAGTTGTGCGAAGTAGTTCTCGATGCCAAGGGCCGGATCGTGCGCGAATCCGCTCGATGGCTCGTCGCACAACGAGAACGTGATCACACGGCACCGCTCAGCCAACGCATCAACGGCGGGCGCGAGCCACTCCCAGCGGCCCTGAATGCCGGGCATGAGGACGATTGGTGTGCCGGTGCCGCGATCGATCATCTCAGTTCCGCAGCGGTTTGCCTGTCTTCAACGTGTGCTGGATGCGTTCGAGGGTCTTGCGTTCGCCGAGCAGACTCAAGAAGGCTTCTCGTTCGAGATCCAGCAAGTAACTCTCGTCGACCGTTGCCGCATGCGGCAGGTCGCCTCCAGCGAAGATGTGCGCGACCTTTCGTCCAATCAGCGCATCGTGGTCCGACGCGCGCCCGGCGCGCCACGCCAGATGCACGCCGAGCTTCAGCGCCGCGCCGAGCGAGGCGCCACCGACTGGAACGGCGGTGCGGGCTGCCGGCTTGACGTAACCTTCGCGCACGCGTTCCAGCGCTTTGGCCTTGGCGTCGGCCATGAGCCGCTCGCGGTTCATCGTGAAGTTATCAGTGGCGCTGAGATAACCGAGGCGCTTTGCCTCGGGACCGCTCGTCGAAACCTTTGCGAGCGCCACGGTTTCGAACGCCTTCTGCACGTACGGCAAGGGGTCACTCTGCGGCGTAGGCAACGGCGCTCATCGCGCGAATCAGCATCTCCTTGGTGCCGCCGCCGGCCGGCACGAGTCCCACGCCCACCTCCACGAGTCCCATGTAGGTTTCAGCCGACGCTTGCACGCGGTCGGCGTGCAGGGCGATTTCGGCGCCTCCGCCCAGCGTCAACCCCGCCGGCGCGACGACGACCGGAACCTCGCTGTAGCGGAGAGCCATCGTGGCCTGCTGAAACGTGCGGATCATCAAGTCCAGGTCTTCCCAATTGGCTTCCTGCGCCTCCAGAAGGACCAGCATCAAGTTGGCGCCGGCTGAGAAGTTGGGCGCGTCGTTGCCGACGATCAGTGCGCGTCCGTTGCGCGTCGCCTCCTTGACGCCTGCGTGGAGCATCTGGACCTGGTCGCCACCGAGCGCGTTCATCTTGGCGTGGAACTCGACGCAGAACACGCCGTCGCCCAGGTCAACGACGCTGGCACCGGCGTTCTTCTTGACGACACGATTCTGTTCGCGCGCGGCGCGCAGAATCAGCAAGTCGGCCGCAGCGGATGGCAGGGAACCGTCGCGGAAACGGTTGCGGCCGGCATCCAGCACCTGCTGGACGATCGGCGGAGTACCACAGTGAACCGCGTGACCGCCGGTTGAACGTGCCGCTTCCAGGACCTCACGGACCCCGATGGCGTCGAACAATTCGAACGGCCCGAGATCCCACGCGAAGCCCCATCGCATGACGCGATCGACGTCGTCAATCGAGTGGGCGATCGCCGGTGCAATGCGAGCCGTGTAGACGAGTGTCGGGGCCAGCGTCTCGCGCAGGAACTGTCCGGCCTTGTCCTTCGCGTGAAACAGCATCCGCACGCGCTCGCGAAGGTCGTCGATTGACCTGCCCGCTTCAATCGACGCGATGCGGACTGACTGCTTCGGGCGATAGTCGAATGTTTCGAGGTCGAGCGTCAGAATCTCCGTGTCGCCGGCCGCGGTCTTCTTGCGGGCGTAGAAGCCACGGCCGCTCTTCTCGCCAAGCGCACCCTTGTCGAGCATCTGTTGCACGACTGTCGGCACGGCAAACGCCGCTCGATCGGTCTCGTCAGGGAGACGCTCGTTCAAGTTACGCATCACGTGGGCCAGCACGTCGATGCCGGCGATATCCATCGTGCGAAACGTCGCGCTGCCGGGCCGGCCGAGCGCCGGACCCGTGATGGCATCCACTTCTTCGATGGTGTACTTGCCGCTCGCCACCGCATCGAGCGTCCGGGCCACGCCATAGAGCGCGATGTGATTGCCGATGAAGTTTGGCGTGTCCTTGGCGACGACGACGCCCTTGCCGAGATGATGGTCGGCGAAATCCCGAACGGCCTCGATGACTGCAGGCTTGGTCTCAGGCGTCGGGATCAGCTCGAGCAAGCGCAGGTAGCGCGGCGGGTTGAAGAAATGCGTGCCGAGCCAGTGACGCCGGAAATCCTCACTACGGCCTTCCGCAAGCAGTGCGATGGGTATGCCCGAGGTGTTCGAGCTGACAATCGACCCTGGTCGTCGCGACTCGTCCACTCGCGTGAGGAGTTGTTGCTTGATGTCGAGACGCTCGACGACTGCTTCCATGATCCAGTCGACGGCTGCCAGTCTCGAAAGGCCATCGTCGAATCCCGCGGTTGCGACGAGTCGCCTGACGTCGGGCGTGAACTGCGGATCGGGCTTGAGCCGAACCGCCTTCTCGAGACCGTCGCGTGCGAGTTCTGGCGTCAGGTCGAGCAGCAAGACAGGAATGCCGGCATTCGCGCAGTGCAACGCGATTTGGGCACCCATGGTGCCGGCGCCGAGGACCGCGACGGAGTTGATGGTCATGCGGATGGCGGAGTGCTTTTCGACCGATTGGTTGGTTTGGCCGCAACACCGCCGACGAACAAATCGACCACGACATCGGCCTCAGCCCGCAAGGAGTAGCGTCGGCGACTGAGAATCCAGTTGGTCGCCATCTCGTCGAGCGCGCCGTAGAACACTTTCGCGGCTATCGTCGGGTTCACGTCGCGTCTGAACACACCCGTTTCCTGTCCGGCGGCGATCGTCTCGCGAATCATTCCGAGATAGTCGCGGAGGTAGGTGGACGAGAACCGTTCCATGAACTTGGTGGACTGTCGCAGCTCAACCTGGAAGACCACGGCGAGCTCACGGTCGCGCCCGAGCCGATCGAGGTGCAGCCGCGCGATGCGTGTGAGCCGCTCACGCGGGTCCTCAATCCCCGCGAGCGCGCGGCGTCCCTCGGCAAGCGCCTCGCGCATGGTCCGCTCGAACAGCGACACCAGGAGGTCGTCCTTGCTGCGGAAGTACAGATAGACCGTCCCGGCGGCAACGCCAGCGGCGCGGGCGATGTCGGCAACCTGCGACTGAAAGTAGCCGTTCCGCGCGAAGATCTGCGTGGCCGCCTTCAGAATGGCGTCTCGTTTGTCTACCCCATTGGCCTGGGGGCGAAGGACGGCGGTGCGGCGGGTCGCGGCGATGGGCATGTCTTCAGTGATCAGTGGCCTCAGTGGCCAGGGGTCCGACGCGCTCGAGACCGTTGGCCCTCGATGAATGAACGTTCATTCATTGTCGGCTGCCCGACTGTCCAATGTCAACGCACTTATTTCCACCTCATCAGAATCCTTTCCCGGTCGAAGAGCCGCACGCCAATCATTCCCAGGACCAGATTGATCACCACCAGGACGAGTCCGGCCTGCAGGATGGCGGGCAAGGTCACGAGGAATTGGCCGATCAGTTGGCCGACGAACACTGCCGTGACCGGCATGACGACCAGAGCGCCCAGCTGCTGGGCAGAACGTGGATCGTTGACGCGCGACGAAATGACCACGGCGAGCATGAGCGCCGTGACTGGTTATCAGCGGCCCGACCAGGAAGAAGAGCACCAGCATTCGGGGCCCCACCATCGTCTGCCAGACACCCGGCTCTGCGGACACGCCAATGAGCGCGATGTATGCGGCCAACGTGATCCACATCAACACGACGCCAAAGACCAATGGCGTCATCGCCTTGGCGATCAGAAGCTCCGCGGTTGAGATGGGTGTGGCCAGGAGTGGTTCCAGGGTGCGAGCCAGCTTCTCGCCGATGACCGCATGCGCGGCGATGGCCATCGATCCGACGACCGGGACCATCAGGATGAGAAGGCTGAACTGATGAAACAGAAATCCCTGGATCAGTGCATTGCCGTCGAGCGCGGCGAGTTCAGGAATTATCTTCACGGCGAGTGCCGTGCCTTCGGCGAACTCCTCGGATTCGGCGAGCGTTTCGCCCGCGAGCAGCGGGGCCAGAATCGCAACGAGAAACCCGGGAAGCACCGACACGATGGCCATCCAGATCGCGGGCAGCAAGGTGGACAGGTTCGCGGTCAGCTCGGCGGCATCCTTGCGCATGATCGCTGCGACACGGCCTGCCGCGCCCGGCCTCAAGCAACACCCTCGATGTCGCCGACCAGTGACAGATAGACCTCTTCGAGCGTCCGTTCTCTCGGTACCACGCGTCGAATTCGCGCGCCACCGCCGACCAGTGCGGCCACGATGTCAGGGACTTGATGCTCTCCTGAGAGTGTCAGATGCAGCATCGAGCCAGCGGCCTCAACCGACTCGATGATGGTCGCCGGCAGGAGCCGCTGCCACTCCGACGCCGCACCTTCGACCTCGATATCGACGTGCAGACCGGTCAGGCGTTGACGCAGGGCGGAGGGTGAAGCGTCCGCAAGCAGATCCGTGTTCAGCACGGCGATGCGGTCCGCCAGCTCCTCGGCTTCGTGCAGATTGTGGGTCGAGACGAGCAGCGCGCGGCCGTTCTGGCGGAGGCTGGCGATGAGATCTCGAACATGGCGTGCATTGGCCGGATCAAGCCCGGAGGTGGGCTCGTCGAGGAGGATGATCGAGGGTTCGTGCATCAACGCACGCGCGAGCGCGAGTCGCTGACGCAATCCTTTCGAGAGTGTCCCCGCGACGTCGCGTTGGCGATCCGTGAGCCCAACCATCGCCAAGGCGCGATCGACCGCCTCTCGAGGCCGCGACAATCCGTAGAGTCGGGCGTACGTGATCAGGTTCAGGTGTACCGACAGGCGATCCCACAGTCCCGGCGCCTCGGTCAGCAAGCCAACTCGACGTCGGAGGGCGTCCGAGGACTTCGCGTGCAGCGGCGTGCCGTCAAATTGGACGGTGCCCGATGACGGCGGGATGAGTCCGGCCAACATCCGCAAGGTCGTCGTCTTGCCGGCGCCGTTCGGTCCAAGCAGAGCCACGATCTCGCCGCGGTGAAGCGTAATCGAGAGATTGCGGACGGCCACCCTGGAGCCAAACGACCGCGTGAGCGCAGTGGCGCGTACAGTCTCCGCGGGCATCGCCCGTCAGCCTAGCGCACTTCGAGCGTGGCTCGAATGGCATCGAAGAACACCTCAGCCATCCGCAAGTACCCGGCCTCTGTCGGATGGAGGCCATCGATGCCGATGTAGCGCGTCACATCGGCGGAAAGCGCCGCATGGAGATCGACCAGGACTGCGCCCTCTCCAGCAGCCGTCGTGCGAATGCGGTCGTTGAGTGCGATGACGGTCGACGCTGGAAGGGCGCGCGGACCCGACGCGTCGACTTGGTGGCAACGTCGCGAGAAAGACTCGCGCGCCGCGGTTGCGTCCCTCTTTGGCCATGGTGTCCAGCCCCGCAATTGCGCGCGAGACGCCCGGCGCGCCCAGCGCGCCCAGATCGTTCGCACCCTCCAACAGCAGCAGCACGTCCGGGCGAACGTTGGCCATCACGCCAGGAAGTCGAATGGCGCCCTCTTCGGCGCGCTCACCTGCCCTTTCCGGCGTTGACGACGCTGAGCGTGGAGGCCTGTGGTGGGTAACGACTGAGCAAGAGGGTCGAGAGACGTGTCGGGTACGAGGCCTCGGGCACGACTCTGAGCACGAAGTTGAAAGGCTCCCGTGTCGGCGACGCACTTGGCACTGTAACCTCGCCCTCGGTGAAGCTGTCGCCGAACGCCAGGAATTTGGTCCGAGAGAGTTGTGGCGCTGATACAACGGTTACGGTAAACGAGCACGATGAAATCGCAGCCGTCGCATCAGTAGCGCTGCATTGAACCGGCGTTGTCCCCAGCGGGAACAGCGAACCAGAGGTGCGCGAGCAGCTGATGGCAATCGGTGGCCGGCCGCCAGCCGTGGTCGGATTCGCAAACGTCACTGGAACCGGAGCGCCGTTGATCGTCGAAGCCGTGATCGACGGCGGGCACGTGATCGTCAGCGACGGCGGTCCTGGCGTTGGCGGACTTGGTGGTGGGGTTGGCTCCGTCGGCGACGAGCACCCTGCCGTGAGCAGTACGAGCGCTACGAGCCATGCCCCGAGCAGCCGCTCGACAGCCGCCCTGATGGACACCGCCATTGCTAACATTTTACAATGTGTAATTTGGGCTCTTATCCAGCTGAGTTTCTCCAAGCAATTTCTCGTCGCCGTCATCGCCATCGCGATGGTGGCGTGTGCCGATTCTCCGACCGCACCGTCCGCTGTGCCTCCGGCCGCCGCAAGTGCCAGAGTTCGCTCAGCAGCCTCCGCCGGTGCCGCCTCGCGACATCACGGCGCCACCGGGTGCGCTGGGCGTCACACGATTTGTGGCCTTCGGCGACAGCATCACCTACGGGACGCTTTCCTCGTTCGATGGTCGATTCCTGTTCGATGTTCCGTCGCACTCGTATCCGGTCCGGCTCGAACTGGGGCTGGACACCCACCACGCGCCACAGGGCTTCGTCGTCGGCAACTATGGCAATCCCGGCGAGACCGTGACGGCGACGGCGACGTTCACGCGCTATCAAAACGTATTGCTTTCTCAACGACCACAAGCGGTCCTCGTGCTCGAAGGCGTGAACGACTTGAATGGTGCTGTCAGCCAGTCTGACATCAGCAACGCGCTCGGGCAGATGCTCGACTACGCGACCCTCCGGGGCATGCCCGTGCTCATCGCCACGATGCCTCGGATCTACGACACCACCACCACCGATCGCCCCGATGAGCGAATCGTGCCCTTCAACGATGAAGTGCGACACCTCGCATCCACACGCCAGAACGTTCACCTCGTGGATCTCTATGCCGCGTTCGGCACGGATCGCAGTCTGATGGGAGGCGACGGGCTTCACCCGACGCCTGAGGGCTATGGCGTGATGGCCGCGACCTTCCTCGCCGCCATCGAGCGTGCGTTCCCGGTCACGCGGACGGTGCAGTAGGGAAGCTCCGCCTCAACCGAGAGAAGATGAGAACTCGAAGCACCCGGGCGTCACGAGCAGCGCTCCACGTCGATTGAAGAACAGGCTCGTCGGCGCCAGCACGCCGGCGCCTTGGAACTGAACTGTCCGGATTTTCTCGCCTTCACCGTTGAACACATACGTGAAGGGGATCACGAATGCGACCCACAGGTTGCCTGCAGGATCCACCGCCGCCGTGCGAACCGTCGGGGGCACGAGCGGCAGCTCGCCGCCGTCCACCTTTCGGCGAGGCCACTTCTTCGGCATTTGTTCGAGCACTGGATCCAGCTCGCGCCCCTGGATCGCTCGCTCGAACATGAAAACGCCGTTCGCATCGTAGCGACGAAAGACCGGTGTTCCAGCCAGGAAGACGAAGTAGAAGCCGCCCGCGGGATGTGGCAGCGGGATGCCCGTATTCATCGCGAGGTGCAGCTGGCGATCGTTCTCGTAGCCGGTCGCCCGCAGTGTGCCTACGCTGCGCAGCGGGGTGCCTGCCAGGCCATATTCTGTGATCAGTGCGCCGGCGTCGGGCTGATTCATGACCACCGATCGCCCGAGGAAGGCCAGCGTGCTGACGCCGCCAAGAGCCAGGCCACCGAAGCTGACACGAGTCTGCGCTCGACCGGGCAGCATGAAGCCGGTCACCCACTTGCCCGACGGGTCGAACACCTGGATGCGCTCGCGCCCATTTGGCGCGTCCGCGACCGCGAACGTGCCATCCGGTCGAAGATCGAAGGCCGAAGGCTCCAGAAGTCGGCCTCCTTCGCCGCCGATCTCGACGATCTTTTGCGGAGTCCGCATGTCGGCATCGACGCGATAGACCGCGTGCGACCGGCGGTCGAACACGTAGTACACGCCGGCGTTGGTCTCCTGAATGCTCAGGGGTTCGCGAAAGACATTGCACACACTGGGCGGGAGTCCGCCGCTCGACCGGAGGATCTCCACCCGCCCAGGAGACGGAGCAGTTGGTGCCTGGGCCCGTGCGACGACGAGCCACGCGAGGACGAGGACCGAGACGCAAGGTCCGATGCGCCGCACAGAGGACCGAAGCGCGGCCTCTAATGCGCGTCCGCCTGCGCGCTCGACCGAAGGCCGCGAAGTTCCCACACTTCAATGGCATGCAAGGGTTTGTCGAGGATCGTGAAGGCCTCTTCCCGACCGTTCTGGAATCGTTCTTCCCAGAACATTGGAGCCCATCGTGGAGCAGTCGCATGTGCTCGATAGACCAGGTCGTATCCCAGCTCCCCCCGGCTCAGGCGGGTGAGGAATAAACGACCATCCGGCGTGGAATTGAACCTGTGCGCATAAGCCGCGTTGAGGACGAATCGATCCGGAAATCGAACCATCGTCAGTGTCCGGCTCGGCAGCAAGTTCCCAGACGTCACGGCAATGCAGATCAGGCACATACCGCTGATCGAACGTTACACCCACCGACGAGCCGCACGGGGCATTTCGGGCCAGCCATTTTGCGGCATCGTGTCTCGGATCGTTGTAGAAGGCCACGTTCTGCGCCGCGGCGTTGAGGCTTGCGATCACCATCAGACCGATTGGAGCCGCAAGCAGCCACCGACGGTTGGTCCGGCCGGCGGTCTCAGTGACCCAAGCCAGGAATCTCCCGCCGAAAAGCGCTGCTACGGGCAGCGCTGCGATAAGAAACCGGTCGTAGACGTACAGGATCACGCAGATGAAACCCACATAGTAAGTGACGATAGGCGCAAACGCGGACGCCACGAGCCGCGTCTTGCCAGTCAGGAGCGAGACCGCGATACCGCCCGTTGCCGCAGCGACGAGCGGAACCCCGGCTGCCCACGTAAATGATTGGACCGGTCCAATCGCTGCTGGAATAGTACTGCCCGACCAACCCGCCGGGTGGCCTGAGGTTCGCGAGCGGCTCGCGGAATGCCCAAGCCATGATCGTCAGCAAGAGGGCACAGCCCACGAGCCAGAGCGTCAGTCGCGCGTGGCGGTCCAGTGCTGCGATGGACTTGAGACTTGGCAACGATCGACTGGGACTCTGCGGCGTGGACCCCAGGTCGCTGATCATGATCTCGTGGTGCTTAGTAGCGTGCGACCTCGCGGATAGCCTGCAGCACGTCGCCGGATTGCGGCAGAATCACCTCTTCGAGTTCCGGGCAGTACGCCACCGGGCAGTCCATGGCCGCCACCCGCTTGATTGGCGCATCGAGGTGCTCGAAGAGCTCGTCGCTGATCCGCGCGGCGATCTCGGCACCGAACCCGCACGTCAGCTGATCTTCGTGCGCGATGATGACCCGGTTCGTCTTCTTGACCAGCTCCGCAATCCCGTCCCAGTCGTACGGAATGATCGTGCGCAGATCGAAGACCGCCACGCTGATGCCGTCCTTCTCCGCCTGCTGTGCCGCCAGCAGCGACCGCTGCGTGAGCGCTCCCCACGTCAGGACGACCATGTCGTTGCCTTCGCGACGCAGCGATCCGCGCCCGAAGGGAATCATGTGGTCGGCGCCCGGATAGATCCCTTTGTTGTAAGTCTGTCGATACAGGTGCTTGTGCTCGAGGAACAGCACCGGATCCGCGCAACGAATGGCCGAACGCAGTAGTCCCGCCGCGTCGATGGCCGTGGATGGAAAGACAATGCGGATGCCCGGGCAGTGAGCGAAGATGCTGACGCCCGACTGACTGTGATACGGCGCGCCGCCCCGCAGGTATCCACCGATCGGGACGCGGACGACCATCGGACACGAGAAGTTGTTCGATGAGCGGTAGCGCAGCATCGACATCTCGTCCTTGAGCTGCATCATCGCGGGCCAGATGTAGTCGAAGAACTGAATCTCGACGACCGGCTTCAAGCCACGCGTCGCCATGCCCACGGCACGACCGATGATGTTCGCTTCGGCGAGTGGTGAATTGAACACGCGATCCGGCCCGAACTGACGCTGCAGTCCGTGTGTGACCTTGAAGACGCCGCCCTTTCCGGGGACGTGCGCCAGCGACGCGACCTTGCTCGCGTCGGCGACGTCTTCGCCGAAGACGACAATGCGGGGGTTGACCGCCATCTCGTCCTTCAGCGTGCGGTTGATGGCGGCGACCATCGTGTCGGGCTTGCCCTCGGTCTTCGCGGGCGTGTCGAACGCCGCCGATGTGGGATCGACGTCCGGTGAAAACACGTACCAATCGGCAGTCTCGGTGCCAGGCTTGGGCGCCGCGAGCGCAGCGGTTGTGGATTCGCCAACCTCGCGATCGACATCGGCGGCGAAGGCGTCGATCTCGTGTTGCGTGGCAATGCCTTCGCTCAGGAGAAACTGGCGCATCCGTGTCAGCGGATCCCGCTTCGACTCGGCTTCGCGCTCCTCCGGTGTCTTGTACAAGCGCTCGTCATCCGACAGCGAGTGCGAGTACGGCCGGATGACCTTGGCGTGCACCAGGGCTGGCTTGCGTTCGCGCCGCACCCAATCCACGGCCTGGCCCAGAGTCTGGTAGCTGGCCAGAAAGTCGGTGCCGTCGCAGCGAAGCACTTTCAGGTTGGGGAACGACTCGACGAGCCGCGAAATATCGCCGCCGGGGGTTTGCACCTCGACCGGGACCGAAATGGCGTAGCCGTTGTCTTCGACGAGATACAAGATCGGAGCGTTGCGCGTGCACGCCGTGTTGAGCGATTCCCAGAACTCGCCTTCGCTCGTGGCGCCCTCGCCGATCGAGACGTAAGTGATCTCGTCCTTGTGATATCGCTCGGAACGATCCGGAATCTCCGCAATGCGGTCGTACAGCAGGGTCGATTCGGCGCAGCCGACGGCGTGGAGGCACTGCGTGCCGGTCGGACTTCCCTGCGACGGGATGTTCAATTTCTTGTGACCCCAGTGCGACGGCATCTGCCGGCCGCCGGAAGCTCGGATCGTCCTTGGCGCCCACGGCGGCGAGGAGCATCTCGAGCGACGTCATGCCGAGTGTCAGGCACAACGCGCGATCACGATAGTACGGATAGAACCAGTCGTGCCCGGCCCGAAGATGAAGGCCGGCGGCGGTCAGGACCGCTTCGTGTCCGGCACCACTGATCTGAAAGAAGATCAGACTCTGATTCTTGAGCTGAATCTCTTTGTCGTCGAGACGCCGCGACAGCAGCATCGTGCGATAGGCGCGCTTGAGATCCTCGCCGGAAAGTCCGGCCCAGGCCTGCTCGCGCGCTGACACGGCGCTGGCCGTTCCGCGTCGGGTTTCGGCGCCGCTCGTCAGCGTCGATCCTTTCATGGTGAGTGGAATTATATCATCCGACCTGAGTGGTATACTCGCGCCAACTCCCAGTCCGAGCGGTAGTTACGCGGATCTGCCAATCGCGTGCCGTAAACAGTGGTCACTGGTCGGCCGACCAGTCGCCGACCGTGGAACGTCCATGAACAAACCGACAGTTCGATTGCATCGGTGGGATGAGATCGCGCTCGACAAGGTCACTGAAATGATCTCGCGGAAGATCGTGACCGGCGAACGAGAGATGGTGGCGCAGATCTATCTCAAGCGAGGTGCGCTCGTGCCGATGCATTCGCACGAGAGCGAGCAGATGACCTACATCCTGCAGGGCGCGCTCAGGTTCCTGATCGGCAGCCAGGAGATCACCGTACGCGAGGGTGAAGTGCTTCACATTCCGTCATGGGTTCCGCACCAAGCCGAAGCGCTCGAAGACACCTTCGAGCTCGATCTCTTCAGCCCCATTCGACAGGATTGGCTGGACGGAACCGATACGTATTTTCAGGAGAAGATCAAAGTCGGGGAATAGAAGACCACGGTCCACGGTCTACGGTTCGCGCACGAAGGGCCTCGCAGTCCGCTCGGAAGGCACTAGTCTGAGGAACTACCTTCAGAGTCTTCGTGCACGTGGCCACCGTGTCGTGAACCGGAGACCGGCAACCGTGGACCGGAGACCGTGTCAGTGAATGTGCTTCTTCCAGTCGCTCTTCCAGCTGTCGTCGTCGCGCCCGCCTGAGTAGATACCGAACTTGCTGCGCGCGCGGTTCATCTTCCATCGCAGCCAGCGATAGCGAAGCTCGTCGAGCGGACGCCGGCGCAACGCCATCAGGTATAGGTACCCGACGAGGAGCCCACCGAGGTGAGCGGTGTGGGCGATCCCGCTTCCGCTGCTGCCGATCGACGACAGAAACGCGATCGCTCCGACGATCATGACGAAGTACTTCGCCTGAATCGGGAAAATGAAATAGAGGTAGATCGGTCGATGCGGGAAGGTGAGGCCGTAAGCCAGCAGCACACCGTAGACGGCGCCTGACGCGCCGATGACGACGCTGTAATAGATCGATTCAGCATAAGGCAGGCTGCTCAACGACCACAGGAACGTGATCACCGCCGCCCCGATGCCAGTCACGAAGTAGTACTTGGTAAAGAACCGCGTTCGCCATGTTCGTTCGAGCTCGGTTCCGAACATCCACAACGACAACATGTTGAACAGGAGATGCATCAGATCTCCGTGGAGGAACATGTAGGTCACGAACCGCCACATCGGCAGTTGCTCGACGATGGCCTCGGGCTGGAAACCCAGCGCCATGATGATGCCGGGCACCACCAGCGACAGCAGGAATGCCCCGACGTTGACGATGATCAGGATTTTGATCGCGGGCGAGAGCGGGCCTGGCCCGAACGTGTACGACATGTCTCGATAAGGAGGCCGAGCCATGCGGAGAGCGTACTACACGTCAGGCATCGGGCTCGGCGGTCAACGGCGCGGGCTCGGCGACGTTAGGGCGGACGCTGACCGTGCGCGGCAATGGCCATGCAACGGCGGCCGCGAGAATGGGTACCACTGCCGTGATGGAAAGTGCGACGTCCAGCCCGAGCCGGTCGCCGAGGTTGCCCACAACCGGCGCCAGCAACGAACCCACGCCCCAGGCAAAGCCCATCATCAGGGACGACACGGTCGCGGCGCTGACCGGCGCCACTTGCTGGCCGAACGTCACGTTGACGGGCAACGTCGACTGCAACAGAAATCCGCCGATGGACACCAGAGCCGTCAACGTCCAGCCCGTGTTCAGCTGGCCGATCAACAGAAACGGTGTCGATGCCAGGAGAGTCCAGATGATCACGCGCCGCGCCCCGTAGGCATCGGCGAGTGGACCGCCGAGAAACCCCCCGATCGTGCTGACGGCCAGATAAATCGAGACCGCTGCGCTGGCCTCGCCAACGCCCATGCCCTGATGCGTGAGCAGGACGGGCAGAAAAACCGCGAGGCTGTTGGCCGTCAGCGTACGAAGCACGACGATGACGTAGAGCAGCGTCAGTGGCTTGGCGTATGGACGCAGACTGCGCCAGCTTTGGTTCTGGTGGCGGGATGGAATTTCGACCCGGCGAATCAGTTGAAGGGTGTACGTCAGCGCGAGCAGTCCCGGGACCGCCACGAACCATGCCAACGACGAGCCGAGGGCGAGGACCGCTGGCGCAAACACGATCGGCGCGACCGAAAACCCGAGCGACCCGCCCGAGATGTGTGTCGACATCGCGAGCCCCTTTCGATCGCCCGACACCGCATGCACCAACGCCGCTGCCGGCGGATGAAACGCAGCGCCGCCGAGTCCGCCGACGAGCAACACGGCAGCCAGCATGGGCAGGCTGGTGGCCGTACCGATCGCACTCAGGACGACCACGGAGAGCACCGGTCCGGCCATGAGAAGCACTCGCGGCCGCCAGCGATCTGCCAGCGTCCCAAACCCGAGTTGCGAGACCGAACTGGCGAGCTGGTAGCACATCGCCAGGACGCCGACTTCCTGGAGCGACAGGTTGAGCCGAGGGATGAGCAGCGGGAGCAGCGGCGCGAACATGTTCCCGTATGCATCGACGATGAAGTGGGTCGACGCCGTAGCCCAGATGGCAGAATGAAGACCGAACCGTTTCAACGACGCAACCTTCGAAGGCGGCCGCGCACCAGGTCGCGCGCTTCGTGGAACTCACGGACGCGAAGCAGCGAGGCGGCAGCGGCAAGCACACCCAGACCAATCGCGATCGCGCCAGTCACCCTGAGGGCTTGCAGGGGAATCGAGCGACCTGGAATGATCCGATCCAGCCCTGCCTGCGCGTACCAAACCGCCGCGCCCATCGCAAGACCGGCCGCCAGAATCTTGAGAAACGTCATTGTAAGCTGTCGGCCCTCGATGCCACCGAGGTGGCGACGCAACAGGAACACCTGCAAGGCCGCGTTGACCATGGCGGCGATGGAGGCGCCAAGCGCCAGGCCGGCGTAACCCATGACGCGCACGAGCGCCACGTTGACGGCGATGTTCACGGCGACCGATGCGATGCTCGCGGTCACCGGAATGCGAGCCAACCGCAGCGCGTAGAACGCGGGCGACACGATTCGCACCACCGAGTACGCGACCAACCCCAGTGCGTACAGCTGCAGCGCGCGCGCGGTGGCTGCAGTGTCAGCAGGCGTGAACCTGCCATGCTCGAAAATCAGGCTCACGATCGGCACCGCCAACACGATCAAGCCCACTGTTGCGGGAATGTTGAGCACGAGCATCAGTCCGATCGCCGCCCCGACGGTCGTCCGCATCGTCGACGTGTCGGACAAGGCGGCGAGTCGCGATAAAGCGGGCGTCGAGGCCGCCGCAATCGACACGCCGAACAAGCCAATGGGCAGGTACATCAGCCGAAAAGCGTAGTCGAGCCACGACACGGCGCCCGTTCCCTGACTCGACGCGAACTGTGTGTTCACCAGCACGTTGATTTGCGTCGCGGCCATGCCGATCGTGCCGGGTCCCATGAGCAGCAGCACGCGATGCACTGCCGGATCACTGAACGCGAACGACGGGCGGTAGGAATAGCCCTCACGCCGGAGCGGCCCCAACTGCAGCAGCACCTGGCCGACACCGCCAATGAGGGTTGCGATGGCGATCAGCACGATCGGTTGAACGCCCAGCGAAGGCGCGAACGGAATGAACAGCACCGCGACCACGATCGTCGCGATGTTGAACATCGCGGGCGAGAGCGCCGGGATGAAGAAGTGCCCCAGCGAGTTGAGCATCCCCATCGCGACCGCCGCGAGCGCCACCATGGTCAGGAAGGGCGCCATGATGCGGGCGAGGTAAATGGTCAGCTCGAGCTTCCCAGGCACCGCGGAGTAATCGTCGGCAAGCAATCGAACCAGCGGCTCCGCGAAGACGACCGCGATCGCGGCCAGTATCCCGGTGATCAGGATCAGCGCGGTCACAACGGTGTTTGCCAGTGCCCACGCCCGCGCCTTGCCTCCGCTCGTCAGCTCGTGTGTAAAGGTCGGAACGAACGCGGCGCTCATCGCGCCTTCCGCGAACAGGTCGCGTACGAGATTGGGGATGCGAAACGCGACCCGGAACGCATCCATGGCGTCGCCCGCCCCAAAGTAAAACGCGAGCACTTGATCGCGAACCAGCCCCAGGATGCGGCTGGCCATAGTGGCCAGACCAAAGAGGCCGGCCGAACGGGCCAGGCGCGGAGCTCCGTCAGGCATGCAAGGCGTGCTCAGCGTAGCACGCTCGATCCGGACACCGTCCCACGAGCGGACAGTTGACGTAAATCACACAAAAGAAAAGGGCCCCAGCCTTGCAGCGGAGCCCTAAAGGAGGATGGTGAGAGGCTGACTAGGCCTTTCAGCTATATAGACGGACCAACTGAAAAAAATGTTTGATCGGTGACGAGACGGTCGAAAAACACCCGGGGACCGGCGGCGTGGATGACTGCGAGCGCTCACGAGAGGATGCCGGCTCGTCTAGGTGAGCTTGGCCCGCACCATCTCGTTCAGCTTCCGGCCGTCCACGGTCTTGCCGGCCACTCGCGCCATGGCGGCCTTCATGACCTTGCCGATGTCCTTGGCGCTGGCCGCGCCCGTCTCCGCGATGGCCTGCGTCACGATCGCTTCCAATTCCTCGACCGGTACCGACGGCGGCAGGTAGGTCTCGAGGATGGTGATCTCGGCTGCTTCTTTGTCGGCCAGGTCCTTCCGCCCGCCAGCGACGAACTGCTCGATGGAGTCGCGCCGCTGCTTGACCAGGCTGGCCACGACCTGAAGTTCTTCGGCCGCTTCGAGGGATCGATTCTTCTCCACGGACTTGTTCATCAGCGCAGCCTTCAACATGCGCAAGGTGCTCAGTCGCGGCGCGTTCTTGGCCTTCATCGCGGCCGCGATATCAACGGTCAACGTTTGTTCGAGTGACATCGACTCCCCTTGGAACTTGTAACTTGTAACTTGTAACTAACACGATCGATCAACGATCGAGATCGCCATCGCCCCATGTGAAATGCCAGCCGTCCGGATCGTCATAGAAGTCTTCTGGTACCTGGACGGCATTGACCTTCGCGTTCATCGGGACGTTTGACTTGACCACGAAATATCCCGATCGGCGAAGGACCTTGCGGAACCTGGCGTGCTGGACATAACAGCGGATCTTGTCGGAGTCTTCGGCGCGCGCTTCCCGATCGACCCAGCGAAGCAACGTCTTGAGCCCGCGCTCGTCTGCCGGGTCGACGAGAAAGTCGACGATTTGCGTCACGCGTCCCTGCGGTTCTCGCAAGTGTCGGTAGACGGCGTAGCCATGCGGCTCTTCATCACGTCGCAGCAGGGCGACCGAATAGCGCACATGCGGCGGCTCGGCGAACTTCCAGTTGAGATATGCGGCGTCGCGACGAACCGCCAGGTCGAGTCGCGGCGCCACGCGCTCCCACAACCGATCCATGTCGCGATCGAACCGGCGGACAACTTCGACTTCCTCCCGCATCGGCCGTGCACGAGCCACAACCCGAACGAACGGCAATGCGACCGCTGACACCAGCCGGTTGACCGCCATCGGCCAGGTCGGGCGTCGCAGCGCGCGTCGGCTGAGCGGCTTGACGACGCACGGCAGCATCGCTGGCTTGGCCCAGCGCATCTTGGTCGAGCAGGAAACGAGTACCCTCGGACAACTGCGCACCAAGCGCCACACCCGACTGCCGATCCCAAGCTCTCAGCAACGCTTCGCCCAAGCCTTGCCGCTGCCGCTCCGCCACCACCAGTGGATCGCCAGACCACGCGCTGTCGGTCTCGAGCCCTCTGAGACTCACTCGAACCGGCATCAGGGGACACGCCGCGATGACCGTCGGGCCTTCCCGCACGATGAGAAACGGCGGATCAGCCGTCAAGTTGGCTGGATTACGGCGCGCCCAGTCCCAGCGTAGACGCAGGGCGTCTGCCGCCTGGGTGCCGAATGTGCGACGGTAGAGGTGTTCAACGCCCCGGCGATCTTCGGGACGATAACGATCGATGTCTGGCATCGCGAATGACTGACGTTGATGCGCCAGCCATTCTATGGTGTCGCTTCACTGCCCAGGAGGGCGAGTTGGGCTGCGGCTGCTGGGGCGGTTGGGGCTGTGGGGCGGTTGAATCATCCCGGGCGTTGGTGATCCGGCGCCGAATCCTGGCGTCGGTAACGGCTGCGGGTACCCTTGCCCATTCGGCACGAAATTGAAAATAGTCGGCTGCCCGTTCGGGTTGGGCTGCAACGTGATCACGGGCGGGCTGGTCATCCCGGGTTGCACCACCCCGGGCTGCGCCATTCCCGGTTGCGCCATTCCCGGTTGCGCCGCTCCTCCAAAGATGCCGGCGTTACCCTGATTGACCGGGACGAAGGCAGGAGCATTGCCGTTCTGCGCTCCGGGGAACGAGAACACTGGCGGGTTGGCTGGGTTATGCCCTTCCTGATTCTCAGCCTCGGTCTTTTCGTCGTATCGTCTTCCACTGGTTGTTGCGGGAGATTGGGTGGTCGCGGCGGAACCCGGCGCTGGGTCCCGTTGGCGGACTGGCCAGCCGGCTGTCCGGGCCGGGAAGCGCTCGCCTGTGTCGGTGCCGTGCTGGTCGCCAGTATCAGAATTCGGTCGTACACCGACGCCCCAGGCGTCGCATTGGCCTGTCGCTCAGCAGCCATGAATCCCGCAACGCTGCCCAGTACGATGTCGAGGGCTCGTCGCTCCGGTGTGTCCACCAACTTGAGCGTCAGTGGTGGACCGACGATCTTCTCGGCGCCGACCACTTTGGTTCCGCCGATTCGGGCCCACTCCGCCAGAATTTGTCGGGCTGGCACATTGACGGCGTCAAGCGTGACCTTGCCATCCTGAATCTGCAGGGTGAGCTGTTGTGCCGCAACCGGCGAGGCCACGGTCATCAAAACGGCAAAAGCGAGAGGCGTGCACTTCATGATCGACTTCCTGCCTCAGTTTCCTGCGACGTTGCTACGTCGTTTCTCGGGGCCTGTTGACGAACCGTGCAGGCCGCTGGGGGTGCCACCAGACTCTCGATTATACCCCCGCCTACAAACCAGTGACGTTCAAACGGCTGCGATAGTCGGCGATGACACGCTCGATGATTTCCTGCAGCCCCACCTTGGGCTCGTAGCCGATGAGGTCCCGGATTTTCTCCAGATGAGGCACCCGTCGCGGCATGTCTTCGAACCCCGCCTCATAGGCCTGGTCGTAGGGAATCTTCACGATTGGTGAGCTGCTGGCGGTTTGCTCTTTGATCCTGGTCGCCAGCCCTTCGATGGTTACCTCTTCCGTATTTCCGATGTTGAAGACCTGGCCAATGGCTCGTGGCTCCACCATCAGCTTGAGAAGTGCCCAGACAACGTCGCCGACGTAGGTAAAACTGCGCGACTGTGTGCCGTCGCCGAACACAGTGATCTGACTGCCCGAGAGCGCTTGACGAACGAAGGTCGGCACGACCATGCCGTACTGGCCGGTCTGTCGCGGCCCCACGGTATTGAAGAAGCGCACCACGATGACCGGCAGCTTCTTCTGTTTGTAGTAGGCGAGGGCCAGGAACTCGTCCAGCGCCTTGCTGCAGGCGTAGGCCCAGCGATGCCGTGTCGTGGCGCCCATGACCAGATCCGCATCCTCGCGAAACGGTATTTGCGCGCTCTTGCCGTACACCTCGGACGTAGACGCCACGAACACGAGCTTCTTCTTCTTGGCCGCATGCCGGAGGATGACCTCCGTCCCGTGCACGTTGGTTTCAATCGTGTGAACGGGCTCCTGCACGATCAACTTGACGCCGACGGCGGCGGCAAGGTGAAAGATGACGTCCGCGCGGTCCACCATCTCGGCAACGAGCGAGTCGTTGAACACGGTATCGATGGTGTAGTGAAAGCCTGGACGGCCCTTGAGATGCGCGATGTTGTCGATCGATCCCGTCGACAAATCGTCCAACACATAGACCTGGTGTTTCTCGTCGAGCAGAGCTTCCGACAGGTGCGAGCCAATGAACCCGGCGCCGCCAGTGATGAGAATGCGCATGATGGATAACCGTCAGGAGTCAAAACGCTGCACTGCCGCGACAACGCGTGTGACGGCTGTGTCGTTCAGCGAAGGATACATGGGGAGCGACGTGACTTGCGCGCAGACACGATCGGCAACCGGGCATTGAGCGGGATTGGTCGACGCCAGCGCTGGTTGTCGGGGAATCGGCACCGGATAGTGAATCAGCGTTTCGATGCCGGCCTCTGCCAGGTGCCGTTGCAAGGCCTCGCGATTGGGGCTGAGCACAGGGAACAAGTGGTACACGTGGCCGGCGTCGTATTCGCCGGGCACGGTCACACGGGCGCCCTGCAGGCCGCGGCGGTAGGCGGCGGCAATCGTCCGTCGACGGTCTGTCCAGTTGCGCAAGAACGGCAACCGGGCCCGAAGAATCGCCGCCTGCAGTTCATCGAGGCGCGTGTTGGCGGCGGGCTCGACATGGTGGTATTTTCGACGTCTGGCCCCCGTTGCGCAGACGCTTGATCCGTTCGGCCAATGCCGGATCATTTGTCACGACCGCCCCGCCGTCGCCCATCGCACCGAGGTTCTTGGTCGGATAGAAGCTGAAGGCGGCGGCAACGCCGATGCTGCCGACCGGCCGCCCCTCGGACGTGGCCAGATGCGATTGACAGGCGTCTTCGATCAGCGCGAGCGAGTGGCGCTGCGCCACGGTTTCGAGGCAGCGGAGGTCGGCGGGCTGGCCGTACAGGTGCACCGGCAAGATCGCACGCGTACGCGTCGTGACGGCGGCCGCGGCGGCGGCCGCGTCAAGCGTCAGCCGATCGGGATGGATGTCGGCGAAGACCGGGCGCGCGCCGGCCATCATGATTGCCAGCGCCGAATACGCCGCCGACACCGGCGCGGTGATCACTTCGTCGCCCGGCCCGATGCCAAGCCCGCGCAGGATCAGCGTGAGGGCATCGGTGCCCGTTCCCACGCCGACGGCATGCGCGACGCCGGAAACCGCGGCGAACTCCGATTCGAACGCTGCAACCTCGGGCCCGAGAATGAACCAGCCGCTGGCGACGACGCGATCGATCGCGGCCTTGACGGCCGCGGCATCGTCGGTCGGCACGAGGGCGTTGAAGCGAATCGTCATCGCGCGGTGTCCTCGGTTTCGAGATATCGTGGCAGGTTCGCACGATAGTACGCGATCGTACGCGCGAGGCCCTCACGCAGCGGGACCGTCGGTGCCCACCCGCTGACCGTCCGGAAACGGGTGGAGTCGGCATAGAAGCTCCCGATGTCGATGGCTTTCTTGTCGGCCGGCCATTCGATGAATCGATAGCGCCCGGTCCCCGCCAGTTCGACGAGCAATTGCACCAGCTCGCGATGCGCGATGGGCTCGTCGCCTCCCACGTTGAAGACTTCACCGTCGCAGCGGTCACACCGCCCCGCGGTGAGAAACGCATTCACTGCGTCGTCGACGTAGACGAAGTCACGAACCTGAGATCCATCGCCGAAGACCTGAATCTCGCGATCCTCGATGGCCAGGCGGATGAACCAGGCGATGAAGCCCTGTCGATTGTGTTTGATCAGCTGACGGGGGCCATACACGTTCGTCAATCGCAGCGATGACGCCCGAATGCCGAAGACGTTGTTGTAGACCAGATGGTAGTACTCACCGGCCGCCTTGTTGATGCCGTTGACATCGGTCGGCCTCACCAGGTGCTGCTCGGTTACGGGAAGGAACTCGGGCTTCCCGTAAATCTGCCGGGTGCTCGCGTAGATCACCTTGGCCGCCGGGTTGTGGTGACGACAAGCTTCGAGCAGCGTCAACTGACTGCGACAATTGATCTCGAGATCGGTGTGCGGATCCCGAAGACTGTCGATGTGGCTGACCTGCCCGGCGAGATTGAAGATCACCTCGCGATCGCGAACCAGGTAGTTCATCGTGCTGGCCTGCCGCACGTCCGCGACGTTGACGCGAACCCGATGCTCGATACCGGCGATGTTGAAGAGATTGCCCCCGTAGTCCGGGATCAGCGAATCGACGAGCAGGATGTCGGCCTCGAGGTCGACGAGCCGGCGCGCCAGGTTGCTGCCGATGAAGCCGAGTCCGCCGGTGATCATCACCCGGCGGCCCCGATAGAAATCCTCGGGAGTCACACCCTGACGGTCTCCCCGCGCGTCTTGAGATGGTCCTTGCGAATGACGAGGCTCCACCACAAGCGAAGGACATCGACACCGGTGCGAAACACGCGGGGGAAATTGAAGAACTGCGACTGGCCGTGCGCTCGATGATAGTGATGGACGGGCACTTCAGCGACGCGCAGGCCCGCATCATGGAACTTCTTCATCATCTCGAGGCAGATCACGCCGCTGTTCTTCTCGAGCCGCACCACCTCGAAGACGCGCCGCCGGATCAATCGAAAATCACAATCGACGTCGCGGACCTTGAATCCAAACAGTGTCTTGACGAGGAGGTGATACACGCGACCGATGACGATGCGATGCATCGGATCCGATCGACTGATCTTGTAGCCGTTGACCCAGTCCACATCGGGCGCCACCTGCCGCCACAAGAGCGTCAGTTCGGCGGGGTCATACTGCGCGTCGCCATCGGTGTAGAAGATGAGATCCTTCGTGGCGGCAGCAAAGCCGCCTCGCAGCGCGCCGCCATAGCCGCGGTTCTGTGGGTGGTGCACGATGCGCACGACGCCGGGTACAAGGCGGCCAGCTCGTCGAGAACCACCGGCGTCGAGTCGGTGCTGCCGTCGTTGATGACGATGACTTCGAAATCCGACGTCAACGAGCGAGCGACCTGCACGGCCCGAATCACCAGGCTGGCGATGGTGCCGCCATCGTTGTAGGCGGGAAAGAACACACTCAGGCTGTGCGGCCGCTCCGACCCAGCGCGGCCGACGGTATCGAGGGGTGAACCGTGCCCGGTCATCACGACGGACGACTATTGTACCTGACGGACTCTTCCATGAGCGGCCGACAGGCGCCATGGCGTAATGAGCGATTCCACCAGCACCGAAGACGACAGTTTTGACGCCCCCTGTCGGCGCTCGACAAACACGATGGGAACTTCACCAATTTGCACACCCGCGGATGCGGCGTGGAACGTGACTTCGACCAGGAACGAGTAACCGTCGGACGAAATGGCCTCGAGGGGAAGGCGCGCGAGCGCCTCGCGGCGCCAGCAGCGATAGCCGCTGGTGCAATCGCGCACCCGCAAGCCGGTCACCGAGCGGATGTACGTGTTGGCAAAGGCGCTCAGAAGCTTGCGTCGCAGCGGCCAGTTTTCCACGCGGCCGCCTTCGCGATAGCGCGATCCAATGACCAGTCCCGCCCCCGCCGCCGCCGCGTCGATGATTGCCGGCAGAAACTTGGGATCATGCGAGAGGTCGGCGTCCATCTGACAGACGAATTCGGCGTCACCCTTCATGGCAACCCGAAACCCATCGAGATACGACCGGCCCAGGCCCCGTGGGCCCGTGCGGTGCATGACCGAGACCCGCCCAGGTCGCTCGAGCGCCAGACGGTCGGCAATCGCACCCGTGCCGTCGGGTGAGCCATCGTCGATCACGAGCACACGCACGTTGTCGTGCAGGAGAACGCGCTCGACGATGACGGGCAGGTTCTCGCGTTCGTTGTAAGTCGGGATGAGAACGAGAGCGGTCATGGCAGAGGGCATGTCAGTCGCGCCGCTGACCTTGAAAGCGCAGGGTGGCGACTTGCTCCGAGACCAGGCCGACCAGAAACACGACGACGGCGAACATCAGGAGCAGCACGGCACCGTTCGGAATCCGCGAATCCTGATAGACCGTCCACACTCCGTACACCACGCCAAGCCCAAAGGCGGCCGCGCTGATCGGGACGAACACCTTGAGCGGGCTGAAAATCGTGATGACCTTCAGCAGAATCAGAAAGAAGCGGGCGCCATCCCGGGCGAGGCGAATCTTTGATTGCCCTGCGCGCTGGCGGGCCTCGACCGGCTCGAAGCGCACGTTGTATCCGGCCCGCAGAAACGCCAGCGTGGTCGTGGTTGGCGTTGAGAATCCGTTGGGCAGCAAGTGCAGAAATTCCATCAAGTGTTCGCGCCGCGCCGCCCGAAAACCAGAGGTCAGGTCAGGGATCTTCCGTTCTGCCAGGTGGCCTGCCAGCGCATTGAGCAGATCGTTGCCAAGCCGGCGGGCCGCTGTCGCTTGCGACTCCGGCGAACGCGCGCCAATCACGAGATCGTACTCACCCAGCCACCCGACCAACCGCACGGCATCGTCCGGTTGGTGCTGGCCGTCGGCATCGAGAATCAGAATCCATTCGCCGGACGCGTGGCGGATACCGGTCTTGATGGCGGCACCGTTGCCCTTGTTATAGGGGTGACGGATGACGCAGGCGCCCGCATCCTGCGCCCATCGACCGGTCTCGTCGGTCGAACCGTCGTCGATCACGAGAATCTCTTTCCACGGGGCGCACGGCGCGTAATGCCGCCACGACGTCGGCGACGGCAGCGCCCTCGTCGTACGCCGGCACAATGATGGAGGTGGCCGACGCGTCAGCCATGACTCAGGAGCGGTTCGATGACGCTGTCCCATGTGATCGCCAGAGCGCGTGTACGTCCAGCGGCGCCGAACGCCGCCGCCTGTGCGCGATCGCTGTCGAGCCGCGCGATTGCTCCGGCAATCGCGTCCGGAAGCGGGTCCACCACGAAGCCGTTGACGCCCTCTCGCACGAATTCGAGCGTGCCGCCCGAGTCGTGTGCCGTGACCACCGGCTTGGCGGCCAGAAACGCTTCGAGCGTCGCGAGTCCATAGTCTTCGTCAAACGGCGCATACACCAGGCACAGGGCGCCTCGATACAGCGAGACAAGCTCACTATCCCGAACCGGACCCGCAAACACGACGCGGTCCGCGACGCCAGCCTCCTCCGCCGCTCGTTCGATCAGCGGTCGATGACTGCCTTCGCCGACCAGAACCAGTCGAAGGTGGGAGGGAAGATGCGTCATCGCCTCGACCGCCAGATCGACCCGCTTGTTGCGTTCCAGCCGTGCGACGGACAGGACGTACGACCCATACTCGCCCGGCGACAGGAGCGGGGCGATCAGCGGCGGGTGATAGAGCGTCGTCGACGCGAGGCCGTTGTACTTCTCGAGGCGAGCAGAAACCGTCTGCGAGATCGTGTACAAGCCGCGACACTCACCGAGCATCTGTTCATCCAACGCCATCAGGCGATCGCGAAGGCCAACGTCCAACTCGTCCGGTCCAAAGTCGCTGTAGGGTGTACCACAGAGCTCGTAGGCTGCACGGTGCTGGTGGACGAGCCAACACACTTTGTTGGGATGTCGCGCGAAGTAGGTCGGAAACTTCGTCGCGATGATCAAATCGATTGGACGGCCGTTGCTCTCACTCAAGTCGAGCAACCGCCAGGCGGCGGCGTGGGGCAGGATCTCCTCTTTCGGATACCACTTGAACGGAATCGAGACCGGATCAGCGGCGATGCCACGCGATCGCAATTCCGCGATCAACTGCTGAACCAGAAGCTCCGCTCCGCCTCGGACGAGCGGCACCTGCGTTTCGCACACGAGAACGGTTTGGACTGACATCTCAGCCAGAGGAAAACGACGGGCGACCAGTCGGCGACTGCGTCTCGGTCATGTCGCGTGCCGGAAGTTTATGACGTCGCCGTCCTTGACGACGTATTCCTTGCCTTCCAACCGGACTTCCCCATGCTCTTTGCACGCAGCCATGGAGCCTCGGGCCGTGAGGGCCTCGTAGGGCACGACCTCGGCGCGAATGAAGCCGCGGGCGATGTCGCTGTGGATCTCGCCGGCGGCATCCTGCGCGTGAGTTCCGCGCGGGATCGACCAAGCGCGGCATTCGTCCTCGCCGACGGTAAAGAACGACATGTAGCCCAGCAGGTCGTAGCTCGCCTGAATGACGCGATCCAGCCCGGATTCCCGGAGTCCGAGGTCGGCGAGAAACGCCTGCGCATCGGCCGGTTCGAGCGCTGCGATTTCGAGTTCGATCTTCGCGCACACCGGCACCGCCCGCGTCGCGGCGCGTGAAAGGAAGTCGCCGAGCCCGGTCCGGGCGGCCGCGTCCGTAACACTCGCAGCCGTTGACACGTCAGCCTCGTCGAGATTGATTACGAGCAGGAGCGGCTTGGCCGAAAGAAACTGAAATCCCCGCAGCCGCCGCTGATCGTTCCCCGTCAGGCCGAGCGCCCGTAGCGGCTGGCCATTCTCGAGCGCCTCCTTGCAGCGGAGGATCAGGTCCCTCTCGGCTTCAGCCTCGGGGGTCTTCGTCTTCTTGAGATCCTTGTCGAGGCGTTCGAGACGACGTTCGACCAGGCCGAGATCCGCGAGGATCAGTTCGTCCTCCATCGCCTGCGCGTCGCGCGCGGGATTGACTCCGCCTGCCGAATGCGGCACCGCCTCGTCACGAAACCCACGCACGACGTGGACGAGCGCATCAGCGTTCTTGTAGCCCACGACGTCGACCAGCGATGACGCCGCGGTTCGGCCCGGCGCGACGATGTCCGTGAACTCGATCGTCGCCGGCACCCGCTTGCGCGGGTTGTACATGGCGGTCAGCTTGTCGAGCCGGTCATCTGGAACCTTCGAGATCCCCACGGCAGTGTCGGTTTTTCCGTGGCCGCGGGGCGCGTCCTTCGCGCTCGTCATCAGCTGGAAGAGGGTAGATTTGCCGGTAGCAGGAAAGCCGATGAGCGCGGCGTGCAGCACAAACTTGTGATCCTAGCACGCGGCTACACAAGCTGTTGGGCCACCCTCCACAAGGGTCATGTCAAAATGATGACACCGCCAATGGCGAATGGCGAAACAAAGACGTAACTCCCACCAATAGAATAAGTTCCCGCCATTTCACATTGACAAGCTTCGCCCCCTCCTCTACTATCCGATGGACTTTTCGGGTCGGTAATGGAGTTTCTGGGTGCTACGGGGTAACGCACCAGCAAAAATCGACGACCGGGGCCGGCTCAAGGTCCCGGCAGCCTATCGGGCGCTGATTCAGGCCGACTACGGTCGAGATCTGTTTGTCACCAGCGTCTCCGGTGAGTCGGTGCGGATCTACCCGATGGCCGTCTGGGCCGATATCGAAGCCCGGCTGGCCAAAGTGCCCGCGAGCCATCCGTCCCTGGGCAGGTATCTCGATCGCGTGAACTTTTTCGGTCAGGCCACGGAGTTCGACCCGCAAGGGCGCGTGCTCGTTCAGCAACGCCTTCGCGAGAGCGCACACATGGCGGGCGAGGTCGATGTGTTGGGGCAGCGGAATTTTCTGGAAGTGTGGAATCACGACCGGTTCGTGGCCAAGCTGGCCCGTGACCAGTTCACCGACGACGATGCGACGCGCGTTGGCGGAGTTCGGGATCTGACTGGCGGGGTCTGCGCGTGTGCATATCCCGGTTCTACCCGATGAAGTGCTTCAGCTGCTGGAACCCGAGCGCGGCGGGCTCTTTGTGGATTGCACGGTCGGGCTCGGCGGCCATTCGCGACTGCTGCTCGAACGTGGGATTTCGCGGCTGATCGGGCTCGATCGCGACCAATCGGCACTGGCGATCGCGCGCGCGCAGCTGGCCGCCTGGAACGAACGTGTGGAGTTGGTGCATGCCGACTATCGGCGGTTGTCGATGGTTCTGGCGGAGCGAGGCATCGATCGCATCGATGGCGTGTTGATGGATCTGGGGGTCTCGTCGTTGCAACTGGATGCCGAGGGCAGGGGGTTCAGCTTTCGCCGGGATGAGCCGCTCGACATGCGGATGGACCAGAGCCAGGGAGAAACCGCCGCTGATCGTCTGGCGCGAGTGGACGAGAAGGAGCTCGCCGACGTGATTTACGCGTACGGCGAGGAGCGGGACTCGCGTCGCATCGCTCGTGCGCTGATTCAGGCGCGCGCACAGCGACCGCTCGAGACGACCGGCCAAGTGGCCGACATCGTGCGGCGGGCCAGTCGGTCGAAGGGATGGCAGCGAATCGACCCAGCCACGCGCACGTTTCAGGCGCTGCGCATCTGGGTCAACGACGAACTCGAGGGGCTGGCCGAGTTTCTCGAGTGGGCAACCGAGCGTTTGTCGACCGGACGGCGACTGGCAGTCATCGCCTTCCAGTCGTTGGATGACCGGGTGGTGAAGGTGACATTTCGACAGCTTCAGCAGCGCGAGCCGAAGCTCGCACGCGTGCTGACGAAACGCCCGATCGTCAGCGTCGGAGAGCGAAATCTTGCGGAACCCACGAGCGCGCAGCGCCAAGCTGCGAGCAGTAGAGCGTGCGTAATGGAAAAAGTCGAAGCGTTCGAATATTCGATTCGCAAAGACGTTCGCAACAACCCGATCGTCCGCGAAGTCGATGAGCAGCGACAGCACGAGATGCGTCAGTCGATTGTCGTCGGCGGCATCCTGGTGTTGGTGGTCATGTTTTCGGCGTGGCAGCACTTCGAGCTGCTGCGCCACGGCTACCGACTGGAGCAGATGCAGCGCGACCGCGCCACCGAAGACGAGATCAGCCGTCACTTGCGGCTCGAAATCGAAACGCTGCGGGCGCCGCAGCGCATCGAGAAACTGGCCACCGAACGGCTCGGCATGGTGCCCCCCACGGCAGACGATGCCGTGGTGATCGAGCGAGTGACGCCGACGAAGGCGCCCGCCAAGTCGCTCGTGGCCGGACGCGCTAGTCGAGCGAGCACGAACGTGGCAGAACCGGCCTTCAACTGGCGTCCGACCATCAAGCGCCGTGTGCTCGTCGCCGCGGTCCGTTTTCGGTCTGGACGGTCGCGCATCCAGGCCCGGCTCCTGCACCTCCAGGTCTTCAGCCACGCCGATCTGACGGCGCGCGCCGAGCGCCAACAGCAGCGCACGATCACGGCGCCCGCCAAGCGCGGTGAAATCGTCGATCGACGCGGTCGGCTGCTCGCGTACAGCGTCGACACCGACACCATTTATGCGGTCCCGCTCGAGGTGGATGACGAGGAGGCGACCGCCGCCGCGCTCTGCTCCGTGCTCGAAGGCGGCTGCACGCGTCAGGACACAGCTGGCGCTCGTCGAGCGCATGTCCCGTTCTCGGCCCTTCGCCTATATCAAGCGCCGCGTCACGCCGCTCGAGGCTCGGAAAGTTGCGGCGCTCAAGCTGCCAGGGATCGGCTTCATGCAGGAGAGTCGCCGCTTCTATCCCAACAAGGAGCTCGCCGCGCATCTGCTGGGGTATGTCGGCCTCGACAACGTCGGCCTGAGCGGTGTCGAAGCCACGTATGACAAGGTGGTCCGCGGCCGTGAGGGCACGCTGCTGGTCCAGACCGATGCGCGGCGCCAGGCCTTCAGTCGCCTCGAACGGCCCCCGACCGCCGGTGGATCGCTCGAACTGACCATCGACGAGCAGCTTCAACACATTGTCGGAGCGCGCGTTGCGCGCCGGCGTGGAGGAAAAGCGCGCCGATGGCGGCAGCGCCGTCATCATGGACCCGAAGCACGGGCGAGATCCTGGCGATGGCGAGCTACCCGACCTTCAACCCGAACGCCTACAACGCGGGGGCCGAAATCGCGCGCCGCAATCGCGCGGTGCAGGACATCTACGAGCCCGGCTCGACTTTCAAGGTCGTGACGGTGGCGGCGGCGCTCGAAGAAAACGTCATGCCCCTGAACTCGTACATCGATACCAACCCGGGCGTGATTCGTTTTGCCGGCAGCGTGGTCGACGAATATGGCGGGCGCAACTACGGCGTCGCTGTCGTTCACCGACGTCATCGTCAAATCGAGCAACATCGGCGCGATCAAGATCGGCCTCAAGGTCGGGCCCGAGCGGATGGGCATCTACATGAACCGCTTCGGGTTTGGTCGTCCCACCTCGCCTGACTTCCCCAGTGAGAGCCCGGGCATCGTGTGGAGCCCTGAGAAGTTGAACGACCGCGCGCTCGCTTCCATCTCGATGGGCTACCAGGTGGCTGTCACCCCGCTCCAGATGGCGGCGGCGATGAGCGCGGTCGCCAACGGCGGCACCTGGATCGAGCCACGCGTGGTTCGCGCCGTCGTGAAGGACGGCGTGCGAACGCCGATCACGCCCAAGGTCGACGCGTCGAGCCGTAAGCAGCGAAACCGTGGCGGAGCTGCTGCCGATCCTCGAGTCTGTCGTGGAGGAGGGCACCGGAAGAAGGCACAGATTTCCGGGTTCACCGTGGCTGGCAAGACCGGTACGGCGGACAAGATCGTCAACGGCCGCTACTCCGGCTCGCAACAGAACGTCTCGTTCGTTGGATTCGTGCCCTCACGGATCGCCGGCGCTCACCGTGATCGTGATGGTCGATACGCCGCGTGTCGGATCGGACACGGGTGGTGTCGTTGCCGCGCCCATTTTCCAGCGCATCGCGGAAGCCAGCCTTCGGTATCTCGGCGTTGCACCGACGATCGACCCGCCGCTGCCGGTGATGGTTGCGCGGCAACAACGAGCCAGCCCGTGATTCCACGTCAGCCTTCCCGCCAAGGGCCCCGAGATCATCACCATCAACTCCATGGTTCGGCGGTACGGCGGTGCTACCAGATCTGCGCGGCCTGAGCGCGCGCGAGGCGCTGCGTACGCTGGCCAAACTGGGGCTGACCCCGCGTCTGCAGGGCAAGGGTGTCGTGGTCGAGCAGAATCCACCCGCGGGCGCGCCGCTCGAGCGTGGGATGACATGCACGCTCACGCTCGATCGCGATCTGCTCGCGACTTCAGCCCGCATCGGTGACGCAGCCGTGACAGCCGTCGAAGCCTTCGACACCTTGCGTGCGATCACCGTCGACACGCAGGTCGCCGACCTTCCGAGCGATTCGAAGGTTTCGGCGGTTGCCTACGACTCGCGACGGGTTGTCGACGGGCCGTGTTCGTCGCGCTCCAGGGTCTGAAGGCCGACGGCGCCGACTTCGTGCCGCAGGCCATCGCCCGTGGCGCCGCTCTGATCGTCGCCGAAGTGGCACGACCAGCCGGTGAGACCGCGCCGTGGCTCACGGTCAACGACGCGCGACTCGCGCTGGCGCTCCTGGCTGACGCGTTCTACGACCATCCCAGCCGACGCATGCGCGTGGTTGGTGTCACCGGGACCAATGGCAAGACGACAACCGCTTATCTCCTGGCCTCGATGCTCGATGCGGCGGATCTCAAAGCCGGACTCCTGGGAACCGTGACGTATCGCCTGGGCGGAGAGGACCGCGAGGCATCGCGCACGACGCCCGAGGCGCCAGACGTGCAGCAACTCTTCGCGGAGATGCTCCGACACGGCTGTCGATCCGCTGTGATGGAGGTGTCGTCGCACGCGCTGGCGCTCAAGCGTGTCGATGGGATCCGGTTCGCAGCCGCCATCTTCACGAACCTGACGCGCGACCACCTCGACTTTCACGCGGACATGGAGTCGTACTTCCTCGCGAAGCGTCGTCTTTTCGAGATTCTGCCCGACCACGCGCCCGGCGTGATCAACCTCGACGACCCGCGCGGCGCCGTCGCTGGTCGACGTCTGCAAGCATCCGGTGACGTTTGCGATCTCACGCCCTGCCGACGTCACCCCGGGTCCGCTCGAAATGACGCTGGAGGGCCTCACGTTCGAACTCCGGACCCCGCGCGGCACCGTTGCGTTGCAGTCGACAACTGGTCGGCCGTCCCAACGTCTCCAACATTCTGGCCGCCGCGGCGACCGCGACGGCCATGGATCTTCCGCTCGACGCGATTGCCGAAGGAGTGCGGCGGCTGCGCGGCGTGCCGGGACGCTTCGAGCTGGTCACGTCGCCCGACGACGAGGCGACGGTCGTGGTCGACTACGCCCACACCGACGACGCGCTGAGAAACCTGCTCGAAACGGCCCGACCGCTGGCGCCGCAGCCGATTGATCACGGTGTTCGGCTGCGGTGGCGACCGCGACCGGACCAAACGGCCGCTCATGGGTATGGTCGCGGCCCGGCTGAGCGACGTCGTCATCATCACGTCGGACAACCCGAGAAGCGAGGACCCGCAACGGATCATCGAAGAGATCAAACGGGGCATTCCCGCCGGAATCCAGTCCTCCGATCGAACTCCTGAGATTCACAGCGTGGTCGATCGGCGTCAGGCAATCGAGGACGCCGTAGATATCGCACAGGCCGGCGATGTCGTGCTCATCGCAGGCAAAGGTCATGAGAAGTATCAACAGATCGGCGACCGCGTTCTCCCCTTCGATGACGGGGAAGTGGCACGCCGCGCGCTGGCTCGTCGCGGTCGGCGACCGACGAAGGCGGGTTAGGTGGCGAGCGCAGTGATGGTGTTGACGGCGGCGATGATTGCGACGGCGATGGGCGGCGAACGTCACTGCCGGGGCGCCAGACCAGCGTATCGATGGCTTCTCGATCGACTCGCGCTCGCTCGTCTCCGGGGATTTGTTCTTCGCGATTACGGCGGCGCGCGATGGGCACGAGTTTGTCGCCGATGCATTGAAGGGCGGAGCAGTAGGCGCGGTGGTGCGGGTTGGATTTGACTCGGCTGAAGCCGAGTCCCTCACGAGAGTTGAGAGACTGACATCAAGGACTGACACCGAGGGCCCAGGCTTCAGCCCGGGCAATCCCGTCATCATCCAGGTGCCAGACACCACGGTCGCCCTCCAGGATCTGGCGCGATTCGTCCGGCGCGAGTCGCGCGCCATCGTTATCGCGATCACGGGAAGTGCAGGCAAGACAACGACCAAGGAGCTGATCGCCGAGCTGCTGTCGGCACGCTACCGGGTCGTGAAAAACCGAGGCAACCTGAACAATCACCTCGGGCTCCCGCTGTCGTTACTCGAGCTCCGACATGGCGCCGAGGCGGCTGTCATGGAGCTGGGGATGAATCACGCCGGTGAAATTCGGCTGCTCGAAGACATCGCCAAGCCGTCGGTTCGGGTCTGGACCAACGTTGGAGACGCGCATCTCGGACACTTCGAGTCGCAAGCGGCGATTGCGGAGGCCAAGGCCGAGATTCTCGAAGGCGCCTCGTCCAGCGATGTGCTCGTCTGCAACGCCGACGACGCGTTGGTCATGGAACGGGCCGCAACCTTTCGCGGCCGCACCGTGACGTTTGGCACGTCCAGCGTGGCCGACGTCCGCGCGACCGCGCTCGAGGAGCTTGGGATCGACGGAGCACGCTTCAGGCTCGTGACCCCGCGGCGGAGCGGCCGACGTCCTTCTGCCGTTGCTGGGCGTTGGCAACGTGTCAAACGTGCTCGCGGCGGCCGCGGTGGCGACAGAGCTCGGCGTGCCCATGTCGGAGATCGTCGCACGTGTCCGAGGAATGCAGCCCGCGCCTCATCGCGGTGCGGTCGTGCGTCTGACCTCGGGTATCACCATCATCGACGACTCGTACAACTCGAGTCCCTCGGCTCTTCGGCGTGCTTTGGACGTGGTCGCTCGCGAGCCGCGATTTCAGCGAAAGGCGGCCGTCCTGGGCGAGATGCTCGAGCTCGGGACGCATTCAGTCGATCTCCATGAAGCGTGTGGCCGCGCCGCAGCGGCGATTGGCTTGACGCGACTCGTCGCGGTCGGCGGTGCGCCAGCGCAGGCCCTGGCGGAGGCGGCGATCACTGCCGGAATGTCATCAACGAGCGTGACGTGGGTGCCGTCGAGCGCGGATGCATCCGAGTTGATCGTGCGCTGGCTGCGCGCCGGTGATCTCGTGCTCGTCAAGGGATCGCGCGGCACGCGGACCGACATCGTCGTGGATCGGATCAGCGCGGAGCATGGCTGATGCTGTTCCATCTGCTGCTCTCGTTCTATCCGCAGGTGCCGGTCTTCAATGTGGTGCGGTACATCACGTTTCGGACGGCAGCAGCCAGCGTGACGGCGTTGTTCATCAGCCTCGTGCTGGGACCGTGGCTCATTCGTCGGCTGCGCGCGTTTCAGATCGGACAGGTCATTCGTCAGGAAGGACCGCAGAGTCACCAGGTCAAGGCGGGCACGCCGACCATGGGTGGGCTCTTGATTCTCGCGGCGGCGCTCGTGCCGACGCTGTTGTGGGCAGACCTTACCAACGTGTACGTCTGGGTCGCAGTCCTGGCAACGGCCTCATTTGGTGCGATTGGGTTTCTCGACGACTACCTGAAAATCACGCGGCGCACGTCGGGCGGTCTCCAGGCACGGCAAAAGATGGGCCTGCAGATCGCCGTGGCGTTGCTCGTCGGTCTCGCCTTGATGTGGTTTGCGGCCAACAACCTTTACAACACCCGTCTGATCTTCCCGTTCTTCAAACAGCTGATTCCCGATCTGGGTTGGTTCTACGTCCCGTTCGCCGCGTTTGTCCTCGTCGGCGCCAGCAACGCCGTCAATCTGACCGACGGCCTCGATGGTCTCGCGATCAGCACGTTCGCCATAGCTGCCGCGGCGTATACCGCGCTGGCGTATGTCACCGGCCACGCGGTCTTTGCCTCGTATTTGCTGCTGGTCCATTTCGAGCCCGCGGGCGAGCTCACGATCTTTTGTGGCGCCCTGGTGGGCGCGAGTCTCGGGTTCCTTTGGTACAACGCCCACCCCGCCGAGATCTTCATGGGCGACGTGGGATCGCTGGCGCTTGGCGGCGCGCTCGGCACCGTGGCCATCCTGATCAAGCAGGAGCTGTTGCTGGTGTTCGTGGGTGGTGTGTTCGTGCTCGAGGCCCTCTCGGTCATCGTGCAGGTCGCGTCGTTCAAGCTCACGGGCAAGCGCGTGTTTCGCATGGCGCCGCTGCATCACCACTTCGAGATGCTCGGGTGGGAAGAACCGAAGGTGATTGCGCGGTTCGTGATCATCGCCATCATCTTCGCGCTGTTGAGCCTGACGACGTTGAAGTTGCGGTGACAGGACGATGGACGAGTTTACCGTCGACGGAGCGCGGGTGGTGGTGATGGGTGCCGCACGCAGTGGGCTGGCCGCCGCCGAACTGCTGGTCCGCCGGGGCGCGATGGTGACGCTTTCGGATCAGAAGTCGTCGATTGAGGACGCCGAGCGGATGCAGCGGATGGGAGTGAACCTGAAGCTGGGATCGAACGACAGCGACGCCCTCGAACGCGCCGATCTCGTCGTGACCAGCCCGGGTGTCCCGCTCGAACTCCCGTCGCTGGTCGCGGCGCGCGACCGCGGTGTCCCGGTCATCGGCGAGTTGGAACTGGCGTCGCGATGGGCGCGCGGTCCAATCGTCGCGATTACCGGTACCAAAGGCAAGTCGACGACGACGACACTGGTCGGCCGGATGCTCACGGCGGCAGGTAAGAGCGTGCTGGTCGGCGGCAACATCGGTGTGCCGCTCAGCGCACAAGTCGATCGGTCGACTGATACCTCGATCCACGTGGTTGAAGTCAGCAGTTTTCAGCTCGAAGCGACCGACACATTTCATCCCTGGATCGCCGCGTTGCTCAATTTCTCGCCTGACCATCTCGATCGACATCCGGATGAGGCCGCCTACGCGGCGGCAAAGGCTCGTGTGTTCGCCAATCAATCGCCCGCTGACTGGGCGGTGGTGAATGGAGATAACGCAGCGGCGATGACCCTTGGCGCCTCGGCTCGTGCCAGGCGGCTCGTGTACGCCGTCGACGCCATCGAGGACGCGGCCGTGTTCGTGGAGCGCGATTTCATCTGGCAGCGGACGTCCGAGGGCCCGACACCGCTCGTGCCGCTGACAGCGATTCGACTGACCGGCCGACACATGCTCAGCAACGTGGTCGCTGCAACGGCGATCGCACACGCCGCGGGGGCCCCAGGCGAAGCGATGACCCGCGCCCTCGATGGCTTCACCGGCCTCGAGCATGTCATGGAACCCGTGGCGATCATCGATGGAGTGCGCTTCGTGAACGATTCGAAAGCCACGAACGTGGACGCGGCTGGTCGGTCGATTGAGAGTTTCGATCGCGTCGTTGCGATCATCGGCGGGCGCTACAAAGGCGGGTCGTTTGCCGATTTGGCCGGACCCCTGGCGGCGCGCGGACGCGGGGTCGTGGCCATTGGCGAAGCGCGCCCGATCGTGCGCAGCGCGCTTACGGGGGCGGTGCCCGTGGTCGACGCCGACTCGATGCGCGAGGCCGTGACCGTGGCATTCGAATTGGCCAGACCGGACGGAGTCGTCTTGCTGGCGCCGGCCTGTTCGAGCTTCGACATGTTCAGCGACTACGCGGATCGCGGGCGGGTTTTCAAGGCCGAAGTCATGAGATTGAGAAACGCGGAACGAGGGTGAGACCGGGTGGAGATGCGGGTGAGTTGAGCCGTGAGCAGTCGTCAGTTCGAAAGGGAGCGAGTGGGAGCCCGTCGCTGGGAACACAGGCTACCCCGGCCTGTGAGACAGGTGTCCCAATCCACTGATCGACTGACGACTGCTGACGGTTCGACCGCCGAGCCTTGTTTCGGGTCGAACAGACCGGACTTTAGAGCGGTGCAGTATGGCGCGGAAGCTTCAATCTGACAAGTGGCTGTTCCTGGCGACCCTGGCGCTCGTCTGCACCAGTGTCGTCATGGTGTACAGCGCCTCGGCGGTGCTCGCCCTCGAACGGTTTCACCAGCCGTACCTGTTTGTGACGCGGCAGGTCATGTGGGCATTGCTCGGCGTTGCCGTCATGACCATCGTGATGCGCATCGACTACCGGACGTACCGCAACGAGCGATTGATCTGGACACTGCTGGCGATCGTGACCGTCCTGCTGGTGGCCGTCCTCTTCTCGCGACCCGTCAACGGGACTCGTCGTTGGTTCGCCATCGGCGGCTTCGGCGTGCAGCCCTCCGAACTGGCCAAGGTCGCGGCCATCCTGTTCACCGCAGTCGTCCTCGAACGGCGGATGCACCGCGTCAACGAGATCAGCTACTCGGTTCTTCCGATTGCGATCATTACCAGCGGGTTGGTGGGCTTGATCCTGCTCGAACCCGACTTCGGCACGGCCGTGTCGCTGCTGGCAGTCACCGGCATGATGATTTTTGCCGCCGGTCTCAGCTATCGCTATCTCGTCGGCGCGGTTCTGCTGTCGCTGCCGGCGTTCTACGTCATCCTGATGTCGGCCGATTACCGGCGCCGTCGCATATTCGCCTTCATCGATCCGTGGGCGGATCCGCTTGGCGACGGCTTCCAGATCATCCAGTCGTTGATCGCCGTGGGCACCGGTGGAGTCTTCGGCCGCGGCCTGATGGCCGGCGTCCAGAAGCTGTTCTACCTCCCCGAGCCGCACACGGACTTCATTTTTGCGGTCATCGGCGAAGAGCTCGGGCTGATCGGCGCCGTGTTCGTGCTCGCCTGTTTCGGGGTGATCACCTGGCGAGGATTGCGGGCCGCCGTCCTCGCGCCCGACAGCTTCGGCGCGCTTCTCGCGCTCGGACTGACATTGATGATTGTCGTCCAGGCCTTCGTGAACATGAGCGTGGTCCTGGGCATGATGCCAACCAAGGGGATCACCCTGCCGCTGATCAGCGCCGGCGGCTCGTCGATGTTGATCAATCTGTTGGCATTGGGAGTTCTGCTGAACATCTCACAGCACGCGACCGCTGAGACGGGCGGCGCCGCGTCGCCCGCTCCGCAGCCGCGATGGGGTGAGGGAGTCGCGTGATTGCGAATGGTCATCGCCGGGGGAGGAACCGGGGGACATCTATATCCCGGCATTGCGTTGGCTCGCGAGGTCAAGCGTCGCGACGGGAACGCGACCATTGTCTTCGTGGGGACGGCGACCGGAGTCGAGGCTCGGGTCGTTCCCCGAGAAGGCTTTCCGCTCGAACTGATTCGCGTCGCGGGCCTGAAAGGCAAGTCACGGATCGAGCGCGTGCGGGGTCTGGCGCTCCTGCCGCTGGCAGCCCTCGATGCGTGGCGCGTGATTTCTCGTCACCGCCCCCAAGTCATCGTTGGCGTCGGCGGCTTCGCATCAGGGCCAGTGCTCTTGATCGCCGCCATGCGCGGCTATCCGACGATGCTGCTCGAACAAAACGCGCTGCCTGGCTTGACCAACCGGCTGCTCGCGCGTGTGGTTCGCGCGGCCGCCGTCACGTTCGACGACGCCTTGCGATTCTTCCCGAACACGGGGTTTGTGACGGGCAACCCCGTCCGACCCGAGTTCTTTCACACGACCAAGGAGGCCGATGACCGAGCCGACTCGCCGCACGCCGCGGCACGGGTTCTGATTTTTGGCGGTTCTCAGGGGGCGCACGCGATCAACGTGGCCATGGTGGAGGCAACGACGCGGCTGGCAGCTTCCGGCGTTGATCTGGCGATCACGCATCAAACCGGGGAGCGCGATGTGGAGTTGGTGCGACAGGCCTACGGGAAGTCTGGGCTCGAAGCGCGGGTCGAGGCCTTTGTGTACGACATGGACCGGGAGATGAAAGCCGCTGATCTCGTGATTTGTCGAGCCGGCGCCACCACGCTGTCCGAGCTCGCCGCTGCCGGTCGGCCGGCGATTCTCGTGCCGTTGCCAACCGCGACCGACGATCACCAGCGCAAGAACGCCGAAGTCGTCGCGCGTGTCGGCGGTGCCGAGGTCGTCGACGAGCGAGCGCTCACCGGTGAGGAGCTTGCGAACCGCATCCTGGTGCTGGCGCGCGATCGCACGCGTCGGCTCCGCATGGGCGAGGCCATCCGGACCCTGGCCCGCCCGGACGCGGCCGCACGAATTGCCGATCGCGTGTGGTCGCTGGCGGGGGACAAGGTGCGCGCCTAGCTGTGTTGGGCAAGACGAAGCGGATTCATTTTGTCGGGATCGGCGGCATTGGAATGAGTGGCATCGCCGAGTTGCTGACGAATCTTGGCTACAAGGTCAGCGGCTCGGACGCCAGACGCTCGGAGCTGACCGATCGACTGGCCGCGTTGGGCGTGCAGGTCGCGATCGGTCATCGAGCAGAGAACGTAGGTGAGGTGGACGTAGTCGTGTTCTCGTCGGCGATTCGGCCAGACAACCCCGAGCTGATGGTGGCGCGGACGAGGCGCATCACGATCATTCCGCGCGCCGAGCTGCTCGGTGAGCTGATGCGACTCCGATTCGGGATCGCCGTGGCGGGTGCGCATGGCAAAACGACGACGACTTCGATGATCGCCCTGGTGCTCGAACGGGCCGGCCTCGACCCGACGGCCGTGATTGGCGGCCGGCTGAGCGCCTTCGGCGGCAACTCCCGCCTCGGCCGCGGCGCCTACGTGGTCGCCGAAGCGGACGAGAGTGACCGGTCGTTTTTGATGCTGTTTCCTGCCATCGCGGTGATGACGAATCTGGATCGCGAGCACATGGAAGCGTACGGAAGCTTCGAACGGCTCCGGGACGCGTTCGTAGAATTCGCCAACAAGGTGCCCTTCTATGGCGCCATTGTCGCGTGCGGTGACGATCCGGAGCTCACAGCGCTCCGGCCGAAGCTGACACGACGACTCGTGACCTACGGCGTCACCAATGAGGAGGCGGAGATTGTCGCGAGCGCCGTGCGGCTCGAAGGCTACGGCAGCGAGTGCACGGTGACACGTCGACGCGTAGCCGACGGCAAGGTCGAGACGCTTGGTCGCCTGAACTTGCAGGTGCCCGGCTATCACTCGGTGCTCAACGCGCTCGCGGCCGTCGCCGTCGGGCTCGAGCTCGAAGTGCCGTTCGGGCGCATCACGTCAGCGCTCGCAGGGTTCCAGGGGGTTGAGCGTCGCTTCGAACGACGAGGTGTGGTGGCCGGCGTGACGGTGATTGACGACTACGGTCATCACCCGACCGAGATCGCCGCCGTGCTCTCGGCGGTGCGAGCGGCCAAGCCGGCGCGCGTGGTGGTCGCGTTTCAGCCGCATCGGTACTCACGAACGCGCGATCTGATGGATGAATTCGGCGTGGCGCTCGCCGCCGCCGACGAGGTCGTGCTGACCGACATTTATGCCGCCAGCGAAGACCCGATTCCGGGCGTCACGATCGACGCGCTGGCTGCCGCCGTCAACGCCCGGCGATCGACACCGGTGCGGGTCGTCAAGACGCTTGACGAGATCGCCCCGACGCTCGCGGCGATGGCGCAGCGCGGCGATGTGTTGTTGACACTCGGTGCTGGATCGATCGGCGGCGTCGCGTCCCGAGTCGTTCATGAGCTCGAACGTCGCCAGCGGCGCGAAGGTGTGCACTGATGCCCTCGGTCGCAGCGGACAAGCGATTTCGTCGCGCACATGTCAAGCCGGTGCGGAAGCGAAAGACCGGCGCCCATCAGTGGTTGCGATTCGCTCGACTGGTCGGTCTGTCGGCGGTGGCGCTGTACGCGGGATGGCGCGGCACCGCGCTGGTGATGGGGGCGACGGCGTTTCAGGTCTCCCGCGTGCTGGTTCGTGGCAACGAACGGCTGGCGACGGGCGAAGTGCTCGCCATCCTCGATGGTCTGCGCGGACGCAACATCCTCACCGTGGGCATCGACGAGTGGCAGCAGCGGCTGCTCGCGTCCCCATGGGTCGAGGCCGCCACCGTTCGCAGAATGCTGCCCTCGCAGATCGAGGTGACCATTTCGGAGCGACGGCCGATGGCCGTCGCGCGACTGGGGAAATCCCTGTATCTGGTCGATGCGAGAGGCAACGTCATCGATGAATACGGCCCGACGTATGCCGACCTCGACTTGCCCATCGTCGATGGATTGGCGGCGCGGCCGGCTGATGGGGATGGCGCGGTCGATGCTCGGCGAGCCGCGCTCGCGGCTCGAGTGATCAGCTCACTCGAGTCACGGCCGGAGGTGGCCAAGCGAGTATCCCAGATTGACGTCACCGATGCTCACGACGCCATCGTCATGCTCGAAGGCGAGTCCACGATGCTGCGGCTGGGTGAACAGGACTTCGTTGATTGGATTCAGGGCTACCTCGACCTCGCGCCGGCGCTTCGCGAGCGGGTGGCCGACATCGACTACGTCGACCTGCGATTTGGAGAGCGCCTCTACGTGAGGCCGGTCAAGAAATGACGGGCCGCGCGCGCCGGTGTGAAGGAACGAGGGAGGACTAGTGGCACGACACGAGCGCTACGTGGTGGGGCTCGACATTGGGACGGCGAAGGTCTGCACAGTCGTTGGCGAGCTGCGGGACGAAGGCGGCGTGGACGTCATCGGCCTCGGCGTCGCCGAATCGAAAGGCCTCAAGCGCGGGGTGGTGGTCAACCTCGACGCGGCCGTCGACTCGATCAAGCGGTCGATCGAGGAAGCCGAACTGATGGCCGGGGTCGAGGTCGGCACCGTGCACCTTGGCCTCAGTGGCCCCCATATCAAGGGCTTCAACAGCCGCGGCGTCGTGGCCGTGGCCGGCAAGAACCGCGAGGTGACCCGCGACGACGTGCGCCGCGCGATCGACGCCGCGCGCGCGGTCTCGTTGCCGACGGGACGCGAGATTCTCCACGTCTTGCCGCAGGACTTCGTCGTCGATGAGCAGGAGGGCATTGGCGCACCGGTTGGGCTGACCGGAGCTCGGCTCGAGGTCAACGTGCACATCATCACCGGCAGCGCAGCGGCGACCCAGAATCTCATCGGCTGCGTGAATCGGGCCGGTGTCGAGGTCGCAGACACCGTGATCGGCCAGCTATCGGCGTCCGAGGCCGTGCTCACTCCCGATGAGAAGGAGCTGGGAGTCGCCTTGCTCGACATCGGCGGCGGCACGGCCGACCTGGCAATCTTCGAACGCGGCAGCCTGTGGCACACCGCAGTGATTGCCGTCGGCGGCGATCACTTCACCAATGACATCGCGGTCGGGTTGCGGACACCGATACCGGATGCGGAAAAGATCAAGCGTCGCAGTGGCTGCGCCTTGTGCTCGATGGTCGCCGAGGACGAAACCATCGAGGTGGCGAGCGTGGGCGGCCGGCGGCCGCGCGTCATGGCGCGCCGCATCCTCAGCGACATTCTCCAGCCGCGCGCCGAGGAGATCTTTCACCTGGTGTGGGATGAGGTCAGCAAGGCCGGCTACGAGAAGTCGCTCAACTCCGGCCTGGTCCTCACCGGCGGCGGCGCAATCCTCGAGGGCATGTCGGAGATTGCCGAACAGATCTTCGACCTGCCGATTCGACGCGGATCGCCCGGTGGTGTGGGCGGACTCGCCGATCACGTGACGAATCCGACGTATGCGACAGCGGTGGGATTGGTGCTCTATGCCGAACGACATCGCGCTCCCGAAGCAATGCGGGCCGGGGGTGGGGCATTGACGAGGATGGTTGGACGGTTACGAACGGTGTTCAAGGAATTCTTCTGAGACGGCAATAAAGGAGGCGCGATGACAGATCTGCAGGATTTCCCGGGCGACAGCCTGAATGACCAACTGCGGCTGACGATTGACGAAGAGGCTCGCACCGGCGCGCGGATCAAAGTGATCGGCGTCGGTGGCGGCGGCGGCAATGCCGTCGCACGCATGGTGCAGAGCGGTTTGAGCGGAGTCGAGTTCATGGTGGCCAACACCGACTCGCAAGCGCTCAAGAACAGCCCTGCCCCGATGAAAATCCAGATCGGCAGCAAGCTCACCAAGGGCTTGGGTGCCGGCGCTGATCCCAACGTCGGCCGTCAGGCCGCGCTGGAAGACACTGATCAGCTGATCCAGGCATTGTCGGGTGCCGACATGGTCTTCGTGACCACGGGCCTGGGCGGTGGGACCGGCACCGGCGCGGCGCCCGTCATTGCCAGTCTCGCCACCGAGTTGGGCGCCTTGACGATCGCGGTCGTGACGCGGCCCTTCAAGTTCGAAGGGAAGAAGCGATTCAGGCAGGCCGAAATCGGTATCGAGGCGCTGCGCGAGTGCGTCGACTCGGTGATCACCATCCCCAACGAGCGGCTGCTCACGGTGATCGAACGCAGCACCTCGATGCTCGACGCGTTCTCGACCGCAGACGACGTGCTGCGGCAGGCGATTCAAGGCATCTCGGATCTCATCCTCGTGCCGGGGATGATCAACCTCGACTTCGCAGACGTGAAGACGATCATGTCCGGCATGGGCATGGCGATGATGGGCACGGCGACGGCCGAGGGCCAGTCGCGCGCGCTCGAAGCGGCGCAACGGGCCATCTCGAGCCCGCTGCTGGAGGACGCGTCGGTCAACGGCGCGCGTGGCGTGATTATCAACGTCACTGGCGGTCCCGACATGTCGTTGATGGAAGTGAACGAAGCGCTCACGGTCATCCAGGAAGCCGCGCACGAAGATGCCAACATCATCTTCGGTGCGGTTGTCGATCCGACGCTGCAGGGTCGCGTGAAGATCACCGTGATCGCGACCGGCTTCGATCCTCGGTACGTCACGCACAGTAGTGGTGCGACGGCGCCGATGCAGACGCCCGTGGATCTGCAGAGCTATACACAGGTAAGCCGTAGTCAGCCGGCAGCGCTCCCGGCCGCCGCCATGGCCGAAGCGGCAATGGCCGCGCGCTTCACGATCGCACGCCGTCCGTCGGTGGATCCGCCGCTGGCTCAGGCCCGGCAGCAAATGATGATGGCCGCCGGTGGTGGCGGAGCGGTCGAATCGTCGGATCACGACCTCAATCTCGAGCTCGAAGTTCCGGCGTTTCTGCGTCGCAGCGAAGGGTAGCGAGCCAAGGGACCGGAGGAACAGCCTAACGCGCCCGTTCACGGGGCGCGCCGGGCCTGATGGGCCGGCGATGGTAGAGTAGATAGATCCCGGGGGCGCGCGAGCGGCGCCTGTGCAGGTACAGCTCGCGAACTCCGGTCGACCACGAGGTGTCCCTTTCACGGGCCAGCCGCGTGAGCCGATCGTTGTCCGGGGCCAGGATCGTCCAGGTGCGATCCATCTGCCACCGCCGCTTCATGAAGTCCAGGCCTCAACGCGACATTGCCCGCGACATGCTGTCCCGTGAGGTGGGGTACGTTCGCAAACCCCACAGCGGCAGGCTGCGCGTCGCGCTTGCGTTCCCGAACACGTATTTCGTCGGGATGTCCAACCTCGGCTTCCAGACCATTTACCGACTCCTCAACGATCAGCCGGACATCGTTTGCGAGCGGGTATTCCTCCCCCCCAAACAGGAACTCCAGAGCTTGCTCGAGTCCGGAGCGCGGATTGTGACCCTCGAATCACAGACGCCGGTCAGCGAGTTCGATGTCTTCGCCTTTTCGGTCTCCTTCGAGTGGGACTACACCAACGTCCTCACGCTGCTGCGCCTTGCCGGCCTACCGCTGCGCGCGGCAGATCGAACCGAACGGCATCCGCTCGTAGTCATCGGAGGCGCGGTCACCTTCGTCAATCCCGAACCGCTGGCGCTGTTCGCCGACGTAATCGCGGCTGGCGAAGGCGAAGCGCTGGTGCCGGCCCTGGTTGAAGCGTTCAACACCTCTGAATCGCGGGCCATGTTGCTACAGCACCTCGCGTCGAGGCGTGGGTATCTACATCCCGTCGTTCTACGACGTCGAGTACGCGGCCGATGGCTCGATCGCTCGCTTCGTGGCAAGGCCTGACACCGGGGCCCCGCCGATTGTGAGCAAAGCCGCACTCAAGACCGCCGAAGCCGTCGATCCCCCGACCACGACCGTCTTTACGCCGGATACGGAATTCGGGTCGCGGTTCCTCGTCGAGGTCGTGCGCGGGTGCGCCAACCTTTGCCGATTCTGCTGGGCCGGCTACAACTACCTGCCGGTCCGGGCGTTTCCGACCGAGCGCATTCTCGAACGCGCTCGGGCCGCGCGCGCGCACTCCTCCCGAGTGGGCCTGGTGTCGATTGCACTGTGTGATCACCCTGACATCGAGCACATCCTCCGTAGTTTGAAAGACATGGGCTATTCCATCAGCCCGGCGTCGCTCCGACTGGACGATCTGACACCAACCATCGTCTCGCTCCTGAGAGAGAGCGGCGAGCGAACGTTGACGATTGCGCCAGAGACCGGCTCCGACCGCCTGCGCCGTGTTATCAACAAGACCATCACGAACGACCAAATCCTCGATCGAGCCGAACTGATTTTTTCGAGCGGCATCGAGAACTTGAAGCTCTACTTCATGATCGGGCTTCCCTCAGAAACAGACGACGACCTGGTTGCGATTCGCGACCTCACGATGGAGCTTCGTGAGATCATGCTGAGGCACGCACGCGGGCGTGGCCGGATTGGTCGAATCGTCGCCAGCGTCAACCCCCTCGTTCCCAAGCCAGGCACGACCTATCAATGGATGCCAATGGAGCGCACGGACGTCGTCGAACAGAAAATGAAACGTCTGAGAGCTCTCGTCGCCAACATCGACAACGTCTACTTCAACATCAAGAGCGAACGGCATTCCTACTACCAGGCCCTTTTGTCCCTCGGCGACCGGCGCGTCGCACCTGCCATTGAGGCGGCCGAGCGTAACGGTGGCCAATGGCGCCGGGCGGTCCAGGAAGCCGGCGTCGACGGCGACTTCTACATTTTTCGCGACCGCTCATCGGATGCCACGTTGCCGTGGGACATCATCGACGGCGGCATGAAGGACGCCTTTTTTCGTGGCGAACTCGAGAAGAGCCAGCGTGCCGAGTGGACGTTGCCACCGAAGCGCGCCCACGAGAATGCCAAGCTCTTGCCGGTGCTTTCCTGAAGGCGACGTGCGCGCGCCAGTCAGCGCACCGACAGCAGGCGTCGACTACACGCGCGTCGCGCTAGTCAGCTGGCGACCGCGACCTGAGCCTGGAAGTCTTCGTACGCCTGGAGAATCAAGTCGCGTATACGATCCTGTGCATGAGTGTCGCTCTCAGGCCGGAGCAGCGCAAAGCTCCGGCGCTCGCCGTTGACCACGTAGGTGCGAGCCGGAAACGTGACGTTCCGACCCGGTCCGTTGCGCCGTTCCCAGACCGAGAACCCAATCAGCTTGAGTCCCTGAAGCTCCCCTTCGGTAAAGTGCAGTTCCGCATCCGCCAGCTTGCCCGGCGGGTTCCCTTTGTCGTTCGGTGTGATCTTGATCAGCATGATCGGGTCTCCGTGCCTGAGTGCTCTCTGAATCAAGGTCGATGCCACAACGGAGTCGCCCGAAATTCGGGCCTGCTCAAGCCTTGGCCGGGCGCCCAGACAACCGGCGTTGCTCGCCGCGGAATCGCCATTCGATGAACGCGCCGACGCCCGATCCCACATTTCGCTGGAGCATCGAGCCTTGGGGGCTCGCGCTGCGATGCCGGCCGCTCGAGTCGGCCGCGCAACACCTGTTTACGACCCGGCAACTGGAGTTGCGGGCCCGTGGAGATGTACCGGCATCGGTCGACCGAGGAACCAGCGCACGAGACGATGGCTGGGTCTCGGCGGCGAGGTCGGTCGGCGGTGACGTGGGGCGCCTCATGAGGCTGCGACAGGTGCACGGCCGCGGCGTCCGTGTTTTGCGAAAGGATGCGATCGACGCTCTAGAGTCGGCCGCGCGACCCGAGGCCGATGCGATGGTGTCGGATGCGCCGGGTGTGGTGCTCGCCGTGCAAGTCGCGGATTGCGTTCCCATCCTGATCTCGAATCCGGACGGTACGGTCGTGGCCGCCGTACACGCCGGCTGGCGCGGGACGGCGGCCGGGGTTGCACGGGTGGCCATTCGAACCATGAATGAAGAGTTCGGTACGCCGGCCGAGCAGTTGCTCGTCGCGTTGGGGCCGTCAATTTCTACCTGCTGCTACGAGGTCGGCTCGGAGCTAATCGACGCATTTCAAACGGAGGGAGCCAGCGATGAGCAAATCGATCGGTGGTTCACGCGAACCCCGACCGGCTCGCTTCGATTGGATGTTGCCGCTGCGAACGTCGATCAGGTGCATGCGGCGGGTGTCCCGCGAGATCGCATCTTTCATTCCGGGCTGTGTACCCGAACGCACAATCAATGGTTCGACTCGTACCGGGCGGCCGGCCCTCGCGCCGGCCGGATGGCGGGCTTGATTCGCGTTCGGCCATAATCTTGCCGATGGAAATGCCCCTGACGCCAATGGACTTTTTGCGCCGGGCGCGCAAGCTGTACGCCGACCGCGAGGCCGTGGTGGACGGACAACTCCGGCTCACGTACGCGCAGTTTGGCGATCGGATTGACCGGTGGTCGGCCGCCCTCCAGGAGATGGACGTGGCTGTGGGCGACCGCGTGGCGTACATCGCGCCCAACACCTCTGCCAACCTCGAGGGCTACTACGCCGTTCCTCAGATCGGCGCGGTCATCGTTCCGGTGAACTTCCGCCTGACACCCGATGACTACGCCTACGTCATCACGCATAGTGGTTCAAAGGTGGTGTGTGCCCATGCCGATCAGTTGACGGCGGTCGATCAGATTCGTGATCGGCTTCCGGACGAGCGTCAAGTTCGTCGCGCTTGAAGGCGTGCGTGATGGCTGGTTGGACTACGAGGCGCTCATCACCGGGGCGACGGTTCCTCCGTCTTGCCCCGATCTCGATGAACGCAGCCTGATCTCCATCAACTATACGAGCGGGACTACGTCGAGACCGAAGGGCGTGATGATCACGCACCGCAACGCATATTTGAATGCGGTCGGCACGTTGATCCATCTGCCGATGCAGGTCGGCGATCGGTACCTGTGGACGCTGCCGATGTTTCATGCAAACGGCTGGACGTTCACCTGGATCGTGACCGCGGTCGGCGGCACGCACGTGTGCCTTCGCAAAGTGGAGCCCTCCCAGGTGTACCCGCTGATTCGAAACGAGCGGATCAGCATGCTGTGCGCTGCACCGACGGTGCTGATTGGGCTTGCCAATGCTGATCCGGCGTTGCGGCGCGGCGCGCCCCGCGGCGTGCGCGTCGTCACTGCCGGAGCACCGCCCGCGGCCGCCACGATTCGCACCGTGGAGGAGGAACTGGGTTGGACCGTGACGCAGGTCTACGGACTCACCGAGACCTCCCCCTTCATCACCGTATGTGAGCCGCGACCCGAGCATGCGGCTCTAGAGTCCGCGGATCGCGCGCGAATCAAAGCGCGACAAGGGGTCGAGCTGATTACGTCGGGCGAGTTGCGGGTGGTGGCCGAAGACGGAACCGACGTCCCGCACGATGGCGCGACGCTCGGAGAGATCGTCGCGCGCGGCAACGTCATCATGACGGGTTACTACAACGATCCGGCAGCCACGCAGGCCGCGATTCGAGACGGCTGGTTTCACAGCGGCGATGCCGCCGTGGTCCACGCCGATGGTTATGTCGAGATTCGCGATCGAATCAAGGACGTGATCATCAGCGGCGGCGAAAACATTTCATCGGTCGAAGTCGAGGCGGCGCTGGTCGCGCATCCGGCGGTGCATGGAGGCTGGTGTGGTCGGGATGCCGCACGAGAAGTGGGGTGAGGCACCGTATGCGTTCGTGGTGCTCAAGCCTGGCGCCTCGGCGACTGCTGAGGAATTGCGTCTGTACTGCCGCGAACGGCTCGCGCACTTCAAGGTTCCGCACGGATTCACGTTCGTCTCCGATTTACCGCGGACAGCCACCGGCAAGATTCAAAAGTACGTTTTGCGCAAGAACCGGCCGAACATTGCTGCACAGTGATCAGGTCCAGTGACCAGTGTGCCAGTGATTCCAGTGATCAGCTGGACCTGATCAGCTGACCACTGATCACTGGTTGTTCGCGTCCATTCCGAGATTCGAGAGGCGGTCGGCCTCTTTGTTGTGCTCGCGGCGGACATGCTCGAACGTCACGTGACCGACACGGGCGGCGAGCTGTCGAGCCTGTTGATAGAGCGGTAGCAGACCCTCATTCTTGACTCGGTAGGTTCCCAACATCTGGCGGACGATCAGTTCGGAGTCGGACTTGACATGCAGGCGTCGGTGGCCATGCTGCGCCGCCCATTCGAGGGCGGCGATCAGGCCGCGATACTCCGCGACATTGTTGGTCGAGATACCGATCCCCGCGTAGAGCTCAGCGAGCGTTTGACCCTTGTCATCCGTGATGACGGCACCATAGCCCGCGGGGCCCGGGTTGCCGCGGGCACCACCATCGACATGCGCCGTAATCATCAGGATGCGGAGTCGTGATCGATTTGACGGGCCAACGCAGCGTCGATCACCGCCTGACCGGCAGCTGATCGCTGCGCCACACCTTCGAAGTAGAGCACACGCTGGCAGTGGTCGCACTGGACGATGTCATCGTTGCGCAGGATGGTGTTGTAGACCTGCGGCCGAAGGCGCACGTGACAGATCGTACAGTGGCCGTCCAGGGCCGTCGCAACCGCGATGCCTTGACGGGCCTTGAACACGCGCTCGAACAGCTCCAGATGAGGGCGGCTGATGGTGGGCACCAACGCTTCGCGGGCCTTCGCGCTCTCGCCGAGCACTTGCTGGCTGGCCGCGACGTCGGACTGAATGGCGGCGCGCTCCTTCGCGATCGTTCCTTCGTCGGCTTTGAGCTTGGCTTCCGCACTCTTGAGAGCGGCTGTGAGCTCGTCCGCTTCGAGCATGTTGACGAGGATTCGCTCTTCGTACTTCGCGACTTCCTCATTGGCCGCCGCGATCTGGTGCTGCATCGCGTGGTATTCAGCGTTCGTCTTCACCTCCATCAGCTGCTCTTTGTACTTGCTCAAGCGCTGCTGGACCGCGGCCAGGTCCTTTTCGATCGTTCGCCGGGCCGTCTGGCTGTCGGCGCTGGCTTGCTTGGCGGCGGCCACCGCCTCGCGGGCCGCGGTCAGCTTGGCATCGAGCGCCGCGATTTCGGCCGGCGCGTCGGCGATGCGCTTTCGCGCATCGGCCGTCTGGGTTTCGATGGCCTGGAGACGGATGAGACGTTCGAGGTCGAGGTGCATCAGTGAAGTTAAAGTTCCAAGTTCCAAGTTCAAAAGAGCGCTATCGCGAACCGAACTTTGAACTTTGAACTTTAACTTGTAACTTCTGTTGAATGGGCCCACCTGGATTCGAACCAGGGACCAACCGATTATGAGCCGGCCGCTCTAACCACTGAGCTATGGGCCCGAGGACGATTGTATGCGGAGAGGAGGCGAGGTTCCACGGTCCCCGGTCTACGGTCCCGGCAGTGCCTGGTTTTTACCGTAGACCGTGGGCCGAAGACCGTAGGCCATGCGACTAGCTGCGTCCTTCGAGAAAGGCACGCAGCTTCCGGCTGCGAGAGGGATGGCGAAGTTTCCGCAACGCCTTGGCCTCGATCTGGCGGATGCGCTCGCGGGTGACGGCAAAGTTCTGGCCGACTTCTTCGAGCGTGTGCTCGCTGCCGTCGCCCACGCCGAACCGCATCTTGATGACCTTTTCTTCGCGGGGCGTCAACGTTTTCAGCACGGATTCGGTCTGTTCCTTCAGATCGAGGTTGATCACCGCTTCGGAAGGCGAGACCGCCGACCGATCCTCGATGAAGTCGCCAAGGTGGGAATCCTCTTCTTCGCCAATCGGCGTCTCGAGGGAGATCGGCTCCTGCGCGATCTTCAGGACCTTGCGGACCTTGGCCACCGGGATATCCATGCGCCGCGCGATTTCTTCGGACGTCGGTTCGCGACCAAGCTCCTGCACGAGCGCGCGGGACGTGCGAATCAACTTGTTGATCGTCTCGATCATGTGGACCGGAATGCGGATGGTGCGCGCCTGATCCGCAATCGCCCGTGTAATCGCCTGGCGAATCCACCACGTCGCGTAGGTCGAGAACTTGTAGCCGCGGCGGTATTCGAACTTGTCCACGGCCTTCATCAGGCCGATGTTGCCCTCCTGAATCAGGTCGAGGAACTGCAGGCCTCGATTCGTGTACTTCTTCGCGATCGAGACCACGAGTCGAAGGTTGGCCTCGACCAGCTCTTTCTTCGCCTGCTCGGCCTTGGCCTCGCCCGTATAGATCGTTTCGAGCGTATGCCGCAGACGCTCGGGGCTCTCCTCGAGGTCTTCGGTGCGCCGCTTGATCTCGGCCCGCAGATCCTTCTGCTGCTTGAGAAAGTTCTTGCGCTCCTCTTCCTTCAGCTTCGGCCGGCGGGTCTTGAGGTTCAGTGTCTTGTTGACCGATTCCAGCTGCCGCTGTACCCGCAGCACATCGTCGACGATGTCCTTGACTTCGTCGATCAGCTTGCGCTTGACGATTTCGGTGAACTCGATCTTGCGAATCAGCTTGGAAATCTCGACCTGACCACGCATCACCTTCCAGCGCGCGCGGCGGTACTTCCTCTTGTCCTTTCGAGGCACGGCCTCGAGCTTCTCGTCGAGCTTTTCAACGATCAAGCGGGCTTTGCGCACCGCTTCGACCTGCTTGAGAAACTGCTGCGCGCGTTCCTCGATGCGGTCGTCGGTGATCTCTTCATCGTTGAAGATGACCAGTTCGCGAATCGTCCGCTCGCCGGCGCGCAGGGCATCGCCCATCCGAATGACCGCCTTGGTAATGGCGGGCATCCGGGAGATGGACTTGATGACCGAGAGCTTGCCCTGCTCGATGCGCTTGGCGATGGCGACTTCGCCCTCACGCGTCAGCAACGGCACCGTTCCCATCTCGCGGAGGTACATCCGGACGGGATCGTTGGTCTTGTCGAGCGCACCCGGGGTGAGATCGAGCTCGGGACCCTCGCCGTCCTCGCGCTCCAACCCGTCTCGCTCGCGGTAGGACTTTTCGGAGTCGACAAGGTCGATGCCCGCAGCGCCAAAGGCTGCGAACAGCTCTTCCAGATCCTCAGGAGAGGCCGTCAGGTCCGCGGGCAGCAGGTCGCTGACTTCGTCATAGAGCAGATAGCCCTTTTCCTTGCCGACGAGAATCAGCTGACGTACTTCATCGAACTTGTCCTCGATCGACAAGGTCGTATCTTTCTTCACCATAGTTGCCAAAGGCCTGTCTCTCTTTTGGCCCTCGTGAAAGGCCTGTTAGTGACGCGGGAACTCGTTTCTTCCGCAGGTCTGGGACGACACGTCCCGCTACACCGATGGTAGCGACCATGACCGGAAGGCAAGCTATTTATTATAGCCGTCTCGGGGCCCCCTCCGCGCGTATTCCAGTCGAGTCCTGAGCTCGTTTTTTTGACGGAGCAGCCGGTTCAACGCTTCGTCCGACCGATCCTCCTGCCGCCCACGGTCGATGTCCTGCTGGATCTCCAGCAATTGGCGCTCCACCCGACTGAATCGCAGCATCTGGACGCAACTGTCGAGGTTGTGGACTGGGGACTCGCGCTCGGTTGCAACTTTCGACAGCAGTTGCGACTCTTGATCGGTTAGACGCTCCATGAGGCCACTTGGCAACACGTTTCCTCCCTGGGACGCCAGCTCCATCGCTTTGAGCAGCACGGTCTTCGAGCTAAGCCCTTCCAGATCAATAGCTTCTAGTCGACCGATGGCGGCAACCGCTTCCTCCGGCGCATGCACGATCGCCCACAGCAGCGCCCGTTCGACGTCTCGCAGCGGCCCGGAGAGCGTCCGAGCGCGCTCGGCCGGCAACTCGGTCCGCCGGGCAGCGGCCGCCTTACGGATCTCCGCTCGAACGACCTCTTCGGTTACGCGAGCTTTGTGGGCCAGACGGTCAGCAAACCGATCGCGGTCCGCCGGGTCGGGAATTCGAGCGGCCACTCCCAACATCCGCTTCAAGAATGCGCGCCGTGCGTCGTCTCTCGTGAGGTCGTGCTCGGCCGCGGCACGGTCCAGCAGGAACTCCAAATAACGCTTCGATTGACGGATCTCGGCGATGTAGGCGTCCCGTCCGCGCTTCTGGACCAGCGTGTCGGGGTCCTGCCCTCCGGGTAGCAGTGCGACATTGACGTCGAACCCCTCGCTCACGAGCAACTCGCAACTTCTTTCGGCGGCGTTCTGACCCGCGGCATCAGGGTCGTAACACAGGACCGTCTTGTTCACGAACCGCCGAAGCAGGTGTGCTTGCGGAGATGTCAGCGCCGTGCCGCACGTCGCGACGACTGGCACGCCACCCGCCTGGTAGACCTGGGCGAAGTCGAAATAGCCCTCGACGATGACAGCGAAACCGGACTTACGGAGCTCGGCCTTCGTCAGGCTGAGCCCGTAGAGCGTTCGGCTCTTCGAGTAGATCGGCGTTTCTGCAGAGTTCAAATACTTTGGCTGCTGGTCTTTTTCGAGGGCTCGCCCACCAAAAGCGATGACCGATCCGGTTTCGCGGGTGATCGGAATCATCAACCGGTTTCTGAACCGATCGATCTCTGTGCCATCCTCCCGACGGGTCACGAGGCCGCCCCGGACGGCGGCTTCCGGTGTGAACCCCTGCTTCAGCAGCCTTAAGCGCAATTCATCTCGCGACTGAGGGGCAAACCCCAGACCGAGCGCCTGGATGGTCTCTGGCGTCAGTCCTCGCTCCCGGACCAGGTATTCGCGGATTCGTGCGCCAGCGGGAGAATCGAGTTGTTCGCGGAAGTAGGTGGCCGCGACCTCGTGCATCTTGAGCAGCGCTTCGCGCTCAGCGGCGCTCTCGCGCCCCTCATCCGTGGCTTCGAGTTCCGGGACTGGAATGCCGAATCGCCCAGCGAGCTGGCGAACGGCATCCGTGAATCCGACTTTCTCCTGGAGCTCGACGAACTTGAACACATCGCCGCCAACGCCGCAGCCAAAACAGTGAAAAAACCCCCGGTCTCGGTTGACGCTGAACGATGGCGTCTTCTCGCCGTGGAACGGACAGAGGCCCTTGTAGTTCGTGCCGGCCTTTCTCAACGACACGTAGTCCGACACGACCGCTACGATGTCGGCCGCCGCTCTTACATCGTCGATGAATTGCTGGGGGAATAGCGCCACTGCGAGGCCTACGTCTACAGTCTACGGTCCACGGTTAACAGTCCACGGTCCACGGTCTTCGGTCGTCGGGAAGCGGGCTGTCGTAAGCGTATCGCGAAAGGCACAGCGAGCATCTACGTTTGGTAGATTATGACGCTTTCTGTTGATTCGAGATTTTCGGAGATGCTCTTGCGCTCCGGTAAACACAGAACCGCCGACCGACGGGGTCAATCGGAAAAGCGCTTGAGGCTGTGGACCGGGGGCCGTAGGCCGTGGACCGTGTCACTCCTTCAATTCCACAATCGTCGCGCCCCCTCCGCCCTGATTCGCTGGCGCAGCGTAGAACTTCGAGACGAGCGGATGTTCCTTGAGAAACGCGGCCAGACCTTTTCGCAGTTGACCCGTTCCATGGCCGTGAACGATTCGGATCTCCTGCTGATCGGTCACCAGTGTTTCGTCGAGGAATTTCGAGACGCGATCGATGGCCTCGTCTACGGTACAGCCAATCACGTTCAACTCACTCAGCAAACCGGTGCGCGGCTGCAGGTCGACGGTCACCCGGACTTTTGGCGCAGCCGGCGCCTGACTGCCCGACAACACGCGCAGATCCTTCAACGATGCGCGGAGGCGCTTGCCTCGAACATCGATTTCCGCCTGTTGGCCGCGGATGCTGATGATCGTTCCCTCCATTCCGAGCCCACCGACGGCGACCCTCGCACCGACCACTGGATCCGCGCACTTGAGGCAGGCGGCTGGAGGGGATGTTGAGCTCGAACCCGTTCGCAGCTCTTCGACGATGCGCTCGACGGCCTCGCGGGCTTCAGCTCGTGCAGCGCCGGTCTCACCGGTTGAAACGCCAGTCGTGCGCGACCGAACCGACACCTGCTCGATGAGCGCATCGGATCGTTCCTTGAGCTGCTCGATCACCTGATCGATGTCGCGCCGTGCCTGGCGCACGCGGTCGTCGAGCTTTTCGTTCAGACGGCGCGCGAATCGCTGTTCGCGTTCCGCCACGTCACGCTCGCGCGCTTGCAGCGCCGCGGTCGCTTCTTCCACCGAGCGCCGATCCCGTTGCAGCCGCGAGCGGTCGGCTTCGAGCGCCCTGGCCTGGGCATCCACGCGCGCCAGGTGTGCCGCCAGCCGCTTCTGGTCGTCGCTGAGGAAGCCGCGTGCGGCAGCGACAACGGGCAGCGGCATGCCGAGTCGTTGCGCGATCTCGATGGCCAGGCTGCGGCCCGGTGCGCCGTAGATCAGCCGATAGGTCGGCGCAAACGTCTGCGGATCGAAGGCAAACGCCGCCGTGATGACGCCATCGGTCGCCGTGCCCCAGGTCTTGAGGGCGTCGTAGTGGGTCGTGGCGATGACCAGAGCGCCGCGCTGCTTGAAATGGTTCACAATCGCCGTCGCCAGCGCGCCCCCCTCGTTCGGGTCGGTCCCGGTGCCGACTTCGTCCAGCAAGACCAGCGCAGGCAGCTCCATCTCCCGATCCATCGACACGATGTTGGTGATGTGCCCGGAGAATGTGCTGAGACTTGCGGTAATCGATTGCTCGTCGCCGATGTCCGCGAAGACCGATCGGAAGACCGGTAATCTGGCTTCCGCCGCAGGTACGTGCAATCCCGACTGCGCCATCAGCGCAAGCAGTCCTGCCGTCTTGATCGCGACGGTCTTACCGCCCGTGTTCGGGCCGGTAATGAGCAAGACACTCGCGGGAGGCTCGATGACGATCTCAATCGGCACCACCTCGGCGCCGAGGGCATCCTCCAGACGTTTGCGGACCGCGCCAATCAGCAATGGGTGTCGAGCCGATCGCAGTTCGAGTCGGCCATCGACGGCAATCTCTGGCGCCACACCGTTCACCATCGAACCGAATCGCGCCTTGGCTTGCAGCGCGTCCAACTCGATGGCGACGCCGACCGACGCCTGCAGATCCTCGGGACGCGCGCGAAACGAGTCGGTCAGAGCGAGCAGAATTCGTCGAACCTCCTCGCGCTCCTGGTCTTCGAGCTCGACGATGTCGTTGTTGATCTCGACGGTTTGCGATGGTTCGAGGAAGAGGCTCGCTCCGCTTGCCGAGCTTCCGTGAACGATCCCGGGAACGTTGCCGCGATGCTCGGCGCGAACGACCAGCACGTACCGGCCATTCCGCTCCGTGATCACCTGCTCCTGCAGGTATTTCGTCGTGTCCCTCCCCCGAATGAACTGTTCGAGCGTCGTCCGAAGCCGCTGGCGCTTCTGGCGGAGGCGGTCGCGGATGCTGGCCAGTGCCGGGCTCGCCTGATCCAGAACCTCGCCGCCCGGATCGATCGCACGCCGAACTTGCCCGACTTCCTGCTTGAAGCTCGCCGCCCGCCCAACCACGGAAACGAGGATCGGGAAGGCGCCTGTCGCCTGGCGCACTGCCACGCTCGCGACGTCGATTGAATCGAGGAAGTCGGCGACCAGCCGCAACGGCAACGGGTCGAGCAGCTGCCCTTCGACGGTCAACACCACCAGCGCGTCCTCGATACCGGTGCCGGCGCGAAGCGGGAACACCGGATTGCTCTCGAGAAAGGCCGTCGTCTCGGTTGTGGCGTTGAGCGCGTCGGCCACCAACCGTGGATCCGTCTGCGGTTGGAGCTCTGCCAGCGCGGCGCTCCCAAGCGGAGTCAGAGCCAATCCGGTGACCACTTCGACGATGCGATCGAATTCGAGAGTACGGAGGGCAAGAGCCATAGGACGTACGAGCACGGAGCACGGAACAACGATAGCTCAGAAGGGCACGAAGTCACGAAGAACGAGTGATTCTTCGTGTCTTCGAGTCTTCTGTGTCTCTCGTGTAACCCGGTTTCTCTGTTCCAGTTCAGTGACTACAAGTGGTTGATCATACTAGCGATGCACGCGGCGCCGTAGCCGTTGTCGATGTTCACGACCGACACGCCGTTCGCACATGAGTTCAGCATGCCGAGGAGTGCGGCGATGCCTCCGAAGCTTGCGCCATACCCCACGCTCGTCGGCACCGCGATGACGGGCACGTCAACCATGCCAGCGACGACACTTGGCAGCGCACCCTCCATGCCGGCGACGACGATGATGACGCGAGCGGCGGAGAGTCGCTCGCGTTCGTGGAGGAGGCGATGGATGCCCGCGACCCCGATGTCGTACAGACGATCCACGCGATTTCCCATGAAGTCCGCCGTAACCGCCGCCTCCTCCGCGACCGGGAGATCCGACGTGCCGGCCGACGCGATGGCAATCGTGCCCTTGCCGGCAGGCATCTCCCGTTTCACCGTGATCGCCCGGGCGGTTGCATGATATTCGGCGCCGGGGATTCTGGCTTGCAGGTCTCGCCAGGTGGCCTCATCCGCCCGAGTAATCAGCAACGGATGCCCGCGTGCGAGAATCCGGGCGGCGATGGACGCAATTTGGTCGGACGTCTTGCCGAGGCCAAGAATCACCTCCGGGAACCCTTGCCGAATCGGTCGGTGATGATCGATCCGGGCGAACCCGAGGTCTTCGAAGGGCTGAGCGCGCATGGCAGTCAACAGGCGGGTGTGCGCATCCTGCGGGCTGACATCTCGTGTGCCGACGGCGTCGAGCAGGGCCCGCAACTCGGCTGGAGTCATGCCGCTATCCACCGTGTTTCGTTGACTTTACCGGGCTCGAACATATAATCAACCGGGCTCGGGAATTAATGATTGTTTGTGCAAACGGGCCGAGACCTGACCGTATCATGACGCTTGTTGAAACCCTCGTCCTCGCGACGTACTTCTTCATCCTGGTCATCCTGGCAGTGTACGGGTGGCACCGTTACTACCTTGTCTACTTGTACATGAAGCACAAGGACGAGCACCCGGTCCCCTTGGGTCACTTCCAGGCGCTGCCGCCGGTCACCATCCAGCTCCCGCTGTACAACGAGATGTATGTCGTCGAACGGCTGATCGAGGCGGTCTGCCGGGTTGAGTATCCACGGGATTTGCTCGAAATTCAGGTGCTCGACGATTCGATCGACGAGACCCGGGAAATCGCGGAGCTGGCCGTCAGACGCTTTGCCGCCCAGGGAATCGACATCACGTATCTGCATCGGGCCGATCGGTCGGGTACAAGGCCGGGGCTCTCGAAGCCGGCTTGCGGGTGGCGAAGGGCGAGTTCATCGCGATTTTCGATGCCGATTTCATTCCCCAGCCCGACTTTCTCACCAAGACGATCCACTACTTCAGCAACCCCAAAGTCGCGATGGTGCAGACACGCTGGGGGCACGTCAACGAGGACTACTCGCTCCTGACCAAGATCCAGGCCATCCTTCTCGACGCGCACTTCGTCCTCGAGCATGGCAGCCGCAATCGCGGCGGGTGCTTCTTCAACTTCAACGGCACGGCGGGCATCTGGCGGCGGGAGGCAATCGGCGACGCCGGCGGCTGGCAGCACGACACGCTGACCGAGGATCTGGATCTCAGCTACCGGGCGCAGCTTCGAGGCTGGGAGTTCGTCTTCCTGGCTGATCACGTCGCGCCGGCGGAGCTGCCGGTAGAGATGAACGCCTTCAAGTCGCAGCAGCACCGCTGGGCGAAGGGTTCGATTCAGACGTTCCTGAAGCTGATGCCGATCATCCTGCGATCGAACTATCCGACCAGGGTGAAGGCGGAGGCCTTCTTCCATCTGTCGGCAAACTTCAACTACCCCCTGATGTGCATCCTGTCGGTGCTGATGGCGCCGTCGATGATCATCCGCTACAACATGGGCTTCTACGAGATGCTGCTCATCGACATCCCGCTGTTTATTGCGGCGACGGCGTCGGTGGGCAACTTCTACATGGTGTGTCAGCGCGAACTGTACCCACAGACGTGGATCGAGCGACTCAAGTACCTGCCGTACGTGATGTCGATTGGCATCGGGCTGGCGGTGAACAATACCAAGGCCGTCTTCGAGGCGCTCTTTCACAAGCCCAGCGAGTTCACACGCACGCCGAAGTATCGGATTGAAGCGGGCGGCGACGATTGGATCGGCAAGAAATATCGCCAATCCGTCGCGGTCCAGCCGTTGATCGAGTTTGCGCTCGGCCTTTATTTCACGGCCACCCTGTTCTACGCCCTTGCCAACGGGATCTACGGAACCGTTCCGTTCCTCATGCTCTTCCAGGTGGGCTTCCTCTACACCGGCATGCTGTCGCTCTTGCAGCAATACGCGGGCGACGGAGTGGTCGGCGTGCAGTCGAAAGAGGCCTGAAGCAGAGACTCGCTGTGCTCGTGGGACTCGCTGCGCTCGTGGGACTCGCCGCTTCGCGGCTCGTGCGGCTCGCGCCGTTCGGCGCTCGCTTGTGCTCCGTTGCATCGAGTCGTGCCTCGGACGCGCGCTGCACTGCCGGCCGCACGGCCCGCGAACCCGAGGCGGCGGAGCCGCGAGTCCCTGATAAGATCGACTCGTGTCCACCGACGTCAAACCAAAAGCCGGTCTCGAAGACATCGTCGCGACTTCGTCATCCATCTGTTTCATCGATGGTGATCGCGGAATCTTGTCGTATCGCGGCTACGACATCCACGATCTCGCGAGGTTTGCCACCTTCGAGGAGACTTGCTACCTGCTGTGGCACGGCCGGCTGCCCACTCGCGCTCAACTCGGGGACTTGCAGTCGCAACTGGCGACCGCGCGCCCGTTGCCAGAGGCCGTCCTGCGATTGATGAAAATGCTGCCGCCCTCGGACGGCATGGATGCGCTGCGGACACTGACGTCGGCACTGGCGCACTACGATCCCGATGTCGCGGACAACTCGCCGCCGGCCTCGTACCGCAAGTCGGTACGACTGACCGGCCAACTCGCCAGTCTTGTGGCCACCTGGGGACGGATGCAACAGGGCGGCAATCCCGTCGCGCCCGATCCAGCGATGGGTCACGCCGCCAACTTTTTTGTACATGTTGACTGGCGAGCGGGCCAATTCCACGGCGGTGCGGACGATGGATATTGCGTTGACACTGCATGCGGATCACGAGCTCAACGCCTCGACGTTTGCCGCGCGCGTTGCCGCGGCGACATTGACCGATGTGCACTCGGCGGTGGTGGCGGGCATCGGCACGTTGAAAGGGCCGCTCCACGGCGGCGCCAACGCCGAAGTGATGAAGATGCTGCTGGAGATTAGTGCGGACGCTCCCCCCGATCGTGTGGACGCCTACGTGCGGGGCAAGCTGGCACGCAAGGAGAAGATTCCGGGCTTTGGTCATCGCGTCTACCACACCGAAGACCCGCGTGCGACGCACTTGCGCCGCATGTCCAAAGAGCTTGGTGAGCGCGCCAAGAACACGAAGTGGTTCGAGATGTCGGAACGAATCGAAAGCATCGTGCGCGGTGAGAAGAAGCTGTATCCCAACGTCGATTTCTACTCGGCGTCGGCGTACTACACGATGGGAATCTCGCTCGAACTTTACACGCCGATCTTCGCGGTCAGTCGAGTCTCTGGCTGGACCGCGCACGTGCTGGAGCAGTATGCGAACAACCGCCTGATACGCCCGCGCGCCGAGTACGTCGGTCCTGAGTACCCACAGGCCTGGATACCGCTCGAGCAGCGGTAGGTCGTGACGTCACTTGCGGGCCAGTACCTGCGCTTCGAAGACGGCCCACGGAATTGGCGCCTGACCGGTTTGCCGCACGCGGATGTAACGTGTGTGGGTGCGTTCGAACTCGAACTGCATTCTCATGAATCGCGGATCCTCGATGGCCGTCGCAACCGCGTTCGCCGCTGCGTCACCCTGCCAGACCGGGGTCCAGCTCGCCTGATCGAGGGAGAGTTCGATCGCGATTCCACGGGGGAACTCTGTTTTCGTCGTGGCGAGCACGACGCCGCCGACCTCGCTCCGTTGACCGAGGTCCAGCGTGATTTGTTCAGTGCCATCCTGTGCGGCGGGCGGCAGCCAGGCCGTTCCCATGTCGCCATCGATCATGCGAGGCACGAGCTCGGGCGCGGCGCTGGCAGTCATGGTGTGGATCGGGACGACGGTCCGTGAAAGATCGAGCTGCCGAGCCGCCAGACGCGTGCGAGGAAGCAACAGGATTTCGTGCGTTGACGTGGTCGCAATCGACGTGGCTCCTGCGCGTTGAACAACGAGCGGCAGCATTCGCGCACCGCGCTCGTTCCGCTCAAGGAAGATCGCGATCGGTCCGTAGCCGCCGTAGCCCTTGAGCGCCTCGAACCGGCCTTCCTGGAGTGATAAGCGAAGCACGGTGTAATGCGGCGCGTCGTGCCCACTCATCCCGTTGACCGTTGGACGCCGGTGCTCGATGGATCGGTACATTGCGGTGGCGTCCTCGGCAATGTCCGGCGGCAGCTCGAGAACGGCGGCATCGGCCGGCACTACAGAGGGGATTTCGAGCCGACTGGGCGGCGGCGGCAGTGGTAGCGGATCGATCCAACTGTCAGCCGTGATGCCGAGCGCCACGATGGCCCCCATCGCCAGCTGTGTCCCCATCGAACGACCACGAGTCAGTCGAGAGAACGCCACCGCGGCCGCAATGCTCAGCGTCATCACCGCCAACATCGCAAAGCGCGCGGGCACCCGAAACCCCGTGCCAAATCCTGGAAGCATCATGAGCCAGGAATACGGGGCTTTGTACAAGACGCGATGTCCGAACACGTAGCCCGTGGGTCCCAACGCAAACAGCCACATCACGATCGTTGCCAGCGTGTAAAAACCAAGCGCCGATTGCTCGCGCCACGCTTGCCGCACCCGTGCCGAGCTCAGGAACCACGCGCCGAACATGATGGTCGCAACCGACAACGGCTTGTGCTGATCGGTGATTGAGATCCGGATCACACCCAGGTTGTACGCAACCGGGCCGACGAGCGTCGGCACCGCCGCGGCTGTGGCCATGACGATCCCCACGGCAAACGCTGCCGTTCGAGCGCGGCGCAGCCACCTGGGCGCGGATGACTCGGCCGGCCGACGCCGAACCCACAAGGCGATGGCAATGAGTAGGACGGCGGTCGCGCCTGGCATCAGATTGCCCTCAGGGCGGTGCCATGACTCCGGTGTATTCCAGAGCGCCACCATCACGGGAGCGGACAACAGCCCACTGAGGTCGGCGCTGTAGTGCTCGATTTCGAGCAAGGCCCGAAACAGTCCGAGTGCCAGCGCAATGTGCGCTGCCGATAGTGCAGCAGGATGGGTGCGACGGCGAGCAACGGAGAGCGCAAAGCCACCGCCAACTGGCCGTAGCTGTAGACAGTCGACAGGTCGCGCGGCGTGAACCAGGCCAGCCACAGTAAGACTCAGCACCCCCGAAAACATGAAGTAGTAGCCGGACGTCAGGAACAGCAAGACCAGACTCACGGCGAGCAACGATCGAGCCATGGCCTGCGAAGGGTGTTCACCCATTGGTGAAGGGCAAGAAACACGACGGGCAGCCAGTACCGACGACAAGAGTTCGAGATGTGGCAGGTGTTCGGCGCGAAACGGGTTGAATCCGAAGACCAGTCCCGCAAGGAACGCCGCCATCCGACTGTGCGTCAGTGTGAACCCGAGTGCGTAGGCGGCGCCCGCGGACAGGAAGAAGCTCAAGAGGAAGGCAAGGTTGTGTGCGGCAAGCGGTGACACGCCCAGCCAGATTGCGGGCGTGGTGATCAGGCCCACGCCGACTCGATGATCGGAGAAGGTGAGGGTGTCCTTCGAAGGATAGAACGCCCGACCGTCCCACCAGCGTTCGGTGAACGGCAGGACGTTGGCATTCCACCAAATCGTCCACGTGGACAAGAGCGGGTCGCCGAGGTCGTGTGGAACAACCTCACCCAGCCTCGCAGCAACCGGCCAGGTCAGACCCACTGTCAGCAGGGCGTAAAAAAGCAGCGCTGTTGCGTGACCGTGGCGCGTCACCTGCGCAGCGGCCAATCGCCTCAGCACGACCGTCAGTTTAGCAGCCCGTGGCCTTTCACTACGGGCTGCCACGCGAACCGGTGGCGTCGCCGCTATAATCCCAACGCTCCGCCGATGTCGCCTGTCTCGAGCGCCCACTCACAACTCGTTTTCGACGCGCTCAAGTCATGCGGCGTCCGTCTGGTGTCGGCGCTGCCGGAGACCTGGCTCGTCCATCTGATCCGTCTCGCTGAGGACGACCCCGACGTGACGCTCGTTCGACTCGCGAAAGAAGAAGAGGGCATCGGGATCTCGGCTGGTGCCCATCTCGCCGGTGTGAAGTCGGCGCTGCTGATGCAGAACCATGGGTTTCTCGCCTCGATCAACGCGCATCGTGTCGTGCGCTCAGTTGTATCGCATCCCGCTGCTGATGCTCATCAGTTATCGAGGCGAGTTCGGCGAGCGCGACCCGTGGCAGACGGAAGGCGGCGCCGTCACCGAGGATGTCCTGCGAGCCCTGCGCATTCCTTATGTATTTCTCGACCATCCCGATCATGTGAAGCATCGGATCACCAAGGCGTCGACACTCGCCGCCTCGGCCAACAAGCCGGTTGCCCTGCTGCTTTGTCGTGATCTGATGTGGGAGGAGTGATGCGCCGACTCGAGGCGTTGAAGGCGATCTACCCCGCGCTCGAAGGTCGGGTGGTCGTGACGATCATGGGAGCCGTCGCGGCCGAACTCCAGGCCATCGGCCATCGGCCGAACTTCTTCTACCTGCAGCATGCCATGGGTCTCGCCTCCTCCATGGGGCTTGGGATTGCGCTGTGCCGGCCCGAGAAGCAGGTGGTGGTGCTCGATGGCGACGGCTCCGTCTTGATGAATCTCGGCGGTCTGACGACGCTCGCGCGCTATCGGCCGCGGAATCTGGTCCACGTCGTCTTCGACAACGAAAGCCTGCTATCGGTTGGCGGATTTCCAACCGCGACCTCCACTGGCAGCGACATCGCGGCAATCGCGAAAGCAGCTGGCGTGCCGCGGACGGCGACCGTGCGCACGCTGGAAGAGTTTCGGCAGGCGTTCGAGCAAGCGGTGCAGGCCAACGACCTCACGACGATCGTCGCAAAGGTCGAAGCGGTTGGACCGGCGGCATTCGTGACGGACCTGTCGCTGCTCGAGAACCGCTTCGCCTTTCAACGGTACCTGCGAGAGGATCTGAAGTCGTGAGCGGAATACTGCGCCAACTGGTCGAGGAGCTGAATCGAGGCACTTTGCGGGTCGTCGATCTCACGCAGCCGCTGGGCCCCGACACACCGGTGATAGGTTTGCCGCCGATCTTTGCGCCGTCACCGGGCGTGACGATCGACGTGATCTCACGCTACGACGACAAGGGTCCAGCCTGGTACTGGAATACGCTGCACCTGGGCGAGCACACCGGTACTCACTTCGATGCTCCGGTCCACTGGATCACTGGGCGTGATCTGGCCGACAACTCGTGCGACACGATTCCAGCCCGCCGATTTGTCGGCCCGGCGTGCGTGATCGACGTTGCCGGCGACGTGCAGGCGAATCCTGACTTTCTCCTCACTCCCGATCGCATTGAATCCTGGGAGCGCACCAACGGTCGCATTCCCGCAGGCGCCTGGGTCCTGCTCAGCGATCGGCTGGAGCCGCCGCACCGAGGCGTCAGCCTTTCTCAACGTCGGCCCTGACGGACCGCATAGCCCGGGCTTCTCGGCCGACGCATCCCGGCTATTGGCTCACGATCGCAACGTGCTTGGTGTTGGCGTCGAGACCATCGGCACCGATGCTGGCCAGGCCGGTGGGTTCGACCCGCCGTTCCCGAATCACGCCATCATGCACGGCGCGGGCAAGTTTGGATTGGCCAGTCTTTGCAATCTCGACCAATTGCCGCCGACCGGCGCGATTGTGATCGCCGCGCCGCTGAAGATCGTCAAGGGAAGCGGCAGCCCGGTGCGGGTGATTGCGATCACGCCGGAGGAGAACGAGAGATAGTTACAAGTTACAAGTTACAAGTTCAAAACTAGCGGCCGAGACGCGCGTTCCAGTTCGAAACGACGTAGATGGGTGAGGCTTCGACTTCACGCTTCAACAGAAAGCGTTGGCCGTCCCTCGTCACGTCGTAGACCCGGCCACTCACGCCTGTTGGCGCCAATCCCGGCGCTCGAAACAGCGTCTCCCCTGGCGAATCACTCGGCGTCCCTTGCGGATCGACTGGAATTGCCACGATGGTGGAGTTCTCTGACAGATAGAACAGTTCCCGCCCGTCCGCGCGCCATCGGGGCGCTGACGCCGCTTCAGCTATCGCGCGACGAGTTTCGCCGAACGGGGAACCGCTGACGTAGAGGGTCTGCCGCCAGGCGCCGCTCCGTGGCCTCGGGTCCGGCCATAGGCCAGCCATTGTTCATCCCGAGAGAATCGCGCGTCGCTCGGGTAGAACCCTCCGACATGCGCCACAGGCTTCGACCCGTCAGGCCGAGCTTCCAGACGATCGAACGGCTGGCTCGCGCGCCGGGTGCTGTAGATCGATGTGGGTCGAACGCAGGATCTGCAGCGGAGTGACGGGACTATCGGCGTCGAGCAAGAGCTCCTCGGGTCCAACGGCCGTTGCCTGCCGGCGATAAATCCGCCATCGACCCTCACGCCGCGAGCTGTACGCCACCTGACGACCGTCTTCGGACCAGACCGGATCGCCGTCCCACGCCAGCATCATCCGTCACACGCACTTCGCGCCCGTCATCGAAGATCCAGACGTCACTTGTCCCAGTGCGTGGATCCCCCCGCGCGGCGGCAACACGCCGCCCATCGGGTGCAATCGAGAAGTCGTGGTACGTGGCTGGTGGTGCGGCGACGCCTTGTGGCGTGCCGGCCCGATCGACCCAGACGAGTTCCGTCACTGAACGTCCTTCGAAACGCCAATACGCCAGTATCCGAGATGGCCGCCAGCATGCGTCCTGTTCGTGTGTTGTAGGCAACGCCGTCGAATAACGGAATGGGCGGCCCGGTTACTCGCTCGCGTGCGGGGTCGAACCGCTGAACGTAAAGCGTTCCGGCGCGAGCGTAGGACAGGTACCCAGGCGGGACGTAGGCCGCGGCCGATACAGCGTCGAGCAGCAACTGGCCGCCGGGTTCCCCCACTTCGCCAATGTAGATGCCCGGTGTTGACCGGTCGGAGCTGGCCACCGTGTAGAGAAAACGTTGGCCATCCGGGAGAAAGTAAGGCCAGGTGCCACAGTCCTCGCAGTTCGCGTCGAGAGCAGGGACGAGCCGTTCCGGCGAACCTCCGGTCGGCGTCACGAGGTACATTCCATCACCCGGAACGCTGAACAGAATTCCGCCGCTGCGGCTCCAGGTTCCCCCCATCGATCGCGCGCTCGCGAGCGACGCAATGACACGGACGGCACCGGAGCTGACGTCTACCGCTTTCAGACGTCGCTCCGAGAAGAACGCAATCGTTCGGCTGTCAGGTGACCAGAATGGTTGGTTCGCCCCCTCGGTGCCGTCCAGCCGGCGCGCGACCGCAGACGCTAGCGGCCGAAGGCAGAGCGAGGTTGTTCCGCTCGCGTCGATGACGACAAACGACAAGTACTCGCCGTTCGGGGAAATTGCCAGCATGCCGCCCGTTGCCGAAAATCGCACAGACTCCGGCTCGGCAACGGTGAACTGGACAGTGCTACGCGGAGGGTCCGTGACCAGGAAACGGTGTGCCGCGAATCCGCCGAGAGCGGCGGTCAGCGCGGTTGCGCCGACCACTGTGATCAGCGTGGCCTTTGACGTCCCAGCCAAAGGCGGAGCTCCGGGTGACAGCCTCTCGGCGTCTGAGGCTACGGCCCGGACAGGGGCGACGAACCTGTAGCCGCGTCGTGGAACCGTGGCAATGAACTGCGGGAGACTGGGGTCGTCACCGAGCACGCGCCGCAGCGTGGAGATGTTTTGTGCGAGGGTATCCTCGCCCACGAAGGTGTCGTTCCAGACGGCACGCAGCAGCTCGTCCTTCTCGACGACGTGTCCGGCGCGCTCAACGAGCGCGACGAGCGTGTCGACCGCCTTCGGCGTCAGGTCGACCGGCTCGCCTTCCTTGTAAAGACGGCGGAGCCTGCCATCGAGCCGATACACGTCGAACTGGTAATCGATTGCCGATTCGTTGCCGGAGTCGCCTGACATACGCGTCTTCTGGATCGCAACCCTGGCTGACTAGGGGACGCCATTATACGGCGGAACGAACGAGCGCCCAAGTCCGGGCGTTCAAAGCCCGCTTTCAACGTTTTTGAGGGTTTTTCAACCCGTCCTTCAAGACTGTGAGCAGGAAACCGCGCATCATCGCCCGTCTCTCTCTGCAGAGGTCGACGGTGAAACGACTGGCTGACAGCGCGTCGCAGGCGCGCAGCCATTGCGATCGGCGGGCATCCTGCTGGTCATTGCACTGGCGGCGGACGCGTGTGGTCGAGCGCCCACGAGTCCGACGGGCGAGTCTCCAACCTCAGGCCCGCACGCCTCCACCGTCGCCCACCCCCACGCCTTACCACAGCGACGAGCCTCGTTGTGACCGGCGTCGTTTCTGGCGACGGCCAGCCGCTCGGGAATGCCCGGATCGAGGTGCGCGCCCTTAACTGGGATCGTCCCAGGAACTGGCGAATCGACGCGCGTGCCGATGGCACTGGCCGTTATCGAGTGGAGAAACCAACTCGGGTCCGACGACGGTCTGGGTACGGCTTACCACGACCGGTTCCGGAATCAACCGTGCGCGGTCTGGTTCGATTACCGTCCATCCGGCCGTACGGAACGGACTGCCGATGTGAGCTTGACTGCGACGGCGGGTCCTTCGGGCGCGCCACCGACACTCGTCGCGGGTCAACGCGAATCTCGGGCACGGTGTATACGCTCAGCCTCGGGGAAACAGCCGGCCTCAGGCGCGAGCGCCTATGTCGATATCTCGGACTCCGTCGTCCAGGCACGGACGAAGACTGATGCTGACGGCCGCTTCATGCTGTGCGGGCTGCCGCTGGATCATGGCTCCAGATTTTTGCGATCTCTTCATCGCTCCGTTTCAGGTTCCACGGCTGGGTTGGCTCGGGCCCGGCGGCGACGCCACCATCGAGTTGATTCTCAAGTGAGTTGTCGACCGAGCGTTTGGAGGCTATATGCGTCAGTTATCAGCGGCCCTCACTCTCTCAATCATCGGCGTCGTCTCCATCGCCGAAGCACAGACCGGTTGGACGGGAGACGTGAGGACGATTTTCACAACAGTATTCCCAACCCCCTTTAACCTTGCCGCGACTGCGGTCGAGCCGAACGGCAATGCCTATGCGATCTGGACGGTTGGGGACAGCGCGACATCCTCTACTTCGCGAATAGAAGTTGCTCGCTATGTCGCAGCCACAGACTCATGGGGTGTCCCGATAACGCTGGCCGGTCCGGGGCAGTTTGGTCTTCCAAAAGTGGCGGTTGATACGTCTGGGAATGCTTTCTTCCTGGTGCCACAGGTCTTGGGCGGCCGCGCTCAGATCGAAGTCATCCGTCACGAATCGGTCTCGGCAACGAACACGACGACACTCGTCTCCCAAATCGCGTTCGGTGGTGGAATAAAGGTTGATGCGGCGGGCAATGCCATGGTCGTGTGGTCGGAAGACGCCGGCATCTTCGCCGCACGGTACGACGTCGCTCTCGCGACTTCGGGCGCCACCCACAAAGATTTCCAATGGGAATGCTTTCTTCCTGGTGCCACAGGTCTTGGGCGGCCGCGCTCAGATCGAAGTCATCCGTCACGAATCGGTCTCTGCAACGAACACGACGACACTCGTCGCCCAAAACGCGTTCGATGTTGTAAAGGTTGATGCGGCGGGCAATGCCATGGTCGTGTGGTCGGAAGACGCCGGCATCTTCGCCGCACGGTACGACGTCGCTCTCGCGACTTGGGGCGCCCCCGCAAAGATTTCCAATGCCGGTTACTTCCTGCGGCTGGCCGTCGACGGCCTTAGCGACATTACGGCAATCTGGATGCGAGAACTGCCCGGACCCAGTCTCGTCGTTCAAGGCGCGCGGTTCGACTCGTCGACAGGCGTTTGGAGTCCGGTAGTCGACCTCTCAGCCCCCGTTCCAAGTGCGGACCCCGAAGACCCCTCGTTGTATGAACCGCGGATTGCGGCCGACTCCGCCGGGAACGTGACGGCACTGTGGGTACGATCATTCAGCGGGTTCGGTGACAGAAGAATTCAAGCTGCGCGCTTCGTCAAGACGGCTGGTACGTGGAGCGGCGTAATCGATTTGTCAATGCCGGGAACGTCCAATGCCTGGCCAGACGTTGCCGCGGATCCTGGTGGCAACGTGATTGCCACGTGGTTTCAATACAGAAGCGGGAGTCCTTCCGTCATCCAAGCGGCTCGGTTCGATGCCGACACGGCATCCTGGGGCAGTGTCCGTGACCTGGGTGCTGGCGGCGCCGGCGTGCCGGTCTTCGAGATGGACGCCGTTGGCAACGTTATTGTGCTCTGGAGTACTACGAAGTGGTGCGGGCCGTCGGATTACGGCGAGCCGCTATACCGCGGCGAGTAACCAGTGGAGTACACCCGATCGAGCTTTCGCCGGCTGGGCAGCGCGCCGGTAACCCCCACATCGGCTTCGACGCGGCCGGCAATGCCGTCGCCGTGTGGGGGCAGGGGGCCGGTTGGTGGGGACGATTCAGGCGACGCGCTGGGTCGAGCAACCGCCAGCGGCGCCGACGGATCTCGTCGTCGCCGCGGTGACCGGCAACACCGTCACGCTCGCGTGGAAAAAGGGCGCGGGCAGCACACCGACCGGGTATCTGCTGGAAGGCGGGGTGACCCCCGGCAGCGTCCTGGGGAGTGTGCGCACTGAAAGCGCTGCCACGACCTTCACCTTCACGGCGCCCTCCGGTGTGTTCTTCGTCCGCCTCTCACGCCTTGTTGGGCAACTTGCGCAGCGCCGCGTCGAACGAGATTCAACTCGTCGTCAATGCGTCGCTGCCGCCGTCGGCGCCGGCCAACGTGCTGGGCCTGGTGAACGGATCGAACTTGGCCCTCTCCTGGACCAACACGTTCAACGGCGGCGCCCCGACTGCCGTGCAGTTGCACGTGACAGGCGCCCACACGGGCAGCTTTCCACTGGGCGTGGTGGACACGCTGAGTTTCAATGACGTGCCGGGAGGCACCTATACCTTCACGCTCACGGCGTCGAATGCAGCGGGCGACAGTCCGCCATCGAATGCCGTGACGCTGACCGTCCCTGATGCCTGCAGCGGGCCACCGGGTGTCCCCAACTACTTTGCCGTAGCGAGGTCGGACCGGTCGCTGACGCTGACGTGGCATCCGCCGGTCTCCGGAGCAGCCGCGACCAGCTACGTGATTCACGCCAGCGGCGCGCTGACCGGGTCGCTGTCGACAGTGACGCGATCGTTCAGTGGGACCGTCGGGCCCGGCACCTATTCGTTGAGCGTGGTCGCGGCCAACGAGTGCGGGACGAGCGCGCCCACCGATGTCGTCACCGTCACCGTGCCGTAGTGGCCGCAAACCAACCGCTTTCGACGATCATCGGAGGCTCCTATGCGTCACCTGTTAGCAGCTGCCCTCACTGTCACCATCATCGGCTTCGTCTCCATCGCCGAAGCGCAAACCGGTTGGACGGGAATACGTCACCAACCTTTCCGCGCCGATGGCGACCGGCCCGATAAGCGTTAGACCCGCAGTTGCTGTCCAACCGAACGGCGACGCCTATGCGGTCTGGGATCGCCTGGGGGGCACGCCGACTGCGGTGATCGAAGCCTCCCGGTATGTTGCGGCCACGGACTCCTGGGACGCCCCTATCACTCTGGCCGGACCTGGGTATTTTGCTTTTCCGGAAGTTGCGGTCGATCGCTTCCGGGAACGCATTCTTCCTGATCACTGCCGGGACTGTACGCTTCCAGATTCAAGTCGTGCGTTACGCTCCGGCCTCGGGGACAACGAGCACAACGACGCTTTCCTCAAACGCTCTCGCTGTCGGGCGGGTCGCGGCCAATGCTGCAGGCAATGCCATGGTGCTGTGGGAAGAGGCCACTGGCATCCACGCCTCCCGGTACGATATCGCCTCAGCCACGTGGTCCAGTCCCGCGAGAATCTCGGCCGCGGGTGCTCAATCTCCGCGGCTGGCGATCGACCGTCTGAATGACGTCACGGCCGTATGGCTTCGAGTCCAATCGCCGGCAAACGTCTCCATTGTCCAAGCCGCGCGATTCGATTCATCGACACTCACCTGGAGTCCCGTGAACGATCTCTCAGAGCCGTTTGCTTCGGAGCCCAGCGTCGCAGTGGATACTGCCGGAAACGTCACCGCGCTATGGAGGGGATCCAACGGAACCCACTATATTGTTCAGGCCGCACGATTCGTCAAAGCTGCAAACACATGGAGCACCGTGATCGATCTCTCTGCGTCTGGAGCAAACGCTGAGTACCCGCGCACCCGTGCTTGCCGCTGATCCGGCGGGCAACGCCATCGGTATGTGGCTCTGGTGCTCGGTAGACGACGACTTCAGTTGCAGCAAGGTTCAAACGGCTAGGTTCGACGCGGCTTCGGCGTCCTGGGGCAATGCCGTCGACTTGCCGTTTCCGGGCGGCTTTGGCCATGAGGAGCTATCGGTTCAGATGGATGCCAGTGGTAATGCGATAGCACTCTGGTGGGGGGCGCAACTCCAAGCAGCTCGTTACGCGGCGGTGACGAACCAGTGGAGTCCACCCGTCGCGCTTTCTGCGGCGGGGCAAGTGTCCTGGTGGCCGGACCTCGGTTTCGACGCCGCAGGTAACGCCGTCGCTGTCTGGTTACAGAGTGCGCGCGGCGTTGGCGCGATTCAGTCGACGCGGTGGATCGAACAACCGCCTGTGGTCCCCGATCCGCCGACCGATCTCGTCGTCGCGTCGGTGACCGGCAACACCGTCACCCTCGCGTGGAAGGCGCCGGCTAGCGGTACGCCCACCGGCTACGTGCTGGAAGGCGGGTTGAGCCCCGGCAGCGTGCTGGCGAGCATTCCGACCGGCAGCACGGCAACGACTTTCACCTCCAACGCCCCGTCAGGCGTGTTCTTCGTCCGCGTGCATGCGATGTCGGGCAATCTGCGGAGTGCTGCCTCGAATGAAATCCAGCTCGTTGTCAATACGCCGCTGCCGCCCTCGGCGCCCGCAGCCTTGCTCGGCATGGTCAATGGATCAAAGTTGGCGTTGTCGTGGACCAATACGTTCCAAGGGGGCGCCCCCACCGCGCTGCAGTTGAACGTCACGGGTGCACAAGCGGCCACCATCCCGCTCGCCATGTCAGACACGATGAGTTTCGACGGGGTGCCTGGCGGCACCTATTCATTCACTCTGACGGCCTCGAATGCGGGGGGCGTGAGTCCGCCATCGAATGCTGTGACGCTGACCTTCCCTGGCAGTTGCAGCGGTCCACCAGGCATCCCGATCGACTTTGCCGTCGCGAAATCCGGCAGCACGTTGACGCTTACGTGGAATCCACCAGTCGCCGGAGCGGCTGTTACCAGCTATGTGATTCACGCGAGCGGCACGATCACCGCGTCGCTGCCGACACTGGCGCGATCGGTCAGCGGGACCGTCGGGCCTGGCACGTATTCGCTGAGCGTTGTTGCGGCCAACGACTGCGGGACGAGCCCGCCCACCGATGTAATCACAGTCACAGTGGCGGGTCCCCCTCCGACGATCCCCGATCTCTGTCGTGACTGGCGTTGTTTCGGGTGACGGCCAGCCGCTCGGCGGCGCTCTTATCGAGGTGGCGGGGTCTTTTGGGCGAATTGACACGCATACCGACGCGACCGGCCGCTATCGTGTTGAGAGGAACGTCTCGCTTCCGACGAAGGTCTGGGTGAGGGCCTATCACGACCGGTTCACGCTACAACCGTGCGCGGTCTGGTTCGATTACGGTGCATCCGTCAAAGAGGAACGGACCGCCGACGTCAGTCTGACGGCAACACCGGGTCCTTCGGGCGCACCGCCAGCCCCCATTCCGGGTCGACGCAGTATCTCCGGCACGGTGTATACGATGACGCCTGGGGGGAGGCGGCCTGTATCGGGGGCGAGCGTGTATTTCGACTTGTCCGACTCCGACGTACAGGCATGGACGACGACGGATGCTGACGGTCGCTTCGTGCTGTGCGGGCTGCCGGAGGATCGGGCGCTCCAGATAGTTGGGTATCTTCTTGTTGCCCCGTATCAGTCCCTGCAGGCTTGGTTGGTCGTCCAGCCTGGAGGCGACGCTGACGTCGAGTTGATTCTCAAGTGAAGCGGCAGCGCGCGACAGGTTATCGCGATAGGGCCTTGGAGAAGGCATAATGTGGAGATAGTTGTCAGTTGCCAGTTACCAGTTCAAAGGCGGTTATTGAGCTTTGAACTGACAACTGGAAACTGACAACTGACCACGAAGCCTTCCTAATGGACCTCCGTCACATCCGTAATTTTTCAATCATCGCGCATATCGACCACGGCAAGTCCACGCTGGCCGACCGCTTTCTCGAGCAGACGGGCGCGCTCGAAGCTCGTGAGATGGAGGCGCAAGTCCTCGACAGCATGGATCTCGAGAAGGAACGGGGCATCACGATCAAGGCCCACCCCGTCAGGCTCAACTACACGGCGAATGACGGTCAAGCCTACGTGCTGAACCTGATCGACACGCCTGGCCACGTGGATTTCAGCTACGAGGTCACGCGCTCGCTCGCGGCGTGCGAAGGCGCTCTGCTGCTCGTCGATGCGTCACAGGGTGTCGAGGCGCAGACACTGGCCAATGCCTACCTCGCGGTGGAGCACAACCTCGAGATCATCCCGGTCATCAACAAGATCGATCTGCCGAGCGCACAACCCGACGAGGCACGACGACAGCTCGAAGAGATCATCGGCCTCGAGGGCGAGTCCGCCATCCTCGCCAGCGCCAAGGAAGGTCGAGGGGTCAAGGACATCCTCGAGGCGGTGGTCCATCGGCTGCACCCGCCGACAGGCGATCCCGATGCCCCTCTCAAAGCGCTCATCTTCGATTCCTGGTACGACTCGTACCGCGGCGTCGTCATCGTCGTTCGGGTGATCGACGGCGTGGTCAAGCCGCACATGAAGATTCGACTGATGGCGACGGCACAGGATCACGAGGTCGATGAGATCGGGGTCTTCACGCCCAAGCCGGTGCTGGTGGACGAACTGGGCCCGGGCGAAGTCGGCTTCCTCGCCTGTGGAATCAAGGTCGTCGGCGATGCGCAGATTGGTGACACGGTCACCGAGGCCAACCGTCCGACGCCCGAACCCTATCCGGGCTTCAAGCCGCTCAAACCGATGGTCTTCGCCGGACTGTATCCGGTCGAGGGACATCGGTATCAGGAGTTGCGCGAGGCGCTCGAGAAGCTTCGTCTCAATGACTCGGCGTTCTTCTTCGAGCCCGAAACGTCGGTCGCACTCGGCTTCGGCTTTCGCTGCGGGTTCCTCGGTCTGCTCCACATGGAGATCGTCCAGGAGCGTCTCGAGCGCGAATTCAACATGGATCTCGTCACGACGGCGCCTGGCGTGCTCTATCGCGTTACGACGACGGATGGCGAGGTGGTGGAGATCGACAGCCCGGCGAAGCTGCCCGAGCTGGGGAAGATCGCGCGCATCGAGGAACCTGTCATCACCGCGATGATTCTCACACCGGCCGAGTTCGTGGGCGGCATCCTGCAGTTGTGTCAGGACAAGCGCGGCGTCCAGAAGGCGCTCGAATACAAGGCCTCGGATCGGGTGCTCATCAGCTACGACCTGCCGTTCAACGAGGTCGTGCTCGACTTCTACGACAAGCTGAAAACGCTCTCTCGAGGCTACGCGTCGCTGGACTACCATGTCACCGGTTACTGGGAGTCGCCGCTCGTCAAGCTCGACATTCTGGTCAACGGCGATCCGGTCGACGCATTGTCGATCATCGTCCACCGCGACCGGGCGTACGAGCGAGGCCGTGCGCTCGCATCGAAGATGCGTCAGCTGATTCCGCGGCAGATGTTCGAAGTCGCGATTCAGGCCGCGATTGGCGCCCGGATTATCGCGCGCGAAAGCGTCAAGGCGCTGCGCAAGAACGTGCTCGCCAAGTGCTACGGAGGCGACATCTCGCGCAAGCGCAAGTTGCTGGAGAAGCAGAAGGAAGGCAAGAAGCGCATGAAGCGGGTCGGGCAGGTCGACATCCCGCAGGAAGCGTTTCTCGCCGTGCTGAAGGTCGGGGAGGAGTAATGGCCGCGCCAACCTTTCAAAAGTCCACCGCCCGCGAGTACTTCGAGTCCATCGTCGTGGCGGTGGTCCTGGCACTGTTCGTTCGAACGTTCGTCGTCCAGGCGTTCAAGATCCCCACGGGGTCGATGGAGCCCAACCTGCTGGTCGGCGATCATCTGCTCGTCAACAAGTTCATCTTCGCGCCGACCGCGAGCCCGGTCGAGCGGGCGTTGCTTCCCATGCGGGAGATCCGGCGCGGCGACGTCGTGGTGTTCAAGTTTCCTGAGGATCCAGAACGCGATTTCATCAAACGCGTGATCGGATTGCCCGGAGACACGGTTGAACTGCGCAATCGCGAATTGCTCATCAACGGCCAAAAGGTCGAGGAACCGCACGCGCACTACGTGTTTCCCGTCAGCGAAGGGCATGAGTCGCCGAACTTCGACGTGCGCGAGCGCTACGGCCCGGTCACCGTCCCGGATCGGCACTACTTCATGATGGGCGACAATCGCGACAACTCGCAGGACAGCCGCTACTGGGGCTTCCTGCCGGCGCACTACGTGAAGGGGCGGGCGCTGATGATCTACTGGTCATTCGAACCACCGACCGGTGAGCAGCCAAGTGGAATAACGGCCGTCTTCCATACCGTGAGCCAGCATCTTCACCGGCACGCGGTGGAATCGGCTGTTGCATCAAATACATTGAAGGGCAGTTGCAGGGCAGCCAGGTGCATAGGGCGCAGGGTAGGGCACAGGGCCATATTCCCTCCCTTTGCCCTGTGCCCTGTGCCCTGTCCTTCGCATACTACCGCTGAGTCGTCGTCCCCGCGGCCTTGACGATCTTGTTGCGCAGGACGCCAATCCCTTCGATTTCGACTTCGACGACGTCACCGGGCTTCATGGCGCTGGTCGTGCCTGGCGTGCCGGTATAAATCACGTCGCCTGGCATCAACGTGACGTACTGGCTGACGTAGCTCACGATGTATGGAACGTCGAAGATCGAGATCCTTCGTTCGCTGTGACTGCAGGGTCTTGCCGTTGACGCGTGTTTCGAGAAGCGCGTCCTGATAGTTGATTCCGGTGACAATCCAGGGGCCCAGCGGTCCGAAGCCGTCCGCCGCCTTGGCGCGGAACCACTGCAGGTCTTGCTTCTGCCACGCGCGCTCGCTGACGTCGTTGCCGACGGTTGCACCGAAAACGTAGCTCAGGGCGTCTTCCTTCGATACTTTGCTGGCCTTCTTGCCGATGACGACGACCAGTTCGCCCTCGAAGTGGAGATCGGTGGCATCGGCCGGGTAGGGGATGTCCGCCTCGTGGCCAATGATCGATGTCGGTAACTTGGCGAAGAGGCCGACATACTTCGCGGGCGACTGCTGCCCGATGTGGCTCTTGTAGTTCAAGCCCGCCGCGATGACCTTGACGGGCTCTGCCGGCGCCAGCAGTTTCACCCCCGCGAACTTGGTGGTTTTGCCCGTTGGTTTGCCGCCGGCCCAGGGCGCAGCGGACAATTCGCGAACCGTTTCGCCATCGAGGATCCCGTAGGCGGCCTTGCCCTGGAGCTCGTAGCGAATGTACTTGGTGATTTGTGCGGTCGCAGACCCCGCACTGATCGCAATCAGCGCAAGGGCGACGGTTGCCGTCCGAATCAACGTGTTCACAGAAGCCTCCCGTGGTCGGCGGGAGCGTACCATAACCGACCTCCCTCGTGTCGGTCGGGTGGGAGGCGGCTGGGCTACCGTCCCCAGGTAACTTCTGACCAGTCCCTCAAGCAAGCGCCGCGCGAGCGTTGGCGGTGTGTTCCTTGATCCGGTTGGTGAGTGCGAGCACGTGAGCGGCCACGGACTTCTTGAAGGCCTCGTCGTCGAGGCCCGTGAGATTGATTTCGACATTGGCGGCGGCGCCGGCCGCCGACGCTTCCAGCAGTTCGAGCGCGACCCTGACATCGCTGGTTGCAGACGGATTGCCGTATCGCGCCACCTTGGGGATGTGTTCGAGCGCATCTGTCATCGCCCGTAGCGTGTCGAGGGGGGCTTCGGTCGCGGTGCGCAGGGCTCGCTGCACGGCGGGCTTCCGCGCCGCCTTTTCTTCGTCCGTCGACTTGGGCAGGCGGTACGCAGCCATGACCTGATTGAACGCGGCGGTATCGGCGTCCGCCAATGCCAGAAGTCGCTCCCTGACAGGCGCCAACTCACGACGCGCGGCGTCGAGCGCCACGCGTTCGCTCTCGGTGTTGGTCTTGGACTTCGGAAGACTGGCCACCTTGATCAGCAGCGACACCGCGAGGCTTCCGGAAACGGCCGCGGCCGTCCCGCCACCGGGCGTCGGATTCGGACTGGCCAGAGCGTCGAGAAACGCGGTAATCGTCAGGTCGGCGAAACGCGGCATTCCCGCATTCTATCTACCTCTGAGGGAGTCGAACGACTACTTGAAGACCGCTGACATCCGCTTGGGTGACCGAGATGGAAACGCGTGTGGCGTTCTCATCTCGGTAATAGGTGGTGATGCCGTCGCGCGACTCGCTCATAACGCCGCTACGCACCGGCCCGCCGCTGCTGGCCGAGCCAAACGAGATCACGCTCCCGCCGCCGCCGGCCACACGGGAATCGGTTCCGCTCGATGTGACCTGGGGCGCGATTGCCACGAGCGCATAGGTAGCGCTCGTGACGTTGCTGATTGTGAATGCACCCGAGGCGTTGGTGCGTGCCTGGAGGAATCGACCGAACGGAAACGTTAGTCCATCCGCCGGATCTGAATCGAGCCTGACCATCGGCGTTCGCCACCGGCCGCCCGGTCTCGTCCACCACGACACCGGACACCTGAAATGCCGGCGCATCGGCCACTCGGATGTGATTGCGTCAGATGTTTGCCCAGCGCCAAGGTTGATCACTTGCGCGGCAGCCGGATCGGTAGTGTCAGGAAAATATGTTGGTACCAACGTTCGGGCTCGTGGTGAGACGGATCGGCCAAGCTCCGGCCCGGGCGCAGCCTGGACGTAGTAGTCTCCCGGCGGCAGGCCGAACAAACGAAACTCACCAAGATCGTTGGTTTGTCCGCCGGATCCTGCGGGGACCAGCGCAGGGCGTGACGTCGGCGCATATCGCACACCGGACGGAGGCTGCCGCATCGCCATGACTCTCAGGTTCACCAGCGGTTCGCCAGCCTCATCGAGCACTCGGCCGACGATGGCCGCGCCACGCTGGAGCGAGAGGCTTAGGGGGTGGTCCTTTCCAGCCTGGAGATCAACGACGATCGGCGGTGATGGGCCGAATGGAAGGGCATAACCGGTCTTTTGAACCATGATGTGGTATCGACCAGGTGCCAGCTCGCGCACGTGAAACCGCCCCTCCCGATCCGTACGAATGCGAAGCGGCTCCACACGTTCCCACGGTGAGCCGGCTAATGGCCTGGATTGGATCGGCGCGAGCGTCACGTCGGCGTCCTGGACCGGAATGCCGCTTCCGTCCTCGAGGACCTGACCCGAGACCGACGCCGTGCCTGGCCCCGCTGGCGCCTGAACCAACGCCGCCGTGATGCTCAGTGCAATCACCAGTGACATGGATCCCTCCGATGACCGTTATTAGACTCCACGTCGCGAAATCTGGACGTGTGACCGTTCACGGACCCGTGACGCCGCGCTTGATGACCGCTTTCAGCATCGGTGCGCCAACGCGAACCAGGTCCGCGAGCGTCCCATCGATCATAACGGCATCTAGTTGCTTGCCAACCTCGAGGCTGCCGACGCGATCGTCGCGATTCAGCGCCGCCGCGGCGTTGATTGTCACGCCGACGAGGGCCTCTTCGAGCGTGAGGCCCATCTCGAAACACGCGAGCGTCATCACGAAGGGCAATGACGGCGAAAAGCCTCCCCCAGGGTTGATGTCGGTGGCAAGCGCGACCGGCAACCTCGTGCTCGATGAGCATCCGTGCGGGCGCAAACCGGCCGAGCTTGAGATAGAACGCCGCCGTCGGTAGCAGCGTCGCGATCACACCAGCGTGAGCCAGGCCCCGCGCGCAGCGCTCGTCCACGAAGATCAGGTGATCGGCCGAGCGCGCGCCGACCTCGGCCGCAACGATTGATCCGCCGCTCGGAGCCAACTCGTCGGCATGTATGCGCGGCGCGAGTCCATGGTTGCGTCCCGACTCCAGAATTCGACGGGATTCGTCCGGGCTGAAGACACCCTGCTCGCAAAAGACGTCACACCACTCCGCCAGTCCCTCGGCCGCAACAGCAGGGAGCATCTCGTCCACGACGAGGCTCACATAGTCTTCACGATGCGAGCGATATTCCAGTGGAATCTCGTGCGCACCCATGAAGGTTGGCGACAGTTCGATCGGCTGTAACCGCTCCAATCGCCGGATGGCTCGCAGGCTGCGGAGCTCGGTCGCAGTCTCGAGACCGTAGCCGCTCTTGACCTCTGCGGTCGTGGTGCCGCATGCCAACATCGCTTGAAGCCGCGGCAAGGCGAGTGCGACCAGCGTGTCTTCACTCGCTTCGCGCGTCGAATTGACCGTCTGGACGATGCCCCCACCGTCGGCGGCGATTTCGGCGTAGGTTGCTCCCGCGAGCCGTCGCTGCAGCTCCTCTCGACGATCGCCGGCAAACACCAAATGCGTATGCGCGTCAACGAACCCCGGGACGACCGTGCAGCCAGTCGCATCGATGCGTTCCGAACGTGGACGTCAAAGTCACCGCTTGACGCACCTCGCTGGCCGGCCCGATCGACACGATTCGCCCTTCAAATGACGCGATTGATCCGTGATGGAGAAGCCCTGCGTCTCGCTGCGACGCTCCACGACGAGGCGCCGGCCCGCGGCAGGTGTAGACCAGGTCTGCGTTGTCGATCAGGAGATCAGCGTCCATGGGAGCCCATGGACGCCATGATCTGCGATTGCGTGGATTCGCGCTACGGTCTGGCGGGCAGTCCTTCCGCGTTCGGACGTGACGGCGTCGTAGACGGCGCGGCGGACTCTCTCGTCGGGGCTGTTGCCGACGCTGGCTTTACCAGCGACGCAGTCGTGAGCGCCGTCGAAGTCGTTGGCGACGGCGTCGGGGCGCCCAGTGGCGTCGCGGCGGATGTCGATGGAGCTGTCGGGGTCGCTGGCGGCGTCGCAGTCGATGTCGGGGCCGTCGTCGTGGATGCAACGACGACCGATGGGCCCGGTGTCGGCGGCGCAGGTGAGGCCGGCGCGAGCGCCGGCGACGGCGCGACCGGCGTCACGCTGGATGAAGACGAAGACGACGAGGACGACAGCGAGGAGGACAACGGCCCTGAGGGCTCCTTCAGCGGTAGCACGACGCTGGGCTTCTCTGCCCGGCGTTCGCCGTCGCGTGGCAACAAGAGACTGGTGCGTTCCTCGTGCTGCACGTCGCGCTCGCGGACCGACTCGATCGTCTTGTTCAGGGTCACGATGAGACCCTCGAGGCTGACTTCAACCTCTCGCCGCTTCGCGCGCAACGCTTCGATTTCGCGCTGCACCTCGCCGACTCGCGATTGCTGTTTGTCGACCATCATCGCAATGCGACCTTCGGCCTCGGAAATAAAGCGGGCCGCGTCATGCTGAGCCTTCTCGCGGATGTCGTCAGCGATCTTCTGCGCTGTGAGCAGCGTATTGCTGAGCTGCTTCTCCTGACCCCGGTGCTCGTTGAGGGCGGCTTCGGCCTTGCCGGCCTCCTGGCGCAGGCGGTCGTTTTCAAGCATGAGGGCTTCGACGTCGTCGGCCGCCTGGGCCAGGAATGTATTGACCTCGGCGCGGTCGTATCCCCGCATGACGGTCGTGAACTGGCGCTGACGGAGCTCGAGAGGAGTTACCTTCATAAAAGTGATCCCTTGATCTTGTCTAGCGCGATCCGAAGATCGCCGACCCGACGCGTACCATCGTCGCGCCTTCTTCTACCGCCACCTCGAAGTCGTGGCTCATTCCCATCGACAACTCCGGGAGCGGGAATGATGATCCCCGCGCCAAAAGTCGATCCCGCTCCTCGCGTAGACGACGAAACCAGACTCGTGTGTCTTCGGGGTTTTCGGTCAATGGAGGCAAGAGCATCAGCCCGGCCAGCCGGACGGCTGTGCAGCTGCGCGCCGCTTCGAGAATTCCTGGCACCTCGTCGATTGGCGCACCGTGCTTGGTCGGTTCAAGGGCGAGATCGACCTGAACCAACAAGTCGGGGCAGCGACCCGCCTCGCCCGCCGCGCGATCGACCCGGCGCAACAGATCCACGCTGTCGATCGAGTGAATTACCGGGCACGCTTCCACCGCTTTCCGCGCTTTGTTGGACTGCAGGTGGCCGATCAAATGCCAGCGAATAGGCGTATCGGACGTACCGTCAACTTTCTGTAACGCGTCCTGGACGCGGTTTTCGCCAAAGTCCAGTTGTCCGGCGTCGTAGGCGCTGCGAATGTCTTCGACCGGAAAGGTCTTCGAAACGGCAATCAGTCGAACGTCGGCGGGAGAACGGCCCGCGCGGGCAGCGGCTTCGCCAATGCGCGCGCGGACCTCTGCGAGGCGTGAGGCGATCTCGTTACTTCTTGAGCTGGGCAAGCATCGCCTTGGCCTGGGCCGCGAACTGCCCGTCGGGAGCGATCGACAGGTATTTCTCGAACCCGGCAATCGCTTCCGTCATCTTGCCTTCGTTGAGCAGCGCCATGCCGAGCTGAAAATTCGATTCCGGGTGGTTCGGATTCGCCTTCAAGGCTTCTTCGAACTTGGCTTTGGCCTCGGGGATTTTCCCCTGGTTCCACAGGATGATGCCCTGGTTGTAGATGGCGTCGGCGCTGCCGCCGCCACTAGCGCCGCCACCCGCAGCCGCAGCCTTGGCGCCCATGACCCCCGCTTCGTCGAAGCGTTTTTGATTGTTGTAGAGCGTGGCGAGCGCGTTCAGCGCTTCGGGGTAATCAGGTTTGAGCTCCAGTGCTTTCAGCCAGCTCGCTTCGGCCTGCTTCTCGTCCTTCTTCTGGAGGTAGGCGTACCCGATGTTGTAATAGCAGTCGTAGCAGTTCGGCATGACGCCTGCGGCAGCCGTGAACTTCTCGATGGCCACGTCGTGGTTGCCCGACTTGCTGGCTGCCACACCCTCCTCGAAAGCCTTCTTCACCTCATTGGCTTTCGCCACGTCGGCCGCACTGGGGCCGGCGGCGCCAGGGGTGAAGGCAAAGTTGGCATCGACGGGCTTCGTCAAGTTCACGCGAACGTTGGCCGACTGCGACCCCATTTTCTCGTGGGTCGCGGTGACCTTGTAGTTCCCCGGCGCCAGGCCGATCTGGATGAACTCTCCGCGACGGTCGGTCTTCACCTCGAACTTGCGAGTGACCCCATCGGCGAACTCGATCGCAATGGCAACGCCCGGCAATGGCTTGCCTTCGGCATCGACGACCTTGCCCCGTATCATTCCCGTTTGCGCCACGGCGGGCGTAGCCATGACGAGCGCGAAAGCCAGAGCGCACGCTGGCGCGAACCACTTCCTCATGGTTGCGACTCCTTGAGGGGTCAGACGCTCTGACACTCTGGCCAGGGGCCTGATAGTGTACCTGATAAAAAACCGCTCGATGTCGCCGACGTCCTGCGTCACCGGCGACGGCGGAAACGACTCGAGAAATCGTCGCCCGTAGCCCATGGTTTTGAGACGGGGGTCGAGCACGGCGAGCACGCCACGGTCGCTGCGATGGCGAATGAGCCGGCCCAGCCCCTGGAGCAGCGCGAGAATCGCCAGCGGGACCTGATAGTCATTGAAGGCGTCGCCGCCATCGGCATTGATCGCCTCGATGCGTGCCGCGGTAATTGGATCACCTGGCGACGCGAACGGCAGCTTGTCGATCACGACGCAGCTCAGCTGGTCACCGACGACATCCACGCCCTGCCAGAAAGCCGCGGTGGCCAACAGCACCGCGTGCGGAGTGCTGCGAAACTGCTTCAGCAACGTGCTCCGTGGGGCAGTTCCTTGGACAAGAAGGGGATACTCCAACGCACCCATGATGGCTTCGTGCACGGCGTGCATCATGGCGTAGCTCGTGAACAGCACGAAGGCGCGGCCCTGGCTGCGCTCGAGAATCGCCCGGACTTGAACCGCCACTGCTTCGGGATATTGCGGCGAGCGGGGTGGCGGCATTCGTCGCGGAAGATAGAGCAAGCTTTGTCGCGCGAAGTCGAACTCCGAGGCGACGCGCAGCTCGATCGCATCTTCAATCCCCAGGCGGCGGCGCACATACTCGAACGACCCGGCAATCGCGAGCGTCGCGGAGGTGAGGACGGTCGTGCGCATCCGATCGATGAGTTGCTTGCGAATGATTGCGGAGACATCAATCGGTGCCGCTCTGAGAAAGACTCCGCGGCCGCGCGTCTCGAGGAAATAGACGAACGTGCTGTCGCTCGCCGCGAGCAGGAACCTGAGATCGTCGCGGAGCTCGCGGGCACGACGCGCAATGGTCAATGCATCTTCGTCCGTCAACTCGCCGCCAGAGGATGACGTGCCCGCGCCGGCCAGGGACATGACGGCGTCGAGACCTTCGAGCGCGGTGCCGAGCGCCAGGCCGTCCGCCACGATGTCGCCAAACCAGTCGGGGCCGATGCGCAGGCGCTCCTCGTTCAAGCCGCCGCGCATCCGGCGCGCCATCGCGAGATTGCCAAAGAACGCCCGCGAGTGGTCGCTGACGCGGGCCATGGCGCGGGAGACGTCACCACTCGTATCAGTGAGGCTTGCGTTCAGGAGCCGCTCGCTGTCCCGCACGAGATCGTCCACGCGGTAGTTGCTGACCGACATCCCGAAGTATTGGGTGGCTACGTCCTCCAGTTGGTGGGCCTCATCGAGGACCAGGTGACGACACTCGGGAATCACCTCCCCGTACGAGCTTTCGCGAATCGCCGCATCGGCGCACAGCAGGTGGTGGTTGACGATGACCACATCGGACTCGGCGGCGCGCTGGCGCATGCGAGTCACGAAGCACTGCTGGTACTGGGGGCATTCGGTCCCCAGACAGGTTTCGGCGGTCGCGGAGATCTCGGTCCAGATGTCGCTGTCGTCAGGGAGATCGTCAAGCTCGGCCCGATCGCCCGTTGGTGTGGTTTCGGCCCACCGGGCGATGGAATCGAGGAGACCTTCTGCCATCCTGGTGCGCGCCTGGTCGAGCCGGTGCAGGCAGAGATAGTTGGCGCGACCCTTCATGCAAGTCGCGCGGAATTTGACGGCGAGCGCGCGTTCGAGGGCTGGGAGGTCCTTGAAGTAGATCTGCTCCTGCAGGTTCTTGGTCCCGGTCGAGATCAGCACTCGCTCGCCGCTGAGAATTGCGGGCACGAGGTAGGCCATGGTCTTGCCGGTCCCCGGTACCGGCTTCGGCCAGCAGAATGCCGCCGTGCGCCAGGACGTGCGCGACCTCGCGAGCCATTCGCCGCTGACCCGAGCGGGGCTCGAACTGCGGGATCGTCTGCGCCAGCGGACCTTCGTCCGCGAATGCTTCGTCGACCTTCGTCAGGCCTGCCGGTCGGGATAGAGGGGGAACTTCTTGCACAGTTGTCTGACTTCGGTCCTCACCATCCCGAGGGTGCGGTCATCGCCTGGGGCGGCGAGCACCTGTGAGATGAGGTCTGCGATCACATCCATCTCCGGCTCGCGCATGCCACGTGTCGTGACTGCCGGAGTGCCGATCCGAATCCCGCTCGCGACCATTGGCGGGTTCTGATCGAAGGGGATAGCGTTCTTGTTCACGGTGATGCCGGCTTTGTCGAGGGCGGCTTCCGCAACCTTGCCGGTCACGCCTTTGGAAAACACGTCGACGAGCATCAAATGGTTGTCGGTGCCACCGCTGACGAGGCGAAGGCCGGCAGCCGCGAGGTTGCTCGAGAGGCGCCGGGCGTTGGCCACGATCTGTTGCTGATAGGCGGCGAAGTCCGGCGTCGCCGCCTCCTTGAAGCAGACCGCCTTGGCGGCGATCACATGCATCAAGGGACCGCCCTGGACGCCGGGAAACACCGTTCGGTCGAGATCTTTCGCGTACTGCTCGCGACAGAGGACCAACCCAGCGCGCGGGCCGCGCAGCGTTTTATGCGTGGTGGTCGTGACGTAGTCGGCGTGAGCAACCGGGTTCGGATGCACACCCGCTGCGACCAGACCGGCGATGTGCGCCATGTCGACGACCATCGGCGCTCCGACGCGACGGGCGACGCCGGCGATGCGCGGGAAGTCGATGAAGCGAGGGTAGGCGCTCGCACCGACCATGATCATCTTGGGCTTGTGCTCGTTCGCGAGTCGCTCGAGTTCTTCGTAGTCGATGCGCTCGTCCTCTTTGCGAACCCCGTACGGAACGATCGTGTAGAGCTTGCCCGAAAAGTTCAGCGGATGACCGTGCGTCAGATGGCCGCCGTGAGCCAGGTTCATCCCCAGCACGGTGTCGCCGGGTTTGAGCAGCGTGAGGTAGACACTCATGTTCGCTTGTGCACCCGAATGCGGCTGCACGTTGGCGTGCTCGGCTCCGAACAACGCCTTGGCGCGACTGATTGCCAGCGATTCCACGACGTCGACAAACTCGCACCCACCGTAATAGCGACGTCCGGGATACCCCTCGGCGTACTTGTTGGTGAGGATTGAACCTGCGGCTTCGAGGACGGCCGTGCTGACGAAATTCTCAGAGGCGATCAGTTCGAGGCCCGATTGCTGACGCTCGGTCTCCTGGCGAATCGCATTGGCGATGTCGGGATCGGCGGCCTCGAGAGCACGCTGCATGAGCGACAGAGGAGTCATGGCGGGATCGAGTATAAATCGTGGATCGGGAGGTTGCCATGAAAGTCCCCATGAGAGTCCCCATGAAAGTCCCCGAGAGTCTATCGAGTCGCTGTTGTCCTCTTGGTTGCCTGGTCAACCGTTGCCGCACTGGCGCAGAGCCAGCCACCCACGAATCCGGTCAGTCAGGCGATCAAGAACGGCTGGAATTCGGCCAAGCAGAACATTGCTGGATCGGCCAAGGTGATGCCCGAGGACAAGTACAGCTTCAAGCCAGTCGACAGCGTACGCAGTTTTGGCGAGATCATCGCGCACGTGGCCGGGGCCAACTACATTTTCTGCTCCGCTGCCCGCGGTGAGAAACCGCCGCACGCCGAGGACGCGTTCGAAAAGTCGGCGAAGACGCGAGCGGCCATCGTCAAAGCGTGGGAGGAGTCGGTCAAATACTGCGACGCGGCGTACGATGCGCTCGACGACCGCAAGCTCGCGGAATCGGTCGCTGCTCCCTTCGGCGGCGGTCAAACCACGCGCGCATCGGCGTTGATGGGCAACACCGGTCATCTCCAGGAGCACTACGGCAATCTCGTCACCTACCTGCGGATCAACGGCCTGGTGCCGCCATCGTCGGCGCAGTAATTGCGCCGACGCATGAAGGAAACACCGGAGCGCTCTCCGCCTGAAGGCGGAAGCCAGGACGGGACCGAAGCACTAGGCACCGCGCACCCGCAGGCACCCTCGGCACCATAGGCACCTTCGACATGATCCCCACCGCTGTCATCACCAACCGAGGCGAAGATCGACTGCGGCGTGGCCATCCATGGATCTATCGCACTGATCTCGTCGATGTCGCCGCTGACCCTGGCGCCGTCGTTGAGATCCTGGGTCCGCGGCGACGATTTCTCGGCCGGGCCCTGTACAGCGCTTCATCTCAAATCTCGCTGCGCTTGTTGACGCATGGCGAGGAAGAGATTGACGAGGCGTTCTGGCGTGGACGCATCGAGGCGGCGATCCAGTTTCGGCGCTCGCTGTCGATCGATGCGACCGCGTACCGAGTGATCCACGCCGAGGCAGACCTGTTGCCGTCATTGGTGGTTGATCGCTACGCCGACATCCTGGTCGTGCAGGCGCTGTCACAGGGGATGGACCGGCTGCTGCCGACGTTGGTCCCCTGGCTCGTCGAGGCCACGGGTGTCAGTGGCGTCCTGGCGCGCAACGACCCGCGCGTGCGGCTGCTCGAGGGGTTGGAGCAGCGCGTCGACGTGCTGGGCGGCGCCGTTCCCGAGACGGTGGTTGTGCGCGAAGGCCCGGTGCGGTACGAGGTCGATCCCCGCGTTGGTCAGAAGACAGGATTTTTCCTCGATCAGCGGGAGAATCGCGAGGCGGCGTCGCAGTACGCGCGCGGACGGTTGCTCGACTGTTTCAGCTACACCGGAGGGTTTGCGCTACGACTCGCTGGTCGCTGTGATCACGTCGAGGCCATCGACAGCTCGCCAGAAGCGGTCGCACGCATCGCGGCGAACGCCGCGCTCAATGGCTTGAGCGTGACGGGTCGCGAAGCCAACGTATTCGATGAACTACGGCGACTGGAAAAGTCTGGCGATCGCTACGACACGATCGTGCTCGACCCGCCGGCGTTTGCCAAGAACAAGGCTGCGATACCGAAAGCGCTGGCCGGGTACAAGGACATCAACTTACGTGCGTTGCGGCTGCTGAAGCCAGGCGGCTATCTCGTGACCTGCAGTTGCTCTTATAACGTCGACGAAGCCACTTTTGCGCACGTCGTCTACGACGCGTCGGTCGATGCCCACGTTCCGGTGACCGTCGTGGAGAAACGGATGCAAGGGCGCGATCACCCCGTCCTCTTGGGCGTCCCCGAGACTTACTACCTCAAGTGCCTGATCGTGCGGCGCGTCGCGTAAGTTGCTACCCTTGGAACCTGACCCGGTTCAGACCGGCGGAGGGAGCGCGGAAATGAAACCATCACCATCGCCAGCGAGTGCCGATTACGGCACCGCTTTTCCCAACTCACGCAAAGTCTACGAGGAAAAGGTCGTCTCCTCGACGACCGGTGAGATGCCTATCCGCGTCCCGTTCCGAGAGGTGTCGTTGTCCGGCGGCGAGCCGCCGGTTCGCCTTTACGACACCAGCGGCCCCCAGGATCACGACGTGCGAAGGGGACTGCCCAAGCTCCGCGAGACGTGGGTCGCCCCACGCCGTGGTCAGTCGTGCGTCACGCAGCTCCATTACGCTCGTCGCGGCGAGATCACGCCGGAAATGGAGTTTATCGCCCTGCGCGAGGGACTCCTGCCCGAGTTCGTCCGATCCGAGGTCGCTCGCGGCCGGGCCATCATCCCGGCGAACATCAATCACCTCGAGCTCGAGCCGATGATTATCGGCCGCAATTTCCTCGTGAAGATCAACGCGAACATCGGCAACTCTGTCGTGTCCTCGTCCATCGAGGAGGAGGTCGAAAAGCTCCAGTGGGCGACCCTTTGGGGCGCCGACACGGCCATGGATCTTTCGACCGGCAAGCAGATCCACGAGACCCGTGAGTGGATCATGCGAAACTCGCCGGTGCCGATCGGCACCGTTCCCATCTACCAGGCCCTCGAGAAGGTTGGCGGTCGCCCCGAGGACCTCTCCTGGGAGCTGTATCGCGACACGATTGTCGAACAATGTGAGCAGGGCGTCGACTACTTCACCGTGCACGCCGGGGTGCTGCTCCGTTATATCCCGCTGACGGCAAAACGCGTGACCGGGATCGTCTCGCGCGGTGGGTCAATCCTGGCCAAGTGGTGTCTCGCGCATCACAAAGAAAACTTCCTCTACACCAATTTTCGTGAGCTGTGCGAGATCATGCGCGCGTACGACGTGTCGTTCTCGCTGGGCGATGGTCTACGCCCGGGCGCAATCGCCGACGCCAATGACGAGGCGCAGTTTGGCGAGCTGAAGACTCAGGGCGAGTTGACCCGCCTGGCCTGGGAGTACGACGTCCAGGTCATGAACGAAGGACCGGGACACATCCCCATGCACTTGATTCGCGAGAACATGGAAAAGCAGCTCGCGTGGTGCGATGAAGCCCCGTTTTACACGCTCGGCCCCCTGACGACCGACGTGGCTCCCGGATACGACCACATCACCTCGGCGATCGGTGCGGCGATGATCGGCTGGTACGGCACCGCGATGCTCTGCTACGTCACTCCGAAGGAGCACCTCGGGCTGCCGAACCGTGACGATGTGAAGGCCGGAGTCATTGCCTACAAGATCGCCGCGCATGCGGCGGACCTGGCGAAAGGACACCCGCGCGCCCGGTTGTGGGACGATGCGCTTTCCAAGGCGCGATTCGAGTTCCGCTGGCAGGATCAGTTCAACCTCGCGATGGATCCGGTCACGGCCAGGGCTTTTCACGACCAAACGCTCCCAGCCGAAGGCGCCAAGCTCGCCCACTTCTGTTCGATGTGCGGCCCCAAATTCTGCAGCATGGAGCTCACGCAGCAGGTCAGGCAGATGGCGCAGCAAGGGATGGACGAGAAGTCGGTGGAATTCCGCAAGGTGGGAGAGATTTACGTGAGCCCACAGGTTTAGTGGCGCAACGTACGGGCCACAGAGACTCAGAGACACAGAGGTAGGTAGGAATTACGTAGCCACGAAATTTTTCCCTTGAATTCCTCTGAGTCTCCGCGTCTCTGAGGCTTGTACGTCAGGCTGCCCTATTTTTCACCGGTCGCGGGGACGATCTGGATAATCGTCGCGAAGTGCGTCGGCTGCGATCCCGGCTTGGGGTTCGGATAGCCGACCGACCCACCCCACGTGAAGTCCTTGACGGTCACGCTGGGTGGGAACGCCATCGTCTCCTCTCGATAACGCCCAACGTCGAACTGATGGGTCGGCGGTGATTCGAACAGATCGGTTCCTCTCTGCTTGAGGGTCGTCCGGTAATAGGTCACGGTATCAACAAAGCTGGCGGAGACGCCAAATAAGTAGAACCGCTGCCCACGGCCAGCGTCGTACGACGCGATGAATGTCGCACCCGGATAGAGGGGCACGCCCAGGGTCATCTCCGTTGGCGCCGGTGGTGGCTGTACCGGCGCGGCTGGTGCCGGTTGCGTCGGCCGGCTTGGCTTTGGAAACGGCGGCGGCGCCTGCGCTGTAACCAAGCTCCCACCAAGGAGAATTGCGACCGCGACCTTCGATGCCCGTGCAGCAATCATTCGAAAATTATTATAGAACTCGCACAATGGTTGACGCTCAGCATCTCACCGCCTTTTGTCAGGCGCAGCAGGACTGGTTGCTCGCCACCACAAGGGCGTTAGTCGCATTGGAGTCGCCAACAGATGACAAAGCCGCCGTCGATGCATGCGGCGCCGAGTTGTCGCGTCGGCTCGTCGCCTTGGGCGCCCGTGTCACCGAAATCGCTGTAACAACCGCCGGCAACCATCTCAGAGCCGAGTTGGGAAGCGGCCAACGACAAATCATGCTGCTGGGGCACTTCGATACGGTGTGGCCGGTCGGTCAAATCGTCCGAATGCCGTTGGCACAAGAAGGCGACCTCCTTCGCGGCCCGGGAGTCTTCGACATGAAGGCCGGAATCGCGCTGGGCCTGTTGGCGGCCCGTGCCCTCCTTGAAAACGGCTCGCTGAGCGACGTCCGCCTGGTCATGCTCTGGACGGCGGATGAGGAGACTGGGAGCCGGACGTCGCGCGAGTTTCTCGAGGCCGAAGCGAGGAAGAGCGACGCAGTCCTCGTCCTCGAGCCTGCGTTGCCGGGCGGTGCCCTGAAGACGCGACGCAAAGGGTGCGGAGAGTATGAGGTCGTCGTGCATGGGGTTGCAGCGCACGCAGGTGTCGATCCAGGAAAAGGCGTGAGCGCCATTCGCGAACTTGCGCGCCAGGTCCTGGTCATCGAGACATTGCAAGACCTGACTCGCGGCATCTCCATCAACGTCGGGGTTGTCGAGGGCGGGTCTCGGCCCAACGTCGTGGCAGCCGAAGCGCGCGCCCTGGTCGATGCGCGCGCGCCAACGCAAGCGGACGCGGCACGAATCGACGCCGTCCTGCGAGCGCTGACGCCACATCTCCGGGGCGCCACAGTCGAAGTTCGTGGCGGCTTTTCGCGACCGCCGATGGAGCGAACGGTTGGCGTTGCGCGACTCTATGAAACGGCGCAGGCCGCCGCCGCCGACCTAGGTCTGACGATCGACGAGGGCGCGACCGGGGGAGGGTCTGATGGGAATTTTGCCGCCGCACTAGGGGTTCCCACTCTTGACGGGTTGGGCGCAGTAGGCGACGGCGCTCACGCACTCCACGAGCACGTGGAGGTCCCGGCGCTCGCCCCACGGGCGGCTCTGTTGGCACGGATCATCCAACGCCTGGTCGCGTAACCGACACGCCTTGTCACCCACGTGGGGCGGGACCGCCGGGGCGGCTTTTCATAAACCCTTGATTTTTCAGCAGGTTGCCTCCGGCCGGGCTGGCCCCGGAATTGCTCTAGCTACGTGCGAGGACCCTGGAGGCCCCCGGCGATTTCCGCCACATCCCCAGGGAGCGAGGGCTGTCGGTGGAAGACTTGGATCTCGATCTCACGAAGTTGACGGAGGGCGCGCAGCGAGTGATCACCCGCGCCGAGGACGAGGCTCGTCGTCGCGGGCAGGATCTGTTGACGAGCGAGCACCTTTTCTTGGCATTCGCCCAAACCGAATGGCTTCTTTACTCGCGCGTGATGCGAGATCTATCCGTCAACCCAGACGAAGTGTTGGCCGAGGTGGCATCGGCTCTCCAAACCGTTCCGGCGGTGCCAGGCCGCACGCTGAAAGCGACCGAGCTGACGCAGGAGTTGGTGCGCCGAGCCATCCAACAAGCCGTGAGCCTCGGGCGCGAGCAGGCGGAATCCTATGATCTGTTCGCGGCCATCCTTGACGAGCGTCAGAGCGGCCCCAGCGTCATCCTTCGCCGCTTCGGCACTGACGGCGATGCCGTCGTGGCCCGATTGACAACCGTTGTTCGCGATGTCGAGTTGCGCGACGAGAAGCTCCGAAAGCGCTACGAGCTGCCGCCTTTCCTCAAGCAGTTTGCCGTCAATCTGAACCTTCTCGCGCGTCAGGATCGGTTGCCCCCGGTTTACGGGCGCGACGTCCAACTGAAGCAGATCGTGGAAATCCTGTGCCATCGCGAGCGCGCCAACTCGGTCATGCTGCTCGGTGAGCCAGGTGTCGGCAAGACCGCCGTTGCCGAAGCGTTGGCGCGTCGCATCGAGCTCGAGCCACAGACGGTCCCGGCCCAGTTGCGCGACTGCCAGGTGCTCAATCTCCAGATGAACTCGCTGGTCGCCGGCACCATGCTGCGCGGCATGTTCGAGGATCGCATTCAGAACGTCCTGCGCGAAGTCCGCGAGCGACCCAATTATCTGCTGTTCATCGATGAAGCCCACACGATGGTGGGGGCGGGTTCCGCCCTGGGCGCGCCATCCGACGCCGCCAACGTGTTCAAGTCGGTGCTCGCACGCGGCGAGGTTCGCATCATTGGTGCGACGACGTTGAGCGAATACAAGCAGCATCTGGCTGAGGACGAAGCGCTGGCGCGGCGCTTCAGGGTGGTGAACATTCCGGAACCGACGCTGGAAGAGGCGCGGTCGATTCTCGAGCGGCTACGGCCACGATTCGAACACAACTACTCGGTCCGCATCCTGGACGAAGCGATCGAAGCGGCGCTGACGCTGTCGTCGCGCTACCAGCGGCACCTCCGCCTGCCCGATAAGGCAATCGGCTGGCTCGACACAGCCGCGGTCCGCTCCGAGTTGAAACGAGCCAAGGAAGTGAGCGCCGAGGACGTCGCCGCCGTGGTGGCAGACGACGCCCGGATTCCGCTGGACATGGTATTCCGCGAGGTCGGCGAGCGCTTCAAGGATCTCGAGGCGCAGCTGGGCAAACGCGTGATCGGCCAGCGCGAGGCGATTCGCGCCCTGGCGCGGCGCCTGGTCCTCAACAAGGGGCCGCTCAAGGACGGCTTCGATCGCCCCGATGGCGTGCTGCTGTTCCTCGGGCCAACTGGCGTCGGCAAGACAGAGCTGGCCAAGGCGCTGGCCGAGATCCTGTTCGGCGATGACAAGAAGATGATTCGCATCGATATGTCCGAGTTCCAGGACGGAACCGCGGGTATCGACAAGCTCATTGGGTCGCCGCGCGGCATCGTCGGATCCGATCGCGGTGGCGTGCTTACCAATCAACTGCGCGACAACCCGTACTCGGTGGTGCTTCTCGACGAAATCGAGAAGGCGAGTTCCTCGCTGCTCAACCTGTTCCTGCAGGCATTCGACGAAGGCTGGATTACGGACGGGCGCGGCCGCAAGGTATATCTGAGCGACGCGGTCGTGATCATGACGTCGAATCTCGGCGCCGAGCACTTCCGTCGCATCGAAAGCCCGCTGGGGTTCCGCAAGGTCGACGTCGGCATCGAGGACGTGCGTGGCGAGGTCATGCGCGAACTCGAGCGACGGCTGTCGCCAGAATTCAGGAACCGACTCGACGATGTGATCGTCTTTGCGCCGCTGACCCGTGAGGAAGCCGCGCAGATTGCCCGAATCCAGCTCGATCGTGTGATCGCGACCGCCATGTCACGAGGCAAGGAATTGGTGGTGACCCCCGACGCGCTCGACGAGATCGTCCGTCAGGGGCACAGCCTGGCGTATGGCGCGCGCTTCCTCAAGCGTGTGATCGACGAGCGCGTAAAGATCCCGTTGAGCCGCATCTGGGCGCAGGCGGGTCGCTTCCGGGTCACCGCCGTGCAGGGCGAGGTCGTCGTCGAGGCAACGGACTCCGAGTCCGCTGCGATGGCGGAATCGCTGTTGTCGTAGTCTCGTTTGACGACCAGTTGAAGCTCGACTGGGCGATCGATTCCTCGGAAATCGACTCCGCAGGACCGCGATACGACGTGTCCTCGCGCCTTGCGCGAGGTTTCAGTCCATACCGGGCCTTCAGCATCGACAGCGTCCGCTGCACGTGCGAGACGTAGTCTTTCGGTGCGTATTTCGACGCGTACAGGCGGTCGTACTGATCGACGAGGGCGGGGAACTGGTCGTTGAGGAAGCGCATGAAGTGGTCGCGCGTCCCGCCGTCGAGAAACAACACGTTGGCCCCGACAAACCTCGCGCCGTGATCCGCGATCGCCTTGATTGTGGCCTCGATCTTGGCTGGTGCGGTCGTGAAGCCTGGAACGAGCGGCGCCATGAGCACGCCGACGTCGAGTCCTGCCTCCGCGAGCGCCTTGACGGCGCGCAGGCGTTGCAATGGATGCGCGGTCCCCGGTTCCAGATGGCGCCAGGCTTCTTCGTCAATCGTGGGGACGCTGATGTGAATGGTGGCTGCTGCGACCAGGCTGAGCTCTTGAAGCACGTCGATGTCTCGGACCACCATGGGGCCTTTGGTGACGATTCCAACCGGGCTCTTGCCAGCGACCAGCGCCTCCAACGTTCCGCGCGACAGCTTGTAATGTCCCTCGATCGGTTGATAGGGGTCGGTCGCGGTTCCGAACGCGGCCATCTCGCGGGTCCACCGTGGATGGTCGAGCTCGCGCCGAAGCACCTCGACGAAGTTCGTTTTGACGAAAATCACTGACGAGAACTCGTCGCCGGTGCCCAGTTCGAGTTGCGACTGGTAGCGCCGCGCGAAGCAGTACTCGCACGCGTGCGTGCACCCGCGATACGGGTTGAGGGTCCAGCGGAACGGCATGCCTTCGACCCGATTGAGAGCCGAGCGGCAACGGATTTCCTGATAGCGGGCCTGATCCGCACGCCGCTGCGCTTCGGTGAGCGCATCGATGCCCCCGTCTTTCACCATCCGGGCGACGTCGCGTGTCGTGAGCTGTCGCGGACCGAGGTCGAAGAGAAGTGGCGCTATTTCCACCGGAAAACAGACCCGGTCTCAGTATTTCGCTTTTATTTCGCCTGGTCAAGCAGAACCGGCGCACCCCGCTAGACCAGATACGCCACTGCGAATCCGATTTGTGCGACGAACATCATTCGATACATGTGGGCCCACGACACGTGGTTTTCCTCGACCGCCAGCTCCTCTGGCCGGCGAAGCATGAGGTAACAAACGTAGAGACCATAGGTCGTCATGAACAGGCCGAGTGCCTGGAGCAGGATGAAATTGCCCGTGAGGATCCCGAGGGCGGATCCGATGTTGATCATCGCGAACGGGATCACGAACGACGGCGAGATCATCCAGGCCGCCCGGCGGACGCCGGTACTGAATAGGCAGCGTGCGGCAACCGCCGAGACGATCGCCTTCCATATCCGCAAAGTCTTTGGTCGTTGTCGCACCGAGAAGGAACAGGCCGAAGATGGCGCCGATGTACCAGGGTTCGATCCCCACGATCGTCTTGACGGACGACCAGCCAGCTACTTTGAGCAGGACGCCGCGAGGGATCGCGATCGTGATGTTGGCCCAGATCCCCAGGCGCTTCGTTCTGAGAGGCGGCATCGAGTAGATGAATGTGCAGATGACGGCCACCAGAACGATCCAAAAGCATTCGTGCCGCCCGCCCGGCGCCACCAACCAGGCCAGCACGAGCGCCAACAGGTAGGTGACCGCCGCGAATACCCACGCATCTGAGGTGCTCACCCGACCGCTGGGTAGAGGTCGCTTTGGCTTGTTGATGCGATCGATCTCGAGGTCGTAGATCTGATTGAGGGCATTGTTGCCGGCGTTGAGCACGGCAGCCATCAGAGATCCGATGAGCGGATAGGTGAGCGACGCCATCGACAACGGCTCGGGTGGTGCCGCTCCGAGGGCCGTCAGTCCACCCGACAGGAAGCCCAGCGCTGGAGCGACCAGCGTGAAGGGGCGTCCGAGCTCGAGATAGGTTCGGGCAGAAGTCATGTTCCGCTATTCACTCGCCTTCAAATCGCCCCGTTGCCGATCAACGAACACCACCAGACCGCAAGTGCGGCTGCGACCGCGGTGTTGAGGAAGTTCATCGTGTGATTGTCGAGCACCCCATCTTTTTCGAAGCCCGTCGCGAGCGCGCTTTCGACAAATGCCGCGACCGTGCATGCCACGACGATTGGGATGAGAAACGTCCATGGAATCAGCCACATCAGCGCTGCCGGCAGAACGATCAAGGCCGCCGCGGCGATTCCGGCGAGGGTCCCGCCAATCGTGAAGGCACCGGGCGTACCCGCCACGACGGGGCGAAGGCTGGGGAAAGCGCGTGGCGTTCCTGTCATGGCTTTACCAATCTCGCTGGCGACAGTGTCGCTGGCTCCGGCGGCAATCCCGGCTGCCATCCACGCGCCCGCAAGCGCGAGCCCCCAATCGAAACTGAAGATCTCGAGCACGGCACCCAGGGTTCCGATCGAGCAGTTCGCGACAACGTTCCCGAAGCCTCGACGTCCACCACGTTCCTCCGAGATCCCGAGGGCGACCTTTCGGGCTCGACCGAAGCGAGAGCTTGCGACGGTGAGGGCCAGGGCGACTGCCAGCACCGCCAGCCCGGCGAGTGCGAGGCCGGCATAGATGAAAGCGGCAAGCACGATCCCGACAATGGCGCCACCGAAGGTAATGCTGCCGGCGAACCAGGCGAGGGCGGCGAGCGGTGTTGCGATAAGGGTACCCAACAACAGGTCGAGCGCGAGTGAGTCCAGGGGCCCGAGCCAGTTGAGCAAGCTCAGAAACCAAAGCGTGGATCCAGCAACGGCCGGAACCGTGAGGTTGTCGTCCAGGCCAATCGGAAGCGTCTCCGCGAACCCGGCGATGACCGCTGCCATTGCGGCGGCGGCCGACAAAGGCAGGATCTGTGCCTTGTGCACGACGTCGACTCCCGACGCGTTCAGTGCGGTCTGGATCCAGAGGCCCAGCGCGACTGCCCCAAGTCCTCCCGCCACGACGAATGCCAGAAGACCACTCCAGCTCTTGTCGCGATTCCATGGCAGGCGCGGGCCGCCGACGAGTCGGCCGGCCAGCGTCGCGAAGCCGTCGCCGAATGCCATGACTCCCCATGCCGCCGCGGCAAGATCGAGGCGATGGCGGAAGGCCAGGATGAGCAGGAGCACCGAGAGTGGATAGAAGAGGACGCCTGCGCGCATCCCTCGCGCATCGCTCGAACGCAGGATTCCCGGCGCGATCTTTGGCAGCAGAAACGCGTTGAAGGCAAGCGCTCCAGCGGCCATGAGCGCCGCCTGCTGCCAGGTGAGATAGGCGAGAGGCAGCGCGAACACCGCCATCGTAATGTGGACGATCTGCCGGCGCGTCTCCGAATAGACCGTCACCTGGCGTCGTGTCCCTGGGCGGTCCGATTCTCAAGGAGTAATCCAATGCCTTCGGCCAGTGGTCGCACCGTGTATCCGAGGTCACGAACGGCGGCCGTGCTGTCGAGCGGCCAGTCGTGAGCGAAGATCTCGACCGCCCCGCGCGTCAGCAGTGGCGACCCGTGAAAGAAGCGAGCACGCAGCTCTTCGAGGCCCCCAATCATGTTTGCCGCGACTCTCGGGATCCGGCGCGGCCTCGGTGTGCCGGTGATCGCTTCAACGGCCGTGAAGATCTGCATCTGCGGAAGGTTTTCGCCGCCGAGCGCGTACGTGGCACCGGGCGCGCCATGCTCAGCGGCTGCAACGTGCGCGCGCGCCACGTCATCCACCCAGGAGCAGGACCAGATGCCGTCTGCCCCGATGACGCCCGGCAATCGCCCTCGTAAGTGATCGTCGATCAGACGCCCCACCAAATTGCCTTCGCTGCTCACGCCGGGACCGTACAGCACGCCTGGGTAGAGCCGCACGATTCGCGCGCCGCCCCTGGCGGCGACCGCCGCTTCACGTTCTGCGAGAACCTTGGTGCGCTGGTAGTCGTTGGCCATCAGCGGATCGGCCCGCCCGCGCGGCGGCAGCGCGAGAAACGAGGAGGTGTAGACGATCGGGAGGCCACGTTCTGCACTGACAGCGAGGACGTTTCGCAGGCCGCCAAGATTCACCTCATCGAAGTCGCTCGAGCGTGCGCGCCAGAGTGCAACCAGTGCAGCCAGATGACAGATCACTTGACAGCCGTCGGCCGCGCGTTCGACGGCTTCTCGATTGCGGACGTCGCCGTCGAAGGCCAGCGTCGAAACGCCGCTGCGGCTCGCCGTGCGTGACAGGGCCACCACCTCGTGGCCGGCGGTGGCGAAGGCCCTGACGACCGCGCGGCCAAGATAGCCGGTTCCACCCGTCACGAGGACGCGCATCAATGGGTGCGGACTTGCTGTCGCCAATACTCCAGCAGATCGTCGACGGTGCGCTCAAACGGTATGACGGGTTGCCAGCCGGTCTCTGCGGTCAGCCGCTGGTGATCGCCGACCAGCAGTGGCACGTCATTCGGCCTGAATCGAGCGGGGTCCTGGACGACACGAACCGGCGTGCGCGCTCGAGCGATGAATGTTTCGACCAACTCGGCAATCGACAAACCTTTCCCCGAACAGACGTTGTACGGCTCGCCAGGCCGGGCGCCATCCATCATGGCGACATAAGCCCGCACCGTGTCGCGCACATCCGACAGGTCCCGCTTTGGCTCGAGATTCCCCATGGTGATGACCGGGTCCTGCCGGCCAGCTTCGATGAGCGCAATCTGCTTCGCGATGCCGGGTGCCACATACGACGGATCCTGCCGGGGTCCCACGTGATTGAACGACCGCGCAATGAGGGTTGGCACGCCGCTCGTTTCCCACGCACGCTGCGCCAGCATTTCCTGGGCCAGCTTGCTGGTGGCATAAGGGCTGGTGGGCCCAAGCGCGTCATCTTCATGGATGGGCCGATCTTGCGGGCGATAGATCATGGCCGACCCCGAGACGAACACGCGTGGTCTCAGCTCGTGAATGCGCAACGCCTCGAACAGGTGATGTGTGGCAAGCACGTTGCCTTCGTACGTGTTGGACAGGTTTTGCCACGACTGGGCCACGTGCGCGGCGCCCGCCAGGTGATAGATGGCATCGGGTCGCTGCTCGCCCAGCATGTCCGCCACAGCCTCGCGATTCAGCAGGTCGAGTGCGACCCACGTGACATCGGGTCGCGGATCTCTCGGCGATGCCGCCGGGTGAAAACAGCCCACGAGCGGTTGCGATTGCTGCGCCAGCAGATCCAGCAAATGGCTGCCGACGAATCCGGCCGCCCCCGTCACGAGGATGGGAGCCGACAGATGGCTCACGATCGGCGTTCGTACTGAGCGGCGTAGTACGCCTTGAAGGCGGGGTCACCCTCCTTGATCGGCCGCCACCACCACTCGTTCTGGCGATACCACTCAACCGTGTCGCTCAGTCCTTGCTCGAACGGCACTTGAGGCGCCCAGCCCGTTCCACGCAGCTTGGTCGTGTCCAAGGCATAGCGACGATCGTGACCGAGCCGGTCAGCGACGCGCTCGATAAGGGAAGGTGGCTTGCCCATCAGCGCCAGAATGCGATGGGTGAGGTCAACGTTTCTCACTTCGTTGCCGCCGCCGATGTTGTAGACCTCGCCGTTCTTGCCGGTCTCGATCAGGTGATCGATCGCGCGGCAGTGATCGATGACGTGCAACCAGTCCCTGACGTTGCCACCGTCGCCGTACAGCGGCACCGTTCGATCGTCCACCAGATTGGTGACGAAGAGCGGCAGCACCTTCTCGGGGAACTGATAGGGTCCGTAGTTGTTCGACGCACGCGTGTCACGATCACGGGCACGGCGTAGGTCGCAAAGTAACTGTATGCGAGGCGGTCGGCGCCCGCCTTGCTCGCCGAGTACGGGTTCCGCGGTCGCAACTCATCACGCTCGGTGCTGTGCCCTTCGGGCACGCTGCCATAAACCTCATCGGTCGAGATCTGAACGAAACGCCGAAGAGCGGGCGCTCGCCGCGCGGCTTCGAGCAGAACGAACGTGCCTTCGACATCGGTTCGAATGAAGTCACCGGCGGCCATGATCGACCGATCGACATGGGTCTCAGCCGCGAAGTGCACGACAATGTGTGACCGCTCGACTAGCGGTCCGGCCACCGGCGCGTCACAGATGTCGCCGTGCACGAATGTATGGCGAGCATGATCCATCACGTCGTGCAGGTTCTCGCGGCGACCCGCGTAGGTCAGCTTGTCGAGCGTCGTGACGTGCCAGTCAGCGTGGGTCTGGAGCGCGTAACGAACGAAGTTGCTGCCGATAAACCCCGCGCCACCCGTCACGAGCACTTCCATCATCGGTGTGAATCTTACTACTTCGATCAGTAGGTTGTCCCGCCAAACACGCCGAAGAAGTTCGAGAAGGTTCCAACGCCGGCGAGTGTGAACGAGAGATTGAACCGCCGATCCTTGGGATAGGGAAAGTTGGGATCGAACGACGGGAAGTTCCTTTCCTGATACTCGAGCACGATGCCGCAGCACTGCGCGCTGTAGAAGCCGACCCAGCGCTGCTGAAGAATCGTCTCCCGCGCAATGTCCCAGTCGAGCAAATAGCTGCCGCCGGTTCGTCCCTGCAAGAAGGACAGGTTCGTCTGCGCGTTGATCGAATTGTCTCTCGCGTCCGCGCTGATTCGTCTCGTGCTCCAACCGATCGACGTTTGTGCGGCGCGATAGGTCGTGCTGCCGGTGGCGTTGAAGGCCTCGAGCGTTCCGACCTTTGTGTCGTACTCCAACCGCACCGTCCCTGAGCTCGAGGCGGTCGGGTTGGCGCGCGCGGTCAGTGCGACGGGCGAGAAGCTGCTGGGAGGGCGCCAACTCCCATAGCCAGATTGAAAGCTGGTGTCGAATTGGCTCGCACGTGGGTCCGTGTAGTAGCTCTGCGTGATCGCCACGTTCAAGAACTCGCGCGGCGCGCTGGCAGCCGAAGAGGCTTTGGGATCTTTCGGCGCCTTGCGAACCAGGAACCGGTTGGTGATCCCGTAGTTGACCCTTGTCACCCCACCGATGACGACGTCGTATACCCCGGCCGTGGTTGGAATGCGATCCTCGTTGTCGTAATCCGTGACGCGCTGGAAGTTGATATTTGGCTCGATGACGTGCTTCAAGCGATCCGCGAACGCATTGTTCGGCGTAAAGACCTTGCTGAAGACCGGCCCCGTGATATCGGCCCGAAATCGAAGTAGCGCCGCGTCACCGGCGACTCGATTTGCACGTCCCTCGATCGTCGAGACTCTCCGTGAGGTAGGTATGTCGGTAGGCGACGGTGCCGTTGACGCTGAGAAATGGCAGTGTTGAGATCGTTGCGCGCACCGTTGGCGACAGGTCGAAGCGCCCAGGCTGCGATCGTCCACGGCTTCCACGCCGTCAATCTCGGCGTGACTGGCATAAAGAATGCGACCAACCTCGCTGTTGAACGCCACGTAAAACGGTGAGAGACCGAGCCGCCTGCTGGACAGGTTCGCGCTCACGACCGGAGTTTGGCCATTCAAGGTGGAAGCGGTCGTCGAATAGAACAGCTCATCCCGCCGGTAATTGCCGGTGAGGCTCACACCCGCCCAGTTGCCACTGACGCTGCCGGCTATCGATCGATTCCGACGCGTCGATTCGTAGATGTTCGTGTGATACAGCTGCGACGTGGTCAGCGACGAGAAGTAATCGATGCGAGCGCGGGCGCGAAAGCCTCCCGGCAATGGCTGCGCCGCGTCGCCGCGCAGCTCATAACTGCGGGCAGAAGGCGTTGTGAGACTGCCGCCACCGGAGTTGTCGATGGTGGACTCGTCTTCGTCGAGCCAATAGGCTCGGAAGAAGCCTTCCGCGCCCGGGGCCGCGACATAGCGATACTCGGCGCCGGCGCCTTGTCCCGTGCTCGTAAACCAATCGTGCAGGAAAGTCAGGTCCTGGCTGCGATCGATCGCCCAGAAGAACGCGTTGCTGATGGATTGCCCACGAATGGTCGAGCTGCCGTAGGTCGGAAGTAGAAACCCGGTCGCACGATCGTCACTTTGAATCGGGTAATACAGGACCGGGAGGTAGAAGACCGGGACGTCCTTGACCCGAATCACGGCGTTGCGAAGAAACGCGTAGTCCTCGAGGTTGATCGTCGTTTTGGTCGAAACAATCTCCCAGCGGGGGCTCGGCTGCACGCAGGTCGTGAACGCCCCCTTGGAGATGACGTAACGGTCCTCCCCGACCTTTTCAATGATTTCGCCGTAGAAGTAGACATCGGGCTCGAGCGTGCCGAACATGCTCCGGTCGTCGGCGCCACGATCGCCAAGCGATGCCAGGCCGGAGGCTGAATAGAACGTCCCGAGCTTGGTCTTCGTGTTGAATACGACCCGGTCGGCGGACAGCCTGGCCGTCGGCGACACCAACGTGACGTTGCCCACGGCTTCGAGCTCGCCGGTGGTGGTGTTCCACAAGAGCTCGTCGGCGAACATCTGTTGGCCTTTGTTGGGACCGGTGCCGTTGACCTCGACTTCGCGCATCAGCCGAACGCGATCTTTGTCGACCTGCTCGAAGGAAAACTGCTTGGTCTCCCAGTCTTGAATGACCTGGGCGGTCGCCATCGAAGGTGCGAGCAGGAGCGTCGTGAGCAACCAGCACGCGAGCAGATAAGGCATCAGATCAGTGGAGAGCAGGCAGCAATCGAAGAATAACGAAGAAGCCACCCGGCCACAAGGTCAGACGGGCAGGTCCGTCGGGGCGGCCCCGCGCGCGATGAGCTTTGCCCTCAGGGGCCCGACCAGGAAGATCGATCCAGCGACCAGCGCTCGCGGGTTCTCTCGCAGCGCCAGATCGAGTGCGCTCTCGGGATTGGCATCGCTCATCACCCGCGCCTCGCGGACAGCGTGCGCGACCCGCTCGGCCAGGACGGCCGCCGGCAGGCAGCGAGGCGACTCGATTTGCGTCGTGACGAATGCCGAGGCGACAGGCGCAATGGCACGCACCATGGCATCCACATCCTTGTCCTTCATCACCGCCATGACGACGGGCAGCGGCGCGACACCTGCCGCGCGCACGTAGTCAGCGAGTGCGAGCACGCCCGCCGGGTTGTGCGCCGCATCGACGAGGACATGACGTCCGCGGTTGAGTTCCAGCCATTCCAGGCGTGCCGGCCACTCCACCTCCGCCAATGCGCTCCTGATATCGGCGGCAGTGTTGGCCAGTCCTCGCTCGCGACACACCTCCAACGTTCTCACGGCGACGACCGCGTTGGCGATCTGATGCCGGCCATTGAGCGCCAGCATCACGTCATCGTATCGATCGACTGGCGTCCGGAGGTCGAGCGACACGCGTCCCGCTTCGATCCGTGACGACACCCTGACGTCGGTGTCGGCAGCCACCACCGGTGCGCCAAGTTGTGCGGCGCGCGTGACGATGACACGTCTGGCAGCGTCGGCCATTGCGCCGACGACGACCGGCGTGTCCGGTTTGATGATGCCTGCCTTCTCGAAGGCAATCGCTTCGAGCGTCGATCCCAGGTGTCGCTCGTGGTCGAATGCAATCGACGTGATGGCGGTCACGGCCGGCGCCAGGGTATTGGTGGCGTCGAATCGGCCACCGAGCCCGACTTCGACGACCGCTGCGTCGACCCGCTCACGCGCAAAGGTCATGAAAGCCATCGCCGTCGTGACCTCGAAAAACGTCGGCCACGACTCGAGTGTCCCCTGGCCGTGCAACTCATCGACCATGGCGAGGACGTCGGCGGTCGTGGCGTCGAATGCGGCGGCATCAATCGGCCGACCGTTGAGGGCAATCCGCTCCTCGATGTCGTTCAGATGCGGCGAGGTGTAGCGCCCGGTGGCATGGCCTGCCGATCGGAGACCGCGCTCCACCATCGCCGTCACCGATCCCTTGCCGTTGGTCCCCGCGACGTGGACCGATGGAAAGCGCTTCTCGGGGTGGCCAAGCGCCTCGAGAATTCGCTGGATGTTGTCGAGACCGAGTTTGATGCCGAACTGTTCGAGCGCGAAGAGTCGCTCACGCGGAGTCATTGGCCGGCATCATGAAGCGCAGCGCGCGCGCGATGGTGGCCTTCAATTCACGACGGTCCACGATCATGTCGAGCATGCCGCGCTCGATGAGGAACTCGCTGCGCTGGAATCCCTCGGGCAGCTTCTGCCGAATGGTCTGTTCGATGACGCGGGGGCCGGCAAACCCAATCAGGGCTTTGGGTTCCGCAACATTCAGGTCGCCCAGCATGGCAAAACTCGCCGTCACGCCGCCCGTCGTCGGATCGGTGAGGACCGAGACGGTACGGGAGCTTCGCCCGATCGAGACGTGCGAGCACGGCCGACACCTTGGCCATCTGCATCAGCGACAGCGCGCCCTCCATCATGCGCGCGCCGCCCGAGCAGGAGACGACAATCAACGGCAGACGGCGGATGAGCGCCGTTTCGGCGGCGCGAACGATCTTTTCACCCATCACGACACCCATGCTGCCGCCAATGAACGCGTACTCCATGGCCACCACGACTGCTTCGATGCCATCGACTCGGCCGACGCCGACGATGGCGGCGTCTGGCAAGCCGGTGGCGGCGCGGCTCGCGGCCAATCGCTCGCGGTACGGCTTGGTGTCGGAAAAGACCAGCGGGTCGTTCGATCGCAAGCCAGCATCCTGCTCGACCCAGTACTCCCCGTCGAACAACGACAGCAGACGCTCGCGCGCGGTCAGCCTGAAGTGATGATTGCACTTCGTGCAGACACTGAGGCTCTTGACGAGGTCGCGAGTGTAGATGATCGCGTCACAGTCGGGACACTTGACCCACAGTCCCTCGGGCACGCGGCTGGCTTTATCAGGCGCGGCAATCGGCTTGCGCGCCTTTTTGAACCAGGCCATCGCGCCAGCTTAGCAGAAACTGTCAGTCCTTCGTGCGCGGCACGTAATACCGCAGTGCCCTTGCCCATCGCATTGACCTGTCGGACCAGATCGTCGAGCGCTCCGTCGTTCGTCTCCGGATCGAATTGCGAGGTCTCGACGACCAGCAACGGCGTCGTGGTGTAGTGAAAGAAGAAGTGCTGATACGCTTCGTTCAACTCGCGCAGGTACTCGGAATTGGGCTGCGGAACGGGACGCTCGGGGTCAACCGGCTTCGCTTTGAGGCGGGCCAGCAGGACGTCCGTCGGGGCCTGCAGATACACGACGAGATCCGGTGAGGGGATATCACGCGCCAGCAGGTCGAACAGACGCTGATAGATGAACAGCTCGTTATCGTCGAGATTCAGGTACGCAAGATCTTGTCGCGGTCGAAGAGATAGTCGCAAACGGTCGTGTGTCGAAACAGGTCGGCTTGTCGGAGTCCGGCGAGCTGGCGATGGCGATTCAACAAGAAAAACAGCTGCGCCTGCAGCGCCGCACCGGCGCGCTCGTTGTAAAAGTCGGCGAGGAAGGGATTCTCGGCGTCCTCGAGCACGGTGCTGCCATCGATTCGACCGGCCAGCCGTTCTGCGAGTCGGGTCTTGCCGACGCCGATGGGGCCCTCGATGGCGATGTACCGAAACGCCACGTGAAGCTGGAGTATATAAACGCGCAGCGAAAGGACGCAAGCTCGCGCGTGGTATCGTTTGGTGCGACTTGCGTCAGTTCCCAGTTGCCGCCATCAGTTTGTCAGCCAAGACGAAGCTTCAAGCGTTGCTGAATCGAACGATGAGCCACTGGCAACCGGCCGCTGGCGGCTGGCGGCTGACGACCGATAAGCATTAAGAGGCTTCAGTGCGAATCGATCGGCTCGATCTGCGGCTCTGCCGCCTTCCGCTCGTCAGCTTTTTCGAAACCAGTTTTGGCCGCAGCTACGATCGGACGTTTCTGCTCGTGCGCCTTGAAGGCGACGGGCACGAGGGCTGGGGCGAGGCGGTCGCCGAAGCCAATCCGTACTACAGCAGCGAAACGACCGAAACCGCCTGGCACATCATCACCGGATTTCTCGCGCCGCGTCTGCTCGGACACACCTTCGACCATCCGCGTGACATCTTCGATGCCCTCCGGCCCGTTCGTGGTCATAACATGGCCAAAGCCTGCCTCGAGATGGCGGCCTGGGATCTCTATGCCCGGACGAAGGGGCAGCCATTGGCCCGGCTCCTCGGAGGCACGCGCTCACGGATTGCCTCGGGTGTGTCGATTGGGATTCAGGATTCGCTCGCCGATCTCGCTGCCAAGATCCGGCATGAACTCGCCGCCGGCTATCAACGGATCAAAGTCAAGATCAAGCCGGGCTGGGACATCGCGGCGGTCGAGATGGTCCGCTCGACGTTCGGCAGCGTGCCGCTGATGGTGGACGCCAACGCGGCCTACACCCTCGGCGATGCTGCCCATCTGGCGCGCCTCGACGCATACGCGCTGATGATGATCGAGCAGCCGCTCGATTACGACGATGTGAGCGACCACGCAGAGCTGCAGCGGGCGCTGAAGACGCCCATCTGTCTGGACGAATCGATTCATACGGTGCGCATCGCCCGCGACGCCATTGCCGCCAAGGCCTGTCAGGTCATCAATATCAAGCCTGGCCGTGTTGGCGGCCACCGCGAGTCGATTCAGATTCACGATTTGTGCGCGCAGCACGAGATTCCTGTCTGGCATGGAGGCATGCTGGAAACGGGAATCGGGCGCGCGCACAACATTCATCTCGCGAGTCTGCCCAACTTCTCTCTTCCGGGCGACATCGCGGCCAGCAAGCGCTACTACCAGCCTGACTTGATCGAGCCGGCGATCGAGGTCGATGCCGATGGCACCATCGCGGTCCCGAACGCGCCAGGCATTGGGGTGCATATCGTGCAGGATCGCGTCGAGCGCGCGACGGTTCGCGCGATCACGCTCGATCCTTTCAATCTGTCTGCCGCATGATGCTCGCTTGCCGACTCCGACTCGTGGTCGCGGGCCTCGGCACCGCTGTGCTCGCCGCGTGTGCCTCGGCTCCGCCGGCCGCAGCACCCGAGCGCCGAGCGCCCATGACCTTCGAGCAGAAGATGGGATGGATTCTGCGCCTCGAAGAGGATCGAATTCTTGCGATGCCGGCGCCGCCCGCGCCACCGCCGCCTGTGACGCCACCACCGAAAGGGCGCCTGGCCCCGGTTGCTTTGCCCGCGCCGCCTCCTCAGCCCGACCTTCTCATCCTGCTGAAAGACACCGAAGCCCGCATCCGCCGACGAGCCGCGCTGGCCGTTGGTCGAACGCGATTGCCCGCCGGCGTCCCTCCGCTTGCCGAACTGTTGGCCTCGGACACGGATCCGGAGGTCCGGCAGATGGCCGCGTTCGCGATTGGGTTGATCGGCGACGCCTCGGGCGCCGAGCCGCTCGTGACGGCGCTGTCGGATCCAGACCCTGTCGTGCACGGTCGCGCGGCCGAAGGCCTGGGGCTCATCGCGCACAAGCCGGCTGCGGACGCGATCGCCACGATGATCCAGGGGCATGTGGCGGCCGGTGTGCTCAATGGGATCGAAGCGGACGATCTCGAGCATCCCGAAGCCACCGCCCGTCGAAGCGGTTCGGCTCGGCATCTACGCGCTCGTGCGGCTGGGTGCGTACGACCAGTTGGCCGGGGTGCTGCTCGACACAAACGGCGCAGCCCATCAGTCGGTGGTGGCCCGTCGCTTACGCCTTCCGACGCATCCCCGATCCGCGCGGCGGTACGGCGCTCTTGACCCTGCTCGAGGGAACAGGCGCCATCTCGCGCGCGTTTGCCGCGCGCGGACTGGGAGTGCACAAGGACCGACGTGCCGGCGCACCGCTCATCGCGCTGGTCGCAAACAATGCGGAGTTCGTGCCGGTGCGGATCGAGGCGGTGCGATCGCTGGCGGACCTCGGCGAGGCTGAAGCGGTCGCCACGCTGATCAAAGTGCTTGCGACGCCGAAAACCGACGCCAACCTTCGATTGGAGGTCGTCACGGCCCTTGGGCAACTCAGGGCGCCGGAGGCGGTGGAGACTCTGGTCGATCTTCTGACTGAGCCGTGGCCGTCCATCCGAGCGACGGCGCTGACCGCATTGGCGCGGACCGATCCCGACATGTTCGTGACCGTGATCTCCGGCCTGGATCCCGATTCGCACTGGAGCGTGCGGGCCGCCTTGGCGACCGCCCTCGTCAGTGTGGGACTGGAACGCGCCCATCCTCGACTGACCGCGATGCTGCAGGACAGCGATCAGCGTGTCATCCCGGCCGTGTTGAATGCGCTGGTTGCCCTCGGCGCGAAAGACGCGGAGGCCGCGTTGCTCGAGCGGGCGGAGTCGGAGGATGTGGTCGTGCGACTGACCGTCGCCAATGGTCTCGCGCGACTCAAGTCACAACGGGGTGTCGCGGCCCTGGTGCAAGCCTACGAACGTGCCGACAAGGACCCGACGTACATCGCGCGTGCGGCGGTGCTCGGCGCACTCGTCGAGCTCGATCCCGAGGCAGCCAAACCTTTGCTGACCCGCGCCCTGGGCGATCGCGACTGGGCCTTGCGGGTCCGAGCCGCCGCGCTCCTGACGAAGGTGGAGCCGGGTGCCGACCTGTCCTCCATGCGTCCCGCTCCTGCCGCGCCGCTGACCGAGCTGAACGAGATGACGCCGATGATCGACCCGCGGGTCTCGCCGATGGCCTACATCGACACCGAGAAGGGCCTGATCCAGATCGAACTGGCGGTGCTCGACGCACCACGGACCGTGACCAACTTCGTATCGCTGGCACGCAAGAATTTTTTGGGCGGTACTCCGTTCCATCGCATCGTGCCCAACTTCGTGGTGCAGGACGGTGACCCTCGCGGTGACGGAGAAGGCGGACCGGGGTACACCATTCGCGACGAAATCAATCAGCGCCCGTACCTTCGCGGGACCGTGGGGATGGCGCTCGATTGGGAAGACACGGGGGGCAGTCAGTTCTTCATCACCCATGCGCCGCAGCCGCACCTGGATGGCCGCTACACGGTGTTTGGTCGCGTCGTTGCGGGGCTGGAAGTCGTCGATCAACTGACGCAGTGGGATCAGATCCGAACCGTAAGAATCTGGGACGGCGTCAATTGGATCGGACCGGGCGCTCCCGACTGACGCAGCGCTCATCACACGCGCTGAAAAACGAAAGGGGCGACCGCGATGGTCGCCCCTTGATCTCGTCAATGGCGAAGCGTCGTTAGCGCTTCTTCGCCTTCTTGGCCTTCTTGGCCGACTTCTTTGCCTTCTTCGCCATGGTCTAATCCCCCCCTTCGGGTTGGGTTGTGCGGAAGGTATTGCCGCGCCACCGCGGTCGCCTCTGCCGCCTGGCACTCAGCCCGCGTGTGCCGGCTCCTTCACGCTTCATTGCGCGCTGATCGGTGCGCGCCAGATGTGCCCTCTGGCAATGGGCTAGGGCAGAAAGAAAAGATGGGGCAGTGCTCGAAAAGAGACCGCCCCATTCGGAGCGGCCCAGTGTTACTTCTTCTTCGCCTTCTTGGCCTTCTTGGCCGCCTTCTTTGCCTTCTTCGCCATTGTTCCTCCTGAAGGGGGTGGACTCGTGCCTGATGGCGACAGCGGGTGGGCGTGAGCCGAGGCTCCACCGGAGTCTCAGTGCTTCACAAGCCGTTGTCTGAGCGTGCCTCCCTCATACCAGATGTAGATTATGGGCGAGAAAATTGCGATGTCAAGCACAAACCGTCGCTCCTTGTCAAAGCTTTGGCGCCCTCGGCGCATTTGACACAAGCTCAAAACCTCCCTTGCAGTCAAATCGCCCACGCTCGATCGCAATCGACATCACCCACAAGCCCGCACGACGCAAATCAACGATCGTTTTCACACGTCGCTCACTAAGAACTGTCGGATCGGATCGTGCAAGACGATAGAGTGCGTGTCGATCGGACGCCGGAGCGCGTGCAGTCGCAGAGGCGGCTTCGTGATTGCTCACCGTGCTCACGATCGACGCTCGTGCGCAGTCGCTGCTTCTCGGCGTGCCGTTCGACGGCGAGTCGAATGAGGCGATCGACCAGCACCGGATAGCTCACGCCAGTGGCTTCCCACATCTTCGAATACATGCTGATGGTGGTGAAGCCAGGAATCGTGTTGATCTCGTTCACGAACAGCGCGCCGCTCGTGCGTGACAACAGAAAGTCCACTCGCGACATGCCAGCGGCATCCATTGCACGAAACGCTTCGAGCGCGAGGCGGCGGACCTCGTTGACGATTCATCCGGCAGGTCGGCGGGAATGATCGTTTGCGAGTTCGTCGTCGAGGTACTTGGCTTCGTAGTCGTAGAACTCACGCGAGGGAATGACCTCGCCGGGCAGGGACGCCTCGGGTTCGTCGTTGCCCAGCACCGCGCATTCGATCTCACGCGCATCGGGCGACCGCCGCCTCGACGACAACCTTTCGATCGAATTCCAGCGCGGCTTCGATCGATGACGACAGCGCGTCCCCGGACTTCACCTTCGAGATCCCCACGCTCGAACCGAGGTTTGCCGGCTTGACGAACATCGGCAGGCCAAGCGCCAGGGCCATCTCCGTAATGCGCGAACGGTCACTGTCCCACTGGCGTCGGGTGAAGCTGATCCACGGCACCAGCGGCAGCCCGCGCGCACCGAACACGAGCCGCATGGCCGCCTTGTCCATCCCAACGGCTGACGCCAACACGCCCGGACCGACATACGGGACGTTGGCGAGCTCCAGCAGGCCCTGCACGGTGCCGTCCTCACCGAACGGCCCATGCAGCACCGGAAACACGACGTCGAGTCCGAGCCCGGTGACCACTGCGTGATCCACATCCCCGCCGGCCGATGGGCGCCGCTCGATGGTCATCAGCGTGTCCTCGCTCGGATGAGCCAGGAGCACCGTCTCGCGCCCGGGTCGAGGCGTGCGCGGCGTCAGGACGCGCGCCTGTTCGATCACTTCGGCCGCCGAAATCGCCGTCGGCGCGCGATCGGCGATGGTCCACCGACCATCCTTCTCGATGCGGATCGGCACCGGCTCGTATCTCGTGCGGTCGAGGTGCTTGATGACCGAGGCGGCGGACGCAATCGAGACCTCGTGCTCTCCCGAGCGTCCGCCGTAGATGACGCCGACCCGCAGCTTTCTTCACGATCAGGATAATAGCAAGGCCGGTCACTTGTCGTTGCCGCAAATTCCTTCCTTCCACCACGACTCATCGCGACGGCCGGCACGCCGCGGCGTTCTGACGACGCCTCACGGCTTGGTCGAGACGCCGGTCTTCATGCCGGTGGGCACGCAGGGCGCCGTGAAGGCCATGACCGCGCGCGATCTCGAGGACGTTGGCGCATGGATCATCCTCGGCAACACCTATCACCTGTCTCTGAGACCGGGCGCCGATCTGATCGCCCGGCGGGGCGGGCTGCACCGGTTCATGGGCTGGCCGCAGCCCATCCTCACCGACAGCGGCGGCTATCAGGTCTTCAGCCTGGCGGCGCGGCGTCAGGTTCGACGAGCAAGGCGTGCGATTCCAGTCGCATCTCGACGGCACCGCGTATGAGCTGACGCCTGAGAGTGCGGTCGACCTTCAGGCCCGGCTGGGGTCTGACATCGCAATGGTCCTGGACGAGTGTCCCGCGCTACCGGCGACCGAACCGCTTTTGGCGCGAGTCCGTTGCACTCACGGCGCGCTGGGCGCGCGCGGTGTCGAGCGCAGGTTTCTGGCGCTTCGGTCGGAAGCGTGCCTGACGTCCCCATCACCAACCCCGGGCAAGCGCAGTTCGGCATCGTGCAGGGCGGCATCTTCGCCGGATCTTCGCGCCGCGAAGCGCCGAGGCCGACGCTGCGCGATCGGATTTGAGGGTTATGCCATCGGCGGGCTGAGTGTCGGGGAAGACCGGAGGAGATGTATCAGGACAGTCGAGATCACGGCGCCCCTCCTGCCCGACGAGACCGCCACGATATCTCATGGGCGTCGGCACGCCGCTGGACCTCGTGGAGTGCGTGGCGCGCGGCATCGACATGTTCGACTGCGTGATGCCGACGCGAAACGCCCGAAACGGCCAACTCTTCACCAGCGAGGGGTTCCATCAACATCAAGAACGCGCGGTTTGCGGAAGACGATCAGCCGCCCGATCCGGCGTGCCGGTGCCACACCTGCCGGCACTTTTCACGCGCCTATTTGCGCCATCTCTTCCTGCCGGCGAGATCGCTGGGAGCACCCTTAACACGTTGCATAATCTCTACTTTTACCTTGACACTATGAGAGGGATTAGGGACGCTATAGCGTTTGGCACGTTCGAAAAGTTCCGACAGTCTTTGTCTCGGACCTTTTCCCGCCGCTCGCTGACTCCATGATGTCGAGGGAAGTAGTCGAAGCCGGGCCTGTGCTGGCTCTGTCCGCGCCGGGTCAGGCGAACGCGTTGATCCAGCTGATTCCGTTTGCGCTGGTCCTTGCCATCTTCTACTTCATCATCCTGCTGCCGATGAAGCGCCGGCAGAAGAAGGTTCAGGAGTTTCTTGAGCGCGCTGAAAGTCGGCGACCGGGTCATCACGTCGGGCGGGATTTTCGGCTCGATCACGAAAGTGAACGAGCAATCGGTGCAGCTGCAGGTGGCGCAGAACGTCCGGCTCGAAGTGGCCCGCAGCGCCATCGTCGGCTATCAGGGTCAGGAGCCTGTGGTGACCGCCGCAAGGTCAGTGAACATGGCGAAGAACCTGCGTTGGAAGCTTTTGATCATCCTCGGCGTCATTGCGCTGTCGGTCTTCGCGTTCTATCCGCCGGACCAGAAGGTGCGGCTGGGGCTCGATCTGAAGGGCGGCGTGCATCTGGTGATGCGCGTGCAGACCGACGATGCGGTCAGACTCGAGACCGAGACCACGGCGGATCGACTGCGCGAGCAGATGAAGGCACCAGAACATCGCGGGGACCGTAACGATCGTCAGCCCGACTGAGTTCCGTGTCGAGGGCGTCCCGCCCGAGCAGGACGAGGCGTTTCGTCAGCTGCTGACGGACGTCGAACTGGTGTTCAACCGCGCGCCGGGAGCGGGCAGCTACACGTTCACGATGCGGCCCAATATCGCGGTTCAGCTCCGCGAGGAAGCGGTGACGCAGGCGCTGCAGACGATCGAGCGTCGCGTGAACGAACTGGGCGTGGCCGAGCCGATCGTCGCGCGCCACAGTGAGGACGACCAGATTCTCGTGCAGCTCCCGGGCGTCACCGACGTCGCGCCGCGCGAAGGAAATCATCCGCTCGACGGCGCAGCTCGAGCTGAAGCTCGTCGAGCAGGGCCCGTTCTCCGACGAAGCCGCCGGCGCGTCAGGCCTACGGCAACAACCTGCCGCCGGACCTGCAGATCCTGCCAGGCACGAGCGAAGGCGCAGCCGGGCGACCGCCCCGCGACGGTCTACTACGTCGTGCGGCGCGTGCCGGCGGTCACCGGACGCGATCTGCGCAACTCGCGCCCGACGCTCGACGAGAACAGCCGGCCGGCGGTGAGCTTCTCGCTGAACAACGAAGGCGCGGCCAAGTTCGGCGACGTTCACGCAGAACAACATCAACCGCCAGCTCGCCATCGTCCTCGACAATCGCGTCTATTCGGCGCCGACGCATCAATAGCCGTATCGACGACGAGGGCATCATCCAGGGCAACTTCACGCAGCAGGAAGCCGGCGGACCTGTCGCTGGTCCTGCGCTCCGGTGCGCTGCCGGCGACGCTGACCTATCTCGAAGAGCGAACGGTCGGCGCCTCGCTCGGTCAGGATTCGATCCGCGCCGGCGTGACGGCCGCGATCGGCGGGCTGATCTTCGTGATGATGTTCATGCTGGTCTACTACAGGCTGTCGGGCTTCAACGCGCTGGTCTCGATCGTGCGTCAACCTGATCATCCTGCTCGGCCTGATGGCGTATCTCGGCGCGACGATGACGCTGCCCGGGCATCGCTGGCTTCATCCTGACGATCGGCATGGGCGTCGACTCGAACGTCCTGATCTTCGAGCGCATCAAGGAAGAGCTGCTGACCGCCAAAGGCGTCAAGCAGGCGGTTGCCGCCGGCTTCGACCGCGTCTTCCTGACGATTCTCGATACGCACGTCGCCTCGCTGATCGCGGCGGCGTTCCTGTTTCAGTTCGGCACCGGGCCGATTCGCGGCTTCGCCACGACGCTGACCGATCGGTCTGTTGTCGAATGTGTTCACGGCGGTCTTCGTGTCGCGCACGCATGTTCGAACTCGCTTCTTTCGCGCCGGCAGCGTCACGAAGCTGAGCATCTGAGCGACGTCATGGACTTCTTACGAACCCCAACTTCAACTTCATCAAATGGCGCTGGCATGCGATCGCGCTGTCGCCGCTCGTGATCCTCGCCGGCGTCGGCGTCATGGCCACCCGCGGCGTTGCCGCTGGGCATCGACTTCTCCGGCGGAACGCTGGTCGTGGTCCGGTTCGAGCAGGCCGTCAGCGAGGATGCCGTTCGCCGGGCGTTGGAAGCGATTCCGGGCGACAAGGTCATTCAGCCGTACGGAGACACGGCCGACAACGAGTGGCTGATTCGGCTGCCGCTCGAGACCCACGAGCAAGGCACCGATCTCGAGCAGGGCGCCAACCTCGAACGCGGCGCGCAAGCCGTGGTCGCCGGACTGCAGGCCGCCAACATTGGCAAGTTCGAGATCCGTTCAGCAGGAGATTGTCGGCCCGGTCATTGGCCGCGACCTGCAGCTCAAGGGCATTTATGCCACGCTCGCCTCGATTGTCGGCATCACGGTCTACATTGGCTTGCGGTTCCGTTTTGCGTTCGCGATTGGCGCGATCGCGGCGACGTTCCACGACATTCTCGTCACGCTGACGTTTCTGGCCTTCTTCAACTACGACCTCTCGCTGAACATCGTCGCGGCGATGTTGACCATCACCGGCTATTCGGTGAACGACACGATCGTCATTTTCGACCGCGTGCGCGAAAACCTTCGGACGACCAAGCGCGAGCCGCTCGAGACCGTGGTCAATCACGAGCGTGAATCAGACGCTTGAGCCGCACCATCATCACGGCCGGGACGACATTCCTGTCGGTCTTGGCGCTCTATCTCTTTGGTGGCGAGGTGCTCGAAGGGTTCGCGTTCACGATGCTGGTGGGCATCGTCAGCGGCACCTATTCAACGGTGTTCATCGCCGCGGCACTCGCGATCATCCTGAGCGGCAAACAGGCAAGGGGTCGACCAACGTCTGCCGCACGTCCCGCTTCCGGCGGCCGGAAGGCGTCGTAGGCGCCAAGCAGCTGTGGATCTGATTGCGGCGGCGCTCCTCGGCGTCGTGCAGGGCCTGACGGAGTTCCTGCCGGTCTCGAGCTCGGGCCACCTGATTCTCGCGCGCGCGTTCTTCGGCTGGGACGCGGACCGCTTCGGGCTCGCATTCGATGTCGCGTGCCACGTCGGTACGCTGCTGGCCGTGGTCCTGTATTTCTGGGACGACGTGCGGGCGATGATGGCGGCGCTCCCGGGAGCGCTGAGCGGTCGCGACGGCGAGCACGAGCGACTGGTGCGGCTGATCGTCGTCGGGACGCTGCCGATCGTGGTCATCGGCCTGGTGTTTGGGGACTGGCTCGAGACCGTCCGCTCGCCCGCCGTCGTTGCGACGACGCTGGCGCTCGGCGGCCTGGGGCTCATCGTCGCGGAGCGGCTGGGCAGCCAGTCGCGGGATTCGAACGGGGTCAGCTACGGCGAAGCCATCGCGATTGGCGTCGCGCAAGCGGCAGCGCTGGTGCCTGGTATTTCGCGGTCGGGGGCAACGCTGACACTGGCGCTGCTGCTCGGGCTTCGACGCGCTCAGGCGGCGCGGTTCGTGTTTCTCATGAGCCTGCCCGCGGTGGTAGCGGCGGCGGCGCGAGAAGCACTAAAGTTGCGGGACGTTGGCGTCGCGGGTCTACCCGTGACGCTTTTCGTCGTGGGCTTGCTGGTCTCGGCCGTCGTTGGATACCTGACCATCAAGTTCTTCCTGAAATACTTGGCTAATCACTCGCTGGCGGTGTTCGCGTACTATCGCTTCGCGCTGGCGTTGGTGACGGTCGTGTGGCTGGCGACGCGGTGATCCATGTCGTGGCTTCGCCGCAGTTTCATCACCGGGTTCTTCGTGACCGTGCCGCTGATCATCAGCGTCGCGGCACTGGTGTGGATTTTTCAGGTTGTAGACGGTGTGGCCGAGCCGATCGCGGTTCGCCTGCTGGGTCGAGCAGTGCCGGGACTCGGGCTGCTCATCACGGCGGCCATCATTCTGGTGGTTGGCGCGCTCGCGACCAATGTGATCGGCAAACGCGTCCTGCAGCGAACCGAGTACTACCTGCTGCAGGTGCCGGTGTTCAAGACCATCTACGCGCCGGTGAAGCAGCTGGTGGCGGCGTTTTCGCCCGACAACGACGCCGGCTTCAAGAAGGTCGTCATCGTCGAAGACCCGAAGCGCGGCATGGTCCTCGGGTTCTTGACGAAGGAGTTCACGTTGGATCGCGGCCGCGGCCCGGAGGCCGTCGTGGCAGTGTATGTGCCGACCAACCACCTGTACCTCGGGGATGTGTTCGTCTATCCGCGAGAGCAGGCGAGTTTCCCGAACTTGACCGTCGAGGAAGGTATCCGCATCTTCCTGACCGGCGGAATGGCGCTGCCGAACCGGCTGCGCACCGAGAGCGGACAGAGCCAATCATGACGACACACCAGATGAAACGAGTGATCTGTAGCCTTGCCATTGCTGCGAGCGTCCTCTTGACCGCGGCGCCGCTGACTGCGAGCCAGCCGCCGGCGGAGACCCAGGCGCCGACCCAACACATGCCTGGCGGCGAGGTGAACATCCACCTCCCAGATCTCAATCAGGGCGATTTTCTCGGCATGACCGGCCATCAGATCCTGCTGTCGGGGCTGGTGGTGTGCGTCCTGGGACTGCTGTTCGGCGCCTGGACCTATGCCGGTGTGAAACGCATGCCGGTGCACCGCTCGATGGCCGAGATCTCAGAACTGATCTACGAGACGTGCAAGGCCTACCTGGTGCAGCAAGGCAAGTTGCTGCTCATTCTCGAGTTGTTCATCGGGACGATCATCGTGGCGTACTTTTCGATGATTGGCTTTCCGTTCTCCCGCATTCTCATCATTCTGCTCTTCAGTCTCATCGGCATCGGCGGCAGCTACGGCGTGGCGTGGTACGGCATTCGAATCAACACCCTGGCCAACTCGCGGACGGCGTTTGCGAGCCTGAAAGGCAAGGCGTTCCCGGTGTGCGACATCCCGCTGCAGGCCGGCATGAGCGTGGGCATGATGCTCATTTCCGTCGAGCTGCTGTTCATGCTCGCGATTCTGTTGTTCATCCCCGGCGAATACGCGGGCGTCTGCTTCCTGGGATTCGCCATTGGCGAGTCGCTCGGGGCGGCCGCGCTGCGTATCGCGGGCGGCATCTTCACCAAGATTGCCGACATCGGATCGGACCTGATGAAAGTCGTCTTCAAGATCAAGGAAGACGATGCGCGCAATCCCGGCGTGATTGCGGATTGCACGGGCGACAACGCTGGAGACTCGGTGGGCCCGACGGCCGATGGTTTCGAAACCTACGGCGTCACCGGCGTCGCGCTGATCTCGTTCATCATGCTCGCCGTCACCGAAGAGCAAGTGCAAGTCCAGCTGCTCGTCTGGATCTTCATGATGCGCGTGATGATGGTCCTCGCATCCGCGGGCTCGTATCTCGTGAACAATGCGATCGCGCGCGGTCGCTACGGGAACGCGACGAAGATGAATTTCGAAGCGCCGCTGACCTCGCTGGTGTGGCTGACCTCGATCGTGTCGGTCGTGCTGACCTATGTCCTGTCATACCTCCTGATTCCGTCGCTCGGTGGCAACACCGATCTGTGGTGGCAGCTGTCCTCGGTCATCACCTGCGGCACGCTGGCGGGCGCCATCATTCCCGAGTTCGTCAAGGTGTTCACCTCGACGCACTCCAGCCACGTCCGCGAAGTCGTCACCTCGTCGCGCGAGGGCGGCGCGTCGCTGAACATCCTCTCGGGTTTCGTCGCCGGCAATTTCAGCGCCTATTGGCTTGGACTGACGATCATGGGACTGATGGCGATCGCCTATCTCGTCTCCGACCTGGGCCTGGCGGGCATCATGAAGGCACCCGCGATTTTCGCGTTTGGTCTCGTCGCGTTTGGATTCCTGGGCATGGGCCCGGTGACGATTGCCGTCGATTCCTACGGCCCGGTCACCGACAATGCGCAGTCGGTTTATGAGTTGTCACAGATCGAATCGATCCCGAACATCGCGCAGGACGTGCAGCGGCAGTTCGGCTTCCCGGTGAACTTTGCCGTCGCCAAGGATCTGCTCGAGGAGAACGACGGCGCCGGGAATACATTCAAGGCGACGGCCAAGCCGGTGCTCATTGGCACCGCGGTTGTCGGCGCGACCACCATGATCTTCGCGATCATCATGGGGCTCACGCAAGGGCTCACCACCGGAATGGAGAACCTGTCGATTCTGCATCCACCATTTCTCCTGGGATTTCTGGCTGGCGGTTCGATGATCTACTGGTTCACCGGCGCCTCCACACAAGCGGTGACCACGGGCGCCTATCGCGCAGTCGAGTTCATCAAGGCCAACATCCGGCTCGAGGGTTCGACCAAGGCCTCGGTGGAAGACAGCCGCAGAGTCGTGGAAATCTGCACGCAGTACGCCCAGAAAGGGATGTTCAACATTTTCCTTGCGGTCTTTTTCTCGACGCTCGCGTTTGCCTTCATCGAGCCGTTCTTCTTCATCGGGTATCTCATCTCGATTGCCATGTTCGGGTTGTTCCAGGCGATCTTCATGGCCAATGCCGGCGGTGCGTGGGACAACGCCAAGAAGATCGTCGAAACCGAGCTCAAGATGAAGGGCACCGACCTCCATGCCGCGTCCGTCGTCGGCGACACGGTGGGCGACCCGTTCAAGGACACCTCATCGGTCGCGATGAACCCCGTGATCAAATTCACGACGTTGTTTGGCGTGCTCGCAGTCGAGCTCGGGATCTACTTGGCGGGAGGGACCGAAGGGTCAACGCTGACGGTTGCGCTGGCGGCCCTGTTTTTAGTGATCGGGATGACTTTCGTCTATCGTTCGTTCTACGGGATGAGGATCGAAAGCTGAAGTAGACGGCATTTATGCCTCGTAGGACTCGCTTCGCTCGTGGGAGGCTCGGCCGAGCGGCCTCGCCTTCAGCATCGTCGCCAAACTGCTGAAGTTCGAGGGGCTTTTCGGGCATTTGCACAAGCCACGCCCAACGGCGTGGCTCCCAACGCTGGGCCGTAAGGCCGCGAGCCCGAGCGAAGCAGCCTGCGACGAAGCGAGCTGAGGGAGCACTTTTCGCCCGCTGGTGTCTAACGTGGTACCGGGTGGTGTCGGGAACGGACGTCGGCACCAGCGACACCGGCGTCGGGATGCGAGTCCCGAGGGGCAGGGGTCAAATCTGCGGAGAGTCACCCCTATTCGTTGACACTTCGTCCGTGATCGCTATAATCGGCGGTCTTGCGCCGTTACTTTAGGGCAGGTTAGGAGGACGTTTCGTGCCACGCGACATGTTCGGCGATGTCGTCGATCCCTCGATCAAGATGGGCAGCAAGGCCTGGTACACGGTCCCGCTGACCATGTTGCTCGAGGCCATAATCGTCGCAGCTCTCGTGATCGTCCCGCTGATGGCAGCGGACGTGTTACCGACCCCGCCATCGATGATGGCGTTTGTCGCTTCCGCACCTCCGCCACCGCCGCCGCCTCCGCCTCCGCCCCCGCCCCCGAGCGCCGCCCCGCCGCCCAAGGTCGAAGTGAATCCGACGGCCGCGCCGGTCGAAACGCCGTCTGAAATCAAGCCGGAGACGGGCATCGAAGCCGGCTTCGAGAGCAACGTGGGTGGGGTTGAAGGCGGCATTCCCGGCGGCGTGGTCGGCGGTATTGCCGGTGGGATTCCGGAGCCACCACCGCCGCCACCGCCCCCGTCGCAGCCGGTGCGCGTCGGCGGCAACATCAAGACGCCAAACAAGGTCAAACACGTCAATCCGGTCTACCCGCCGATCGCGCAGTCCGCGCGCGTCCAGGGAGTCGTCATTGTCGAAGCGACGATTGGTGCGGATGGCAGCGTGCAGAACGCACGCGTCCTGCGCTCGATCCCGCTGCTCGATGCGTCCGCGCTGGATGCGGTCAAGCAGTGGCAGTTCACGCCAACCCTACTCAATGGTGTGCCGGTGCCGGTCATCATGACGGTTACCGTCCAGTTCACGCTGCAGTAAGTCAACAGTGGGAAGAGGCGACGTTCGCGCGTCGCCTCCGTCGATTCACGTCACGAGGCAATAATCGCGGGACCGAAACGTCCTGCGCTACGGAGGATGCGATGGAAGGTCGGAAGCTGGGTCAGATCGGGCGGATAGCAAGTGCCGGGCTCGCCATGGTGCTGTTGAGCACGCCTGCGTTCGCGCAGGAGGGGGCAGGGGCCGGCCTCGACCTCGTGCAAATGTTTGAGCAGATGGGTCCCACCGCGATGGCGATTGCCGCGGTGCTCTTCATCATGTCGTTCTGGTCGGTGGGCGTGGCCATCGAGCGCTTCTACACGTTCCGACAGGCGACCAACCAGTCGAAGATGTACGCGCCGCTCGTCGCCAAGCACCTCAAAGAAGGTCGCCTCAAGGAAGCGATCGCCCTCTCGTCGTCGAAGGAGTATCGCTACAGCCATCTGGCCAAGGTGGTGCTCGCGGGACTCCAGGAGTATCAGTTCCAGCAGGAAACCGGATCGAATCTGTCGCGTGAAGACTTGCTCGACACGGTTCGTCGTTCGATTCAGCGCGCCACGGCCTTGACCTCGAACGACCTCAAGAAGGGTGTCTCGGGTCTCGCAACGATCGGCGCGACGGCACCATTCGTCGGACTGCTCGGCACGGTGGTCGGCGTTATCAACGCGTTCGTCGGCATTGCTGCCACCGGCTCGGGTGGTATCGGCGCGGTGTCGGCCGGTATCGCCGAAGCGCTGGTCGAAACCGCGCTCGGTCTGTTCGTCGCCATCCCGGCGGTGTGGTTCTACAACTACCTGTCGGGCCGACTCGAATACTTCAACGTCGAGATGGACAACTCGTCGTCGGAGATGGTCGATTATTTCATCAAGAAGACCGCGTAAAGGTGTGAGGCATGGCGGGGCCGCGCCCCGCCAGACCTGACGACAGGTTTCGACGAACAGAACGGAGAAGCAATCATGTCAATGGATGTCGGCGGAGCCAAGGGTGGCATAAAGTCGGACATCAACGTGACGCCCCTCGTGGACGTCATGCTCGTCCTGCTGATCATCATGATGATCGTCGCGCCGCTCCTGCAGAAGGGCGCGCCCGTGCGGCTGCCGACCGCGTCCAACAGCGCGGATAAACCCGAAACGCAGGATCAGACCGTTGTCGCGGTCACCGCCAATGGCGAGTACTACGTCAACGGCGTGCCGATCCCCGATAGCGAGTTGCGCCGACGCGTCGAGGAGATTCTCGAGGACAAGACCGAGAAGATCGTGCTGATCAAGGCCGACGAAGACGCCCAGTACGGCAAGGTGATGGAGGCGATGGACGAGCTCCGCGCCGCCGGCATCGAGGACATGGGCCTCATCACCGAACGACGCATCCGGCCCGGACAGGCGGGAGGGAACTGACATGGCTCACGCCCACCAGCATTTCGGCGCCGACAAGGTCATCCAGGCCAAGAAGCTCGAAGTCAGCTCGGACATGAACATCACGCCGATGATCGACGTGCTGCTCGTGCTCCTCGTCATCTTCATGGCCGCCTTACCGTTGTCCCAGCGCGGGCTCGATGTCAACCTGCCCGCGGAAACGCGAACGCCGACCGACCCCGTTCCTGACGTGTCGCAGATCGTGCTCGACTACTCGGCCGACCGAAAGATCTCCATCAACAAACAGGACGTGTCTGTCGCCGAGCTCGAAGAGCGGCTTCGGACGATTTTCGAGCAGCGCAAGGACAAGACGATGTTCGTCAATGGCGCGCCGACCCTGCGTTACGGCGACATCATCGAGGTCATCGATGCTGCCAAAGGCGCTGGGGTCGAAAAAGTCGGCATCGTCACGGAAGGCATGCGTCGCGATGCGGGAGCGGCGCCGCGATAGCCGCCCTCGATCGACCGCTGAATTCAAAAAGGGGCCGCCCAACAGGCGGCCCTTTCTGTTGTACGGCCGCACGAGACGGTTTTAACGAGGCTTCGTTAAGATTCGACCCATGACACTCGTGTCGGTCATTGGCGTGCCTTGGGACGCCTCATCATCCTGGCAGCGAGGCGCCGCTGAGGCTCCGGCAGCCATTCGACAAGCGCTCTGGGCCGCATCCAGTAACGCCTATAACGAGCGTGGCGACGACCTTGCCGCACCTGGCGTGTTCGAGGACATGGGGGATGTCGAGCTCCCGGAGGATCCCGGACAGGCACGAGCGGCGATTGAGGAACGAATTCGATTGCTGGTCCACAGTGGTAGCCGACCGCTCGTCCTGGGGGGCGATCACTCCATCACCTACCCTGTCCTTCGCGGCTTCGCGGGGCGCTCCGAAGCGCCCGTCGTGTTACATCTCGACGCCCACGGCGATCTCTATGACGAGTTCCCGCTTCGACGGGGCGACGGTGATGCGGAGGGTCAACCTGGCGATCGCTACTCCCACGCGTGCCCTTTCGCTCGCGTGATGGAAGAGCATCTCGCCACACGGCTCATTCAGGTTGGCGTTCGGACGCTCAACGCGCACCAGCGGGCACAGGCCGCCAAATTCGGAGTCGAGGTGCTGGGCGCCGATCGATGGCGCGACGCCGTCCCCCAGATTGCGAGGCTGCGAGGAGCGCTGTATGTCTCACTGGATCTCGACGTTCTCGAACCCATGCTGGCGCCAGGAATTTCTCATCCTGAACCGGGAGGTCTTAGTATCCGCGAGGTGTTGGAGATTCTTGCTGCGATCCGTGTGCCTGTCATTGGCGCCGATGTCGTCGAGTACAACCCTCGTAACGACGTTCGCGACCTGACCGCTCGGGTCGCTGCAAAGTTCGTGAAGGAAATGGTGGGGATCATGCGACGATAGCCCTCACTTCATGTCTTTTTTCTTGTGCCACCGGCCCGGACGATGGCATCGTCGTCGTAGCGTTTGGTTTTGACGACGAGCGCGGCTTCGGTGAGAAGAGAGGTCGGAAAGGGAAAGTAGGCAATGCAGCGGCTACGGGTCGTCCCCGTTCTCCGGCAGCGGCTGGGAGACGAAGGGACTGAGGCACTGACGGATATGGTCTTCACGGCTGGACAGGAGTGGCGAGACGACGTGTTGGGAGTGCTCGAGAACCGGTTCGAGATCCGATTGAAGTCGGAGATCGGGGCGCTGCGGGTGGACGTTACCCGCGAGCTGGCGGCGATGCGGGTCGAAAACCTCAGATGGTCGTTCGTCTTCTGGATATCGCAGCTCGGCGCGATGGCGGCACTGCTCAACTACTTCGTCAAATAGCCGCCCGAAAAAAGAGGCGGGACCTTCATGCGGTCCCGCCCCTCACCTCCAGAATTGTCGCGCCTGGCGACGCGAATGCCTAGTTGAACTTGTACCGCAGGCTGATCATGAAACTGTACACATCAGCCAGGAAAGTAGTCGTCTCGTACGATTTGGTGAGCAGCTCGTTGTTGACCGCCACTAACCGATAGGTGGCCCGTCCACTGCGCATCCACGCCGGGATTGGTCAGAATCTGATTGCGAATCAAACGCTGGCCAGCCCCCCAGTTGCTATTGAGCATATTCCCCACGTTCAGGATATCCATGCGGAGCTGGAACGAATTCCGGCTGCCACGAATGTCGGCGAACAAGTCCTGAGTGATGCTCAAGTCGGCTCGTTTGACGAATGGAAGCAGCACCGCGCCTCGCTTGGCATATTCACCGCGGTGCTCCCTGAGGTACTTGTCCTGCTGGATATAGGTTTCAAACGCCTGCGCCTGCTCCGCAGCGGTGAACGTGCGCCCACTGGCGGTGAACGTCGAAAAATTCATCTCCGAGATGTCGCGTGGGATGTAGATCAGGTCGCTGTTGGACGCGCCGTCGAGATTCATGTCGCCGGCGAACACGTAGCTCGAGTTTCCGTTGTTGCGCCCCTCCCAATACACCGAGATCGACGTTGCCCCGAATCCGAAGTACTCGCGGGTGTAGGACGCCAGCACGTAGACGCGGTGGCCCAAGCTCGACAGAGAGACACCTGGATTGTTTGGATCGCGCGAGTGGGGGTTACCGGCCCAGGAGCCGAACGCGATGCTCCCCGCGTCCACGGTGTTCTCTGAGCGGCCGTAGGTATATGCGCCTTTGAATGAGAATCCAAACGCGGCCCGCTTCGATAGCGATGCGGCGATATTCCACGATGACCCCACGTCCTGGTTTTTCAGCACGACTGCATTCGATATGTGAGAGTGAATGCGGTTGGTTCGTCCAGCGCGGCCGATTGTCCGACGCCGGCAAAGGTCGTCTGCGCGGCCGGGAGGTTGGCGTTGATGTAGTAAATGCCATTGACGTCTTTGTTGTACAGGAACTCGCCGGTCGCTGTGATGTTCCCCGGCAGCCGCTGATCGACGGCGATGTTGCTGCGCCAGATCTGCGGGAACTTGAAGTCCGCATCGGTGAGCGCCAGCTCGTAGGCAGCCGCTGGCGCTCCGGTCGGCGGTGTGGTGGGTTTGTAGCGGTTGGGATCGGGATGGAACGGTCGAGTGTTCGTGGCGTCGATCTGCTCGAATCCGGTGAGCACGCCGGTGTTGCCAATCTGGTTCGAGATCCAGACATAGGCCGGCCGCCCGGTGAAGATCCCAGTGCCTCCTCGAATTTGCGTGGTCACATCGCCCCGCACGTCCCAGTTGATGCCAACACGGGGCGACCATAGGATTTTCGGATCCGGCAGCTCGCCCGACGCGTAACTGACCCCCTGTCCGTTTTCATCGAGGAAGGTCAGGCTGTCGGCGTTGCTGTTGGCGAATCCCGTGTCACCGAACGCAGGAACGTCGAACCGTAAACCGGCGGTCACCGTCAAGTTCGACCGCGGGCGCCACTCGTCCTGCGCATACGCGCCGGCGTACCACACCTTCAGCGGCTGCAGCGGCTCGTCCGCCCCGGGGATGTTCATGAATCGAACCTGGAATCGGTCGAGCGTGATCGGAGAGGTCGTGCGGTTCGGGTTCGCCAGGTAGCCGTTGACATCAGTGAAGAAGTCAGCCAGCGAGTCGTAGACGTACACACTCTGCGACCCTGGAAAAAACACGTTCGCAGACTCGTAGCGTTCGAGACTCCCCCCAAAAGTCAGCGAGTGCTTGTTACTGAAGCGCGTGAAGTTGTCCTGCAACTGGAACGTGTTGTAGCGCAGGGCGTTGCGCGGCGTGAAGGGCTCGTAACCAATCGAGGAGTAGGGCTGGCCGCCTTCCCAGATGTCGACGAGCGGAAACAGTTCTCCGTGCTGCGGCCGGCTCTCGTCTTGCTTCGTATAGCCGATGATCAGGCTGTTGGACATGCTCGTTCCGAGAATCGAGTTCCACTCGCCAATGCCGGACCGGATGTCTTCCTGCTGCTGATGGTTCGAGCTCTGGAAGCTCAAATAGTTGGTGGTGTTGGAGCCGCGTCCCCGGCCCAGCGATCCGGACGTGTTGACGATCACATCCGTGACCGAGTCGAGGTGGTTGTAGCGAAAGCTAACTTTGTTGGCGTTGTTGAGATTGAAGTCGTTTCGCAGCAGGAATCGCTTGGCAGGGGTCAGGTCTTCAATTCCTTCGAACGGACCGGTCTCGTAATTCAGCCGCTGTGCAAGCGCGCTGATTTGATTGAGGTCCGTGGCGAGCACGCGAGTGATGTTGCCGCCGACAGGCTCGCCGCCCACGTTGGCCCTGAACGTGGTGAGTGGCCGGCTATCTTCTTCGTCCTCGTAAATCCCGAAGGCAAAGAGCCTGTTCTTGACAATTGGTCCCCCTGCCCAGACGCCGGTATTGTGATAGTTGAACTCCCCCGGATTGAACGGAAGGTCTTTCACTTCGGTGCCAACGAACTCCTCGTTGCGGAATCGGCGATAGACCGAGGCGGTGAAGCGATTGGTGCCGCTCCGGGTCACGGTGTTCACGCCAGCCCCGACGAAATTGCCCTGGCGGACATCGAACGGCGCGACGTTGATCTGTACCTGCTCGATGGCTTCGAGCGAGATCGGCGCGACGCCGGTGCGCTCGCCGGGCGCGCCCTGAAGGCCAAACGAATTGTTGAAGTACGATCCGTCGACCGTGATGTTGTTCATTCGATTGTCCTGCCCGGCGAACGACAGGCCGCTCGCCTGCGGGGTGAGGCGCGCAATGTCGTTGATACGGCCGGAGACGGTGGGGAGCGTGGCGATTTCCTCTCGGCCGACGGATGTTGCCGCGCCGGTGCGGGCGGAGCTGAACACGGTGTCCGACTGCGCCGTGACGGTCACCGTTTCCTGCACCGCGATGGTGCGCACCGCGACCGGCAGATCGGTGCCGACGCCCAGGTTGACCATGACATCGGTCAGCGTCTGCGGCTCGAACGCCGTGCCGGTGCCGACGTACGTGATGACGACGGTGTAGGGACCACCGACGCGCATGTTGGGAATCGAAAATCTTCCGTCCGCGCGTGTCGTGGTCTCGTAGTTGGTGCCCGACGGCTCGTGCACCGCAATCACACTCGCGCCAGCCACAGGCTGCTTCTGTGCATCGACGACCATCCCATTGATGGAGCCCGTTGTAACGCCCTGCGCGTGGGCATCGGTCGTCAACCCGAGCAGCGCACAGCACGCCAAGAGGGCCAATCCGTTGCGGCGTCCCGCACCGACTGCCCTGTTCAATGTTTCTCTCATCGCATTCCTCCCCGTCCCCCAGATCGCCGCTAGTTCCCGCTCGTCAAAAGAAGCCATTTCCCCGGAAAAACCACTCGAAGATACCACCTCAGCGTAACTGGACGGTAAAAAGAAAACGGGCCGTCTCGCGGGTGCGAAACGGCCCGATTGGGCGGCGGTTTGGTCGGGCGTTCCAGCCTTTTAGGGCGAATACCGAACCGGTCTCGGACGCCTTCCTAGCTGGCGCCTGCAGCCTTCTGCTTCCGCAGCTGCCTCGGCACGATCCCGTAGCTGGTCAGCCTCGCGCAGGAGCGCCTGCTGCTTGGCCGGATCCTTTTCCAGATTGGCCTGAAGGCGGAGCAGCAGGTTCTTGTACGCGACGGCTTCCATGTAGTCGGGCTTGATTTGGATGGCTTTGTCGACCGCCTCGATGCCCGACATGACGTACTGCAGCTTTTCCTTGTCCGAGAGGCGGAAGTCCCGGTACGCCTTGTCCCAGTAGTAGGTGGCGAGCGTCTGGAACGCCTCGGGGTTGTTCGGCTCGACCTTGGCGCGATCGTTCACCGCTGCGATGGTTTTCTCGAAGTCACCCTGACTGTTGTAGAAGCCGGCAAGCTGCATATACACGCTGGGGTCGTTTGGACGCACTTCCTTGGCCTTGAGATAAGTCTGCTCCGCCAGCTCGTATTCACCTGAATCGGCGTAGATGTCCGCGAGGACGAAGTAGTTGGTGGGCTCGTCCGGCTCGAGGTCGATCATGGCCTTGACGACCGGCTCGGCCTGCGTTCGGATCGTTCATCTTCTCGGAGCCGAAAGCGTTGACCAGATACTGCAGGGACCGCTGCTTGACGATTGGCGTCTTCGCTCGTTCGGCGCCCAGCCGATAATTGGCGATCGCCTTCTCCAGGTAGCCGTCGTTGTTGGCTTCGCCGCGGCGCGTCGGCCGGTACATGTTGTCGAACGAGTTGCCAAGGTAGAAGTAGAGGTCCCCGTTGTCCGGGTTCAGGGTGATTGCCTCCTGATACTTCTCGGCGGCCCCCCTCCAGTCCTGCTTCATGTACAGCTCATTGGCGTCCTTGGACGCTTTTTTCGCCCGGACGGTGTTGACGTACCCGCAGCCGGCCAGCGACACGCCGAGTCCGACCACAAACACCACACGGGCTGCTGAAGACCCGATCGTCATCGTTCCCCCCACGTCATTCTCGTTCAGAAATTGCCTTAGATTCGTGGCCGATTCACCGACAAGGCGGGTCGGGCCAGGCGGCCAGACCCTGCCGAAGAAGCGCGAGTATAGACCCGTTTCTTGACCCCCTGCAACCCCGGCCCTATCATTCCATCTGGCATTCAATCTGGTTCGATCAGCCCGACCTTTCGGCCCGTGGCCCTGAGGCCAGGGCCTCCCTATAACGGTTAGACACCGATTCGAATGATTCGCTTCGAGGACCTGCTCGAAAAGGTCCGGGGTTACAGCCCAGATGCGGACCTCGAGCTGCTCCGGAGGGCCTACGTGTTTTCAGCCCTCGAGCACAAGGGACAGGTCCGCCATTCTGGGGAACCGTACCTCGTTCATCCCCTCGAGGTAGCCGACATCCTGGCGGAAATGAAGCTCGACGTGGTCTGCGTCGCCGCCGGGCTGCTCCACGATGTGGTGGAAGACACGCTCACCACCATCGAGCGGATCCGCGAGACCTTTGGCCACGACGTCGCTCACATCGTTGAGGGTGTTACCAAGATCAGCGCGATCTCTTTTGCGTCATCCGAAGAACGGCAGGTCGAGAACTTCCGCAAGATGCTGCTGGCGATGGTGGACGACATTCGCGTCATTCTCGTCAAGCTGGCAGACCGGCTGCACAACATGCGAACGCTTCAGCACATGCCGGACGACCGGCGTGTGCGAACGGCCCAGGAAACGCTCGACATTTACGCGCCGATCGCCAATCGACTGGGGATGGCCAAACTGAAGAACGAGCTGGAAGAATTGTCCTTTCAGCACCTGGAGCCGACCAGCTATCAGTCGCTCCGGGCGCGCGTCGAGGAGCGGCGGCGCCGCACCGAGGGCGTCATCGAAACGCTCCTCGCGGAAGTGAAAAAGAAGCTCCAGGATGCGCAGATTCCAATCAGTCGCATCGATGGCCGTATCAAACGCCTGTACAGCATCTGGCTGAAGCTCAGACGTCAGAAAATCGATCTCGATCAGGTCTACGACTTTGTCGCACTGCGGATTGTGACGCCGAGCGTCAAGGACTGTTACGCCGCGCTGGGCATCATCCATCAGACGTGGTCGCCGGTGCCGGGGCGTATCAAGGATCTCATCGCCATGCCCCGCCCCAACGGCTACCAGTCGCTCCACACCTCCGTCATCAGCGAGCACGGATTTCCGTTCGAAGTGCAGATCCGGACCGAGGAAATGGATCGCCGGGCCGAGGAGGGCATCGCGGCGCATTGGAAATACAAAGAGGGGCGTGTTGGCGCCGGCCGTGACGAGCAGTATTTCCAGTGGATGCGCCAGTTGTTGGAATGGCAGCAGGAAGTCCGCGACCCGCAGGAGTTTCTCACCAACCTCAAGATCGACCTGTATCCGGAGGAGGTCTACACGTTCACGCCTCGGGGCCAGGTCAAAGTGCTACCGAAGGGGTCGACGCCGGTCGATTTCGCCTACGCGATTCACACCGACGTCGGGCATCAATGCGTCGGCGCCCGCGTCAATGGCCGGATTGTGCCGCTACGGACGCGGCTGAAGAACGGAGACATCGTCGAGATCATTACCAACGCGTCTCACAAGCCGAGCCGCGACTGGCTGAACTTCGTCGCGACCTCGCGCGCACGTAGCAAGATCAAACATCTCATCCAGGGGGAGGAGAAGGCGCGCGCGATTGATCTCGGCCGCAAGGTCCTCGAGAAGGAGGGCAGACGCTACGACATCAACCTGAACAAGCTCTGGGACAGCGAGCGACTGTCGAAAGCGGCCGACGACCTCGGTTTTCAGCCCGATGATCTATTCGCCCAGATCGGCTACGGCAAGGTTGCCCCGAAGGCCGTGCTCGACAGGCTGGTGCCCCAGGGCGAGCTGAAGGAGAAAGCGCCCGAGCATCCGGTGGTGTCGGCCGTCAAACGGGTCCTGAGGACTGGCGCCTCGACGAGTGATCGCATCGTCGTGCGGGGCGTGGACGACCTGATGGTGTTTCGCGCTCGCTGCTGCAGCCCTATCCGAGGCGAGAAGATCGTCGGCTACATCACCCGCGGCAAGGGTGTGTCCGTCCATTCCGCAAATTGCACCAACGTCGTCAACCTTCAGTACGACCCCGAGCGGCGAATCGAGGTCGAGTGGGACAAGGGGACCGACGTCGCCCCCTATACGGTGCGACTGACGATGCAAGTCGAAGATCGCAAGGGGATGATCGCCGAACTCAGCTCACGCATCGCTGACATCAACACCAACATCATCAACCTCGAGGCCACGACGCGGGCCGAGGACCACCAGGCGCGAATCGAAATGACCGTGGAGATCCAGGACCTCAAGCACCTGGAAAAGGTGATCAAGTCCATCCGGGGTGTGGAAGGCGTGTTGGGGGTCGAACGAGCAGTGACGAGGTAGGGCGATACTCGCTAAGCGACCTTGACCACCTTCTCCGATCGAATGCATCGCGTGCACACCTTTAGCCGCTGCACGCCGCCATTCACCAGCGCGCGAACGCTCTGAAGGTTGGGATCGAACCGTCGGGGCCGCACGTTGTGCGCGTGAGAGACGCGTCGGCCAACGACCGGCCCTTTGCCACAGATATCGCACCGCTTCGCCATAACTTGAACGTCCTGAATGGGTTCTGAGTCGCTGAGAGAAACCTCAAGTCTTAGCACACGAGGCCACTCCAGCCGCCCGCCAGCCCTACCCGACCAACCGAACCTACCGACCGACCCACCCGACCCACCAGACCTACAATCTCTTTGTGACCTGCCCCCTCTGTCGCACCCGAAAGGCTCGTCGCGCCTGTCCCGCGCTGGGCCACGACATTTGTACGGTTTGCTGCGCGACAAAGCGGGTGACGGAAATTGCCTGTCCGACAAATTGTGTCTATCTGGAAGCCGCCCAGCGGCATCCCGCCGCAGCGACCAAGCGACAGCACGAGCGCGATCTGACCGTCCTGATCACGACGCTTGGCCAGGTGTCCGAGGGGCAGCTCGAGCTCTTTTTTCTGATCCAGACATGGCTTCTTCGCTTCAAGCCAAGCGACGTCGCGAGTGTTGTCGATGCCGACGTCGCAGACGCTGTCTCGGCCCTGGCTGCGAGCTTCGAAACGGCAAGCCGCGGCGTCATCTACGAGCATCAGGCCCAGTCGCCAGTCGCTGAGCAGTTGAGGCGTGAGCTGAAGGCCTTCCTCGCTGACATTGGGCGGGGAGGTGGCCCACGATTCGAAACTCAGGCGGCCGAAGTGCTTCGAGGCATCGCGCGCGGAGCCTCGCATGACGCCGAGGGCATTGGATCAGGCCCCCAGGATTACCTGACGCTCATCGCGCGAGTTCTGCACGAACGACCGCCGGTTCGAGCAGAGTCGTCTCGAATCATTCTTTCTTAAAGGGCATAGGGCACAGGGCATAGGGCACAGGGCAGCAGGGCGCAGGGCCAAGGCCAAGGCAGAGGGCCGGGGGCAAAGGGCAGACTTAATGCCTCCGGCCTAACCCCTTTCTTCCCCCGGAACTCCGCAGTGCCCTCTGCCCTTCTGCCTGCGCCCTGTGCGGAGTTTGCCAAACCACTGTGGCAATGCTACTCTCCTGCATTTTGGAGGTGTCCTCAGGAGGCGACAGGACGACCTGAGTGCCGATGGACAGTGTGCAAGAACCCAATTTGCGCGCCCGGCGTCTAATGCATTGAACGGTGTTCGGAGGATCAGATTTGGAGCGGGATAGGGAAGTGTAAGCCGTTGCTGATAAACAAGTTACGTGAGCAGGCCCGAGGGGCAGCGGCGTCGTCGATTTTATGGATGAGCCGGCCTAGTTTCTGTCCTACGTTTGAGGCTCGAACCTGCCTCTAGTCACATCAGTAGCGTTTGCGGTTCATAGCGAAAAGAGCTGGATTTATAGGCATCGCCTTTGCAAGAGGGCGTGCAATCATGTGACCCCACCGAACAGGTGAGGGCGAGGGAAGGAGCGGTTAGGCATCATGGCGAAGGCATCGAAGCAAGCAACGACGGTCGCGGCGCCCGGAGGAACGCGGTACGCAGAACTCAAGCGGATGCTCGAGGAGCGCCAGCGTGAGCTCGTGGCCGAGGTCCAGGGCAAGATTCGCGGCGTCCGCGCTGATGCCGCGGAAAAGCCGCACGATGTGATGGATCAGGGCGAAACCTCCGAGGTGGATATCCAGGAGGACATCGAGCTGGCCCTCATTCAGATGAAGGCGGAAACGCTGAACAAGATCAACGAAGCCCTCGCGCGTCTCGAGGACGGTCGTTACGGGTTGTGCTTCGAGTGTGGCGAGGAGATCGCCGAAGCGCGACTCCGCGCGCTGCCGTTTGCGGTTCGATGCAAGGATTGTGAGGAAGCCCGGGAGATCGCCGCACAGCGCGAGCGGTCGCTGTCGCAGCGCCGCGGCTCGTCCAGCCTCTTCTACGATTTGCAGGGCTAGCACCCGGCGTCCCACTTAGTGGGAGCGATGCACCAGCATCGCTCCCAGTGCATTCATCAGCATCGGCCCGGTTTCAGGGCCTCGTTCCGTTTCGATTTCAGCAGTCGGTTGGTTCCGAGGGCCGCTCGTGCCTTCGGGTTTGGAGCCATTCATTGACAACCGGCTTCCGCGAGCGCGCTATAAGAGGACTCGATGAGCAGTGAACCAGAGAAGACCGAGGGCACCTCCGCTTCGGTGGCCGTCGAAGAATCGTCCTCGAGCGACAGCCCGGCGTTTCGTTTGCCCGGGGAACTGCCGGTATTGCCGTTGCGCGATACCGTGCTGTTTCCCAACTCCTTCATGCCGCTGGCGGTGGCGCGTGAGAGCTCAGTGCGTCTCATCGACGAGGCGGTGTCGAGCGGTAGCCTCATCGCAGTATTTACGCAGCGCGAAGCGGGTGAAGACGAACCGTTGCAAGAGGACTTGTATCCGGTTGGCACCGCCAGCCACATCCACAAGATGTTCAAGCTTCCGGACGGCAGCCTCCGAATCATCGTACAGGGGCTGGCGCGGGTGCGGCTCACCGAACTGGTGAATGTCCGCCCGTACCTGCGTGCGCGGATCGAGGAAGCACTCGAGGTGCTGGGTGACCAGGACAAACTCGAGATCGATGCGCTTCAGCGCAACATCAAGACCAACTTTCAGCAGATCGTGTCGCTGTCACCCTTGATGTCCGATGACTTGCAAACGCTCGCGATGAACATCGCCGAGCCTGGCCGGCTGGCTGATTTCATTGCGTCCAGTCTCGGGTCGATTTCGACCGAAACGCGACAAGAAGTTCTGGAGACCCTCGACGTCCGCCAGCGGCTCGACGTGTTGAACCGCCTGTTGATCAAAGAGCTCGAGGTGCTCGAGCTCGGTTCCAAGATTCAATCGCAGGTCCAATCCGAGGTTGGGAAAAACCAGCGCGATTATTTCCTGCGCGAGCAATTGAAGGCGATTCAGCGCGAGCTTGGTGAGGGCGACGACCAAACCAAGGAGATCGAAGAGCTCCGGACCAAGATCGAAGCCGTCGGCATGCCCGACCCGGTCAAGAAGGAGGCGCTGCGAGAGCTCGATCGCTTGTCGAAGATGCCGCCGGCGGCGGCTGAGTACACCGTCTCACGCACCTACATCGACTGGCTATCACGCTTCCTTGGGCGAAGCGGACCGAGGAGGTCATCGATCTTCCCAAGACCCGCGCGGTGTTGGACCAGGAGCACTCCGGCCTGGAGAAGGCGAAGGACCGCATTCTCGAATACCTTGCCGTTCGGAAGCTCAACCCCGACGATGAAGGGTCCCATTCTGTGCTTCGTCGGCCCTCCGGGAGTCGGGAAAACGTCACTGGCAAAGTCGATCGCTCAGTCGTTGGGGCGCAAGTTCGTTCGCGTGTCGCTCGGCGGTATGCGTGACGAGGCGGAGATCCGAGGACACCGCAGGACGTATATCGGGGCGCTGCCGGGACAGATTATTCAGGGGCTGCGTCGCGCCGAATCGAAGAATCCGCTCTTCATTCTCGATGAGATCGATAAGCTCGGGTCCGATTTTCGCGGGGACCCGGCGTCGGCATTGCTCGAGGTGCTCGACCCGGAGCAAAACTCGACGTTCCGCGATCACTATCTCGACGTGCCATTCGATTTGTCGGAGGTGCTCTTCATCACGACTGCCAACATCCTCGATCCCGTCCCGCCAGCGCTGCGTGATCGCATGGAGGTCCTGGAGCTTGCGGGCTACACCGAGGAAGAGAAGCTGGCCATCGCCAAAGACCACCTCGTCGAACGTCAGGTGAAGAATCACGGGCTCACCGAGAAGCAGCTCACCTTCACCGACCTGGGCCTGCGGACCGTGATTCGCGGCTACACCCGCGAGGCCGGCGTCCGTAACCTCGAACGCGAGATGGGCGCCATCTGTCGCAAGGTCGCTCGCCGTCGTGCCGAGGGTCACAACGCCAAGACGCGCGTGACACCGGATCTGGTCAACACGCTGCTCGGCGCTCCGCGCTTCCTCGATGAAGAGATGGAGGAGCGCACCAAGAACCCGGGGGTGGCGATTGGCCTTGCCTGGACACCGGTCGGTGGCGAGGTCCTTCTGGTTGAAGCGTCGCGGATGACGGGCGGCGGATCACTCACACTTACGGGTCAGCTGGGCGAGGTGATGAAGGAATCGGCCCGTGCGGCGTTGTCATGGGTACGAGCGCACGCCACCGAGTGGGCCGTCGATCCCGACTTCTTCAAGGGGTCGGAAATCCACTTGCACGTGCCGTCCGGGGCGATTCCCAAAGACGGCCCCTCCGCGGGCGTGACGATGGTCGCCGCTCTCGTTTCCGAACTGTCTCGCCGGCCGGTACGCGGCGATGTGGCCATGACCGGCGAGATTACGCTCTCGGGTCGTGTGCTGCCGGTCGGAGGTATCAAGGAGAAGGTGCTGGCCGCCAAGCGGCTTGGCATCAAGGAGATCATCCTCCCGCGGCAGAACGCGAAGAACGTGAACGAGGATCTCAACGACGAGCTGCGTCGCGGGCTGACCATTCACTTGGTCAACACGATTGACGAAGTGCTGCTGCTGGCGTTGCTTTCGGCCTCGCGATCGTCACAGACGAAGAAGGCGGCCAAGCGCGCAGCCCATCACGCGATGCAGTAGGCGGGACGATTAGTTACAAGTTACAAGTTCCGAGTTCAAAACCGAGTCTCAAAGTTTGAACTGGGAACTTGTAACTTGTAACTGTCGTCAAACCAGCCTCAACCCCACCACAGTCTTCATATCGACGATCTCTCCCGTTTCGACGAGCCGTTGCGCTTCAACAAGACTGAAAGTACGCGGCTCCAGCTCTTCGTCCTCATCCTTGCGGACCATGGAATCGCTCGCAGGCGCCCGAAGGTCGCCGCAGCGGAAGAAGATCATCAATTCGTCGCAGAAGCCCGGCGTCGGATAGTAGGCACCAAGGCGAGTAAGGTTTCCGGCACGAGTCCGATCTCTTCCTCACACTCGCGTGCGGCACCCGCTAACGGATCTTCGGACGGCTTCAAAGTGCCGGCTGGCAGCTCCCAGATCCATCGATCGATCGAGTAGCGATACTGTCGGATCAGGATGACCTCGGTGGCCGACGGCATCGGCACGATCACGACCGAGCCGGGATGGCGGATCACCTCGAGCGTCACGGTGTGTCCGCCGGGTAACCGCACCCGATCGACATCCAGCTGGAAGATGCGGCCCTCGTAGACCGCGCGGTGGTCCTCAACGGTTGCGTGGGTCGTCTTCATCAGCGATCTCCCGCCCTTCGAGCATATCGAGAAGTTTCGGCTCAATTGCCTCGACCACCGAACGCAGGTCGTCGGGCAGCGGCACCGTAAACTCGAGCGCGTCTCGAGTACATGGCTGGGTAAAGGCCAGCCGCTCGGCGTGGAGGAATGGGCGCGTCAACTGTTGAACGGCCCGAAGGTGATGCGGCGTGCGGCGGTGCACGCCCCCATAGAGGGCATCGCCGACGATCGGGTGCCCGATCGCGCTCAGGTGGACGCGGATCTGATGAGTGCGTCCGGTTGCAATCGCCACCCGTAGCAGTGACAAGCCCGGGACGTGACGCGCCCAGACCACGCGGGTGACGGCGGAGCGCGCCCGCCTGGCGCGCGTGGAGATCTTCTCGCGATGCACCGGATCCCGGCCGATCGGGATGTCGATGCGCTTGCGCTGCTGGACCAGTCCCCAAACCAGCACCACGTACACTTTCTCGACTTCACGATCGTGAAACTGCCTCGCCAGCTCTTGGTGGGCCGCATCATGCTTGGCGACGACCATCACGCCTGACGTCCCCTTGTCGAGTCGGTGGACGATGCCAGGCCGACGCTCCCCCCCGATGCCGCTGAGATCATCGACGTGGTGGAGCAGGGCATTGACGAGCGTTCCCCCCTCATGCCCGGCGCCCGGGTGGACGACCATCCCCGCCGGTTTGTTGATCACGATCACGTCGCTGTCTTGATAGACGATTTCGAGCGGCAGATCTTCGGCCGCCGGCGCCGCGGCGACCGGTTCGGGAAGCTCGATGGAGATGACGTCCCCATTACGAACCGCCGTGTTGGCCTTTGCCGTCTTCACTCGTGGCAGGGTCACATGGCCGTCCCCGATCAGGCGCTGGATCTGCGACCGTGAGTAGCCGGCGACTTCGCTCGCGAGCACCCGATCGAGGCGAAGGCCTTCGTGCTCGGCGTCGACTCGGATCTCGAGACGGTTCACGCGAACCGGGGTTTTCTCGGTCGTGCCGGTGTCTCGGCCGCAGGCGGTCGCGCCGGCCGGCTGAGATACCACAGCATGATGAGACTGAGCGGCGCGAGCACGACCGAAATGAACTGCGAAGTCGAGAGCAGCCCGAGCACCACGCCACGATCATCGCCTCGATAGAACTCGATCACGAACCGCGACACGGCATAGAGCAGCACGAACAACCAGAACGTCCGACCCGGGAACGCGCGTCCCCGACGCTCGAACGCAAGCAGGACGACGAGGATGATCAGTCCAGCCAGCGACTCGTACCCCTGCGTCGGATGGAGCGGCACGTTGAGCGGCGTCCCGACGTTGAGGTTGGCAACCGGATCCGTGAACGTTATCGCCCACGCCACATCGGTGGGCTTGCCGTAACAGCAGCCCGCCATCAGACAGCCGAGACGCCCGACCATGTAGCCCAGTGCAATACCTGGAGCGAACAGGTCACCCGAGGTCCAGAGTGGCAGGCGATGCTTCCGCAGTTGATAGATGCAGACGACCACTGCCGCAATCAACCCGCCGTAAAATACGCCGCCTGAGCGCAGCAGCGTCGTGAAATCCTGCCAACTGCTCGTGAACTGCTCGAAATCCACGACGAAGAGCAGTGCCTTTGCGCCAACAAGCGCCGCGATGATGACCCAGATGCCGAGGTCCAGAACCCGGTTGGCATCGAGTCCTGCCTGCCGGGCCCGGCGCGAGGCCATCCACAGGCCGAGCAGATAGGCCGCGGCCAGCAGAACCCCGTATGAATAGATGGTGATCGGCCCGAGCTCAAGCAGGATTGGATGCACGGCGTCCCACCCCCAGAAGGTCCAAAACCATGAAAACTACGCCAATCGTGATGGCCGCGTCAGCCACGTTGAAGGCCCAGAAGTGCCACCCGCGCCACGACGCGTCCACGAAATCCAGCACGTATCCGGCGGTGGTTCGATCGATCAGGTTGCCGATTGCCCCTCCCAGAATACAGGCGACACCCGCTCGTGCCAGCCGGTCCGTGGCCGGCACGGTCGCGGCATACCAAGCGACGCCTCCGAGCGCGACCGTGGCAACCGCGTCAGTACCACCGTCTTGCCAGGAAACTCCATGGCGTTCAACATCCCGAACGCCGCGCCCGTGTTGTGCACCCGCGTCAGCGCCAACACGTCCGGAATGATCGAAATACTCTCGTGCAACGCCAGCGACTGGCGCACCAGCGCCTTCGTTACCTGGTCGGCGACGACGATTCCGAGCACCACGAGCGCCTCGAAACGACGTGAGATCCCGCTGGTGTTCACGACGCGCGCCCAAGCTGCGGCGGTTGCGAGAGCGCATCAACGCATCGTTCGCACAACCCCTCGAACTCCGGCGCTTCGCTCACAGACGGCACATACCGCCAGCAACGTTCGCACTTGGTGCCATCGCGCTCGATAACACCGACACGGTGACGCTCGTCGCCTCCCTGGGCGCCTGATCGAGGACGACTTGTGAGACGCCAAAGATCGCCGGCAGCTCTTGACGATATTGTTCCAGCAGTTCAGCAAGCGAGCCAGAAGCTGCAACGCTCACGCGAGCCGAAAGCGAGGAGGTGATCACCTTCTGCTGGCGCTGTTCCTCGAGTGCCACGTTGACCTGATCCCGCACCGCGCTCAAGTGCGTCCACCGCTCCAGCAACCCATCGTCTTGCCATTGCGGGAGCGCAGATGGAAACAAGGCGAGGTGAACCGATGCTTCACGGTCTCCTGGCAGATTGCGCCAGACCTCGTCCATCGTGAACGGCAGCACTGGCGCCAGCAGTCGTGCCAGACCGTCGGCAATCAGGAACATCGCGGATTGACCCGAGCGGCGTGCAGGTGACTCGGCGCCGAAGGTATACATGCGATCCTTGGTCACGTCGACGTAAAAGGCGCTCAGATCCACGGTGATGAACGAGTTAGCCGCCTGATAGATGGCCGGGTAGTCGTAATCCTCGTAGGCGTCGCACCATTCTGGAGGCGACCGAAGCGTAGCGCGCCATCGCCCACCGATCGATTTCGAGCATGCGCTCACGCGGCACCGATGTCGGTGGCCGGATCGAAATCGTACAGGTTGGCCATCAGGACGCGGAGGACGTTCCGGAACTTCCGGTACGCCTCGACCACACGCGCCAGGATTTCTTTGCCGAGGCGGATGTCCTCCCGATAGTCGACCATCGAGACCCAGAGACGCAGCACATCCGCACCACTCTGCTTCATCACGTCTTGCGGCGCGATCGTGTTGCCAAGCGACTTCGACATCTTGCGGCCTTGCTCGTCGACGACAAAGCCATGCGTGAGCACCTGGTCGAATGGTGCCCGGCCCCGTGTGCCAATTCCGACGAGAAGCGAGCTATGGAACCAGCCGCGATGCTGGTCGGACCCTTCGAGATAGATGTCGGCCGGCCAGCGCAGCTCCTCGCCGGCTGCGGGAGCACCGCCTCGTGACTCGAGCCGGAATCGAACCACACGTCGAGAATGTTTCCTTCGCGCTCGAATTGGCGCTCGCCGCACGAGGGGCAGCGCAGATCCGGTCGGGAACGAACTCCTCGATCGGCCGCTCGTACCAAGCGTCGGCCCCGTGAACGTCGAACACCGCTGCCGCACGATCGGTGAGGGCTTTGGTCAAGACCGGCTGTCCACAGGTCTTGCAGTCCAGGGCTGGGATTGGCACACCCCAGGTGCGCTGGCGCGAGATGCACCAGTCCGGCCGGTTCGCAATCATGTTGTAGATGCGCTCGCGGCCCCAGGACGGAATCCAGCGCGTCGCGTCGATCGATCGCAAGGCACGCTGCCGAAGCTCCGCGCCGTCCATGGCAATGAACCACTGTGACGTGGCGAGAAAGATCACGGGGTTATGGCAGCGCCAGCAGTGCGGATATGAATGATCGTAGTCCTCGCGATGCCAGAGGCGTCCCCGCTCCGCCAGCGCCGATTCGATCTTCGGATTGGCGTCCAACACCTGTAAGCCGCCGAACAGTTCGACGGACTCGAGAAAATGACCACCAGCATCGAGTGGACCGTAGATCTCGAGGCCGTATTTGATGCCGGTCTGATAGTCATCAGCGCCGTGCCCTGGTGCTGTGTGGACGACGCCCGTCCCTGCGTCGAGTGTGACGTAGTCTCCGAGCACTGCAAGAGAGTCGCGCCCGTAGAGCGGATGCTCGAACACGAGGCGCTCGAGGACGCGTCCTTCAAACGTGGCGAGCGCTGGCCGAGCGCGCGTCCAGTTTTCTGAGCGACCTGCTCCGCGAGGTCCTTCGCAAGGATCACCACGGACGCCCGGCTAAAGCCGGGTCCCTCACGACGGAGCAGTCCCCTTCAACCGCCGCTGACTGCACGGGTACGCGCCATACTCGAACTCAGGATGGAAGGCCACGCCCAGATTCGAGGGAATCGTCCACGGCGTCGTGGTCCAGATCAGGACTGAGACCTGCCGGCCTGCGAGTGCAGGAAGCCTCTGAGCCAACTCGGGCGCACACCGCTCGGCGAGCGGAAACTCGACATAGATCGACGGCGAAGTGTGCGGCTCATACTCCACCTCGGCCTCAGCCAGCGCCGTGCGGCAGTGCATGCACCAATGGACGGGCTTCTTGCCCTTGTAGACCATCCCCTGCTCAACGAATCGTCCGAGCGCGCGGACGATCGCCGCCTGATAGGCGGGGTCCATCGTGAGATAGGGCTCCGCCCAGGTGCCGAAGACGCCGAGCCGCTTGAAGTCCTCGCGCATGATGCCAACGTATTTGCTCGCGTACGCGCGGCATTCGCGTCGAAAGTCGGCAATCGACATCTGCTGCTTCTTGGGTCCGAGCTGGCGATCGACCTTCAGCTCAATCGGTAGTCCATGACAATCCCACCCCGGGACGTACGGCGCATCAAAGCCCGCCATACTGCGCGACTTCACCACGAGATCCTTGAGGACCTTGTTGAGCGCGGTTCCGATATGAACCTCGCCGTTGGCGTAGGGCGGCCCGTCGTGCAGGATGAACGTGGGTGCGCCCGCACGCGCACGGCGGAGCTGGCCGTACAGATCGATCTCGCGCCAACGAGCAATGGCTGCTGGCTCAGCCGTTTGCAGGTTGGCCTTCATCGAGAAGGCGGTTCGCGGCAGGTTGCACGTGTCCTTCCACTCGGGCATGGCAATCTGTCTATTGTAATAATGGCTGTATGGCCGTGTCGCGCCTCGAGCTCGCCACCCCCAGCGTCCGGGAGGCCGTGCTCGACAACGGCCTGCGGGTGCTCGTTCAGGAAGTCCACACGGCGCCACTGGCGTCGGTCTGGTGTTGGTACAAGGTCGGGTCCAAGGACGAGGGTCCGGGTCGAACCGGTGCTGTCGCACTGGGTCGAGCACATGAACTTCAAGGGGACCCGCAACATCCCGCGAGATCAGGTCAAAGGCATCATCGAGCAGTTCGGCGGCACCTGGAACGGCTACACCTGGGTCGATCAAACCACCTACCTCGAAACCGCGTCGCGTGACGCGCTCGATCGCATGTTGTTCATCGAGGCGGAGCGCATGAGCTCGTGCCTCTATGCACCCGACGACTGTGAATCAGAGCGCACCGTCATCATCTCGGAGCTGAAAGGCGGGGAGAACGACCCGGAGCAACTGCTCGATATCGAGCTGACGTCGGCGGCGTTCAGGGTCCATCCCTATCAGCATCCAACGATTGGATGGCTGCGCGACCTCGAAACGATGACGCGCGACGACCTCTATGGCTCACTATCGGCAATATTACGTGCCGAACAATGCGACGCTCGTGGTTGTCGGCGACGTGGCGACCGACGACGTACTCAAGCGCGTCGAGCATCATTTTGGATCGATCGAGGAGGGAGCGGCACCGCCGCGACTGCGCAGCGTCGAACCGCCCCAGCTGGCCGAGCGCCGTGTGCACTTTCGAAAGCCGGGGGCCGCCGTCCTACTGGCGAGCAGCGTTTCACGCCCCAGCGTTCGACGACCCCGACTTCTTCGCGATGCTTTTCGTCGACGCCGCCTTGAGCGGCGCCTCCGGACTGAACCTGTGGTCTGGACACAAAGTGCCGACGCCGCAGCGCAGTGCCCGGCTCTATCGAGCAGTCGTGGACCACGGGATTGGCATCAGCGATTGGCGGCGCGCTGATTCCTACTGAAGACCCGTTCCTCTACTACCTCTGGGCAACGGTTGCTGACGGCCAAACGTTGCGGGCGGTCGAAGAGGCGGTGCTGTCGGAGCTCGAACGCCTCACGCGCGACGGGATCACCGAAGCCGAGCTGACGAAGGTCCGAAGCACAGCTTCGCGCGCGGTTTGTTTACGACGGCGACAGCGTCACAGACATCGCCCACCAGCTCGGATACTTCGCCACGATTGGCGACGTGGACTACCTACCGCGAACTGATGCCTCGACTGGCGCGCGTGACGCTTGGACGAGGTCAACGCCGCCGCTCGCCGCTACTTGACGCGGGACAACCGCACCATCGGGTGGTTCGAGCCGTGCCCATGAAATCCTTTGCGCCGCACGCTGCCTGGCGGCATCGTCGTCGTGGCGAAAGAAACCAGCACGACCCCTGCGGTCACGATTCTCGTCGGCCTCCGAGCGGGCGCTTTCTACGACCCGGGCGGCGCCGAAGGCACGGCGGCGTTGCTGGCCCGCGTACTCGATCGCGGAACGCGAGACCCGAACCGCAGCCGACATTGCCGACGAGCTCGATGGCCGCGGAGCCTCGCTTTCCGTGATTGCGGGTCGTCATCAGTTGACGGTCAGCGCCACCTGTCTCGCCGAAGACTTCGAAGCCATTTTCGCGCTGGTGGCCGACGTGATTTGCCGCCCGCGGTTCGATGAAGCGCGAGGTCGACACCCGTCGCGCCGAGCTGCTCACGGCGATTCTTCAGGACGAAGACGATCCTGGCGCCGTCGCCGTGGACGTGTTGATGGGTCGCCTCTATCCCGCATCACCCCTACGGCCGTCGCCCGCGAGGCACCACCGCCACGGTGCGGGGTATCACGCGCGACTGACCTCGTGACTTTTCACCGCAGGTGGTTCACGCCGGAAGGCACGACCGTCGTCGTCGTCGGCGATGTCGACGCCAGCGACTGTCGTTCAGGTGACCGAACGCGTGGTTTTCGACCGTGGCGTGCACGAGCGTTGCGCAGAGCCGCCGCTGGCCGACGCCGAGCTCGCATCAACGCGGGACTTCGCCGTCGTCCCGATGATGAACAAGGCGCAGGCCGACGTGGCCTATGGCTTCGTCGGCGTCCGGCGCGCGGATCCCGACGTACTACGCCGCCTGGGTCATGAACAACGCGCTGGGTCAGTACGCGCTCGGCGGGCGGCTGGGCGACAGCATCCGCGAGCGTCAGGGCATGGCGTACTACGTCTACAGCACCCTCGATGCGAGCCTCGCCGAAGGCCCGCTGATGGTCCGCGCCGGCGTGTCCGGCCGACAACGTCGAGCGCACGCTCGCGTCGATCGATCACGAGCTGACGCTCGTGCGCGACGGGGGCTCACCGCCAAGGAATTCGACGAGTCGAAGCGCTATCTGATCGGCTCGATTCCGCGGCAGCTCGAAACCAACGCCGGCATTGCCGGGTTTCTGTTGAGCGCCGAGTTCCACGGGCTCGGTGCAGATTACGACGCGACGCTTGCCGGGTTTCCTCGAGGCGTGACGTTCGACGACGTCAACGCCGTCGCACGACGGCTGCTGGATCCGCCGAGGGCAGTCATTGTCGTTGCCGGTCCGTGGCTCGAGGGCCTGCCGCGGCGACGCGATCATGCCTGATGCGCCGCCGGACGCAGTGGCGGCGCAGTCATCAGCCACTCGAAGGACGCGGTGCGCCGTGACGATCGCGCGCCGTTTTCTTCGACGTCGACTTCACGCTGATCTATCCCGGGCCCGACCTTTCAAGGCGAAGGCTACGCGCGTTTCTGCGCGGAGGCCGGTGTCGTCGTCGATGCCGGCGCGCTTCGAGGCGGCGGTCGCGGCCGCGTCGTTCATCCTCGACGAAGTCGAGGAGCCGATCTACGACGACGCGCTGTTCATCCACTACACGGCGACGATCATCGAGCACATGGGCGGCCGCGGGCCGGCGGTGGTCGCGGTCGCGCGAGCGGATCTACGAGCAGTGGGCCGGCAATCATCATTTCGAGATCTACGACGATGTCGGCGCCGGTGCTGACGGAGCTCGCCGCGCGTGGCCTGACGCTCGGCGTCGATCTCCAACTCGCACCGCAGCCTCGACGCGTTCAAGACGCACTTCAAGCTCGATGCGCTTGCTCACGACGGCGGTTTCGTCGGCCGAGCACGGCTTCATGAAGCCGCATCGGAGCATCTTCGAGACGGCGCTGCGAGCAGGCCGGGGTGCGGCGGCCGACGCCGTCATGGTCGGCGACAGCCTGAAGGCAGACATCGAGGGCGCGCTTGCGGCCGGGATGCGCGGCGTCCTGCTGCGGCGCTCGGGCGAGGTGCCCGCGGCGTTGCCGCCCGGCGTCACTGGTCATTCGCTCGCTGCGGCGACCTGCTGACCACGCATTTACGATGCCGACTCTGACAGCGGCTCCGCGTCATCCGCGACCTCCACGGCATCGAGGATTCCAGGCAGTCGTCGAGCTCGAACGAGCGATCTGGGGCTACACCGACCCCGCGCGATGTCATCACGGTGCCCGTGTTCATCATCACGGTCAAACGCGGCGGCATCCTGATCGGCGCGTTCGACGACGGCACACGCATGGTTGGGTTCGTGTTCTCGCTGGTCGGCGTGAAGGACGGCAAGCCGACGCAGTGGTCGCACATGATGGGCGTGCTGCCCGAGCATCGTGGCAGCGGGCTTGGGCCGGCGGCTGAAGCTCGCGCAGCGCGAGCGGGCGCTGGCTGGCGGATTCGACCTGATGGAGTGGACGTTCGATCCGCTGCAGGCGCTCAACGCCCACCTGAACTTCGCGCGAGCTCGGCGTCGTCTGCCGACGAATACGTGCGTCAACATCTACGGCGATCGAGCAGCGCGCTGCACCGCGGGACGCCGACCGATCGCTTCGTCGTCCAGTGGCAGCTGCGCGAACCGCATGTCGAGCCGCCGGATCGCACGCGGACGCGGCGTCATGGCGGTCCGAGCGCGCGAGGCAGCGACAGCGCCGGTCGGTCAACCGCGACGCGACAGTCAGGGCCTGTGGCGGCGTCATCGATGCAGTCGATCTGTCGCTCGCAGAGACGCCGTGTCTGGGTGGAGATCCCGATCGGGTTCACCGAGATGCAGCAGAAGCGCCCGACCTGGCGCTCGAGTGGCGGCTCCAGACGCGCGAGATCTTCGAGACCTATTTCGCCCGCGGCTATCGCGCGGTCGATTTCGAGCTGCAGCGCGAGCAAGGCGCGCGGACGCTATCTGCTCGCCCTCGCCTGAGAGTTCCAAGAGGTCCGGGTCCAGAGTCCAGAGTTCAGTCCGGTGAACGTCGGACATCGACCTTGGACGTGGACCTTCGGACCTTGGAACCCTGGAACCATGGAACCCTGGAACCTTGGAACCTTCACCCGGCGGCCACGTAGCGGCGGCCGCCGAGCACGTGCAGGTGGATGTGAAACACCGTCTGGCCCGCGTCGCTGTTGCAGTTGAACACCGTGCGATAGCCGCCTGCGTCGAATCCGCGCTCCTTGGCGATGGCGGCGGCGCGCCGCACCATCGAGCCGACCAGCGGTCATCGCTCTGGCCTGCAGATCGTTCAGCGTCGGCGATGTGACGCCGCGGGACGACCAGCACGTGCAGCGGCGCCTGCGGGTTGATGTCCTCGAAGGCGAAGAGCTCGTCGTCCTCGTAGACGCTTTCGACGGGATTTCGCCCGCGACGATCTTGCAGAACAGGCACGACATGCGGGGAGTATAGCTTTCAGTCGGCCGGTGGCCGGTGGCCGTGCTCGTCGGCTATGCGTGCTGGGGCTAGGGTCTGCGCGTCGCACGGACCACGACCCGCGGAATGCCTTGCAGGTCATCGAGCGTGGATTCCAGGACAGACTCAGGCGAACGCCTGCGAGCGCGGCTTCGACGCGCTCGGCCTGGCCGTAGCCGATCTCCATCAGCAGTCGAGCCGTCGCATCGCCAGCACGTCGCGACGCCTGCGAAGATCGCGCGCATGATCGCGAGGCCGTCGTCGCCGCCGAAGAGCGCACGCGGGCTCGTAGTCGCGCACTTCGGGCGCGAGCGCGGCCCGTCGGCCGCGGCGACGTACGGCGGGTTGGTGACGACGAGATCGAACGGGCCCGGCAGCGTCGGCGAGATAGGCGCCGCGACGAAATTCGATGCGTCGGTCGCGCCGATGCCGCGCGGCGTTTCGTCGCGCGACGTCGAGCGCCGCGCGGAGATATCGGTGGCGATGTACTCGCGCTCAGGGGTGCTCGAGCGCGAGCGTGACGGCGAGACAGCCGCTCCCGGTGCCGATGTCGACGACGTGAGCGTGCGGCTGATGCCGAGCGCGGGAAGCGAGCAGCGCGCTTCGTCGATCAGCAGCTCGGTTTCGGGCCGCGGAATCAGCACCGCGGGCTGACCGAGAAATCGCGGCCCTAGAACTCCTGGGCGCCGCGGATGTAGGCCACCGGCTCGCGCCGTCGCACGTCGCGCGATGAGCGACTGCGTAAGCGCGCTCGGAACGTCGCGGCGGCCGGCTCGTGCCGCCGCGCGAGCCAGGTCGCGCGGTCCCAGCCGAGCGACGTGCGCGCCAGCAGCTCGGCATCGAGCGCGGCCGTCGTCGGGCGAGATGCCGGCGTCCTCGAGAACGTCACGCGCTTGCGCGCGCTAGCGGCATCGCGAAGGTCACCGATGTCGACGGACGGAGGCTTCGAGCGGCCGATTCGCGACTTCGGTCGGCTCTCCTTCGAGCCTCTCGCGGCGGTGTAGTAGGTCGTCAGCGCGTCGATCAGCTCGGTCGAGGTTGCCGTCGAGCACGCCGTGCAGCTGGTGCGTCGTGAAGTTGATCGCGGTGGTCGGTGATGCGGCTCTGGGGAAAGTTGTAGGTGCGGATCTTCTCCGATCGCTCGCCGGTGCCCGACCTGGCCGCGGCGCTCCTTGGCGATCGCGTCCTGCTGCTTGCGCATCTCGATCTCGTAGAGCCGCGAGCGCAGCACCTTGAGCGCCTTCGCGCGATTCTTGATCTGCGACTTCTCGTCCTGCTGCGAGACCACGAGCCCGGTCGGGATGTGCGTGACCCGCACGGCGGAATAGGTGGTGTTGACGCTCTGCCCGCCGGGGCCGCTCGAGCAGAACGTGTCGATGCGCAGGTCCTTGGCTTCGATCTGCGATGTCGATCTCGTCGGCTTCGGGCAGCACGGCGACGGTGGCCGTCGACGTGTGGATGCGGCCGCTCGCCTCGGTCGCGGGCACGCGCTGCACGCGGTGCACGCCGCTCTCGTACTTCAGCCTGCTGTAGACGCCCTTGCCCTCGATGTTGACGATGACTTCCTTGATGCCGCCCTGGCCGGCTTCGCTGAGCGACATGATCTCGAGCTTCCAGCCCTGACGTTCGGCGTAGCGCGTGTACATCCGGTACAGATCGCCGGCGAACAGCGCCGCCTCCTCGCCGCCGGTGCCGCCGCGGATTTCGACGATGACGTTCTTCTCGTCGTTGGGATCCTTGGGCAGCAGCAGGACCTTGAGCTCGGCCTTCGAGCTGTTCGCGCCGCGCGCCGAGCCCGCTCGAGCTCCTCCTCGGCGAGCGCGCGCATCTCCGGCATCGCTGCCCTTGGCGAGCTCCTCGGCCTGGGCGATCTCGCTCGGCGACGACCTTGTACTCGCGGAACTTCTCGACCAGCGGCTCGAGATCGGAGAGCGCCTTGGCCTGCTTGCGGTACTCCGCCGGATCGTTCTGCACGGCGGACGTGCCGAGCGACGCCATCAGCTCCTCGTACCGTGCGCTCGACCGAGGCCAACTTATCGAGCATGCTTACATTCGTACATGCGCGTCCGCTCAACCGCCCGAGACCGGCGGCAGAAACGCCACCTCGTCGCCGTCGCTGCACCGGCCGTCGTCATGCGCGCGTAGTCGATGTTGACCGCGCACGACATCGACTCGGCGTAGGGCGCGATCGCCGGGTAGTCGCGCACCAGGCCGTCCCACACGGTCGCCACGGTCGCGCCGCCGGCACGTCGCGCTCGCAGCTCGCCGGCGCCGACGAGATCGCGCAGCCGCGCGAAGAGCCGGACCGTCACGCGCACGCGATCCTCATCGCGGCCTCGCGCGCCGCCGCGTCGTCCGGATCGGCGGTCGCGCCCTCGATCCACACGTCGCCGCCCTCGAAGTACTCGTGCTTCCAGATCGGCACGATCTGCTTGATGCGCTCGATGGCGTAGCGGCAGGCGGCGAAGGCGTCGGCGCGGTGCGGCGAGGCGGCGGCGATGGCGACGCTGGCTTCGCCGATCTCGAGCGTGCCGATCCGATGATGGATGGCCAGCGTCGACCGACGGCCACTGCTCGCGCGCTTCGTCGACGATGCGCTGCAAGCGCGCGTTCGGCGAGCGGCTCGTACGCTTCGTAGACCAGGTGCAGCACGCGGCGTCCCTGGTTGTGATCGCGCACGAGGCCGAGAAACGTCGTGACGGCGCCGGTCGCCGGGCGCTTCGACCAGCGCGCAATCGAGCGGCGGTCATGACCGAGTGGATCGGCACGTGATCGCGATCGTGACGGACTGTCAAGCAGCGATCGTCGGATCGTAGATCACGCTGCATGTGAGCGCGCAGCTCGTTCAAGCCATGTCCTCGAAGCGGACTCGTCCCGTATCAGCCGAGCCGAACGGCGAGGTCGCACGCTGCGAGTCAGTCGTGCCCGAAGGCGTGCAGTCCGATGCTGCGAAGCCGTCTCGCTCAGCCGACATGTGCCGACGTTCAGTTCGCGACTCTCGGGCTCCGGCGTCGCCAGCGACACGACGATGCCCACGACGAACGACAGCGGGATCGTGACCAGCCCGGGATTGGTGAGCGGAAACGGCGCCGACGCGCCGCCGAGCACGCCGACCTGAACCGTCGGCGACAGGTAGATCAGCAGCAGTGCCGAGACGGTGCCGACGAGCATGCTGGCCTGCGCGCCGCGCGTCGTGAACGCGTCGCCAGAACATCGACAGCACCAGCGCCGGAAAATTCGCGCTCGCGGCAATCGCGAACGCGAGCCCGACCATGAACGCGACATTCTGTCCCTGAAACAGGATGCCGAGCACGATCGCGAGCGCGCCGAGCACCAGCGTCGACACGCGCGCCACGCGAAACTGCTCGCGCTCGTCCGCGACGCCGTGCGCACGACGTGCACCCAGAGATCGTGCGAGAGCGCAGCGGCGCCCGACAGCGTCAGCCCCGCAACCACCGCCAGGATGGTGGCAAACGCCACCGCCGCGATGAACCCGAGGAACGGCGTGCCGCCGACCACTTCCGCGAGAAGCGGCGCCGCCATGTTGCCGCCCGCATCGATCGCACGAATCCCGTCCTGCCCGACCAGCACCATCGCGCCGAACCCGAGCACGAACGTCAACAGATAGAAGAAGCCGATGAACGCCGTCGCGTAGGTCACCGACTCGCGCGCGGTCTTCGCGTCGGGCACGGTGTAGAACCGCATCAGGATGTGCGGCAGGCCGGCCGTCCCGAGCATCAGCGACAGTCCGAGCGAAACGGCATCGAGCGGATCCGACACCAGCCGGCCAGGCGCCAGCACGCCCGCGCCATATTGATCGGCCGCCGCTGCGAACAGCGTCAGCGGATTGAAGTCGAACCGCGCCAGCACCAGCAGCGCCAGCATGAACGCGCCGGCCAGCAGCAGCATCGCCTTGACGATCTGCACCCACGTCGTCGCAATCATCCCGCCGAACAAGACGTAGGCCAGCATCACCACGCCGACGATGACGACCGCGGATCGCGTAGTCGATGCCGAAGAGCAGCCGCACGAGATTGCCGGCGCCGACCATCTGCGCGATCAGATAGAAGGACACCACCGCCAGCGATCCCGTCGCCGCCGCGACGCGCACCGGCGTCTGCCGCAGGCGCATCGCGACGACGTCGGTGAAGGTGTAGCGCCCGAGATTTCGCAGCGGCTCGGCGATGAGGAACATCACGATCGGCCAGCCGACGAGAAACCCGATCGAGTAAATCAGCCCGTCGAAGCCCGAGAGCGCGACCAGGCCGGCGATGCCGAGAAAGCTGGCCGCGCTCATGTAGTCGCCCGCGAGGGCCAGCCCGTTCTGAAAGCCGGTGATGCTGCGGCCGGCGGCGTAAAAGTGTTCCGTGGTCTTGGTTCGGCGCGACGCCCAATAGGTGATGAGCAGCGTCGCCGCGACGAAGATCAGGAATCCGGCGATGGCGGTCGGGTTGGGCTGACCGAGCGCGTTCCGCGCCCGGCGTTCACGACGCCCTCGGGCTTCCTGCGCCAGGTCGAGCGCCTGAGCCGGGCGACATCCGCGTCGTAGTGCGTGTTGGCCCAACGCGCGTAGATCCAGATGAGCAGCCACGACGAGACGATCACCAGCGCGCCGAGCAGAATGCCCAGGCTCAGCCCGTGGACGATTTCGCGCCCGAGCAGCGGCTTGTTGAAGGCCACCAGCAGGATGAACCCGAAATACATCACCATCATGGCGATCGTCAGCATGATGGCCACTCGCCATCGCGCGGCGGTCAGGGAGCTGACAGTGGTCTCAGAAGCGTGGTGAGTCATCGTGTCTGCCAGAAGTGTCCAAGCGGCTGATGCCCGCGCGCCGACGTCGATCCCGTGCCGCATGGCGCCGGTCACGTATTCCTTGGCGCCGTGCCGGCGGCTTCCAGCGTATCCCCGAGCGCCAGTCGCGCGGCGATCGCCGCCGCGAACGTGCAGCCGGTGCCATGCGTGTGCGGGCCGTCGACGCGCGCGGCCGGTCAACGTCTTGTCGCGAGCGGTCTCGACCAGCAGATCCGTCGACTCGTGGCCCTGCAGGTGCCCGCCCTTGACCATGACCGCTCGGCAACCGAGTCGCAGCATTTTCTGTCCAGCGGCGCGCATGTCGTCCACGCGATCGAATGGTCATCCCGGCCAGAACTTCCGCTTCCGGGATGTTCGGCGTGACGACTCGTGCGAGGCGAAGGAGCGACGACGCGAATGGCGTGGACGGCATCCTCATCGAGCAGGCGATCGCCGCCTTTGGCCACCATCACCGGATCGACCACGAGGTTCGGCAAGTCGAGCGCCTCGATGGCCGCGGCCGACGGCCTCGACGATAGCGGCACGTGGCGAGCATGCCGGTCTTGACGGCGTCGCACCCGATGTCGGCGACGACCGCTTCGATTTGCAGGGTCACGAACTCGGCCGGCACGACGTGCACGCCGGCGACGCCGAGCGTGTTCTGCGCCGTCAGCGCGGTGATCGCCGAGGTGCCGTACACGCCGATGCGCCGCAAAGGTCTTGAGGTCGGCCTGGATCCCCGCGCCCGCCACCCGAGTCGCTCCCCGCAATTGTCAGCGCGCGTTTCATTTGACTACAATCGCCCGCTATGCCATCCCGCGCCCCGTTCGTCACCTACGACTCGACGTTGCTCGACCACGTGAGCGTTGGTGCCGCATCGTCGGCCGCGCTGGACCAGCATCCGGCTCGCATCGGTGCTGTTCCTGACGGCGCTGACGGCCGCCGCGGCGCAGGTCAGCGTGCATCTGCCTTTCACACCGGTTCCGCTCACGCTGCAGCCCATGGTCGTGCTGGTTGGGGCGGCGGCGCTCGGCGCGCGTCTTGGCGCGGCGAGCCAGATGCTATATTTGCTGCTCGGCATTGTGGGGGCTGCCCGTCTTTGCCGCCTCGCCCATTCTGCCGCAAGGCGCCGGTCGACTGCTGGGTCCGACCGGCGGCTACCTCATGGCCTATCCGCTCGCCGCGTTTGTGACCGGTTGGCTGGCAGAGCGTGGCTTCGACCGCCGGTATTTCACCTCGGTGGTGGCGATGCTCGCCGGACTGTGCACACTGTTCGCCGGCGGCGTGTTCTGGCTGGCGTGCTTCACGTCGGCTCAAGGCGGGCCAGTAGGGCTGTGCGGCTGCCCTGCAAGCGGGACTCTATCCGTTTGTCGCCGCGGACTTCGTGAAGGTCTGCATTGCCAGCGCCGTGCTCCCGAGCGTGTGGGCCATTCTGGGTCGGACGAAGTCATTGGACTAGCGGAACACGTTTGGCCGCTGCCGTCGTGGGCTTGGGTTCGAGTCCGAAGATCAGAAAGTACTGATACGGCAGGAACGTTTCCTGCGATAGCAGTCGCAGCCCGGCCTGGGCCGCTTCCTTCACGACGATTTCCGGATGGCACGCGCTCCTCGGTCGGAGGTCCCGGTCCGCCGCCTTCGAGCTTGAAGTCCACGACCCCAATTCGCCCCTCGGGTCGCAGCGATTTCGCCAGATTTCGAAGCAGCGTCACGCGACTTTCATCGATCTCGTGATACGCATCGACCATCAGGATGGCGTGCAGCGTCGAGGGTGGAAGGCCTGGGTCGCTGCCCTTGCCGAGCACGGGCTTGACGTTCAGCAGCCCCTCGGCCGCCACGCGGCGCGAAATCGCGGTGACCATCTCAGGCTGCACATCCTCGGCGTAAACCCGGCCATTCGGGCCCGACACGCCGCGCCAATCGAACCGTGAACCAGCCGGCGCCGGCCCCGATGTCGGCGACGATCGATGCCTCCGCGATGCTCAAGGTGTCCATGATCTGATCGGGCTGCTGCCAGATATCGCGATCTGGCGCCTCCAGCAGACCGAGGTCCTGGGGAGGAAACAGACGGCTATGTGGCTTTCCTCGCGGCTGGCCCTGCGCCAGCGGACCCGCGATGGCCGCGAGGATCAAAAGTCCCGTGAGCCACGTCCGGCGGGTCATGAGGTCGCTCCCGATTTGGGACCTCGGCCCCTGACTCCGGGTTGAGTCATCGCCTCGGCGCTCAGGATGTTGTTGAGATCCTCCTCACTCAACACGCCGCGCTCGCGCACGAGGTCGCGGATCGAGCGTCCGGTCTCGACCGATGCCTTGGCGATCTCGGCGGTCGCCGCGTATCCGATGTAAGGACTCAACGCTGTCGCAGTCGCGGTGCTTCGATCGAGCAGCTCCCGGCTACGCTCAACGTCCGCGGTCATCCCCGTGACCGTGCGCTCGCGCAGCGTGCGCATCGCGTTGGTCAGGATTCGTTGCGCATGGAGAGTGTTCCACGCCATGACCGGCATCATGACGTTGAGCTCGAGCTGTCCTGCGTCGCCGGCCATCGCCGTGGTGGCATCGCATCCATGCACTTGATAGCACACCTGGTTGACCATCTCCGGAATAGACGGGTTGACCTTGCCTGGCATGATTGACGAGCCAGGCTGAACCGCCGGCAACCGAATCTCACCCAGACCTGCTCTGAGGCCCCATCGACAGCAATCGAAGGTCGCTGGCGATCTTGCCGAGCTCCACCGCGATGCGCCGCAGTGCACCCGAGTAGCTGACGATGTCGCCCATACTTTGCGTGACGCGAAAGCGATTGACCGCGGGACGCAAAGGCAAGCCGGTTGTGCGTACGAGGGCCTTGATCGCGGCGACCGTGTAATCGTCGCCGGCATTCAACCCCGTGCCGACGGCGGTGGCGCCCAGGTTGAGCTCGTACAGCGCCGTGACCGCGCCGTCAGCGGCCGCCGCAGCCGACGCGAGGCATGCCGCGTAACCGTCGAACTCCTGTCCGAGCGTCATGGGCACCGCGTCCTGCAGATGGGTTCGCCCAACCTTCAGTGCGGTGGCCCACTCCCGGGCCTTGTCCTCGAAGGTCGAGGCGAGATCGCGGCACTCCGTCACCAACGCGGGATGCTCCATGGACAACGCGAGCCGTGTGGCGGTCGGAAACACGTCGTTCGTCGATTGGCTCATGTTGACGTGGTCGTTGGGATGCACCACGTCGTATTGGCCTTTGGCGCCGCCCAAAAGCTCGGCCGCGCGATTGGCGAGCACCTCATTCGCGTTCATGTTGTGCGAGGTGCCGGCGCCTGCCTGATAGATGTCCACCACGAACTGATCGAGCAGCTTCCCGCTCAGCACCTCGTCGGCCGCCGCAATGATCGCATCGGCGATTCGCGGCTCGAGCCGCTCCAGGTCGCGGTTGGCTTCAGCGGCTGCGCGCTTGACGAGAATAGTCGCGCGGATGAGGCTGGCTGGCGCGGTCAGGCCGCTGATGGCGAAGTTCTCTCGCGCCCGCGCGGTCTGGACACCGTAGTACGCGTCGGCAGGAACACGAAACTCGCCGAGCGGATCGCGTTCGACGCGGAAGGACATTCACGATTATAGGCGCGGTTCTGCACGATGGTTCTTGACGCAAGAACCCCCGTCAAGAACCCCCGTCATTTACCCCTCAGCTCGGCAGGGCCTTGTTAGACTAGCTTCATATGCTGCCGGCCTTTCTCGAGTCGATCACCGCGCTCATCGTCAAAACGTCGACCGATCTTCCACCTGACGTGCGCGCCGCGATGCGAGTGGCGATGAACGAGGAGCCAGAAGGCACGCGTTCGGCGCAGGCACTCGCGATCATCGCGCAGAACATCGATCAGGCCGCGGATGGCGAAGGCGCGATCTGTCAGGACACTGGCATGCCGACGTTCGAAGTCAAGACGCCGGTGGGAGCGAATCAGATCTGGATGAAGGCGCAGATCGAGGCGGCGGTCGCCGAGGCCACCAGGCGCGGAAAACTTCGCCCGAACTCGGTGGATTCGTTGACCGGTGAGAACAGCGGGAACAACCTCGGACCGGGCACACCGATTGTTCACTTCGAGCAGTGGGAACGTGACGAGGTCGAGGTCAAGCTGATCCTCAAAGGCGGAGGCTGCGAAAACATGAACGCGCAGTACTCCGTCCCCACGGAGTTGCCGCACTTGGGTCGCGCCGATCGAACGCTCGAAGGCGTGCGCAAGTGCATCCTGCACGCGGTCTGGCAGGCACAAGGGAAAGGTTGTGCCCCGGGCGCGATCGGCGTGTGCATCGGCGGCGATCGCACATCGGGATACGTCCATGCCAAAGAGCAACTGTTTCGGACGATCGACGATGTCAATCCGGACCCGCGATTGGCGGAGCTCGAAGCCGAGATCATGCGCACGGTCAACACGCTTGGCGTTGGCACGATGGGCTTCGGCGGGCGCGTGTCCTTGATCGGCTGCAAGATTGGCGCGCTCAACCGATTGCCGGCCAGTTTTTTCGTGTCCGTCGCGTACGATTGCTGGGCGTTCCGCCGGCTCGGCGTCCAGCTCGATGCGCGCAGCGGAGCGATCACGAGATGGCTGTATCGAGATCCTTCAATTGCGACGGTGCCGATGATGGACCAGGCTGGCTTTCGCCGGACCGGCCGCGAGGTTGCGCTGGCCGCGCCGCTCGACGAGAAAACGATTCGCACTTTGCGCGTCGGGGATGTCGTGCTTCTGAGTGGTCGCGCCTACACGGGTCGCGACGCCGTGCACCACCATCTGGTCAGTCATACGCCACCCGTCGACCTTCGAGATGGGGTCATCTATCACTGCGGTCCGGTGGTTGCGAAGGACGGCGACGGCTGGCGTGTGACGGCCGCCGGGCCCACGACGAGCATTCGCGAAGAGCCCTATCAAGGCGACATCATCCGCAAGTACGGCGTGCGCGTGGTGATGGGCAAAGGTGGAATGGGGGCGAAGACACTCGCGGCACTCAAGGATGCCGGCGCCGTTTATCTCAACGCGATTGGGGGCGCGGCGCAGTTCTACGCGCGCTGCATCGAGCGAGTCGATGGGGTGTCGCTCCTGGAGTTCGGCACGCCTGAGGCGATGTGGCACCTTCAGCTAAAGGATTTCCCGGCCATCGTCACCATGGACGCGCACGGCGACAGCCTCCACCAGTCGATCGAAGCCGACTCAGGCGAACGTCTGGAAACCCTTGCAGGTGCAAGGGTTTGACGATTCTGGTAAAATAGGACTAAAATAGTCTTATTTAGAGTCCGATATACTGCAATTCACGGCGTCGGCCTCGAATCAGACGCCAGGACCAACAGAGATGCAGACAGAGACACAAACCGTGACCCCGACGCCGGCCCTCGTGCCGAGCTTCATTACCGTGACCGAGTCGGCGGCCTCCAAAATCAAGGACTTGCTGGCCGAGGAAAACAAGACCGAGAGCGGCCTGCGCGTGTTCGTGCAGGGCGGTGGCTGCTCGGGTTTCCAGTACGGGCTGATGATCGAAGAAACCGGCGGCGTCGGCGATCAGACGATCGAGTCCAACGGCATTCGACTGTATGTCGACCCCGTGAGCCTCAGCTACCTGAAAGGTGCCGAGGTGGACTTCGTCGACACGATCACCGGCGGCGGCTTCACGATCAAGAACCCGAACGCGACCTCGACCTGCGGTTGCGGCTCGTCTTTTAACGTCTAGGGCATAGGGCATAGGGCAGGGCCCAGGGCACAAGGATGAGTGCCCGGTGCCTTCGACTCCAAGTGCGAACGGGCGGGATCGCACGGCAGGCACCATAAGCACCATAAGCACCTTACGCACTGTACGCACTCGCACCCAGGCACGCTTAGGCACCTCAGGCACTTAGGCACCTTGGAAGTCACATGCCGTCCGCACTTCCCGATCTCGATCAGCTTCGGCCCGCCGGCACCAAGCGCTCCAGCAAGCGCGATCTGATCGTCAACGTGTTCCTCCGCCAGGAGGGCCACTTGAGCGCCGACGATCTGGTGGAGCTGATCAAGCGTGAGGACCATCGCATCAGCCGGGCGACGATCTACCGGACACTGCAGTGGATGGTTGAAGCCGGCATTGCGCGAAAGGTGGACTTCGGCGAGGGGCGCTTTCGGTTCGAGCATTCCTACCGCCATCCGCGGCACTTTCATCTGATCTGCAAGAGCTGCAACCGTTCGTACCAGTTTCTCAGCTCCGACATCGAATCGTTGGTCGAGGAAGTCGCCACGGCGCGCGGCTTCACGGCTCGCCAGAGCGTCGTCCAGATTTACGGGACGTGTGAGGCGTGCCGGACTGGTCGGCCGCCCGCCGAGGAAGGGACGACCAGCGAATTGCTTTTCGCCCGCGACGCGCTTCGGATCGCCATTGCCACCGAGCGGAGCGGCCTGGAGTTCTACACTCGGGCGGCGCGCATCACCAAGGACCCGCGCGGGCGGCACGTGTTCCACCGCCTCGCCGAGGAGGAAAAGCATCATCTCGGCACGTTGGAGAAGCGGTATCAGAAGCTGCTCCAGCAGGATCCGCAGCTCGAGTCGCGTCCGACGTTCCTGTTTTTCAAGGGCGCAGCCAACGGTCTGTTCGCGCGCGGGGCGGACGCGCTGATGATGGATGGCGTCAACGACCGCGAGGCCTACAAGATTGGCATTCGCTGCGAACGTGGCTCGCATCGCTTTTTCAAGCGTTACGGCGAACGCTTCGAAGACTCTGAGGGCAAGCAGATCTTTCTCGAGTTTGCGGAAGAGGAACGCGACCATCTCGAGATGTTGATTCGCGAGTACCGCGCGCTGCTGCGACGCCAGGGCAAGCCGCGAAAGACCAAGGCGCGTCCCGTTACTCGCCACGCCGCATCGCGCTAAGTCGCGGCGTTCGATGATCGACCTGCACCTTCATACGACGGCATCGGACGGACGACTCGCACCCGACAGACCTGGTCAATCGCGCAGCGAAGGCGGGCATTCGCGTGATGAGCGTGACCGATCACGACACGATCGCGGGCCTGCAGGACGCGCGGCACGCCGCCGAGGCCGCTGACATCACGTTCATCGACGGCGTCGAGTTGACGGCTGTCCATCTCGGTCGTGACATCCACATCCTGGCCTATTTCATAGATACCGCTAGTGCGACTCTGATCGAGTTTCTGCAGATGCAACGCGATCGACGCACCCATCGCATGCGCGAGATCGCCGAGCGGCTGGCGGCCATTGGCGTACCCATTGACGTGGATGCCCTGCTCGACCGGGTTGCCTCGCGGCCCGGAAGCTCGGCGGGACGGCCGCTCATCGCCCGTGCGCTGGTCAAGGCCGGGCATGCGTGGTCCAGCCAGGACGCGTTCGACCGTTTTCTCGGCACTGGGCAAGCTGCGTTCGTCCCGCGGGTCGGGCCATCCCCGATTGAGGTCGTCGAATTGGTGCATCGCGTGGGCGGGCTGGCCTCCATGGCTCATCCCGGCGTGACCAAGCAGCCGACCGTGATGGCAGCGCTCGTCGTCGCGGGCCTCGATGCGATCGAGGTCTATCACTCCGATCACACCGTTGAGATGCGCCGCGACTTGCAAGCGTTCGTCACCACCCATCACCTGCTTGCCACCGGCGGATCGGACTTTCACGGAGACGACGAACGCGATCGTCCGCTCGGTGGTGTGACGCTGCCGAAAGCCGAACTCGCCCGTCTCGAGACCGCTGCGCGCCGACGGCGCGCGCAGTGACGATGGCGCCCGACCCGCTGGTTGTTGCGCGTCAGGTCGTCAAGGACTACAGCGCGCTGCGCCCGCTCCGGATCGAACACCTCACGGTGTCGGCCAGCGAGATCGTGTCGGTCGTCGGACTCGATGCGCCGGGCGCCGAGACGCTCGTCGGGCTCCTGACGGGTGCGATCGTGCCCGACACTGGCGACGTCCGATTGTTTGGTCGCTCGACGAAGGAGGTCGCTGACAGCGAGGCGTGGCTGGCGATGCTGGATGGGGTTGGCATTTTGACTGATCGTGCGGTGCTCATCGGTCAATTCACGGTCGAACAGAACATCGCCATGCCGTTCACGCTCGCCGTCGATCCGATCGCGGAAGAGGTGCGGCCGCAGGTTGAGGCGCTGGCGCATGAGATTGGTCTCGAAGGAGGCGATCTCAAGGCGCCTGTGGGCACGTCATCTCCTGAAATCCTGGCGCGCGTGCGCCTGGCGCGTGCGCTGGCGCTGAATCCGACGCTCCTTCTGGCTGAGCATCCGTCCGCGAGCTTGCCTCGGGATCGGGCGAGATCCTTTGCGGCGAGCATCAACCGCATCGCGCGGGCCCGGGCGATTGCGGTGCTTGCGATCACGGCGGACGAGATTTTTGCCGACGCCCTGGGCGGCGTCGTGCTGCGGCACGAGGCGGCCACCGGCGTGCTCCGGGCGCGACGCTCGTGGAGTAAGCTGTTCAACCGATCCTAAGCTATGCCCTACGGCCACATCACGCGCCTCGAGCCCAAACACGGTTACGGTTTCTTGATCGATGACGCCGGCATGGATTGGTTCTTCGTCCGGGATGGCGTCAGGGGTGGAGCCTTCGACTTGATTTGGCTCGACGAACGGGTCGGGTTTTCTCCTGAATGGACTCCAAGCGGGCCTCGGGCGGCCGACATTCACTTCGAACAACTGGATTGAGCCTTCTTCTCTTCGACATCGATGGCACTCTGCTGCTCAGCGGTGGGGCTGGCGTGCGCGCGATGACCAGAACCTTCGAAGCGCTGTTTGGGGTGCCCGATGCATTTGCCGGGATCCCGGTCGGCGGCAATACCGATTCCTTCCTGCTCTCGGCTGCGCTGACTCGTGCCAACCTCCCAGACCAGGCTGGCGTTCATGCGCAATTTCGTGCCGCCTATCTCCCAGTGCTGGAGCGAGAGATTCAGTGGCGAGGCTCAGGACGTTACGGTGTGATGCCCGGTGTCGAGCAGTTGCTCGCCGCCGTGCGCGGGAGTGAGCCGTTTCACCTTGCGTTGCTCACGGGCAACTACGAGCCGGCTGCGCAGATCAAGCTCGCGCACTTCGGACTCGCCGATTACTTCAGTTGGGGGACGTTTGGCGAAGAGTCGACGAGTCGCGATGACCTGGGTCGCATTGCGATGAGCCGCGCACGCCAACGACAGTTGCCCGCGAAGGTGCTCGAGCGAGCCGTGGTCATTGGGGATACGCCTCACGATATCGCCTGTGCGCGTGCGGCAGGGGTTCGGATGCTCGCCGTCGCGACGGGTCATTACTCCGTCGCTGACCTCGAAACAGCCGGCGCCGATCTGGTGCTGCCTGACCTCACGGACACTGCGCGTGTTCTCGAGATGCTCCGCTGACCTGCCCGGGTTGCACCGCGCGGTCGTCTGGCGGAGGATCTCACGACGGAAGCGAACGGGGCCCGGTGGCCCTCCCGGTCTTCAAAATCGGTTGCTGCCTCTTCGGGGGCAGGCTGGGTTCGACTCCCAGGCGCTTCCGCCAACGTGGCTTCGCCTCGTCCGCCGTCTTCACTCGGCGAGTCCAAGCCAGTACGCCAGCAGACTCTGCGCCTCGAACAAACCCATCCTGAAATTGTGTCGCGGCTCCCACCACCGATCGATGTTCGTGGTGTCATAACGGGTCGCCTGGACGATCACCTTGATACCGGTGCCGCTGAATGACCGTCTGAACGCGAAACCGGCGCGCGCGGTGTGGAACTTCGACGTGACGACGATGATGCGAGACCATCCGCGCGACTGGAGCAACCGCCGAAGCTCGGCGCTTTCACCGGCCGTGTTGTCGCGTGTCGCTAACATGATCTCGATGGCGCTTTCGGGCACACCCATCAGCATCATCGCGTTCTTCTGAGCGTCCATCACCGTCTGAATCTTCAGCCCCTGACGTTGCAGGGCATTCTCCGCGTTGTCAGGCAGTCGGCGCGACAAGATGATTCGAGGCGCCCAACCCTCGATGTACAAATGCGCAGCCTCAGCCGGTCGTTCCATGTACGAACCGTCGAGCACGAAGATCACATCCGACCGTTCCAGGGGATCGACTTCGTAGAGCAGTTGTCCAAGTGACACGAACGCCCAGCCACCTAGCGCCGTGACGAGCAGCGCGAGAAGCGCGAGGCGTCCGCGGGGGCTACCGCCGAATATCGGGAAGCGCGGCATGAGGAGGGAATTGCGAGAACGAGCCCGGCCCCGTCAGACGCCCAGGGCCGGGAGGGGAAGTACAAAAGGAGCTAACTTTCAATCAACCGAACGTCGCCCGCGCGGGGCCCCTTCGCAGACTCTTCGGGTACTGAATTCGACCCGCTGCCCCTCACGGAGGAGCTCGAACACGGCGCCTCGCACCGCACTGCGGTGAAAGAAGTGTTCGATGCCGGACTCATCCCGAATGAACCCGAAGCCTTTATCGATCAGCAATCGTGCGATCGTGCCCGTCGACATTTCCGTGTCCTCCGATCGACCGAACTCCCCGAGGCAGTCCCGGGGGGTTGCCACACTACGGATGGGTATCACACGCAATGAGGCCGTCGTGCTCGCGTGGCTTCGGTTTCGCTGGAGGCACGAAAACGGGTCAGTGTAGGCGGGAGCTTTCACGGGAAGTCAAGTATACGGTCCGCGAGGGCACAGCGTTTACTCGGCCTGTAATTCGCTGATTGTTCGCCCCTTATGGGATGATCGCGGCGTGCTTCGGGCGGTGATCCTCGCGGCTGGCGCGTCCACACGGATGGGTCGGCCCAAGGCGGCCCTTCCCATCAGGGACCGCGCCGACACCTTTCTATCACGGCTCATCCGTTCGTTTCTCGCCGCCGGCCTGCCCGACATCGTTGTTGTGAGCGGGGCGGCGCCGGACGAGGTGCGAGCCGCTGCGGCGCCATTCTCGCGCCGAATCCGGTTCGCCCACAACGTCGACTGGCGGCGAGGCCAGTTGTCGTCGCTGTTGGTCGGGCTCAACCAAGCGTCGGTCGAAAATCTCGAGGCAATGCTGATGGCGTTGGTGGACGTGCCGCTCGTGAGTCCCGACACCGTGCGCGCCGTCGTCCACGCCTGGCGACGCTCACGCGCCCCGATCGTTCGACCGGCTCGCGGCGAGGAGCACGGTCATCCCGTGATCTTCGATCGTGCGGTGTTCGACGAATTGCGAATCACGGATTCGGCGGTCGGAGCGAAAGCCGTCGTGCGCGCGCATGCTCACGAGATCCTCAACGTCCCGATCGAAGACCCCGGCGCGTACTTCGATGTCGATACGCCGGATGATTACGATCGATTGAGGCGTGGCATTTAACTGAGGTGGCTGGGTGCCGAAGGTGCCTATGTGCCTGGGTGCTAGTGCTAAAGGTGCCGGGGTGCTTGCAGTGCCAGGGTGCTAGTGCTCAAAGGGCCGACCGTGCACCGTGCAAGGTGCTGACGTCGCCGAACTCAGCCAGGCGCCTGAGCACCTTCAGCACCTTGGCACCTATGCACCTATGCACCGCACCCAGGCACTGCAGGCACTTTCGGCACCCAGGCACCCTCCTGTAACTTTCTCTTCTTCGGATCCGATAGCGTCAGCGCTGGCCGGAAACCTTGAGAAGGGCGGTCGAAGTGTCTTGCGCAATGCGTCTGGTCAGTTGCTGGATCTCATCAACCCGACTGTCGGATTCGCCGACCCAGACCTTCCGGTCGAGCACGGCGTCTACGACGCGTGCCTGCACGTGTACTCCCTCGGGGGCAGAAATGGCGCTGGCTTCCATGACAAAGGCCACATTGAGCTGGGCCGCGACCTCCCGGACCGCGCGGTCCTCACCGCCAAACTGCGACGCGCTGGTTCGCGAGGCCACCGACACGGTGCCGAGTCGCGCCAGATCGGCGGTGACGCCGTCCGTGATTCGCGCCGCGAGCAGGACGTCGGCCTCGCTGCTCGAGTAGGGCTGGAAGGGAAGAATCGCAATCGACGGGCCCGATGACGCCTGAGCGGTCGCTGGGACTGCTGGTTGCGATCGCGAGGTGAGCAGCAGAGCCCCCAACAATCCCGCGGCCACCAGCGCAACCGCGACGAGGACAGGTGCGACGGGTGCGACAGGTGCGGGGGGGATTTGGTGCGCCGGGGTCTGGTGTCGACGCAGCGGCGGTTGTGATTGGGGAAGGCGTCGAAAACACGGGAACGTAGCTCCCACGGGGGATAGAGATCACGAGCGGATTTGCGGCGCCCGGTCCGAGGTAGTACTC